>CAWETQ010000006.1:0-831244 GCA_963812025.1 uncultured Gammaproteobacteria bacterium
CAAATACCTTCCCAAACATGGCAAAGTATGCCAAGTTTAGGAACTGAAAGGCTTAATCCTAAAGGGGTTAAGCCTTTTTTTATGCCTGAACATAACCAAACATAACTAGCTACAGTGTACATGCACCATGTACACTGTCATGTACATTGCACGTTTTATTGAACTGACGGGTGTACAAGGTTATGAAAAGAGTAGATATCAAACGCAGACCGTTGGCTGATACCGTGTTAGCCACCTTAGAACCTGAATTAAAAGAATATAGAGAACTTGACGGTGATGGTCTGTACTTCCGTGTTAAGCCTGATGGTAAAAAGGCATGGTTATTCAGATATAAAAAGGCTGATGGCAAATGGTCATGGTTAGGCATTGGTACTTATCCTGAACTATCGGGAGCAGGGGCAAGGAAAAAAGCAAGAGAGATAGTCAAAGACATTTCACACGGCGACAATCCAATCATTACCAAACAAGAACGCAAACGACAAGAACTGGAGCAGAATAACGCCACCTTTGAAGTATTGGCGCGTGAATGGTTAGACACTAAAGTCGAAGCATGGGTACAAGACACAATGACCCGAAACAAAGGTGCATTAGAAAAACATATATTCCCAGTTTTTGGCAAACGCTTGTACACCACAATTAAACCTATTGAGTGGATGAATCATTTAAAAGGAATACAGCAAGAGCAGGGTATATATGAACAAGTGAATCGTATCCGTGCCATGTGCCGTGATGTATATGATTTTGCTAAGGTGACTGGGCGTATGGATTACAACCCGCTAGAGGGAATCCAAAAATACCTACAACAAGGTAAAAAGGAAAATATGGCTCATGTCAGTGAGCAGGAGTTACCCACCTTATTAAGAGCTATCAATAACTATGCTTCACTTGATGTAAGAATGGGCTTACAGCTTTTGACTATGTTGTTCTGCCGACCTACTGAATTGAGGGAAGCGAAATGGGATGAGTTCGATTTAGAGCAAGGGCTATGGAATATCCCCGAATATCGCATGAAGAAACGTCGTGAGCATGTCGTGCCTTTATCAACTCAAGCAGTTGCTATATTAAGAGAGTTGCAGACCTACCAAACCAATTCAAAGTATTTATTCCCAAGCAGATCGGACAAGAGCAAACCTAAATCAGACACCGTTTTTATTATGGCTTTACGCCGTATGGGGTATGAGGGCAGACAGACACCACACGGATTTAGACATGTTGCAAGTACATTGCTCAATAACAGGGGCTTTGATGAGCGTCATATTGAGGCAGCTTTAGCCCATGTAAAGGACGGCGTAGCAGGGGTATATAACAAAGCCCAGTACTTACAGGATAGGGCGAACATGATGCAGTGGTATGCAACCCATTTAGAGGAAATAGCAGATCAAAGCATTATCCAATTTAAAAAGGTTAAGTGACAAGACTTGGCGCACCATTTACCCAAATATACACAACTATAATTAAATATCGTTTATATTCCGTTTGCTAAGTCTAGGTTTGCTCCCGAAAGTCGAATACCCAATTCGATTGGCTTAGCTATTTTTTGGGGATGCTTGGGAGGCAATTTTGAGTGTTATAAAAAGAGATTTAGATAATATTGAAAAACAGTTTATTGCTGTTAATGAACTATTAAGCCTTTTATCAGATATTGAAAATACTACTATTGAGAAGTCAGCTCAATGGCTTGTTAATCATGTTCAAATTCTAAACAGAACTAAAAAGCTAGTTTCTATAAATAGCTATACCCTCATTGAGTACGAATATAACGATAATGACTTTTATAACTGCCCTATTAAAATTATAGAGCTTGTTGCAGACGGGGAGGATTGTGAGTTATTTAGCGAATGCGTGGGTTTTGCTCGTGGGCGTTTATTAGTAGATTTAAAAAATAGTGGTGTAAATATTGATGATAATTTAATTAAAAATTGCCATCCGTATATCTCCAAAACTTGCTATGAAAGTGATGATAATTTTTATAAAAATCAGTGTATTGATTTAACGAAAATGATTTGTGAAAAGCCTAAACAAGAATTATCAGAAACTCAGAAAGAAAGTATTAATTTTGTTCATTTTTTAGATAGTAATAATCCAGACTATGTACCGTCATTTGCTTTATTGTTAAGAGTACACCACGATCTAAATTTTATTGGTAGATTTGAGGGTACAAAACAAGAAAGAATCAAAGTTTGCCTAGAAGAATACGGAAATTTTTATAACTATCAGGTTACGGACACTAATATAGCTCACCTAGCTAACTTAATAAAAACAAGATCAGGTGCTAAAAAAGAATCTGAGCAGGCAATGGCTAAAATACTATCTCGAGGTTGAGAAATATTATTTAATTTTTAAAAATAGTGTTTAACCACTTCAAAATACTATTTCGATCTTATAAAAAAGTACCTTTCCAAAAAACTATTATTTCAATAGCCTTAAATTATATTTATTTAAAATAGAAAGATATTTTAGGCGGGTTTGTTGTTATTTTTAACAATAAAAATCATATATTTACGACCAAGAATTACATTTAAGAATATTCGTAAATTTGTTTTTATGTATTCACAATATTTAGTTATGTGAGTGCATAAATGACTATCAAACCAATCCGCGTTCAATTCAAAACAGCTTGTGAGCTACTGGACATAAGCCGTGAATCATTACGCCATTTAGTGCGTTCTGATAAAACTTTTCCTCAAGCGATTAAGACAGGCGATACCAAACAATCTCCAGTCTATTTCGACTATGCCGAGCTTGTTGAATGGCATAACAATCAAAAGAACAGCCTTGCAGTATTGGAGGCTTAATTCATGACTAAAAATCAAATTAAAGCGATTGCCTTGAATGCCAGCCGGCAATTAAACGCCGTGCAAAAGGACATCTATAACCGTGATTTAGTGACCTCTATTAATCATGGTCAGTTAAAAGAAACCTCAGCCACGCTAAACGATCTATACGGCGTATTGGATACCCAGTACCAGCGCAGTATGAAAGCCGGTATTGATGAGCCTATGGAATACACAGAGCTTGTCAAAAAGCGCATTGATGCCCTTGCCGAATATATTCGTCCCTCACGTCTTAAAACCTTTCATATATCACCTAAGCATATTGTGCAGATGCTCGATGCTGAACAGCAGGCTATGCATCACCTTTCAACCCTTTTGGATTTAATCAACATAGGGGGCAAAGCATGAGTACAAATCATCAAAGCCAAGTTTTGGCCCACCTTAAAACAGGTAAGACCATTTCACAGGCAGAAGCGATAAATCTATTCGATTGCTACCGCCTGAGCGCCGTCATTCAGCGTTTACGTATCGCTGGACACAACATCATCACCCATCACGAACCTAATCTGAATTGCAAAGGAACTCATGCACGGTATGAGTTAAATGAGGTGGCAGCATGAACCCAGCTATTTTCAATTTCAATGAACACGGCGTTCGTATTGCCCTTGATGCAAACGGACTGCCTTTGTTTTGTCTTGCTGATGTATGTAATGCGTTAGGAATGCAAAGAGCAAACCCAAGCCGATTTAATTTAAATCCAAAGGGTACACATAGTTTGTGTACCCCCACGGCAAGCGGAAATCAGTTTATTACCTTTATCAGTGAAGAAAACCTTTACCGCATTGTATTTAGATCGACCAAACCCGAAGCAATCAATTTCCAAAACTGGGTATTTGCTGAGGTGCTTCCAACGATTCGCAAGACTGGGAGCTATTCAGCAAGACAAACCGCATATGAAGAATTAAACCGCTTATGTATGCAGGCAAAGACCCAAAAAGCGAAAGGCTCATTTCATGGCACTGGATTAGTGAATCATCGTTATTCAATGCAGGATTTAAATCTAAGAATCACCACATGCAAAAACAATTTACAGCTTACTTTTGAGGGGGTACACAATGACTGAGTATGTAAACCCTGAGTTCTTCAAAGCCTTTGACCACTACAAAGCCATGCTGAAACAGTACGGCGACGGTCATCCAATCACAGAGCAGGCATTCATGCTGACACTGCATTACACGCCTGAACATATCAAAGCGGAAATGGATGCCAAAGCCAAAGAGCTGAATCTATTGCCACCAGTAAGCGGTTATACGGATGACGGTCAACCAATGTACCAATTAGAGGATATTGCCAAACATTTAGGCATGAGCTTTGAGGATGCCGAACAGCATTTATTGCAAATGATGGATAACCGCCAAAAGGTCGGACTATCCAATGAGGGTGTTTTGATTAATTCAAATATCCATATCAACCGTGTGCAGTGAGGGCTTGAGCATGAATCAATTAACAGTACCAGTATTAACCATGTCTAGCCGCGATATTGCAGAGCTGACAGGTAAAGAGCATTTCCATGTATTACGTGATTGCCTAACCATGTTTGATGAATTGGATTTAGATCCAAAGGGGTATATCCAAAATTGGATACACCCCCAAAATGGTCAAACTTATATTGAATATTTATTGCCTAAAGACTTGGTAGAAACGCTTATCACCGGGTACAGCATTAAATTACGCTATCAGGTCATTCAACGATTGCATGAGCTTGAAAACATACTGAAACCAAAGCTGATGTTACCCGAAGACCTACCCAGTGCATTACGTGCATTGGCAGATACCCATGAACAGCTCCAAAAGGCTCAATTCGAGCGTGAAATTGCCGTTAAGACCAAAGCCCATATCAGCGATAAAAAGACCGCTACAGCAATGGCAACCGCCAGTAACGCCGTGCAAGAGAATCAACGCTTAAAAGATCAAATTGGGCAAAGTAAAAAGAATGCCACAGTCTTAGCTGTTGAGCGTTTAACAAGTAATACCTACACATGGCAACCATTAAATAAGTGGTGTAAGGCTCACGGCGTAAAACCTCAAAAGGTACATGATGACCGTTATGGCAAGGTAAACACTTATCCATTTCAAGCATGGATGGACGTTTATAGTGTGAATTTATCCGCATTGTTTGGAGGGGTATAACATGCTGTTTTCTAAAGTAAACGCAAAACTGCGTTCATGTTTAAACCTTTTAAAACTGTTCTTAGTCTGGGCAATAACAGTTTTTCTTGTTGCAAGCTATGGACGTTTTGCTTATGCTAACGGCGTTCACCCACATGGTGAATTAGCTTTGGTCAGCTATATTCTACGAGGCGCACATCCCGCTCACAGCGGTTTTTTTGTGCGTAATATCTCTATGCGTTCGCATGTTATGGCGGAGCTGGAGGGGGACACTTTCGAGTGTGCAGGAAACCTTGTAGACCTGTTGACCAACCCTTTTCAGCTTTGCCACCCTCATTTGGTCATGAATGGCAGAGCTTCTTATCTACAAGGAGCGCATTAATCATGCCTACTCCAAAATACTAAAAAGAATATTTTCCTGAGCTTTGCACGACTACAGCTTTTTTCGTACCCCATGAGGATTCAAATCATTTAAATGCTCAGGATGTTGTAATAGCAGCATGGTATCCAGTGCTAAAAATATCTCAATATCGCAACCTATAACTGTTTTGAAAATGGTAGAAGAATTAGCTATTAATGAGAAATTGTTGCAGACCTAATCTATGAGCTACAAACAAAATTAGAAATGATTGAAAAGATACTGCCGATGGCTTTTGAATGGGAAGCAAATAAAAAGGCGGTGTCACTATGAATAACACCGCCAAAAACTTTCAGCATGGCTTAATTCAGCCTGAAACTATATTAGCTCAATGCACTACCCTAAATCCACAGGATGCAACATATCTAAACCATTCTATTATTGAGCGTTTTGGCAGTCCTGAACAGCCGATCTATGTTGACCAAAGCAATGTAGATATAAACGGTATTCAGTATGAAAGCCCTTTAATTATTCCTATTGTGAATAAGCAATTAGAACTTGTTCAATGTGCTGTTATGCAAGACAACCGCCCTGTAGCTGTCATCCCTGATGGATTAGCTAAGGGTTTTGCAGGGTATGGTGATTTCCACCATGCCCAGCCTGTCATTATCACCTACAGCCTAGAGGCATTCTTTAAGATTGCCCAAACAGGTTACGCCGTGGCATTGGTGATATTACCCACCCTATGCAATACCAAACAAACAGAACTCAAGTCCTTTGATTTTGAGCAGATCCAATTTGTGATTAATCAGTTATCACAGGCAGGATATCAAGCGCTTATATCTACCTGTACGCCCTGAGCATATACAGCTTGAGCCGTTCAAGAAACTGGAACAGAACACGGCAGCACGATTGCTAAATCAGTATCAAAAAATGGGTGAAAGTGAATTTTTGATTGAGCTGTCACAGCATGAGAGCAAAGAGGAAGTTACTGCTTTTATTGATGAGGCTATAGAGCAATTGCCTACAGGTGCATGGGGTGAATTATTACCACTGGCACAGGCTGAAACAGCAATAAATAACCCTTATCCGATACATGCATTACCGCCATTGGCAAAAGATGCAGTCATGGCCATTTCTGAGCATGTACAGTCACCGATTGCTATGACTGCTCAATGCGTAATTGGTGCAATGTCACATATTGCTCAAGCCCATGTGAATGCACCTCATCCATTTAGCCCACAAGGTGAGCCATGCAGCTTATATCTACTCACTGAGGGGCAAAGTGGCAGCCGTAAAAGTACCAGTCGAAATATGGCAGACAAGGCCATCATTCAGCATGAGCGTAAACAATATGAATTATATCGCCGTGACCTCGAGCAATGGAAAAGTGGACAGGCAAGTTTAGATAAGAAAGACCGTGAGGCATATTGTGCAGAGAACCCACCACCCAATGACCCTAGCACGCTCTACAGTGATATTACCCTTGAATCCATTGCAGGGTTATATGTGGATGGCATTTTAAATAATGCATCTATTGCCAGTGATGAGGCTGCTCAATTCTTTGGTGGCCATACCATGAAAGGCGATACACGCAATCAGGCCTTAGGTGGTTATGCCAAATTATTTGATGATGGATCCGTGGAGCGTACTCGGTCTAAATCTAATTTGAATGGTAGTGGTCGCGCTTATGATGTACGGCTCACATTCAATCTACAGGGGCAGCATGAGGTTTTATCTGATGCACTCAAAGACCCAGTACTAAGGGGGCAAGGCTTTTTACCGCGCTTCATTCTTACCGTTCCTGAGAACTTAGCAGGCACACGCCTACAAGATGCCATTTACCGATCTAAGAATGCCAATCATGACCACCGATTAATTGCCTACTGGACACGCTGTGAATATTTATTAGATGACAGTCCACGTCCACAGGCAAACCATGAATTAAATAATGGCCGTTATGTCATTCCCATGAATGATGAAGCAAGGGAAATTGATTCTGCTTTTTACAATATGTTTGAGGAACTACAGGGCAAAGGGAAACGCTATGAATATCTACAAGCATTTGCCAGTCGTGCCAGTCAATTAGCACGGCGTTTAGCGACGGTATTCGCTTATTTTGAGGGATTACAGTGGATTGATGCCAGTACCCTGACTGGGGCCTGTGAAGTGGTTAAGCACTCACTGAATGAATGGGCAACCTATTCAGATATTGAAGTTCGTACTGAGAGTGATGCAGAGCGTTTAATTAAATGGCTTATTAGAAAGTGTGATGCAGATAAAACAAACTGTATTGCCAAAACCCTCGCATTAAAAGGCGCACCATCACACCTAAGAAAAACAAGAGCTTTTGACCCATGCTTAAAAGAGTTAATTGAATCCAATTATGTGAGATTGGTCATTATTAATAAAACACAGTGCATTGAATTAAACCCTTTACTACTGAAATAACTGCGATTCTGCGATTTTTCCTTGTATGCCTTGATATATAAGGGCTTGAGAATCGCAAACTATTTGCGATAGCACTGCGACAGGTTGCGATTCCATTGCGATAAGCACAGAAAATCGCAAGTCGCAAAACTAAAAAACATAGGGTTGCGGTATGAAAAGCCTTACTACATAAGGGTTATAGAGTGGAATCGCAAAATCGCAAGGTTTCTATAGAAAAATATAAATTTAGATAGGTAAACAATGCCAAACGTAAATAAAGCCATTGTCATGGGCGTATTAGGTCGTGACCCTGAAACTAAGAATTTCCCCAATGGTGGCAGCATTACCACATTCAGCGTGGCAACATCGGAACATTGGAAAGACAAGACCACTGGAGAACGTAAAGAGGCTACAGAATGGCACAGAATCGCTACCAGTAACCGATTAGCTGAGATTGCCAGTAAGTACCTCAAGAAAGGCGGTAAGGTTTATATTGAGGGTTCATTACGTACAAGAAAATGGAAAGACCAAAGCGGATCAGAAAAGGAAGTGACAGAGATTAGAGCTGATGTGCTGCAATTGCTTTAAATGATAATAGCCTCCTTAGTTGGGGCTTTTGTCTTTTTGGGGATTTAATAATTTATTTTTACTGGCTATATGGAATAAAGAGTGAAATTGATAATGTAATGGTGACTTTAAATGGAGTGACAATGTGAACACTGAAAACAATATGGATTTACTCAGTAAAATGATCATTTTAGCTACGATAAAACATAGTGGGCAAGTGTGCAAAGGTGGTCAGCCTTACATACTTCATCCTTTGGCTGTTATGAATCAGGTCATATCTATAGACGCAAAAATTGTAGCTGTGAGTCATGATTTACTTGAAGACACAGATACAACTATAGATGATCTAAAAATGCAGGGATGCAGTGAACAGATCATTCAAGCGGTAGTTGCTTTGACAAAATTTAATAATGAGCACCGTATTGATTCAGCTCACCGTGTCTCAAATAATAGACTTGCATGTGAAGTTAAACTTGCTGATGTAGCACACAATATGGATTTATCACGCTTGTCTACAATTACGGATAAAGATTTGAAACGTGTTGAGGAGTACAAAATGGTTCAACGGATTCTTGAGAATGCAAAGAAAAATCATTGGAACAATTTTCAATGATGCTCAAAACGTATTTAGAAATGACTAAAGATAGATATGCCCCTTTGATGGGGCTTTTTATAAGTCCATATCAATCTGTATTAGTCCGTATCTGTGCATATTTTTGTATCTACTAATTGCAAATTATTCTTAAAAGAATAAAATGAGATTGTAAGGGTGTAATAACCCTTTATATTATCTAGCCCAAATTAATAGGCTTTTTTAGACTCTAAAGAAAAGTAGAGTGCTACATACTCCGTGTAAGGGGACTTAGTATGAAAATGCTTTTTAGAAGTGTAAGCCTTGCATCTATCCGCAAAGCAAATCAAAACATGATTGACGGCAAGAAAGTTGATACATCGAGTTTACCAGTAAGTGTTCAGCAAGATATTTCAAGTCGCCGTTATTCTACTCAAGAAATCAATAACGCATATGCGCGCACTCGTAGCCGAGATTAAGCATCTATATGAATAGGCATCAAACCTTTACAAAGTTAGTAACCTCCGACACAGATTTTGTCGGAATGGTTGCCTATACAATATATAAGAATGAAAAATTAGACTGGATTGCACAATTCAAAGCTCAAAACTCTAATAGAGAGCCAACCGAGGATGAGTTAAAACAATTCAACTTAACTACAGATTCCGATCTTCGAATACAGCAATACAGACAAATGGCTGAAACGAGCGTTAATAATTTTGTTAGCGCAACGATAGTTGATGAACTAACTCAGTATCAATTAAGAATCAGAGATGATGCTATCGTAAAAGCAGCTCAAAAAGGCTTTTGGCAAGGGATTGGGGAAAATGTTTTGGCAGGTATTATTGGTGCTGCCATAGTGACCCTTTTTCAACTTGGGATATGGTTGTATCAGGTAAAAGACAATCCTGAGTTTAAAAAACAAGCCACAGATCAAATACAACAAACAGCAAATTAATAAAGAGCCTCCTTAATCGGGGGCTTTTTTATGTGCCAATGTCTTTGACATAATCTTTGACATTTTTTTGATAAGAAAACCAGTAAACTTATGAAATATAATATTAATGTTTTGACATTTTCACTGACAAAAACGCCGTAATTTTACTTAGACAAGTCATTTCAATTTAGGTTGACGGCATACGGCAGAAATAAAGCATTAAATGATACTCAAGACCCTATACAGCAAGGCTTTAACCTATTTTACTAAATCATCATTCTGTCAACCTACGTCAACCTAAATAAATTGATTCTGTCTAAGTACGTCTAAGAAGAATCCGTATTTATTGCAGGACAGGCCTATTCAATATTTCCTTGATGAAGACCGACTACAACACCATTAAAGACAGCTTCAAAGCCTTATATATTGGGTTTTACAGCCCCTTTCAATAAGTATCATTTCATCAAGAATCATCAAGTAAAATTCGTTATTTTGTCCTGTTAATTAGATATACAGCACCTACCAGTAAAACATGCTGAAAGGCTGTATTCGTATGCCATTCACTCACAATTCAAAATGCTGTTTTGTATAGCTACGTATAGCAAGAAATATCATTTCCCTTGCAGAAAGCGCCGTATATGTTGTTATACAGGACATAGGCAATTTACCTTGACAGCACCACCCTAGAAAAAAGAAATAAAATGCACTCAGACCTTTATGAATAAAGCATCACAGCCATTTTTAATGGATTTTCAAAAGTAGCATTCCGTCAAGGTACGTCAAGGTAAATCCGTATGACTACGTATAACTAAATTCAGGATTTAGAATCCTAAATTCACCCTTATGGATTTGAAATCTAATAGGGTTAAAACGTACTGATATAAATCTTAATCTGTGTCGCTACGTGTCGCAAAATGGCCTTAAATCTTGCATGAAAGAGTATTTATATTGTCTTGGACAAGATGCCTTAAAAAAAGTTCTATAAAACCACTTCAATATATTGTTATTACTAGGTTTTTTCTAACTCGTAAAACCTATGTTTCGTCCAAGACTGTCCAAGAAGAAATCCCTATTTTGTCATGCTAAATCGGTGAATTATTAGCGACACAAAAAGCTTCTACTCTTGTACGACGGCAAGCATTATCAAATTAGCTTCAAAGCCTTACTGTGACAGATATATAGCAGATTACTAAAACCTCGTTTTGTCGTTCTACGTCGTACAAAAAATGTGAAAAATAGCCGATTCCATCCAAGTACATCCAAGTAAATTAATTTTGCTTTACGGCTTATCTATATGGATTGTGATGTAGGTCAAGCACAGTAAGAGTTACAGCCGTTTTATAAATTTCAATCCGTAAAGCTACGTAAAGCAAAGCAGTCTTAAATTATTCTCTACAGCATTTATTTGATTTCCTTGATGGGCCACCAGTAGGAAGACTATTAAAATGGCTTCAAAACTATATGTGGTAAGGCTTACCGTTTCTTGATGGTTGCTTGATTCCATCAAGGTACATCAAGGTAAATGGCTTATTTTATCTAGGTAATTTTTGTCTTACGGCGTATTTATGGCAATTAGTGTATAGACCATACATAACAAGGCTTACAGTAGATTAATGAATATCTATTTCGTAAGTCTACGTAAGACTAAATGGATTTAAATCACTGGCTCCAGTACGGCGTTCCTGTGCTTTTAGCATGGCGGATATGTGCATTCAGTATGGCGCTTTGGTGCATATCATTTACCCTTACAGCTCAATGCTTAAAAGATGGCTTAAATAGCGTTTAAAGCTTTACAGCACATGCTTTACGTCACATTTGACGATAAGGTGTTTCGTAAGGGTACGTAAGGGTAAATAGCCATTAAATTAGGCGTTACAGTACCTATCTAAATTACTTTGACAGGCGACCGGTAGAAACCCTATTAAAATACCCTCCAAGCTATATACAGCAAGGTTTACCACTATTTTGAGAAAAACCTATTTCGTCAAAGTACGTCAAAGAAGAAATATGCTTAGATTGATTTTAATGTCAGGTTTAGTCAGGTTCGCATAGCATCGAATGTAGCCACATTTGATGTCACTACACCTGAACCATCAAATGAGGGAGCAGGTACGCATTTTAAATGCCACCCTTTGTCTTACTGGAGATATGAGCAATATGGTCACTACGAAACTTTCGTACAGTGCCGATGCTCAAAAGTGAGCAACCACAAAAGATACGCTCAAATCTGAGTGCATCTCTTAACTACCTTTAAAGTGTAGTTAGTGAATCAAGCAATAAAGGAAATTTTCCCCTCATCGGGTGCAACCACCAACGGCGGACGGATCGAGTGCAGCATTCACCCCACTGGGGAACTTGCTCAACCACTTGGGCGGTCAAGATACATTAATTTAAATATGCCATTTAGGTGCGTACTTCACTGCGTACCATCCCTTTGCGTACCAATCGCCAGTAACGCTATGGTTACGGAAAAGGTACACCCTTGTCGTCAAAAAAGACGAGCAGGCGTAACCATCAATACTACCTATTAAGAATCTGAACCACCAATAAGGGGAGCAGCTTTAAAAACACAACAAGCCGATATACAGCTTAGTGATAATCAAGAAAGAAAATGCGCGGGCGTGTGAGGAAATGGAGGTATTTTATATATGAATTTGACTCCCAATATGGCAATCAAACTCGAAGAAAATAGCCTAGCAACAAGTAATTTGTACACTGTCCTGTACACTGGGTTTTTTGATAAAAAATTAACAAATATAAAACAGTAACTTATGTGACTTGTTCAATTGCCGCCACCCCAAATTCTTAAATTTATATGTTGTTACATTACGATATATGAATCAAAAAGCCTTAAACATCAGTGTTTAGGGCTTTTTTTATGCCTGTGTATCACGTTATATGCAGAGTCTTATAATTTGTCTTGGTGTATGGTGTCTTGTATATTGTGAGTTAGTAAAAAGCCGCCATATAAGTGTAAGTTTTCGGCTTATTTTACACTATTTCGTTTTTCACTAAATGATTTGATGTGTACTGATTTTAAAAAATTGAATGTTAAGAATTTTTTGATTTATGCAAGTTGTCTATTACATCAATATTTATTACATTGGGTGTGGTATAAAAATAAATGATGTCTAAATATGAAATATTATATTTCAACATAAAAGATTAAAAAATAATAGAAAATTTAGTTTCTTAGTGATTATGGTGCATAATTTATTACATATTCAATTTTGAAATTTTGATTCGGTGTTCAGTGTGAACCTAAAAAACCTTGAAGCATTTTACTGGGTCGTGACATTAAATAGTTTTAATAAAGCTGCAACAAAATTGCACACCACTCAGCCAGCGATTTCTCAAAAAATTACGGCTATTGAAAATGATTTAGGTTTTAAAGTACTTGATCGAAGCTCTCGTCAAATAAAAGCAACGCAGAAGGGCGTGACTTTATTTAAATATGCTGAAAAATTTATGCGACTGGAAACAGATTTGGTTGCAGAGTTGTCTGAAAGTCAGTATTTGACGGGTACGATTCGTTTGGGAGTCTCTGAGACCATTGTGCATACATGGTTAGTGGAATATATGGAGAAAGTTCAGCAGGAATTTCCCAAAGTTTCAGTTGAAATCGTGGTGAGTTTAACGCCAGATTTGCAAGAAAGCGTTCGTACCGGTGAGCTGGATATGGCTTTTTTACTTGGACCCACACTGCCTTTTGAATGTATAGAGCGTGTACTTTGTGATTTTGAACTGAGCTTTTTAGCTTCACCTTCATTTAAAGGGGGGATTGGGCAAATGTCATTTAAGACTTTGATGTCGCATCCAATTTTGACTTACCCTAAAATTACCTATCCGTATAAAGAATTGAAAGCCAGAATGAAGCAACAAAATATTGATGAACCTATTTCAATTACCAGTTATTCATTAGCCACTTTATTACGTTTAGCAGAACAAGGGCTAGGTATAGCAGTGGTACCTACACTCACGGCATTAAAAGAAATTTTGGATGGTCGATTGGAAGTGTTGAATACGCCAATTCAACTGGAATCCTTTCATTTCACCGCCATTTATACGCAAGGGGACAATGCCGCTTTAAAAGAAAAACTCACTGATTTGGCCGTTGTGACTGCTGAAAAAGCCATGAAAAAATTGAATGATAAAATTAAAAATTAAGTGATTGGGCATTGTTTTCTTCAAACCTTATTTGAGTTTGAGAATCCCAAATATGTTAAATATTGATAATAATAACTTATAGCAAGTGATAAAGATTCATTATTGAAATGCTTTTTAAATAAAAAATATAAATTAATTCAATAACTTATATTTTTAATATTTTGAATAAAGTCTTATTGTGGCTCATGGCTCTCCTATGTTTTTATTTTAAATACAAGATTTGGTTCATGACAACCGAGAAATCTTACCAATTTAAAGGATTAAAGAATTTCATATTTTAGAAAAATTGATGTTCTTTGCTCAACTTGAAATAGCGTTGATTAAGCTCAAATGGATGAGGAACGCCTAAACATGTCTTTATTAAAATCTTCTTTTTTATCTGACCGCCAATGGGCAATTGTTGCATCTATCTTTATGATGGCAACTTCTGCGATGGGGCCAGGATTTTTAACCCAAACTGCTGTATTTACAGTGAAGTTAGGGGCTGCATTTGGTTTTGCAATCTTGATTTCGATCATTATTGATTATGTGGTTCAACAGAACATTTGGCGAATCGTGACCTTAACGCAAATGCGTGCTTCCGACATTGCCAATAAGGCATTACCAGGGAGTGGTTATTTACTGGCATTCCTTGTCATTTTAGGTGGTTTTTTCTTTAGTATCGGCAACATTGCCGGTGCTGCACTTGGTTTAAATGCACTATTTGGACTCGATACCAAAGTGGGCGGAGTTTTGAGTGGTGCATTAGCTATTCTTATTTTTGCCTCTCGAAAAGCCACACTTGCGATGGATAAAAGCATGATTGTTTTGGGTTTACTCAAAATTATCCTGATTGTTATTGTTGCATTTATCGTGATGCCGCCTGTCGGTCAAGCGGTTCAACAGACTTTTGCGCCAGATCAGATTGATTTTGCCATCATTACCACTATTGTCGGTGGAACAGTGGGTGGTTATATCTGTTATGCGGGCGCACATCGTTTACTGGATAAAGGGGTGGTTGGTCCAGAGAATATTGATGAAGTTGCCAGAGCTGCAACCAAAGGCATTATTGTTGTTGGGATCATGCGTTATGTCTTGTTCTTGGCATTCTTAGGGGTGGTTGTTAGTGGTGCTTCTATTGATTTATCCAGTCATGATGCCAACCCAGCAGCACAAGCATTCCAATATGCGGCAGGTGCATTCGGCTTTAAACTTTTTGGTTTAATTTTTTGGGCAGCAGGGATCAGTAGCACCATTGGTGCCGCTTATACATCTGTTTCTTTCTTTACCGCATTTAAAAAGAATTTAACGCCAAAACAAACCAACTACGCCACCATGACATTTATCTCTTTAGCGTTATTGCTGTATGTCGTGCTGGGTGCAACGCCTGCTGGATTATTGATTTTTGTTGGTGGCTTTAATGGTTTGGTATTGCCAATTGGTTTGACCATTTTTGTTTATGTTGCTGCTTGTCGTCAAGATATGCTAGGTAGTTATAACTATCCAAAATGGTTACTTATTCTGGGCATACTCACTTGTATCTTGACATGGTGGATGGGCTATATGTCATTTACCACAGTCTTTAACTACTTAACCAAACTCTAAGTGAAAAGGGATTGCACACCATGTTTGTAGATTTAAATAGTGACTTAGGTGAAAGTTTTGGCTCATGGAAAATGGGCAATGACGAACAAATTTTACCTGTTGTGACCAGCGCCAACATTGCTTGTGGATTTCATGCCGGTGATCCACTCGGTATTTTAAAAACATTGAAGCAAGCCGTAAAACTCGGAGTTAGCATTGGCGCGCATGTGGCATATCCAGACTTGGTTGGATTTGGCCGTCGCAATATGGATTTATCACGAGATGAATTGATTGCCGATGTGCTGTATCAAATTTCAGCACTGGATGGACTAGCGAAAGTTGCAGGTTCAAAAGTGAAATATGTGAAACCGCACGGTGCGTTATACAACACCATTGCCAAAGATCAAGTTCAGGCTCAAGCCGTTATTGATGCCATTAAAATGTATAACCCTGAACTGGTTTTAGTTGCGCTTGCAGGATCAAATTTAGTTGAACAAGCAAAAGTTTCAGGCTTAAAAGTAGTTTCAGAAGCATTTGCGGATCGTGCTTATAACCGTGATGGATCATTGGTATCACGCCGTTTAGAAGGCGCTGTTTTGCATGACTCAGAATTTGTCGCAAAGCGTGTTGTTTCAATGCTGCAAAATGGTGGTGTCGAGTCAATAGATGGCATATTTACCCCCATTCAAGCCGATACGATTTGTTTACATGGTGATACGGATGGTGCGTTGGAAATGTCAACAGCCATCAAAGCTGAATTGTTAAAAAACAACATTCAAATTCGCCCATTTTGTGAATAAGAAACAAGGAAGAACGTGATGCTAAAGGATATTAAAGTAGATCCAATACAACTGAAAGCAGCATTGGATGCTCGTCATCAAATTCGTGCAGGTTTTGATCAACCAACTGCGGGTATGGCCGCAGGCATGACGCAGGTGAACATGATTTCGGTGCCAAAAGAGTGGGCTTATGATTTTCTTCTTTATGCACATCGTAACCCACAAAGCTGTCCTGTTTTAGATGTTTTAGAAGAAGGCGTATACGCCACAAAACTTGCATCAGATTCTGATATTCGTACTGATTTCCCACGCTACCGTATTTGGAAAGATGGGGAAATGCTGGATGAAGTGACCGATGCTAGCACTATTTATAATGCACACCCTGATTTAGTCACCTTTTTAATTGGCTGTAGTTTCTCCTTTGAAACCGCTTTGCAGGACGCGGGCATTGAGGTACGTCATATTCATGACAAGACCAATGTGCCGATGTACTTAAGTAATATTGAGTGTCTTCCTGCGGGGCGAATTTCAGGCAATATGGTGGTGTCGATGCGCCCGATTCCTTCGCATCAAATTACCGAAGCCGTAAAAATTACCGCACGTATGCCAAGTGTACATGGTGCACCTGTGCATATTGGTCACCCTGAAAGCCTCGGTATTTTAGATATTAACCAACCTGATTTTGGTGAAGCTTCGCGTATTGAAGCGGGTGAAATACCCGTGTTTTGGGCATGTGGTGTTACACCTCAAGCAGCGGTCATGAACTCAAAAATTCCATTTGCGATTAGTCATGCACCCGGTCATATGTTTATTACCGACATTCCTGATCGAGCTTGGATCGGTTAATCAAAAAAGGGAACAGTAAATGCAGTTTTTATCGGTGAATGCTGACTGTTTTTTGATTGAACTTTCAAGTTTAGAAGAAACATTGGCGTTATATAGCAAATTGCAAAATGCACAGCTCAAGGGTGTTAAAGATTTAATTCCTGCGGCAAAAACAATACTGGTTTTTTTTAATGAAATTGAAACTCAATTTCAAGCACTTGCAGCAGTCATTAGTAGGTTTGAAATCGGCTCAAGCCTTGAGCGCAATGCGCAAGAGGTCATTATTCCGATTCACTATAATGGTGAAGATTTAGCTCAAGTTGCAGCGTTACAGGGCTTATCTGTTGCTGATGTTATTTTGAAACATAGGCAGAGTGTTTGGAATGTGGCATTCATCGGTTTTGCACCAGGTTTTGCCTATATGAGCAGCCCAGACCATCCTTTTACCGATATTCCACGTTTAAAAGTGCCACGGAAAAAGATTCCCGCGGGTTCGCTTGGACTGGCAGGAAAATATTCAGGCATTTATCCAAAAGATAGTCCGGGTGGCTGGCAGCTGATTGGTACAACAAATGAGAAAATGTGGGATTTGGAACGTCAAAATCCAGCACTTTTATTGCCGGGGATGACCGTACATTTTGAAGATGTGACGCATCATCCGGTATCTGTAAGTGTGCCAAAACAGATCATCCAAACGGAAAAGCCATCTGTTGAACCGGTATTTAAAATTACCGCACCGAGTCTACAAATGTTGATTCAGGATGAAGGTCGTTTTAATCAAACCAATATTGGTGTGGGTACAGCAGGAGCCATGGATTTAGCTGCAATGCATAGTGCCAATCGCATTGTCGGTAATCCAATCCAGAGCGCTGTAATTGAAGTTTTGAATGGTGGTTTAAAAGCCAAAATGCAAGGCTCCGCGGTCATCGCAGTGACAGGTGCAAGATCGAATATTTGTGTGACATTTGCTGATGGGCAAAAAGCTGATTTTGACAGTTATCAAGCCATCGCATTGGATGCAGGGGATGAGTTTCAAATCCAAACCCCTACAGCAGGGCTGCGAAATTATCTCTCCATTCGTGGTGGGTTTGATCTTCAACCTGTTTTAAACAGTTATTCCTTTGATAGTTTGGCTGTACTGGGCCCTGAACCTTTAAAAGTAGGTGATGTGCTTTATCAAGGTCACGTTGCGACAAACAATATCAGTCTTTATGAAACCGCTAAAGCTAATCTGCCCATGGTCGGAGATACGGTTGAATTGGATATTGTCATGGGGCCTCGTACCGATTGGTTTGATGCAGATAGTATTGAAAAGCTGTGTCAACAAGCGTGGCTGGTCACCAATGAAAGTAATCGGGTTGGACTGCGTTTATCTGGATTAAGCCCTTTATCACGCAAAATTAGCCATGAATTGGAAAGTGAAGGCACTTGTATTGGCGCTCTACAGATCCCGCCCAGTGGACAGCCTGTTTTATTTATGAACGACCATCCTTTGACAGGTGGATATCCTGTTATTGCTTCTGTAGCCAAACATCATTGGGATTTGGTGGCACAAATACCTGCGGGTTGTCACATCAAATTTAACAAGATTGAAGAATTTAAAAAAATTGAGAATGGATATGAACACTGAAAAAAAATTGACTGAAAAACTGCTGATTGCCAACCGTGGTGAAATTGCTGTTCGTATTATCAATGCTTGCCGAGACATGGGCATCGCATCGGTTGCTGTGTATGCAGATGATGATATTAGCAGTATGCATGTTGAACTGGCGGATGAAGCTTGGGGTTTGGCTGGTGCAACGGCAAAAGAAACCTATTTAAGTATTCCTGCCATTATTGATATTGCTAAAAAGTCCAAAGCGACGATGGTACATCCGGGCTACGGCTTTTTATCGGAACGCGCTGAATTTGCCCAAGCGGTGATTGATGCAGGGCTGAAATGGGTCGGCCCATCGCCAAGTGCAATTGAAAAATTGGGTGATAAAATTGAAGCGCGTAAAATTGCAGCTTCAGTGGGCGCACCTTTGGTACACGGAACACAAGATCCACTCAAGAATGCTGATGAGGCGTTAGATTTTGCTAAACAATTCGGTTTACCGATTGCCATTAAAGCGGCCTTTGGTGGCGGTGGCCGTGGACTAAAAGTCGTTTGGAAACTGGAAGATGTAAAAGAACTGTATGATTCGGCTGTACGTGAAGCGCAAGCCGCTTTTGGTCGTGGTGAATGCTTTGTTGAACAATACTTAGATCAGCCACGCCATGTCGAAGCGCAAGTGATTGCCGATCAACATGGCAATGTTGTGGTTTTAGGCACACGTGATTGTTCGCTACAACGTCGCAATCAAAAACTCATTGAAGAATCGCCAGCGCCTTTTGTTAGTGATGAAACTTATCAAGAAATTTTGACCTCAGCCAAAAATATTTGTCAGGCAGCCCATTATGTTGGGGCTGGAACGGTTGAATATTTATTAAGCCGAGATGGAAAATTATCCTTCTTGGAAGTGAATACGCGCTTACAAGTTGAACATCCTGTCACTGAAGAAACCGCAAAAGTTGATTTGGTGGTTGAGCAAATTCGTGTGGCACTTGGACATGAACTCTCGATTAAAGAAACGCCAAAAGCTGAAGGTCATGCCATTGAATTTCGTATCAATGCAGAAGACCCAAGCCGTGGGTTTATTCCTGCCTTTGGCACATTAAGTTTGTTTGAAGCGCCATCGGGCAATGGTGTTCGTATTGATACCGGTGTACGTACAGGTTCGCTTGTTTCAAGCCATTTTGATTCTTTAATGGCAAAGCTGATTGTGACAGGGCCAACTCGTGAAATTGCGATCGCTCGCGCAAAACGTGCTTTAAAGCAATTTAAGATTGAAGGGATTGCCTCAGTGCTCGATTTTCATCGTGCGGTTTTAAATGAAACGGATTTTACCGATGAATTTAAAGTCCATACACGTTGGATTGAAAATGACTTTAAACAAGATTTGAAACCGACAAAACGCAGTATTCCAAACCATCAACAGCCAATGCTTTTAAGCTATATTGAAATTGATGGAAAATTACACCGTTTAGGCTTACCTGCGGGTATGTTTGCGCAAAGTGCTATTGCTGCTACACAAGCAGAACCATCGCCAATACCAGAGATTCAGCCTGAACATTTACTTGCACCGATTAATGGTGTGATTAGTGCATGGAAAGTTCAGAATGATGAACAGGTGCAAGAAGGACAAGTGGTTGCGATTATGGAAGCCATGAAAATGGAAGTCCCTGTACTTGCACATCGTTCTGGGAAAATACAGATTTTGTTTGAGCAAGCTACAACATGTCATGCAGATCAGCTGATTGCCACAATCTCTGAATAAAAATGAATTGTTTATCAGGTAAATGAGAGCGCTAAAATCAAATCTAACAGTTTGGTTTTAGCATTTTAAACGATCACCAAAATTTTAGACAAAGATCATCTCAATCGTAAGCTAGACGGCTTTTTTAGCTTTGTCAGCTATTTGTGTCCTAATAATTTTGTTTGTTATGAAATCTGTGCATTGTGGTACATCATGTTGACGTAATCATTGAAAGTGATTAAAAAATAATCATATTGAGCGTGGTTATGCTATTACGCTTCATTCTATTTTTAGTTATATGCTAGATGTGCTGTATCACTTGAGTTAGGCACCACAAACTTAATCTTCCGCATCCTCGTTTTCCCTCTCATTTAACAACAACAGTTCTAGGCGACCGTAGAGTTGTTGCAGTAGATCATCGGAAGTACGTCCGACCGAATCGTTGTCCCCAAGTGTCTTGAACAGCAAGTCTAAGATATAGCGCTTTTCTGTCGATCTGCACGGATCGCCATAAAGCAAGAGATTGCTCTGTGGTCGATTGTTGCTTTTGATCTAGTCGTATTTCAGATGTTTTTACTGATGCAAGGAGAGTGTGCCATGAATTTCCCCAAAGTGTTGATTATCGCTGGATGGATTGTACTGTCTGCGCCCGCCGCTCTCGCCGCCGACCAAATGAGGCTCAAAGGTGGGGCTGACAAGCAAGCCATCGCCAGTGCAATGAGTGCAGCACCGAAAAAAGTGAGTGCAGCAGCCACCATTGTGGTCATGGGTGCCAATGGTCAGATGCGTACCTTACGCGAAGGTCACAACGGCTTTACCTGCATGCCCGATAACCCTGCAACCCCTGGCCCCGACCCAATGTGTATGGACAAAGCAGCTCTAGAGTGGGCGGAAGCTTGGATTGGTCACAAAACACCGATCATGGGTAAAGTTGGCTTTATGTACATGTTGGCGGGTGGCACTGACGCCAGCAACGTGGATCCCTATGCCACAAAACCTAGCGCTGGCAATCACTGGATCAAGACAGGTCCTCACGTCATGATCGTTGGTGCTGCTCCCAGTTTCTACGACATGTATCCTAAGAGTGCTCAGCCGGATACGACTGTCCCTTACATAATGTGGCCCGGAACGCCTTACCAGCACTTAATGATCCCAGTCAAATAAGTACCGATACGATATTTCATGTTTGCTAACGACTGTACGAGATGATACATAACCCTTTATTGCTATAAGGGCGAGAGGGGAAACCCTCTCTTTTTCTCAATCTGCAAAACAATTGAGATAGGATTTGAGATCCTATTTTTTTCATCAGGGTTTATGCTTTATATGTGGACAATAAAATACTGGTTTCAGTGTTGTATATCCCTGATATATTTCGTATTCTTTCTAATATTTTATCAAAACTTTCTAAGCTGTCGGACTCTAATTCTACCAACAAATCCCACTTGCCATTGGTCGTATGTAAAGTATGTACTGCGGAATCTAGCCGTAATTCTTTAACGACAGCGCGTGTTTGGGTGCCTTCGACCATAATATTCATCCAAGCTCGAATGGTATTTTTGTTGGCACTGGGTTTAATACGGATGGTATAGCCCGTGATAATGCCGTTCATTTCCATATATTCAATCCGTTTTTGAACGGTGGCGCGTGAAACACGAATTTTATTGGCCAAGTCGGTAATCGACATTCGGGCATTGTCCCGCAGTAAACCAAGGATTTGGCTGTCAGTATCATTCATTTTGATTTTGTCACTTAGCAAATTGATAAAATTTATCTCATTTTAATTAAAATAACAACTTTTTCGAATCAATTTGATTTTTCATACTATGTCCATTGACGCATACCTGACATTCGGGAATTTATCGGGATAGATAAAGACCATGTTGTATGGCGTCAGCTGTTTTTTTAATGGATTTGATCAAACAAACTTTACAAGGGAAAATATCTATGTCTTTGTCGTATGAAATGGAAAATAGCCGAGCATGGCAGACTTATCTTGCGCAGATTAATCAGGTTACTCCTTATTTAGAAGAAGATTTAATTCCATTTGTTAATACATTAAAGCGACCAAAACGCGCACTTATCGTAGATGTGCCGATTGTGATGGATGATGGCACGATTCAGCATTTTGAAGGCTATCGTGTTCAACACAATCTATCGCGTGGCCCGGGTAAAGGCGGTATTCGCTATCATCCAGATGTTGAGCTGAATGAAGTCATGGCACTGGCTGCTTGGATGACCATTAAGACCGCAGTACTGAATTTACCTTATGGCGGTGCTAAAGGCGGAGTTCGCGTCGATCCACGTAAATTGTCTCCTCGCGAGTTAGAGCGTTTGACGCGTCGTTTTACCAGTGAAATTAGCCCAATTATTGGCCCACAGCACGATATTCCTGCGCCAGATGTAGGTACTAATGCCAGCATTATGGGCTGGATGATGGATACCTATTCCAGCATTAAAGGTCATACCGTGACTAGCGTAGTGACGGGTAAGCCTGTGCATTTAGGTGGGTCATTGGGTCGTGTTCGTGCGACGGGTCGTGGCGTGTTTGTGACGGGCTTAGAAGTTGCCAAAAAAATTAATCTGTCGATTGAAGGCAGCCGTGTGGCGATTCAGGGCTTTGGTAATGTCGGCAGTGAAGCGGCTTACTTATTCCATAAAGCCAATGCCAAAGTAGTTTGTGTACAAGACCATACTGGCACGATCTACAGCGAGCAAGGTTTGAATGTCAAACAGTTACAGGATCATGTCGCGAAGCATCAAGGCGTAGCGGGTTTCCCAGAAGCAAGCATGATTGATGATCAAGAATTTTGGAATATCGACATGGATATTCTGATTCCTGCTGCTTTAGAAGGTCAAATTACCGCAGAACGTGCGCAAAAGCTCACTGCCAAATTAATCTTGGAAGGTGCAAACGGTCCAACCTATCCAGAAGCTGAAGAGATTTTATTACAGCGTCAGATCAGCATTGTACCCGATGTATTGTGTAACGCTGGCGGGGTAACGGTCAGTTACTTCGAATGGGTACAGGACATGGCGAGCTATTTCTGGACGGAAGATGAAATTAATCAACGTTTGGACAAACTGATGATGTCAGCGGTTGAAGATGTGTGGAGTAAAGCGCAGGAAAAACAATGCAGCTTGCGTACCGCAGCTTACATTTTGGCGTGTGAACGCATCTTGAAAGCACGTAAAGAACGCGGAATTTTCCCGGGCTAATCGTCGCTTCGCCACTGACTGTTTGTTATTAAATTTAAGTAAAAATAAAGCCTTATGTATTAAGGAAGAGGATCTCATGAGCCAAAATATTCACCCGAATCGCCAAGACTTTAATCAATATATGGTCCCTGTTTTTGCACCTGCACAATTTATTCCTGTGCGAGGTGAGGGTTCTCGTCTGTGGGATCAGGCAGGTAAAGAATATATCGACTTTGCTGGTGGTATTGCAGTAAATGCCTTGGGACATGCGCATCCTGTAGCGGTGAAAGCTTTGGTCGAACAAGGGCAAAAGCTTTGGCATATTGGCAATGGCTATACCAATGAACCAGTCTTGAGTTTGGCAAAACAATTGGTTGAAAGTACTTTTGCCGATAAAGTCTTTTTCTGTAACTCAGGTGCAGAAGCCAATGAAGCGGCACTGAAATTAGCACGTAAGGTGGGCTTGCTTTCAGGTTCTGCCAATAAAAATAAAATTGTCGCTTTTCAAAATGCCTTTCATGGTCGCACATTATTTACCGTGACCGCAGGTGGTCAGCCGAAATATTCACAGGATTTTGCACCGCTGCCAGAAGGTATTCAGCACATTCCATTTAATGATTTGGATGCTGCACGCGCTGCCATTGATGCAGAAACTTGCGCAGTGATTGTTGAGCCGATTCAGGGTGAAGGCGGTGTAATTACAGCAACGCCTGAGTTCTTAAATGGCTTGCGTGAACTGTGTGACCAACATGGTGCAGTATTGATTTTTGATGAAGTACAAACCGGTGTGGGTCGTACAGGTGCATTGTATGCCTATATGAATACCGAAGTGACACCAGATATTTTAACCACAGCGAAAGCTTTGGGCGGTGGTTTCCCAATTGGCGCGATGATCGCTACAGACAAATACGCCAATATGTTTGTCGTGGGTGATCACGGTACGACTTATGGTGGTAATCCATTGGCGTCTGCGGTGGCGAGTGCGGTCTTTGAGTTTATTAATACCCCTGAAGTCTTGAATGGTGTACGTGCTCGTGCGCAAATTTTTGCCGAAGGTTTAAATGAGCTGAATGCACGCTATGGCTTATTCGAAGAAATTCGTGGTCAAGGTCTATTAATTGGCTGTGTACTTAAAGCTGAATATGCAGGCAAGGCCAAAGACATTGTGACCCTTGCTGGTCAGGAAGGTTTGCTGGCTTTAGTCGCAGGCCCGAATGTTGTGCGCTTTACGCCATCATTAATTATTGCTGAAGAGCAAATTAAAGAAGGTTTACAACGATTTGATCGCGCTTTAGCGCGTTTCGTTAACGAGAAGTAGGCTTCTCTTTATGATGATTGTTAGACATGCAGAGCATAAAGACCTCGATGATATCTATATTTTAGCGGGGAAGTCAGGCATTGGCCTGACCTCTCTTCCGCAAAATAAAGAGATTCTGGCTGCCCGTATTTTGCGTAGTCAAAATACCTTGCAAGGTCAAGCTACCCAAAGTGAACAGGGCTATCTTTTTGTTTTGGAAGATACCGAATTACAACGTGTGGTGGGGGTCAGTGCAATCGAGGTTGCTGTCGGTCTGACTGAACCATTTTATAATTATCACGTGGGTAAACAGGTACATGCATCACAAGCCCTGAATGTATATCAGACACTGAACACCTTGTTTCTGAGTAATAACCATACAGGTTGTAGTGAGCTGTGTACCTTATTTCTTGACCCTGATTTCCGTAAAAATAAAAACGGCAAATTTTTATCCAAAATTCGTTTCCTTTTTATGGCGGCTTTTCAAGACAGTTTTAAAAATACTTTAATCGCTGAAATGCGCGGTTATTCAGATGAAAATGGTCGCTCACCTTTTTGGGATGCATTGGGTCATCATTTCTTTGATATGGATTTTTCCACCGCAGACTATTTAAGTGGTATTGGTCAAAAAGTCTTTATTGCTGAGTTAATGCCACGTTTTCCGGTGTATATCGATTTACTGCCTAGCGCTGCACAGCAAGTGATTGCACAAGTGCATCCACAGACTTTGCCTGCATTTCATGTGCTGGAATCTGAAGGACTGCGTTATCAAGGCTATGTCGATATTTTTGATGCCGGTCCAACGCTGGAAGCCGAAATTAAAGATTTACGTGCTGTTCAGGAAAGCCGCGTCTGTATGGTTAAGGTGGTGTCCGAGGTAGTAGCGGGAGCAAACCATTATTTGGTGGGCAATGATCGTTATCAGGATTATCGCGCGATTTTAATTCAGCATGCAGACGATGCAGACATACTGAGTTTAACGGTTGAACAGGCCAATGCACTTGGTGTGCAGGCTGGGCAAAACATTCGCATTTTGCCTTTAGATATGACGGAGCAAAAATAATGTCACAAGGAAATTTATATATTAACGGAACATGGTCTCCTGCGCATGGCGCAGTGTGGAACAAACTTGATCCGGTGACGCAACAATCCATTTGGCAAGGTGCTGAAGCAACCGCGGACGAAGTAGAGCAGGCTTGTCAGTCTGCACGTGCCGCTTTTGCAGCATGGGCACGTCGTCCTTTAGCAGAACGTATTGAGATTATTCAGCGTTTTGCCAGTTTATTGGAACAGAACAAACAGCAGTTAGCGACGGTGATTAGTCGTGAAACCAGCAAACCGCTTTGGGAAACCCTCACTGAAGTTCAGGCGATGATGGGCAAAGTAGCGATTTCGATTCGTGCGTATCATGAACGCACGGGCGAAAGTTTGACTGAAATGGCCGATGGGGCTGCGTCATTACGTCATCGTCCGCATGGGGTATTGGCTGTATTTGGACCGTACAATTTTCCGGGTCATTTACCCAATGGTCATATTGTTCCTGCCTTGATTGCAGGGAATACCGTGGTGTTTAAGCCGAGTGAGTTGACACCGTGGACGGCAGAAGAAACCGTTAAGTTATGGCAAGCCGCAGGTTTACCTGATGGTGTGTTGAACTTGGTGCAAGGTGGTCGCAGCACAGGCGAAGCCTTAGCACAATCAAGTGAAATTGATGGCTTATTGTTTACGGGCAGTGCCAATACGGGCTATCACTTACACCAGCAATTAGCAGGTGCACCTGAAAAAATTTTAGCGCTCGAAATGGGCGGCAACAATGCACTGATTATTGATGAAATCACTGATATCGATGCTGTGGTGAATTTGACCATTCAATCTGCCTTTGTTTCTGCGGGACAGCGTTGTACTTGCGCACGCCGTTTAATTATTAAAAATGGCGCAGCTGGCGATGCTTTCATTCAACGTTTGGTTGAAGTGACGCGTGATCTGGTGATCGGTCAATGGGATGCAGAGCCGCAACCTTTCATGGGCGGCGTGATTTCCTTAACTGCTGCGCAACAGATTTTACAAGCGCAGCAACGTCTGATTGATTTAGGTGCAACGCCGTTATTGTCAGTGACGCAGCCAGATGTGAATAGCAGTTTATTACGCGCTGGAATTCTTGAAGTGACTGGTGTTAGCAATATCCCTGATGAAGAATACTTTGGGCCACTGAGCTGTATTTACCGTTATGACAGCTTTGATGAAGCGCTGAAGATTGCCAACGCAACACGTTTTGGTTTGTCTGTTGGCTTAGTTTCTCCAGATCGTGATTTGTTTGAGCGTTTGTTGATTGAAGCACGCGCAGGCATTGTCAACTGGAACAAACCATTAACTGGGGCTTCAAGTGCAGCACCTTTTGGTGGCGTTGGTGCATCGGGCAACCATCGTGCAAGTGCTTTCTATGCGGCAGATTATTGTGCATGGCCAATGGCATCGCTTGAAAGTGATCAGGTGAATTTACCTGAAAAATTATCGCCAGGCATTGTGCTGTAGTTGAAGGATAGGGAGTTTAAAAATGTCAGGCTATGAAATTAATTTTGATGGTTTAGTTGGACCGACTCATCATTATGCGGGATTGTCGTTCGGGAACGAAGCATCGACTAAAAACCGCAATAATGTTTCTAATCCTAAACTTGCTGCCAAGCAAGGTCTTTTAAAAATGAAGGCCTTGTCGGATCTGGGCTTGAAGCAAGGCGTATTTGCACCTCAAGAACGTCCACATGTCCCGACTTTACGTAAGTTAGGCTTTCGCGGTGATGATCACAGTGTGATTGAACAGGCGATGCGTACTTCTCCAGCATTATTGTCTGCGCTTAGTTCAGCGTCATGTATGTGGACGGCAAATGCGGCAACGGTTTCTCCTTCGGCAGACAGTGCTGATGGACGCGTGCATTTTACTGCGGCCAATTTGAATAACAAATTCCATCGTTCGATTGAACATGAAACCACGTCACGTGTGATGGCGGCGATGTTTAATGATGAACGTCATTTTGCGCATCATGCGGCATTGCCACCCGTTTCATTATTTGGCGATGAAGGTGCTGCCAATCATAACCGTTTAGGCGGTGCTTATGATCAGGCCAGTGTACAAGTGTTTGTTTATGGGCAGCAATTTTTGGGTGGCGGTATTGGCCCGAAACATTATCCTGCGCGTCAGTCGCTTGAAGCCAGTGAAGCCGTTGCACGCCTGCATCAGCTTAATCCTGCACAAACGGTATTTGTACAGCAGCATCCGGATGTGATTGACCAAGGTGTCTTCCACAATGATGTGATTGCGGTGAGCAACCAACAGGTGTTATTCCATCACCAACAAGCCTTCTTAAATCAGACTGAAGCTTTGTCTGAAATCCGCCAGAAAATGGCGCATTTAGAACAGGACTTTATTTCGATAGAAGTGCCTGAGCAGCGTGTGTCGGTGAAAGACGCGGTGAATACTTATTTGTTTAACAGTCAGCTGTTGACCCGTCCAGATGGCGGTATGAGCATCGTTGTACCCGAAGAATCGCGTCAAAATAAAGCCGTGTGGGACTATCTGAGTGACATGATTCAGATGGGTACACCGATTGATGACATTAAAGTCTTTGATTTGCGCGAAAGTATGCGCAATGGCGGCGGCCCAGCGTGTTTACGTCTGCGCGTCGCGGTAAATGAAGCAGAACTGCAAGCCATCAATCCGAATGTGTTGATGAATGACCGTTTGTTCAATCGTTTAAATGCATGGGTAGATCAGCATTACCGTGATGCCATGACTCAGCAAGATTTGGCTGACCCGATGTTGCTGATCGAAAGCCGTACGGCGTTGGATGAACTCACCCAAATCCTTGGATTGGGTTCAGTTTACCACTTCCAGCAATAGTTCAGCACACGAGTTGAAAGCGCATGATTGATTTCTTAGCTCTGGTTTTAGCAGCAAAACAACCCGCGTCATTGCGGGGAGTGCAAGACAGTTTTGCATGGGAATGGCTGGCTGAAGGGGTTTTATCTTTGACCCCAAAACAGACCTATGAAAAAACAGTGGTGCTTTCAGCGGGTGTACATGGCAATGAAACTGCGCCAATCGAATTATTGGCACGCTTGAGTCAGGATATTTTTGCTGGACAGCTGGAACTGAAGGTTCGTTTATTGCTGATTTTAGGCAATCCTGAAGCGATTCGTTCAGGTCAACGCTATATTGAAAATGACATGAACCGCATGTTTTGCGGGGTGCAGCAGCAATTTTTGGCGACAACAGAAGCACAGCGTGTGGCAGAACTGGAGCAAATCGTAACGGATTTCTTCACAAACAGCCATGCGCAGGCGCAGCGTTATCATTATGACCTGCATACGGCGATTCGCCCATCATTGTTGCCGACCTTTGCTTTATTTCCGTATCAAACTCATGCCTATGATGCTGCGCTACTTGCCAGTCTGAATGCTGCTGAACTCGATGCTGTTGTGTATCACAATGCCGCAGGCAAAACCTTTACACATTTCAGCAGTTCAGAATTTCAAGCCGCAAGTGTCACCTTGGAACTGGGACATGCCAAGCCTTTTGGTCAAAATGATTTATTGGCATTTTCAGCCATCGATCAGGTGTTGCGGGCGGTACTTGGCGAACAAGACCTGCCAGTGCGCAACAACAAGGCGATGCAAACATTTCAGGTCGCGGACTCCATCATCAAAACGGAAGATGATTTTCAGCTCAATCTTGCAGATTCGGCACCGAATTTTTCAGTGTTCCATTCTGGTGCGGTAATTGCTACACAACAGGGCAAACCTTATGTTGTTGCACCGCAACAGGTCTGGATTTTATTTCCTAATCCTCAGGTGAAAAAAGGTCTCAGAGCAGGTCTGATTTTAACTGAAGTCAATTAATTTATTTTTAAGGGTTATATTTTAAAATGGTGAAATTATAGTTTTAAGCTGCATAGTTTTTATTAACTTTTTAAATGGAATTAAATATATGGATATTGTGAACAATATAAGTTCAATATATTCCTGCGAAGATTATTTTTATATTAATAATCAGCGGGCTGCTTTACGTCGTGTTTTATTTAAGCTCATGTTTTTTAACAGTAAATAAATTTATTTTTGGCATGTATGTTGCATATTGCGACAGTTATATCAGGTGATTCTAGATTATAGCAATACAGAATCTGTTGCCTGAATAATATGCAGAATAAGTGTATTAAAAATATGTGTGGCTGAATATTGGATTGTGGAAAATCAATGATTGATTTCTGCGCAATCCCATATTTACAACCGGATGTGTTGTAAATTGGAGTAATAAACATGATGAATGGCGAAAAGAACAATCGATCAAATGAAGTGCTAGAAGGCGATTTGCTGGGCGGGCATCATTATGAGTCGGTTGAAGAAGAGCAATTGCAACGATCACTGACGAATCGACATATTCAGATGATTGCCATTGGCGGCGCCATTGGTACGGGATTGTTTATGGGATCGGGTAAGACACTGGCTGTGTCTGGAACCTCGATTATCCTGACTTATTTAATTATTGGTTTCTTCTTCTTCTTTGTCATGCGTGCCATGGGAGAATTATTACTTTCTAATACTAATTATAAATCATTCGCTGACTTTGCTACGGCTTATTTAGGACCGTGGGCGGGCTTTTTCTTAGGCTGGTCATATTGGCTCAGCTGGATTGTGACTGCAATTGCGGATGTCATTGTGATTGGCGGCTATGCCCAGTTTTGGTATCCCGATTTACCCGCATGGATACCCGCATTTACCTCCATTGCCATTTTAACTTTGCTCAATTTTGTTGCGGTAAAATTGTTTGGTGAAGTCGAATTCTGGTTTGCCCTGATTAAGATTGTTGCGATTATCTTATTTCTGATGGTGGGGATTTATTTGGTCACCATTAGTTTCGTCTCTCCAGATGGTGTTAAGGCTTCTTTGGCACATGTTGTCGATCGGGAGTCCATGTTCCCTTATGGTGTGAGTGGTTTCTTAGCGGGCTTCCAGATTGCCGTTTTTGCTTTTGTCGGCATTGAATTGGTCGGGACAACAGCAGCAGAAACCAAAGATCCGCATACTGCTTTACCACGTGCGATTAACTCCATTCCTTTACGAATTTTGTTGTTCTACGTGGGCGCACTGGTGTGTATTATTGCGGTAACGTCTTGGGCGAATATTGCTCCAGATAAAAGTCCATTTGTGGAAATGTTTACTTTAATTGGTTTGCCTGCGGCAGCCAGTATTGTCAATTTTGTTGTCGCAACTTCAGCGATGTCTTCGGCAAATAGTGGCGTCTTTGCCACCAGTCGTATGTTATATGGTTTGGCGGTTGAAAAAGATGCACCTAAAAGCTTTGGTCGTTTGTCAAAAAGCAAAGTGCCACTGATTAGTTTGTTATTTTCGATGTTGTGCATCGTGATTGGTACATCCATTTTATTTGTTGTACCAGATGTGATGACGGCCTTTATTATTATTTCTGCCTTTACCTCTATTTTGTGTATTTTCACCTTTGCGATGATTATTTTGTCCTATTTGGCATATCGCAGAAAAGCACCAGAATTACATCAACAATCTGCTTATAAAATGCCGGGTGGTGTATTTATGGCGTGGGTTACCTTGGCTTTTCTGATTTTTGTGGTTGCGATCTTGGCATTAGATCATGACACCATGATTTCTTTGGCTTTTTCACCTTTATGGTTTATCGGACTCTTTATTGCTTACCGCTATAAGAGTAAAAAATACGTGCAACGTTCATGGGTTTTGACTCATGGAAAACGTATCGAACCTGATGAATTTAGTGAAAGTAACTAGAATGTAGGCGGAGCATATCATTTTAAAAAAGTCATGTTATTGGTATATATGCTGGGTGTCGGGTGACTCAATTTAAGTCACCCACATTTTGGATAAGCGATTGACTTGATATAAAGATGGCTAGAAACATGAGGGTGTTAGCATAAACCTAAATGATCTAGCCATTATTTTTTTGTGCCATATATGGCTTAGATTTCTTTTATTTTTATTCAGAATTTTACGCAAAATTTACGCCTAAGCTCATTTCCGTGATAGAGAGTTTACAGCGTTGTTTTTCATACTAAGTCGTGGAATATCCCCGCTGTTTAGGATGAAAACGATGGACGCTAAATTCATAGCTCATCAACAAGTAAAGCATCGAATCAGATGCTTACAATACAAGACATTTAAAAATATAACGCAGATCAACATGGTGACTTCATTTCAAGGGGGATTGCCATGTTAGAGCTGATTTTACTTTTAGTCATTGTCACGATTTTGGCTTTTCCACTTGGAAAATATCTTGCTGCCATTATGCACAACCGTGCGATGAAAATTGATCCACTGTTCAATTGGATCGAAAAACCGATTTATGCAATTTTGGGAACCAATCCTAAACAAGGGATGAATGTTAAAACGTATATCTTAAGTTTTATCTTCAGCTGCATCGTCATTGGTTTGGTCGTTTGGGGACTCTTTATGGTGCAGGCTGGGTTGCCTTTAAATCCAAACAATGCACCCAATATGTCATGGGATTTGGCTTTACATACCATGATTTCATTCTTGACCAATACCAATCAGCAACATTATTCAGGTCAGGCACAGCTTTCCTATTTATCACAAATGGTTGGAATTGTGGGGCTACAAGTCATTACCCCAATGATGGGCTTGGCAATGGTGGTTGCAACGGTTCGTGCTTTATTTTTTGATCGTTCAAATGAGCAAACTGCGACAGCATCGCATTCTTCTGACGAAAGCTTTACTGCAAAAAATGAAAAGCATCAATGTCGGAAATTATTGGGCAGATGTGATTCGTCCAACCTTCCGCTTTTTATTACCCATTTGTATGGTTTGGGCATTATTTTTAAACAGCCAAGGTGTGCCTGCAACATTTCAGGGTGGGCCAGAAGTTCAGGTTGTTGACCAAACTGCGGAATTAAAAATACAAAAAATTCCATTGGGCCCCGTTGCACCAATGGTTGCCATTAAGCAGCTCGGCAGTAATGGTGGCGGATGGTATGGTCCAAACAGTGCTGTACCTTTAGAAAATCCAACGCCATTCTCCAACTTTATGGAAATGTTGGCGATTTTACTCATTCCTATTTCTGTCATTTTCATGTTGGGTTTTTTCACCAAACGTCCAAAGTTTGCAGCCTTTGTTTTTGGCTCAATGTTGTTGATGTCGGTGATTTCAGCCTCAAGTGCAATCTGGTCTGAAAGTCTTTCTCAAACCGCATCGCAAATTTCTGCGATGGAAGGTAAAGAAATGCGTTTTGGTGAATCATCTTCTGCACTTTGGGCCGCATTAACCACGCAAGTGAATAATGGTTCAGTCAATATGATGCATGATTCTGCTGCACCACTGACAGGATTGGTTGCGTTGTCAAATATGTTGATTAATGCGATTTGGGGCGGTATCGGTTGCGGCTTACAGCAATTCATCATCTATTTATTTTTGGCGGTGTTTATTGCAGGTTTAATGACTGGGCGTACCCCTGAACTTTTTGGTCGAAAAATTGAAGCGGGTGAAATCAAACTGCTTGCCGTGGTGATTCTGATCCAACCGATTGTGATTTTAGGATTAACCTCGGTGACCTTATTTTTCCCTGAACTCACAGGCAACAGTAATCCTGCCTATCATGGCGTTTCGCAAGTTTTATATGAATATGTTTCCGCATTCGCCAATAACGGTTCAGGTTTTGAAGGTTTAGCAGATAACACGGTGTGGTGGAATGTCACCTGTAGCATTGCCTTACTGCTCGGACGTTTCCCAACATTAATTATTCCTCTGATTATTGCGACACGTTTAGCCGCTAAACGTCAGGCACCTGAAAGTAATGGTAGCTTAAAAGTCGAAACCCCCACCTTTGCTTTAACCTTGATTGCCATCGTCGTGATGTTGACCTTATTGCAATTTATGCCTGTCTTAGTCTTAGGGCCAATCGCGGATCATTTGTTATTGGTTCAAGGGTAAGGAGTGAAATTCATGAACAATTCAGCACATTCTGAACAAAATACTTCAACGCTTTTTCAAGCTGAAGCATGGAAAGATGCATTTATTAAACTGTTGCCACAACATGCATTTAAAAACCCAGTGATGGCAATTGTGTGGCTTGGCACGATTGTGACTTTTATCAGCACGATTTTAGGCAAAGCAGACCTTGTTTTTGGTTTTCTTGTAACGCTGATTTTATTTATTACCGTGTTGTTTGCCAATTATGCAGAAGCCATTGCAGAAGCGAAAGGGCGTGGTCAGGCATCATCGCTGAGACAGGCGCGTCAAAACTTAACCGCAAGACGTATCGCAAATTTACAAGATGTTAATGGCATACAAATTGCTGCGACTGAATTAAAACCGAATGATTTAATTGAGGTTCGTGCAGGTGAACTGATTCCCTCAGATGGTGAAATTATTCATGGTTTTGCCACCATTAATGAAGCCGCGGTGACAGGTGAGTCTGCACCAGTGTTACGTGAAGCAGGAACGGATCGTTCAGGTGTGATTGGCGGAACTAAAGTTTTAACTGATCGTATTATCGTGCAAGTCACAGCAGAAGTAGGCAATAGCTTTTTAGACCGTATGATTGCTTTGGTGGAAGGTTCAAATCGTCAAAAAACACCCAATGAAATTGCACTCGGTATTTTATTGACCGTCATGACTATGACTTTTGTCATCGTGGTGATCAGTTTGCCGATCATTGGTCATTTTCTGAATATTTCTATCAATCCAATTCTGTTGGTGGCTTTATTGGTGTGCTTGATTCCAACCACCATTGGCGGCTTACTGCCTGCAATTGGTATTGCGGGAATGAACCGTGCGTTAAAAGCCAATGTGATTGCAAAATCAGGTAAAGCGGTTGAAGTTGCAGGGGATATCGATGTTTTGCTTTTGGATAAAACAGGAACCATTACCTATGGTGATCGTCAGGCGATTGCATTTTATCCATTAGCCGGTGTTTCAGAATCGGAACTTCGTCAAGCTGCGGTATTGACCTCACTTGCCGATCCTACCCCTGAAGGTAAATCTGTGGTTGCATTGGCGAAAGAACAGGGTGAAAAGATTCAGGAACCAGAACAGGCTGAATTTATTCCATTTAATGCCTCAATTCGTATTTCAGGTGTGAATCTGGTCGATGGTCAGCAAATTCGTAAGGGTGCTTTGGATGCGATTTTAAAATTCACCTCACAGGATATTTCCCGTCATAGCGAACTCAAAACCCGTGTTGAACAAGTCGCATCGAAAGGGGCAACGCCTTTGGTTGTTGCTCGTGGTCAAAACCTATTGGGCGTGATTGAACTGTCGGATGTGATTAAACCAGGCATTAAAGAAAAGTTTGCACGTTTGCGTGAAATGGGTATTAAAACAGTCATGGTGACTGGGGATAATCCGCTGACTGCTGCTGCAATTGCCGCTGAAGCAGGCGTGGATGATTATATTGCCGAAGCCAGACCTGAAGATAAATTGAACTGTATTCGTGCTGAACAAAATAAAGGGCTTTTGGTTGCAATGGTTGGCGATGGCACGAACGATGCGCCAGCACTTGCACAGGCCGATATTGGCTTGGCGATGAACTCAGGTACGCAAGCCGCCAAAGAAGCCGGCAATATGGTGGATTTAGATTCTGATCCGACTAAATTATTGGCTGTGGTTGAAATTGGAAAACAACAATTGATTACCCGTGGTGCATTGACCACCTTCTCTTTGGCCAATGATATTTCAAAATATTTTGCAATATTGCCGGCACTTTTCGTTGCGGCTATCCCACAAATGAGTGTGCTCAATGTGATGCAATTGGGCAGTTCTGAAAGCGCCATTCTTTCTGCACTGATTTTTAATGCCATCATTATTCCATTACTCATTCCAATCGCTTTACGGGGTGTGAAATTTAAACCATCAACATCGACACAATTATTACGCCGTAACATGCTGATTTATGGTGCAGGTGGTGTGATCTTGCCATTCATTGCAATCAAAGCCATTGATCTGGTGATCAGTCAAATATTGATTGTATAAGGAGCGGAACATGAATACTGTAGATACAGAACACTTGGTACACCTTTCATATGCCTCATTGCTTCGTTCTTCAATTGGGCTGACCATCATCAGTTTAGGTTTATGTGGTTTTTTATATAGTGCCACGGCGACAGGACTTGGACAGCTTTTATTTCCAGCGCAAGCCAATGGTAGTTTGATTGAATTGGATGGAAAGATTTTGGGTTCCAGTTTAGTGGCGCAACCCTTTACTGATCCGAAGTATTTTCAGGCTCGTCCATCGGCAGCCAATTATGATCCTATGGCCATGGCTGGCAGTAATATGGCGAGAACCAATCCTGAATTGACGAAAATTATTGAGCAACGTATAGCGGATATTGAAGTCAGGGATCATATTGATCGTAGCCAAATTCCGAGTGATTTGGTGACTGCTTCAGGCAGTGGGATTGATCCTGAAATTAGTCTGAAATCTGCCATGATTCAGGTGAAACGTGTTGCAGAGGCTAGACATTTGTCTGATCAGCAAGTGATTGAGCTGATTCAGCAATATACTTTAAAGCCAACATTTGGCGTATTGGGACAAGAGCGTATTAATGTACTTGAGTTAAATTTGGCTTTGGATCAGATAAAAGAATAATTGCTGTATATTTACAAAAGTTGTTTGTCCTATCTTTTCACGACGGAGTCCTACCATATAAAGTTTAATGGTAGGAGCTCGTTTATTACTTTTGTCATGGCAAAAGTAACCAAAACCGTTTGTCATCCGCTGAACTCGTCAAAATGCAATAGTGCTCAAATATTTCGCAGAAACATGATGGAATAGATTACTGTTTGCCTCGAACAGCAGCGGATGACGTTACCGTGTATCCTATTTTTAGTTCGGGTATCAATAAGTTATATTTTCGAAAAGCAACATTGTTGATTTAATTATTTTAAAAAGATATTTCTATGGAAAATCGAAAGAATAAAGTAGATGTTTTATTGCAACATGCCAAGCGCTATCAATCGGGGCGTTTAACCATCTTTTTAGGTGCTGCTCCGGGGGTAGGAAAAACCTATGCCATGCTGGTTCGAGCGCGTGATTTATTTCAGCAAGGGCAAAATATTGTTATTGCGTATATCGAGACACATGGTCGTGCAGAAACCGAAAGTTTAATTGAGGGATTACCCTGTATTCCTCGAAAAAAAATGCAATATCAAGGGCATTCATCTTGAAGAAATGGATTTAGATGCCGTTCTTGAAAAGAAAGCGCAAATTGTTTTGGTCGATGAATTTGCCCATACCAATATGCCCGGCAGTCGGCATGAAAAACGCTGGCAGGACATTAATGAACTGCTTGATGCCGGTATCGATGTTTTTACCACCATGAATATTCAGCATCTGGAAAGTTTAAATGATGTGATTTATCAGATTACAGGGATTCGAGTCAAAGAAACCGTACCAGACCGGGTCTTTGATCGTATTCGAGATATTCGCTTAATTGACTTACCGGTTAATGAGTTGTTAGAGCGTTTAAATCAGGGCAAAGTTTATATTCCCGAGCAAGTTCAACATGCATTGCAGGGCTTTTTTAATAGTTCAAATTTAACCGCTTTACGTGAACTGGCCATGCAAACGGTTGCCAGTCATGTCGATAGCGATGTCCGTGAAAATTTTGCCTTACAAGGGCTGACCCCGATTCCGCTTAAGAATCATCTGCTGATTATGGTCGATGGTTTAGGGCAATCTGAAGCTTTGGTACGGGCAGGATGTCGGCTTGCTGAAAACCGTTTAGCCACTTGGACGGTGGTTGCTTTTATCGATCAGCATCAGCAGCAAAAAGAGAATCAACAGCTCCATCAAACCGATGCACAAAGCAGGGAAATAGAACGGGCCTTGAATCTATGTCGGCAACTTGGCGGGATGACCGAAATTTTATACGGTCAGCAACATGCCAAAATACTGTCAGAATTTGCGCTTGAACGCGGCATTTCAACTTTGGTGGTGGCGCAGACGCAGGCTAAAAAATATCGCTTCAATTTTAAATCCAATTTAATTGAGCAGATTTTAAAGCATCATCCACATTTTGAGCTGAGTATTGTTCCCATTCCATCGGGACAAAAAACGCTGCATCCTGTCACTCAAATCGGTTTATTTCTCAGTGTTAAAGAATCACTATTGGTTTTATTCACCACAATTATCAGCATTATCATTGCCAGTTTGGGGGAGCGGTATCTGGGTATTGAAGAACTTTCAATCATCTTTATTACCGCCGTCGTTTTTGTCGCATCCAAAACACGTATGACCGCAGCAGCATGTTCCGCAATCATTTTCTTCCTTGCATATAATTTTTTCTTTATTGCACCTCGATATACCTTTCAGATTTCGGCACATCAGGGGGTGATTACCGTTGTGGCATTTTTTGCAGCGGCACTCATCGCAAGTCGTTTGGCATCTCGTTTACGTGAGCAAGTGACTGCGTTAAAAGCCGCCAATAGCTATAACAGCATCATGCAGGATTTAGGGCAGAAGTTATCGACGGCGGTAAATGTTGAACAGGTCAATGAAATTGCAACACAAAGTTTAGAAAAAAATCTGCAAGCCGATGTCCTGCTGTATTTTTCCAATCAAGAGCTGATGGGTAATGATCATGATGACTCAGCGCTTTCAGAGAAAGAGAAAATATCGGCAGCATGGAGCATCTCTAATCAGCAACCTTCGGGTCGTTTTACCCAAACCTTGACCGAAAATGACTGGTGGTTTTTGCCGCTTTTGGCATCGAAACAATGTTTGGGTGTGGTCGGGTTAAAGTTTCCCAATGCTATGAACATGCTGAGTGTTGAACAAAAGCGTTTAGCTGAAACCATGATTGAATATATCGCGCAGGCCATTTCACGAACGCAACTGAGCAAAGAATTGGAAATCGCCAATGTGACATCTGAAACTGAGAAATTACGTTCAGCATTATTATCTTCTGTTTCACACGATTTACGTTCACCTTTAGCTTCCATGATTGGAGCTGCGGAAACTTTAACTCATTATCGGCATTCGATGGATGAGGCAGATCAAGACAGTTTACTTGAGGCGATTCATTTAGAAGGTGAGCGCTTAGATCGTTATATCCAAAATTTATTGGATATGACCCGTTTAGGGCACGAAGGTTTAAGTTTAAAACGGGACTGGATTGGAGTTGATGAATTGGTCGGGTCAGCCGTGCGCCGTTTAAAGCGATATTTACCGAAAGTTCAGGTACGCATTCGCATGCCTGAAGAGGTGATCAGTTTATTTGTACATGCGGCTTTAATTGAACAAGCCATTTTTAATGTATTGGAAAATGCAGCGAAGTTTTCACCTGAAGATGAAGCGGTTGAAATTGAAGTTAAAAAAGTGAATGATGAACAGGCACAAATCGCCATTAGTGATCAGGGTTTGGGGATACCTGAAGATGAACGCAATCGAATTTTTGATATGTTCTATACCATGCAACGTGGCGATCGTGGACAATACGGCACAGGTTTGGGATTGACCATTGTAAAAGCCATTATTGGGGCACATATGGGACAGATTTCAGCCACTGAAGCAAAAAATCATCGGGGTACTTGTATTCGCATTGTATTGCCGATACAGCATGGCATATAAATGAGAAATGAATGAAGATGAATGATTTAAATATTCCAAGCAATGCCGTGAATGTATTAATCATTGATGATGAACCACAAATCCGTAAGTTTTTGGATATCGCCTTACGTGCGCAAGGCTATAAAACTTTCTTGGCAGAAACAGGGCAAATGGGGCTGGAAATGCTCGCCTTACAAGGTGCAGATTTGGTGGTTCTAGATTTAGGTCTCCCTGATTTAGATGGGCAAGAGGTTTTAAAAGAGCTTCGAGTTTGGTCACAAGTCCCCGTGATTATCCTTTCAGTACGTGCGGATGAGACTGAAAAAGTGGCACTTTTGGATGCTGGGGCGAATGACTATGTAACCAAGCCTTTTAGTGTACAAGAGTTGATGGCACGTATACGGGTCATGTTGAGAAATCAGGTTGCGCAGACAACAGAATCCGCTATTTTTGATGATGGGGTGTTAAAAATTGATTTTGCCCAGCGTCAGGTATTTTTATCAAACGCGCTATTATCTTTAACCCGTAAAGAATTTCAACTCTTGATGTTGCTTGCTCAACATCGGGGGCAACTGATTACCCAACCCCAAATTTTAAAAGAATTATGGGGACCGACACATCAGCAAGATACGCATTATTTACGCATTTTAGTGGCGAAATTACGCAGTAAATTACAAGATGATGCAATTCATCCTCGGTATATTGCGACGGAGCCGGGCGTGGGATTAAGGTTTTTGGGTAGAGAAGGTTCTGTTGTATAAACGTTCGCTTATGATCCATTGTTAAAATGCATGAACAAATAGCCACAGATCAATTTACAGCGCAATCGATTGCGCTGTGTACAATTAAATTTCTTAAAAATAGAGGGTATCTTACGGTTTACTTTGTTCCGAGGGCGTTTTATGAATTTGGCTTGTTTTAACATTCACCAAGCAGAGTCGAACTTTACTTAACCTTCGCTTCATTTAAAGCTAAACTATAGCCTTCAGTTGTATGTCCGTACTTGGAGTAAACGTATGTCATGGCTTTCTTCGCTTAAATCTGTTTTTTCGCCTTCGCAGGAGGTAAAAGAGGAAGAAATCCAAACTGTGCTAGAAGGCTATGTATTGCCAGATTCAAACAATGCACTGAAAGACCGAATTACCCAAGTAAATATTGAAGGGCGAGTATTACAAATTACCATCAATACTTATCCTGCCGAAGCAGATCAACTACAAAAAATTCATGATGATTTGGCGGATGCACTGGAAAAATGCGGCATTCAAGAACTCAATATGCATGTGATTCAGCAAAAACATACGCATGGAGAAAGTTGCTCCAATCATGATCATGGTCAAGCAGGGCATAGTTGTTCAAGCAAACCACAGGCTGACGCTACAGTAGCTCAAGCTCCAAAACTTCCACCTGTGATCGATGCTTCAGGCAAAACAACCGCAACTGAAGTAAAAACACCACAAGAAGAAGATCCAAATAATCCGCCTATTCAAAAACCAGCACCCCAACAAAGAGATGTGCCTAAGCATCCACGTATTCAAAATGTCATCTTGGTTTCATCAGGTAAAGGTGGCGTAGGTAAATCGACGACAACGGTAAATCTTGCTTTGGCATTACAAAAATTAGGCTTAAAAGTGGGTGTTTTAGATGCCGATATTTATGGGCCAAGTATTCCAACCATGTTGGGAAATGCAGGTCGTACTCCCATGATCGAAGCAGAAAATTTTGTTCCGATTGAGGCTTACGGCATGGCTGTATTATCGATTGGGCATTTAACTGGAGATAACAATACCCCTGTGGCTTGGCGTGGTCCAAAAGCAACAGGCGCATTGATGCAATTGTTTAACCAAACCTTATGGCCAGATTTAGATGTTTTGATGATTGATATGCCACCGGGGACAGGTGATATTCAATTGACACTGGCACAACGTATTCCTGTAACGGGCGCTGTCATTGTGACAACACCGCAAAATGTGGCATTAATGGATGCCATTAAAGGCATTGAACTGTTTAATAAAGTTCAAATTCCAGTCATGGGTGTAGTGGAAAATATGTCGACCCATATTTGTTCAAATTGCGGTCATGAAGAGCAGATTTTTGGTACAGGTGGGGGCGACAAGTTATCTGAACAGTACCAGATTCCGTTACTTGGACGTTTACCTTTAAATGTGCAAATCCGTGAAAATGCAGATGCAGGTAAACCGTCTGTGATTGCAGGTGATGACGCAGCAGAAAGCTATATTGCGATTGCGCAAAAAATTGCAGACCAACTGTCTAAAGCTGAAAAACCTCAAAACCGAATTTTCTAAAAGACACGAAATATTCTTTCAAAAAGCTCAACTTTGGTTTAATGCCAGTCAGTTAAGAAATTGACTGGCATTTTATTTTTTTAATTCATGATGTTATTCGATACGCGGAAACGTCATCCGCAACTGCTCGAGTCAAAACTATTTTAAAACAGTAAGGTTTCTGTGATTAATTAATGCAATAAAAGGTATTTGACGAGTTTTGCGGTGAGGCGCACTGCGCCGCAAGATACCTTTATTGCGAACTCAAAATATATTTTAAGTTTCTCATTTGGGCTTATCCAAAGTAATAGATGAACTCCAAGTATATGATTTAAAAACATAAGACTCCGTCGTGAATAACTAAAAAGCTAAGGGCTTTATTTTTAAAACCCTTAACTGACTGGCATTACAACTTCGGTTGGGTTTTTTATGATGTGTATATCTACTTTTGTAGTTTATAACGTGTGATAAAACAAGGACGACGAGGGAAAACTGCTAAAATGGTTGATTATAACAGGAATAAAGAGATTGGCTTATCTAAAGCTTACTTGATGATTTAATATAACGACGACACTTATAATGCTGAATAATACTCCATCGCCAAAAGAGCCGAGTAATCACAAATAATATCATGGCAAAAATGAAAGCTTCCAACACTAAACCTGACAATAGAATTTTTGCCAAACTGAAGTCGATATGTCCGTGACCAAAATGGGTAATCCAGTGACTGATTTGATGCAAAACACCAAGCATCATATCTTGATCAATCATATTGACCTGAAATACCTTCGCGCCTAACCAAAAACCAATATATAAAATTGGCACCAGTGTAAAGGGGTTGGTGAGCCAAGCGAGACATAAGCCGATCGGTAAATTGACTTCAAAAAATAGTACGGTCAAAACAATCAAAAGACTATGAAACGGCAAAGGCAACATGCCCCAAAACGTACCGATAAAAATGGCTTTTGAAATGGACTTTCTGTTCACATACCACAGCAAAGGATTTAAGGTACGTTGACCAAAAATCTTCATCAGTTTCATTTCTGAGACTTTATGGGGCGATGGAAGCCATGATTGAAAGAACTGTTTTGCCATAAAAGGAGGATGCTTAAGTAATGAGATATTGTGCCTGAATAGATCACCAAGTGACAGTTTAAGCATCAGTTAATGTAGCGTATTGGCGGTTGAAAATGTGATGGTTGAAATTTTTATTAACAAATGACTTTTAATTCATATTGAATGTTTTTTGTTAAACAATTGATTAACATGTATTTGTGTAAATAATTTAAGTACTTTTGAAAAGATATAAAATTTCGTATTTGCTAAGTACAATAAACTTATTTACTCTTCGCGTACTCTATAGAGAGGTCGCATATGATTTCATGGCTGTTTATCGGTTTGGTCGTCACTATTTTATTGACACCGGGCCCAACAAATACATTGCTTGCATCTTCTGGTATACAGGTAGGTGTGCGCCAATCATTACGACTTATTCCAGCAGAATCAATTGGTTATTTTATTGCAATTACTGCTTGGGGGATGATTATTGGAACGGTTTCAAGTCAATTTCCAATTATCCCGACATTTCTCAAATTGTTAAGTGCGCTGTATATTATTTTTCTTGCCATTAAACTTTGGAAAACGGCTGATATTGAAGCCAGTTATAACCAGCCCACCATCCGCGCACGTGAATTGTTTTGTGCAACTTTATTGAACCCTAAAGCATTGCTTTTTGCATCGGCTATTTTCCCAAGTACAGCTTGGCTGACCATGCAGGCTTATGTGGTGCATATGGGTCTGTTTTTGCTTTTGATTGTGCCGATTGCATTATTTTGGACTTTTATTGGTTCTATTTTAGCCTCCAATAAAGTGCGTTGGTTAAATCAATCGAACTTGCAAAAAACAGCATCTTTGGTCTTGATTAGTTTCTCTATTCCACTGAGTTACTCTGCCATTTTAAGTCTTTAAAATACGGCGATGAAAATGTGCATTTGGTAAAAAATGACATCATCGCCTGATCATCATTTCCATTGCAGCCGATTTCAGTTAAAGTACAGCGCAATAATTGATTTAACTATTTTTGGATAGAAATAATGGCAATTAAGTCTGATCGTTGGATTCGTGAAATGAGCGAAAATCACGGCATGATTGAACCGTATGCAGAAAACCAAGTTCGTTATGATGAAGCAGGTGAGAAACTCATTTCTTATGGTGTTTCAAGCTATGGTTATGATGTACGTTGTGCACGTGAATTTAAAGTATTTACCAATGTTCACTCAGTAATTGTCGATCCAAAAAACTTTGATGATAAAAGCTTTATTGATATTGAATCTGACGTGTGTATTATTCCGCCAAACTCATTTGCCTTGGCACGTACTGTAGAATATTTCCGTATTCCACGTAATGTTTTGACGGTGTGTTTAGGTAAATCGACTTATGCACGTTGCGGTATTATTGTGAATGTGACACCGCTTGAGCCTGAGTGGGAAGGTCATGTTACTTTAGAGTTTTCAAATACAACCAACTTACCTGCACGTATTTATGCAGGTGAAGGTGTTGCTCAAATGTTGTTCTTTGAATCTGATGAAGTATGTGAAACTTCATATAAAGACCGTGGTGGTAAATATCAAGGTCAAACAGGTGTGACTTTACCCAAAGCATAAAGAATATAAAGAATTGAATAAGCGGATCATTTTGGTCCGCTTATTTTGTATGTGCTTCATTCATCGGAAACTATCGATATTTGCCCAGTTTTTTTTGCAATTGGGTAAATATTCAGCATAATAAAAAGTTGTACAGACTTGGTAAGCATATTGTTGTCATGACAAATAAATAAAAAATTGACCTACCAAGCTTAGGACGAAATGAAAATAATGATGCGGAGCATCTGATAAAAAAGGAAGGTCGTGATGACTCAAAGTTGGACTACAGGATTTAAAACGTCTTGTTTAGCAAGTGTAATTGCTGTTTTGATGAGCCAATCAGTTTATGCGCTTGAATCTTTGTCAGATGATCACCTTGCAGAAGCAACGGGTGAGGGCATGGCACTATTACCTGAAAACTTCAAAATGGTTTTTCAAGGGGCCAATGACCTATCTACTGCATCAAGTTATGGCGTTTTAACCGATTCATCCGCCTTGCTACAAGCATCGAAAAAAGATACCGGTTTTATTCGTATTATTCCGACGGGTGAAAATTATGCAGATTTAAAACTTACTGCTGCTGAAGCTGCCGCAAAAAGAACCAAAGCCGACATTTTTCTGTATGGTTTAGCATTGTCTGCGAGTAATACTAATTTAAACCAGCGTTTTAGTAATGTTGGTTTTAACTGGGGAAGTTCTGCGAATCCTTGGTTATTTCGAGCAGGTACAGCTGAGGGGATTCAGCAATTTTCCAGCAGTAATATTGCGGACAGTATTAGTTATTTAACTTTAGAGGCACCTTTAGCGGGTGTTCTTGCCGATGAAACTGACAATAATATTAAGTTAGGTTTTTGGTTGGATGCATTTTCACGCAGTTGGAGTTCAAGTAATGCCGTTAACCCGATTACAGGTGCGCCCGTTGCACAGCCAGTAGCAAATGATCCTAGCAACGATATTGATTTAGATAAAAATCAGCGCATAAGATTACAGTATGTTGCCAATGGGCTAAGTTTGAGTGGTTCACAAGTACGATTCTTCCAAACGATGTCATCAACAACACCGCAACATAATCAAACATTAGGGATGGCAAGCGTTTTACGCTTAAATACCAATGATAATCCTGCAAACTTAAAATTTACTGATGCAAATTTAGATGCAAAAGCCATTCGTTTGAGCACAGCAACGACAGATGATGGAACCTATTCAACGCCAGCATTACAACGAAATTCAGAGGCGCCTTTATTTAATGATAAAGAAGGGATGTATTTATATAGCCCGAATATTAATTTAGTTTTAGGCAATATGTATCAACCCTTTGTTGTCGGTTCTGAAGGTAGCAATATTATTTTAGAAGTTACCCGTATACCGAATGTTCCGAATATCTATAAGAAAATTTATACAAATTATGACGTACCTTATAGCAGTTTATCTGCCAACAGTGAGTATCAAGGGTCGACTTGTAATGTGTATGTATGCGGGTTTAATACCTCATCTGTTGTGTCTGGTTCAAGTACCATTAACTATCAGGGAAATAATGCGACGCATAGTAGTATTTCTATTGGTAGTGTAACGCGTGATCCTACCACTAATTTGTTAAAGGCCAATACTGGAGCAGATGCCACAGGCGTTGTATTTAGAAACTCGACAGGAACGGCAGTTAACTTGGGTTCTGCTGTAATTGATGGCGTGTTAATTCAGCATCTTAAGTTTAAAACTACAGGTTTATAGGAAATTGAAATGTTAAATAAAATAGCTATTTCTGTTGCTTTACTCCTTACTTGTACGGTTCACGCAGAATTGGTCGGTCTGGATAATACAGAATTATTAGATGTGACTGGGCAGGGTGGCGCGGATTTGAGTTGGACATTGTCTCTCAATCATCAATATGCAAATGATATGAGTAAAAAAGATATTTCTAATCTTGCGCTGATTAATGCAGGAAATATCGCTGGCGCATATTACCAGTATGATTGTGTCGCCAATGTTCTATGTCGTTTTGCTTTTTCTCCAAATAATCATATTGAAAAAGTGGGCGCGGTAGATAATAAGAAATGGATGGTTTTTAAACAAATTCAAGGCACGATTCAAATTGATAAAATTTCTTTAGATGGTTCGACCATTGTGAATAAAGATGGTAATCCTCAAACAGCGATGAACTTTACTTTTTACGATAATAAGCCATTAAAAATACGTAATTTAGGTTTTGCCAGTTTAGCTGTTGAGAGTAATGGCGAAGAAGGCTATTTAAATAAAAATACCTATACCACATACGATGGTGGGAAAGCAGTTCCGACTTTTGATCAAGGTTCTGAAACAGGCTTTATGGGCCTAAATGTGCATGGGAATTTGCATATGTCAGGTAATTTGAAAATTTTTAGTTATAACTGTACTGGAGCAACAAACAGTCGTTGCTAAATAAAATTTTCGAAAAATAAGGATGTTAGCGTGAAAAAAACAACAAAATTAAAATTACTGACCATATGTATTTTTTTAGCACAACACAGTTATGCTTTAGAGCCGTTAAATGATTCTTCATTGAGTACTGTTACAGGACAAGATGGAATATCCATTACGCATGAAGTCTCTAAGGTTACTGTTGATCAAGTCAATTGGGTCGATTACACCAATACAGGAAGCATGAAATTAGGACTGCATACTGTTGAAGTAAAAGGCTTGGATAACAGTACCATTAAAAGCACCCTTGATTTTGATGTGGGCACAACAGATCGTGGTACTGGGGTCAAAATTCAAGCCAGTATTTCACCCTTTCAGGCAACGATTGCAAATTTGATGTTACTGTGCGGGGCTGCTGACTGCGCCACTGCTTCACAAAATTTAGGTGCATTAAGCCTTTCAACAATTTCGCCTTTACAAGTGTATCTGCAAACATCTGCTGGTCTGTTTAATCGTGATGAAATAGCACATTTAAATTTTCAGTTCCAGAATGGAACTCTTGGTTATGGTTTAAATGGGCAATGGTTAACCTTAAAAGATTTTAATTTTAATTTTTCTGCAGATGGTTATTTGTATCTAGACCAGAATGATGGAATAGCATTGACCACCAAAAGTAGAGATGGTCAAACGGATCATATTGTCAATTTAACCCCAGCGACAGACTTAACCAATGTTGATGCAAGTCGAACAGGGGCAAAGAATCCGGGTGTAAATATTGATGTACGTTATGGATCCGATCCAAATAATCAGAAAAATATCATTCGTATGGGTGCATCGGGTGCGGTGACCAACGGTAAAATCTTTTTTAATGCCAATCAGACCGGTCTTGCGGAATTTAACTCTGTTAATCGTGAATCAGCAAATCTCACGGAAACCACAAAGACGGCAACTGGTTATGAATTTGCCGGTGCTGGCGGTCTACATCTAGGCATTGCTGCCGATTTTACCCGTAAAGGAAATGCTTTATTAGGTGCGAATGATAAACCTACGACTTTAGAAATTGGACAGACAGGACATGGCAGTTATGCATTTGAGTTTTCGAATTTATCGCCTTTAACCATTCGTAATTCGACCGTTGTTTCAGACCTGAATCAGCGTAATGCCTATATTGATTTTGGTGATATTTATATCAATACAGCGCAGGTCAAAACCTTGAGCTTTATTGTCAATGAGAATGTCAAAAGGGTGATTGGGTGCTGCAAGTACAGATTTAAAATATGATCTGGTGCCAGAAAATAAGGGGCAGAATGTAGCCTTGATTGCCATTCGTGGCATGGATTTTCAGGCGATTGCACGTAAAGCCCGTTTTATTTCTGATAACTCCATTGCGGAAATAACCAGTCCAGCAGGTGAATGGGGAATTGGTTTACCGATCTTTAATCTAAATGCAAATTTAGCCTTATTTGCTAAAGATTATAGCTATAACAATAAAACAAAATCTGGCTTAGGGTATAACTTTGCCATGTCGACCGAAGGCTATGGCATTGATAAAAAAACCAATGCACCCAGTACGACCTCTATTATTATCGTGGATGGGGCTAAAGGTTCACATGATGAAGAAGTTAACTATTATATGGGTCTAAGAAATATTGATTCATATTTAAAGTCAGATGGTGTGATTGGTTTTGAAGATGATGGCATTTACATTAAAGCAGATCATTTATTGGTTGCAGCAAAAGCTGAAATTGCAATTGGGCAATTACCGGGTTCTTTATATAACTGTCCGACTGGGGTCACGAGTTGCGATAAAAAAGTTGTCCCGATTGATAACTTTGCCCGTAAAGATGATGTTATTTCTTCTATTGCTTTTAAACTCGATGGTAAAGGGGAATTATTTATTATTCCTGGCGTGAGTGCTTCAACAGCAGCCCCTGATACTAACTTTTTAAGCTTAAAAGCAGATTTTGAATTTAATGATTTAACCGCAGCACAGAAAAAAGATCAGTCGGAATTAGGCAGTTATATTAGTATTATTACCGATGATGTGAAAGTGAACAGGACTGTTGGTTCAACCAGTGTCAATTTAAATAAAATACAAGGTCGGGTTGGACTTGAATCAGAAATTCATGTCAAAAAAGATACCATCGTTTTAGATAATAAAGTAAATTTTAATCAGACATCTACAGCCTTAACAAAAGCACAAATTGAGGCAGGAAATATAGGTCGTGTGTTCCGAGCTGAAATGGCAATGTCACCATCAGGCAATATGCAAAAAGTGGCGGAGTTTGCAATTACAGGAGGGGCAATGCGAAGCACTTTTGGAATTACACCTAGATAACGAGATAAGTCATTATAATACAGGGAAATATAATGAAAAAAACAATGATAGCAAGTATTGCTGCTTCAGCTTTAAGTTTGACCACGATGACCTATGCCATGACGAGTTTGGATGATCAAGCATTATCGCAAGTCGATGGTCAAGCATTATTGAATTTGGAATATTTGCAGGGCACGAACAAGACGGATGCCTTAGGGGTAAATTATGACCAAACCAATATCGGATTTTATAAATTAGGTTTAAATGCTGAAGTGGAGTTGAATACAAATATTAAAAAACTTCAGCTCGGTTGTGGCGGCAGCAATGGTGCGGGAGCATGCGATCTGGATATCGATAATCTTTCGCTGAGTGGTTTACCTGCGAATGCAAATTATACAGCAGATGAGCGAGCTGCGACTTCAGCAAAAATCACCAATCCCTTTATTCAGTTTGCAATCAAGAATCCAACGTCTGCTGCAACGCGTGAGGTTTTAGGTTTTAGGGTCAGCGCGGAAAAAATTTCAGGTTTAATGACGCTGGGTACTGAAAACAGTGATAAACCGAATGGTTTAAATAGTTTTAGTGGTTATATGAAAACTAAAACGGCTTCAGGTACTGCAGAAACTCAGAAAGAACCATGACCTATGCCGATACAAAGTTAAACCAATGGAAGGTAAAGTGGAGGCGACCAGTCTTTGGTATTCCAACAGCATTATGAGTGCTATACTTCTGATAAATATAATTTAAAACTCAGTTCAACTGCAGCCCCTTTTACCATAGGCTCTACCGTTGTCTCGGGAAAGCGGATGACCGAGGTGAAACTTAAAGGGAGTGGTACTGTTGGACAAATTGATTTTGCAGGGGATTTGACAGCAAATGTGGGAGGGTTGCCGTTAAATAAAAAGGTAACGGGTAATATTACAGGATTAAAAACAGATATTACCGTCACTCAGAATTTGGGCTTAATTCATGCGCTGTATTTAAATAACCCAGCATCGTTATCGTTACAATCACAAAATATCTTATGGTCAGGTGCAGCTGTTGGCGCGAATAAGGGCTGGTGGTTGGCGATGGAGGATGAGGTGGAACTGGGGAGTTTAAGCCCAACCACACAGGTTGCAGATTACCGATGAAGTGTTGAGACAGACCATTGCAGGGATTAATAAAGATTTGACAGATCATCCTCGTCCATGTGGAGACCTAGTTTTTGGTTGTGCTTTTGGTAGTGATTTAGCTGTGGGAAATATTCCTATGGGCTCGACTACACTAGATTTTCCATTGACCAATTTAAGCTTGCAGGGTCAAAATTTCCGACCAAACTGTTACGGTGGGGTGAAATTCTGCTAAGTCTGTTTCGTCTTGAAATAGATATAAAAAATCCCGCATGATAGCGGGATTTTTTATATCTAGACTAGAATTATTTGGCAATTTTAGCCAAAAGTTCTTCTTTACTGATATTGACCGATTCAGCATCAGTACGACCTTTATATTCAAAAGTCCCTGCATCCAAACCTTTTTCACCAAGCACAATACGGTGTGGAATACCAGTCAGCTCTAGGTCAGAGAATTTAACCCCTGGACGTTCGTTACGATCATCCAGCAGAACGTCATAACCAGCGGCTTGTAATTCTGCATACAGTGCTTCAGCAGCTTCTACCGTGCGCGGTGATTTATGTGCATTCATCGGCACAATGGCAACTTCAAAAGGTGCAATCGCCATCGGCCAAATAATGCCTTTGTCATCAAAGTTTTGTTCAATAGAAGAAGCAACCACACGTGTTACCCCAATTCCATAGCAACCCATTGTGACTACAAGCGGTTTACCATCTTCACCCAATACTTTGCAATTGAGCGCTTCAGAGTATTTTTGACCCAATTGGAAGATATGACCGACTTCAATACCACGTTTAATTTGCAGTGTGCCTTGACCATCTGGAGATGGATCGCCTTCAACCACATTACGTAAGTCATAAACTTCAGTGAATGTTGCATCACGTTCCCAGTTTACGCCAGTTGCATGTTTGTCCGCTTCATTTGCACCAGCAACGAAGTCTGAAAGTACAGATGCTGCACGGTCAACAATTACTGTTAAGCCTTTTTCAACGAGACCTTGTGGGCCAATGAAACCCGTCACTAAACCAAGCGCTGCAATTTGTTCTTCTGTTGCAAAGGTTAAAGGTGAGGCAATTGCAGCATGTTTTTCAGCTTTAATTTCGTTTAACTCATGATCGCCACGAAGGAATAGTGCAACGACAGGTACATGACCTTTTTCATCTGCTACACCTTGAACCAAGAGTGCTTTGACTGAATCTTTGGCATCTGATTTTAGGAATGCAGAGACATCAGCAATGGTTTTTTGATTTGGCGTGTCGACCAGTGTTAATTCTTGCGTTGCAGCAGCACGTGTGCCGACCAGAACCGCTTCAGCCATTTCGACGTTAGCTGCGTAATCAGAGTCTGTTGAGAACGCGATATCATCTTCACCACTTGAAGCCAAGACATGGAATTCGTGTGAACCTGAACCACCAATCGAGCCTGTATCGGCTTGTACTGGACGGAAGTTTAAACCTAAACGGGTAAAGATACGGCAATAGGTGTCGTACATCACGTCATAAGTTTCTTGTAATGATGCTTGGTTGACATGAAAAGAGTAAGCATCTTTCATGATAAATTCACGTGAACGCATCACACCAAAACGTGGGCGAATTTCATCACGGAATTTGGTTTGAATTTGGTAGAAATTGATCGGAAGTTGTTTGTAACTTTTCAATTCGTTACGCGCAAGATCGGTAATCACTTCTTCATGTGTAGGACCAAGTACAAAGTCGTTGTTATGACGGTCTTTAAAACGTAAAAGTTCTGGACCATATTGCACAAAACGACCTGATTCTTCCCAAAGGCTTGACGGTTGAGTCACGGGCATGAAAACTTCAAGTGACCCTGCACGGTTCATTTCTTCACGTACAATCGCTTCCACTTTATTTAGCACACGTACGCCCATCGGCAACCAAGTGTATAAACCCGAAGCCAATTTACGAATCATTCCCGCACGTAACATGAGCTGATGTGAAATAACTTCAGCATCGTTTGGGGTTTCTCTTAACGTAGCAAACAAAAAGCGACTCGCGCGCATGGAAACTGTCCTAATAATTAAGCGTTAAAGTATAAGATTATACGATAAAAAATGAGGTGAACATTTCAGAATGTCACCTCATGGTAATGGATTTTATTATGACATGATTTTTTGTATTTGGCGCGTCATAAAATTCTTAAAGTCATCTAAGTAAGTAAAGATCACAGGGACAACCACCAAGGTGAGTAGTGTAGAGGTAATGACACCACCAATCACAGCATGTGCCATAGGCGCACTTTGTTCACCGCCTTCACCTAAACCTAATGCCAACGGAATCATCCCCATGACCATGGCACTGGTGGTCATTAAAATAGGGCGCAAACGGGTTTTACCTGCCGCAATAATCGCATCAAAGCGGTCAACGCCACGATCCATCGCCTTTTTAATAAAATCGATCAGGAGAATGGCATTTTTAGTCACCAACCCCATCAACATAATAATGCCAATAATCGAAAATAAATTGAGGGTTGAATTAAATAAGAATAAAGCCAGAAATACCCCAATCAGTGAAAGGGGGAGGGAAGCCATAATGGCAGCAGGGTGAATGAAACTATTAAATTGCGAGCCAAGGACAATATAGATAAACACAATAGAAAGGGTAATGGCGGTCATGGCATAACCAGCCGATTCGGCCATATCTTTATTTGCACCTTGAGTTTCGAAGCTATATCCCACAGGTAAATCAAAGTGATCTTGTATTTTTTTAATCTCTTGACCGATATCTCCCGCAGGGCGACCCGCAGTATTGGCTTCGATTAAGACTTCACGAGCTAAATCACGACGGTTAATTTGTGATGCACCTAAGCTTTGTTGAAATGATGCAACACTGGCGAGTGGTACTAAAATAGGCTGACCAGAAGCATCCGTTTTTTGCGAGTTTAAGTAAAGATTTTCGATGTCGCTAGGCAAACTGCGGTTATTTTCAGTCAAACGAAGATTAACATCGTAGCTTTCGCCTTTTTCATCTTGCCAAGAAGTGACATTATCACCCGCAATGAGTGGGCGAATAACATTGGCAATTTGGTTGACAGAAAGACCTAAATCACTGGCAAGTAGACGGTTAATATCAATCGCTAAGGTTGGTTTGGGTTCTTTTAGAGAGCTTTCTAGATCGACAATTCCCTTTACTTTAGAAATTTCTGCGAGGAAACGATCGGATATTTTCTGTAACTCATCCAGATCAGGGCCTTTAATCGAAATTAGCACCGGTTTTTGACCGCCAGAAACTGTGTCATCCGCAGAAGCGACCGAAGTAATACGAATACCTGCGACGCTTTGTAAGCGTTGACGGAACTCGTTGTTAAGTTGAGTCAAGCTTTTCGCACGCTCTAAACGAGGTGTTACGCTGACACGAATACTGACATGATTTTTGCCACGGTCAGTTGCACCATTGACAATACTATAGGTGTTGCGGACATCAGCATGTTGGCGAAGAATATGCTCAACTTGCAGTAATTTAGCTTGTGAATATGGCAAAGAGGCATTCACAGGCGTTTCAAACTTAATTCGAATTTCGCTTTTATCTGGAACGGGTACAAATTCTGTTCCAATCAATTTGGACAGTCCTAAAGCCCCAAAAAGAGAAGCAATAGCAACCAGTAGCGTCAGTGCGCGAAATCGTAGGGCTAGTTTTAAGAGTTTTTCATAGTAATGACTTAAGTGATCGAGTTTATTTGAAATAAAATTAAAAAAGCGTTTGATTCGACTGGGCTTTTTATTGGGATCATGTTTTTCCGCCCAATGGGCAGAGAGCATTGGGTCGAGGGTAAAACTGACAAACATTGAAATCAGGACAGCTATGCTGACTGTTACCCCAAATTGATAGAAAAACCGTCCAATAATTCCGCCCATAAAGGCTACAGGTAAAAATACGGCAACAATGGTCAGGGTGGTGGCTAATACAGCAAGTCCAATTTCTTTAGTTCCATCCAGTGCCGCGGTAACGGGATCTTTGCCCATAGCTGTATGACGAACAATATTTTCCCGTACTACAATCGCATCATCAATGAGCAGACCAATACTTAGCGAAAGCGCTAACAGCGTCATCATATTAATTGAGAAACCGAAAGCCCAAATAAAGGTCAGCGTTCCCAGTAAGGCAATGGGTAGCGTTAAACCCGTAATTGCGGTTGAACGAAAGGAGCCTAAAAAGAGCAAGACGATCAGCACGGCTAAAACAGCACCTTCAATAATGGTGCGTGCCACGTCTTTGATACTCGCACGAATGCCTTTGGAGCTATCGACCACGACTTTAGCAACGGTGCCTTCTGGCAATTGTTTTTCAATTTTCTCTAGAGCTTTATAGGTCGCATTTACCACTTCAATGACATTGGAATCAGAGCTGCGTAAAATATCAATTGCTACAGCCGGTTTACCATTTAAATAAGCACTTGATTCTAAGTCTGCTTGACTGTCCTCTATTTGTGCCACTTGTTTTAAAAAAATAGCTGCGCCATTTTTATTGGCAATAATTAAATCACCAAAGGATTGTGGGTGAATCACTTTAGATTTAATTTCAACCACGAGTTCTGAGGTGGGTTGTTTTAATGTTCCACTGGGCACTTCAATATTTTCACCTTTTAAGGTGTTCATCACTTGGTCGATCCCAATGCCAAAGCTTTGCAATTTTTGCGGATTGATTTCAATACGAATTTGGCGCTGTGCATCCCCCAGTAAATTGACCGTACCGACACCAGTCACGGTACGCAACTGCGGCACAATACGTTGCTCTAAATAGGAACTTAAATCTCGTAACGACATGGTTTCCGATTCAAATACAATGGACATCACAGCATTGGCGGTTGGATCATAACGTTCGACGATAGGGTCCTGAATTTCATCACGAAAATTGGCAGTAACACTGGATATTTTATCGCGTACATCTTGTGCTGCGACAGCAGAAGAAACATCTAAATTAAACTCGATAATAATCGTCGATAAACCTTCACTGGATTGTGAAATGATCTGTTTTAAACCGGAAATAGTATTGATCTGTTGTTCCATTTTTTGGGTGATTTCAGATTCAATTGTTTCAGGGGAAGCACCGGGGTAGGTGGTATAAACCACCACAAAGGGAAAATCGACATCGGGAAATTCTTCAACGCTCATACGCTGCCAAGAGGCAAAACCCAATACCAACAAACACAACATCATCATGATGGTGAAAACAGGGTATTTAACGCTAATTCGGGTCAACCACATAATTGCAACCTGTGCTAATTTTTTTATTTTTGATTGATGAGAACTTCTTGATGAATGTCTTGGTCATTAAATTTAATGCGGCTAATTTGATCGCCCTGTTGCAGTCCCTGAACGACGGCTAAATTATCACGATAGCGCTGTTCTAAAAGTACCAGATCTATTTTTTCAATTTTTTTCTCACGGATCACCCAGACATAAGGTGCATCTTTTAAATTTTGGATGGTATCAAGTGGAATGAGCTGACCGGAAACAGGGGTAGAGGAGAGGATATAACCTTCAACAAAAGCCCCGATACTGAGCGAATTAATATTTTCCTTGGGTTGGGCAAAGAATTCAATTTGACGGCTAGTCGCATCAGCAACAGGGGAGATACGCGTTAGCACAGCGGTGAGCGCAGCGGGATTCCCTTGAATGCGATATTCAATCTTTTGTCCCACTTTTAATGCTGCTTGCATATCGCTGGGTAATTGCGCTTGTATTTCTAAATGGTGTGGATCGACAATTTCAAATAGCGTTTGACCTGCTGCAACGGTTTGCCCAGATTCAACTTGACGCTGCGTAATCACACCCGAAATAGGGCTTAAAATGGTGCCATCACGATCTGCCTTTTGTGCAATATCAACATTGGCTTGTTGTGCACGTACATTTTCAAGTTGCGCCTGATAATCAACCACTGCCTGCTCATATTCAACTTGGGAAATAAAGCCTTGATCTAATAAACGCTTTTTTCGCTGCATCATGTTTTTGGCAAGATTGGCTTGCGCTTGAGTGGAGGCAAGATTGGCTTGCGCTTGGGCTAAGCGCGCAGCATTGTCTTGATTATTCAAACGTACTAAAACTTGCCCTTTAGAAACAGTTTGTCCGACTTGTGCATTCACCGCTGTTACTGTTGCCGTGACTTGGGCTTGGATGCTGCTCCGATTTACTGCGCGAATGCTGCCTGTAAATAGGGTTTTAGCGATAGAAGTGCCATTTTTGACTAAAACTAAATCTTGTTGAATTAATTCAAATTTATTGGGGGTTTTAATAGTTTGCTCGATTTCAGGTTTTTGGCAGGCGCTTAAAAATAAACTTAAGCAAAGGGTACTCCATGCTAAATAGTGCTTATTGTGGCTAAATTTAGTTTTTTTTATATGCTGTCCAACGAGCATGTGTTTGAATCCTTTTAATTATTGCTGCTCAAATCTTAAATTAAGCTCAGGCATCACAAAAGCAATTTATTCCAGTGTTTTTAAACGCGTGATAATGTTGTCGTATTCTGCTTGAGTCGTACGATATTGTATTTGTAATGAATTAATACTGTTCTTTCTGTCTTCAATATTTTTTTGGTTGTACTGCAAGTTATTTTTCAAAGCCATGGGGATGTTTTCAGCTTTGCGTAAATGCTCAATTTGTTGACGTTTAAAATAGATTCGATCAGTTTGCAGTTGTTTTAGCTGATCTTGTTGAAAGGCAACTTGTTTTTTAATGTACTGCAATGCATCATTGCGTTTTTTGATCGCAACCTGACTGTTGGTATAGGCTTTTTTGAGTTTTAAGTCAGCTGCATTTTTCTGTGCTTGTGCAGCACGTATGGGGGCTTTTTTGACATCTGCTTCACTATTATAAGCACGATTACGCTGAATCACTTGCATGTTTTGATCTAAGGCTTCATAGCCATGGCGAATATGATTTGGCGTTACATTGGTACTGATATTGGCGATGCCTTTATTATCATAATAACGATACCATGTTGCTTTAAGTGGAGCTTGAGCACAAATATAGGTCGATTGAAAAATCATTACAAATAGAAAAATGAGTTTTCTAGTCATTTTTTTTTGCGCAATGAAAGCGAGTTTTTGTTTAAACTGACTTTGCATTGTATCCCCCAATGTAATATTGACTAAATTACTTATTTCGAAGTAATAAAATGGTATATTAGACTCAAAATTGAGAATAAAAAACCATTCTGAGTCAAAAAAAAATCATTGGTCGATAGAAAGTGTGAAGCTGTTAATGTAAAAGCAAGAAAATGAGTCTTTGTTTGTAAAATGGTCGTTGAAAATGCAAGTAAAGATATGTTAAAAATGTGTAAACTTGTAATAGAACTTTCTACTCAATTTGTTTGTACATTCTAAAAATGGGAAGGATCATTAAATGGACGATAAATTCCAAAATCTAAAAGTTATGGTAATTGATGATTCAAAAACGATTCGTCGTACCGCAGAAACATTATTGCAACGTGAAGGTTTTGAAGTCGTAACTGCAGTAGATGGTTTTGAAGCTTTAGCAAAAATTGCAGAAGCAAATCCTGATATTGTCTTTGTCGATATTATGATGCCTCGTTTGGATGGTTATCAAACTTGCGCATTAATTAAAAACTCTCAAAATTATCAAAATATTCCGGTCATTATGCTGTCAAGTAAAGATGGTTTATTTGATCAAGCAAAAGGTCGTGTGGTGGGGTCGGATGAATATTTAACCAAGCCCTTTAGTAAAGATGAATTATTAAACGCAATTCGAACACACGTAACAGCATAAGTTAATTTTTTTTGGGGACAAGCATGTCACGTATCCTTATAGTTGATGATTCACCAACAGAAACATTCCGTTTTAAAGAAATTCTAACCAAAAATGGGTTTGAAGTTATAGAAGCGGCAAATGGCGCTGATGGTGTCACAATGGCACAAGCAGAGTTGCCAGATCTTGTGTTAATGGATGTGGTGATGCCAGGGGTAAATGGTTTTCAAGCAACGCGTCAAATTGCACGTGGAGACACGACAAAACACATTCCAATTGTGATTGTCAGTACCAAAGATCAAGCAACAGACCGAGTTTGGGGAAAACGTCAAGGGGCGAGTGATTATTTAACCAAGCCTGTAGATGAAAAACAATTAATTGATGTGATTAAAAGCCACCTCAATGCAGGATAAAGCTCTATGGCAGCTAACGGATTTATCGAATTACTTCGGCTTGCTAAACGTGGTAACAAAAACTACGTTACAACTGAAAATGAAGTAAACCGATGGTCAGGTATTGCTTTTGAGATCATGGGGCAATATTTCGTTGCCCCTTTAGGTGAAGTATCTGAAGTGATTTATCCACCTAAATATACGCCAGTTCCAAATACTCAAGCATGGGTGATGGGATTGGCAAATATTCGGGGACGTTTACTTTCAGTTGCTGATTTAGCTCAATATATTTCTGGGCATAGAAGTCAGTTTTCACCTACTCAGAAAGTATTGTGTATTAGTCATAATGACCATTATGTCGGTTTAGTTGTAGATCAGGTTTTGGGGATTCAGCACTTTAATAAGAAAAGTTTTTTTTCTAAAAATAGTGAGTTAGACAGCAATTTAAAAGAGTATTGTCAGGGATATTTTTATCAACATAATCAACACTGGCATGTTTTCTTATTTAGTCGTTTATTGCAAAATCCAAAATACATGAATGCATCTATAAAATTTATAAATTAATAGTCGCACGCTGAAGAATGATGGCGAAAGTCGGGGAGAAGCTGGATGGGCTTTAAACTTAAAAAGAAAAATACAGGTGAAGGCAGCAATCGCAAGATTGGTGGTGCTTTATTAGCAAAGATTCAATCACAAACAGATCAATTATCACGTGTATTTGGTGACAGTGAAAAGTCCAAACCATTAATTCTGGGCGCGACTTTTTGTCTTGTCTTAGCGGTATTCCTATTATTGTACTTATTCTATAACGTACCGCGTAATAATGAGTTAACGCGTAGTGTTGGTGATTTACGTTTATTATCACAGATGATTTCGCGTCAAGCGACTGAAGCAACAGCATCCGGTACAAAAGAATCGATTGATAAATTAAAAAAATCTCAAGAAGCTTTCGCCAAAAATCTTGAAATTGTGAAAGATATTCATGCGCCTACTCAGCCACTCGTTGATGTAGAGACGCAATGGAAAAAAGTATCTGACGGGATTGATTTAATTTCTTCACAACAAAAAATGATTAACCAGCTTTACGATACCAATATTGCGATTGGTGAAACCATTCCGGGTATTCAGGCTGAATATAACTTGATGGTTGACCAAATGGCACGTCAAAACATGCCAAGTAATCAGGTTGTTATTGCAAAAAACCAGGTATTTATTGCAGAACGTATTCTTCGTTCTATCAGCTCGGTATTGACGGGTAGTGATAACTCTCGTGAATCAGCAGACGACTTTAGTGCCGATACGGAAACATTTGGTTCATACCTTAATGCACAGTTAAACGGAAGTGCTGAATTAGGTGTAGAACGCATTACTGATCCAGTTTTGCTTGAATCACTAAATGGGATTAAAGCCGAGTATGATGATGTATTAAAATCAGCTTCTGCGGTTATTCTTAAAAACTCAGCGCAAATTGTTAAAGTACGCCAAGCATCTTCTTCTATTTTTGCACAGTCAGATGAATTGTTATCTGGTCTGTATAAATTATCGGTTGGTTCAAGCTTAGCCATTGCAATTCCAGGTCTGTTTTTACTTCTATGTTTAGGTGGTTTCTTATTCTGCGTATTTAAATTGCTTGGTTTACGTGGTGAGTCTGATAAACAGCGTGTTGCACGTTTACAAGAAGAGTATGACCGTAACCAGAACGCAATTTTACGTTTACTCGATGAGATTGCTGACTTAGCCGATGGTGACCTTCGTTCATACGCAACGGTATCTGAAGATTTTACTGGTGCGATTGCCGACTCGATTAACTTCGCCATTGACCAATTACGTGACCTCGTTTCACGTATTACCGATACTTCTCAAGAAGTTGCGCAATATACTGCAAATACGCAGGGTATTACCAACCAGTTAGCTGAAGCATCTGAACACCAAGCGCAAGAAATTGCGGGTGCATCTGCTGCAATTAACGAAATGGCACTGTCTATTGACCAAGTATCTTCGAATGCGACAGAGTCTGCGGTGGTTGCGGAACGTTCGGTAAAAATTGCTGCCAACGGTGCTGATGTTGTAAACCGTTCAATTGAAGGGATGGATACGATTCGTGAACAGATTCAAGAAACCTCAAAACGTATTAAACGTTTGGGTGAATCTTCACAAGAAATTGGTAACATTGTTGCCTTGATTAACGATATTGCCGACCAAACCAACATCTTGGCATTGAACGCGGCAATTCAAGCGTCTATGGCGGGTGAAGCAGGGCGTGGTTTCGCGGTAGTAGCGGATGAAGTACAGCGTCTAGCTGAACGTTCAGCATCAGCAACCAAACAGATTGAAGGTTTGGTAAAAACCATTCAAACGGATACCAATGAAGCGGTAATTTCGATGGAACAAACCACATCTGAGGTTGTTCGTGGTGCGAACTTATCTAAAAATGCCGGTGTGGCATTGGATGAAATTCAAACCGTATCAGGTAACTTGGCGAAATTGATTGCCAACATTTCTGATGCTGCAAAACTACAGTCTGCTTCTGCAGGTCATATTGCAACAACGATGAATGTTGTACAGGAAATTACATCGCAAACAACAACAGCAACATTCGATACAGCGCGTTCAGTATCTGAATTGGCAAATATGGCCGAATCGCTACGTGAATCTGTAACTGACTTTAAATTACCGGATTAAGGTAAGACTAAAGCTATGGGGTAATGTGCCTTACTTTCGGGTAAGGCACATCAATAAATCACAGATAAAGCATCGCAAGATGAACTTAACTTCAAAGTTAGGTCTCGCGTGATGGTGATAATTAAGTTTGAGCGCCCTTCTTGGTGGCAGATAAACGTAAGAAGCCTAAGCTATGAAAGAAATATTAAAAAATTTAGTTGAAACGACTACGCTTCCTGAAGATAGTTATCTTGATCAAGATGCAGAAATTTTAGAAATTTTTGTTGAAGAAATAGAAGAGATCTTTGTTGAATTAAGTACTTTATTTACCACATGGTTCGAAAATCCAAGTGATCAAGAAACATTGAGCACAATCCGTCGCCATTTCCATACGCTAAAAGGGTCTGGGCGAATGGTGGGAGCAAAATCTGCAGGCGAGTTGGCGTGGACTGTTGAAGACACTTTAAATCGAGCTATGTCGGGTACAATTCCTTTAGATAAAAAAGTTCAATACTTTGCTCAAACTGTATTTAAAATTTATCAATATAAGTTATATCCAATTTTTAAGACCGTTCAGCTTGCTGATATTGATTTACGCCCTTTGGTTTTATTGGGTCAGCAAATACAACAAAAAATAAGTTTGGATCCTGCATTAGAAGAATTATTAGAACTGTCTACACGTTTGACGACAGAAGACGGTATTACTGGTTTAGAATTTAAAGATCAACAATCAAGTGTTGTTGAGCCTGAAGCAGAAGATACTGAAGCAGAAGAGAATAACTATATAGAAGAAACGGTCGCTATCTTTATTGAAGAAGCTGAAGAGCATTTGGTAACGATAGATCGGTTCTTGAAAAATGAAGAAGCACATACTCAAGATTATAATGGGCTTATTCGTGCCTTGCATACTTTGCGTGGCAGTTCATCCATGGCTCAAATTGAGCAAATTTTTGAAGCCAGCACCAAAGTAGAAAATTTATTTAAAACCTTATTGCAAGAAGATATTGTTTCTACATCGAATCAAACGGCATTGTTAATTCAGTATGCCGAGTTTGTACGTGATTATTTACATATCTTAAGACAGGGTCAAACGCAAAAATTAGATGCAATTTATGAAACATTTAATAATGCATGGAATAATTACGGTTTTGCTTCAACTGAACTCGATGAAGGTTTAAATCCTCAAGGTTTGGTTTCTAAGCTGATCGCATTGAATATTGATTTGTTATTAGATGCTGAACTTGAGTTTGAGAAGCGTGCCAAAGTTGAATATCCAGAATATATTCAGGTTTTAACTGAACAAGCGCAACAATTATTAGAACATACGGAGAATCGCGCTGCGATTGGGATTCATCAATTTACCCGTGAATTAAAGTTAAGTTATGAAACATTGGTATTAAAGCCAGAGCTTTTAAATATCGATTATGCGTATGAGTTGTTTGCACAAGCTCATCAAGAATTCATCCATTTGTTTGACACGTTGGCTGCTGGAGAACGTGTTATTTTATCGGCTGAAATTCAGAAAGTATTGAATGATCTTTCTGCTTTCGTTCAGCAAGATTTCGAGCAGTTTGATGAAAATGAATCTGCGGTTGAAGTATTAGCTGCCACAAGCAGTACGGGATCAACTGTTGTTGATCTTGCGCAGATCTCACAAAGAATCCGTTCGGATCGTGCTCAAATGCATGCAGCCGATGCGAATCATGATTTTGATGTTGATTTGTTGGGGATCTTCTTAGAAGAAGCCGAAGAGTTGTTGGTGGGGATTGACCAAGATTTAAATACTTGGGCGAAAGATCAAGCCAATACAGCCTCGTTGAAAAATTTAATGCGTTATTTGCATACCTTAAAAGGTGGTGCAAATATGATTCAGGCGACTCATATTGGTTTAATTTCACATGAATTAGAGTCAATTTATGAGCGTGTGATTCGTCAACATATTGAGGTAACGCCGCAACTCATTAGTATTGTTCGTTTAGTTCAAGATGATGTTGCCGATCGAATTCAAATTATTCGTGAAAATAGTATTGACTATGCGGGTACTGCATCGATTGAAATCTTGCGTAATATTCAAGAGATTGCACAAGGTAAGTTTGCGGTTGCACCTGTTGTTGAAATGGCTGCGGCTGAAGTCGATACATTAGTAGCACCTGTTGAAACATTTGTAGTAGAACTTGAAACAGAGCAAGAATCTGTTGTCGCAAATGTAGCGCATGTTGAAGATCCAGAAGAAAGTATTCGCTTAATTGCAGAAGAAACCTTCTTAGAAGAAGCGGAAGAAATTTTTGCATCTACAGACGAGTTCTTAAAACAATGGTTTGAACAACGAAGCGATCGTAGCTTACTTCTTCAATTACAACGTGCAGCCCACAGCCTTAAAGGCGGTGCGCGTATGATTGAAAATGAGCCTATCGCGGCAATTTCGTATCAATTGGAAAGTGCGTTCGAGCAATTTGCGGTCTATCACTTTAACTCGAATGCGTATGACTTGTTATTGCAAACGACATTTGCATGGTTGAAGCAGGCTATTTTCGAGCGTGATTATAGTAATTTTGACAGCTTAAAATTAAGTTTAGAGTCTATTGAGTTTGTGAATGTCACAGCTCAATTACCAAACCGTGTGACTCAAGCGAATACCTTATCAACACCTAAAATCTTTGAATTTATTCAAGGTGATGGTACTGAACCACCAGCGATGTTGGGTGAGTGGGACTTAAGTTCGCAACAAGACAATAGTAATGAAATGATCCGTATTTCTGCCGACTTGGTGGAAAAAATGATCGACTTGTCTGGTGAAAATGCGATTAACCGTTCGCGTATTGAAATGGACTTGGGACAAATTGGTAATACCTTAAATGAGATGGAATTGGCGATGAAGCGTTTAGCTGACCAATTACGTCGAATGGAGGGTGAGTTAGAATCACAAATTATTGCCAAACATGGTTCAGAAAATTCACGTTATGCTGATTTTGACCCATTAGAGATGGATCAATATTCATCGTTAAATCAGTTATCGAAATCTTTGGCGGAATCCGCATCTGACTTGGTCGATTTTAAAACGACCTTGTCGGAAAAAATTCGTGACACAGAAGGCTTATTGTTGCAGCAATCACGTATTCAAGCGGAAATTCAAGAAAGCTTGATGCGTACTCGACTGGTACCATTTGATCGTCTATTGCCTCGTTTACAACGTATTGTTCGTCAGACCGCATCGACCTTAAGTCGTCCGACTGAATTGATTGTGAATAATACTGAAGGTGAGTTGGACCGTACTATTCTTGAGCGTTTGGTCACCCCATTTGAGCATATGCTGCGTAATGCGATTGACCATGGTATTGAAGATGCTGAACAGCGTTTGCAAGCTCAAAAACCAGAAGTGGGTCATATTGAACTGAATATTAGCCGTCAAGGTACTGATGTATTGGTATCGTTTAGTGATGATGGTAAGGGTATTGATGAGTCTAAGATTAAAGAAAAAGCACTTAACTTAGGTTTAATTAAAGCGGATCAATTCCTCGATAAGCAAGAAATTCTGCAATTTATTTTCCATCCTGGATTTAGTACTGCCAAAGAAGTGACCCAAATTTCTGGTCGTGGTGTTGGTCTGGATGTGGTTCAAAGTGAAATTAAAGCGCTTGGTGGTCATGTTTCTGTTGACTCCAATATTGGTCAGGGAACAACCTTTACCATTCGTGTACCAACCACGGTATCTGTGAGTGATGCCTTGATGGTAAAAGCAGGCGATCAACAATTTGCAATTTCACTTGCTCAAATTGAACGTATTGTGCGAATTGCACCATCGACACTGGAAGAATATTTCAACAGTAAAGATGACTTCTTTAAAATTGATAATGCCAATTATAAACTGCGCTATTTATCTGAGTTTGTGTCAAACCAGCCATTACCGCGTTTAAGCAATATTGCCCATTCTTTGCCTGTATTGCTCATTAAGGGCAATAATGGTCAAACCATTGCATTGTTGGTCGATCAATTGATTGGTTCGCGTGCACAAATTGTAGTGAAGCCAATTGGTCAGCAGTTCTCAACTGTGGGTGTGGTTGCTGGAGCAACAATTTTAGGTGATGGTCAAGTTTGTTTGATTTTAGAAGGTCAAAACATTGCTCGACAAATTCAAGCCACACAACGCGTTAAGCATATTTCTGATCAACGAGACTCGTTACGACACAATAATGCACGTCGCTTAATTATGATTGTGGATGACTCGGTGACCGTTCGTAAGGTGACATCACGTTTACTCGAACGTCAAGGTTATGACATTGTGACTGCTAAAGATGGTGTGGATGCGATTGAGCAACTTGAAAATGTGAAACCTGATTTAATGTTGCTCGATATTGAAATGCCACGTATGGATGGTTTTGAAGTCACGAATTTAGTCCGCCATCATGAAGTGCATCAAAATTTACCAATTATTATGATTACCTCAAGAACAGGTGAGAAGCATCGTGAGCGTGCATTCAGTCTTGGGGTGACACACTATATGGGTAAACCGTTCCAAGAAGCAGAATTGCTCAGCAATGTTGAAAATTTGTTAGAAGCCAGTCAGGGAGCAACTAAATGAGCCAAAAGAGAGTTTCAAACTCTGCTGTTGATCGAATGACGCAACAAGAGTTACATCATCTTATTACTGTGTCGACTGGTTTTATTGACTCTTATATTATTGACTGTCATGGTAAAGAGGCGATGTTATTACCACAAAACATTGTCTTGTCGGCACTCGATAGCGCCACTGACGTGCCATTTGTGGAATGGCATGAACTTAAATTGCCTGTTTATGCGGTGAATAATCCTGAACATAAAGCTGGGGTTGCACTGGTTATTGAAGGCGATGATGTGAGTCAGCGTTTTGCATTGATGTGCAATGAGATGCCAAAAACCATTCGTTTGCGTATTTCTGAAGTCGTTGATGAAGAATTAGCTTTAAATGATCCAGCGGTATTCCAATATGTGCGTATGGCTGATCAAATTTTTCATATACCCAATCTAGCCCAAATTCAGTCCTCTTTAGGCGTTTAATTGTATTGAGTATTTAAAATACGAGACACAAAAAAAGGAACTGTTCACAGTTCCTTTTTTATTTTGGCAATTTTAGTTCGCCAATAAACCTTCTAATATTTGTTCATAAATTTCAGCAAGCGGTTCTAAGTCAGCAACATTTACATGCTCATCAATTTGATGAATGCTGGCATTTAAAACACCCAGTTCAAGTACTTGTGCGCCTGTAGGGGCAATAAAGCGACCATCTGAAGTACCACCACTGGTTGAAAGTTCTGTTTCAATGCCTGTGACATTACGAATGGCATTTTTGGCAGCATTGACCAGTTCGCCAACTGGCGTAAGGAACGGTAAGCCAGATAATGTCCATTCAATATCATAATTGACATTGTGGCGATCAAGAATTTCTAAAGTACGTGTTTTAAGTTCTTCTGCGGTCACTTCAGTGGAATAGCGGAAGTTAAACAGGGTATTCATGGTTCCTGGTACAACATTGGTTGCACCTGTACCCGATTGAATATTTGAAATTTGGAAAGACGTTGCAGGGAAATATTCATTGCCATGATCCCAAACGGTATCACATAGTTCAGCTAAGGCTTTAGACGCGGTATGAATGGGGTTAATGGCAAGGTGAGGATAGGCAACATGTCCTTGTTTGCCTTTGACTGTAAGCTTGGCATTGAGTGAACCACGACGACCATTTTTAACAATATCACCCAATTGATTGGTACTTGATGGTTCACCGACCAGACACCACGTCATTTTCTCATTGCGTGCTTCTAGGGCTTCAACCACTTTCACTGTACCGTTAATTGAAGGGCCTTCTTCATCAGAAGTAATTAGAAAGGCAATAGAGCCTTTATGGTTTGGATGTTTCGCGATGAAGCGTTCCGATGCAACCACCATGGCTGCAAGTGCAGTTTTCATATCGGCACTGCCACGACCGTAAAGCTTACCATCGCGAATTTCTGGTACAAATGGATCGGAGTTCCAGTCATCTAAACTGCCTGTTGGAACAACATCGGTATGTCCTGCAAAACATAAAACTGGAGCTTGGGTTCCTTTACGCGCCCATAAATTATCGACATCTTCAAAACGCATTGATTCAATATTGAAACCAATTTTTTCTAAACGATCCGCCATAATGTTTTGGCAACTATGATCGACTGGCGTCACAGAAGGTTGACGTAATAACTGTAAACTAAGCTCTAATGTTTCTGAGTGGTTCATACCGGTTAAATCAATCGAAAATGTGCCCAGTATAATAGGGGAATCATGTGGATAAGGTAAGGGGCGTTTTAAATATAAAAAAACCTTATCTGGATATAAGGTTTTTTGAGATGGTTTACATTACATTTTGTCTTGCGTTTTTTCAGCAGTATTGGTGACTGCATCGCCAGCTTTTGAAACATCTTTACCAAAACCTTTAAACGTATTACAACCCGTTAAAACAAAAGCCATAATGAGGGATGCAGCTAGAATTTTTTTCATCATCATCTCCAAGTGTGAATCATTATTTTGATGTGGCTTTAGGTTAATTAATGTTCAATATAAAAAATATAAGTTTTTGATGGTAGAAAAGTAATCAATTGTTATGCATTCGAGGTGGTTGGTCTTTTAACGTCATTGCGACAACGCATTCATTTTTCCAATCTCAACACACCCAAATCCATCTTTCATACCGTTATTTTTGAAAACATTGAGAAAGTAACGGTGCATTTCTAAACATATAGACATTGGGTTGATCTTGTTGTTGATATAAACCATTGATCCACCAATGTGCAGTGTCACTACTTATATCAGCTTGCGGGCAAATCCATTCTTGACGTTGTAAGCGATAAAATGCGGAGTCTTGATCTGGAATCAGACTTCCCCAACAGCCTAAGCGACGTTGTGAATTGACCCAAGTTGGAATTGGGTTTTGTGAATGTTCAATAGGAAGATAAAGTTGACCTTTTAATACCACAAAGCGTTGTTCAATTTGATATTCAAGCGCATCTTTAAATTGAAATTGTTTTTGGCTAAAGTGATTTAACTTTCGCAGTAATGTGTCACTACGATTTAAGCCGTACCAATAAGCGAGAGAAAAATCTCGTTCAGCCAAATAATATTTTAAAGCCACTTCCCAGTGTTCAATTTTATTGCTTTCTGTATTGCGTAATAGAAAGTCGAGTTCACCTAAAGTTTTAGGCCCTGCAATTTTTTGAATACTATGACCCAGCAACTCATAGGGATGATAGCTGTGATCGAGTAACCAAAACCAGATAAACATTTCAAAACGTAGACCTAAACGGGTACTTTTTAGCTGTTGTAAAAAGACTTCTAATGCTTGCGGATGTTGATCTAAGTGAAGCAGTCTAGCGTGATAATGTTGAAAATGCGTGCTCCATGTTGCAGTGTTATGCAATGCAAAGGCATGCTTGAGTTCCAGTTCAGGAGGAATGGAACTTAAAGTATTTGGACTGCATACGCAAAATGCCAACTGTCTTACCAATAGGTTTTTAAATTGAAGCCAAGGTTCATGAATCTCAGAAACTTGATTTAAAGCAAACATAGAAACACCCAGCGCTAAATGAAAAAGTGCAGAATTACAACGGATCATAGATAAAAACACTTTATACTACCGCAATTAGTTGTATAGGGCAGTGCTATGAAAATGTTGTTTTGGCGGAGTTTAGTGATGATTTTTGTCATCCTAGGCTTTATCGGAGCGCTTTTACCGGGTATGCCAACAACAGTATTTCTTATATTAGCTGCATGGTCTGCCTCAAAAGGTTGGCCACAAATGGATGAATGGCTACTCAATCATCCTAAGTATGGTCAAACCTTAAGATCATGGCGTGAAAGCGGGACTGTGCCGCGCAAAGCGAAATGGTTCGCCAGTATCATGATGTTGATCAGCGCTATGCTGATGCTATTGACCAACGCGCCTGTGTTGGTCAAAGTGTTTACAGACTTGATGATGTTAAGCGTCGCAATTTGGTTGTGGCTACGTCCTGAACCTTCGACTGTACAGATCAAAAAAACCACAGATCAAAAAACCACAGATTAAAGAACCTGAGTAATACCCATCATGTCATATTCTTTAGCACACGCAGATATTTGGATTGATTTAGCAGAGCAAACCTTAACTTTACCGAAGCATAATAAATGTTATCTGATTTCTTCGGGTAAAAATGGCATCGGTGAGCAAGAAAATACAGGAAAGACACCCAGAGGTTGGCACAAGATTGCGCTTAAATTTGGTCAGACAGCGCCGCAAAATGCAGTCTTTATTGCCAGACAAGAAACCAGCGAAATCTATGATGAAGCCTTGGCGGCACAATTTCCTGAACGTGATTGGATTTTATCTCGTATTCTTTGGTTAAGTGGCTTAGAAGATCATTTTAATCAAGGTGAGGGGTGCGACACCTTTAAACGCTATATTTATATCCATGGTACGCCAGACACTGAACCGATGGGCATTCCGATGTCGCATGGCTGCATTCGTATGCGTAATCAGGATGTGATTGAATTATTTGATCTGATTGCTGAAGATGCTCTGGTGTTTATTTCCGAACATCAATTAAATTTAACGGACTTGGAAATCAGTACAAAAAATTAATACAAATAGATAAAACAATATCTGTCGCGATGAAAAGTAAAAAATAGTTTATGAATGTCGATTAAGAATAAGATGGTTGACTGTTTATTCAAAAATGTGAATATTTTTTGAGTGAAAATTGTACGTTGATTTTTGGGTTTTTTTGATGAAATCATAAATAAGTGATAGAAATTGTTTGTTTTTATAGCGAATCACCTATTTTTTAATCACTCAAACATAAAAAACTCAAAACAGGCAGAAAAGCGTTTGACAGGCTGCATAGATTCTCTATAATGCACCACACAAACGATGAAGTCGTAAAGGGCGCTTAGCTCAGTTGGTAGAGCGTCTGCCTTACAAGCAGAATGTCGGCGGTTCGATCCCGTCAGCGCCCACCAAGTCTTTACGTTAGGTACTTAAAGTGCAGCGGTAGTTCAGTTGGTTAGAATATCGGCCTGTCACGCCGAGGGTCGCGGGTTCGAGTCCCGTCCGCTGCGCCACTTTAGTTCTTAATAAATTGTTTGTACTTTAATAGCGATATTATGTAAGTGCAGCGGTAGTTCAGTTGGTTAGAATATCGGCCTGTCACGCCGAGGGTCGCGGGTTCGAGTCCCGTCCGCTGCGCCATTTACATGATAGACCTTTTAAGGGCGCTTAGCTCAGTTGGTAGAGCGTCTGCCTTACAAGCAGAATGTCGGCGGTTCGATCCCGTCAGCGCCCACCATTTTTTGTGATGCAGCGGTAGTTCAGTTGGTTAGAATATCGGCCTGTCACGCCGAGGGTCGCGGGTTCGAGTCCCGTCCGCTGCGCCATCTTAAAATCGAAAATGTTAGACCCTTTAAGGGCGCTTAGCTCAGTTGGTAGAGCGTCTGCCTTACAAGCAGAATGTCGGCGGTTCGATCCCGTCAGCGCCCACCATATCTTCGGATATAAAACTTAGTGATAAGTTTACAATGCAGCGGTAGTTCAGTTGGTTAGAATATCGGCCTGTCACGCCGAGGGTCGCGGGTTCGAGTCCCGTCCGCTGCGCCATTTTTCAAACATCCTGATTTTGAAAAATGTGTGACATTAGCATAGACTACGCACAGCGATGGTCTTGCATCAAAAATTCAATTCTTGAGTTTTTTCTTCAGGGCGCTTAGCTCAGTTGGTAGAGCGTCTGCCTTACAAGCAGAATGTCGGCGGTTCGATCCCGTCAGCGCCCACCATATATTCTCCTTGCTCAAATCCTGTTTTTTTTATAGAATCTCAAATCTATAATAATTTTAAATATTGAAAAACTATGAGAAATCAATATCAACGCAAAGCTGCGTCTAAAAATCAAAATAATAGCTATAATGCGCAAGATATTTATAAACAATTCATTGAAACGATCGTTGCTCAAGGCTCTATCAGTGCTCTATTTGACGATGGCTGGGCTTTATGCGCAACACCCACAGGTCAGCGTGCTTTCGCAGTATGGCAGCATAAAAGCTTAGCCAAGTTACTGATCAAAGATAACTGGAAAAATTACCAAATTCAGGAAATTTCACTCAAAGATTTTGTTGAGAAAGTCATTCCTTTTTTACGTCAAGAAAAGACCAGTATCTCGATGGATTTAACTCCTGAAGGGCAAAATGTATTGGTTGCACCTGAAAAATTACTCTTAGATCTGAAAAAATATCTTTATCAAATCTATGTGCAAAAACCAGAATTATTTAACGACACCAAACTTCCTTTGCCGCGCAATATCCGTTTAAATTAATTTTAGTATTCTTGTAATATCCAACCACTGATAAAAGCAAAATATTCTCTTAGCCATGCGTTATAACGCGTCATTAAGGGAGTTTCTGCACTAATCATGATGACATTTTGATAACCCAATTTTTTGGCAATGGCAGCTGCTCGCAATGTATGGAAGTCACTGGTCACAATGGTAATTGGCGCAGAGAGTGGGATTTTTTGATATTTTAAAATGGTCTTTGCATTGAATAAGTTTAATTCAGTACTGGTGCTTTTATCTTCTAAATAAATACGTTGTAGCGGAATGTTATACTGTTGATATAAATATTTTGCCATAATTTCAGCTTCAGTCTCTTTTTCAGTATAACCCATGCCACCCGTGACAATAATGATGGCTTTTGTTTGTTGTTGAGCAAGATCAGCCCCCTTATTTAAACGTTTAGCTAAAGTAGGAGAGGGTTGACCATTTTGGAGACCACTGCCTAAAATAATAATCGCTTGTACTTTTGGATAAATATTTTGTTGTTGGGTATGTTGGTGAATATAAGCGAAAAATACAGCCACACTGATAAGCCAAAGGAAAAAACCACCCCATGCCCATTGGTAGAGCATTTTAAGTTGTGCTTTTTGCGCTAAAAAGCGCTGTATGGAACGATAAAAAATGGCATGAATCAGCAATAAAAAACCCAGCAATAGCGGTAATAAAGTACCCAGATGGATTTTATTGTGCAAAATTAACCATAAACCGTCACAGAATAAAAGGCAGCCTAAGATCAAACTAAAGATTCTTTTTATTTTTTCAGACATAAAGACTGTTTTAGTGCAGATGAGATGTTTTGCAGTCTAACTGAAGTTCGATATTTTTCTAGTGTTGTTTGAAAAAACCGAGCACTGCGGCTCGGTTTTGATCTGATTTAATGGTCTTTTTTTGAATTAATAGACATCACGACGGTAACGACCTTCTTGACGAAGCTGATCAACCATTGCTTCACCCAGAATATCAATCAGGGCTTGATCCACATCGCTTGCCATGCCATGAATACTGCCGCAAACATAAATCGCAGCACCATTGTTGACCCATGCTTGAAGTTGTTGTGCTTGTTCACGAAGTTTATGATGTACATACACTTTGGCTTCTTGATCACGAGAAAAAGCCAAATCAAGGCGTTGTAACATGCCTGTGGTTTGCCATGCTTCAATGGTACTTTGATAGAAGAAGTCATGCTCACGTTGACGTTCACCAAAGATTAACCAATTTTGGGTGTAGTCTTGACGTGTACGTGCATGCAATAAGCTCATTAAGCCCGCCAGACCTGTACCGTTACCAATACAAATAATAGGACGGTTATCATCAATCAGATGGAATGACTCATTGGTGCGAATACGCAGTGCAATTTCACTCTTTAATGCTGCATGTTGAGTCAACCATCCAGAGCCTAAACCAAGTTGACCTTGATCATCTGATTGTTGGCGAACCACCAAACGCAATACCTGCTGCGATGGAATACTGGCAATAGAATATTCACGTGAAGGTAGAGTTTGTAATTGTTCAAGCAAGTGTTCTAAATTGGCAAAAGGTTCAACTTCAGTGGTTAAATCTTTATCCCATAATGCTTGTTCAATCTTGATATTCAGTGATTCAACTGGGCTATGCGCAGCAATCTGATATTGCTGCATAAAGTGGGCAATACGCTCAGCACTATTACCAGGTTGAACTTCGGCAATATCACCTGCTTGCCAATGTACTTCATGCGTTGGTTTGAGTTCAATATTAAATGCTGTTGCACCTAAGCTAGTCGGATTGAGTGCATCACGTTGCGTTAATGTCCATGAATCGAATGTTTTTTCAATATTCATGGCTTGTAATTCAAGTTGAGTCACTTTTGCTAAAGCCATATTCCATGCTTGAATCTGCTGATGATTGGCATTATTCACTTCAATGGTAGCAAATAATTGCTTCGCAGCATTTTGTTTTAACCAACTATCAATAACGTGCCCGAAACTACAGAAAGTTTCAGGATATTCTTCAGAACCTAAGGCTAAAACTGCATAGTTGAGATGACTTAAATCAACGTGCATTGGAAGTATTTTTTTCACAAAACTTGATGCTAAATCCGGTGCTTCACCCGTACCGTAGGTACTGACGACAAATAGGACTTGTTCAGTATTTTTTAAATCGTCTAAGTTCAGATGTTGTAAGGCTTTGACGGTTACAGGTTGACGAGCCTCTTGTAAGCTGGTTGCAGTCCGCCATGCCAGTTGTTCTGACGTACCCGTTTGTGTTGCATAAGCAATGAGCCAAGGTTTTGCATTGGGATCAATCGTGACCGCAGTGGCAGCAAGGCGAGCTTGTTGGGTCAGTTTCTTTTGTTTACGACGTTTGAGATAAAGCATCCAACCTGTGACAAAGAATAATGGCATGACCAATGCAGCAAGCATGGCTAAGAATTGGTATACAGGGCCAAAGAAACTACCACGGTGAACAGGTAACATGCTGCCCATGATTTTTTCATTTAGTTTTTGATCTTCATAGAGATCCATTTTTTCAATGCTGGAAGTTTGATAATTAAATGTCGCTTTGTTACGTGCACGTTCATGTTGCGGAATGGCATCTACAAAGCTTAATTCAATTTTGCCATCAGGTTTTTTCGGTAAATTGACGGTCAGGGTGGAATAGTCACGACCAACTTTTGCATTGAAGCCCGTCCAAGTTTGGGTTAAAGCGAGATTAATTTGCGCTGGCGATAGACTTTTTTTCGCATCTTGATGTTTTGAATCAGCTTTACCACCAGCAGCTTCATTTTGACGCTTGCCTTTGCCTTCTTGCATTTCTGCCTGTGGAGGCTCAACGCCCAATACTTTAAACATGCCATTACGCCACCAGTCATAAGACCAATACAGCCCAGTACACGCCAGTATTAAGTAAAAAATCACCACCCACGTACCCACAACAGCATGTAAATCCCAAAGAAAATTACGACCTTTGAGCTTTGGTTTAATCATGAACCATTGTTTTAAAGAGTGTTTTTTAGGCCAACGTAGATATAAGCCACTCAAGACAAAAAGAATCAGGATAAGCGTAGATGCGCCAGTAATTTGTTTTCCGACAGGGCCGACAGTCAAGTTGCGGTGCAATTGTTGGACAAATTGGAAGAAATCACGGCCTTTAATTTCAGGCAAAACTTCGGCAGTGTAGGGGTTAATCAGCATGTTATGACCCTTACGCGCACCTTCTTTGACAATATTAATACTAGAAGAAGCAGTCGGGTCTTTGGCAATGGTAATGCTGTTAATTTTGATTTTTGGGTCAGTATTCTGGAAATGCTGATACAGCTCTGCCGGTGTTAATTTATCTCGATTTTCAGCTTGTACGGTATAACTGTCTGGATTCAGCCATTTTTGAATCGGTTGTTCATATGAATAAATGGCACCTGTGACGCCCATAATAGAGAGAATCAATCCAGCGGTAATCCCGAGGAACCAGTGGATCTGAAAAAAGATTTTTTTTAACATAGCTGAAAAACGATGTGAGCGGTGAATAGTATTAACGCGAATTATAACTGAACTTTAAGTAGATGTTATGGATTTTGAAATTAATATGCATTCTCATTCTCACTTGTGTTTATTGCATTAAAAAACCCCCAATATTTTGGAGGTTTTATATTTAAAATGATGTATTACAGCATGTGTTAAATTTGTTTGGCTTCGCCAACAGTTTCAGTTAAATGCTTACGAATGGTGTTGAATGAAAAGTTTCTTGAATCCATGCGTTTAGGCAGAATATAAGCACCTTGCTGACCTTTTACTTTGAAGTTAATCAACATAAAGTCAGGTGTGTTGTACCATTCATAAATATCTTTCCAATCAATTGCACCCATACCTTCTTGAGCACCCATTTTCTGGCGCATAATCAGACCGTGCGGTTGTACGCCTAAACGAATACCTTTGATTTCCTGAACTGGAAATTCATTCATTTTACGTTTAACGTACCATTCCAACCCGAATTTACGAATCAAGACGTAAGCAACAACACAGACCAATGCGACCCAACAAAAAATAGTGGAATAGTTTTTTAATAAGATAATACCCACAATGGATAATGCAGCGACGACAGCCATGATAATCCATGATTTAGTGCTGATTTTGTTGGTACTACGCCAAATAGCAAGTTGAGCTTGACGTTGTTCAGCCTCTGAAATTTCATAGTTCACAGGCTGAAGGGTATAAGCGTATAAATTTTTCGAGGTCATAAGGAAAATAACAAATTTAGAACTGTAAAAAGTTTAGCATTATTTATAGCAATTCAGTGAGTATATTGTTCCAAAATCATCCTATTTATAATGAGGCTAATTCGGTGGCTTTATCATCACGGTCATGACTCAAACTTTGCTTTAAACGACTGAGTTGATTCAAGATGCTCAACATTAAAGATAACTGTTGTAACACAATCAGCGCTTTTTGATCATCTTTATTATTTGGGATTAAGCGTTGACGAATCGTATCCAACATTTCCTGCGCATTAAGATTAGGCATTTCATCTTTGAGTAAAGAGCCTTGTATATCCTCTACAGCAAGATCTAAAAGTTTTAACACCTCTTGATCTGCTATTTTCTCACGATGTGCGCCTAAAGCGGCAATATAGCTTAAGAGCGTATGATTCAAACACAAAAATTCAAAAGCTAAGCTTTTTTGGATTGGATCGAAATCAGGTTCTGTGGCTAAGGTTGAAATCAGTGATGCGACTTCTGCATCATTATTATGTGCAGCACGACGTATTACACGATATTTCAAAGCATTATTACGACCATGTTTGTATTGCTCTGCAACTTCAGCTAAGTAGTTACATTGTGCAGTAAGAGAGCGATTGATGGTGCGCGACAGACGACGGAATTTCCAGTCAGGGAAAATAAAACTGACCCCAAACCATGCCAATGCACAGCCAATTAATGTATCAATCATACGGGGTAAGGCTGCTGCAAAACCCACACCATCGAGGTTAAAGTTAATCATTGCTAAAATAGTAACAAAAGCAGTGGCTTGTGCATATTGCTTGCTGCGTAATTCAAAGAAGAGCACGCCACTTAAAATCAGCAGTAATAATTGTCCTTCAATAGATGGAATGAAATATAAAATGGCATAACCTAAAATAATCCCGACTAAAGTGCCGACAATACGTAAACGTAAGCGACGCTTGGTGGCATTAAAATTGGGTTGGCTGACAAAAAGTGCGGTCAGTAAAACCCAGTAACCATATTGAATATTGCTGACTTGGACAAAAATATAACCAATCAGTAAGACAATAGAGACGCGTATGGCGTGGCGAAACAGAACGGATTCGGGGGTTAAGTGCTGTTTGATTCGGATCACAATATCATCCCAACCCTTTAAGTCATCATCTTTGAGCTGGTTTTCAATATGTTTGCTTTTATCAAATTGAATATGATGTTCTGTTTCTATATTACGCAGTTGAGCATCAATGGCCTTTAAATTTTGATAGAGTGAAAATAGCGCATTGACCCAGACCTGATCATATTGTTGTTCTGTACGTAACTTCTCTAAAGACAGTTTTAAATTGGCAAAAGCATATTTAAAGCGTTTGTTGTGCTGATAGGTTTCACGATGCAAAATACTGTGGCTTAAGTCTTTGCAGGCTTTGGCTTGAATAAATAAAATTCGTTGGAAGCGAAATAAAATATCACTGTGTTCAAAAATTTTAACCAGCTTTTGGTAATCAATATGCGCTGAGTCGGCACGCTCATGAATATCTTGGGCAACAAAATAATATTGTAAGCTACGACGGGTATCTTTTTGTCCGCGGTCACCCTTTAAACGGGTCAGCAGCGCAGTTTTCATTTCATTAAAAATGCCGACCAATTTGCCATTTTCTAAGGACAGTTCAATCATACTTTGCTGATAACTGTTGGCTGTCATATCGACATCAAACAGGTTCGATTTTGCAAAGAGAAAATCACCTAAAGATGAATAGCACTGAGATAACTTGTCTTGGACTTGGCGAACGGGGAACAATAAAAAACTAATGGTTGAAATTAGACCATACCATGCTGCGCCTATAACCAAGAATAGGGCTTGGGTGTACCAATGATCAAATAATTCAACGCCTAACATTGAATATACAGAAATGACTAAACAACCATAGGAAATGGTGGCATAGCGACGACCTAATGACCCCAATAAAATCCAGCCAATGCAGGACACAATCAAGCCAAAAGCAAATAAAATCGGGTAAGGAAAGAGGAAATAAACCGAAACAGCGGTAATAAAAAAGCCAATATAGGTATAAATCAGGTTCATGATACGGACTGAAAAACGGTCATCAATATCACTTAAACCTGCGGCCACCACACCCAAGGTTAGCGGAATAGTTGCAATCTGGTATCCCATAAAATAAGGAATAAAGGCCGTCCCTGCAAATGCAATAACCATACGCAGGTTATACATAAAGGTGGTGTTATAGGTCGCTTGTTTAATACGCGTGAGCCAAGATTTCAAATTATGTCCTTACCACAAAGTGATCTATGCATCATGAAGTAAAATTATGTGATTTTTCACTCTCAATTCTTAGAAATAATACTATGTACAGTGTAAGCTTGTCTTTAAAGCGATCATTTAAAAATTAAATACCCATATGTCTGCACAACAGTCTACGCAACAATATTCTTCAGCATGGATCATGCTATTGGCCTTATTGACATCTTTAGGTCCACTTTCGATCGATATGTACTTACCCGCGTTGCCACAAATGGCACAGGATTTTGGCGTAAGTACACAAATGGTTGCCAACACCTTGCCTGCATATTTCTTAGGTTTAGCCTTGGGGCAATTGGTTTATGGGCCATTGAGCGATCGAATTGGACGCAAAGCACCGCTGTATTTTGGTTTGAGCCTTTATATTGTGGCAAGCATGTTGTGTGTGTTTGCGACCAATGAATGGAGCTTAATTGCGGCACGTATTTTACAGGCGGTTGGTGGTTGCGTTGGGGTGGTGATTGCTCGCGCTGCAATTCGTGATCGCTTGGACATGCATGCTTCTGCACAAGCTTTTGCCAGCATGATGATTGTGATGGGGATTGCACCGATTCTTGCGCCTACTTTGGGTGCAATCGTATTAACGTTTTTTTCTTGGCATGCCGTCTTTGTATTTTTGACCTTGATGGGTGTAATTTGTTTATTGTGTGTACATTTTTTCTTTAAAGAAAGTTTAGTGCCTGAACGCCGTTTAAAATTAAATATCAATCAAATTCTAAATTTATACGCGGTGATTTTTAAAGATCAGAGTTTTAGATGGCCCATGCTTGCAGGCTGTTTCTCTGGAGGCGTTTTATTTTGCTATATCAGTTCATCGGCTTCAGTCCTGATGGATGGTTATGGCTTAAATCAACAACAATTCGCTTATGCTTTTGGTGTAAATGCATTTGGCATCATGCTGTTATCAACATTGAATAAAAAACTGGCATATAAACTTGCAATCCTAAGTCGTTTGAAAATGGGCGGGATGCTACAGCTAATTGGTGCATCCATCTTATTTGTTGCAGGTTTATTCAGTCATAGTCCTTTGTGGATTGTTTTTATCGGCATGTTTTTGGCAGTGGCAGGTATTGGTTTTACTGGGCCGAATGCCATGGCTTTGGCGATGTCGGAACAGGGCGCACGGGCAGGAACAGCCAGTGCCATTATGGGTAGTATGCAGTTTGCCTGTGGCTTACTCGGTGGGGTGATTTTAAATTTCCTCGCTTGGAATGCACTCTTAAATATGGGTATTCTGATGTTGATTTTTGTTGGAATTGCACTGGTTGCGATTATGAAATTAAAACCACCTGTACAGCATCAAAGCAGTCATCGCTAATATGTAAATAAATAAAAAAGAGACCTTCATGATAGGTCTCTTTTTTTAGCTGAAATGAATTGAATTACTGATCTAAGAAAACAGTAAATTCTTCAACCGCAATGCGCGGAGTAATAAAAGTATTCACAATATCATCCGTATCGGCATAGCCTAAAGCAATGGTACATACCAATTCTTCATCTTCTGGTGCACCCAGTACATCCAGTACGATGGGATGAAAATGGTTCCACGCGGCTTGAGGACAAGTGTCGAGACCACGCGCTTTTGCCGCGACCATGACATTTTGAATCATCATGGCAATATCCATTTTAGAACCAATGCCCATGGCTTTATTGACGGTAAAATACAAGGCAACGGGTGCATCGAAGAGTTGGAAATTGCGCAGTTGTTGGCGCGCCATTTTTTCTTTTTCGCCTTTTTGGATGTTTAATAAACCATATAAACCCCAACCATTTTCACGACGACGGTCGATGAATGGCGAAATCCAATTTTCTGGATAATAAGCAAAGGTTTCTTGATATTGGCTGGCAAGTTCAGGCTGGGTAAACAGTTCGATTTGTGCTTTACAAACGCGATCCACCATTTCATCACGCTTTTTTCCAGTCACCACATAGACTTTCCATGGTTGTGTATTGGTTCCCGATGGCGCTCGGCTGGCTACGGTCAAAATATCTTTGATGATTTGTGCATCAACTGTTTTATTGAGAAAAGCGCGAACGGAATGGCGTGAGGTAATCGCATCATCCACATGGCGAACTTGTTGCAAATTCATGAAAATCCCTTTTTAAGTACGTCTTTTAGCTGAATTTTACTATATACATTAGTCGAGTATTTGTGCGTAATATTTTTTTTGAGTAAACGCTAAATATCAGAATATATTCATTATTTTAAAGTAAATACAAAAAAATAAGATTGTTTTTTAATCGTTGTTCGACAAAACCGATGTTAATAAAGCAGAGAACTTGATAGATTGATCGTTACATATGGGTTACATATGTTGCACTTTTACAATATTTTAAGATTTTTCACTGCACTAATAGCGGAAAATGCAATGAATTTTGAAGCTTTTTACCATGATGAATGTTTATTTTTCATTCATTTGTTGAGTCTTTCAGGGTTGTTTATGCATGGACGCGAGATATTTAAATTGGAGATTAGAATGAGTCGCTTACTGAACAGTAAATTTATGGTTAAAGGCCTAGCGTTGGCGGTGACAGCTGTAATGGTAAGCACAGCTCATGCTGGTAAGGCTGAGCAAGAACAAATTCAACAATTACGCAAAGAAGTTGAAGCATTAAAATCGTTAATTCAGCAGCAGCATCAAGTTCAACAACAGCAACAAACTCAAATTGAACAAGTAAAAGCACAGCCTGTACAAATTGCAGCAGTCGCAGTGAAAGCTGAATTGCCACTTACAGGTTTTAAATCTAAAGCAGGCGCAAATGTAAACCTTTATGGTTTTGTCCGCGGCGATGCGAACTATATCATTGAAGGCGCGGATGATGACTTCAACGCAGTACACAAATCTGGTGGGGCAACTGCATTAGTTAATGATAAATTACGTGCGACGGCTAAAACTACGCGTATCGGTTTAGATTTTAATACACCTGTTGGCGATGCAAAAGTCGGTGGTAAAGTCGAAGTTGACTTTGCAAGTAACGACAATAGCAAATCTGAAAACTTACGTATTCGTCATGCTTATTTAACTTATAACGATTGGTTGTTTGGTCAAACAACGTCGAATTTCCTGTCGAATCATGCACCTGAAATGATTGATTTCAGTACGAACGTGGGTGGTGGTACAGCACGTGTTCCTCAAGTTCGTTATGCTGTGAAACTTGCGCCTGCAACGCAATTATTTGTTTCGGCAGAAGAAGCAGATAGCTCAGGTGTAGTAGCAGGGACGACTAAATATAGTTTACCGAATTTGACTGCAAAATTAACCCAAGGTTTTGCCGAAGGTAAAGGTTCAGTTTCTGCACGTGCGTTGGTTGAAAATTATAAATCGACTGTTGCTGATGATAATGAAACGGGCTGGGGTGTTGCAGCAGGTGTGAACTATCAAGTATCTGCGCCATTAAAAATCTCTGCTGATGTTTCTCATGTTGTTGGTAATAGCAATTATTTATACGGCAGTAATTCAGCTTATGCTGTGAATACGACGAATAACAGTATTGAGCAAAATGAATTTAATGCTGTTCAAGTCGGTGCAACGTATAAATTCTCGCCTAGCTTCCGTTCTACTTTAGCGTATGGTGCAATTTTTGCTGATGATGATACTGATTATGCAACGCTCAACACTGCGGGTAATGAAAAAGTTCAACAAGCATGGATTAACTTTATCTATACACCTGTTGCGCCAATTGACTTAGGTGTTGAATACATCAATGGTAAGCGTGATACATTTGCTGGACAGTCATATAAAGATAATCGTGTAGGCTTAATGGCTAAATATAGCTTCTAATTTAAAAGTTTAGACAGATTAAAAGAGGCGATTTATTCGCCTCTTTTTAGTTTAAAGTACAATTAACTTTATATTTTTTATTAAAAAATATTAACTTTCAATGTAATATAAAAAAACAATAATTTACACCAATAGATAAAATTGTAAAAAACTAAAGACATTAATAACTAAATCTGCATAATGTATCCTCTTTTTTGAACATTACTTACGGTAATACCTTTATTATTTTGAGTGATGTATGTTTATTTTCGTATACCCTACGTAAATCAGCATGACCAGGACTAGAAGCTTTGAATGAGATAATCTCTCATGAGTCAGTCGGTTAGTTGGCATCAAGTGAAATGATTCTTTTATTTGATCGCTAGAACATAGTAACTTGCATTGTCTCTTTTATGATTTTCCGCCATGATGGAAGAAATCATCTCCCTGTCCTGTAGTTTCATCAAAAATGAATTTTTGTTCTTATTCCTTTTTGTTGTACAGCTTTCATTACGCTTTGGTATTTACCAAATGATTCTTGAAGTTTATTTTCTTTCAAGTGTTAATAAGGCTATAGAACAAAAAGAATCCAACTATTTTATGGACAATAATGATGGAATTTACTTTTAATGCCTTTTATACGCTGATTTCAGCGGTAATCGTTCTTTTATTAGGACGTTTTCTTGTCAATAAGATTGATTTTTTAAAGCGCTATAATATCCCTGAACCCGTTGCTGGTGGTTTAGTTGCGGCTATTGCATTATTGTTAATTCATAGTGTATGGGGTATTAGTATCTCGACAAGTCGTGAGTTACAGACCAGTTTTATGCTGATTTTCTTTGCTTCTATTGGTTTAAGTGCAAACTTTGCTAAGTTAAGAGAAGGCGGTTTTGGGCTGGTTATTTTCTTAGTCTGTGTTGCTTCATTTATTGTGGTACAAAATTTTGTTGGTATCGGTTTAGCGACGTTATTAGGTGTTGATCCTTTAATTGGTTTGATTGCGGGTTCAATTACGCTTACCGGCGGCCATGGTACAGCGGGTGCTTGGGGTGAGATTTTAGAAGTACAGCATGGTATTCAGGGTGCATTGGCTCTGGGTATGGCAAGTGCGACTTTCGGTTTAATTATTGGCGGTATCATTGGTGGCCCTTTAGCGAAGATGTTGATTAATCGTCATCAACTGGCTATTTCTCGTACCAATAAACAAATTGCAGATCGTGACTCAACCCTTAATGCTGATACAGATTCGGATGAGTTTACACAATTTGAATATCCGCATCAGGTTCGTTTAATTACGGCTGATAATGCGATTACCACCTTGGGTATGTTCGCTGCATGTTTAGCATTTGCTGAATTGATGACTGGATTTAGTAAAGGTACATGGTTTGAGCTACCAACTTTCGTATGGACTTTGGCTGGTGGTGTAATTCTACGAAATGTCCTTGAAGGGGTATTTAAAGTTGGAATTTTTGACCGCGCAATTGACGTATTTGGTAATGCATCGTTATCACTTTATTTGGCAATGGCATTATTGTCATTGAAATTATGGCAATTGGCCGATTTGGCTGGTCCATTGGTGATTATTTTAGGTGCACAAACACTGACCATGGCACTTTACGCGGCATTTGTGACTTTCCGTGTGATGGGCAAAGATTATGATGCTGCTGTGCTTTCAGCAGGACATTGTGGTTTTGGTATGGGGGCAACACCGACGGCTGTAGCCAATATGCAGGCCATTACCAACATGTATGGTCCATCGCATAAAGCCTTCTTGATTGTTCCATTATGTGGTGCATTCTTTGTCGATTTAATTAATGCGACCGTGATTCAGCTTATTCTTAAGTTTTTTGCATAAGTTTTGATGCTGCGATGAAAAGCCTGTTCTCAGGCTTTTTTTTTGCCCATTTTTCTAATTTAAAAAAGTGAGGAAAATAGTGCAATAATGAAAGGGTAATACTGGAAAATTCATTTGAGTGAGTCTTTTACAGACTAATATTTTTAGATTGCAGTTTAACGAAATACTACAGTTTTAAAAGTGGATTGTTCTTAAACTTTAACACTTTTAAAAGATATGCTGATTAATCCTTGGGTGATGTATGAGAAATATCAAATTGGCTTTTATGGCTTGCTCAGTATTGAGCTTAGTGGGCTGCCAAAGTATTCAACAGCCCAAGGTTACTGTTGGTTCGAATGGTTTATCTGAAGCGCCGAGTGTTGAAGCTCAAGTCTATGCGAATCGAATCGATTTTAAAAAATTAAAACAACGAGAAAATCGTCCCATTGTTGCTTTGGTGCTCGGTAGTGGTGGTGCACGCGGCTATGCACATATAGGTGTGATTAAAGTCTTGGAGCAACAAGGTATTCATCCCGATTTTATTGTCGGTACTAGCGCAGGAAGTATTGTCGGTTCAATTTATGCGAGTGGTAAAACCGCTGATGAATTACGTGATATTGCACTTAATATGAAAGCCAATGATGTGCGTGATATTAAACTGGACATGAAAGGCTTTTTTGACGGTAAAAAGGTCGAAAACTATGTCAATCAACAGGTTAATAATACACCGTTAGAGCTGCTTAAAACGCCGATGTATGTGGTGGCAACCGAATTAAAAGAAGGCAAAAAAGTCGTCTTTAATTATGGTAACACGGGGCAAGCTGTACGCGCATCCGTGTCTATACCCAGCATGTTTGTGCCCACTAAAATTGGTCAAAATGAATATGTCGATGGCGGATTGGTCAGCCCTGTACCTGTTGATGTTGCTCGTGATTTAGGTGCAGATATTATTATTGCAGTCGATATTTTAGCTCAGCCAATGCATACCGAAACCAGCAATGTTTGGGGAATGTTTAATCAAAATATTAATATTATGCAGAACCATTTGGCTAGAGAAGAGCTTAAACATGCAGATATTGTGATTCAGCCTGATTTAAGAGAGAAGGGGCATATTTTTGATGTCAAAGGTCGTGAAATGACCATACAAGCAGGCATGGATGCAGCACAAAATCAATTACATGAAATTTCAACTTTATTTAATCAAAAACACACCCCACAAGAGCAGAAATCTCAGCAATTGAGTGCACATGATGAATTGAGGTGATCACTGTAATCATGCAGAGGCTCATCATCATGATGATAAAATTTGACGGTTTTTAATTCACGGTGATGTGTTTTTTGTAATCGACTTTTTGAGTATTTATTCTATAAAAAACAATGATAAGTGAAAAACATATAAGATACAGGCTGTTAATTAAGTTGATATATGTTTTCCTGAATGATCGTCAAATTACTATAAATAATAATGATGGTTTATTGCTGATTTTGACATTCTATTTTATTGAAAAACGATATAATAATGGCTAAATACTATTGTCTGTTAAGAGTCTAGAGAACGCGATGTCCCCATTAGATCAAATTGCTCCAGCATTAGATGACCAGTCCGAATTAACCATGTCAGTCTTAATGACCCCTGATATGGCAAACTTTTCAGGTAATGTTCACGGTGGAACAATTTTAAAATTGTTGGATCAAGTCGCATACGCATGTGCTAGCCGTTATTCAGGCAGTTATGTAGTGACTTTGTCAGTCGATAAAGTAAATTTTAAAGAACCGATTCATGTCGGTGAACTGGTAACTTTTCTTGCCAGCATTAACCATGTTGGTCGTACTTCAATGGAAATCGGGATTCGTGTAGAAGCGCAGAACATTCAAAAGCGTACTGTCCGTCATACCAATAGTTGCTATTTCACCATGGTCGCTGTCGATGAAAATGGTAAGCCACAACAAATTCCTGCATTAAATTTAGACAATGATTGGAAGCGTTGCCGTTTTGAAGCGGCTGAACAACGTAAAGTAGCGCGTTTGCAAGAAAGTCATCATCCATCGTGTAGTATTTATAAAAAAACTTCATAATGCTAAGGATGATAGATTGAATCAATAGACTGCTTTTAAGCGGTCTATTTTTGATTTAAAAGTGTGATTTACTCAAGGTCGCGGCTGATTTTTATGTCAATATGACTTTGAGTAAGACCAATAAAAATTAAAAAAATGCTTTGAAAATTTATAAATGAATTTGAATACGTTGCCATCTGGCAAGGAAGAAATTAAAGTGGAACCATTCAGCAGATCCTGAGTGTGAGTTGCCATCACCACAACCTGAATTGATGTCCACTTTAGTCAAAAGCGAGTAAGTTTTGAAACTGATTTCTCCAACGCAAGCTGTACCGACGCATATTATTTCTGGATTTTTAGGCGCTGGAAAAACCACTTTGCTGAAGCATTTACTTAGCCAAAAGCCAGAAAATGAAGTCTGGGCAGTGTTGATGAATGAGTTTGGGCAAATTGGGGTCGATCAGCAGATGTTGCCGCAAACACAAGGCTACGAAGTCAAAGAACTTTTAGGGGGATGTTTGTGTTGTAGTAGTCAATTACCCATGCAAATTGCTTTATCGCGACTATTGTCAGAAACCAAACCAAACCGATTATTTATTGAACCGACGGGTTTGGGACATCCTGCACAATTGTTGGAACAACTGACCGAACCGCATTGGCAGCAAAGTATCGCGATGCGTGCTTTAGTGACCGTGGTGGATGGTTCACGCTTACATGATCGCCAATGGACTGAGCAAAATTTGTATGCAGACCAATTGAAAGCTGCACAAATCATCGTGGTTTCTCATGCAGATGATATGGATTTTGCCGATGAGCAAGCCTTAGATATCTTACAGACAGAATATCAGGCGTATGCACAAACTTGGCTTAAGAGTGGGCAAGCGGATATTGCCCTTGAGCAGATTGATCAGCCCTATGTTGGGACTGAACGTAAGATTCAACCTTTATTGAAAATTCAAAAAACACTGCTTGCAGGACAAACTTTACCTGAAATTAAACAGTTGCCTTATCATTATGTTGAAACGACACAAGGGTATAGCGTGGCGGGCTGGAAATTACCGAAGCGTTGGATTTTCGATTTTTATCCGTTATTAGATTTACTCTGTGAGCAACAAAATTGGCTACGCATTAAAGGTATTTTTCATACCAATCAGGGCTGGAAAACCTTTAATTTTAATCCGCAGCAATTTAATTATCAGTCTTCAGAAGAGGGGATTGATAACCGCATTGAAATTATTGTGCAAGATCAGCGCGATTGGCAACACTTTGAAGATCAATTATTTCAATGTCAGTTGAATGCAGATAATACGGATAAAACAACTCAGCAAATTTAGTCTAAATCTTATATGCTAAGCGCCAAATTTGAGGACTTTTTTATGGCGCTTAAAGCAACGATTTATAAGGCTGATTTGAATATTGCCAATATGGATGATCATCAATATGCTGATTATCAGCTGACGATGGCTTTGCATCCGTCAGAAACGATTGAGCGCTTGATGGTACGTATTTTGGCATATGCTCGTTTTGCTGATGAAGCTTTAGAATTTACCAAAGATTTATTTGAAACCAATGAACCTGCTTTGTGGGAAAAAGACTTAACAGGTCAATTGATCAAATGGATTGAAGTCGGTAGTCCAGATGAAGATAAAGTTAAAAAAGCCAGCGCACGTTGTAAACAAGTTGCCGTGGTGACGTATGGTTCAGCTGTTGATGAGTGGTATAAGCGCAACAGTAAATTAAAAACCATGAGTAATGTGCAAGTGTGGAAGTTATCGACTGCCACAACGGATGCTTTGCCACAATTATGCGAACGCACCATGCAGTTACAATTAAATGTGATGGATGGCGAATGGACGTTGATTGGTGATCAGGCCCAAGTGTTGGTTGAATGGGAACAGTTACAGTAAATCATTTAAGGATGCAGGTTTAGGCTTGCATCCGTATAGCAAAATTGCGTATACCTTAAAAAGAATAATTTTAAAATGGGTAGATCAATGGATCCTGATTTATATCATTTGCTGATTGCCCTTGGTATTGGTGCAATTATTGGCGCAGAACGTGAGTACAGAAGTAAATCTGCTGGATTAAGAACCATGATTATGGTCAGTTTAAGCTCGTGTTTATTTACGATTTTGTCGTTAAAAATTGGTGTGGAAAATCCTGATCGCTTAGCCGCCAATATATTAACGGGGCTGGGTTTTTTGGGTGCAGGCGTAATTTTTAAAGATGAAAATCGCATTTCAGGGATTACCACGGCAACCACCATTTGGATGACGGCTGCACTGGGTATGGCTGTCGGTGCGGGTTACGTGCTGTTGAGTTTATTAGGAACGCTGATTGTTCTGATCGTATTAATTTTTTTAATTTATATGCAAGAGCGTATTGAGTCGCTTAACCAAGCGCGAACTTATCGGATTGTTTGCGAATTCCAACAAAAAACTTTAGATAACTACGAAGACTTATTTAAAACCTATCAAATGAAGGTCGTACGCAGCGCACAACATAAAACAGAACATAAAATTAGAGGTCGCTGGATTTTAATTGGTTCAGCCGAAAATCATAAAAAATTGACCGCTTATTTACTCAATGATGCCAATATTCAAGAGCTCAGTTTTTAAATGTTGAAACATTCAAATTGCAAGGAATTGAATAATCCAGTTTATACTATGGACTGAAAACACAGCTGTAGGTTTGGTAAATGACGATGTCGAATGAATTAGAAATTATTGATTTGAAAGTGGGTGAAGGCAAAGAAGCGGTCAAAGGCGCGCTGATTACCACGCATTACACCGGTTGGTTGGAAGATGGAACCAAGTTTGACTCATCTGTTGACCGTGGTAATTACTTTGAAACAGTGATTGGAACGGGCCGTGTGATTAAAGGCTGGGATCAAGGTATTATGGGGATGAAAGTGGGCGGTAAACGTAAATTGCTTGTTCCTGCACATTTGGCTTATGGTGAGCGCAAAATGGGTAAAGTGATTCCTGCCAATTCAAACCTTATTTTTGAAATTGAATTATTTGATGTAAAAACCCGTGATTAAGCGCATTACATGCTTTGATTAACAAATATTCTACAAGAGACAAGGATGGATCTTGTAGAGGATACAAAACAGATTTGAATTTTATTTTTTTATCGTTACATTAAGGTATGGCTAAGCGTAATTTAAGGAAGATTCGCTTTTTGTTTAAAATAAAATATTTAATAGATTTTTTTAAGTTTTTTCTTTTGGCATGTTTATGCTTATTCATGTGGCAAAAGCACGCATGTGCGCAATATGAAGCCGCCCCTGAGTCTTATTATTTACATCAAAAATTAATCAATCCAGTCAATTTTACCGATCAGACCACCAGTCCGTTGAATGGGCTGTGGCAGTATTATCCTGAACAATTGATCATTAAACCCAGTTCAGTCTTAAAAGCAGAAACAGTATCGTTACCGATTTCTTTTAAAGCACTGACGGGAACCAATCAAACCTACGGCACATTTATTGGGCATTTTAAAATACCGAAAAAATATCTTGGGCGCCGTATCGCAATTTTTATTCCGAATCAATATGGTGCTTATCGAATGTACTTAAATGGAGACTTTCTACTCCGTTTAGGTGAGGTCGGTCGGGATGCAAAAAGTCATCAAACAGAAAATGCACCTAGAATTGCTTTTTTTGTCGTGGATAAAGAATATTTCACCATCACCATTCAAGCCTCAAATTTTAATCATCTGCATGGTGGTTTAGAGAATCCCATGCGAATTGGCACCTCTAAAGCAATCAGTCGGCAATTCCAACAGCTGATGATGAGTATTGGCTTGGTCTGCGGTGCAGTATTGGGCATTGGGATATTCACCTTAATGTTTTCAATTTTTCAAGGGCTTATTGGGCGCAGTAACATTCGAGTATTTGTGTTTGGTATTTTTATCCTGTTTTTAGCCTTACATAATTTATTTTCAGCGCCGTATGCTTACACTGCATTTACAGATATTAGTTGGTTGTGGGGGGCACGATTAGAATATCTGTTTACTTATTTTGCAGTTGTATTTTTTCTAAGTTATATGTTTTTACTCAATCAGCGTTATTTGCATCCGATTGTGTATTTTGCCGCCATGATTTTGCTGGCGATTGATATTCTGGTCACGGTTTTAACCCTACCAGAAGTGTTTCAGCGTTTCGCATTTTATAGTTTCATGTTTAGCTTTGTGGTTATTTCAAATTTTGCCTATGGTTTTTATTTAATACTGAAACATAAAGAGCCATATTCTAGGATCAATTTATGGGCGGTGATTTTGTTGTGTATCACCTTTTTACATGACTTTTTATTGACGCTTAATTTAATTGATTCTTTTAATCTTTCATTTATTTCCACCAGTTTTTATGCGCTGTTGATTATGTTTCAGCAGGCAAAAAATTACGCACATCATACATATTATATTCAGCAATTGAATGACAATTTACTTGAGCTAAACAGTTCTTTAGATCACAAAGTACAACAACGCACCTCACAATTGCATCAGTTAAATGAAAAATTAGCACTACAAATTCAAATTGATGCATTAACAGGGGCATTTAACCGCCGTGCTTTAAATATTGAAATTCAGCGTTTATTTATGCTGACTCAAAATCACACCAACAGCACGTTGACCTTTGCCATGTTAGATGTGGATTATTTTAAAAATTATAATGATTACTATGGGCATTTAAAGGGCGATGTCATTCTGAAAGATTTGGTTCAGGTGATACAACAGGCGTTACCCGAATCTGCCTATGTCGCACGTTATGGTGGCGAAGAGTTCGCGATTATTTTGCATGATGTGCCACATGCCGTGGTGTTAAATGTTTTACAGCAGGTGTTAAATGCGGTCAGAACAAACCACTTTGAACATTTAAATCGACCTGACCAAAAGCAATATGTGACTTTAAGTATGGGGGTTGCGTGGATAGATCGAGAGCATCAATATGCGGATATTCATGAATTAATGAAAGCCGCTGATGTGCAACTGTATGCTGCGAAGCATGCTGGGCGAGATCAATATCGAGTGCATAATGTGATCAGTAGTGCTATATATGCTAAACAAATTTGAAGATGACTTTCGCACTGCGGATGATTAAAAATACACGAATGAAGATTGGAAAATCACTTATAAAATAGGCTATTGTTGCTTTTTTAACATGTTTTTTTCTTAGGGAAATAGTCCTTTAAGATTTATTTCAGCTTGGCTTGATAAAAATGATGTTGCAATAACGCTATACCATACATCATGCAAGGGAAAGCTCAACATGTTATTGATGGACGATGGGTGTTGTTCAAAGAATCAATAATTCTTGAGTACCATGAAATGAAGACTCGCTTGCTTTCCACTTTGCTTTCAATCTCACTTTCTGCTGTTTTATGGCAGCTTCCTCATTTGGCTTGGAGTGAAACCTTAGCGCATAATCCCACACTGACCGTCATTGGCTATCATGAAATTACCAATCGTAAAAATGTATTGATTCCTGAATATGCCGTAAGCACGACACACTTTAAACAACATATCGCGTGGCTCGAAAAAAATGGTTTTCACTTTATTAGTGTGGATCAGCTGATTCAAGCGAATCAAGGTCAATCCCAGTTACCCGCGAAACCTGTTTTATTGACCGTAGATGATGGTTATGCGTCTTTTTATCAAAATGCCTATCCCATTATTAAAGCCAATAAAATTCCTGTTGTGTTGTCGGTTGTCGGTTCATGGTTGGAGCCGAAAGAAGGTCAAAACATTGATTTTTCAGGCAAACAGATTCAGCGTAATGAAATGTTGTCTTGGTCAGAATTGAAAGAGATGCAGGACAGTGGTTTGGTTGAAATCGCCAATCATAGTTATAACTTACACCGTGGGATTTTGGGCAATCCACAAGGCAATCTTGAATCTGCGGCAGTCACCCGTTTATATGATCCTCAAACAGCACGTTATGAAAATGATCAGCACTATCAAAAACGGATTTTTGATGATTTAAAACGAAATAACCAGTTATTGACAGCGCATGGTTTAAAAGCGCCACGGGTCATGGTGTGGCCTTATGGTCACTATAATATGCAAACCGTGAATATTGCTAAACAGTTGGGTATGCCGATTACCATCAGTTTGAATGATGGTGCAGATTCGGCTAAAAGTTCATTGGGGCAACTGAACCGTATTTTGGTTGACGAGGATATGAGCATCGCTGATTTGGTGCAGGAAATTAAAGATCGTCAGCAGAATTTAGGCGATAATAATCGCCCACAAAAAATTATGCATATCGATTTAGACTATATTTACGATCAAGATCCTGCTCAACAAGAACGTAACCTTGATCATTTACTGGATCGTATTGTAGAGGTGGACGGAAATACCGTGTATTTACAAGCCTTTTCCGATCCTGATGCCAATGGTTCTGCGGATATGGTGTATTTCCCGAATCGTTATTTACCCATGCGTGCAGATTTATTCAATCGAGTGGCATGGCAAATTCAGAGCCGTACCCAAGTCAGCCGCATCTATGCTTGGATGCCATTGTTGGCATGGGAATTACCAAAAAATAATCCTGCTGCACAGGATAGTGGTGGAAACTCAAGCAACACAGGACGCTAAACATTTAAATATGGGCTATCATCGCCTAAGTCCATTTTCAGCTGATGCACGAAAAACCATAGCCGGTATTTATACCGATTTAGCCAAATCTGTGCCATTTAACGGCATTTTATTTCACGATGACGCGACGTTGTCGGATTATGAAGATGCCAGTCCTGAAGCAATGCGGGCTTATGCGTCCATTGGCTTACCGAATGATTTAGCCAAAATTCGCAGTAATGATGCAGACTTACAAAAATGGACAGCCTATAAAACCAAGTACCTCGATGACTTTGCGATGCAACTTGCCAGTGATGTACGTCAGTACCAGCCATTTTTGCTGACGGCACGAAATTTATATGCACAAGTTGCATTGGAACCTTATGCAGAAAATTGGTATTCCCAGTCATTAGAACAGTCTTTAAAGCGTTATGATTTTACTGCCATTATGGCAATGCCTTATATGGAACAAGCACCGAATCATGATCAGTTTTATCGGGATATTGTGAAGCATGTGAAGCGGTTCCCGAACGGGATAAAGAAAACGGTATTTGAATTACAAGCGGTCAATTGGCGTAACAATGAAAAAATTCCATCAGAGGAAATGGTGACCACGATTCAGTCTTTATATAGACAAGGTGTAATGCATGTGGCTTATTATCCAGATGATCCTATTCAAGATCATCCAGATACCGAAGAGTTACGTCAAGTCTTTGAACTGAAATCAGAAGATCTTGTTCCTTAAAGCAATTTTATCGGTCAATGCTGCTGCATTTTTGGCATTCTGCAAGACTGCCTTTAACCCAAAATTGTCAATGATCCCGAGTCTAGATCAAACTCGGGATTTTTTAGACTTTGCTACGGACTTGAAATGAATAGAGGGCTAACCCTAGACAGAGTAAAAACAGTCCCAAAATTAAATCTGGGCTTAATTGCTCCTGATTTAGCCAGCTGCCCCAAACCGTAGCAAGCACGGGTGTCATGATGGTAATGAGCATCAGTGTGGTCGGACTGACTTTGTTGAGTAAGGCATAATAAAAAATCATCGCCAGCACGGAGGAAAATAAAGCGCTATAGATGAGTGCAATACTGCTCTGTAAGGATGGCAACTGAATTGGCATCTCCGACCAGAAAAAGGGCAACAAACTAGCATAGCCGACCCATGATACGAGCGTTGCACCTGTCATTTGGCTGATCGGGTGGATGCTGGCATTGACAGATCGAACTGCAAAAGCAGAAAGGACATAAAGCAGCATCGCAATCAGTTCTAAACCCACGCCTAAATAGTTGAGTGTGAAGCTTTGAGCACCGAATCCGAGTGCGAAAAATAGCCCGAACATGCCCAGCATTAAACCCATCCATTGATAGGCACTAAACGGCTGCACTTTTAAAAATATAGATGGCCATTAAGCCTGATACCAATGGGGCGATGCCATAGATCATTGAAATAATGGCTGAAGGAACTTTGGATGCGCCCATATAACAAAAAGCCATGGAGGCAAATAAGCCAATTGCACCTGCGGCATAGCTAAGTAATGCTTGTGGATGAACCGGTATTTTGACTTTAAAGTAAAGCTGACAGACGAAGGCGATTGCAATAGCCAAGCTAAATCGAATAAATAAACCCCACGCCCAATGAATTTCATTCACTGTCCAGACGGCTGCAAGTGGTGTCAGCGACCAAATCAGCACAACAGTAATAAATTGACCGGTTGTAGCGAGGCGTGAGTTTCGATTTAAAGACGCTGCAACCGGATCGTACAGTGGCGAGGATAAGTCTTTTGAATTGAATGGATTACTCATGGGTTATGTCCTTATTTTTTGGCAATAAAAAAGGCCGCTATTGAGGCGACCTGGAATGATTTTATGGTGTAGTGATTATTCTAAAAAATGATCACGGTATTGCTTCCAAGGCACCTCGTGTAAAAAGTCCACACGTCGTGAATGGGCCTTGTTGACTGGAATGTCCAAAGCAAAACAATTCACAAGCGGGTCTTGAGGGTATGGAATAGGGAACATGTAGAAAAAATCTATCAATGAACATTTTTTATAGCATAATATTTAAAAAATTGTATAAATTTTATTCAAATTGTTTTATATACTATAAAAATAACAACTATTTACTCGTGAGAGTGACGCTATGCTGAAAATACTCATGTGGTTGTGTTTCTTCATTGTGTTGATTGGACTTTGGAAAGTATGGTTTAAAATTCATATACATCGACATTTTCAGCAAAACCGAAATAAGCAGCAAGAATCTTTAAATCAACCGATTACCACTTCGATTGGCGAGATCCCCCTTTTCGCCGAAGCACGTATAGAAGAAGTTGAAGAATATGAACAGCAGCTTTTTGATGATGTCTGCCAAATCTTTTTTGAACAAAAACTGACTGAACGAAATTTGAGTCAAGCCATGTCGGTTCAAGAAGATGTACTGAGAAAAATGCCTGCAAAAACGCAGACCCAAATTCGTCAACTTGATTTAAATGAATGGTCTATTTATTGGACTTTTTACGATCAGTCTTTGGAATACTATGTAGGGCGCTATGGGGTATTTTATACCCATGTTGACCGTTTTGGTTGTGAGCATAAATTTGAAATAAAAAATGCTCACAGCTGTGTTTAAACAGGGAGATGAATTTTAGCATTGCCAATTTTACCATGAACATAAGGCCGTATTTTTAGCTGGACTGCATATGCAACTGTTTTAAAATTCTGAGCTTGACCTGATCAAGATAAAAAACATCATCATTCAGACGGTACATTAAAATGGCGCCTTCATAATCGGCTACGCTTTGTTTGGCTAAAATTTGGGCTTCATGATCGCTCAGTTGAACTTTAAAAAATTGGTAAAATGCCATTTCCCAGTCTTTAAAAATACTGCGAATTTTTTCTAAAATATCGGCAGACTGATACAGCGCTTCGATAGAAAGAATTCCCACTAAACAGCCTTTCACCTCATAACTAAAAAATTGTACCGCACGCTCATGCAGCTGTTCAAAATGCTCAACGACGGAAAGTGTTCTATGTTCACCGAGCTTAAATAAATGTGTATTTAAATATTGCTGGGTGAATTCGAGCACATCCATCAATAACGCTTCTTTACTGGCATAGTAATAGTAAAAAGAAGCTTTGGTCAGTCCACAGGCTTTGGCGAGCATGCCCATACTGGTCGCTGCATATCCATGTGTCTTAAATTGTAAGGCACATCTGTTGAGAATTTGCTCTCGGCTAAGTTTCTGTGGACGCATTTATTTAAAGTCTCTATCCATTTTTTGTGGCAATGAAGTCATGAAAGGCTTGTAAAATTTCATCCCAGATTTTTTCTGAGCCTTTACGGAAATAACCCATATGCCCAATTTCTTTTAAGCCATAGTCTGAAGCTGAAATATTAATAAATTGCATCGGTGCTTGGCGGTAATGTTGCATAAAAGCATGGCGTGAATTGGGTAAAGCCCAATCATCATCCAGTGCAGATACTGCATAAATAGGGGTTTTCACCTGTGCATATTGTGCAATTAAGGCATGTTGTTCAGGGTCAGCAAAGAAATAGGTTGGGTTTTTACACCATTTCCGCCATTGTTGATAGACCCCGATGGGTAAATCTGCCCCCATATTCAGTTTGCTCCACGGTAAATAGCCTGCGACTGCAACCATCGGCGGGAAGATAATATTCCAAATGACCTGAACCTTCATTTTTTCTTTAAAAGGCATATAGCCATGCCAACCTGCACCCGTGCCAAAGCAATACATTGCCGTCACTTTGGCATGGTTTGGCGCTAAACCCAGTGCTTGTCCACCATAAGAATGCCCGACCATAAAGAGCGGAATGGGATCTTGTGCCAGAAAATCAATGGCCGCAGCAAGGTCTAAAGTGCCCCAGTCTAAGTAGGACATTTTAAAACCCTTGAGCCGCTTCGGGGCAGATTGTGCCACACCACGGTAATCAAACGTCAGCACTTGATAGCCAAACTGCGTGGCATATTCAGCAAAGCGGCGATAAAAGGCTTGTGGAACACCTGTGGCGCTAGACAGCACGATATTGGCTTTTATGCCATGCTCTGGTGTGTAAAGTGTGCCAATCAGAGGGTAACCATCGCTTGCGCTAAAGGGTTGTGTGGCAACGCTAAAATGTTGTTTTTGTAGATTTTGATTTAAATGGGGCATAACGAACTCATTTTCGATGTAGATTTGGGCTTAAATTATTGACCTTTAAATTGCGGTGCACGTCGTTGCAGCATGGCCATCACACCTTCTTGTACATCTTGCGTTGTTAACAAGGGAGTGAGGTGTTGTTGTAAATGAGAAAATGCGATTTCAGCCCCATGTTCAGCGGCTTCTTTGGCAGAGGCAAGGGTCGCTTGCACTGCGAGTGGTGCAGCTTGAGCAATACGTTCAGCCAGTTCAATGGCACGATTGAGCGGTGACTCAGTAGTGATTTCATTGATCAGATTTAAATCGAGCGCCGTTGCTGCATCAAATGCATCACCCGTGAGTAAGTAGCGCATGGCTTTTGACCAACCCGCAGCTTGTACAAAACGGGCGGTTGCACCGCCAAAAGGTAAAATGCCACGTTGTACTTCCATTTGGGCAAATTGAGTATTGTCCTGCGCGATGGCAAGATCGGCATTTAACATCAGTTCTATGCCTGCGGTATAGCAAAAGCCTTGTACCGCAACAATCACCGGTTTTTTACGTGGTCGTCCACTGGTTCCCCACGGGTTGATCTGATGCTCATCATAATTAAAGATACCGCTACTGAGCTTGGGTTGTAATTCGACCAAATCTAAGCCTGCGGTAAAGTGCTCGCCATGCGCAAAAATGACGGCACAGCGTAGTTCTGGATGATCTTCATATTCTGTTAAGGCGAGGGATAAGTCATGAATAAGATGACTATCAAAGGCATTTCTTTTTGCTGCACGGTCTAAACCAATAATAAATAGATGTCCGCGAATTTCACGACTGACTTTACCTTGTTGTTCTGACATTTTTATTCTTCCAGATTGATCATTTTTTATATTTTTAAACGATCGTTAGAAAACTGTCAAATCTGTGCAGTCAAATTTTTGACAGAGGTTTGTATTGATACATTGTGATAGGAGAATGGAATTGCGATGCACAGTGAATTAACAGACGAATCGGCATAATTTGTCTTGCGTTCAGCGATATTTTTTTCATAATAGCCACACTTCTTTTAAGCTTATTGATTGTTATGTCACCTTTAGAAATTATTGCCGTCATTATTAGTGTTATTGGTGTGACATTAACCGTTAAACGGAATATGTGGTGTTGGTGGTTTAACTTCGCAGCTTTCGTTTTATATGCTTATTTGTTTTATGAATTTAAGTTGTATGGCGAAACCATTTTGCAGTTTTTCTTTATGGTGGTGAACTTTTATGGTTTCTATCATTGGTTCAAAGGTAAACAACAAGATCATGAAATTCGCATTGAACCGATTGCTCAAAAAACGGTTATTTTCCAAATGCTATTGGCAGCAGTGGGTGGTTTGATTTTCGGTTTAACTTTAAAACATTTTACCGATGCTGCCGTACCGATGCTTGATTCACAATTGGCTGCATTTAGCTTGTTGGCAACCTATTGGACCAGCCGTAAACATATCGCGACTTGGGTACTTTGGGTTTTTGTCGATATTGTTTATGTGGGCATGTTTATTTATAAAGATTTATTCCTGACTGCGGGTTTATATGCCGCTTTTGTCGGTTTGGCTGCTTTTGGCTGGTGGCAGTGGGAACAAGTGAAAAAGAAACAAGCGATCACCCATTTTAAGGGCGTATAAAATATTTTAGGCTGCACTTGGATGAATAAAGATGCTGATTGATTTCATACAATATCAATTCACACAATTTGATGAAATGGCAGCACGGATTCAGGCTGCACCTGAAAAATATATCAATTTTGATTCAGTCTCCGATTTTTATAAAGCCCAATGGCTGAATGATTTTCCGAAAGGCACCACATGGTCAGCTACAGGTCTAGATGATGGTGCTGAACAATTTTATGCCATTATTGAATATAGAACGCATTTTTTGAGTATTTCCTGTACCGATAAAATTGAAATACACTGTGGCATTCATTGATAATAGTTTTGTATACAAGGTCAATGACAGCATCACTAAACTTCAATTAAATAAACCACGCTAAAATATGCTAGATCAGTGCTGATCTCTAATGGTTTAAAGATATTTAAACAAGTAAAAAATAAAGGATAGCAATATGGCACATCGTTTTACCGTCAATGCCACCATTCATGGTGTTTCTTTGGATGATTTTCGTCGTTTAGCAGCAGACCCAGAGATGCATGAAGCAGTTTGTAAGCGTATTCCGGGGGAAAAATTAGAAATTTTAGAATCTCAAGTTGTGGGTGATATTTACACGCTAAAGCGTGCTTATAACTTAGATGTGAATATTCCAGATATCGCTAAAAAATTGCTGAAAGATGCATTTCGTTTAAAACGTACCGATATTACCAATTTAGATGCTTTAACTTCGACCGTTGAATTAGGCGCAAATTTACCTTTAGAAGCACAAGGTGAACGCTCGGTTACGGGTAATGCTCAGCAAGTTGATATTCAATTAGATTGGACTATTAAAATTAAAGTGCCACTGATTGGCGGTTTCCTAGAAAAACATGCTGAAGGTGAAATTCGTAAATTTAGTGATTTGGAAATCAAAATTGTTGAAGATGAATTAAAGAAAATTTTAACGGTTTAATTTTAAAAATTGAGCTATTTAAGCTCATTATTTATCTTGCCTAAGTGATAGAGTCGCCCTTATTTTTATAAAATAAGGGCGATTTTTTTATAAAATAGGCATTTTTATAGGGCTGTTATAACCATAGAGAACAACGCTAATTTACCGTCTGAAGCATTGCTTTTATTAAAAAAAAGTCATGATGAGTGCGATGATAATGTTTTGAATTATTAAATAAAATTAAATGCAATACATCGTATGTTTCTGTCATGGTTTAAAGTCGAATAAAATAAGGCAGGATCGAGAGCAATATGCCCATAGATGCAAACACAGCTGTATTGGTAATAAAGTAGGGAAAGATCATGAGCACCAAGCCACAGACCAAAGGCACAGTCACTTTTTGTTTTTTGCCATAGATAAAATAGCCTAAACCTATAGAACTAAAAAGAACGCCGAGCAAAAGTTGAGTGGTATTCATATTTATTATGCTTATGTGGAATTAGGCTGATTATAAAGTAGAAGATTAAATTAAGCTTAAATGACTACGCTTTTAGGCTCGATAAAAAATCAATAACCGTTGATTAAGTCTGAATTAGATCGCTTTAAAACGATGTAAGAAAGATATTCTGAACATTGAAGTAAAGTGAGTTTTATTAAAAACTGAAAGGGTTAAATGGAAACATAGGAAAGAAAATATGAGTGCAATTTTACCTGTGGCGCAACGTGATGAAGTGGTTTTAACACTAAAGGCTGCTGCTGTTGCAGAGTCGGAATTTAACAGTACATGGTTAAATGAACTTGCTTTAGCCATGCAAGCCACCATGCTTGAACGTAATGGTGTAGGAATTGCAGCTCCGCAAGTATATGTGTCTAAACGTGTCATTATAGTGGCTTCACGTTCGAACCTCGCTATCCAGATGCACCTGAAATGGATGCTGTGGTGATGGTGAATCCTGAAATTTTAGAACAATCTGAAAGTACTATTTTAGGTGAAGAGGGTTGTTTAAGTGTGCCAAATGAACGTGGGCAAGTTGCACGGGCAGAAATGGTTAGGGTGAAATATTTCACCCTGCAAGGTGAACTCGTTGAAACGGTATTTCATGGTTTTCCTGCGCGGATCGTGCAACATGAAGTTGATCATTTGGATGGGGTGTTGTTTGTAGAGCGAATAGATATTCCATTCATAGAATCCCTCCCAACCTCTCTTTAAAAAAGGAAGGAGTTGTCAGGTGAGTAAATATCTACGTGAAACTCCCTCCTTTAGCAAAGGGCACGCGGGGAGGATTAATTTCTGGCTTATAATTTTAAAAAATAATAAGAGCTTATAAATTATGCAACCCTATGACAAAAACTTAAAACAACCTGCGCGTGATTTACGCAATAACATGACCAATGCTGAACAAGTGTTTTGGAATAATCTTCGACGGAAGCAAATTTTAGGATTACAGTTTTATCGGCAAAAACCGATTTTAAATTTTATAGTGGATTTTTACTGTGCTGCTGTCAATTTAGTGATTGAATGTGATGGCAGTCAACATTATACAGTTGAAGGGTCAGAAGCCGATCAAGCTCGAGATCAGGCTTTGGTTGAATTAGGTTTAACGATTTTAAGATTTGATAATCGGCAGGTTTTGTTGGAAATGGATGCTGTGATTGAGGTGATTATGAATGTTGTTCAAGAAAAATCCCTCCCAGCCTCCCTTTAAAAAAGGAGGCGCTGTCACATCATTCAATAGATACTCGAAAGTCCCCCTTTTGAAAAGAGGGATCTAGGGGAGATTTAAAATTTTTGCAATAAAAAATCCCTCAATTGAGGGAATTTTTACTCCCTCCTTTTCCAAAGGAGGGTTGGGGAGGATTTATTTAAATATCAATCGAATCATCTAAATTCGGCATCAACCAACGCTTCGCTTCATCCATCGACCAACCTTTACGCTCTGCATAACTGTCTAGCTGATCCTGTGCAATTTTACCGACATTAAAGTATTCAGATTGCGGGTTGCTGTAATAGAAACCACTCACGCTTGAAGGCGGCCACATTGCAAAGCTCGAAGTGAGTTCTGTACCAATCGCATTGGTTGAATCCAACCAGCTAAACAAAGTCGCTTTTTCAGAATGTTCAGGGCAGGCAGGGTAACCTGGTGCAGGACGAATCCCGACATACTTCTCTTTAATCAACTCTTCATTCGACAGTTGTTCAGCTGCTTGATAACCCCAGAATTCTTTACGAATACGCTCATGCAAATGCTCAGCAAAAGCTTCTGCAAAACGGTCACCTAAAGATTGCGCTAAAATAGCTGAATAATCATCGCCTTTGGCTTTGTATTCATGTGCCATTTCTTCTGCACCGAAAATTGAAACCGTAAAGCCACCTAAGTAATCTTCAAGGTTTGTATCTTCAGGGGCAATAAAATCTGCCAATGAGAAGTTTGGTTTTTTAGATACTTTGTCTGACTGCTGACGTGTATGTTCAAATTTATGCGTTACGCTTTGATTTTCATCATAAATAGAAACCGTATCTGCATCGGTACGTTTTGCAGGTGCAAGACTAAATACTGCACGTGCATCAAAACGATTATTTTCTACAATATCTTTCAGCATGATTTGCGCTTGTTCATACAAATCAGTTGCCGCTTCTCCGACGACGTCATCGGTTAGAATAGCAGGGAACTTACCTGCCAAACTCCACGAAATAAAGAACGGTGTCCAGTCAAAATACGGCACTAAAGTCGCCAGCGGATAATTTTTCAGGACGTGTTGACCAAGCACATTTGGCTTAGGTGGCACATAGTTTGTCCAATCAATATTCACGCCATTGGCAATGGATTCTTGATAAGACAATTTCGCTGCTTTCGGTTGTTTGTTGGCAATACGCTCACGCACTTTCGCATATTCTTCACGATAGCCTTTAATGAACTCAGGTTTCATTTCAGGTGAAAGCAGGGAGGTTGCCACACCCACTGCACGTGAAGCATCAGCAACATAAATCACCGCATCATTTGAATATTGCGGATCAATTTTAACCGCTGTATGCGCTTTAGATGTGGTTGCACCACCAATCATCAATGGAATATGAAAACCTTTACGCTGCATTTCTTTGGCAACAAACACCATTTCATCTAAAGATGGCGTGATTAAGCCTGATAAACCAATAATATCGACTTTTTCATCAATCGCAGATTTGTAAGATTTTTTCCGCAGGCACCATCACGCCAAGGTCAACAATGTCATAACCATTACAACCCAAAACAACGCCTACAATATTTTTACCAATATCGTGCACATCGCCTTTTACCGTTGCCATCAAGATTTTACCCTTGGTTTGACCTTCTTCTTTTTCTGCTTCGATGTACGGGTTCAGCCACGCCACAGCTTGTTTCATTACACGTGCCGATTTCACCACTTGCGGTAAGAACATTTTACCTGCGCCAAACAAATCACCAACCACGTTCATGCCAGACATGAGTGGCCCTTCAATCACATCTAAAGGACGAGTTGATTTTAAACGTGCTTCTTCGGTATCGACATCAATATAAGCCGTGATGCCTTTGACTAAAGCATATTCAAGACGTTTTTCAACAGGTTGATCACGCCATTCAAGGTTTTCAGCTTCACGTTGTGCACCGCCTTTACCACGGTATTGTTCTGCAACTTCAAGTAGCTTTTCTGTGGCATCTTGACCGCTTTCACCTTGGTTTTGGTTAAGAACAACATTTTCAACCGCTGCTTTTAACTCTTTCGGAATATCATCATAAATGGCAAGTTGTCCTGCATTTACAATGCCCATGGTCATGCCTTGTTGAATGGCATGATACAAGAACACTGCATGAATCGCTTCACGTACAGGCTCGTTACCACGGAATGAGAACGATACGTTTGATACACCACCAGAAATCATCGCATGAGGTAGATTTTGTTTAATCCAACCCGTCGCTTCAATGAAATCAACCGCGTAGTTATTGTGTTCTTCAATACCTGTTGCCACAGCAAACACGTTCGGGTCGAAAATAATATCTTCAGCAGGGAAGCCAACATCGTTCACTAAAACATCATACGAGCGCTTACAGATTTCACGCTTACGTGCAGCTGTGTCAGCTTGACCTTGTTCGTCAAATGCCATGACGATGACCGCCGCACCATACTGACGGCATAAACGCGCTTTTTCGACAAACTCGTCATAACCTTCTTTTAGGGAAATAGAGTTGACCACAGGTTTACCCTGCACACATTTCAAGCCCGCTTCAATAATTTCCCATTTAGATGAGTCAATCATGATGGGTACACGGGAAATGTCGGGTTCAGATGCAATCAGGTTCAGGAACGTGACCATTGCTGCTTGCGAATCCAACATGCCTTCATCCATGTTGATGTCGACAATTTGCGCGCCACCTTGAACTTGGTCTAAGGCAACCTCTAAAGCTTCGGTATAGTTTTCTTCACGAATCAGACGTGCGAATTTTTTTGAACCTGTAACGTTGGTACGCTCACCGACATTCACAAACAATGAATCTTTGGTGATGTTAAATGGCTCTAAACCTGAAAGACGACAAGCCGGTTCAATGTCTGGAATTTGACGGGGTGTAATATCTTTGACAGCATTATAAATGGCACGAATATGATCTGGCGTTGTACCACAACAACCACCGGTAATATTGATTAAACCACTTTCTGCAAATTCTTTTAAAAATGCCGCAGTTTCTTCTGGGGTTTCATCATAACCACCGAAAGCATTCGGTAAGCCTGCATTTGGATGCGCTGAAATAAAGGTATTAGCCACGTCACCCACTGTTTTTACGTGTGGACGCATGGCATCTGCACCAAGGGCACAGTTAAAACCAATCGAGAGTAAATCACCGTGACGTACAGAGTTCCAGAAAGCTTCGGCCGTTTGACCGGTTAAAGTACGACCTGAAGCATCGGTAATGGTGCCTGAAATCATCAACGGTAATTCATAACCTAACTGTTTAAAGACTTCTTTCACTGCAAAAATTGCAGCTTTACAGTTCAAGGTATCAAAGACAGTTTCAATCAATAAAATGTCTGCACCGCCTTCAATCAGCGCGTGTGTCGCTTCAATATAGTTTTCTTTGAGCGCATCAAAAGTGACATTACGAAATGCAGGATCATTGACATTGGGTGAAATTGAGCAAGTACGTGATGTAGGCCCAAGTACACCTGCGACAAAACGCGGTTTGTCAGGGGTTGAATATTTTTTACAGGCTTCTTTGGCAATACGCGCTGCTTCAAAGTTAATCTCGTGGACTAAATCTTCCATATGATAGTCAGACATGGAAACGCGTGTGCCGTTAAAGCTGTTGGTTTCAATAATGTCTGCGCCCGCATCCAGATAGGCTTCGTGAATATCTTGGATAATTTTCGGTTGCGTCAGCACCAAAAGGTCATTATTGCCTTTTAAGTCAGATGCCCAGTCAGCAAAACGCTCACCACGATAATCTGCTTCTTCTAGTTGATGGCGTTGAATCATGGTGCCCATCGCACCATCAATAATCAGGATGCGTTTGGCAAGAAGCTCTTTTAGGGTGGCAAGCGTGGACATAAATAACCCCAATCCAATGGAATACAAAATGGGCATGATTTTAGCAGAATTACACTACAATTGAGGAATATTCAGCCGACTTCGGCAGATCGACTTTAAAATAAAGCTATTTGTGCTGAATTTTTCATCGAATTGAAATATGACCAGACTATGATCCACTCTAGATAACAAAAAAATGAGTGATGCGATCATTAGGACGATTTTTTATGCAGCTAGCCAAATATTTTGAAATATTGAGGCACAAACTATTTTGAGCTTCAAAGATTGCAAAATGATGGATTTAAAAGAATTTTGCTCCCCAAAATGAAGCGGAGTGGTTTAAATTAGCTCAATTGTTAAAATTTGGCTTTATATGGCAGCTGTTTGTCATATAATTGTCACAATTAAATTGAACAATAAGGGGATTTTATTATCCCCTTGAACCGTCTGCATGAATTCTAATATTCCTCCCGTCCAAGATCAGGTGCAATCCGTGCCACAGAAATCGACGAATGTGCATGTTGCCACACCGAAATTTTTTATGCCGGTGTTTTTAACGGTTATTATTGCTACTTTGGTGTACATCGGCTTTCAACTTTCAGCTGATTTGTCACATGTTCCAACTTTAAGTTTATATTCCGTTATTCTTTTAGCGACTGCGCTTTTTATTGCTTTAGGCTTTGAATTTGTCAATGGTTTTCATGACACTGCCAATGCGGTAGCTACGGTCATTTATACCAATGCCTTGTCTGCACCTGTTGCTGTGATGTGGGCAGGTTTTTGTAATTTTCTGGGCGTAATGGTTGCAAGTGGTGCTGTTGCTTACGGCATCATTGCTTTATTACCTGTAGAGTTGATTATGAATGTCAGCTCAGGCGCAGGTTTTGCCATGGTTTTCGCCATGCTGATTGCCGCTATTCTTTGGAACTTAGGGACTTGGTTCTTGGGTATTCCAGCGTCAAGTTCACATACTTTAATCGGTTCGATTTTAGGTGTGGGCATTATGAACTACCTCTTGCATGCAGGTAATGGTGCCAGTGGTGTAGATATGGACCAAGTAATTAAAGTCGGTAAGGCTTTATTATTTTCACCATTGATCGGTTTTGCATTTGCTGCTGTTGTGTTCTTGTTGGTCAAAAAAGTCTTTAAAAAACAAGTTGAATTGTTTCAGCCACCTGAAGGTAATAAGCCACCGCCACCTTTAATTCGTGCCATCTTAATTTTTACCTGTACAGGGGTGAGTTTTGCGCATGGATCAAATGATGGTCAAAAAGGTATGGGCTTAATTATGCTCATTTTGATTGGTATTGTGCCGCTCGCGTATTCGTTGAATAAAAACTTAGATGCTAACCATATTCAATCATTTGACCAATTATCAAATCAAACGGCGACGGTGATTTACGCCAATCATAGTCATATTTCGGATACTCAAGCACGTGAAGTGTTGACGTCATACATTCAAACCAAAGAAATGAATAAAGATGTCATTCCTGCTTTGGCAAGCTTAACCGATCATTTGGGTGATCGTGTGGCTAAGTATTCGGATTTAAAAGATATTCCTGAAGCAGATACGTCTATTATTCGTAATGACATGTATTTAAGTAGTGCTGCATTTAAGCGTTTAGATAAAACTGAACAATTGCCAGCGATGTCGAAAGCACAAACTAAAGTGGTGAAAGAGTACCGTTCTAACCTCGATTCATTCTTACAATATATTCCAACTTGGGTGAAAGTTGCAGTTGCACTGGCACTTGGTTTAGGAACAATGGTGGGTTGGAAGCGTATTGTGGTGACAGTTGGTGAGCGTATTGGTAAAGATCATATGACTTATGGTCAGGGTATGTCGGCTGAACTTGTGGCAATGACGACCATTGCCGCAGCAGATGGTTTTGGTATGCCAGTTTCAACTACACACGTTTTGAACAGTGCGGTTGCAGGTACGATGGTTGCTAATAAATCAGGCTTAAACTTTGCAACTGTGAAAACCATTCTTTCTGCATGGGTCTTCACTTTACCAGCTACGATTTGTTTATCTGGTGGTTTGTATTGGTTGTTCTTACAGTTTGTTTAAACAATCGATGTGAAATAAAAAACGCTGCAATTGCAGCGTTTTTTTATGACTTTTAGTTTTAATGGGTTAAAGCTAAAAATTACTTTTTAAACAATCCGTATATTTTCTTCATCGGTAATTTATCATTGGCAAAGCCATAGATCGCTGCAAAAGGTAGTGCTGTACGCGCTAAATAAGCTACACGCCATAAACCACCATGGTTTGCACCTTTCATCATTAATTCTAAAGGATGAGCCAATGCTGTTTCTGGATTCGCAACGGAGTCAGGATTGCGTAAGTCATGAATCCATAATGCCGCCATAAGCGCATTGGTGGTTTCTGGACTAAATGATTCAACATCAAACAGGCTAGCACCATTAAATGCGGCTTTTAATAGCGGATTTTTAGTCACCGAATGGGTCGTGGTCGAGGGTGCAATATTAATACTGACACGTTGCCCAGAATGACGAGCCAAAGTTGCACGCCATTGTTGGATGCGTTTTGCCAAAGCATAGTTGGGACCTTGTTCTACCACTAGACAGTCTGCAATCCCATATTCCTTGCCATTATCAGAAGAAATTAATGTTTGTAGATTTTTCTTGAAAAAATGCTGACCGGAAACCGTGGAAATACTTTTGCTAATAATCTGCTGGGTTTTGGAGCGTTGTTGGAACTTCTCATGTGAAGCCTCTACCACTTCTTTAGGAACGGCATAGACATCGGTTGGAGTACACATAAACATTAAACTGGTGTCAGCTTTCCGCTCACTCACGTATTGCATAATACTGTCCATTGCCATAGAGACACGAACATGCTTTTCACCATCTAAATAAGCAATCGCTGCTAAATCAAGCTGGTGTTCACTCTGGGCTAGCCAGTGTGCAATTTCTGGCGTTTGAGTCAGTAAATCCGCGCCCAATTTTTTTTTCAGCGTAGCAGTGGGGGTATTTTCGGCTAATTTTTCTGCGCAGGGTGCATACAGGGTTGCATTGCCTTGTTGAATGGTTTTTAAAATTCTGTCCCAAACGCGGCTATTGGGTAAATCAATGGCCACAATATTGGCTTTCCATTTAGATAACCAAGTGAGTGGACCCGCTTCAGAACCTGCACCAAATAAGACCATAGTACGGTCAGAAAGATTGAACCATTCAGGATGTGCCTGTGCAGCACGTAAAGCATCAGCATGGCTAAGTTCAATAATTCCTGCATCTTCCCAAATTTGAATTTGGTTTAATAACGCTTGACCGCGTAATTTTTGCCCTTGATATGGCACATACCATTCAGGTGCAGCATCACTTTCACCTTTAAGCTGAACGGTATGCAAATTCGCTGTATCGATATCATTCATGATGTCTTTAAGCAAATAGCGTTGACCATTACGATAAAAATCAAAGCTATGTTGGGCTTTGTGTAAGCCTTGTTTTGCGATGGCAATGGGGTTGTGGGTGGTACGAATACCTTGTTCAACCAAAGCCTTAAAATAGATAGGGTAATTTTTACGCCAGTTTTTTTCTGCGAGCGTATCCATTGATGATTTATTGTCAACAATAGAAAGGGCTTCAGCAATAATATCTTTACCCGTTTGGGACGTACTGGCTTTATTGCTGGCAGGATTAATCGGGAATTGAAGACCATCTAATGGAGTAGACATGCAAAATATCTCGTTTTTTTGGTTGTTAATATACATATGTCTACATTATCTATGCCAACTTGATTTATGGATTAGCATTTAATGACAAAATTGTGTAAATCTTTTTTAGAATTCTTTTTAAGTAATCAGAGTTTTATTTTGAGCATAAAAAAGACGCTGAAAAATCAGCGTCCTTGAATATGGATCAATGAAGCATAAATTTTAGAAAGGAAGTTGCATCAGCTTATTTAAAAAGTGTGGAATAACACGCGGTTCTATAATGATCGTCATGATCACACCGTAAGCTGCGCCCCACAAATGGGCACTATGATTGATGTTTGAATTGCCACGTTTTCCAGACCAAATACTATAGCCAATATATAAAATGGCAAAAATAATTGCAGGTACGGGAATAAAGAAAACAAAAATCAGTTTCCACGGTTCAAATAAAATATAAGCAAACAAGACGGCTGAAACTGCACCAGAAGCCCCTAAACTTGCCCAGTGATGGTCATTTTTATGTTTTAGATAACTGGGAATAATCGCAACAATTAAACCGCCTAAATAGAACAAGACAAAGCCAAGATCAAAAAAATACTGTCGATAAAAACTTTCAATCACACTGCCAAAAAAGAACAGCGTAATCATATTGAAGATCAGATGAGCACCATCGGCATGTACAAAACCATGGGTAATAAAGCGTTCATATTGTCCACGTTGCATTGCAGGTGGCCAAAAAATAAGACGGCTCATGACTTTCTGATTTGAAAATGCAAGCAGTGAAACAGCCACTGTAATCAGGATTAAGCTAACAGTATGGTTAAAAGGTAAATCTAGCATAAAGTGAAGGTTCAGCTTTTAGATATTTGCTTTAATAATGCCATTAAATGAAGGGTTAAGATGAACTTTTATAATAATTCCGACAATTTTAGTTGATTTTTTTTTATTACCCCGCATCTTCAGTTAAAATAGCCACTTCAGCTTGAGGAAATATTATTATGTCGACTGAGAACATCAGCGCTGCAGTTGCAGAAGAAATTCCAAATTTATTGATTACGCCAACAGCACAAGAGTATTTGTTTGATTTACTTGAAAAACAAAATACACCGGGTATTGCTGTACGTGTTTTTGTGGAAAATCCTGGTACGCCACGTGCTGAATGTTGTATGGCATATAGTGCGCCTGAAGAAATTATTCCTACAGACTATAAACAAGATTATCCAAATTTTGCGGCTTATATTGACGCTCCATCTATCCCATATTTGTTAGATGCGGTGATTGATTACAATAAAGATCGTTTTGGTGGTCAATTGACGTTCCGTGCGCCTAATTCAAAAGTGCCACGCGTTGGAGCGGATGCTTCAATTGAAGAGCGTATTAGCTATGTATTACAAGCCGAAATTAATCCCGGTCTTGCTGGACATGGTGGTAACTGTGCTTTAGTTGAAATTATTAAAGATGAAGAGCATGGTTTAACGGCTGTATTGAAATTTGGCGGTGGTTGCCAAGGCTGTTCAGCAATTGATGTCACCTTAAAACAAGGTGTTGAAACCACGTTGAAACAGCATATTCCTGAATTATCTCGTGTTGTTGACCAAACGGATCATAGTCAGGCAGAGGGCGCTTATTTTAAATAAGCCAAATCTTTTAAAAAATAACCTCCACTTCGGAGGTTATTTTTTGTCTATAACTTAAATATTAGATGACTTGCATCCATTAAAAATGTTCCATATTTGACTCTTTAAAATCAGTATGACCATCATTTGATGGATTCAATATTTAAGATCTTCTGAGTTTTTTCTGAATAATAAAATTGCTCTAAATACGCTCTTGCGCGTTCACGTAAATATTCCGATGAAATCATTTTTTGAATTACAGGCGCTAATAATTGCTGTAATTCATGTTGAATCAGCGCTTCATCAATATTTAAATCACGCAGTAATACGTCAAAATTATGTTCTTGGTTTCGAACATACCAAGCATAAACACCATCATGAACTTGTTGTTTTAAATATTCTGTTTGACGGATATGATCCCAAATTTCATGCCCTAAACTGATAGTATTGGGAAGGTCTTGAATTTCAATATAGTTTTTTAATACGGTTAAAGGCATATCTTTAATTTTATGCCAAAGATTGGCTTGAAAGTGATATAGCTTGTCATTATCAAAATGTTGATTGAGCACATGCTCACTCATTTGGCTCAGTTTCAAAATATTTTTTTGTAAGTAATGTCCGACAGTATCATTTAAATTGGAATCCGTGACCGTTTCTAAAACGGATTTGCCCATTTTCATAAAACTCGACATACCGGGCATGCGTTTAGCCATAACCGAATTATCTAAATAATCTTGAATCGAGTGCTGAATTAATTGGCTAATCATGGCTGAAAAGGCAGGGCTATTCACCACGGTTTTAATTAAACGCTGACGATGACCACTTTTACTTGCAACATATTGAGCAATTTTATCAACGGTGAGTACGGGGATGACATCTGCAATTTGAGTGCTTTCATTGGCAGGATGAATTAAAGCAAAACGAAGATGTTCCGCAATTTGCTCAATGAAAGCAGGACTCGCAGCTGTGGCTAAAATTTGTTTTTGTAACAGGGCATTGATGTGTTCAAATGACCAAATATCCTGCAAAGTTTGCTTTCTAAACCAATGATAAAAATTTAAAAATTCGCTTTCAATCGTGGCAGTATGTGAAAACTCTTGCGCTAAAAAGTCAAGATGAGCCTCTATTAATTGCTCAATCATCGGATGTTTCTGCATACTGTCTCTGCAAGCTAATTTAAAGGGATAAGTTTATCAGCAAGTGGGTTTTTTAACTTTTGGGTTTTTGCTAGAAAGGGTAAATAGTGTAGGGCCACTTGTTGCTCTGCTTCTAAAATCGGCATATGCCCAACATTGTTTAAAATGACAGGCGTTTCTGCACGCTTCAATAAAGATTGTAATTCATTTGCTGCTTCAACATTAATAATTTTATCTTGCTTGCCCCAAAGAATCAGGGTCGGTGCTTCAATGGTGCGCGTCAGACGGGCAAATGATTCAGGGGTGTAAATACGATTCAGTGTCACGATTTGATCAATCATTTTACGGGTTTGTGAGGATTGCGAAATCAGCATTTTTTCTTGTGCTTTTTTAAAGTAAAGCGGCAACTCTGGTGGTGTTTGCATCACTTGACTCAGTACTTCTTCTAAATCACCCGGTTTAGAGACAATCAAATTTTTTAAAAAATAAGGATCTTTGGTATAGGCAGTATTGGCTTGTTTATAAATGCCTGCGCTATTGAGTAAAAATAAACTTTGCGTGTCGAAGGGATACTGTGAGGCATAGATGGTTGCAATGGATCCGCCCAGTGAATGTCCTGCAATATTGAGTTTATCTTCGACATTAATTGCTTCAGCAAAACGACGTAAGCGTTCCGTGACATTGGGGACAGAAAGATCAAAATTATCTGCAACTTTGGTTTCGCCATTGCTTGGAAGGTCTGGAATAATCACATGATAATAAGGTGTTAAAAAATGGGCTACGCCATTCCAATTGTCACGATTTCCTGCCAAGCCATGAATGAGTAATACCGCGGGTTTATTGCTGGAACCCCCTTCACTATAGCTCCAAGTAATGTCATCAATTTTTATCGTTTTACTGCGTAATCCAGCGGCATGACGTTCTTTGGAGAAATAATTTTGCAGAGAAAGCGGTGCATCTGGTGTTGTATTTATTGCAGCATAGGAAAAAGACGATACAGCGATTGAAATTGTTAAACATACCATCTGTAAAATATGAGATAAAATCATATAGGGAGATGTCATTGATCATTATCCTAATGTGTTAATGACGATAATATTTATAGGCAACATTATAAAAATGATCTAAATTTAGACTGCATTTTGTTTTTCTAGAAATGTCTATAGCTTATTGTAAGTATTATTGAAAAAATGTCACTGAATTGTTTTTTGAATTAGGTGGCTTGAATGCTTAAAAGTGTGAACTAGATGTATTTTTATGTGAAATAAAATATTTTGTAACATCGTTATAAACTAGATCGCTATTCTTTTTGCAAGTGACTTTCATTTTTACAGAGATTAAACTGTTGCAACTTAAAAACATTCTGGTGGGAAAGAAATGCTAACAGCTCAAGAAGCTTTAGAACGTCTTAAAAGCGGTAACCAACGTTTTGTATCTGGCGAGACGACCCATCATAAACAATTGAGCCATCAGGAACGTGCAGAAATGGCAGGAGACCAAAACCCGTTTGCCATTGTTTTGGGCTGCTCTGACTCTCGTGTTCCTGCCGAAATGGTCTTTGATCAGGGACTTGGGGATTTATTTGTGATTCGTGTCGCAGGCAATGTGGTCGCACCTTCTCAGGTTGGTAGTGTTGAATTTGCTGCTGAACGTTATGATTGTGCCGTGGTCGTGGTTTTAGGTCACAGTCATTGCGGTGCTATTCAAGCCACGATCGATACATTGATGAATCCTGCCAGCCCTCCATCACAAAACTTAATGTCAATTGTAAACCGAGTGCGTCCATCGGTTGAAACATTGCTGCAAACAGAATTGAAGGATGATTTGGTCAAATTGTCAAAACATGCAGTACGATCAAATGTATTTGCATCAGTCAATCAGTTGCGTCATGGTTCTGCTGTACTGGAAAGCCTGATTGCTAAAGGCAAGTTAAAAGTCGTTGGTGCAGAATATTCTTTAGAAACAGGTGAAGTCTTATTTTTTGATTTTTAAAATCAAATCGATTTCAATGATTCATAAAAGGCGCTTATAAAGCGCCTTTTATATAGGGATAAGCATTATTCAGTAAAATGCTTTGCGCTTTTGCATTGGGATGAACCAAATCGGATTGCATCAGGTTTTTATTGCCTGCAACGCCTGTTAAAAAGAAGGGCATCAATTTCACTTTGTATTGTTGGCTGACAATACTATAATTTTTTTCAAAAGCTTGACTATAAGCCGAACCGTAATTAGGTGGAATTTTCATTCCAAAAATAATCACCGTTGCTTTAGCTTGCTGACTTTGTTGAATTAAATTGGCAAGGTTCTTTTGAATCAAAAGTGGCGATTGACCACGTAAACCATCATTGCCACCCAGTTCAATCACGACAATTTGTGGTTTATAAGTTTGTAATAATTTCGGCAAACGTGCTACAGCACCACTGCTGGTTTCACCACTGACACTGGCATTGACCACTTTATGTTTTTTCGGATACTGTTGGTCTAAACGTTTTTGTAATAAATAAACCCAACCTTGTTCTGCTTGCATACCATATGCTGCGCTAATACTGTCCCCAACAATCATAATGGTTTTAGCAGAAACCACGGCTGGAATAAGACACAGGCTGAACATCGCCAAGTAAGAAATTCCACGAATTTTTAAATTGCGATTTTGCATATAGAGAGATTATGACCCAAGTTATTCACGATCATTGCATCATGCCACAAGTGATTATTTCTGCACAGCAACTGACACAAAAGATCAAAATTGCACAAAAAGAACTACGCATTTTTGAAAATTTAAATTTTGAAATTTATGCGGGTGAGCAAGTGGCAATTACGGGGCGTTCGGGTTCAGGAAAATCGACCTTGCTTGGAATTTTAGCCACGCTAGATCAAGCCAGTGCAGGAAAATTAACAGTTTGTGGGGAGTCGATTGCTGAATTAAACGAAGAACAACGTGCTTTGGTGCGTTTAAAACATATTGGATTTGTTTTTCAATCTTTTCAATTGCTACCGCATTTAACTGCGGTTGAAAATGTGATGTTGCCACTGCGCTTACAAAAGAATTTTAATTTTGCAGCAGCTGAAAAAAAAGCCTTGGCATTGCTGAAAAAAGTGGGTTTAGAACGACAAGCGACACAAACGCCCAAAGTCCTTTCCGGTGGTGAGCAGCAACGAGTTGCGATTGCGCGGGCTTTAATTAGTGATCCGCAAATTATTTTTGCCGATGAACCGACAGGTAATTTAGACACACAAACAGCCGAAGACATTGAGCAATTATTATTTCAGCTGAATCGTGAATTGGGGACAACCTTGGTTTTGGTGACGCATGATCCAAAACTGGCCGAACAATGCCAGCGTCATTTTGAATTGTTAGATGGACATATAATTGAACATCGTAACGGTGAGGACTGAAATGAATCCTCTATTTCAACCGTTACTCAAACAAAGTTTTAAAAGTAGCGGTGTTTACTTACTGATTATTGCGCTGGTTTTGGCAATTAGTGCGACCACAGCACTAAAATTTAGCAATGAACAAATTCAAAATGCCGTGGCACTACAAGCCGCAGAAATGTTAGCAGCGGATTTGGTTCTGAGCGACAATCAGCCACTGGAAAAAAAGTGGCAAGACCAAGCAAACCAATTCGCGCTACAACAATCTAAAGTCATCACATTTAGTTCAATGGCACATACCCATGAGCAGTTTGTGATGGTGAATGTCAAAGCCATTGATGATGCCTTTCCGTTACGTGGAGACATTCGGGTTGTGCCAACAGCAGAAAAAATTCAAGCAGGAGCAGGTTTGGCTCAGCGCTCGTGCTTTGGATTTATTGCATGTTAAAGTGGGTGATACAGTCAATATTGCCGATGCAAGCTTTAAAGTCACGGCTCAAATTGAACATGATTCCAATCAAGAATTGGGCTTTTCAGGTTTTTCTCCTACGGTAATTATTTCTCAAGCCGATGTTGCTCGAACCCATGCCATTCAAGTTGGCAGTCGGGTTGAATATCGTTTATTGATGGCGGGTACGGCAGGGCAAACCAAGCAATTTGAGCAAAATTTCAAATTGCAGCAAGGTCAAGGTGCTGGTGCTGAAACACCAAGCGCAAATGAACAAACCAGCCTTAGGTTACGCAATGCCAGCGAAGGCAATACTCGTTTAATGAAGCCGATTGCCAATTTAGATACTTTTTTACAACTGACCAATATTTTGACTATTTTGTTGTGTGGTATTGCGATTGCTTTAACCAGTCAGCGCTATGTACAACAAAATCAGGACTATATTGCGCTCATGCGTTGTATTGGCGCAACGAAGGCTCAGATTCTTAACGCATATTTAGCTTTATTGAGCGTGGTTTTAATGGTTGCAATGGCGATTGGCAGTTTAGCGGGGGTTTCACTCGGCTATGGCTTGTTACAACTGATGCTACAGTTGATTCCGCATCTGCAAATTCAATTTTCTGTGTTTGATCTGTTGCTTGGACCACTACCTATCGCAATGCTCACCAGCGCCGTAGTGTTGCTCGGATTTATTGTGCCAAGTTTATGGCAACTGCTGAATACACCGCCTATTCGGGTCATTCGTCAGCAAGAAAAATCTGTGCAGTCGATGCTGTGGATGCTACTGATGGGCACAGCAAGTTTGGTGTTGTTTAGTATTGTACTGACTGAAAATATTGTGCTCACTGCTTGGGTGATTGGTGCGATTATTTTGCTGTGTACTGTGCTGTATATGCTGATTTGGGGCGGGCTGAAATTAATCAAAAGCTTGAAAATATCCATTTCAGCTTATGTGCGTGCGCCTTATCAAACAGCTTTTCAAATTACCGCTTTGGCACTGGGTTTAAGTTTAATTACCGTATTGGCGGTGTTACGAACGGATTTGCTGGAGCGTTGGCAGCAACAATTACCTGAAGGCACACCCAATCAATTTGTTTACGGCTTACCACCGTTTGATATGCCTGTATTCAAAGCGAAGCTTGAACAACAGGGTTGGCAGAGTACACCGTTATATCCCAATATCCGTGGACGATTGGTGGCGAAAAATGATCAGCCCTTTGCAGAGCAATTGCTGAAAAGCAATAACGCTTTACGCCGTGAATTAAATTTAACTCAAACCACAGAATATCCGACTGACAATAAAATAGTGCAGGGCAGCGCAGCACTGAAACAAATCGGTGATGTATCTGTAGAAGTCAAAACTGCGGAAGAACTGGGGATTAAAATCGGTGATCGGCTGACCTTTAGCTTGCCAGAAGGGTTAGTTCACGCCAAAGTCATTAACTTGCGTAGTGTGGAATGGGAAAGCTTTAGCCCTAATTTTTTCTTTATTTTTGCACCCAAAACCATGGATGAAAATGCAGGCAGTTATTTAGGCAGTTTTTATGTGCCAGAACAGGATAAAAAGCAATTGGTTCCTGTGATTCAGCAATTTTCCAATACTGTTTTTATTGATGTCAGTTTGATCTTGGATGAAGTTAAACGCTTAGTAAATGTGTTGGTGCAAATTATTACCATTCTGGCGTTATTGGTGAGTGTGTCAGGTATTTTAGTGCTTATTGCCTGCTTGAATTTATTGATGGATGAACGTAAACGTGAAGTGGCTTTGCTACGTTCATTTGGTAGTTCTAAACAAAAGTTAAAACAAATGATGAGTTTGGAGATTGGTTTTATTGGATTTGTGGCCGGTGTGGTTTCTTGTCTGTTTGCAGAAGTGATTAGTGCCATTGCGAGTTATAAAATGAATTTGGCAATTCAGGCACACTGGGAAATTTGGCTGATTTTACCGATTCTGATGACCTTACTGTGTGCTTTGATTGGACGTTATCGCTTAAGTTACCTTTGTGATATTCCGCCCTTACAAAGTTTGCGAGAGATCAATCAATGATCTCTCTCATCTGAAATAGGTGATTTATTTATGTTAAAAATGAAGTTGTGCGCGCATAGCGCTAAGAATTTGGCGCCAAATCGGTTCAAGGATTTGAACTTGTTGCATGCAGTAATCATAAAATAAATAACAGGTCACTGCGCCCACAACTAAGCCCACATAAATGCCTAAATTCGGTTTATGTATCCGTTGTCCCATGTACCAAATAATTGCCAATATAGCGCCCATCAGCATACCGCCAATATGGGCTGCATTATTAATTCCGGGCATGGTGAAGCCAATGAACAAGTTAATGCCCATCACCATGACCAAAGTTTTTTTATCTAAAATAAAGCGTTGCTTGGGTAAAATCGGAAATAAGGATAAAACAGTCAATGCGCCACCAATCCCCATCACAGCACCAGAAGCACCGGCACTGACGGTTGGGAAAAGTTCAGGGTTTTGGCTTTGAAGCAGTTCGAAGGTGTTTTGAATGTCGATCAAGCCACTGAGCAAACTGCCCATGAGACCTGCAAAAATATACACACCTAAATAATAAAACCGACCGAAAAGTTGCTCAGCGACACTGCCAAAAATATAGAGTGCCCACATGTTTAGCATAAGATGGATTAAGCCAAAATGAAAAAACATGCTGGTAAACAGGCGGGTGGGTTCCTCTAAAAAGGTTAAAGGTGCATAATCAGCGCCCCAATGAATAGCATCGACAAGACTGGGACTGCTAATATTTACCCCTGTGAGCACTTGCCAGAGAAATAAACTGACATTAATGGCAATAAAAAGTGCAGTCAGCCACCAAAGGTGAACCTCGGGTTTACTTCGAATTGAGGGAGGTGAAAGTTCAGCCATGCTATTCTTTTATAATCTTTGCTATATTCAGCTTCAAGCTTAGCATGAAAAAATAGATATTTTGGAGTAACTCACTGACATGAAAGCTTTTATTGTTCGTAGTTTGTTAATACTTGTCAGTTTGGTACTTTTAGTGCAACTTTGGATTTTTACAAGTCTGGTCTGGTGGCGAACCCATCCGGTTGAAACCACCATGATGATGCGGATAGATTATTGGTCTGAACCCTCTAAGCCAATCAAGCAAGAGTGGCGTGATTATGATCAAATCAGTGACTATTTGAAACATGCAGTGGTTGCAGCAGAAGATGGTAAATTTTTACAACACAACGGTTTTGATTGGGCAGGCATGCAATTCGCTTTAGAGCGTAATAAAGATAAGGGTAAAGTGGTTGCAGGTGGTTCAACCATTTCACAGCAATTGGCAAAAAATCTATTTTTATATAATAAGCGTTCATTTTTGCGTAAAGGTCAGGAAGCGGTTGCCACGTGGATGATGGAGCGGGTGTGGTCAAAAGAACGGATTTTAGAAGTGTATTTAAACTCAGTTGAGTTTGGTGAAAATATTTATGGGGTGGAAGCTGCAACACAGTATTATTTTGGTAAAAGTTCGAAAAATTTATCGCGTGAACAAGCCGCTTTCTTAGCCGCAATTTTACCGAATCCAAAATATTATCAAGACCATCGTGACGATCGAAAATTAAAGTATCGTAAACGTATGATTCAAAAATATATGCGTTATAGCCATATTCCTTAATTTTTTACTGTAAAAACCCAAATTATTGTAATGCTAGTAAGCTAAGGAGTTTATTACAAAACTCCTTAGCTTTTTAGTTTGTCACAACGGAGTCTTATATTTTTTAAATTAAATACTTGGAGCTCATCTATTACTTTGGATAAGCCCAAAGTAATCAAAGGCATTTGTCATCCGCAAAACTCGCCAAATACCTTTTATTGATTAATCAATCGCAGAAACTGTACTTTTCCAAAGTAGTCTTGCCTCGAACAGTTGCGGATGACGTTTCCGCGTATCGAATAACATTATGAATTTAAAAAATAAAATGCCTGTTAATTTCTTAACTGATCAGCATTATAAATTATTGGGCTTTTTTTTATGAAATTGTCACAATTTTGAAGCATACTTAGATAGATATGAATTACTTTAGAACAAGCATAGGTTAGGTATGAATACTGCAGCAGACCCATCTCCTACACAAATAGAATATACATATAATGATCGCTATATTAACCGTGAACTTTCTATTCTAGATTTTCATCTTCGTGTATTAGAACAGGCGGTTGATCCTCTGCATCCTTTGCTTGATCGCATGAATTTCTTGCTTATTTTTTCCCGTAATCTGGATGAATTTTTTGAAATCCGTTTTGCCGGTTTGATGGAGCAACTCGATTTAGGCAATGAAAGTCGTAGCCCTGATGGTTTAACCCCAAAACAAGTACTGGATAGCATTTCTAAAACAGCACACGCAGCAATTGAACGCCAATACCGTATTTTAAATGAAGCAATTTTGCCGAAATTGCGTGAAGAAGACATCTGTTTTTTACGTCGCGGTGAGCTTACACCTGCGCAGTCGGCTTGGATTAAAAAGTATTTCCAAGAACAAGTTGCCCCTGTTCTGACCCCCATTAGCCTCGATCCAGCTCATCCATTTCCGCGTTTGGTGAATAAAAGTTTAAACTTTATTGTGACCTTGGAAGGGAAAGATGCTTTTGGTCGTCAAATTGATTTAGCTGTTGTTCCTGCACCGCGTTCATTACCTCGCGTGGTGCGTTTACCCGATGAACTGACCGATGGCAAAGAGCATCATGTGATGTTGTCTGCCATCATTCATGAACATGTATCTGATTTGTTCCCCGGTATGACGGCGACTGGTTGCTATCAATTTCGTGTTACGCGGAATGCAGATTTGGCATTAAATGAAGATGTTGAAGATTTAGCCAAAGCATTGAAAGGTGAATTGAACTCACGCCGTTTTGGTCGTGCAGTACGTTTAGAAGTGACGCAAAACTGTCCTAAACATATTTATGAATATTTACTCAATGAGTTTGACCTTGAAAAAGAACAACTTTATAAAGTGGATGGTCCGGTTAATCTCGCACGCTTACTCTCGAATTTTAAACGTCCACATTTACGTTATGATTCACATACGCCAATTATTCCAAAAGTGCTGAAAAAATCTGAAAATATTTTTTCGGCTATGCAGAAGCAAGACATTTTATTACATCATCCGTTTGAATCTTTTGCACCCGTGATTAATTTATTGCGTGAAGCTGCACGTGATCCGCAAGTGCTTGCGATTAAGCAAACTTTGTATCGTAGTGGTCCAGATTCTGAAATTGTGCAAGTACTTGCAGAAGCGGCGCGCAATGGTAAAGAAGTCACTGCCGTTATTGAATTGCGTGCACGTTTTGATGAAGAATCGAATATTGAAGTGGCAAATGTACTGCAAGAAGCGGGTGCTGTGGTGGTCTATGGCATTGTGGGCTATAAAACCCATGCCAAAATGATTTTGGTGGTACGCCGTGAAAATAACAAGCTTGTGCGTTATGTGCATTTGGGTACAGGTAATTATCATGCAGGCAATGCACGTATTTATACCGACTATGGCTTACTCACCACAGATAAAGAGCTGTGTGAAGATGTACATCGCATTTTTCAAGAATTGACAGGGATGGGGAAAATGGCGAAGTTGAAAAAACTTCTGCATGCACCCTTTACCTTACATGCGCAACTTGTGAATTATATTGATGAAGAAATTGCCAATGCCAAAGCAGGGAAGCCTGCACAAATCATTGTCAAAGTGAATGCTTTAACTGAAATGCAGTTGATTAACAAGTTGTATGAAGCATCTCAAGCAGGCGTACAGATTGATTTGATTATTCGTTCTATTTGCTCTTTACGTCCGGGTTTGCCGGGGCTTTCAGAAAATATTCGAGTGCGTTCAATTGTGGGGCGTTTCTTAGAGCACACCCGTGTTTATTACTTTGGTAATAATGGCAATGCGCGAATTTACTGCTCAAGTGCCGATTGGATGGATCGTAATTTATTTAATCGTGTTGAGGCGTGTTTCCCCATTGAAGATCCAGCGCTGAAAAAACGTATTTATCAGCAAGGTTTATTGACTTATTTACAAGATAATCAACAAGCTTGGTTGTTGCAAGGTGATGGAACTTGGGTGCGTGCTCAAGTTGCGGCAGGTCAAGCACCGCATAATGCGCAAAGAATATTATTAGATCTGATTAAATAATTCATGATAGTCAGTAGATAAAATAAAGGAGTCTTCGGACTCTTTTATTTTATGTCTAGGGTGGATTTTGGGATAAAAGCGAATGAGGTAAGTTTAATGTTATAAGCAGGCAATTTTTTGATAAATATTTTTAATATGACCTTCGATCTTATATAAAGGCACGGTCATTTGTTCAGCAATTTGTTGTGGGCTAAGCCCATCTGAGATGAGCTTTAAAATGTCATTTTCAATTGTTGATCCTGTTTTATGAAAGCCAAGTTGATGCGATAAAATATACTGCGCCAAAGCGTCATGAATGGGCGCTCCACCACGTAGAATGGTTTTAATGTGATTTAAAATTTCTGCTTCAGTATGCTCATAAAAAATATAACCTTGTACACCCGCTTGAATTGCAGCAAACAGTAAAGCTGTCTCTTGCTGGGCTAAGAGCACAATAATATGTGCATCAGGATGAATTTTATTTATTTTTTTTATCAATGAAATACTTTTCGACTGATCAAGACACAAATCAATCAAGATTAAATTGGGTAAATGTTGTTGTAATAATTGCTCAGCTTCAGTGAGGTTGTTGGTGTAAATTATTAATTCGTCAGGATAACCTAACCGAATGAGAATGCTTTCTGATAGGTTATTAAAAGTTGGTTGATCCATTATCATCATGATAGGAACAGGTAACATTAGTTCACCCACTAGGCATTTCTCACAATCATTTTCGATTTTATTGAGTCACTTTGCTCTAAAGCGAATTAAAGTGCTATCCCAAGAAATTGGTAATTTATAAGCTTTAAAGTGAACTTAAGTATTTGTTGAATAATACATATTTAAAAAATGTATATTTTATTGTGATCTTGTTTCAACCTGTTTTTTTTGTTTGGAACTGAGTGCTTTTGGGCAATGAAAAATCCCTATTTATGGGGATATAAAAAACATATTGAAGCTTCTACTATGACAGCACTTCTTATTAGTTTGGCTAATAGTAGTACTCCAACTCATCAGGAATCGAATATTTTATTGCTCTATGGAGTCATAATCTGTTTATTACCTTGAATAGCTTATCTGTTGCATAGATAGGCTATTTTTTTTAGCTAAAGAAAAATGAAAAATGTTTTCAGCTTTAGGACATGGGAGCGATCAGCGTGAAGTGAACCCTGAATATAGAAAAATTAAACATAAAAAAAGGAGCCATCGCTCCTTTTAATATATCGATTATTTTTTAGTGAAGATTTTTGGTGATTTTTTGAAAAATTTGCAACAGCACATCAAATTCGCTTTGCAATGGCGTGCTTTTACGCGTCACCAATGCAAGGGTACGACTTGGTGCGGCATCAATCGCTTTCACCACTAAATCTGGATTTGCTTTAATCATATTGGTATGAATTGCAATTTCAGGAAGTAGGGTAAAGCCTAAATCAGAAGAAACCATTTCCACCAATGTTGGCAATGAACTTGCTTTTAAGCGATGATCATTTTTGCGTTCGCCAATTGGACAAGCACTCAAAGCATGATTACGTAGACAGTGACCTTCTTCAAGCAGGACTAAGCGCGATAGATCTAAGTCATCTAAAGAGTGTGCATTATTCGCATTTTGGTCTGATTTATGGCAAACCAAATAAAGATTTTCTTTTGCGATTTCAGCAACTTTTAAGCCACGTGTATCAAAAGGTAGAGCCAAAACAATCATATCAAGATTGCCATGTTCTAGTTTTTCGACAATTTTTTCACTTTGTGCTTCGTGCAAATGCAATTGAATTTTAGGAAGTTGTTTATGTACTTCATCTAAAAGTTTCGACAAAAGAAAAGGCGCAATGGTTGGGATGATCCCTAAATGTAAATCACCAGTTAAAGGCTCGCTCATCTCACGACTTAAACGCATCAAGTCTTGTGCATCTGCCAATAGAACACGGGCTCGGGCAACAACCTGCTCGCCTAGCGGAGTTAAACGTACATTTTGGCGGTCGCGTTCAACGAGTACTCCACCTAACAAGCGCTCTAACTCCATGATCCCGCCTGACAAAGTCGATTGGGTCACAAATGAACGACGCGCAGCTTCAGTGAAATGCAGCGTTTCAGACAGTGTAACGAGGTATGACAGCTGTCTTAAAGATGGTAATGCAGCCATAGTGTCCTAATGTTTTGATTTAAAGTGATCAGCAAATAATCCGCTAAGATATGGAATAAAATGCGGAGGCATATCATGCCCCATTCCATCAATTAATTCAAACTTAGCATCTGTAATTGCCTTTGCAACTGCTTTGCCATGACTCGGTGGAAGTAAACGATCCCGAGAGCCATGTACCACGAGGGTAGGTTGCTGAATTTGCTTACCCAATTGTAGCAAAGAACCGGTACATAATATTGCTAAAAATTGTTGAAGTACACCCGCTGGATAATAACTTCGTTGATATAACTTGCGTGCGGTCTGAATAATCTCAATTTGATTGATATATCCGGGTGAACCAATAATATTAAATACTTTCACACTATGATTCACAATACCATCTTCATCGGTAGATTCAGGTCTGCCAATCAGGCTAAAAAGTTGTTTTGGAAAGGGTGGTGGTAATAACGGCTGATTGTTACTGGTAAACATCAATCCTAAATTATTGACTTTTTGAGGATGTTTGGCTGCCAAAATTTGCGCAATCATGCCGCCCATTGAAGCCCCAATCACGGAGACTTTTTCAAGTCCTAAATGATCAATGAGCAATGCCGTATCTTCAGCCATGTCATATAAATTATAAGGTGCGCCTTGGTTTTCTAAACCTAAAGCAAAGCGGCCCATAAGTTTGAATGTATTGAGTCGTGGCCCTGAATGACGAATTTTGGAAGACAAGCCAATATCTCGGTTGTCAAAACGAATCACTCGATAACCTTGGTCGATCAGCGATTTACAGAAAAAATCAGGCCAGAATAACATTTGCGCACCTAAACCCATAATCAGCATGATTGCAGGATGTTCGGGTTGTCCACCAATTTCGACATGCAGTTCAATGCCATTACTTAAAGTGACTTTGGTTTCATGCATAAAAGAAGTATATGGAGAGCCCGTAAATTTGAGTGCGCTATTCATTGTTATTTTCCTAAAAAAGGACATTTTATTGAAAAAATGTCCTTTGTATTAAAACCTTAAACTGCCACAGGAATCAAGTCAGGTACTAATTTAGTTAGGCTTAAGCGTTGTTTTGCCGCAGTCGCACCCAACAGCACAAAACCACGTAAGGTATTTTGACTATCTAGCGCTTTTGCAATCATGCCATCTTCTAGTTCTTCGGTCTCCCACGTAACATCTACACCAATTGGTGCCGGAAGGACAGTCAGTGGTGCAGTAGGTGTTTTAACGGCAACTGGCATTGCAGGATAGTGAACATGAGTATTTTCACCATTTAAGGTTTTCGCTAAAGCACGGGCTTGTTGCATGATGGGCATCACATAAGGTAGCAGTAGACCATTCACTTCTGCACAGTCACCAATGGCATAAATATCGGCTTGGTTGGTTTCTAATAGTCCGTTGGTCAAGATGCCACGGCTGCAAGCAATATTCGTCGCTTTGGCTAACTCTAAGTTGGGTTGTAAACCAATTGCAGAAAGGACAATGTCTGCAATGACAGACTGACCATTGGCTAAGGTAATTTGATAATCGTCATTTTCAACTTTGATGACTTTTTCAACCGTTGTACCCAATACAAAGTGAATCCCAATCTCTTCTAATTTTTCTTGGAACGAAGATGCCACATATTCAGGAATCAGTCGTCCTAAAGGTTGAGCAGCCAAATCAATCACGGTGACTTGATGTTCGGTATTTTGTAAGTCATTGGCAAATTCACAGCCAATCAGACCTGCACCTAAAATCACGACGCGTTTATCTTGACGGATAGCCAAATTTTTACGGAATTTTTTGTAGTCATTCAAGTTATTAACCACATGAATGTCATCACTGCCATCGCCTGCAATCGCCAAGCGAACTGGATTTGCCCCGACAGCAAGAACCAGTTTTGAATAGGGCTGAATACTTTGTTGACCCGCTTTCTCTAAAATCAGTTGATGTTGTTCGGACTGAATTTCTTTGACCCAAGTATGCGCTTCAATACGCATCTTCAGTTGAGCACTCATTTTAATGGCATCACCTAAAGCAATTTGCTCTGGTGCTTTGTTGCCAACCAAAGCATTTGATAGCGTGGGTTTGGCATAGTTTACCGCATCATCTGAACAAATCATGACCAGTTCATGCTCGGGATTTAGCTTACGAAACTCACGTGCTGCGGTATAACCGGCCATACCTGAACCAATGATGACGATAGGATGCATAGTGTTCTCCAAACTTTTTTATAAGATGTAAAAAAGACCATGTGCTATGGTCTTTTGTATCAATGATTAGATTTCAATCATTTCAAAATCAATTTTTGATACACCACAGTCCGGGCATGTCCAATCATCTGGGATATCTTCCCATTTCGTGCCTGCGACAATACCATCTTGTGGCCAACCCTCAGCTTCGTCATAAATCCATCCACAAACGATGCATTGATACTTTTTCATTTTACTCTCCAAAGCACTGACTTTTTAAAAAGTTAAGTCAGTAAAATTCCATATATAGCTTGACTCTAGTGATATGACTTTCAATGTACATATTCAAGCAAATTTTTACGCAGTTCTATTGTTAATGTAAAGCAAATATCTGAGTTTAGTGAGTGAATTTGAAAGCAGAATTGCAGAGGAGGACAAAACTTGTCATAAAAATACTGAAATATCGTTTTTGTCTAACAGTATGAGCTCAATATAAGCCTCTAAATATTTTTAAGTGAAAAGTGTATAAAGGTTTGAGTCACTTTTTGACATTTAAAATTCTGCTTATAGACGAAGGTCGAGAAGAAAAAGAATGTAGCGTTTGTTCGTTTATAATGAGATAAATATATGTCTGTTATTTATTTTAAAAAATATAATAAAATCAAATTACTATGTATTTGGTTTTTATCTAGCCGTAATGCGGTCATGATCAGTTACTGGTCATTGGGCTGATAAAGCGCTAAAATTGACATATTCTCTTTTAAATTACTTTTCTCCCCATGAGCAATTTGTCTGCAACTTTGTGGTCTAACATTCGTACTGTCCAAGATTTCCCTAAACAGGGAATTTGTTTTTTTGATTTAACACCATTATTTATGGGCAATATTGAGCTATTAACCGATGCGTTAATTGCCAGTATTCCTGCTGAAAAGTTGCAAGAAGTGGATAGCTTTGTTGCTGTTGAAGCACGTGGTTTTGTTCTTGCAAGTTTGTTGGCACAGCGTTTAGGCAAAGGTCTATTATTGGTTCGTAAAGCGGGTAAGTTACCGCCACCCGTGGTTGGTGTGGGCTACAGCTTAGAATATGGTATGGATCGTTTGGAAATGTCTGCTGAAATCCAGCCGCAAAAAATTATTATTGTGGATGATGTTTTGGCTACAGGTGGTACTTTAAAAGCAGTGAAACAACTGGTGGATAAATGCAACCATGAACTTTTGGGTGCCAGTATTTTCCTAGATTTACCTGACCTACATGCTGATTTGGGGCTGACTGTTTGGTCTGTGTTAGATGATAAATCTCAGCCAGAACAACAAGTCGCATAATCGATGATATGTCATAAAAAGCCTTGGTTAATCCAAGGCTTTTTTACTTCAAAAAATGCGTTTGCAGATGTTGAATTAAATCATTTAAGTTTTCAGGGCTGGCTAAACGGTGATGCCCACCTTCAACCGCTTGGACAAGCATATACGGCTCAAGTTGTTCTTGAACTGCGTGCATATCCAGCACTTCATCGCCTAGTTCTAAATACGCAATTTGAGCAATCTCATGGTCTAAGTCATTTTCGGCAACCGGTGGATAGTCATCACGAAAATTTGGGTTGAGACTTGGATTGGCAATAATCGCTGGAATTTTATGTAAGGCTGACATTTTCAGTGCCCAATAAGCACCTAAGCTATGTCCTACCAATATTTCAGGTTTAATTTTGGCAATAATATCGTGATAAAAATTGGCGACAGTTTGAAAAGTAAGATTGCGATAATCGATATCAATGCAATACTTGTGGTTGGCATCAATGGCATGGAATTTGGTCGATTCACGGGAAGAATCTAATCCATGTAAAAATAAGATTTTTGAAGTACATGTACTCATTATTTGATCGTTCACGCTGTCTTTATTTACAAAGATAGAAAGAGTTGAATAGTGTCCTTTTCAACTATTTTGCTTCAATCATTGTAAGGGACTCTGCTGAACAAAGAAGTTAGCTTTTGGTCTAAGGCGTAGGCTGAATCAGTAGCGTAGCTGTGTATTCAGATTGAAAGATGCATGCTAAAACTATTTTTCTGAATCAAAACGGCAGTGGCGAAGTTGTTTTGAGTAAATCAATACTTTTGTTTGGCAATAAGTCATACGAAATTTTTACTGAATCTGCTATGCTATGCAACTTCCGTTTTTTACCCATATACGAGGCAGAGATGACGCAACATAACGCTCAATCGACATCGACTTCTGAACAAGAAATTTCCGAAAACGATTTAATTGCACAGCGTCATGCCAAGTTAAAGCATATTGAAAAACATGCTAAGGAAAAGGGCACTAGTCCTTGGCCGAACACCTTTAAACGTGAACATTACGCTCAAGATTTACAAGATCAATTCGCTGATCAATCTAAAGAAGAAATTGAAGCGGGTGAAAAAGTTTATGTAAAAGTTGCAGGTCGTGTGATGTTGAACCGTGGTTCATTCATCGTGATTCAAGACATGACGGGCCGTATTCAACTTTATGTTGCACGTAAAGAATTAGATCCAGAAGTACTGGCAACCATTAAAGGTTTAGACCTTGGTGATATTATTGCCGTTGAAGGTTATATCGGTCGTTCTGGTAAAGGCGATCTTTATGTTCATATTGAACACTTCGAACTTTTAACCAAATCACTGCGTCCACTTCCAGATAAATTCCATGGTTTAAACGATACCGAAATGAAGTATCGTAAACGCTATCTTGATTTGATGGTGAATGACGAAACACGTAAAACTTTTGAAATCCGTGCCAAAGTCGTTGCGGGTATGCGTGCGTATTTAGCCAATGAACGCTTCATGGAAGTTGAAACGCCAATGATGCATGTGATTCCGGGTGGTGCATCTGCGCGTCCGTTTGAAACACATCACAATGCACTTGATATGCCATTGTATTTACGTATTGCCCCTGAGCTTTACTTAAAACGCTTAGTGGTGGGTGGTTTTGAACGTGTATTCGAAATTAACCGTAACTTCCGTAACGAAGGTGTTTCGACGCGTCATAATCCAGAATTCACCATGATCGAATTCTACCAAGCCTATGCAGATTACAAAGACTTGATGGCTTTGACTGAAAATATGCTGGAAAAATTAGCGCTCGACATCTTGGGTTCGACTGATGTGCCTTATCAAGGTGAAGTGTTTAGCTTCAAAGGGCCATTTAAGAAAATTTCGATGTTTGATGCCATTCTTGAACATAATCCAAACCTCACGCCAGAAAATGTGGCTGACCGTGAATTTTTGGCTAAATATATTCAAGAAGAATTGAAAGAAAAAGTAAAACCGAGTTTTGGTCTAGGTCGATTACAAACCATCGTATTTGAAGAAACGGTGGAAACTAAACTGCGCCAGCCAACATTCATTACCGAATATCCAGCGGAAACTTCACCATTGGCGCGTCGTAATGATCACAATGCACATATTACTGACCGTTTTGAGTTCTTTATTGGTGGTCGTGAATTGGCGAATGGTTTCTCAGAATTAAACGACCCAATTGACCAAGCAGAGCGTTTCCAAGCGCAAGTTGAAGAGAAAGATGCAGGTGATGATGAAGCGATGCATTACGATGCAGACTTCATTGAAGCACTTGAATATGGTCTTCCTCCAACAGCGGGTCAAGGGATTGGTATTGACCGTTTAGTAATGTTATTTGCTGATGCAGCAAGTATCCGTGATGTGATTTTATTCCCTCACATGCGTCATAAAAACTAAATTATGTCTTCATAAAAAACCCCGCTTTAGAGCGGGGTTTTTTATGGCGAATAGCAACATGATTCTAGAGTGTATTTGGACAATAGATATCAATAGATCTTATTTTAGTTATAAAATAAATATTTAAATCATATGCTTATGTTTGTTTTTGAAAGTTTAAGACAAAAAAATACGCAACGATTGGGGTGATCATTGCGTATAACAACGAAGCTGTTTTCACAGTTTCGGTTAAGGAGAATGTTAAAACTCTATAGAGCTTTAAGCACTGAAAACATCATAAAATGAATGAGCAGTCATTTCATGATGCTTTCAGTTAAGTTGTGTTAATTAAAGTTAATAACTATTGGTTAGTGTGATTTATTCATCATTTTTATGGCATAAAAAAGCCTTTCTATAGAAAGAAAGGCCCTTTTTGTGATTAAACCTGTTTAGAAGTGAAACATACCTAAACCCGATTTAATTTCATCGAGTGTGTTTTGAGTAATGATACGACATTTATCTGTACCATCTTTCAAAATATCCATGATGTAGTCAGGATCTTTAGCCAGTTCCATACGACGTTCACGAATAGGCGTAATGAGTTCTTTAAGTACACCTTCAAGACGTTTTTTCACAGTGCCATCGCCTAAACCACCACGACGATAATGCGCTTTTAGTTCTTCAACTTCTTCTTTATTTGAGTCAAAAGCATCTAGATAAGTAAATACAATATTGCCTTCAACCTGACCCGGATCTTCAATTCTTAAATGATTCGGGTCGGTATACATGGCATTGACTGCTTTTTTAATGTCTTTGTCAGAAGCATCCAGCACAATGGTATTGCCTAATGATTTAGACATTTTTGCTTTGCCATCAAAACCGGGTAAACGACTCATGTTTGAAAGCAGAGCTTTACATTCTGGTAGCACATCATGACCAATTTGACGATTTAAACGACGTATAATTTCATTGGTCTGTTCAATCATTGGAATTTGGTCATCACCAACCGGAACGACTGATGCTTTAAATGCGGTAATATCAGCTGCTTGAGCAACTGGATAGCATAAGAAGCCAGCAGGAATATCACGTTCAAAACCACGGAGTTGAATCTCTGCTTTAATGGTTGGGTTACGTTCTAAACGCGACACCGTCACAAAGTTGAGGTACAACATGGTCAATTCATTTAATGCAGGTAAGCATGACTGAACGCAAATGGTTGTTTTTGTTGGATCAATACCGACGGCAAGATAATCTGTTGCCACTTCAATAATATTGCGGCGTACTTTTTCAAAGTTATCGGCGTTATCTGTTAAGGCTTGAGCATCAGCAAGGAGAAGATGTTGATGGTGAGAATCTTGTAATCCTACACGCGAACGTAAAGAACCTACAAAATGACCTAAATGAAGTTGTCCAGTTGGGCGGTCGCCAGTCAAAATAACAGGACGATTGTCTTGATTACTCATTATCTCTTTATTCCAAAGTTGTTAACACAACATGTATCTGCTGATGAATTGCCATATTGTACGGCATAATGTTTTTTAATGTCAGACACTATAAAAACAGAAGCATTGAAAAAATAAAAAGAATTTAATGAAGTTGATACAGTTTTCTTATATTTGTATTTAAAATACCCTCTAGACACCTTAAGGATAAAAAGAATGGCGAGTAGCTTATTAATATTGTTAGACGATATTGCCACGGTATTAGATGACGTCGCTGTCATGAGTAAAATGGCGGCAAAAAAAACGGCTGGGGTATTGGGGGATGATTTAGCGCTGAACGCACAACAAGTCAGTGGTGTCCGTTCTGAACGCGAATTACCTGTGGTTTGGAGTGTCGCAAAAGGTTCATTCATTAATAAGTTAATTCTTGTGCCTTTAGCTTTACTGATTAGTGTCGTTGCACCTTGGCTCATCAATCCTTTATTGATGATTGGTGGTTTATTTTTGTGTTATGAAGGCGTAGAAAAAGTTCTGCATAGCTTGCAGCATAAAAAAGCCCAAACTCAAGAAGCTGCGCAAGCAGAACTGATCGAAATAGAAACAGATTTAGTCACTTTTGAAAAAGATAAAATTAAAGGCGCTGTTCGTACGGACTTTATTTTATCTGCTGAAATTGTGGTGATTTCATTGGGTACGGTTGCGACTGCTGCATTTGGTACGTAAAGTCATGGTGCTTTCAGTGATTGCGATTTTAATGACCGTCGGTGTGTATGGTTTTGTTGCCATGATTGTGAAAATTGATGATTTAGGCTTATATTTAACCGAGCAAGCATCTAGCCTTAAGCAAAGTATTGGACGCGGATTGTTAGCATTTGCACCCAAATTAATGAAAACCCTGACCTTTGTGGGAACTATTGCGATGTTCTTGGTCGGTGGCGGGATTATTAATCATGCTGTGCCTTTGATTCATCATTGGAGTGAAGATTCAGTCGATTATATGGAGCACATTCCTACAGTTGGCAATATTATTGGTGCAGTTACACCCACCTTAATTAGTTTTGCTATTGGTTTTGTTGCGGGATTATTGGTTCTCGTGATGGTGAATTTCATTAAAAAGTTTTGGCCTAAATCCAAACAAGCATGATCAATAAATGCGCGGTAAAATTAGATAAATAAAACTAAAGGAATATCACTATGCGCTGGAAAGGACGTCGTGTAAGTAGCAATGTTGAAGACCGCCGTGGTGGTGGCGGTGTTAAGGCGGGTGGTATTAGTATTTTAGGTCTTGTGGTTGCTTTTGTGGCGTGGAAGTTTTTTGGTGTTGACCCGCAACAAGCCTATCAAGCCACGAAGCAAGTAACATCACAAGCACAACCCGCTGAAACCAAAGGCTTGGATCATCCCACAGCAGAACAGCAAGAAGCCATGGATTTTATTGGGACAGTCTTAGCGGATACCGAAGATACGTGGACGCAAGTCTTTCAACAGCAATTAAATAGCCAGTATGTTGCACCTAAATTGGTGATGTTTAGTGGTGTGGTGAATTCAGGCTGTGGTACAGCACAATCTGCGATGGGGCCATTTTATTGTCCTGCCGATCGCAAAGTCTATATTGATACGACTTTCTTTAAAGACATGCGTCAGCAAATGGGTATTTCGGGTGAGCAAAATTCGACCGAGTTATCTCGCCAAGATCAAGCGGGAGATTTTGCCCAAGCTTATGTGGTTGCGCATGAAGTTGGGCACCATTTACAAACGTTGTTAGGTATTTCTGATCAAGTGCAAAAAGCACGTGCTCAATCTAGTGAGGTACAGGGTAATCAACTTTCTGTGCGTCAGGAATTACAAGCAGACTGTTTTGCAGGAATTTGGGCACATCATAATCAGCAACGAACCCAATTTTTAGAGCAAGGGGACATTGAAGAAGCGATGGATGCAGCACATAAAATTGGTGATGATTACTTGCAAAAACGCGCTACAGGGCAGGTTGTGCCCGATAGTTTTACTCATGGCAGTAGTGAACAACGGATGAAATGGTTTCAAACAGGGTTGAAATCAGGAAATATCAACGATTGTGACACTTTTAATCAAGCGATTTAAGAAAATAAAAAGAGGATTTAGAATCCTCTTTTTTAACGACTTTTGATGTGCTTTTAACGATGAAAATTAGACGATACAAGAGAGAATCATCGTTTATCAATCTGTTTAAATTGATTATTTTTTTAAAAATTCTAAATAGGGTTTCACCATTAATTGTTCAGCTTCCAAAATAGGCATATGACCAACGCCGTCTAATACAATCGGTGTTTCTGCTTTTTTCAATAAAGATTTGAGTTCTTGTGCTGCTTCGACATTGATAATTTTATCTTGTTTCCCCCAGATAATCAGGGTTGGCACATCAATAGTACGTGCAGCAAGTGCGAAGGAATCAGGTGTATGGGTTTTGGACATGAGTACCAATTGATCAATCATTTTTTGTGTATTTTTTGATTGTGCAATCATCATTTTTTCTTGTTCGACTTTTATTTCATTCGGAATAAAGGGCGGGGTTTCAGTTGTTAAGCGCATCAATTTATCGAAATCTCCAGCTTTAGAGACCATCAAATCTTTTAATAATGTCGGGTCTTTTAAATAAGGCGTATTGGCCGTTTTATAAATTCCTGCACTATCAACTAAAAGAAGCGATTGAGTATCTAGTGGATATTGTGCGGTATAAAGTAGGGCAATCGCACCACCCATCGAGTGTCCAGCAATATGGAGCTGATTTTCAAATTTGCCTGCTTCGACAAATCGGCGAATTTTTTCCGTTAAATTTGGAATGGTCAGATCAAAATCTTCTGTGACTTGGGTGTCGCCATGTGCAGGTAAATCAGGAATGATCACATGATAATAGGGGGTTAAATAGCGCGCCACACGGTTCCAGTTATCACGAGATCCTGCTAAGCCATGAATCAATAACACAGTCGGTTTGGTTGATGAACCGCCTTCGCTGTATGACCACGTTACATTTTCAACTTTAACTTGTTTGCTTTGTAGGCCTGCCCAAGTGCGTTCTTGTTGTAATATTTGTTGGAAGTTAATAGCCGCTGCAAAACTTGTGCTAGGTAACATACTTAAAGTCACGCTACCACAGGATATTGCCAGTGATAGACAGAGTGTTGAAAAAGTCCTTTTCATGTGTTGTGCCCTAATTGTTTTTATATGGAATGTTGCTCTAGACTAGAAGAATTTATAAATAAAATCATTTGCTTGAAAGGTCAAATTAGATGATTTAAGGACAATATATGCCACAACATTTCAGTACCTCCAGTGATGAGTTAGCACGTCAAATATTACACGTGGTTGCTTTAATTCCTTATGGAAAAGTGGCTTCATACGGACAAATTGCAAAGTTGGCAGGCTTGCCTAAACATGCACGTTTAGTCGGTTATGTTTTAAAACATCTGGATCAAGCCGACTGAAATTCCTTGGCATAGAGTGATTAATTCACAAGGAAAAATTAGCCTCAGTAAATTGGATCATTGCGGGGACAATATTCAACGCTTAAAATTATTAGAAGAGGGTGTGATGGTGATGGGCGATAAGATTAATTTAAAACAATATCAGTGGATGAATGATTGATAAATAAAATAACGACTGAATTGAATAAGCTTAGGAGATTTTCCCATCTTTAGAAAAAAGATGGGAAAGGGGAAAGAATTATGGTTGACGAACAATCAGGACAGGAATACGAGATTCTCCTAATAAGCTTTGTGCAACGCTGCCAAGGAATAGTTTTTTGAAACCTGTACGACCATGTGAGCCAATGATAATCAGGTCAGCATTCATTTCTTCTGCTTCTCTGATGATTTCACGATGAATCACTTGTCCTTCAAGCAGTTTAGTTTCTACTTCAATGCCTTGTTCATTAAATTTTGCTTTGGCTTCAGCAAGCGATTCTTCAATTGATGTACGAGCACGTTCTATTAAATCATTTGTTTGACTCGCAGAAATATATTCCGCTGCAATATAGGGGTCGAGTACTAAAGTTTGAACCACTGTAATTTTACTGCCAAATGCTTTAGCAAATTCAACCGCTTTTTCGACTGCTGCATATGATGTTTCTGAACCGTCAACTGGCACTAAAATATTATGATAAGCCATGTGAATTTCTCCTTATAATCGTGACTAAAACAGATGCGTGATAGAACTATAAATTGTTGTTTATTAAAACAGCTTACATTTTGATACTAACTACATTTTTTCTAAAATAAAACCTAGTAATTTCATGGGGATAATTCACCACCCTAAAGTGTTGTTGCTAATTTAATCTAACATGTATTGCTTTGAAATATTAAGGCTTTAAAACTAAAGTCTGATGAAATTGTAAGCAGATTTTTTATTTGAAAGTGTATGAAATATGTCTTTGGAAATTGTCATGTTATAAGTGTAGTAACTTACTAATAATGAAATAGAAATGACTGAATAGAATCAGCTAGATTGGCAACGGGATGATTTTGAAAATATTGAAAAGGGTTAAATATTTTAAGGAAGAATTAAAATCTAACATAGTAAATGATGAGGTTTATCGTTTGTTTAAACTAAGATGCACTGTTTTTAAAGAAAGTAAATTTGAACATGAGCAATTTGATGAAGAAAATTGGTCATTATATGCAGCGCTACAATTAGCGATCATGGAAGATTGCGCTCAAAGAACTGCATTTTTAAGGGGTTATGAACAATTATCGAAAGATCATAGACTTTCAAAATATTGAAAAAATAATAGATTGGCTTTCAAAGATTTATTTGAAATCCATATGAAGGTAATTCATTGAAAATTGGAAAAATATTTATTTATCTAAATTTAAAAAGTTAATCAAACATTCACATCATCCGTCTGCAATTGTTCCCGCATCTTTAAAAACTGTTTTTCATCTAAGTCATACAGTTTAAGTGAAAGCAGTTTTTCTATATCTTCCTCAGGAAAACGGTATTTAATAATTTTTGCAGGTACGCCACCCACTACAGCATAGGCGGCACATCTTTAGTCACCACAGCACCTGTCGCAACCACAGCACCTTCACCAAGCTTCACACCTTGCATAATCATGGCTCGGCTACCAATCCAGCAACCATCACCAATCATCGTATCGCCAGCAGGGACAAAGCTACGAGTATCGAATGGAAAGGCTGAAATCCAGTCGGTACGATGCAATTGGTTACCGCCCATCATAATCACGCATTCAGCGCCAAAACAGACAAAGTTGCCGATATGGAGCTGATCTATCGGTTTTTCAACGGTGGCAGGTTTGTCATGCAAATAACGTACTACACAGCGCTCAAAACCCTGATCCCAATAAGCTGAATAATATGAATAATTCCCTTTAATATGAATATTGGGATTCTTCACAGTTTTTGAGATAAATTCGAATTCACACCAGTGTTTAACAGGAGAATTAATCAGTTGCTCAGACATGGGAATACAGCATTGGGAGGTTGGGGGATTATAACTTAAAATAAGCCCTCTTTGAAAAAGAGAGGTTTGGGGGGGATTTAAATAACTGAATGATAATTCAAAGAATAAAAATACTCTTTCGTAGTAGCATTGCCTATCTCCTCAAAGAGGGAGGTTGATCAGACCTTATGATTTGTAAGCGTAATTTCGATGTAAGCCCCGAATTCTGTTTAGGTGAAAAAATTCCAAAAAGCCTTAAACCAATGTGGAACAAGATTTGGAAACAGAAAACCACAAAGTGCTGAAATAAATGCAGTGATTAAGATAATGTTTACTGAACTTGTATGGGTATCAATATAAAAAGACCATGCAACAGCAACCATCACGCCTAAGAAAATTCCACCGATTGCATAATAAAAAGTTTGTATTAAACGTTCATCCATTTTTTTATTTTCATAGTATGTTGTTGGTTGAATTATATTCGAATTAAATATAAAAACATAAAAATCCCCTCAAAAGAGGGGATTTTGAAAGCCATGCATCTTTAAAAATTAAAGATATTCAACTTTCACAATTTCGTATTCTACTTCACCTTGTGGTGTCGTAATTTTTGCTTCATCGCCTTCGCTTTTACCCAAAAGACCACGAGCAATTGGTGAGTTCACAGAGATCTTATTGATCTTAAAGTCTGCTTCATCATCACCTACAATTTTGTAGGTCTTTTTTTCTTCAGTGTCCAGATTTTCAATCGTTACGGTCACACCAAAAACAACACGGCCATTTTGTTCAAGTGATTTAATATCAATTTCTTGAACTGCGCCGAGTTTACCTTCGATATCCTGAATACGACCTTCACAGAAGCCTTGTTGCTCGCGAGCAGCATGGTATTCTGCATTTTCTTTCAAATCCCCATGTTCACGCGCTTCAGCAATTGCAGCAATAATACGTGGACGATCAACCGATTTCAGTTGAAGTAATTCTTTCTCTAAGGCAAGTTTGCCTTCAGGTGTCATAGGATAACGTTTCATTGTTGTCCCTCACAGTTGTTATGTATTAAAAAATACAGATTAAAAATAAAAAAATCCCGCCACCGATAAGGTGACGGGACTTATCGGTAACTTAATTAGTCTTTAGTAAGGTCTTGCAAGCGGTAAACATCCATTGGTAATTGGATTGCTAGAGCTTGGCATACTGCTTCTGCACCATTCAAAGTAGTCGTGTTATACACTTTACCTTGAAGTGCTGAACGGCGGATCGAGAATGAATCTTCTTGAGCCTGTTTACCTTCAGTCGTGTTAATAACAAGGTGAATTTCGCCATTTTTAATGCGATCCACAATGTGAGGACGACCTTCAGTAACCTTGTTCACGCGTTCACACTCAAGACCAGCTTCGCTGATTACCTTAAATGTACCATCAGTCGCAAGAATCTTGAAGCCTAAATCGATTAGTTGTTTTGCAATTGCAACTGCACGTGGTTTATCTGATTCACGAACCGAGATAAATGCATGCTTGATTTCACCTTCTGTTGGTAGACCTGGTAAACGTTCATTGGCACCAAGTACCGCTTTATAGAACGCTTCGCCAAAAGTTTTACCAACACCCATTACTTCACCTGTAGATTTCATTTCAGGGCCAAGAATAGGGTCAACACCAGGGAATTTCGCGAATGGGAACACGGCTTCTTTTACTGCAAAGTGTGTTGGGATAATTTCTTTAGTAAATCCTTGAGATACTAAAGATTGACCCGCCATACAACGTGCAGCAACTTTTGCCAATGATTCGCCAATGCATTTAGAAACAAACGGTACAGTACGTGATGCACGTGGGTTCACTTCAAGAATATAAACGTCATTGCCTTTAACTGCAAACTGAACGTTCATTAAACCAATGACACCAAGCTCTTTTGCCATCGCCACAGTTTGGCGGCGCATTTCATCCTGTACTTCATTTGATAATGAATAAGGAGGAATAGAACATGCAGAGTCACCAGAGTGAATACCTGCTTGTTCAATGTGCTGCATAATACCGCCAATCACAACGTCTTTACCGTCAGATACGCAGTCTACGTCAACTTCAATTGCGTCATCTAAGAAACGGTCAAGAAGAACAGGAGCTTCGTTAGATGCCTGAACCGCATCACGTAAGTAACGTTTAAGCTCGTCATCGTTGTATACGATTTCCATCGCACGACCACCAAGTACATACGAAGGACGTACAACAAGTGGATAACCAACTTTAGATGCTTCAGCCATACCTTCTTCAGCAGATTTTACAATGCTGTTGTTTGGTTGACGAAGTTGTAAACGTTGAACCATTTGTTGGAAACGTTCACGATCTTCTGCACGGTCAATCGCGTCAGGTGATGTACCGATAATTGGCGCACCTGCTTCTTCTAAAGCACGAGCCAGTTTTAACGGAGTCTGACCACCGTACTGTACGATAATGCCTTTAGGCTTCTCAATACGCACGATTTCAAGTACATCTTCTAAAGTGATTGGTTCGAAGTACAAACGATCTGATGTGTCATAGTCAGTAGAAACCGTTTCAGGGTTACAGTTGACCATGATGGTTTCATAACCGTCTTCACGCATTGCAAGGGCAGCGTGTACACAGCAGTAATCGAACTCGATGCCTTGACCAATACGGTTAGGACCACCACCAATGACCATGATTTTGTCTTTGGTCGATGGATTTGCTTCACATTCTTCATCGTAAGTTGAGTACATGTACGCAGTGTCAGATTCAAACTCTGCAGCACAGGTATCGACACGTTTGTAAACTGGCATTACGCCTAAGTTCCAACGGTGTTTACGGAATTGTTTTTGTGAAATGCCCATCAAATCTGCAATACGAAGGTCAGATAAACCTTTACGTTTGAACGAACGGATGTTGTCGGCATTTAAATCACCAAAGCCAAGTGTTTTCACTTGTTCTTCGGTTTTAATGATGTCTTCAATTTGAATGAGGAACCATTTGTCGATATTGGTTGCAGCAAAAACTTCGTCTAAGCTAAAGCCATGACGGAATGCATCCGCAATATACCAAATACGCTCAGGACCTGGAACTTTAAGTTCGTGGAGGATCTTTTCGCGCGCGCCTTCAGCACCAATAGCGATTTGTTCGTCAAAACCACAAACGCCCACTTCAAGACCACGAAGTGCTTTTTGCAGAGATTCTTGGAAGTTACGACCAATGGCCATCACTTCACCCACAGATTTCATCTGCGTGGTTAGAATTGCTTCAGCTTGTGGGAATTTCTCGAAGTTAAAACGAGGGATTTTGGTGACAACATAGTCAATTGCAGGTTCGAATGACGCAGGTGTTACACCGCCAGTGATGTCATTTTTCAATTCATCAAGGGTGTAACCGACAGCCAATTTCGCAGCGATACGTGCAATTGGGAAACCTGTGGCTTTCGATGCAAGTGCAGATGAACGTGATACACGTGGATTCATCTCGATCACAACCATACGACCGTCTTTCGGATTAATACCGAATTGAACGTTCGAACCACCTGTTTCAACACCAATTTCACGCAGAACAGCAATCGATGCATTACGCATGATTTGGTATTCTTTGTCGGTTAATGTTTGCGCAGGCGCAACAGTGATTGAGTCACCTGTATGCACACCCATTGGGTCGAAGTTTTCAATCGCACAGACGATAATACAGTTGTCGTTTTTGTCACGAACAACTTCCATTTCGTATTCTTTCCAACCAATCAATGATTCATCGATTAACAGTTGGTGAGTCGGCGATAGGTCGAAACCACGTTCACAGATTTCAATGAATTCGTCACGGTTGTAAGCAATACCACCGCCTGAACCACCCATGGTGAATGATGGACGAATAATCGAAGGGAAGCCCAATTTTGCTTGGATTTCGAATGCTTCTTCCATGTTGCTTGCGACAGCAGCACGTGGACATTCAAGACCAATACGACGCATCGCATCATCAAACAATTTACGGTCTTCTGCCATTTCAATGGCATCTTTACTCGCACCAATCAATTCAACATTGTATTTTGCTAAAATACCGTGCTCATCCAGTGCAAGCGCACAGTTTAATGCTGTTTGACCACCCATGGTTGGAAGGACTGCATCTGGACGTTCTTTTTCAATAATTTGTGCAACAGTTTGCCAAGTAATCGGTTCGATATACGTGGCATCTGCCATGCTTGGGTCGGTCATAATAGTGGCTGGGTTAGAGTTCACTAAAATAACGCGATAACCTTCTTCACGAAGTGCTTTACATGCTTGTGCACCTGAGTAATCGAACTCACATGCTTGTCCAATTACAATTGGACCTGCACCAATAATTAAGATGCTTTTAATGTCTGTACGTTTAGCCATGATCGCTTCCTTAATTACTTCTTAGATGCTTCGATAAGTTCGATGAAATGATCGAATAATGGTGCACAGTCATGTGGGCCAGGGCTTGCTTCAGGGTGACCTTGGAAGCTAAACGCTGGTTTGTCAGTGCGATGCATACCTTGAAGGGTTTGATCGAACAATGATTTGTGCGTCGCTTTTAGGTTTGCAGGTAAGGTATCAATATCAACTGCAAAGCCATGGTTCTGAGAAGTAATCATCACTGTACCATCTTCAAGATTTTGTACAGGATGGTTGGCGCCATGGTGACCGTGAGGCATTTTTACCGTTTTAGCGCCAGAAGCAAGGGCTAGGATTTGATGACCGAGGCAGATACCAAACACAGGTAAATTTGTGGTTTCAACAATGGTTTTTACAGCTTCAATTGCATAATCACATGCTGCTGGATCGCCAGGGCCGTTCGATAAGAACACACCGTCTGGATTTAATGCGAGAACTGTTTCTGCAGGCGTTTGAGCTGGAACTACAGTCAGTTTGCATCCGCGATCAGTCAGCATACGTAAGATGTTGGTTTTGACACCGTAATCATATGCAACAACATGGAATTTAAGTTCAGGTTGAGAGAAGCCTTGACCCAGTGTCCAAGAACCTTCCGTCCATTCAAAACCTTCAGGATCACAGCATTCTTTCGCAAGATCTAAACCATTCAAGCCACCGAAAGCACGTGCTTTTTCTAAAGCTTCTTCTTCTGTGATATTTTCGCCAGCAAGGATGCAACCATTTTGCGCACCTTTCGCACGTAAAATTCGTGTCAATTTACGGGTGTCAATGTCGGCAATCGCAACAACATTGTGTTGTTCTAGGTATTCACCTAAAGATTGATTAGCACGGAAATTGCTATGCAATAAAGGCAGGTCACGGATAATTAAACCGTTGGCCCAGACTTTATGAATTCGACCTGACTCAGCGTCTTCTTCGTTGCAACCTGTATTACCAATATGTGGGTAAGTCAGCGTCACAAGTTGTTGTGCATAACTTGGGTCAGTCAAAATTTCTTGATAGCCAGTCATGGCAGTGTTAAAAACGACTTCACCAGTCGTACTACCCGATGCACCGATAGACGTACCTTTAAAGATCGTTCCATCTGCGAGGGCTAAAATGGCGGGAGTGCTCAAACCAAAGCTCCTGAAATTTAGGCTGTAAAAAAGCGAGTAGACGAAAAAAAAGGAAGGCTATTTTTTTAACCAACCCTCCTATGTCTGCTCGCTTGAACTTAACAGCGCATTATACGGATGAAGTATCTTAAAGTCCATTTAATTTATATTGAATGTGCAAGATAAATATCTTGTATTCTGCGTGGAAGTCTATTTTTAAATCATGTATAGAAAATGTAAGCAAATAAGAATTGTCTGACAAATCAAAACTTAAATTTTATCAAATAACGATAGTCTATAGTCCTGATCTAATAACTACAGGAACATAATCATGACTATAGAGCAAAAACAAGTTAAAGCTAAAACAGTATTAAAAGAAGTGGTTGCTGAAAGTACTGAAAAGTTGGAACAAGTTTCTAAAGAAGCACAGCAAAAAGTAACAGAAGTGGTTGCTGTTGTTACTGAAAGTGCTGAGAAATTGGAACAAGCTTCGAAAGAAGCACAACAAAAAGTAACAGAAGTGGTTGCTGAATCGGCTGAAAACATTAAGGTTGAAGCGCAGGAATTACAGAGCAATGTGCAAGATCAAATTCAAAACTTGAAACAAGATCTTATTCAGCGTATCGAGCTTATTAAAAAGCAATTGAATTTTTCACAAAAAGATTTAGGCGAGTTAAAAGAGTTTGTGAAATCTGAATTAAATGCTGTCATTAGCGATTTATCTAAACTAGGTAAAGAGTTAAAAGAAGATGTCAGCCAAATTTCAGTTAAACATAAAGATCATTTAGCTGAAACATTGAAGCGTTCGAAAGAAAACACGTTAGAAGCATGGAAAAAAGTGGCTCCGCAGAAAGCTGAAGCAACTCAAACTGAGAGCAATACAACGCTTAAAAGTTAATTGCGGCATGTAAGCGTCAAAATAAAAAAGTGAACGATGCGAAATGGATGGTTCACTTTTTTATGCTCTGCTGTTTTTCTTTGAAAAGAGATGAATTCTTTTTCCCAAGGGGAGGGAGGAAAAATGTTTTATTCAGGGCGAGTAAATCGCAGACAATAAAAAAGTGAGGTACTATGCCTCACTTTTTTATTTATCGAATATTTAATGCTACAGTTTAGAGCTGATGTAGCCAATCACGTTTATTATGAAAGTCTGCATTTGGGCTGCTGTGTTGCATCGCATAGTATTGATTACCTTGCGAAGTTTTAAGCACAGCACTTAAGCTTAAAAATAAATTCGACCATTGTAATTTGTGCTTTAACATAAACTCGGTGAGATCCAAATTCACACTTAAACCGTAATGTGTGCGTTTGAGTTGGTTGAGTTCAATGTCATGCGCTGCTTGCGGAGGCATATCTTCAGGATAACGATATTCCTCAAACTGATAAACCTGCCAAGCTTGTGAAGGTGAGAGGTTAATCTCACGATAGAAATCTTCGCCGTGAACGCCAATAAAAATTTCATAACAGGTTTGTTCCCATAAGAAATCTTGGCGCGGGTTCCCAACCACCAATTCAGGCCATTGCATGAGCTGATTTGGATCACGTAACCAATAGCCCACATTTAAAGTATGTGGACCTTGTTGTTCAATCGCTCCCACAAGGGAAATGGATTGAAAACGACGATTAAAAGCGCTAAGTTCGTAACTGGCCATAAAGCTTAGTTAGACAAATTTGCGTGGCGTACAAGGTTTGAAAGTTTTGGATTTTGTTTGGTTGCTTTTTTATAAAGCAACGCAATTTTACCAATCGTTTGCACAACTTCAGCACCAGTCACTTGAGCAATTTCGCTAATTGCAGCAGTACGAGCTTCACGATCTTCACCCGTAATTTTAACTTTAATGAGTTCGTGATCATTTAAAGCGCGGTTTGTTTCTTCAATGACACTTTCAGTCAAACCTTGACCGCCAAGCATAACCACTGGGTTAAGTGCATGTCCGATTTGACGCAAACGTTTGCGTTCATGAATTGATAAAGCCGCCATAAAGATAACCTAATTTTAAAAACGGCTTAGTATAACAAATGCCAAGTTTAAACGCTTTATATTCTGTTGAAATAATCGATTTCAATTATTGAAAAAAACATCACCAAAGATCGGATTTAGATACAGATGTATACTGCAAGGCATGTATTTTTCACGTACAATCATGAATTAGCAGTTTTTTATTATTTAGAGAGTTATGGCGACACGCATTACCAACCCAAAGTTATCGAAAAGTAGTCGAGATTGGATGAGAGAGCATTTAGACGATCCTTTTGTGAAAAAAGCGCAAAAGGAAGGTTATCGTGCGCGTGCTGCTTATAAGCTGCTTGAAATGCAAGAAAAATACAAAATTATTAAACCGGGCATGACGGTTGTTGACCTTGGTGCTGCACCAGGAAGTTGGTCACAAATTGCCGGAAAGCTAGTAGGTGATAAGGGCTTACTTATCGCTTCGGATATCTTGGAAATGGATGCATTACCTGATGTAACCTTTTTACAAGGTGACTTCCGCGAGGAAGAAGTTTTCGAAAAATTGTTAAATATTTTGGATGGACGGACTGTAGACGTTGTAATTTCAGATATGGCCCCCAATACATCAGGTAATAAGGCTGTAGATCAACCTCGTCAAATTTACTTGTGTGAACTTGCTTTAGATTTTGCCAATAAGGTTTTAGGACCTAAAGGTCAATTTGTAGTGAAGGTTTTCCAAGGCATTGGATTTGATGAATTCCGTAAACAAATTGTAGATAGCTTTGATGTACTAAAAACAGCAAAACCTGCTGCTTCGCGTGCCCGTTCGAAAGAAGTATTTTTGATCGGACAAGGGCGTAAGAAGGCTTCTAAATAAAGTTTACTTGCCAAGACGTTAAAAATTGTGCATTTTGTACATTTTTAAAATATTGCAAAAGCTGGTCTTTAGCTTAAATTAAGGTCACCCGTTTTGGGCATGATCAAATTAGATTGATATGGGAATAAAGCTTTGAGCGATCTCTTCAAGAATGCCGTATTGTGGCTGGTTATACTCGGTGTACTGATCCTTATTTTCAGTAACATCAGTGACCGCAATCAACCGACTGCACTGAACTATTCAGAGTTTGTTTCAGCGGTGAATGCTGGTCAAATTAAGCAAGTCACAATTGATGGTGAAAGAATTCGTGGTGAAAAAACAAACGGTTCAGAGTTTGAAAGTATTCGTCCTGCGATTCAAGACCCAGACCTTATGCCAAGCCTCATTAAAAACAATGTTGTCGTAGAAGGTACTGCACCTGCGCGTCAAGGTTTGTTAATGCAGCTTCTTATCGCTAGCTTCCCTGTACTTTTAATCATTTTGTTATTCATGTTTTTTATGCGCAACATGGGTGGTGGTGCAGGTGGTAAAAGCGGCCCAATGAGTTTTGGTAAATCTAAAGCAAAAATGCTGTCTGAAGATCAAATTAAAGTGACCTTTTCAGATGTTGCAGGCTGTGATGAAGCTAAACAAGAAGTGGTTGAAATTGTCGACTTCTTAAAAGATCCAACCAAATTTAAACGCCTAGGTGCAAGTATTCCACGTGGCGTATTAATGGTTGGCCCTCCAGGTACAGGTAAAACTTTAATTGCCAAAGCCATTGCTGGTGAAGCAAAAGTTCCGTTCTTTAGTATTTCTGGTTCTGATTTTGTTGAAATGTTTGTGGGTGTGGGTGCGTCCCGTGTCCGTGACATGTTTGAACAAGCCAAACGTCATGCACCATGTATCATCTTTATTGATGAGATCGATGCTGTTGGTCGTCACCGTGGTTCGGGTACAGGTGGTGGTCATGATGAGCGTGAGCAAACACTGAACCAAATGCTGGTAGAAATGGACGGTTTTGAAGGTAATGAAGGCATTATCGTCATTGCTGCAACAAACCGTGCAGATGTACTGGATAAAGCTTTACTTCGTCCGGGTCGTTTTGACCGTCAAGTGATGGTCGGTCTTCCAGATATTAAAGGTCGTGAACAAATTTTAAATGTTCACATGAAGAAATTACCTTCAGTCACAGGTGTGGATGTCAAAGTTCTTGCACGTGGTACGCCTGGTTTTTCTGGTGCACAATTGGCAAATCTTGTAAACGAAGCGGCATTATTTGCAGCACGTCGTAACAAGAATACTGTCGATATGCACGATTTTGAAGATGCAAAAGACAAGTTGTACATGGGTCCTGAACGTAAATCGATGGTGATTCGTGATGAAGAACGTCGTGCTACGGCTTACCATGAAGCAGGTCATGCGATTGTTGCTGAAAGTTTACCGGGTACAGACCCAGTGCATAAAGTAACGATTATGCCGCGTGGTTGGGCCTTGGGTGTAACTTGGCAGTTACCTGAATTCGACCAAACCAGCCATTATAAAGACAAAATGTTGAATGAACTTTCAATTTTGTTTGGCGGTCGTATCGCTGAAGAAGTATTCATTAATCAAATGTCTACAGGTGCATCGAACGATTTTGAACGTGCAACGAAAATGGCGCGTGCAATGGTGACTAAGTACGGTATGTCTGACAAAATGGGTGTGATGGTGTATGAAGAAGATGCACAGCAATCATTTATGGGCAGCATCGGTAGTCGCAGTATTTCTGAAACCACACAGTTAGAAGTGGATCGTGAAATTCGCCGTATTTTGGATGAACAGTACAAAGTGGCACGTGATATCTTAGAAAGTAAGAAAGATATTGCCCATGCGATGGTGAAGGCGTTAATGGAATGGGAAACCATTGATCGTGATCAAGTCCGTGACATCATGGAAGGTCGCGAACCACAACCACCTAAGGTGTATATTGCTGAAAATCCAGTGATTGATGTAACACCAAAGGATGGTCCAGCAACACCACCACCATTACCTGCAAATTAATCAACAGCTTGATATAAAAAAAGAGTCTCACTAGAGGCTCTTTTTTATGCTTAAAAATTGAATCTTTGAAAACATTTCAGCACGAGTAAAAGTAACTCTTGCTACACTGGCGCTTAGAAATTTTAGGAGAGTTGTTATGCGATTGATGCCATTACCCAAACGAGTATTGCAGTGTGGAACATTGAGTTTAGATTTATCTCAACCGCATGTGATGGGGATTCTGAATGTTACTCCCGACTCTTTTAGTGATGGTGGGAAGCATAATACTCAAGAGCAAGCTATAGCATATGCGCTGCAAATGATGGCTGATGGTGCGACAGTGATTGATGTGGGTGGGGAATCAACACGACCGGGTGCATCTGTGGTTGAAGTTGAAGAGGAGATTCGTCGTGTTGTGCCTGTGGTGGAGGAATTATCCAAGCATAATGTTGTTATCTCAATTGATACCTCGCAGCCTGAAGTCATCAAGGCTGCGGTAAAAGCAGGTGCACATATTTGGAATGATGTTCGTGCTTTAACACGCCCGAATGCTCTAGTCACCGCAGCTGAGCTGAATATACCCATCATTATTATGCATATGCGCGGTGAACCAACCACGATGAACAACTTGAATCAATATCATGATGTAACGACAGATGTGATGGTGGAATTACAACAACGTATTGATGATGCCCTCAAAGCAGGGGTGAAGTCTGAAAATATCATCATTGATCCCGGTTTTGGTTTTGCAAAAAATGCACAGCAAAATTTAAAGTTGCTACAAGAGTTTTATAAATTAAACCAAATGGGGTATCCGATTCTTTCGGCACTATCTCGTAAGCGTTTTATTGGGGAAGCATTGGATGGTGCGGATGCTCAAAACCGTGCTGTAGGCTCGGTAGCCGCTCATTTGATGAGTATTCAGCAAGGTGCTTGTATGGTGCGTGCACATGATGTCAAGGCAACGACAGATGCAATTAAAGTCTGGAAAGCTATGCAGTCGGCTTAAGTTTTAGGCAAGCCAGTTTGATTGGTTCAACTGGCTTGCCTTATTGATTGGTTAGCGCAAAATTACATAAAGGCAGTATGATAAAAATAAAAGTTGTTTATAGTGCAGAAATCTATTGATTTGTTTTTGATAATAACAACTTAGGATAAGTAATAATGTTTAAACTTAAATTTTTGACCGTCACGGTAAGTACATTCATGTTGGCTGCTTGTGGACAAATGCCATCTCAGCAAATGAGAATGGGCGAAGTTGCGGCATTGTCGATGCCAGCGCCAGCATCGAAGATTGCTGCATATGAACGCTCTCAACTATTGGTGGAAAATACCGAAAATTACCAAAAAATAGAGACAAATCCTGTACATAGTGTTGCCCAGCAGCCTATTTCTACATTTAGTATTGATGTGGATACGGGGAGTTATACTAATGTGCGCCGTTTTCTACTTCAAAATGGTCAGCTTCCTCCAGTGGATGCCGTGCGTATTGAGGAAATGGTGAATTATTTTAACTATGATTATCCGAATCCCACTGCTCAAACTAAGCACCCATTTTCGGTCAATACTGAAACGGTGGATTCACCTTGGCAACCGAATGCCAAAATTATCAGAATTGGGATTAAAGCCAAAGATTTGCAGGTGCAGCAATTACCACCCGCAAATTTAGTTTTTCTGATCGATGTTTCTGGAAGTATGGATGCAGAGAATAAATTACCTTTGGTGAAGAAGACGCTGCGACTACTCACTGAGCAGCTACGCCCACAAGATCAAGTCACCATCATTACCTATGCCAGTGGTGAGGATCTCGTTTTGGCTCCAACTTCTGGGGCGGAAAAGGATAAAATTCTAAAAGTGATTAATCGCTTAAATGCTGGAGGTGCTACTTCGGGCGAACGGGCGATTCAATTGGCTTATGAGCAGGCGCAGAAGTCTTATATTAAAGCAGGGATTAACCGTATTTTAATTGCGACTGATGGTGACTTTAATGTTGGCGTTACCGATTTTAATACCTTAAAAGGGATGATTGCTGAAAAGCGTAAATCAGGCATTTCATTTACCACTTTGGGTTTTGGTAGTGGTAATTATGATGAGCAGCTGATGGAGCAGCTTGCAGATGCAGGTGATGGTAATTATAGCTATATTGATAATGAGCGTGAGGCTAAAAAAGTATTGCAACGTCAGTTGTCCTCTACTTTAGCAACGGTTGCGCAAGATGTGAAAATACAAGTCGAATTTAACCCAGCGACGGTTAAAGAATATCGTCTGATTGGTTATGAAAATCGCCTGTTAAAAAATGAAGATTTTAATAATGATCAAGTCGATGCTGGGGATATTGGTGCAGGACATACCGTTACCGCACTCTATGAAATTATTCCTGTAGGGCAAAAAGGTTGGTTAAACTCATCACGCTATCAAGCCACATCTACAGCTTCAGCCGCACTTAAACATGAGTATGCTGATGTCAATTTACGTTATAAATTGCCGAACCAAACACAAAGTATCTTGCTGAACTCTCCTGTACAGGTTGCCAGTAAGCCTTTGGCACAAGCCAGTACGGATACCCGTTTTGCCATTGCGGTTGCCGCGTATGGACAGCAATTACGAGGGGGTCAGTACAATGCAAATATGCAATGGGATGAAATTTTACGCTTAGCAAAAAGTGCTGAAAAACCGGATACCTTTGGCTTGCGTGAAGAATTTATTGATTTATTGAAGATAGCAAAAAGTTTAAGTTCAGAACAGAAAAAATCGTAGACGCTGGGATATTTGAAGTGATGTAAACGAGCAGATGGAAATCTGCTCGTTTTTTCATTTGGTAAAATGTAAAGTTTGTGTTATACAGGCTCGCTTTAATGCGTGTCTTTTTTGAGTTTTTATATGTTTGAAGATTTACTTCTCCCTATGTTTGATGATGAATATTATCCCGATATTCTTGTCGCTGAAGTTAAACAGATCATTAAGCAGTTTGCGAAGAAAATAGCAAAAACGGATCTAACTGAAGTTGAAATTTATCGTTTTGCTGCTGAAACCGTTGTATCGATTAATAAAATGAAGCCTCAGTTTGATGATCTTGATTCATCATTAGATGACACAGCAGCGGATTATATTGCTGAAGCGATGATGATGGTGGCGCAAGATAATGGCTACATGACTATTGAAATGGAAGAATTGGTATCGAATAGAGAGTGGTAATTCACTCTTTATTTTTTTAAAGTTTATTTAAATCCGACAATAAATCTGAAAGATGACAACTTTCTTTGAGATGTACTTCATCTATCTCATCCACGATTAAATGATATCTTTCATTTTTTTCATCAGCGCTGGCTTTAAGACTGAGCCAAAAATGAGCGTCTTGTTTTAGTAATTTTCGAATCGTTTTTTCATCTTGAGTATGGTTGAAATCAAGTAAATATTGATTCTTGGCTAGACTACAGCGCTGTAAGATCAGTTGATCTTTATCTTGTGTGATTGTTCCAGAAAATAAATCATAAATCACATCTACTTTTTCTGTTGTGACGGATTCTTCTGCATGGCTAAAAGATGAAGTAATGAATAGAAAAAAACTGATATAGAGTAGATGTTGTAATCTGTTGAGATGCATAGTTTCTATTTTTTTTGTATTTGATAATATTTTAATAATTTAGGCATAAAAAAACCAGCATAAGCTGGGATTTTTATTGCACCATTTTAAGAAGTATTAAAATGGTGCCCGAGGCCAGACTCGAACTGGCACGCTTTGTGGGCGGGGGATTTTAAATCCCCTGTGTCTACCGATTTCACCACTCGGGCATGAGCGCAATAATAGAGGATGAGTGAAAACTTGGCAAGTATCTTTGCGTGTATTTGCTTTCTTTTCAATCAATTCATGTGCTTATCGCTGAAAAATACTTCATTTTGAGCTTTTTATCCTCGTTTCGTAATTTTTTACTTATCGGCGATCAACAGGGAAGACTTAAAAGAAGCATTTTTTGCTTCAGCTTTGAAGGCTTACATTAAGCTATCCAAATAAGTTTCGACATCAACATGCTTGTGGGCTTTGCATAGTTCATTTTCATAACGAATCAGCTGAATATGGAGATCAATAAATTGTTGTTCTTGTTGTTGAAGGATATTGAGTGCTTTTGAATTTTTAGCACTGAATCGTTTTTTGAGTTTAATTTTAAAAATTTGTTTATATGACCAAAAGCAGATTCGACGCGTTTCTTGTAGATAGAAATATTGTTCATTTTGGGTGCCTTCACGGAACATATTTTCTTTATAAAAGTGCACAAAACCAAAACTTAAGGCAAGGAAAAATAGAATAATTTGTAAAACAATACTTTCAATATAGGCGATGTTGATGGCTTGGAGCAGAATAAGCGCAGCCAATTTAATCGGGGTGTGGCGCAGTTGTTGATATAAAGACGTTGAACTATGTTTGATTTGTTTGATCACCAATGGCGTGTACAGCATAAACAATAACATGATGGCTAAAACAGCGATGCCATAGGAACGAAAGTGGTCAAATTGTGGTAATTGAACCGAGATGAAATGCCCCAAACTCATTGCAAGAGAGATAAAAATCATTGCAGCAAGAACCCAAGGAATCAGTTCTTTTAGTTCATCTAAAATACCTTTGGTTTTGATCATACTATAAAACAAAAAATTTCTTTTAAAGGCAGCTGGATGTTGTTCCCGCATTTGTTTTAAAAAAAGCGCAGTTTGTTTGTTGCTGATCATAAGAATCAAAGGCACATAAAAATGAATTGTAATATAAATGATTTAATGGTGTTTGAGAGAAAAAAGTGCAGCTATCATTTATTAATCGATAATAAAACGGTGTTGATTTTATTTTAGGGAAATGCCACGTTAAATTTTTCGAATTTTTGAAGATTAATCTACAGTATTGTTTTATTTGAAAATCGTTAATTTTGCTCATCATTCAGATGGATTGTTTTTGCTGGTAATAACGTTGTTTTTCGCGATTATTTTACATGAGCTATGGGGGAAGAATACCTTGAACTCGATTTTATTCCTGTATTCAATGATGATTTATGCGAAAATAGATCTTTATTATTTTTGTCCAAGGACAGTTCATGATTGATCAATCTCCTGAATCTTTAAGCGATATCGAAATTTTAGACATTTTACAGTCCATGAAAAACGATGAGCTGAATACTGAAGCGAAAGAGATTATCTTGAATGGTGGTAAAGCGGGTCGTCAAGAAGCATATAAACAAGCAATTGTGGCTTTGCATAATGCTTTTGAAAAAAACTTTGTTGAAGCGGTCACTTTGGCATTGGGGTTAAATGCAGGACAAGCGAAAAAGATTAAATATAAAAAAGATCGTATCCGTATTTTGAAAGTCCGCGGCATTGATTATATGGCGATTGATGGTGCTGAAACTGCTCAGGTTTTATCGCAAGTTGCACAAGCCATTGTTCGTGAAGATGCCATTGTAACGAATGGTCTGCACAATATTTTCCCATTTTGGAAAGAAGGCTGGCCAATGGTTCAGTTTGATAATGCCTACAATATTTTAGAAGAGGATATCCGAATTCACTATGCTTTGGTGGTTGAAAGCTTGATTGAGCACTTTAGATAATCTTTTTAAATGTTAAAAAGCACCTTCATGAAGGTGCTTTTTTATGTCATCTCGCTTCTTTTCGGGAGAATACATCCTCAAATTTAAGCGACGATTTACTCTGATTCTTCTTGAGTTTCGTTTTCTGTTGGTTTTTCCAATAAGCGAGTCACCAGTAATTGGTCAATCTTGAAATGGTCAACATCGACGACTTCAAATTTATAACCATCAAAATTCACGGCATCGGCAGGGCGTGGAATTTTGCGTAACTTATACATCATGAAACCGGCGATGGTCTCATAATTTTCGTCATCTGGCATTTCATTAATTTCAAGCGCATGCTTAATATCTTCAATCGGCGTACTGCCATCAATTAACCATGAATTGTTATCACGCTTAATGATTTGCTGATCGGCTTCAATAGGAATAACCCAGTCACCCATGACGGTAATCATGATGTCTGAAAGGGTAATCACACCAACAACCAAAGCATATTCGTTAATAACAACTGCAAATTTTTCTTTGGTTGAACGGAAACGATCCAGTAATTCAGACAAGGTTAAGGTATCTGGAATCGTCAGCACGTTACGAATGGTATTTTCATTCAATTGTAGTAAAGATTGATTATTAAGAATACGCACCAAAATATCTTTGGCATCAATATAGCCAATCACATCATCAATATTTTCACTACACACGACAAACTTAGAATATGGATATTCTGCAAGTTTTTGGCGAATGCTGGCTTCAGACTCTTTTAAAGTAAAAAACACCACATTTTCACGCGTGGTCATACTTGAAGGCACATTACGTTCTTCAAGTTCAAATACATTTTCAATGAAATGATGTTCTTGCTTTTGTAGCACGCCCGCTTGTGCACCGGCATCCATAACGGCAGAAATATCTGCGAAGGTAATATTGTCGTCACGAATCGTATTGACTTTAAACAAGCGGAACAATAAATTCGCAATGGCATTAATCACCCAAGCCAGTGGTTTGCAGACCTTAATAAAGATTTGAATTGGGTTAATAACCGATACCGCAATTTTTTCTGGTGCAATCATCGCCAAGCGTTTCGGCATTAAATCTGCAAAAAGAATAAAAAGTGAGGTCACTAAGGTAAAGGAGAGTACAAAACCAATCGTTTCCGTCCAAGGACCTTGATAAACACGATCAATAAACGTGACGAAATAGGGACGAAAGGCAGCTTCACCTAAAATACCACCCAGAATGGCAACGGCATTTAAGCCAATTTGTGAAGCGGCAAAAAAATCAGCAGATTGTGCTTGTAGATCTAAAACTTTCTGTGCGCGTTCATCGCCAGATTCAACAAGAATTTTAAGTTTGACTTTACGTGCACCGGCAAGGGCAATCTCGGTTAAAGAAAGGAAACCGGCTCCCGCAATCAGTATTACGATGATGAGGATATTCTGGAAAAGGCTCACGAATCCACCTGTAGATCATCATTATTATGGAGTATTTTTAACACAAAAGGACGAGAGGTAGTAAGGAAATTACTACCCCGATGAGTACAGTATAAGCTTAAAAAAGAAGAATTTAAGAATTTTTCTGTTTAGTAGTGAGAAAACTGTGAGTTATTGGTAAGGAATTCACGATTTTCTTCTTCAATCATTTGACGAGCCACGTACAGAATAAGCTGACGTAACCAGCGGTGTGCAGGATGATGGTGCAATAGCGGACACCAAGCCATTTTTAATTCAAATTCAGGAATATAGAACGGTGGGTCTTTAATCAGTAGGTTTGAATTGTTGGATTGTAAATGTGCAATACGGCTTGGTAGTGTTGCAATTAAATCGACATTGGATGCCAAAAGCGCAGGCATTTGATAATGACGGGTAAAGACAGAAATCTTACGTTTTTGACCAATACGCTCGAGTGCTTGATCAATCCAACCCAGTCCAGCTTGTTTATCAGGATTGACCCCGAAACCAACGCCCATACCTGTTTTAGAGACCCAAATATGTTGTGCATCTAAATAGCTTTTAAGATTGAGATTGGTCGCAGCAGGGTGTTTGTTATTCAGCAAACAGGAAAAACTGTCACGCCAAACCAAGACTTGGTGAAAACTTTGTGGAATTTCATTAAAGCGGTTAATCGCTAAATCAACTTTACCTTGTTCCATGTCACGGTATGACACGTCACTTGGGGTTAAAAAGTCAAGAACGACATTCGGGGCTTCGGAGCGTAAGGCTTTGACTAGACGAGGGACAAGAGTCGCTTCAGCATAGTCGGAGGTCATAATGCGGAACACGCGGTTCGAGGTATAAGGACGAAATTCGGTACGTGGTTCCAAGATCATGGATAAATCAGACAAGGCATCACGGATACGAGGTTGCAGTTCGAGTGCACGTTCTGTTGGGGTCATCCCTTCAGAAGAGCGAATAAGGAGAGGATCATTAAATAAATTACGTAAACGACGTAAAATATTACTCATAGCCGGCTGGGTAACACCCAATTGTTCTGCTGCGCGGGTTACATTTTTTTCACGTAAAAGAACATCAAGGTAAATTAGTAGATTGAGATCGACCCGCTCCAGATTCATAAAAGAAATACCGATAATAAAGCCATGAAATTATGTTGATTATGCCATAAGCACTAAGGGTTGTGTAGAAAGGCGCAGAAAAAAACAGCATAACGATGCAAATATAAAGCGAGTTTTTGGGATAAATGAATTCAGCAAATTACAGACCCCGTTTCGACTTTATTTGCTTCATTTTTAGCTATAACACGCTGGATCTTATTTGAGGGAAGCGCTGTACATAAGTAAGCAAAAGTCAGGGTTGTATTTCGTCGTACAGATTGTTTAGAACAGCGAATCAAGCACAAAAATAAGCTTGGCTAGCGCTATAACGGCTAAAAATAAGACATGGCATCATAAGGTGAGACTTAAGTCTAATAGTGATAAAGAAAATGAACTGATGATTCACTATACAATAGTCGTGTATTTCTATTTTTAATAAATGGTTTAAAAATATAGATTTATGGTTTTTTAAGATAATCATAATACGACTTTGATCTACATATTTTTTAAATAAATACTGAAAATTAACACAGAATATTGGATTAATTTTTTGACTCGCTCTAAGCTGTGCCCATAACAACGAAGTGCTCTAAATCTGAACAAATAAATACTGAGAAGATTTAGTCCTTCAACTGATGAAATCCTAATATTATTACAGGAAATATCATGACTCAATATCAAACAGCAGTAGATGCAATCCGTGAATTAAAAGCAAAATTCGGTAGCACATGGCGTGACATTAGCCCAGAAGATGCTGCGCGTATGCAAATGCAAAACCAATTCAAAACTGGTTTAGAAATTGCTAAATATACCGCTGCGATTATGCGTCGTGATATGGCTGAATATGATGCTGACTCTAGCAAATACACTCAATCTTTGGGTTGCTGGCACGGTTTCATCGCGCAACAAAAAATGATTGCGAACAAAAAATACTTCGGTACAACTGACAAGCGTTACATCTACCTTTCTGGTTGGATGGTTGCTGCACTTCGTTCAGAATTCGGTCCATTGCCTGACCAATCTATGCACGAAAAAACGTCTGTACCTGCTTTAATCGAAGAAATCTACACTTTCCTTCGTCAAGCTGATGCAAAAGAATTAAACGATTTGTTCCGTGCGCTTAAAAAAGCAAATGCAGCGGGCGATACTGCTAAAGCTGCTGAAATCACTGCTCAAATCGACGGTTTCCAAACTCACGTTGTGCCAATTATTGCGGACATCGATGCTGGTTTTGGTAATGACGAAGCGACTTATTTACTTGCGAAAAAAATGATCGAAGCGGGTGCTTGTGCACTACAAATCGAAAACCAAGTATCTGATGCGAAACAATGTGGTCACCAAGCTGGTAAAGTAACAGTTCCACATGAAGACTTTATCGCTAAGATCCATGCACTTCGTTATGCATTCTTAGAAATGGGCGTTGATGACGGTATCATCGTTGCGCGTACTGACTCTGAAGGCGCTGACTTGACTCAAAAAATCCCAGTGGTTAAAGAGCCAGGTGACATCGCTTCTCAATACATCGGTTTCCTAGAAACGACTGAAATTGACATTGCTGATGCTCAAGAAGACGAAATCTTGATCAAACGTGATGGTAAATTACACCGTCCTAAGCGTTTAGCGTCTGGCCTTTACCAGTTCCGTGCTGACACGCAAATTGACCGTGTTGTACTTGACTGTGTATCTAGCCTTGAAAATGGTGCTGACTTACTTTGGATCGAAACTGCGACTCCAAACGTAGACGAAATCGCTCACATGGTGAACCGTGTACGTGAATCAGTTCCAAACGCTAAGCTTGTTTATAACAACAGCCCATCATTCAACTGGACGCTTAATTTCCGTCAACAGTCTTATGATCGTTTTGTTGCTGAAGGTAAAGACGTTTCTGCATATGACCGCGCTAAGTTAATGAGCGAAGAATACGATGCGACTGAATTGGCTGCTGATGCTGACGAAAAAGTTCGTACATTCCAAGCTGATGCTGCTCGTGAAGCGGGTGTGTTCCATCACTTGATCACACTTCCGACTTACCACACAGCTGCTCTTTCTACACATGAGCTTGCTAAAGGTTACTTCGGCGATCAAGGTATGCTTGCTTATGTTGCTGGCGTACAACGTAAAGAAATCCGCGGTACGATCGCATGTGTTAAACACCAAGCAATGGCTGGTTCTGACATCGGTGATGATCACAAAGAAATCTTCGCTGGTGACAATGCATTGAAAGCTGGTGATGACTCTAAAAATACAATGAACCAATTTGGTGGTTAATCCCCCCAACTGATTCAGAAAAAACCCTGCGCAAGCAGGGTTTTTTTATGGCTTTTAATTGCAATAAGACCAAGCTATAAAGCTCAAGGGAACGATTATATTTAGATCGTTACTTCAGTGGTTAAGGTATTAAAATCAGTAGCCATGTGATAAAAATAATACTTAAAGCCACAAATTGTGCGGCACTGCCCATATCTTTGGCATTTTTTGAAAGTATATGTTTTTCTAAAGAAATACGATCGACAACGGCTTCAATCGCAGAATTAAATAATTCCACAATCAGTGCCAGTAAACAGACAGCAACCATGAATGCTTGTTCTACGCGGGATACATCAAGCAAAAAACTACTGGGAATGAGCACTGCATTTAAAAATGTAATTTGCCGAAAAGCGGCTTCATTGGAAAATGCAGCTTTAAAACCAGCAAGGGAATATGAGGTGGCATTGATAATGCGTTTTAAGCCTGTTGAGCCTTTGAAGGGGGAATGTGGGTTCATAATTTAAAAAATCATCAATTTCAGACAACATAGAACAGATTTATTAAATAGAGATTAATTTCAAAAAGGTTTCTTTAAAAAGTGATCGTGTTGAAGCAAGTATTAACCGTATGATGATCAATAGCGGAAATCATCATGAAGTGATTTTTGATTCAATGTGATGCATCTTCATTATTTCTCCTTATTTAGGGCAAAAAATTATTTTTCTGTTAAATGTTATTGTGTTTTGACTTTTAGTCACTGAATATCAACATAAATTTGCTAAATTAAAAAACAGTTTTTGAATGTTTAGCAATCTCACCTTTTTATACTGCGATCAAGTCATATGCTGTCGAAATTTTTTATTCAACGCCCAATCTTTGCTGGTGTATTGGCTATTATTGTCATGGCTTTTGGGCTTTTCGCAGTGTTGAATTTACCCGTCGAGCGTTACCCCGATATTGCGCCACCACGCATTACCGTAAGTGCAACGTATACGGGCGCATCGGCTGAAACGGTGGAACAAAGTGTTACCCAAGTTTTAGAACAGCAAATTAAAGGCATTGATGATTTGCTGTATTTTAGTTCCAGTAGTGATTCATCGGGTCGTAGTCGAATTAGTATCAGTTTTGAAAATGGAACCGATCCAGATACCGCGCAAGTTCAAGTGCAAAATGCCATTAACGGTGTGCTGAATCGTTTACCTGAAGATGTACAGCGCCAAGGGGTCAATGTATTTAAGTCACTGGGCGATACCCATATGGTGATTGGCTTGTACGATGCTTCGGGAAAAAGTGACAATATTGAGTTGTCCGATTATATGATGACGCATTTGGAGCAAGATTTAGCTCGTATTGAAGGCATTGGTGAGGTGGATGTTTTTGGCTCACAATATGCCATGCGCATTTGGTTAAACCCCTTAAAATTAAAACAATATAACTTAATGCCCAGTGATATTCGTGCCGCAGTCGAAGCACAGAATACCCAAGTAGCGGCTGGGGCAATTGGTGATTTACCTGTTTTAAAAGATCAATATTTAAATGCCAAAGTGACTTCAGGTTCACGCTTAAAAAGCGTCGAAGAATTTGAAAATATCATTGTGAAATCGACCAGAGACGGCAGTTTTATCTATTTAAAAGATGTCGCACGCATTGAGTTAGGTGCGGAAAACTATCAGTCATTTAATACCATTAATGGTTTTCCCTCTGCGGGAATGGGCATTTCCTTAGCTTCAGGTGCCAACGCCTTAGCCACTTCGGCTTTAATTAAGGCTGAAGTCGATCATCTGACAACACAATTGCCTGACGGCTATCAGTTGGTTTATCCACGGGATAATACGCCATTTGTCCAAGAATCGATTAAGGAGGTGGTCAAAACACTGTTTGAAGCCATTTTGTTGGTCATTGTAGTGATGTTTATTTTTTTACAAAATTGGCGCGCGACACTTATTCCAACCATTACTGTACCCGTGGTGATTTTGGGGACGATGGCGGTATTGTCTGTGCTGGGCATGAGTATTAATACTTTAACTTTGTTTGCCTTGGTTTTGGCGATAGGGCTTTTGGTTGATGATGCGATTGTGGTGGTTGAAAATGTTGAACGCTTGATGCACGAGAAAAATTTAACGGCAAAACAAGCATCCATTGAGTCGATGCAAGAAATTAGCGGTGCATTGATTGGGATTACTTTGGTGCTGACGGCGGTATTTATTCCGATGGCATTTTTTAGTGGCTCAACGGGCGTGATTTATCGCCAATTTTCAATAACTTTAGTGGCTGCAATGGCTTTATCTTTAGCTGTGGCACTGATTTTAACCCCCGCTTTATGCGCATTGATTTTAAAACCGAATCCACAGCCTGCAAAATGGGCACTGTGGTTTAATCAAAAGTTAGAGGGTTTAAAGCAGCATTATTTAAAATTATCCAAGTTGACGATTCAACACAAAGCCATTTCCCTCGTTGTTTTTGTTGCATTAATTACTGTTTTTGCATTGTTCTATCGTGCATTACCCACCAGTTTTATTCCCAGTGAAGATCAGGGGATTTTAAATGTACAGTTTAAACTGCTCGATGGCGCACCGATGTCAAAAAGTCGAGACATTGGTGAACAGATTCGACAATATTTTTTAGAACATGAAAAAGAGAATGTCAATTTGGTGATGATTCGCTATGGGCGTAATTTTTCCGGCACAGGGCAAAATTTGGGGCAGGGTTTTATTGCATTAAAACATTGGGATGAGCGTTCTGGGGCTGAAAACTCAGCACAAGCCATCCGTGAGCGTGCTTTAAAATATTTTAAAAGTAATCCGAATGCACAAATTAGTGTGAGTTTGCCATCTTCGGTCAGTGGTTTAGGTCAAACTGATGGACTGGATTTTTGGATTCGTGATGTGAATGGTCAAGGTCGTCAGTATTTAGAAAGTGAATTTAAGCAATTACAGCAACAAGCAAAACAATATGCGACTTTTGAAAACCTCGATAAGCGTTCCAATCCAGATAAAGCTGAGTTAAAGGTCAATGTCGATCAGAAACTTGCCATGGCAAATGGGCTATCGCAAACTGCAATTAATAGCACATTGTCCAGTGCATGGGGCGGCAGCTATATCAATGATTTTATTGACCGTGGTCGGATTAAACGGGTCATGATGCAAGGCGATGCTGAATTCCGTTCTAAACCAGAAGATTTGCACTATTGGTCTGTGCGTAATGATCTGAATCAAATGGTTTCCTTTAGTCATTTTGCCAATGTGACTTGGAGCGGTGGGCCTGAAGTGGTTAATCGCTATATGGGCTATACCGCATTACAAATGGAAGCAGATACCGCTAAAAATGTCAGTTCAGGCGCTGCCATGCAAGATGTCGCTCAGCTGGTTGAACAGCAATCGGGTATTGATGTGGCATGGAGCGGTTTATCTTTTGAAGAGCAAAAATCAAGTAACCAATCACTGCTGTTATATCTGGTGTCAATTGGCTTCATTTTTCTATGCTTAGCTGCGCTTTATGAAAGTTGGTCTATTCCTAGCGCAGTCATGAGTGCGATTCCGCTTGGGATTGGCGGCAATATCTTATTTAGTTATTTTGTTGGATTTCCCAATGACATTTATTTCCAAATTGCTTTACTGACCACTATTGGCTTGTCCTGTAAAAATGCGATTTTAATTGTCGAGTTTGCATCCTTAGCGCAACAACAAGGCAAAAATGCGATTGAAGCTGCATTAGAAGGTGCGAGCCTACGCTTACGTCCCATTCTGATGACCTCATTGGCATTTGGTGCAGGCGTGATTCCATTGGTCTTTGCTTTTGGTGCGGGTGCTGCGAGTCGTCAGGAAATTGGCGTCAGTGTGTTAGGTGGGGTGATTTTTGCAACCATTTTGGTGCTGATTTTTATTCCATTTATGTATGTGTTGATACGCACGCTGTTTAAACCCAAAATGAATGCCAATTAATCTTAAGTTGGATGCGAATAAGCAAACAATGCATTCTTAATTTAACTTTTTGAGTGCATTGTTTAAATTTATCATATCAATACAAATCCTTATGCCAAGATGTGGTGTAATCGTAATGATTTAGATCAATGATTTTATTGGAATTTAGGCTATGCCAGAGCAACCACAAAAAAAACTCAGCCAACAAGAAGTGGTGCGACTAGAACGAGATTTAGCCAAGTTCGCCAATATGATGGATTCGGTGGTGCGTATTCCCTTTACCAAGCAAGGGGTCGGGGCAGATGCCGCGTTAAGTACCATTCCTGTGGCGGGTGAGGTTGCGGGCTTTGCACTGACGTGTTATGCCATTTATAAAGCCAAACAGATTGGCGTGCCACAGCGCAAATTAAATTCTGTCATGAAATTGGCCATGATGGATGCAGTCATTGGTTTTATTCCTGTGATTGGTACTGTGTTTGATATTTTTATTCGCCCAAGCCGAAGAGCTTTAACTGTTGTGCATGAGTACATCCGAGAGGAATATCAGATTCAGAGTGATTCACATGTGCTGCATCCCTTTTTACATGAAAGCTTAGAGCATAAACAGCAGACGTCAGCATTTTGGCGCAATCCCGTAGTGGCGTGGATTTGGCTGCATATCCCCGATTTTTTAGGAGCAATCGTTTTAGTCTTGATGTTGATTGCGATGTGGTTTGGACTGAGCTGGCTATGGCAATGGTTTCAAGCTCTAAGTGTTTAGCTTATGTGATGGATAAAAGATGATGGATTATATTGCTGCAAATTTACCTGCGCTTGATTTTGAGACCACACGAAATTTTTATGCCATGTTGGGGTTTCAGTGTCTTTATCAATCAGATGTCTGGATGATGCTAGAGAAAGAGAATTTAAAGATCGAGTTTTTTCATCACCCAGAATTAGATCCGAAAACATCTTGGCATAGCGCATGTATTCGTGTGCAGGATTTATCGACTTTGGATCAAGCTTGGCGCAATTTAGATTGGTCAGCATTTCCCAATGCACGCATCACCGAAATGCAGCAGTTAGAGGAAATTGAACTTTTTTGTGTGATTGATATCAATGGCAGTTTATTACGTTGTATTCAGCAGCATTAAAAAAAGCCTCCATGGCGGAGGCTTTTTGATATCCATTCAATCAAAAATATTATGGACAATTTAACTGTTGTAATGCAGCTACACGTTGCTCAATCGTTGGGTGAGTTTGGAACAAAGCGGCTAAACTAAAACCTTGTTCTTTACCTTCCGTAATGGCGAACGCTTTCATTTCTTTTGGCATTTGATCAGGCAGTTCTGATTCAGCTTGTAAGCGTAATAATGCAGAGATCATCGCTTGTTTACCGGCTAAACGTGCACCTGCTTCGTCGGCACGATATTCACGGTAACGCGAGAACCACATCACAATAGAAGAGGCAAGAATACCAAACACAATATCCAATACGATGGTAATACCAAAGTAAGCAAGTCCTGGCGCTTCGCCGTCTTCACGACCAAAGACATTACGGTCAATAAAGTCACCCACGACACGGGCAAAGAACATCACGAAGGCATTGACTACGCCTTGTACAAGGGCAAGTGTGACCATGTCACCATTGGCAACGTGACCAATTTCATGCGCAAGTACAGCACGAAGCTCATCTTTGTTCATACGTTCAAGCAAACCCGTTGAAACGGCAACTAAAGCATCGTTCTTGTTCCAACCTGTAGCGAAAGCATTTGATTGATAAGAAGGGAAAATACCCACTTCTGGCATCTTAATACCAGAACGTTGAGCCAATTGCGCAACTTCTTGTAATAACCATGCTTCTGCTTGGTTACGAGGCGCATTCGGGTCAATCAGTTCAGTACCCGTGGTTTTTTTCGCCATCCATTTCGACATGAATAGAGAAATGAGAGAACCAACCATACCAAAGACAAAACAGATAACCAGTAGGTTGCCCAGATTTAAGCCACCCGCGCCATGGTAACTACCGACACCGAAGAGTGACAAAATAATGCCAGCTACCACCAGTACCGCGAGGTTGGTAAGCAAGAACAAACCAATCCGCATCATTGAGAAAATCCTCTTATAATAAAAAAATAATCTGATTTATGAATCAAAAATCATCTTTGTAAATATGAGGTGTAATCTTCAAAAATTCAAGGGAAAAATGGTTCATTCTATTGAATCATAGAGTTTGCACACTGAGTTTTTTAATCGGTAATTGAGATTTTTGCAGAAGCAGTCGCATGCGCCGTGGCATATGAGCGCATTGGCGCATCAGTAAAACTACCATTAGAAGTCGTAATAATCTGACGTTGTTCACTGTAACGAGAGGGTGAAGGTTCATCTGGAGTCGATTGCGCAATAATTTTAGCATTATCTGGTGGGTTATCACGATTTGAACTCGAGCTTAAACCGACGCCATTTGAGTATAAGTTACTGAAACGACTGCTGACTCGTCTGACATAGTCTTGCGTTTCTTTAAATGGCGGAATACCACCATATTTCGCAACATTACCTTCACCTGCATTATAGCCGGCTAAAACCAATGAGGTATTGCCATTAAAACGTTTCGTTAACCATGCTAAATATTTTGCCCCAGCCATAATGTTTTGTTGTGGATCAAAAGCATTGGACACATTAAAACGTCGTGCTGTGGCAGGCATCAGTTGCATCAGTCCTTGCGCACCCACAGGGGAGCGGGCATTGACATTAAATCCAGATTCAGTGTGCATCACGGCTTTAATTAAGCCTTCAGAAATACGGTGTTGTGATGCCGCTTGCTTAATAATATGGTCGAAAGCATTTTTATTGCGATTATAGCTCGGCAAAACGGAAGCTTCAGAACTTCCCCAGTTACTATAGCTATGCATATTACTGTCAGGATAGTAGGTTTTTTTTTCAACTTTTAAATGAGCTATATGGACTTTTTTGTTGGTGAGTAAAGTCGAGCCATTATACTCTTTATAGTTGATAAATGGTTTGACCGGCGTAACTCGTCGCTGTAACAAAACTAACTGTTACACACCCCAAAATATAAAATCCAATACTTACAATGTTATTTTTCATTTTTGAATGTAGAAAAAAATCTGCCTCAAACAGTTGAATAGGAGTTTAACAAAAAAAAACAGGATAGAAAGGATTTCTGAATTTATTTCTCGTTGAGTTTGTAAAAAGCAAGTGCTAATTGTAGAGATAGTAATCAAAAAATATTTAATTTTTTTTTAATCGGGATAACTTGACACTAATAAGTAACTGATTTTTATTGAAAATAAAAACGATCAAAAAGTAATCAATTTAAATAGAAGCCTTAAAGAATAGGTCGGAGACCCTGTCAAGCCTTTTGAAATCCACAAAGTTATCCACAGCTTTTGTGGACAACTGTGGAAAAGTACAAACAGTAAGCATTGTGGGTTAAAATTGAACTGAAAAGGTCAAAATAGCATGCCGATGATTGCGTGAATATGACAGCAATCATCAATTTTCAGAAAATAAATTCTTTTGGTGCGATATGCAGCTGAATCGGATAAAATCGCGCGGTATTTTTATTTATGGTTTATCTCGTCTATGTACTCGCCAGTTGAGTCCGAACAAGGATTTAATTTCAAACCAGAACTGCCTACAAGTTCGGCATATTACCGTTTGTTGAAAAAGATTCGCCGTCAAGTCGGTCATGCCATTCGTGATTTTAAAATGCTCGAAGAAGGTGACAAGGTAATGGTATGTATTTCTGGTGGTAAAGACAGTTATACCTTGCTAGACATCATGTTGCAGTTTAAACGGATTGCACCGATCAACTTTGATGTGGTTGCGGTGAATCTTGACCAAAAGCAACCGGGTTTTCCTGAAGATGTGTTGCCACGTTATTTAGAAGAAAATAACATTCCATATTATATTTTGGAAAAAGACACCTACAGCATTACCAAAAAATTAACACCTGAAGGTAAAACGTACTGTGCAGTGTGTTCACGCTTACGTCGTGGTTCGTTATATGGTTTCGCGCAGGAAATTGGGGCAACTAAAGTCGCTTTAGGTCATCATCGTGATGACATTATGGCAACCTTCTTCTTGAATTTGTTTCATGGCGGTAGCTTAAAAGCAATGCCACCGAAGCTTTTGTCATCCGACAAGAAGAATATCTTGATTCGTCCACTGGCTTATGTGGAAGAAAAAGACATCATCAAATATGCAGAAATGCGTCAGTTCCCGATTATTCCATGTAACTTATGTGGTTCGCAGGAAAATTTACAGCGTGCGATGATCAACAATATGTTGCGTGAATGGGATGCAGAATATCCAAAGCGCTTACATAGTATTTTTGGTGCCATGCAGAACGTATCACCTTCACAATTGGCCGATCGTGAGTTGTTTGATTTTGAAGCTTTAGATGAACAACGTGAAATTGATTTCACTGGTAGCGGTTCAACCGAAGATGAAGCATCAAGCAAACGCATCAATATGGTTGATTTGGGCTTTGCGGTAGAATAATGGTGATTACAAACACCAATTTTAGGATTGGTGTTTGTTTTATTTAATTGATTTATCTAAATAATGTATTAAATATATAAAAATTGAACGCTGGATGCAAAAAACTTTAAGCAGAAAACGAATTTACATGCTATAACAGGCGTCAAGCACAATAGCTTCACAAAGATGTTGTCTGGATAGGCGACAAATGAACAAATAAATTGAGGAAACACCATGCCTGCCTTTTTAACTGATGATTGGTTTTCAACTGTAGAGACTTTAACTGCTCAAGCTGGTGATTTAAACTTACCACCTGCACTTGCAAATTTAGCAATCAACTTGGTGGTTGCAGATTCTGATGGCAATACTGAATTGTCTTTGGATGGTGGTGCAATCAAAAAAGGTCTATCTTCAAATGCGAAAACGACTTTGAATATGGATGGTGAAACACTTCGTAAAGTGTTCCTAGAGTTTGATATGGCTGCGGCAATGCAAGCCTTTATGACAGGCAAAATTAAAGTTCAAGGTGATATGTCACAATTAATGGCTTTACAAACAGCGAAGCCAAGCTCTGAACAAAAAGATTTATTTAAAAAAGTGCTTGAGCAAACGGCTTAAGTCTTTTAGACAAAAAAAAGCTTAGCAATTTTGCTAAGCTTTTTTTTGTCTACAGCGCATAGGTTAGATATTAACTAACTGAGGTGTCGACTTAATATGTTCTAAATAGGCACGGATACGCGTCACATATTGAACAGCTTGTCGATAACGACCATTACTGGCTTTGTTATTATCTAAATAACTGTACAAATTCACCCAATTGTTGGGGTTTTTACCCTGTGCTTTAATTTTATTTTGAATCTGATTGACTGCACCCGGGCCCATATTATAAGCAACAAGCGCATACCAGTTACGATCAGGATAAGGAACGTCTTTATATCGGCTGAGCATCTGGTCGTAATATTTCGCGCCACCTTCAATACTTTGGGCAGGGTCAGTTCGATTACTCACACCCATCGCTTTGGCAGTGCTATTGGTCAGCATCATTAAACCACGCACACCCGTAGGTGAAACGGAATTCGGTTTTAAATAGGATTCCTGATAGCCAATCGCGGCCAATAGATGCCAATCTAAATCATATTTTGCAGCTGTATTTTTAAAGCTGGCTTTATAAATAGGCATACGTTGATTCAAATCACGCTGAATGCTACCCCATGCTTCTTCTTTCACCACATTTTGGTTATAGAATGAAGCAAGTTGGCGAATTGAACCCGATTGTTTCCCTTGACAGACAAAACCACTCGCAGTCTGAGTCAGTGGATCATCGGCATGTTTAAATACCCAGTTTAGATTGGTATTTAAGCCATTTTTTTGCAGGCTATTTAAATCACCACAGGTTGCTGAAAATGAAGTTAATTGTTTTTTCTCAATTGAACCTACATCGGCAGTGGTCATGGCAAAGTTTGCTTTACCTTGTGATATCCACTTGAGTGCTGTGGCATTATCTGGAACAGTTTTAAATACCAGTTTGACATTTAAACTGTTGGCATAGTTACGCGCAAGGTCATAACCAAAACCATGCAAGTGTGAACCATCTTGAAAGACTGTAGTCGAATTTTCGACTGAAACGACAGTTAATTGCTTGCCGCTTACCACAGAATCGTATTGGTACGATTTACTTGCATTAATACTGTGAAAAGGAATTAACAGCGTACTAAAAGCAAGGATTTTTAAAGAGAGAGAAGAGGTTAAAGAGTTAAGGCTAAGCCTGGCTCTAGAAGTTGAACTACTGTGCATGTTGTCTCCGCTACAAGTAATTTATGCCCTAAAAATTAGAGGCAAACATGCCTCAGACTTTTTCAAGTTTGATAAATTCAATAAGGGTTGGGCAGTCATGACGTCATTCAAAAATGACATTGGATTAAAAGGAGAATAATGTAGAATCTCTACATAGATTAAAAATTGATCGACTTGAAAACATGGTCGCATAATAAGGCTGAAAAATAGACTTGTCAAATTTTGTACTAATTTTTTTTAAAAAATGCAGTATAAGTTATTAATTTAATTAAATAATTAATTTTATAAACTTTAGTTTTCTTTAAATAACAGATAGAATAGCGCATTCTTGTCAATAAATTGTAAGTGTAAAAACTAAAATCACTATGAAATCTAACTTAATTACACGTGCTGGACATGATAAATTAGTCGCAGAATTACAACATTTGTGGCATAAAGAACGACCAGAAATCACCCAAAAAGTAAATTGGGCCGCGAGCCTAGGTGACCGCAGTGAAAATGCCGATTACCAATATAATAAGCAGATTCTACGTAAGATTGATCGTCGCGTTCGTTACCTCGGTAAGCGTTTAGAAGAGTTCAAAATTATTGATTTTTCTCCTGAACAAGAGGGAAAAGTGTATTTTGGTGCTTGGGTCGATATTGAGAATGATCAAGGTGAACAAATCACGGTGCGTATCGTTGGGGTAGATGAGATTTATGATCATCATCCGCAACATATTTCAATTGGTTCACCTATGGCACAAGCTTTACTTGGCAAACAAGTGGAGGATGAGGTTGAGGTGGTTACACCATCAGGCAAGAAACGGTGGTATATCAATGAAATTCGTTATGAAAAGCCTGAAAATTCAGCAAATTAATCTATTTTGGTTTAATTTTAAGCATTCAGTTGGTAAAAAGTATAAAAGTATTTGCTAAGATTAGATTTTATTTATATGATAGCCGCCATTGGAAGCGTGGCAGAGCGGTTTAATGCACCGGTCTTGAAAACCGACGAGGGTTTACCCCCTCCGTGAGTTCGAATCTCACCGCTTCCGCCAAATATTGAATTAAGCCCTTGTATTTACAAGGGCTTTTTTCTTGTCTATGTTTTTGTCCCACATAGTAACTCACATAAAAATTTAGATGTAATGAAGCAAAAATTGATCATTTAAGATTCAATAAAATAAAGAGTTGAATAGTTAATTACTCATGGAGTTCAATTGTTCAAGCTAGATTTAAAATCACTAATTCAACCCGAATCCTGCTTAAGGAGGGCTGTTGATTTTTCTTAAGCATAAGGACTCTTTTTAGAGTCAAAAAGATCATGATTTGATGCGAATGGTCAGAAAAATTAATGGTATTTGACCGATATATCATTTTTATTTCATTATTTTAAAAGAGAGTCCTTATCCGCGATTCGGGTTAAATAGAATTTTTTGATACTGATTAATAATCGTATTTTGGGGAATATTGTTTTTATAGATATAAACTAAGCCTAAGCGAATAAAAAATAAAATAAAGACGGATATTCCACAAAGGACATGAATTTGCCCAAGGCTGCCTGTTTTGGCTGGATTTCCACTGCTCAAATATGCAATGACAACTAGAATAAAGGTCAGTCAGTGTATTGTTATTATGGGTTTTGGATAGCTGGTATTCATTATTTTTCCTTAACTTTCATTTTTATACTAAGAAATTATTCTTATTTAACTTTTAAAATTTTTATTCCATAACGCCTAATAAGCATTTAGTGTATTCAATAAGCAAAAAATGATTTTATAGCTCGAAAAGTTTAACAAGATCACTGCTCAAAATCTTCATGTGATTCTGATGTTATCTTTGTAGCAAGGAGAAAATCAATGCCAAGTTTGATGCAGTCGATACCCTTTAACCCGTTCTTCGCGCTTGCACCACTGCTGGTGGCAATCAGTGGTTGCGGTGCTACACCAGCTAAAAATAGCAGTCCTAGCATGCTTGCCCAGCCGAATCGGATTCTTTATCCCAGTATTGATTCTGGTTTAGGTGAAAAGTTGTATCCGAATGAAAAGGCAATAGCCGAAGAGATCTCGGATATTATTGAACAATCCATTCGTCAACAGTATGCCTTAGGCAGTGCCCGTCGTGATGCGCATCCAAAAGCGCATGGTTGTGTGCGAGCTGAGTTTCATGTCATGGAAACGCTGCCTAATCATCTGGCTAAGGGTGTTTTTATTCCCGGTAAAACATATCAGGCATGGATTCGTTTCTCAAATGGCTCTCGTGATGCAACAAGGGCAGATATCAAAGGCGATGCGCGTGGAATGGCAATAAAAATTATGGGAGTCTCAGGGAAAAAAATCTTGGAAGAGTGAGGAGCAGGCCACCACACAAGACTTTATTATGATCAATCATCCCGTATTTTTTGCTGATGATCCCAGTCGTTATCGGTCGTTGATGCAGGATATAAACAGTGATCGCTTTTTGCAAAAACTGCATATCCCTTTCGCACTTGGCGCTAAGGGAACGCTAAATGCATTAAAGCTCAACACGAAAATTTCAAATCCGTTGCACACTCGATATTGGTCTATGGTTCCCTATCAGTTAGGAATAGGTGCTGATCGTCAGGCAGTCAAGTATTCTGCTCGATCCTGCTCAGCAGCAACAGATCCTATGCCAAAGAACCCCAGTCATGATTTCCTGCGCGATGCGCTACGAAATAGCCTGCAAAAGGGTGATGCTTGTATGGCGTTTCTAGTGCAACCAAGAACGTCAAATGCTTTAGCGGTTGAAGATTCCATGACCGAATGGGAAGAAGAGCAAGCGCCTTTTTATCAGGTCGCCACTATTCGTATTCCTCAACAGGTTTTTGATACGCCTGCTCAGAATGCATTTTGTGAAAATCTTTCCTTTACACCGTGGCATTCCTTGCCTGAACACAAACCATTGGGCGCTGTGAATCGACTCCGTAAAGTGATTTACGATCGCATCAGCCAAGTTAGACATGAGATGAATTTAGCACCAAGGCAAGAGCCTTAGTCGGCTAGAGTCATCATCCGCTCAATTTAGTTACATAGTCAGATTGGCTTCTAAAGGTTATCATAGCGCTCTTCATGTTATTGGAATGTGCTATGAAAATCGTCGCAGATGAAAATCTGGCTTTTACTGAATATTTCTTTGCAGATTTTGGAGAAATTCAACAAGCGGCAGGGCGTACTTTAACCCAAGCAGATGTACAGGATGCTGAAGCCTTGTTGGTACGTTCTGTGACGAAAGTAAATGCGCAGTTGATAGAAAATACCGCAGTTAAATTTGTCGGTAGTGCCACGATTGGTACAGATCATTTAGATATTGCAAGCTTAGAAAAACATCACATTGCATGGTCAAATGCGGCAGGCTGTAACGCTCAAGCAGTTGCTGAATATGTCATTACGGCATTGTTATATTTACAACCGAATTTAATCGATAAGAATGAAAAATTTACCTTAGGGATTATTGGCTTAGGAAATGTCGGTTCACGTTTAGCGCATATGGCAAAATTGCTCGGTTGGAATGTGATTGGTTGTGATCCCTTTGTGAATCGTGAAACGATCCAGCAGGTTGAATTGGAAGCATTATTAAAAACGGCAGATGCTATTTCGATTCATGTTCCCTTAACCCAAACAGGGGAGCATCCGACATTCCATTTGATCAATACTGATGCTTTGGCACACATGAAGCCTGAAGCGATACTGATCAATTCAGCACGTGGCCCAGTGGTGGAAGAGTCAGCTTTGATTGCTGATCTTCAAAGCACCAAACGCCAAGTGGTGTTAGACGTATTTGAGCATGAACCTGAAATTTCAGCAGAATTACTCAATTTAATTGGTTTGGTCACCCCTCATATTGCGGGCTATAGCTTGGAAGGTAAGGCACGTGGTACGCAAATGATTTACGATGCTTTCTGCAAAACTTTTAACTTTAGCGCAAATAAGCAATTTGAAACGCAATTACCTGTATGTGAACAATATTTCCAAAATCAGGATTTAAAGCAAGCGCTGAAACAACATCTGAGTCAAATTTATGATATTGCACGAGATGACTCAAATTTACGTGCCTGTTTAAAAGAGGGCAAAGTCGATCAACAGGCTTTTGATTATTTACGTAAAACCTATCCATTACGCCGTGAATGGGCAGCACACGGAGGCCCTAAAGCATGAGTATGGAAAGTTCTGAAATGGTAAACACTGAAATGGTCAATTATCAGCCCACCTGTGATATTAAAGCTTTAAAAGCACGTGCCAAAATGTATGCACAAATTCGTCAATTTTTTGCCGAACGTGAGGTACTGGAAGTAGAAACGCCAATATTGTCCCAAGCGGGTGTAACCGATGTGCATTTAGCATCGGTTCAGGCGCAGCGTCATCTTGGTGGAAAGCAACACACTCATTATTTACAGACTTCACCTGAGTTTGCCATGAAGCGCTTATTGGCGAGTGGTAGTGGGCCGATTTACCAAATGTGTAAAGTCTTCCGTGATGATGAACATGGACGTAAACACAACAGTGAATTCACCATGTTGGAGTGGTATCGCCCAAATTTAAGCTTAAAAGGGTTAATGTTTGAAGTCACTGATTTGCTCAATGTGACTTTGGCGCATCGTTTTGGTGAAGTGCGTCCAACCATTTTAAGTTATAAACATGCATTTATGGATCGTTTGGATCTCAATCCATTACAAGCCAGTTTAAAACAGTTAAAAGACTGCTGTAACCGTGTCGGTTTAAATCTGGATTTGGGTGATGACCGTTTGGGTTATATCGACTTGTTATTTTCACATATGGTTGAACCGAGTTTAGGCTTTGATACACCAGTATTTTTAACCGATTTTCCGGCTGAAATGGCATCTCTTGCCAAAGTCAGAATCGATGAAGATGGCGAGCACGTTGCAGCACGTTTTGAGCTATATATTGAAGGTTTAGAATTGGCAAATGCCTATGATGAACTAATTGATGCTGCGGTGTTACGTTCTCGCTTTGAAGCGGATAATTTGGAGCGTGAAAAGTTAGGTTTACATGTGATGCCGATTGATGAATATTTATTGGCAGCATTGCCGAATATGACTGAATGTTCCGGCATCGCTTTAGGAGTTGATCGTTTATTGATGATTGCAACGCAGCAGATGAAGTTAGAGAAAGTGATTACTTTCCCTGCTGATGTTTCTTAAAAATATCGCTAAAAAATCTTATAAATCCCTCCCTTGCGAAACAATGTTTCTCACCCTTTAAAAAAGGGAGGGGGAAGTTCTTCATTTTTTAAAGATGAATCGAATTGCTATGCAAGGGAGGGGTTAAAAAAATCTTCTCATAAGAGATAATGTCAGTCAGTTAAGGGTTTTAGAAATAAAGTCCTTAATTTTCAGTTATTCATGACGGAGTCTTGTATTTTTTAAATCAAATACTTGGAGCTCATTTATTACTTTGGATAAGCCCAAAGTAATCAAAGGCATTTGTCATCCGCAAAACTCGCCAAATTCCTTTTATTGATTAATAAATCGCAGAAACCTTATTTTTTTAAAATAGTTTTGCCTCGAACAGTTGCGGATGACGTTTCCGCGTATCGAATAACATCATGAATTTAAAAATAAAATACCAGTCAATTTCTTAACTAACTGGCATTACTCATAAGAGAAGCTTTTTTCTAAGCTAGACAATTAAAACAGTTTGCTGTGCTTTTAACGCTTCAATTGCTTTGATCCGACGTTGAATAAGCATTTCACCAATATCGGGGCCTTGAATATCGGGTGGTAGATCTTGTGCTTTAATACCACGAACAACTTCCATCGCATCGAGTACATATTGCGCTTGTGGATATTCACGATTTTCTAAACCGAGACGACCACGTGAATCACATTCACAAGCTTGAACATAGGCTTCAACACGTTCAGGACGACGTAATACATCTAAACGTTGTAATAAGCGCCATAAAGTGCCCGGTTTAAGGGTTAAAGCTTGATGACATTTTAAATGTTCCTTACAGACCGCAATTGCAAGCTGCTTGGTATGGGTTGGCACTTTAAGTCGATCGCAGACTTCAGTGACAGGCTTGATGCCACGTTCTTCATGCATGATATGACGCGGTAATTCATCGACTGGAGTAAGTGCTTTACCTAAATCATGCATTAAAACGGCAAAACGTACTTCGAGTGAATAATGGGCTTTACAGGCTTGTTGTAATGACATCATGGTATGAATGCCACAATCAATTTCTGGATGATATTCAGGACGTTGGGGAACACCGTATAAAGCATCTAATTCTGGAAATAGGACTTTTAGTGCACCACAAGCGCGCAAAGTTTCAAAATACTCATCAGCATGATCTTCCATCAAGGCGCGGGAAGTTTCTTTCCAGACACGTTCAGGGGTTAATGCTTCCAATTCACCTGATTCTGCCAATTTCTGCATCAGTGCTAAAGTTTCAGCGGCAATGCTAAATCCAAATGATTTATAACGTGCTGCAAAACGTGCAATACGCAGTACACGTAAAGGATCTTCTACGAAAGCATCGGACACGTGGCGGAGCACCCGATCGGCCAAATCTTGTTGACCATTATAGGGATCATAAATATTGCCATCGTCATCCATGGCCATGGCATTAATGGTCAGATCACGACGAATGAGGTCTTCTTCAAGCGTGACACTGACATCAGTATAAAATTCAAAACCATGATAACCATGACCCGATTTGCGCTCGGTACGGGCTAATGCATATTCTTCTTTTGTTTTGGGGTGTAGGAAAACAGGAAAATCTTTGCCTACAGGTTGATAGCCAAGCGCGCTCAGTTGTTCAGGTGTAGCACCGACAACGACATAATCTTTTTCGTGATAGGGGTGACCGAGTAAGTGATCACGTACTGCACCGCCTACTAAATAAACTCGCATGAAAAAACCTCTATTCTTCAAGCAATCATGCTACAGAATAGAGGTTTTCTCAAGTAAAGAACCTTAGCTTTTTACTAAAGATTCTCTTTTATTCAGCTTGGGCTTGTTGAATTTCAGCAACTGTCAAAGCTGTCATATTGACCACACGACGTGTTGTTGCAGTCGGTGTCAAGATATGTACAGGTTTAGCTGCACCGAGTAAAATAGGACCAATGGTCACATTATTACCTGATGTAGATTTCAATAAGTTGAATGAAATGTTTGCCGCATCAAGGTTTGGCATAATCAGTAAATTTGCAGAACCTTTGAAACGTGAGTTCGGGAATGCAAAATGACGAATATTTTCATCTAGTGCAGCATCACCGTGCATTTCACCTTCGACTTCTAGTTCAGGTGCAATTTCACTTAAAATTTCAAATACTTTACGCATTTTTTGTGCACTTGCATCCGTTTGGTCAGAACCAAAACTTGAATGCGATAATAACGCAATGCGTGGAGTCACACCAAAACGACGCACTTCTTCAGCCGCTAAAATGGTCATTTCAGCCAACTGTTCAGCCGTTGGGTTGGTATTGACATAAGTATCGGCAATGAACAAGTTACGATCTTGAAGCATTAACGCATTGAGGGTAAAGAATGTGCTACGACCTTCTTTTAAGCCAATTACATTTTTCACGAAATCTAAGTGAATGTCATAGCTTGAATATGTACCACAAAGCATACCGTCTGCATGACCATGTTTCACTAACATTGCAGCAATCAGGGTAGAGCGACGACGTGATTCACGTTGCGCATACTCAGGTGTTACCCCTTTGCGTTGCATGGTTTGATAGTAATCATCTGCAAACTGTTCGTAATGCGGGTTGTTCTCTTGATCTACAATTTCAATGTTGACGCCGTGTTCAAGACGCAAGCCCAATTTCTTGATGTTTGCTTCAATCACAGCAGTACGACCCACCAGAATTGGTTTTGCTAAATCTTCATCCACTGCAATTTGAACTGCACGAAGAACACGTAAGTCTTCACCTTCCGCATAGGCAATGCGTTTAGGGTCAGATTTTGCTTGTGCAAAGATCGGTTTCATCATAAATGCAGAGTTGTATACAAACTCAGACAATTTTTGACGATATGCAGCGAAATCTTGAATCGGGCGAGTCGCTACACCAGAATCCATTGCTGCTTTAGCAACAGCAGGGGCAATTTCAAGGATTAAGCGTTGATCAAGTGGACGTGGAATCAGGTAGTCACGACCAAATGATGCCGATTTTTCGCCATACGTTGCTGCATCTGCTTCAACATGAGCCATACGTGCAATTGCATATACGCAAGCAATTTTCATTTCTTCATTAATGGTGGTTGCGCCAACATCTAGAGCACCACGGAAGATATAAGGGAAACAAAGCGCATTATTCACTTGGTTTGGATAATCCGAACGTCCCGTTGCCATGATCACATCAGAGCGTACTTCATGTGCATGTTCAGGTAGAATTTCTGGATCTGGGTTTGCTAAGGCGAAAATGATTGGATTTTCAGCCATCACTTTAACCATTTCTTTGGTTAAAATGCCTGCCGCAGAAAGTCCAAGGAACATATCTGCACCCGCAATAACATCTGCAAGTTGAGAGCCTTCAATGTCTTGAACGTAGCGTTTTTTAGATTCATCAAGGTTGTCACGTTTGGTCGTTAACAAACCACGTGAATCGGCAACGGTAATGTTTTCCTTGCTCGCACCTAAAGCACAAAGCAAATCTAAACATGACAATGCCGCAGCACCGGCACCTGAAGCGACAATTTTAATCTCTTCAATTTTTTTGCCAGTCAGTTGTAAAGCATTGAGTAAAGCTGAACCGACAATAATCGATGTGCCATGTTGATCATCATGGAACACAGGAATATTCATGCGTTCACGAAGTTTTTTCTCAATATAGAAACACTCTGGTGCCTTGATATCTTCAAGGTTAATACCACCAAAAGTTGGTTCTAATGCTGCAATGATATCGACAATTTTGTCTGGATCATTTTCAGCAATTTCGAGGTCAAATACATCGACACCCGCGAATTTTTTAAACAGTACACCTTTACCTTCCATCACAGGTTTAGACGCTAATGGGCCAATGTTGCCTAGACCTAAAACGGCTGTACCATTTGTAATCACAGCAACCAAGTTTCCACGTGCGGTATAAAGTGCTGCTGTTGATGGGTCGCGTTCAATCTCTAAACATGGCGCTGCGACACCTGGAGAGTAAGCAAGTGCTAAGTCATGTTGGTTGACCAGCTGTTTGCTTGGTGTAACACTGATTTTCCCTGGTGTTGGATATTCGTGGTAGTACAAAGCTTGCTGTTTTAATGATTGATCGTCCATCGGTATCTCTATTGTTGCTTGAGTTGCCCAGCCCAAAGCTGGTGGTTTTTTTTGCGTACTTTGGTCGAATATAACATTTGTTAGGACCTTAGCACAGTCGCGAATATACCTTTTTCAAGTAAACTTTTATTTAGATCGGTAGACTTATATTAAGCAGGTATAAGTCGATGTTGTTCGAGGAAGCTGGTTGCTTCATTTTCGGGTAAAGGCTTTGAAAACAAGAAGCCTTGAGCAATGTCACATTTGAGATCTTGTAAATACTGAAGTTGTTGCTTGGTTTCAATCCCCTCAGCAACCACCATCATGCCCATAGCTTTGCCCATGGCAATCATGGCACTGACAATGGCTTCTTGTTTATTTTCGCCAATTTTAGAGATAAAACTTCGATCTATTTTTAATATATCAATTGGAAAATCAGCGAGATAGGACAGTGATGAATAACCCGTTCCAAAATCATCTAGAGAAATGTTGATTTTACGTTCTTTGATTTCATCAAGCAGATTTTTAAGCGTAATGGAGTTTTCAAGCAGCGATGATTCGGTAATTTCAAGCTCTAGACTCGACCCTGAGATTTGGTAGGTTTCAATGGCATAGTCGAGGTCTTCAAGTAACTGTCCACGTTGTAATTGTTGTGCAACTACATTGACCGATACACATATATTATTAAAGCCTAAATCATTCCAGTGTCTAATTTGTTTAGCGGTTTGTTGTATAACAATTCTGCCAATATCTGAAATTAAACTGGTTCGTTCTGCTAAGGGAATGAACGAATTTGGCGGAATAATCCCTTTGGTTGGGTGATTCCAGCGGACGAGGGCTTCAAAGCCATAAATATTTTGGTCGCTAAAATTAATTTTGGGTTGATAGTAAACAATCAATTCATTGTTATTAATCGCAAGTCTTAAATCGCGTTCTAAATAAATGCCTTGTTCAAGCAAAGCGCTATTTTTATTGGTATAAGAACAAATGGTATTGCCACCTAAGTTCTTCGCGTCCGTTAATGCCTGTTCTGCGCAATTGTTAAGGTAATCGAGTTGGCGACCATTTTCAGGGTAAAAAGCAATGCCCATAGAGAGGGTGATAATATGATCTTGACCAAAAATATTGAAGGCTGATGAAAATGCTTTGCTTATACTTTCACAATGTTGCTGAATCGATGGTCGAATATGTGAAATTTCATAGACAATTGCAAAGTCATCACTGTTTAAATGCGCTAAAAATAAAGCTTCCGTATTGGTGAGTCGCAGTCTTTGAGCAACTTGACGTAATAATTCATCGCCACCACTGTTTGAAAGGAATTCATTTAGCGGTCTGAAACGATCGATATTGAGGCGAATCACCGCAAGTTGGTGAAGAGAATCCTGCTGGCTCACCAAATATTGATGCAATTGATAGTTGTAATAAAAACGATTGGGTAAGTCGGTCAGGGGATCGTAATTTTCTAAATAAGACAGGCGTTGTTCTTGTCGTTTACGTTCAGTTAAATCAGAAACAATACCAATATAGTGTGTTACACGATTTTGCTCATCGGTGATGGCATTAATGTGCATCCAAACCGTCAGTTCTTTACCTGAGAGAAATTTTTCATTCATTTCCCCATCATATTCACCTGTATTAAGTAGCTGATTGATAATGGAACAATGACTGCTTTTTTGTTGAGATTTGTCGTTTACTGCAATATCAAATAAATGTTTGCCAATGATTTTTGGGTGTGAGAAACCTGTTAATTGTTCGTAGAATGGATTGATATCGATGTAGCATAATTGTTCATCCAGTATAAAAATACCTTCCGAAGCTTGTTTTAGTACGCTGGCGGTCAGTTTTAAACGTTCCTGATCGGTGCGTTCCTGATGAATATCACGACGAATACCCACCATACGTAAAGGTTTTTTATTGACGGGGTCACGGGTAATGACTCTGCCAATGTCATGTACCCATTTCCATTTTCCAAGATTATTTTGAATTCGATAGGTGGCTTCATAGAGGTCTGACCAACCGCGTAAATGTTGTTTCATCGACGAATTAAAATGTTTGAGATCATCAGCGTGAATAATATTTTGTAGTTGGTGATGATGCAGTTTGGACGGCTTTAATGTTTTTTGTTGTTTGGCGTTGGTGATTAAAATTTCCCGATCTTTAATATTCCAATCCCAAGGTCGAAGTCCGGCAATTTCATGGGCTAACACCAGATTTTGTTGCTGATTTTCTAAATTGGTGTTCATTTTAGCAATATCGAAAGTGCGTTCTTTGACTTTCTGTTCAAGAAGCTGATTATTTAATTGTAATTGCAGCTCAATATTTTTGGATTTATTAATTTCCGTTTGTAATTGTTGGCATAACTCATCTGTCCAGAGGACTTGTTGCTCCGCATTTTTAACCAAGCGGTTATTTTTGGAGTAAAGCGATGAGATACGTTGATGAATACGAGAGCTTATATTTGCACACAGTAGCGTGACGATGAGGGCAAAATTGATGGTTAAATGGAATAAATAATTGGAGGTGTCCGCAGAAATAAATTGTGAAGCGAGATATGGTGCAATTGTTGGAATAAAGGCTAAACAAAAATAATTGAGACGTTGGGTTAAAAAAGTTAACGCAAATGCTTGGCTCACAATCAGCAGTAAAGCGGATAAAATTAACCCATGAAGTTGATTGAAATCATGATTATATTGCGGAAGATAGTAATAAATCAGGGCAATACCAACCCCGATACAGCTTCCTGTCGCTAAAAATTGAAATTGAAGCCAATGATGTGCATGTTTTAATGAGAAATTACGCGGTTTAAAATAGATGCTGGTAATGAGTAAACTTAAGCAACAAAACAGTTCGGTGCTTATAAACCAAAGGTTTAAATAGAAGGATGGTTTTGCAAAATAAAATTGATAAATACAGTAAATATACAGGGAAATAATCAAAATACTGACAAGAAAAAATCGACTAAGCCGAATCGTCTTGGTAATTTGTGCAGCACTCACATGCTTGTTGATATATTCATCCTGAATATTTGGCATAAAAGCAAAAACCTTATTTTTGTTTTGCGATAAATTAACTCATCAAAATTTACGAGTGTTTAAAAAAACTAAACTTTTTAAGATCTAAATTTTTCTTCGAATCAAGAGTAATAATGTTATTTAAAAAAATCAATCGAATTGCACACTATTCATTCAGAATAAGATGAACTAAACAGTTAGGTTATAATTTAAAATAGATAAAGCCACAATAGGCGCAGTTTCAGTACGTAATACGCGATTGCCAATACACCAGTTTTGAAAACCCACCTTGTTAGCAGATTCAATTTCTACTTCACTTAAGCCACCTTCAGGGCCAATCAGCAGTGCAATATCTTTGCTTGCATTTTCCAGTACATCAATTTGGTCTTTATTGGGTGCAAGTACCAGTTTTGTTGTCGGTAATTCACTGGCGAACCAGTCTTGTAGTGAAATAGGCGCTAAGATTTTTGGCACTTTATTCATGCCACATTGTTCACATGCCGCAATGGCAATGCCTTGCCAATGGTCTATTTTTTTCTGGTCACGGTCGTACTTTAAACGCATTTCACAGCGTTCAGAGGTTAAAAGTTGAATCTTGGAGACACCCAATTCCACTGCTTTTTGAATGGCATAATCCATACGGTCACCTTTACTCATCACTTGTCCGAGTAAGGTGCTAAAAGCAGGGGTGCGATTATCAGGATTAAAGCTATTGACTAGAACAGTTGCTGACTTTTTATTGAATATCGGTCAAAGTCGACTTCATATTCACCCCCTTGTCCATTAAACAGGGTGGCGCTTTCACCGACTTTTGCGCGTAATACTTTCACCCAGTGGTGAAAAACGGTTTCCGTTAACTCAACATGCGTATCAACAGCTAAATTAGCTTCAATAAAAAAACGTGGCATGTGGTATTACTCTCAAAAATCGGTGAAAAGAAGATTAAATTTAGCCCAATATTGTATTGAGCTAAAGTTGAAATATATAAATTAAGCTAAACCAAGATCCAAGACCAATTGACGGTTTGGCTCAACGTGATTCATGGTGTAGAAGTGCAAACTTGGTGCGCCACCTGCAATCAGGCGTTCACACAGTTTAACCACAACTTCATGACCAAAAGCTTTAATACTTGCACTGTCATCACCATACGTAGCCAATTGCTTACGAATCCAACGTGGGATTTCAGCACCCGTACCATCTGCAAAGCGAATTAAATTGCTGGCATTGGTAATGGGCATAATGCCGGGTGCGACAGGAATATCAATGCCTTCTTTTTGTAAGCGATCGACAAAGTAGAAATAGGCATCTGGATTAAAGAAGAATTGAGTCAATGCTGAATTGGCACCAGCACGAGCTTTGGTGATAAAGTTTTGAATGTCTTTATCAAAGCTTTCTGCTTGCGGATGCATTTCAGGATAAGCCGCGACTTCAATATGAAAGTGATCACCTGAATGTTGACGAATGAATGCCACAAGGTCAGATGCATAAGGCAATTCGCCCAAGCCCACTTGACCCGAAGGTAAGTCGCCACGCAGTGCCACAATACGGTCTATGCCTTGTGATTTATATAAATCAAGTAATTCAGCAATACGTGCTTTGTCATCACCAATACACGATAGGTGAGGGGCAACAGGTGTACCTTTACCATTAAAATCGTTGATTGCTGCAAGTGTACGTTCACGGGTTGAACCGCCAGCACCATAAGTTACTGAAAAGAACTCAGGATTAAGCAATTGTAATTCTTGATGAACAACACGAAGTTTTTCTGCACCCACATCAGTTTTGGTCGGAAAAAATTCAAACGAAACTGGAATACGTTTAGTCATTTTTCAAATCCTTTTTTAATTCGTAAATACTTAGGTTTTTTATTGTTATGACCCTCATTTTACCTTCTGCTTGCGCTGGTCTAAAACACAGCACAAGAGAAGGAATTTCCTCTCCTAACGGAGAGTTAAGAGAGGGGGATTAAAAACTTAGTATTTATAAGAGTCAGATTTGAATGGACCTTCAACTGGAACGCGCAAGTAGTCTGCTTGTACTTGAGTTAACTGAGTCAATACGCCGCCAAAACCAGCAACCATTGCCGCAGCAACTTCTTCATCTAATTTCTTAGGAAGTAGTTCTACACGAATAGCCGCTTGTTTTTGATCTTCAGCAAGATCAGCAAATTTTTCAGCGAACAAATGCATTTGACCCAATACTTGGTTGGCAAATGAACCATCCATAATACGTGATGGGTGACCAGTTGCATTACCAAGGTTGACCAAACGACCTTCTGAAAGAAGGATTAAGTAATCGTTATCGTTTTCTGTACGATACACTTGGTGTACTTGAGGTTTAACTTCAACCCACTTGTAACCACGTAAATAGTTGGTATCGATTTCAGTGTCAAAGTGACCGATGTTACAAACAACAGCACCTGCTTTTAAAGTATCAAGCATTGCAGCATCACATACGTGGTAGTTACCCGTTGTTGTTACGATCAAATCAGTATTTTGAAGAAGATCTGCATTTACATCTTCTTTTTTACCCGTTTGAACGCCATTTTTGTATGGAGAAACAACTTCGTAACCGTCCATACATGCTTGCATTGCACAGATTGGATCAACTTCAGTCACACGTACAATCATGCCTTCTTGACGAAGTGATTGCGCAGAACCTTTACCTACATCACCGTAACCAATCACAAGTGCACGACGACCAGACATGAACATGTCAGTACCGCGTTTGATGGCATCGTTTAGAGAGTGACGGCAACCGTATTTGTTGTCATTTTTAGATTTTGTTACTGAATCATTTACGTTGATTGCAGGAACTTTAAGTGAACCATCTTTCCACATTTCTAGAAGACGTTGAACACCTGTCGTGGTTTCTTCAGTAATACCGTGGATTTTAGCAATGAGAGCAGGGTATTTATCATGCACAACAGCAGTTAAGTCACCGCCATCATCCAAAATCATGTTGGCATCCCAAGGCGTGCCGTTTACATTGATTTGTTGTTCAAGACACCACATGTATTCTTCTTCTGTTTCGCCTTTCCAAGCAAATACAGGAACACCTGAAGCAGCAATGGCAGCAGCAGCATGGTCTTGAGTAGAGAAGATGTTACAAGAAGTCCAACGCACTTCTGCACCAAGCTCAACTAGGGTTTCAATAAGAACCGCAGTTTGAATGGTCATGTGGATACAGCCGAGGATTTTTGCGCCAGCAAGTGGTTTTGCAGCAGCATAGCGACGACGTAAACCCATCAATGCTGGCATTTCTGCTTCAGCAAGTTTGATTTCTTTACGGCCGTAATCAGCAAGAGTGATATCAGCAACTTTGTAATCTGTAAATGAAGCAGTAACCGCGTTCATCTGGATCTCCTAGAATAATAAAAATAGATTGGATCGTTATGTTCGCGGATGCCGTTGTTAATCAAAACCCGTATTTCACAGAAGCTTTGACCGAATTGTCGAGCCTAGCGATTTCACATTACTGTTTTTGAAAATCAGCCTGTGAAAAAGTCGCAGCACCCCTCGACGAGTCGCATATTGTACTTGGAAATGGTTGTAGTTCCAATGTCGTTTTGCTTATTATCAACACAATCATCTTTTTTGAATTGTGTTATGGCTTTGAACATCCCTGAATCCTTAATGAACCTTGAAGCAAATGGCGGTATTTATGCGGTATGGATGTTGCTCCAGCATTTATATATCGATGCGGATATTGAGCAGCTGATCGAGGTCTGTGCTTACGATGCAGAACATGGCACCACAACCATTGGTTTGGCGGTAGGATTAAAAAAATTTGGTTTCAATGTTCAATTCTATACTGATAAAGACCCTGATATTCAAGAACAAGAAAAACTGAGCTATGCAGAAGCAGAACAACTGAAACTCCCTGTTTTACCCGCCATTAATTATCAGCAAATTCAACAGGCATTTGAGCAAAATAAATTTGTCATTGTCTATTACGATACTTTAGAAGATGTTGGAAACCACTCACTGGTTTATTCGATAGACGAGCAGGAAATCTGTTTCTTTGATAGTTTTGATGCTATGCCTGCATCTGTGTTTGAACAACAGCATCAAGCAGAGGGCATCTGCCGACAAGTGATTCTGATTGATGATTCAAACGCTCGCATGGATACAGAAAAATAAACATTAAAGAAGAAGCTTAAAATGAAAAAAATAATTGGAATATGCGTGCTCATTTCCATGCAAATTGGTGCCAATGACAGTACGGGCTATGTTTCTACGGGCGGTGTGCAGTATCTGAAAAATAACAATATTCAAATGTACAGTGAAGACCTATTTATTAGTAAAAATCAGATTAAAGTTGATTATCAATTTAAAAATTTAACCCATAAAGACATCTCTGAAACGATACTTTTTCCGCTTCCGCCGATAGAGAATTTTTTTGAATCAGATTTTGCGGATACGGAAAAATTGCTAAAGAGCTTTAAGGTGCAGGTGAATGGCAAAAATATTCAGCCAGAAATGCATGTGAGAACATTTATTCAAAAAGATGAGCACTCAAAGCCAATCGATGCAACCGAGCTATTTAAGCAATGTGGATTTACGCAAACTGAAATGCTGAATCCGTGGAATCGAAAAACCTATGAATATGAAATATTTGAGAATAAATTAAGACACTGTTCAAATGCACAGTTAAAAAAACTTTTGCCACAAAGTCAAAGTGAAGCAATTGTGTGGTCTTCTCAGGTGATTTACAGTTGGCAGCAAAGCTTTAAAGCCAATTCGCTGACGCGTGTACAACACCAATATGCGCCATTGGTGGGTGGTTCAGTGTCTTTGTATCCCGCAGAAGATGAAAAAACTTATTGCATGGATGGTAATTTCAAAGCGGGTTTAAAGAAAGCGAAGTCACAGCATGCACCTTATTCAGCTTTGGGCTATATTTTAAAAACGGGCGCCAATTGGGCTAAACCGATTGAGCACTTTAAGCTCACAGTTGAGCGTGATCCAAACGAGTTGGTCTCTTTTTGCTGGGCTGGAAAGGTGACAAAAATGAGCCCAACACGCTTTCAAATGCTTGAAAATAATTTTCTACCGAAGCAGGATTTAGACATTATTTTTGTTCATAAATTTTAAGGAATGCAGACCAAGAAGCCCACTGGATGATTAATCCCAGTCAGTTAAAGGTTTTAGAAATAAAGTCCTTAGTTTTTGGTTATTCATGCCGGAGTCTTATATTTTTAAATCAAATACTTGGAGCTCATTTATTACTTTGGATAAGCCCAAATGAGAAAAGTAAGAGCTTCGCAAGAAAGGCATCTTGCGGCGCAGTGCGCCTCACCGCAAAACTCGCCAAATCCCTTTTATTGATTAATAAATCGCAGAAACCTTACTTTTTTAAAATAGTTTTGCCTCGAACAGTTGCCGATGACATTTCCGCGTATCGAATAACATTATGAATTTAAAAAATAAAATGCCAGTCAATTTCTTAACTGACTGGCATTACATTTGGATGATAGGCTTCTTGGTTTAATTTATTCAGCAGCCTTGGCTTTTTCAGACCATTCATCTGCTTTTGCTTCATCAATGTCTACACCTAAACCATGCTCATAGATACAGACTAAATCACGCATCGCTTGAACTTCACCCAGTTCGGCTGCTTGCTTGACCAATTCAACCGATTTCGCCACATCTTTTTCAACCACATCGCCACGACGGTAAAAATTCGATAATTCTAAAATTGCAGCAGGGTGTTTATGTTTACTGGCTTGTTCTAACCAGCGGTAAGCATGTTCAAAATAGGTTTTTGCCTCTTCAGGATCTTCTTCCAACAGGTCTTTTGCATAGAAAGTATAACCTTCACCTAACCAGTACATCGCTTCAACATGACCCAATTGTGCGGCTTTAAGCGCCCATTCTTCAGCCAGTGCAACATGTTCTTCATTTTCACTTTGCATATAAATTTCAGCAAGTTCGAATTGTGCATCACGATTGCCCGCCATGGCACGATTAAACAGCTCGGTAGAAATAGGGAGATCAGACATAACAAATCCAAAGGACATAATGTGTATAGCGTAAATGGTTGGCACAAAAAAACCAATCCATAGATTGGCTTTTTACAACTGTCAATTTTAGAACAGATAAATGCCGCTACTCACGAACGATACAATCGTTGTGGCAATCGCAATTTTTTGAGCTTTGTATCAAATCACTGAAACATAAACCAACAAATAAAGCCAAGAGGGTTCGTGCAGCAATCCAATCGCTGTTCATAATGAATGATGGGTTTTTATCGTGTTAAAAAAACAGCGACCGAAGTCGCTGTTTTGAGTTCAAAAGCGCTTAAGCTTCTTGTTGAATACCTGCAACTAACCAATCTTGGTTAGAACCAGCAGGTTTGGTGAAATGCCAAATTTCTGTAAAAGATTGCGGTAAGCTATTTAAGTCTTCGCTTACAGTACCTGTGAAACGTACACTCACCACATATTGACCATTTTCATTTGCAGAATTCGTCACCATCGCATTGAGGTTAGAGAATTCAGCCACGTCTTGGTCTTGGTTTGCCATAATGTCGTTATACATCGACTGATAAAGATCAGGTGTTAAATAACGTTGAATTTCAGCAATATTGCTTGCTGTATTCATCGACTGAATATGGTTAAAACGCTGACGAGCAACACGTAAGAATGCAGCAGGTTCAGTACCATCTGGTAATTGATTGCCATTGCTGGTCGAAGCACTACCAAAAGGAGCTTGAGTTGCTGCACCCGCAGAGCCACCTACAGATTGACCAAAAATATTGCTATTGTCATTTGAGGTACGTGCTGCGGTTTGTTGACCAAATGGTGCTGTATTTCCAGCATTGTTTGGTGCATACGGATTATTAGCGGCTAGTTTTTTTTTTGCTCCGAATTTACGGAACAAGAAGAATGCGGCTGCTGCGGCAAGAAGCATCCAAATCCAACTTGGAAGACCACCTTTTTCTTCCTCTTGCTGTGTAGTCGCATCAGCACTGCTTGCAGCAGGTTTATCATCCGCCATTGCATTGACTGCAACTGCACCAATTGCAGCACCAGCAACACCAGCAGCAACCATTTTACCTACGCCAGCACCTGATTTTTGCTGAGTAGGTGCTGTTGTTGGTTGTGGGGCAGGAGTAGCTTGACGTGGTTGTTGGTAAGATTGGCTTGGAGCAGCAGAACGACTCATGCCATGGCTTTTACCACCACCTGCACGTTTCGCTTCAGCCATTGGTGCAACCACCAAAGCGGCCATTAAAATACCTGCCATCAAACTACGCTGTCGAACTTCCATCATTTTTTCCTAAATCAAAATAAATTATCGCCACATAGTTATGCAGTCATTTACACCGAATTTCAATATTAAAGCGGTGTTTTTTTTAACATAATCTTTCAACTGTTTAAGCTTAAGCCAATTGCTCGGTTAAGTTCATGGCTTCAGTTAATGCTTCATGTAAACGTGCGACTGAAATGATCTGTACATTTGGAATGGGTTTTTGAGGAGCATTGCCTCGGGGTAAAATAATATATTTGAAACCATGTTTAATGGCTTCTTTTAAGCGTTCTTGACCATTTGGCACAGGACGAATTTCACCAGAGAGTCCCACTTCACCAAAGACAGCCAGTTGTTGTGGTAAGGCTTTACCGCGTAAACTTGACGCACAGGCAAGTAACACCGCAAGGTCAGAACCTGTTTCAGTGATTTTTAAACCACCGACGACATTGACATAAACATCTTGCCCTGAAGTTTGTACGCCACCGTGACGGTGCATGACGGCAAGCAGCATATTGAGTCGGTTTTGTTCTAAGCCCAATGCCACACGGCGCGGTTGTCCATGTGCATCATCCACCAAAGCTTGCACTTCTACCAACAGTGGACGTGTACCTTCACGGCTAATCATGACGATAGAACCGGGAATGGCCTCATCATAACGACTTAAGAAAATGGCAGATGGATTGGCAACTTCTCGTAAGCCTTTATCGGTCATGCCAAATACACCTAACTCATTGACTGCACCAAAACGGTTTTTGACTGCACGAATCATTCGATAACGTGAGTCAGATTGACCCTCAAAATAAAGCACACAATCGACCATATGTTCTAGAACACGCGGTCCAGCCAATGCACCTTCTTTGGTCACATGCCCCACCAGAAACAGTGATGTGCCACTATTTTTAGCAAAACGGGTCAACAGTGCGGCAGATTCACGAATCTGTGAAACCCCACCGGGTGCAGATTGCAGTGTCTCGGTATATAGCGTTTGAATCGAATCAAGAATGGCCACCGCAGGGCGGACTTGGGCTAAAACTTCACAAATGCGTTCCACACAGGTTTCCGCCATCACTTTAAGATGATCTGTCGGTAATTCTAAACGATGGGCGCGTAACGCCACTTGTGAAAGTGATTCCTCACCCGTGACATAAAGCGCTGAACTTTGTGCCGATGCCATGTGTGTGGCAGTTTGTAACAAAATGGTTGACTTACCAATGCCGGGATCACCACCAATCAGTACCACAGAGCCAGTGACTAAACCACCGCCTAAAACACGGTCAAATTCAGCAATGCCTGTCGCTAAACGGGTTTCATGTGAAACGGAAATTTGATTGAGGGTGGTGATGTTGGCGATTTGACCTGCATAACCACCGCCCATTTTGGGTTGGGAACGATGGGTAACGGCAGGCTCTACACGGACTTCAGTTAAGCTATTCCATTCGCCACATTCCGAACATTGACCTGACCATTTTGGATGATCAGCACCGCATTGTTCACAACGGTAAACACTTTTTGCTTTAGCCATATCTTATTTTTAAATGCTGAAAATGAATAATCTGATGACAGCATACAGATGAATTTTACTGAATTGAATGCTTGCTAGAATTTGAGTCCATAAAAAAGCCACCTTGAAGGTGGCTTGATGAACTTTTAAAATTAATACAATTCGCCTGACTTACGTTTTTCAATGAAATCTTTCGATTCTTTCGCAATCACTGTAGAGAGCAATAACAGTGCAATTAAGTTTGGAACTGCCATTAAACCATTGAAGGTGTCGGCAAAGAGCCAAACCAAGTCTAGCGTGGCGACGGTGCCAATAAATACTGTGGCAATATAAATAAGACGATAGATGAGTACGTACTTTTCTCCGAAAATATAAGTACAACATTTTTCACCGTAATAACACCAACCTAAAATAGTGGAATAGGCAAAGAAAATAATACCGAGCGTTACCACCCAACCGCCTACACCCGGCAATAATTGGTCAAAGATACGGGTCGTCAGTACAGCCCCTGTTTCACTTCCGAAGGTATTGCCTGCCACAATGAAACCCATCACCAAGACAATACCCGTAATGCTACAGACAATGATGGTATCAATGAATGTTCCTGTCATTGAAACTAAACCCTGACGTGCGGGATGATCTGTTTTTGCCGCAGCAGCAGCAATAGGTGCAGAACCCATACCTGCTTCGTTTGAGAAGACACCACGCGCGACACCATAACGAATCACTGCACCAATTGCACCACCTGCAACCGCTTCACCGGTAAATGCATCTTTAAAGATCAATTCCAGTGCAGGCATCACCAGTTCAAGGTTGTTGAAAATAATGACCAAACCACCTGCAACATAGCCCACGGCCATCACAGGGACAATCACGGTCGCTGCTTTGGCAATGGATTTAATTCCGCCTAAAATCACCAAGGCAGAGAAAACGGTAATGACGATGCCTGTGATCCACGTTTCAATACCCATGCTGTTTTGCACGGCAAGCGCAACAGTATTGGACTGTACTGAACTGCCAATACCAAAAGAAGCCACGGTGCCAAAGAATGCAAAAATCAGCGCCAGCCATTTCCATTTTAAGCCATGTTCGATGTAATACATTGGACCACCGGACATCAGACCATTTTCATTTTTAACGCGATATTTGACGGCCAGTACGCCTTCACCATATTTGGTTGCCATACCAAATAAAGCGGTCATCCACATCCAAAAGACGGCACCGGGCCCTCCTAGAACGCACGCTGTTGCCACACCCGCAATATTACCTGTACCAATAGTGGCGGAGAGTGCGGTCATGAGCGAGGCAAAATGTGAAATATCTCCTGCATGTGATTGAGCTTGAGGGTGCTTACCAAAAACCTGTTTAAAGGCCAGTGGCAGCATACGGAATTGCCAGAACATGAGACGGAATGTGAGAAATACACCAGTACCGACAATCAGTACCAACATGTACGGACCCCAGACCCATCCGCTGAGTGTTTCCATTATCGATTGTAAGTTTTGCATCATAGCTTCTTCTTATCGTCCTGAGTTTCGTAAAAGGCTTATTTTAGATTTATCAATGCTTAAGCAAGTGGTATGCCATATTTTTGACCATCCTGATCATTTGTTATAACGCGACTGAGACACTTATTCCTTATGGGTGAAAAGGTTTTAATTTTTGTTACTCGGTGCTGGATTTGTTATGAACGCATTTTATTTTATTGTTCTTTATTTTTTAGCTAAAGTTCAGCACTTTTACAAGCATTTAAAATGAATTATTTAGCTTTATTTTTAAATCAATTATTCATCCATTTTATATAGAAGAAAAATAAATGAACGTTGGTACTGAATTAAAAAATATAGATAGTTCAAAGTTTTTTGTTGTTTTCTGTATTTTTTACGTTAATTTGGTGCGATAGACATCGAAGATGAATTAAATAATGTCACATCAAAATACAAGTTCGACCGGTACAAGTGGCGAGCTGCAACGGAGTTTGTCTAATCGACATTTGCAATTGATTGCAATAGGTGGGGCAATTGGTACGGGATTATTCATGGGCTCGGGTAAAACCATCAGTCTGGCTGGTCCTTCAATTTTAATTATTTATATGATTATTGGTTTTATGGTGTTTTTTGTCATGCGTGCGCTTGGCGAATTATTGCTATCTAACTTGCAATACAAATCCTTTATTGATTCCAGTGCCGATTTAATTGGACCGTGGGCAGGCTATTTTGTCGGCTGGACCTATTGGTTGTGCTGGATCACGATCGGGATTGCCGACCTTTCCGCGATTATTTATTACCTACAATTTTTTAATAATGGAATGCCTTTTAGCCCATCAGAAGGGGTCATGATCAGTGTTGCCGCGATTGTTTTCATCATGGGTTTAAACCTCGTGACTGTAAAACTGTTCGGTGAACTCGAGTTCTGGTTTGCTTTAATTAAGATTATTGCCATTGTGGTGCTGATTGGTGTCGGTTTATGGATGATCTTCACTGGTTTTACCTCAACAGCAGGTGAGGTTGCATCGTTTACCCATTTATGGTCGCATGGCGGTATATTCCCAACAGGCGTAACAGGCTTCCTCGCGGGCTTCCAAATTGCAATTTTTGCTTTTGTGGGTGTGGAGCTGATTGGTACAACAGCAGCTGAAACGAAAGATCCTGAACGTAATTTGCCAAAAGCGGTCAATTCTATTCCTATTCGTATCATCATTTTCTATGTGTTGGCACTGGTGATTGTCATGTCCGTGACGCCGTGGAATAAAATTGATCCAACAGTTAGTCCATTTGTAAACTTGTTTAGCCAAGCAGGTATTGCAGCTGCTGCCATCATTATGAATTTGGTGGTGTTGTCTTCTGTGATGTCATCCATGAACAGTGGTGTATTTCTCGACCAGTCGTATGTTGTTTGGTTTATCTCGTGAAGAACAAGGGCCTAAAGCATTTGGACATTTAAATAAACGTGCTGTTCCAGCCAATGCCTTGTATTTCTCTGCGGTATGTTTGTTGTTAGGTGCTGCACTTCAGTACTTTGTACCCAATACCGTTGAAGCCTTTACTTTGGCAACCACGCTTTCTACCATCTTGTTCATCTGTGTATGGTTGATGATTATCTGGAGTTATATTGTTTACTATAAAACGCGTCCAGAACTCCATGCGAAATCAACCTTTAAATTACCGGGTGGATTGTTTACGTGTTGGGTGGTCATCATCTTCTTTATTGGCATGATTTACGTATTGTCATTAGAAGCAGATACCATGAGAGCCTGATGGTGAGCCCAATTTGGTTTGTTGTTTTGATTATTGGTTACTTTGGTTTCTATAAACCGAAACATAAATAAGTCCTTTGTTTGTGAAAAACGCCAGTTTCAAACTGGCGTTTTTTTTTAACTCACGATAATCTCTAGCGTTTAGCACTTTGGTCACAGCTGTGATCGAGTTATACTTCTTTGAAAACATAGGATAGGTGGTCAGATGCGTCTTGTCATTTGCTACATCAGTTTATTGGCGACAGGTTTTGCTTTAGTCGGTTGTGGTCAATCTGGAGCTTTGCAGTTACCAGACGATCAAAATTACGACAAGCGTGCAAAATATTTGTTATATCCCAATGTCGATTCAAAACAGCAATCTCAGCAGAAGCAAGAGTCTGAACAGGAACAGCTTACAGCACCGAATACTGAATCTAATCAGCCTGCTACACCTTAACGTTTTCATAGAAAGGATACATTCATGAGTTTTACCCGCATTCATGGGGTTCTGCACGCAGAGCAATGTTCGTTGCAACAACTTGCACAGCAATTTGGCACGCCACTTTATGTTTATTCAAAAGCCACTTTTGAAAAGCATTATCTCGATATGGATCGTGCATTTAGCTTTATCGATCATCAAATTTGTTTTGCGGTCAAGTCGAACTCTAATATTGCGGTATTGAATGTACTGGCGAAGCTGGGTGCAGGTTTTGATATTGTGACCGGTGGTGAGCTTGCACGTGTGCTCAAAGCAGGCGGTGAAGCCTCTAAAATTGTATTCTCTGGTTTAGGTAAATCAGAAGCAGACATTAAAAAAGCATTGGAAGTGGGCATTGCTTGCTTCAATGTTGAATCGTATGCAGAGCTGGATCGCATTCAAAAAGTTGCGGCTGAACTGGGGCAAAAAGCACCTGTTTCTTTACGTGTCAACCCAGATGTCGATGCGAAAACACATCCATACATTTCGACGGGCTTAAAAGAAAATAAATTTGGTATTCCATCTGATAGCGTCTTTGAAACCTATCAATATGCAGTGTCTTTACCGAATTTAGATGTTGTGGGTATTGATTGCCACATCGGTTCACAATTGACCGAAACCCAACCTTTTGTCGATGCACTTGATCGTGTGATCATGATGATTGATCAACTGAAAGCACTCGGGATCAATCTGAAACACATCGATATCGGTGGTGGTTTAGGCGTGACCTATAAAGATGAAGTACCACCAACGGTTACTGAATATGCCAATGCACTGAAACCTGCTTTAGAAAAATTGGGCTTAAAAGTGTATATGGAACCGGGGCGTAGTATTTCTGCCAATGCAGGTGTATTGCTGACCAAAGTAGATTTACTCAAACCGACCAATCATCGTAATTTTGCCATTATTGATGCGGCAATGAATGACTTGATTCGTCCAGCGTTATATGAAGCATGGATGGATATTCAAGAAGTCACACCACGTACTGATGTTGAAGCAAAAGAATGGGATGTGGTGGGTGCAATTTGTGAAACTGGGGACTTTTTAGGTAAAGAACGCCAGTTAGCAATTCAAGAAAATGATGTCCTTGCGGTATTGGGTGCAGGTGCATACGGTTTTGTCATGAGTTCAAATTACAACAGTCGTGGTCGTGCTGCTGAAGTGATGGTCGATGGTGATCAAGCGCATTTAATTCGTGAACGTGAAACCATAGAATCATTATGGGATAAAGAGCACTTGTTGCCTTAAATGGAGTCATTCGATATGTTTTTAGAATTTACTAAAATGCATGGTTTAGGTAATGACTTTATGGTGGTTGATCTGATCAGCCAACGTGCTTATCTAGATAGCATGACGATTCAGCGTTTAGCCGACCGTCATTTCGGCATTGGTTTCGACCAACTGCTGATTGTTGAACCACCAGATTTACCCAATGTCGATTTTAAATATCGCATCTTTAATGCAGATGGTTCTGAAGTTGAACAGTGTGGTAATGGCGTTCGTTGTTTTACCCGCTTTGTGCATGAGCGCAAATTGACCACCAAAACCAAAATTAAAGTACAAACCAAAGCGGGTATTGTTGAACCTGAACTGGGTCAAAATGGCTGGGTTCGTGTCAATATGGGCTATCCAAAATTCTTACCGAACCAAATTCCATTCCTTGCGGATGAGCCTGAAAACCTCTATAGCTTAGCTTTAGCCAATGATGAAAGTATTATCATTGATGTGGTGAATATGGGTAATCCACATGCCGTGACGATAGTTCCTGATGTGTTGACTGCTGATGTTGCAGGAATGGGGCCGCAAGTGGAATCACATGAACGCTTTCCGCAACGTGTTAATGCGGGCTTTATGCAAATCATGGATGAAACACATGCGCGTTTACGTGTATTTGAACGTGGTGTGGGTGAAACTTTAGCGTGTGGTACAGGTGCTTGTGCAGCTGCAATTTCAGGTATGCGCCGTGGTCTGCTTGCCAATGCTGTGGAAATTGAACTGGCTGGTGGCAAGCTACAAATTGAATGGCGTGAAGGCGATGTGGTTTGGATGACGGGTCCAACTGCAAATGTCTATGAAGGTCGTATCGATTTGAGTTATTACCAAGTATAAAAATGCATGGTTTGATTAAAAAGCACTGTCATCATGATGGTGCTTTTTTATTTGAGCATCTAGTTGATAGCATGATGGATGATGTACGTTAGAATGAAGCCAATAGAATGAAAAATGTTGTGGCATGAATTCTATATTTGCGATTGAATTTTGAATAAAAACCGATTAAATACTGTGAGAAAAAATGTGATTGATCCAAGAATGCAGAACTATTCTCCAGCGGATTTATTGGTGATGTGGCTCAAAGAAAGAGAAATTCAAAATCAATCTAAACATACACTACAAGCTTACGATCGTGATGTTTCCGATTTTTTAAATTTTTGTGTCAGTTAAAAAACTCAGTTTAATGAATGTGGAATCTACAGATTTACGTGAATTTTTAGCTCAAAAAGTAGAACAGCAACAACTCAGTTCCAGTAGTTTGCAACGCTTATTATCTTCGATTCGGCAGTTTATGAAATGGGCAGAGCAGGGGCAATATTTGGCTTTTAATCCAGCCGATGATTTTCAGTTAAAACGTCAGCCTAGACCTTTGCCGGGTATGGTGGATATTGAAACGATTAATCAAATTTTAGATCAGCCCAAACCTGAAAGTGAAGCACAGCAGCAAATGTGGCTGCGTGATAAAGCAATTTTAGAATTGTTGTATTCCAGTGGTTTACGCTTGGCAGAAGTACAAGGTTTACGCATTAAAGATATTGATTTTAATCGACTCCTTTTGCGCATTACAGGTAAAGGCAATAAAACACGTGTGGTGCCTTTTGGTTCAAAAGCCAAAGATGCCGTGATGCAATGGTTACAAATTTATCCCCTTTGGAATGGTGATTTTGTTCCTGAGGCGCATGTCTTTATTACCCAAAAAGGCAATCCGCTCGGTGCACGACAAATTGAAAATCGGGTGAAATTTCAAGCGCAACGTGCAGGGGTAAATATTGATTTACATCCACATTTATTACGGCACTGTTTTGCCAGTCATATGTTGTCGAATAGTGGTGATTTACGCGCGGTGCAGGAAATGTTAGGGCATAGCAATTTAACCACCACGCAAATTTATACCCATGTCGATTTTGAGCAGTTGGCGAAAGTGTATGATCAGGCACATCCACGGGCACAAAAGTCTTAAGTTTATCCAAGAATATTTTGGGTGTTTAGCTTTTATTTCTTCAGGATATTTCATCTGTATTTTTTGGAAATACTGTTGCAAAGTGTCGATGTTGGCTTGTGGATCTATCAAGGCGATATAGGTATCAGGACGAATGAGATAAACCGCATTTTCGAGTAAACCGACCTTTTTGCAGTTCGCATCCCAAACAAATTCGGATAAAGGTAAATTGTGCTGATGGCACCATGTTTGCAGCTCTGACCGTGCTGTGCCATAGACATGAATTTGCCAAAGCATCTGTTTAAGCGACTCAAAATTGTTACCTCGTGCTTGTTGAATCCAAGGCAAACGATCGCCGGCATGAATTTTACCGCTTTTGCCTTGGCTGAGTGGGCTTTGCCGATAATGGATGCCAAGCTGTGAAATGATACGGAAAATGAAGTGACTCAGTGGCGCATTGTTGTAAATTTTAGGCAATAGGTAGGGCGCAATTTTGGTTCTAATTTCAGCGGCTAAAGCACCTTCAGCGGTGATAATGCTAAAGATTCGATCGGTGCTTTTGACCAGTTTTTCGGCAAATGCCCGCCGTTCAATTTGATAGCTCTCTAGCAGTTGTTCCGAGGCTTGATTTTTGATGACTGCGGCTAATTTCCAAGCCAGATTGATGGCATCACCAATACCCGTATTCATTCCTTGCGCACCTGCTGGACTATGCAGATGTGCAGCATCACCCACCAGAAAAACATTACCGATGCGATAGTCTGAAACAATACGATGATGCACTCGATAGGTCGAAAACCAGTTGACCTTTTGAATGGTCAAACCTAGGTCTTGAATGGCGGTATGTGCGACATCATCAAAGCTTAAATTTTGCCCAGCTTGAATACGATCCTCACGAATTAGCCCAATCAGGCGTGCTTGCCCAAGTTGCCCATAAGAAAACAATAAAACAAAATCTTCTCGATCTAAAGAAATATGTACACCACCATCGACGGATGCTCCTTGTACGTTGACATCCGCAACATAGAAAAGTTTTGAATACGTTCCACCAGAAAATTTCAGCCCTAATAGATGTCGTATTGGCGACTTGCCACCATCACAGGCGCAAAGAAAACGGGCAGAATAGTGTTCTAAACCCTGCGGACTCCGAATTTCTGCACAAACATGGTCTGCATGATGGGTGAAACTCATCAGTTCGCTGGCGCGTTCAACATGCACCCCAAATTTTTCTAAATGTCGCATCAGCAGTCGTTCATGTTGATCTTGTGGATAGATCAAAATAAAAGGATAGGGTGTGAGTGTTTTGCCTTGTTCGATCAATTTTAAAACACCACGCTTTTTCCCCAATGCCCATAAGTTGAGCTGTACATTGGGATAACCGGCTTGGATGACTTCCTCTGCCAAATCCATCTGTTGATATAATTCGAGCGTGCGCGCATGAATACCCAGTGCCCGTGAACTCTGACTGGGTTCTGCATTTTTATCAATAATTCGTACAGGAATGCCTTGTTTACTGAGCCAAAGTGCAAGGATTAGACCCGTTGGCCCTGCACCAACAATCAGAACATTATTTTTCATATGATCTCCTGAAAAGTGACTCCTAGAAATGACTCCTGAAAGTGAGTAGGTGAACATTGTTCAATGTCTGATGTGAAAGGGCACTTTATTTTGTTGTTTATTTTCTTGTAAGGTTTTTGAAGGATTTTTTAGCATAATCCTTTCAGATGGGCGAATTTGCAGCAAAATTGTAGAGTTTTTTATTTTTTGTAGCCGATTAAATAAACTTCAGGACGGTGAGTTGTTATAAAACATGCAGATCAGTTTGTATGTTTTTTATTGCGATTCATAAGATTGGAACAATATCTGCATATTCTTTACAATGAAAATAGAGAATATACTTGAGGTTCAGTTCAGTGAAAAAGTCCGCCCATTATAGGATGGTCGTATTTTATTTTTGTGGAATCAAAATAATATAGTGAACTGAAAATGATGAATGCGCAGATGGAGGGTAACTGAAATGAAAAATATTGAACAAAAATATGCACAATTAACCGAAGTACAAAAAGAAATTTTTGCAGGTTATGGTTTAAGACAGGTCAAACATTTTGTGGACATTAGTTTGCCGAATATCGAACCCTCTTTACCTGAAAATACCTATGTGCAAGGCATTAATGCCGAAGGTAAGGTTCAAGCGGTTAATCCTGATAGCAAAGAAACCTATCTTTGGATTTCAGACCTGCAATGGCAAGAACGTCCGATTGCGACGGTTAATGTTGATTTAAAAGAAGACTTTTTGGCAATCTGGAAAATATTTAACCTTCAAGCATATGAATTAATTGATTTGAGTCATATTCATCGTGATTTTTTAGAAAACCAGCTGGTTTAAATTGAGCTGCATTTATTTGATAAAGCACATGTCTTTGTAGTGGGCTACGATGATCTAATGCAGGATGATTAAAATAATATTGAAATTGCATTCCTAGGCGTTGCATGACGGCTTGGGATTTACTGTTTTGTTGTGCAGTGAATGCTACAACTTCATTTAAATGAAGTGCATTAAAAGCAAAATCTAAGCAAGCAATCGCGGCTTCGGTCGCAAAACCATTGCCCCAAAATTTTTGCTCAAGTCGCCAGCCAATTTCGGTACAGGGCGAAAAGGTAAATTGATCGGGTTGCTGATGCAAACCAATGCAACCGATAAACTCACCCGTTTGTTTTAATTCTACTGCCCAAAAACCCCAACCTTGCATTTCGATTATGCTTTGAAACTTTTGTGCTAAGGCATCACTTTTGGCTCGAGTTAGGCAACTTGGAAAATAGCGCATCACTGCTGCATTGGAATTTAGCGCATAAAACGGCTTCAGATCGGAATCTTTCCATGACCTTAAAATTAAACGCGATGTCTCAAGCTGTCGGTGCAAAATAATGTCCTAAAGATCGTCCAGTGGAAGCTGAAAACTTTGTTTAATAATTTGACTGGGTAAATCCGTTTTGACACTGGTAATGCCATTTTTCTTGGTTAAATGTGCCGACTGAAATTTACGATAGCTTTCTAAATCTGGGACGACAACTTTCAGCATGGCATCAGATTCACCCAAAATAATATAACACTCCATTACTTGAGGCAGTTCTTTCATCGCCTCAATAAAGCAATCGATCGTTTCAGCATCTTGCCCAACCAACCAAATACGTGAAAATAAAATTAGTTGTAAGCCAATTTTTTGCGGATCGATAATGGTGGTATAGCTTTGAATGACCCTTGATTCTTCGAGTAATTTCACCCGTCGTAAACAAGAAGAAGCGGATAGTCCAATTTCACGCGCCAGATCATTATTTTGCATACGTCCATTGGTTTGTAATGCACGAATGATATTTTTATCTATACGATCAAGCTTTACTGAAATAGATTTGGATAATAATTTCATAAATTAGAATATAATTCGAAAAATAATTCTAATTATAGAATATTTTGAAATCCTATTTCGTGCTATTTATTCGATACTTATTTCCACTTTCAAAATATAGAAAGGGAAAAGGAAATGTCTGTCTTTTTACTCTTCGCCTTAACGGTTATCCCGCTTATTTTTACACCTGGGCCAGATATGTTATTTATCTTGTCACAAGTGATGGGTAAGGATGCAAAAGCTGGCATGATGGCAACTGTCGGGGTATGTCTAGGATATTTAGTCCATTCTGTTTTGGTGGCTTTGGGTATTGCTGCGATTATTGTTTCTTTTCCGCTGTTATTTGAAACCATTCGCTGGTTGGGGATTGCTTACCTTTTATTTTTAGCTTTTAGTTTAATTAAATCTGTTTTTAATACGCAGAAATTAGCCATTGAAAAGAAAAATACAGCCAAACCAATTCAAAAAGGATTCTTTACCGCTTTATTAAATCCAAAAGGCATGTTGATTTATTTTGCGATTTTACCGCAATTTATCGACAAAACAGGCAATACCGTCAGTCAGGGCTTAATTCTTTCTTCTATTTTTATTGGCTTATGTTTTGTGGTGTATTGTAGTTTAAGCATGATTTTTGCCAAAATTAGCCAAACAACACAGATTGATGAACGTAAACAAAAATGGATTGATGGCGGTTCAGGCGGTTTATTAATGCTTGCTGCGACTTGGCTCATCATTCAATAATCGTGCTATAAAAGCATGTCTAAATGGCATGCTTTTTTTATGCGGTACTTTATATAGTGTTGGATTTATCGATTAAATGTCATTTGTTACATGTTTAACTTAAAGAAGTGAGCAGTTTTACGACAAATACAGCAAAGAAATGAGAGCAATCTGTCTTAAATGACAGGGCATAACTTATACAGTTGTGTAAGAAGGCGAAGTTGCTTAAATACAAAAGTAATCGAAAATAAGGATAAAATCAGAACTTTTGATGAGCTTGATTAAATGAAAATATAATAAAAATCAATGCTTAAAAAATAACTAAATAATGAGAGAATTCATTTGAATAAAAACATTTGAAAAAAACATGAACGCCTAGTTCAAGGAATTTTACGCATTTTTACGGCTGTTTCGATAATTGTGACTTGACCGAAATGCCATACACATTGCAAGATAGGGCACCTAAAAATTTTAACTGAAGAGTTATTATAACTTTTCTCAATATTTACTTTTGCTAAAACAGCCGAGGATTACATGAAGGCTCTTGTTGCTGTAAAACGTGTGGTTGATGCCAACGTTAAAGTTCGCGTTAAACCGGACAATAGTGGGGTAGACCTTACTAACGTTAAGATGTCGATCAACCCATTCTGTGAAATCGCAGTGGAAGAAGCAGTTCGTTTAAAAGAAAAAGGAACAGTTTCGGAAATCGTTGTGGTTTCTATCGGTCCTAAAGAAGCTCAGGAACAAATCCGTTCTTCTATGGCACTGGGTGCTGACCGCGGTATCTTAGTAGAAACGACTGATGAGATTGGCGCACTTGAAGTGGCTAAAATCTTAAAAGGCATTGTAGAACAAGAAAAACCAGAACTGATCCTTCTTGGTAAGCAAGCGATTGATGATGACTCTAATCAAGTCGGTCAGATGTTGGGTGCTTTACTGGGTGCTGGTCAAGGTACATTTGCTTCTGTCGTAAATGTTACTGGCGACAAAGTTCAAGTAACACGTGAAGTAGACGGTGGTTTACAAACTGTTGAATTGAATCTTCCTGCAATTATCACCACTGACTTACGTTTGAATGAGCCACGTTATGCGGCGCTTCCAAACATCATGAAAGCGCGTAAAAAACCGCTTGATGTTAAGTCTCCTGCGGATTATGGCGTTTCAGCTACAACTAAACTTAAAACAGTTAAAGTTGAGCCACCAGCAGAGCGTAAAGCTGGCGTACAAGTGAAATCTGTTGATGAGCTTGTTGAAAAACTTAAAAACGAAGCGAAAGTGATCTAATACAGAAGGATAAAATCATGAGTATTTTAGTTATCGCTGAGCACGACAATAAGACACTTAACGGTGCAACTTTAAACGTTGTTGCTGCAGCTCAAAAAATCGGTGGTGATATCACTGTATTGGTTGCGGGTTCAGGCGCTCAGGCTGTTGCTGACCAAGCGGCTCAAGTTGCGGGTGTAAGCAAAGTATTACTTGCTGACAACGCAGCTTATGCACACCAATTGGCTGAAAACGTAGCTGCTTTAGTTGCGCAAGTTGGCAAAGGTTATTCACATATCCTTGCGACTTCTACAACCACAGGTAAAAACGTACTTCCACGCGCGGCTGCACTTTTAGACGTAAGCATGATCTCTGACATCATTGCTGTTGAAAGCCCTAAAACTTTCAAACGTCCAATCTATGCAGGTAATGCAATTGCAACTGTAGAATCTTCTGAAGCTATCGTTGTTGCAACTGTTCGTGGTACTGCATTTGATCCTGTTGCTACAACAGGCGGTTCTGCTGCGGTTGAAGCTGTTGCTGATGTTCAAGATGCTGGCATCTCTAAGTTTATTTCTGAAGAGATTGTTAAATCTGAACGTCCTGAATTAACAGCTGCGCGTATTGTTGTTTCTGGTGGTCGTGGTGTGGGTTCAGGTGAGAACTATCACACTGTACTTGATCCATTGGCGGACAAACTTGGGTGCGGCTCAAGGTGCATCACGTGCTGCGGTTGACGCTGGCTTCGTTCCTAACGACATGCAAGTCGGTCAAACGGGTAAAATCGTTGCGCCTGACCTTTACATCGCTGTCGGTATTTCTGGTGCGATTCAGCATTTGGCCGGTATGAAAGATTCTAAAGTGATCGTTGCGATCAACAAAGATGAAGAAGCGCCAATTAACGCAGTAGCGGATTACTGGTTAGTGGGTGACTTGAACACTGTAGTTCCAGAATTGGTTGCTAAAATCTAATTCTGCGCTACGTGTTGCAAAAAACGCTCCTAGTTTCTAGGGGCGTTTTTTTTAAATCAAAAATGCTAAATGCTTAGCATGATTTGGTTATTTTGATAATGTTTGGATCATTGATTGAATATTTTATTTTCATGTTGATGTATAAGTAAAATAAGCACTTAAATAGAGCAAAAATATTTAAATTTTAATGCTATCGATTTGAATGAAAACCGATAAAAAAAGAACGGATTCACATAAAAAACGAACAGTTAAAAAAGATTAAAAAATAATCGATAAATTGTAGAAAATTAACAAGATTAAGATCGGCGATAAGAGACAAAAATAAGAGAATTTATGCTATAATTTACGGCTGTATTTAGACTTTAGCTCAGCTTGTTTTGGGTTAATTTTTGCAAGATTGATTATATAAAACGAGCGGTTCAATACTGTACTGTTTGTAATAAGGAGTATGCATGAGCGTATCGGAAATTAGACCGATTGCCATTGAGGATGAACTTAAAAGCTCATATCTCGATTATGCCATGAGTGTGATTGTATCTCGTGCATTACCAGACGTGAGAGATGGTTTAAAACCTGTTCATCGTCGTGTGCTGTTCGCTATGCACGAATTGGGCAATGACTACAACAAAGCCTATAAAAAATCTGCACGTGTCGTCGGTGACGTGATCGGTAAATATCACCCACATGGTGATTCTGCTGTTTATGAAACCATTGTACGTATGGCTCAAGATTTTAGCTTGCGTTATCAATTGGTCGATGGTCAAGGTAACTTTGGTTCTGTCGATGGCGATAGTGCTGCGGCAATGCGTTATACCGAAGTCCGTATGCGTAAATTGACCCATGAAATGTTGGCTGATTTAGAAAAAGATACAGTTGAATGGGAAGATAACTACGACGGTTCTGAGCGTATACCTCAAGTCATGCCGACCCGTATTCCAAACTTATTGATCAATGGTGTGACTGGTATTGCTGTTGGTATGGCGACCAATATGGCGCCGCACAACATGACTGAAGTAGTCAATGCTTGCTTGGCTTATGCAGATAACCCAAATATCAGCATTGAAGGGTTAATGCAGCATATTTCAGGGCCTGACTTCCCTACAGGCGGTATCATTTACGGTAAATCAGGTATTGTGGATGCCTACCGTACGGGTAAAGGCCGTTTGCATATTCGTGGTAAGTATCACTTCGAAGAAGATCCGAAGAATGGTCGTATCACCATCGTATTCACTGAAATTCCTTATCAAGTCAATAAAGCAAGAACCATTGAACGTATTGCTGAATTGGTGAAAGAGAAAAAACTTGAAGGGATCTCAGAACTGCGTGATGAGTCTGATAAAGACGGCATGCGTATTGCAATTGACTTGAAGCGTGGCGAAAACGCTGAAGTGATTGTGAATAACCTGTTCCAAAATACTCAGCTTGAAAATTCGTTCAGCATCAACATGGTTTGCCTAGACAATGGTCAGCCGAAGTTGATGAATTTGAAAGATATCATCGCGGCGTTTATTCGTCACCGTCAAGAAGTGGTGACCCGTCGTACCATGTTTGAGTTACGCAAAGCGCGTGAACGTGGTCATATCTTGGAAGGTTTAACGGTTGCTTTAGCCAATATCGATGCGATTATTGAAACCATTAAAACCTCTGCCAATCCAGCTGAAGCGCGTGAGCGTTTACAAGTAGGCGAGTGGGCTGCGGGTGGCGTGGTTGCATTACTGGAAAAAGCAGGTTCAGTTTCTGTACGTCCAGAAATTATTGATGGTGAAGATCTGTCTAAACCGTATGGTTTTGATGGTGGCATTTACCGTCTTTCACCTGCGCAAGTTGGTGCAATTTTAGAATTACGTTTACACCGTTTAACCGGTCTTGAACAAGACAAGTTACACGCGGAATATTCTGAAATTTTGGGTCAAATTGCTGAACTCACTGCCATTTTAAATGACTTTAATTTGTTGATGGCCGTGATTCGTGAAGAACTCGCGTTGATTTTGCAACAATATGGCGATGCACGTAAAACTGCGATTGTTGAATCACGAATTGATTTCTCACGTGAAGATTTAATTCCTGAAGAACAAATGGTACTGACCGTTTCGAAAACAGGCTATGCAAAAACCCAACCATTGTCTGACTATGCTGCGCAGCGTCGTGGTGGTCGTGGTAAATCTGCAACATCAATGAAAGCAGATGATTACATTCAACATCTGATTGTGACATCGAACCATGCGACCGTTCTATGCTTTACCAACGTCGGTAAAGTGTATCGTTTGAAGGTTTATGAAGTGCCACAAGCATCACGTGGTGCAAAAGGTCGCCCAATGGTGAACTTGTTGCCACTGGATGCCAATGAGACGATTACAGCGATTCTTCCTGTGATTGATGCGCCGAAGAAATTTAAAGATCGTCTGGTTGCTTTCCAAGCATTTGTAAAAGCCAATAAAGCTAAACTTCAAGAAAATGAAATTATTAATGGTCATTTTGTTGAACTTGAAGCGGCTTTAGCTGAACTTGAAGATGGTGCAGATGATTTATCTGATGCATTACGTGTTCAATTGAAACAGTTAGGTGTAGAGCTTTCTACGACTGATCTAGATGATGACATCATTGCTGACTTTGCCCAGCAAGCTGAAAGCGTACGTAAAAACTTCTATGTATTTATGGCGACTGAGTTCGGTACGATTAAACGCGTTGAGCTTGAACAATTTAGTAATGTTCGTTCAAATGGTTTACGTGCGATTGAGTTAAATGAAGAAGATACCTTAATTGGTGTCGCGATTACCGATGGTGAGCAGCAGATTATGTTGTTCTCAAATGAAGGTAAGGCGATTCGTTTTGCTGAAACTGATGTCCGTTCAATGGGTCGTTCTGCCAAAGGTGTACGCGGTATGCGTGTCACGATTGGTGCAGCACAAGTTGAAGATACCGAAGATACTGATGTAGAGTCTGATGATGAAGATGCTTCGGATTCAGTTTTAGTCAGCCGTATTGTATCGTTGGTCGTAGTACCTGAAACAGGTGAAGTACTGTGTGCTTCTGAACATGGTTACGGTAAACGTACTCCAGTCGGCGACTTCCCAACCAAAAAACGTGGTGGTAAGGGTGTTATTGCACTTAAGACTTCAGAACGTAATGGTGAGCTTGTCGGTGCGGTTGCGATTGATGCATCTAAAGAGTTGATGTTGATTTCTGATGGCGGTACTTTAGTGCGTACTCGTGCTTCTGAAGTTGCACAAACTGGTCGTAATGCGCAAGGTGTTCGTTTGATCCGTTTAGGTCAAGATGAAGTGCTTGTGGGTGTTGTTGCTGTCGAGGCAGTTGAAGAAGAAGAGTTTGTAGCAGCTGTTGAAGGTGAAGTGCTGGTTGCTTCTGAAGCATTGATTGATTCTGAAATTCTAATTGATGACGAAATGATTGCTGATGAAGCTGGCAACGAATCAGATTTAAATGAGTCTGAAGAAGAGTAAGTTTTGACGGTGATAAAAAAGGACGCTTACGCGTCCTTTTTTATACTCTAGATAAAAATTGAATCAGAGCATTTTGTTATTCATTATGCATTTAATACCCGTTTAAAATTCTCATCATTACTACAATATTCTAAACAATCTTTAAGAACTCCAACTGCACGATAAATGTGTTCAGGTTTATCTAAAAATACTTGTCCATTTGCTTGTACTTCAAGTCCTGCACGACATAATTCAAGTTTTCGTTGATCATCAATCGGAACTGCAAATTGAATCGTTGGGCGTTTACGATTTACATCGTATCTAAATAACCAACGATTATTTTTATTGTGAAAAAGAATGGAATAATAACTTTCAGTATCTCTAGCGGTTAATTCTGCTTCGGGGAATAATTCACAAACAATACGGTAAAGATCCTGTTCATCTTTTGTCGTCACAATTTTTGCATTGTCTGGGTGAGTGATATCAACAGATTGATGGTCTATTATTGGTTGTTCAATTTTAGTAGGTTGGGGGTCTATGGGTTGTGCAGTAATAATCGTAGGTGACGATAGTCCTTTAACGACGGTATCGCTAATAGCTTGTTCGACTGCTTGTTTTACAAAGGGTTGTATAGTTTCTAGAAATTTAGTATTTAATTGACGCTGAATATGTGCTTGTTGTGCAACATAACGAACAAAGTCTAAATCAATCTCATTAATACTTTTCTTGATTACTGTTTTAAATTGTTGGATATATTGATTTTCTTCAGCAAAAAAACGTAATTTTTCGACATGAAAATTATCGTGTTTAAATTCGGCTAATTGCACCAGTTCTTCAGCTTTATGTTTCATAAAATCTACTGTAAGAAATGGTTTTTCATCCATGACATTGGTATTAATTAAATCAGTAAAGAAACGCCATTCTTTACCATTGGTAATTGCTCCGATTGTAACGCCAAGACTGCTATTAAAATAGCGGGATAATTGTGGGGCATGGTTAGTCAGATTTGCATTATAAGGTTTTGCTTCAATGAACATCACAGGTTGCCCATTGCAATATAGAGCATAATCAACTCTTTCAGTGGCTTTGACTCCTGGAAAGTCAGCAGCAAATTCTGCTAATACTTTTGTTGGGTCATAAGGGTTAAAACCTAGAATGTCTAAGAGCGGTAAAATTAAAGCTTGTTTTGTTGTTTCCTCAGTGGCGCAGTGTTCCCCAACACGTTTAACGTGTTCAATATGGCTTTGAAGTTTATTGATAAAATTATTCATATATTTCCTATTCTGAGTTGTTATTGGTTATGATTTAATCAGTATTCACTTGTTTTCTTTATTTTTCAATTATTAAAATGATAAGTTGGGGTTGTTTAAAAAATAGACTTATTTTAAGCCTAAGCAAAAATTTTACTAAGTTCAGCGCATAAAAAAAGGAAGCCGAAGCTTCCTTTTTAAATTTCATGAATTACGCAGCATCCTGCATTTTAATCTCATGAATTTTTTGCATTTCAACAGCATAATTCTTTTGTTTTTCAGTGTCGAATTGACCTTCCCATTTACTGATCACAAGAACAGCCAACGAGTTACCAATGACATTCAATGCAGTACGTGCCATATCTAAAATACGGTCAATACCGGCAATAAATGCAAGACCTTCAAGCGGAATACCCACACTACCTAATGTTGCTAACAACACCACAAAAGACACGCCCGGAACACCAGCAATACCTTTAGACGTAATCATTAAAGTTAAAACTAAAATAAGCTGTTGGGTCAGGCTTAAATCAATACCATAAAGCTGCGCAATAAAAATAGCTGCAATACTTTGATAAAGCGTAGAACCATCTAAGTTAAATGAATAACCAATTGGAATCACAAAACTGGTAATGGATTTTGGTGCGCCATAGGCTTCCATTTTTTCCATAATACGCGGTAAAACTGTTTCTGAACTCGCAGTTGAATACGCCAGAATTAATTCATCTTTTAGAATTTTAATAATTGCCCAAATGCTGAAACCACAGAATTTAGCAACTGCACCTAAAATGATAAAGGTGAAGAAGAAAATAGCGCCATACACTAAAAGCGCCAACTTCACTAATGGAAGCAGAGAACTGAAACCAAAGTTTGCAACTGTTGCCGCAATCAGACCAAATACACCTAAAGGTGCAAAGAGCATGATCATATGCGTCACTTTGAACATGGTTTCAGAAATTGCCTGTAATACATTAATTAAAGGCTGTTTGGTTTCTTTAGATAACGATCCTAAACCAACACCAAAGATCACTGAGAAGAAAATGATCGGCAACATATGCCCATCAGTCAGTGCTCCAAAAATATTAGAAGGAATTAAAGATAAAATGGTATTAACCAGACCGTGAGCATGGCTACTCACTTCCTGTGTTGTTGCTTGGTATTTCGAGATATCGCTTTGCGTTAAACTCGACATATCAATGCCAGCACCTGGCTGGAATACATTGGCAGCAACAAGACCAACAATAATGGCAACGGTGGTAATAACTTCAAAATAAACAATGGTTTTAAAACCAAGTTTACCTAAATTTTGACCGTGACTTGTATTCGCAATACCTAAAATCAGCATTGAAACGACAAGTGGAATAACGATCATCTTAATCAAATTAATAAAGATCGCACCCAATGGGCTAAGTACATTATTAATTAAAACTTCACGATATTCGGGAGAGTAGTGTAAAAAAGAGCCTACAAGCACACCTAAAATGAGTGCAATTACGATTTGCCATGCAAGGCTAATCTTAATTTTCTTCATGTTAATCCCTTAAAATCAGATATTTAGTGAAAAAAAGCTGTAGTAACACGGTCGACATCATAACGACATGTTAATAGGAGCATGGGAGCGAATAAGAAATATATTCTGGGAGTTCGGAAAAAACGCTATTCTGCATTGATAAATGCATACAATCTAACTTTTTCTATCTAATATTTGTTCGATTGATCAAAAACATTTCAGTTTTAGTTGAAAATACGATCTACTTGTTAAGTTTTATTTATTAATTTTATGATGCATCCCATCAACACATTATTTCTTATTGCTCTGCGTCATTCGGAAATATCCCCAAACCATTAATATTGCTCCAATTGTCGCTAAATAAATCATTTTTGGAATGACCAGTTGAGTCGGCACACCCATTTGATTTAGTTGAATAAACATTTGAATGCCTTGGGTGGACGGTAGCGCATTGCCTAGGTATTGCATCCATTCGGGCATGGCTGCATGTGGCCATGCTGTGCCTGAGAGTAAAAATAGCGGAATGGAGGTAAATACAATGACGTGTCCTGCGCGTTCAGGCATATCAAAAAATGAAGCAATGACCATCGTTAGTCCAATCACGCAACTGATAAAAATCGGCACCGCCAAAAGCATGCCCCAAAAATTGCCACCATGTGGATAATCATAAAACCAGTAAGTAAAACCAAATAGATAAAAACAGCCTAAACAGCCAATGGTCAAAATGGCACAGAATAGTCCGAAAAATTCCGTTTTTTTAGGTTGCCAATTGGATTGCCTATAGCCTGCAATCAGCATACTTAAACCTAAAACAATGGTTTGATGAATAATTAACGGGGCAATTGCAGGAAAAACATAACTGCCATAACCAGATAGCGTATTAAATAAAGGGACTTGATGAATCGAAAGTGCAGGGCTGAAATGTGAAATATGGCCAAATTTTTCGGCCTGTTCAGCAATCGCTTGTTCAATCGAGCTGGCTATACCTAAGCCAATTTGTTTGGTTTTGAGAAAGTAAGCAGCACTTAAATATAAACCAATACCACCGACTTCACCACGATGAACACTATTGGATAAATTATCGGGCAACAATAAAATCCCGTCAGCTTGCAGGGTTTTGACCATCATTTGCGCTTCAGCAAAGTTTCCTGTGACGGCTTTAATTTTTACATTTGGGCTTTTTGAAACTTCAGTAATAATAGTGGACGTCAGCAGGCTTTGTTCTTCATCCACAATCACAATAGGCAAAGACTCTGCATGTTGGGCTTTATAGGCTGTGGGGTAGAAAAAGCTATATAAAAATACCGATAAAACCAAAGTGGTAAAGATTGAGCTATTACGGGCAATATCTTTAAAGCTTTTGAAGTAAAAATGAAGGAATTCTTTCATGCTATTTTTCATGAGTGAACGCCTTTTAAATATTTTTTCAGGAAGAAATACGCTGTTGCAAAATAAAATAGACAATAAACTGTCAAAACTGCAAGTGGTAAGAGTGACGCGGAGATTGGACTGCCGATTACCCATTGTTCAGTCTGCAATTTTGCATATGGAGTATAAGGAAGAATATTGGCCCAAAATTGGGTAAACAGTGGGGCATTGTTTAAAGGTAAAGTGACCCCCGCAAAACTTAACGATGAGCCAGCATAAACGGCAATAAAACCGTACGATTTAGCTAAGTCGCGGGTTGCTAAAACGACAGTGCTGCTAATAAAGGCATAAGCACTGTAAAAGAAAAATTGCCCAAGTAAGATCATCCATAACTGACCTGCGACAAACCAACCACGAATTTCAATCAGCCAGAACATCCAAGCCCATGTCCATGCAGTAAAAATCACAACATAGACTAAAACTTTAGACAATAAGGCGCTGAAAATACTGTGCTGATTTAACCATTGCCCCGTGGTGTTAAATTTCAGCTCTTGTCCCACTGCAAAGGCCACACAACAACACAATAATAAATGCAGAATTGCAGGAATCATGAAGGGTTCTAAGTAAAACTCATAACTTAAACTGGGATTATATAACGGCGATATTTTCACATTCGGGGTTGGAATATCCAAATAAGGAAGGCTATTGGCTAAATAGTTTTGCCGAGTAAAATCAATGGTCGCTTCTATGGTGCTGAGTAACATCGCCGATGAAATTGCATTGCCCACACTAAAATAACTTTGGTTAAAAGCAATGCTGATTTCGGCATCTTGAGCTTGAACCAGTCGTTGTTCCGCACCCGCAGGAATAGAAATATAGCCCCAAATTTTAGTTTGATTCAGCAGTTTTTCCACTTCATCTGGGCTTTGTGAAATCAGTGCAATTTTTAAAGTTGAATTATGACTGACATATTTTTCAATATTTCGACTTAGTTCGCTTTGGTCTTGGTCAATAATGGCAATAGGCAAATGCTCAGGCTTGCCCTGATAAAACATGCTGCTGAACAACACAATAATGAGTAAAGGGGCAAGTGTGACTAAACACAAGTCCCATTTATGTGTCAGTAAATAGCGCAGTTCGCGCAGCATGCCCGACCACATTATTGCGTCTCTTTAATTTTAAATAGCACGCTCATACCGACTTTTAAATCTGTGATTGGCTGCACAGGTGCCAAATGAATTTTAAAGCTGCGAATGTCATAGCCTCCAGTCTGGCGCGTGGTTTTAATGGTGGCAAATTCACCTTCAGCATCAATCGTTTTAATTTTAAAAGTCGCCGTTTGGTTCAGCGCAGGAATAAAACCATCCATGCTTTTGGCTTTATAAATTTGTGCATATAAGTCTTCACGTACATTTACGCTGACCCATAAATCATCATCCTGAATAATGCTAACCACAGGCACACCCATAGCCACCAGTTCCGAGACTTTGCCGTAGGTTTTGGAGACTGTGCCATCGATAGGCGAGCGCAGTTTGGTTTCAGCTGCTAAAGCATTGGCTTCGGCTACAGCGGCTTGAGCAATTTGAACTTGCGCATCGGCGGAAGATAGTTGTTGTGGTGTGCTACCACGTTTGGCACGTGCATATTGTTGATACGCAGCTTCCGTGAGTTGACTTGCAGATAAGGCCGCGGCCTGCATTTCATCGCGTCGTTGGCGGGAAATCACACCTTCTTTAAATAAATTTGCACCACGTTGATAGGTGGTTTGAGCTAATGCTTCCTGTGCTTTTAAACTTTGCCAATTGGCATATGAGCGTATCAATATTTTCTTGTTGCGAGCCTCGTTCAGCAGTCGATTGCAGTGCTAGAGCCGATTGTAAAGCGGCTAAAGCTTGCTGTTTTTTTGCATCTACTTCAGGGCTAAATAAACGAACCAATTCCTGATCTTTACTGACCTTTTGTCCATCATGTACATAAATTTCTTCAATACGACTGGGAACTTTGGTACTGACATGAATGGTGTCGGCTTCAACTCGCCCTTGTAATTCAATTTCTTTGGGTTGGTAGCTTTTCCATAAACCAAATGCAATTAAGCCTAAAAGTAAAATAAGCACCATTAAACCGATTGCTTTTATGGCTGCTGATTTTTTCGGTGCGCTGTTTGTATCTACTGCTGCTTGGGTTTGAGTATTCTGCTGATTTGTGGCTTCGGTTTCTGCATCTACTTGTTGTTCAACAGGTATTTCTTGCGTATCTATTGTGCTGTCTTGAGCAGATGTCGCTGTAGAGTTTCCTTCCGATGAGGTGTTTTCTACATCTTGATCAGGCTTGCTTTGATCTTGAGTCATTTTGTTCCCCATCAAAAATTAACGAAGGTAGTAAGTTTGAGTTTGATTGACATAGCTTTGAAATTGGTCAATAGAACCGTGACTTTGCAATAAAGTCGCCAGCGACATGACATATTTATAGGCATTCAGTGCCATTTCACTTTTTAAACCAGTTAATGCATTTTGCGCATCAATCACTTGTGTGGCTGTGCCCATATCTTCTTTAAAAGACAGGGTTTGAATACGCAAATTTTCTTGCGCTGCTTGCATATTTTGTTGTAAAAGTTGATGACTTTGTTGTGCCGTCGTCACTTCGCTATAGGAGGTGTAAATAATATTTTCAATTTCCTGTTTGGTGCGTTCTGTCAGTAATTCAGAGGCATAGCGTTGTAATTCCGCGGCCTGAATATTTTTATTTTTATCGACCCCTGAAAATAAATTATAGCGAGCGACCACACCGACAATCCAGTTTTGTTTGTCATCTAGACTGTATTCACCAAAGGCAAAAAGATTAGGTTTTTTTGCCGCACTTTGCACTTTTACATTGGCATTCGCCAGTTGTGTATCCATCTGCATTTTACGAATGAGGGAAGATTGATCTTGATAGGTTTTGAGTAAACCATTTAAAGATTGGCTTTGCGCAGAATTGACAAATAACGGTGTGCTCAGCTCAGTAATTTGGCTGCTTTGTAAAAGATTATTCAGTTGAAATAAGCTCGATCTGAGATTGGCTTCAGTATTTTGCTCCAGACGTTGCGCATTATTTTTTGCCACTTCAAATTGCATGCGTTGGCCTTTGCTAATAAAGCCCTGATTTTCCAGTTTGAGTGCATTGCTATAGTGCGTTTGCATGGCATTCAAATTGGAATGGCTTGAATTCAATAATTGCTTTTGCAGTTGCACATTAAAATAGGCTTGAATCAGTTCAAAACGTTGTACATCTTGTTGTTGTTTACTGCTCAGTTGACTACGTTCGGCTTTAATATTCGCCACTTCTTTGGCACTAGAAGTTAAGCCACCAGTATAAAGCGGCATCAGTATCGACACCGTTGGACGAACGACTTGATCTTCTAAAATCACATTTGCAGAATCGGGAAATAAACCAACACCACTATGAATGGTTTGATTGATGCCTTCTTTTAACGGATCAGAAATATTAGGCGGCAGGTTTTGCTCATTAATACGGTCATTAATACCTTGAGAAAGTGTTTGTTCCAAATTGTTTTTAAATGAATCCAGAGGAATATCCACTTCATTATGAAAAGCATAAGCCCTGACATTTAAATCGACACGCGGTAGACCTAAACCTTTGACGGCTTCTGCTTCTAATTTGGCAGCTTGTTGTAAGGCTTGATTGGCTTGGGTGCTATATGAATCTGCTAATACAGATTGCTCAGCTTGTGCATAGCTGATGCTTTGAGCAAGACTGATTGAACTTACAAATATGGAAGATGAAAAAATTAAAATTTGTACAAGAGGCTTTTTAATCAAGATATCTTGTTTAAAACCTAAAAAGGGCGGTGAACGCTGTAACATCGAATAGACTCTCCACATCGTAATTTTAATTATAAAGCATCATGTAATGATGTGTTTTGATATCAGTGACTGTCTTGTGCGAGATGAATCCAGCGTGAAAAACATAAATTTATCGATTATATTGTAGCTAATCTCATACATTTAAATAAATATAAGATGGATTTACAAGTTAAACAGCCGAATAAATTTCCAGATGAATGTACGCTCAATCAAGCCATCGATCTTTTTTATCAGAAGAATGGTTTTGGGCCCATTGTTGGCGATCGTGAGCCTTTAACCGTAGGGGTGTATACCGGTTGTTTAATTGTCCCTATGCCAAACATCGGTGTACGCCATAAGTATTTAAAATATCATGATATTCATCATATTTTAACAGGTTATACCGTGGGGCGTATTGGCGAAGGGGAAGTCAGTGCATGGGAACTTGGAACGGGATCAATGTTTAGCCATCCCATATTGGGCATCATGAATTTGATTGCACTGTCTACCGGATTTTTTTTAGAGCCTAGACGCATGCTGCAAGCATATAAGCTGGGTTTGAAAAGTTCAAACAACTACGATTTAAAAACCCGAGTATGGTTAGATTCACAGGCTGATGAAATCACGGTACGAGAGTTAACACAGTTTAAACTGGCACATAAACCCAAGGTTTTTTTGCATTGGCTGCGTTGGATTGAATTTGCTGTGTATTTAACTGTGGCAATTTTAATTCATGCGATTGTGGTTATTCCGGCTTTAATTTTACGCATAGTGAGTTATTTACTCGCAGGTGAGCCGTTCATTGACATTATTAAACCTGTCAAGCGGTCAGATCTTTATTGAAAATTTGACTTCAAATGTCCGATAGCATTGAAATATTTTCAGGATAATTTACTGCAAGCACAGGCTATATGTGGTTAAATGCCCTCATTTTATTGTGTTTCACTTTGAAAGGAAAAATCATGCGCGCGTACAATTTCTGTGCTGGTCCTGCTGCATTACCTACTGCCGTTTTAGAAAAAGCTCAAGCTGAAATGCTCGATTGGCATGGCAAAGGTCTTTCGATCATGGAAATGAGTCATCGTAGTAGTGACTATGTTGCTGTTGCAGAAAAAGCAGAAGCTGATTTGCGCAAATTGATGAACATTCCAGAGAACTATAAAGTATTGTTCTTACAAGGCGGTGCTTCACTTCAATTCTCTGCAATTCCTTTAAACCTGTTGGGTAAAAATAATAAAGCAGATTATATCCATACCGGTATTTGGTCTGAAAAAGCGCTCAAAGAAGCACAACGCTATGGCGACATCAATGTCGTGGAAGCGGGCACAACCATTAATGGTAAATTGGCGATTACTGATCAAAGTCAGTGGAATTTATCTGATGATGCTGCTTATGTGCATTATGCCGATAATGAAACGATTGGCGGTTTACAGTTTACGGGTATTCCAGAGGTGAATGCGCCTTTAGTTTCAGATTTATCTTCAAGCATTCTTTCAGCGCCGATTGATGTATCTAAATTTGGTTTAATTTATGCGGGTGCTCAAAAGAATATTGGGCCTGCTGGTTTAACTTTGGTCATTATTCGTGAAGACTTGCTTGATCAAGCGAAACCTGAAATTCCAAGTATTTTGAAATATTCTGCACAAGCGAAGAATGATTCAATGGTCAATACACCATCGACTTATGCTTGGTACTTATCAGGTCTAGTCTTTGAGTGGTTATTGGAAAATGGCGGTGTGGATGCCATGCATAAAGTAAACCTTGCAAAAGCAAACTTACTTTATGGCTATATCGATGCAAGCGATTTCTATGCCAACCCAATTGCTGTTCCAAACCGTTCAATTATGAATGTGCCGTTTACTTTGGCAAATGCTGATTTAGAGAAATTGTTCTTGAAAGAAGCAGAAGCAAACCATTTGCTTAACTTGGCAGGTCATCGTTCAGTTGGTGGTATGCGTGCCAGTATTTATAATGCGGTGCCTTTAGAAGGCGTTCAAGCATTGGTTAACTTTATGGATGACTTTGCAAAACGCAATGGTTAATACCTTGAAACTAAAAAGCCCATCAAATGATGGGCTTTTTTTATATTTATTGAAATGAGTTTGGTGAAATAAGTCTGGTAAAATAAGGTCAGAGAATAAAGTGATGCAAAAGATAGGCAGACATAAACATGCCTAATACAAAAAACAGGCATGAAATTGAGTCTAACTGGAAACGTTTGCTGAGTTGATGTTCAACTTGTCGTATATTTTCTTCTTGCACGATTTTCATGGAAAGTTCTATTCCGATTTATTTATCGTTAATTTTTATCGTTAGTCCGTATTTTTATCATAAAAATTTGATTAAATAAAGTACTAGATTAAAACACTTTAAGTGTTATCCAGTCTTGTGGATAAATTGAAGCTTTAATGCTCGCCAAATAAGTGAAATAGATATAAAAAGCAGCTCAATATGAGTAGTGATTATCATAATTGAGCTGCTTTTATAGATTATTGTTTTTTAGCGTGAATATTGACTTGAATCCATAAGTTGCCACGAATGAATTGACCAATTTGAAAGTCTTTGTGTGCGGCATTTTTGCTTGCAATACGAATCAATGTTGCTTCTTGGTCTTCATCATGAATCAGGGCAACGTCATAAAGCGTATATTCTTGCTCCATAAAACTCATTGCAGTTTTGCCGACAATGTTGCCTTGGAACCAAGCTTCATCTTCTTGACCCATTTTTTCGCCATAAAGATAAGCCACCATTTTTGAAAAATCGACGGTTACAGGTTCTTTATCATCGTCTGATTTAGGCTGCCAAGCGTCAATTTGTTCTTGCAAATTGGCAGGGGCAATCCCGTTATTGGCAGCTAAAATATCGTTTAAAGCACGATGGTGTTTAATCGAAGCAGGATCATCAACCACCAATTGTTCATGGTTTGAAACGGCTTCAAGTTCGTAAGCCCAAGCATTGAATTGCGCAAGATAGTTTTGATCTTTTTCATATTGCTCATGATTGACGCTATATAAGGTATCAAAAGCATAGACAACGGTATTTGCACCTAAATTAAGTTGTAAGACGGCCTGTGTATTTGATTTACAGCTAATAATACGCTCAATCGTGGCATTCACTTTATATGGACTTTCAAAACTTGGAAATGCTGTTTTAACGCGTTGCGGTTTGTTATTTTCAACCGCAATTACTTGAGTAATTTTTACAGCAGCTTTGTTTGGTCCTTGAATCAGCCATGTAGCTTCATCCATGTCCGATTCTTCTTTACACAAACCCATCGGCATAACAGGTGCATCCAGTGCTAAGCCAAGCCACTTAGGCACATCTGTACATGGATTATCTGTGAGTAAATTCCAATGTTCGACATGGCTGCCAAAGTTTTGATCTTCAATGGTGATAATTTCTGGTCTATTTTGATTTTTCATATTCACAATTGATGTTGGGTTGTATTTGTATATTAAATCGAGGGTTATTTTAAAATTTCAAGTCACCCAGACTAAATTAAAATCATCAAAGTCAGTGAAATAGAGAAAATACCTTGAATTAACCGAACTTAAGCGGCAATAGTTTTGGTCTAAAAAATAATGTTCAGCTCAATTGAAGTGAAAAGAGCCGAATGGATTAAGTGGATTTATCCATCATCTTGTCATATGGAATTTGTTAAACTAAGTGTTCGTCTTATTCTTGTTATGGATGCTTTGTGCTGCCATTTAAACTTTGGGTCGATGCCGATGCATTGCCTAAAATTCTACGCGAAGTCATTCTTCGTGCTTCAGATCGTTATCAATTAGAAGTCACTTTTGTGGCCAACCAAAATGTCGGGATTACCCCTTCAGTACGGATTAACTCCATTCAAGTGATGAGTGGGGCGGATGCCGCAGATAAAGAAATCATTGAGCGCATGAAAGAGCATGATATTGTGATGACACAAGACATTCCTTTAGCGGCACAGGTGATTGAAAAGGGCGGAATTGCGATTCATCCACGCGGTGAGGTTTATACCACAGCCAATGTAAAAGCCCGTCTGCATTTACGTGATTTTATGGATTCTTTACGTGGGGCAGGTGTAAACACGGGTGGCCCACCACCGATTTCTGAACGTGATAAACGTGAATTTTCCAGCTCACTCGATCAAACGATCCAAAAACAGAAACGTAAAACTGCACTTTAAGCCGAGCCGATTATGCCTTCTAAAACCAATATCGTGTCAACCTATGCCTTATTGGTGTTTATTTGGGCGACAACGCCATTGGCGATTGTGTGGAGTGTTTCTGACCTACATTTACTTTGGGCTTTGGTGCTGCGGTTTTTTATCGCTTTACCGCTAGCTATTATGTTGTTGCTGATCCTGAAAGTTAAATTTCCAACGGATCAAATCTCTTGGCATAGCTATTTGGCGGGTTCATTTAGCTTAATGGGTTCTCAGATTTTTACCTATCTTGCGACCAGTTATTTAAGTTCTGGGATTATTGCTTTGATGTTTGGTTTGGCCCCCATTATGGCGGGTCTGATTGGATATTTTGGCTTTAAACAGCGTTTAAGTCATTTACAGTGGTTGGGTATGGTGATTGCTGTGGCTGGATTGGCCATCATTTGCTTTGGTGGTGAAAATCAACATATGCATCCGATTGGGATCGGTTTAATGTTGATGAGCGTATTTACCTATGCGTTATCCATTTTCTGGGTCAAAAAAGTCAATGCAAATATTGAGCCTGTGGCACAAGCAACGGGTTCAATTTTTGTCTCGACCATTGCGGCTATTTGTATCGTGCCTTTTATTTGGCAATATGCACCGACGCATATTCCAACTGCGAAGTCTTTATTGGCGCTTATGTATACGGTGGTCATGGCATCACTGATTGCGATGTTCTGTTATTTTAAATTGGTACAAAATATTAAAGCGACGACTTTGTCGCTAACCACCGTCATGACCCCAATGATTGCCTTATTGATTGGTGCGGTTCTTAATCATGAAGCATTGTCTGCAATGGTTTTTGTCGGGGCATTCGTTTTGTTATTTGGTTTGTTTATTTATTTCTATCGTGACCTTAAGGCGAGTCGAACACTCGCCCACAAGATTAAATCTAACTCTTAATTTTTTAATCTTTATTTTTGGTTATAGATACATTCGGCAAGCTTAACGCGATCCTGTGGATGTAAGGTGATGAAATAGGCGCCTGTGCGGAATTTACCATTTTCTTCTGTGCGGCTATAGACCACTTGCGCAGTTGCAGCAATATGAAAGAAATTTTCCGGATGGCTTAAAGTCACATGAATATAAGTTCCTTCTTGAATGAGACGCTCATTAAAGAAGCTGAATCCTGTTTCGGAAAAATTGACATCTTCTGGGATGGGTAACATGGATTGTACAATTGTGTCGTACAAGGAACCGGTAATAAGGTTTAATTTTTGGTTGAATAAGGATAAGATTCGAGCAATTTGTTGATCTCTTTGGGTTAATTGTTCTAATTCGTAGTTTAAGGCATGATCAAATTGATCTAATTCTGCGAGTAGTAGAAAATAACGTGGCAGCACAAAGTTAGGATCATAAGGGTCATTTAATGCGACATCATCAGAAATAATCTGATAATTAATTCGCAAGGCAGCATCTATACGTGACATCACACGTCGTTCCATGTTGCCACTTTGATGCTGTAAATTTTCCATAATTATTCCTCGGACTAGATGGTATGTTTAAACCAATCTCGCTGTATATAGGGTTGAGATATACCCGCGCACGGCGTAGTAACCACTTTATTTCTTTTATTGCGTTGGTTTCTATGATCGGTCTCACCTTAGGTGTGGCTGTACTCATTACAGTCTTATCTGTTATGAATGGTTTCGACCGAGAGTTGAAAAACCGTGTCTTAGGAATGATACCTCAAGCTACTGTTTCTTCAACGCAAATTTTAACAAATTGGCCAGAACTTGCAAAAAAAATTGAGCAACACGAGCATGTCAAAGGCGTAGCGCCATTTACCCAGTTACAAGGCATGCTGACCGCACAAGGGCAAGTGGCTGGAATTATGGTTTCAGGCATTGAACCTGAATATGAAAAGAAAGTTTCAATTATCCAAGATCATATGGTTGAAGGCAGTATAGACCGTTTGAAAAAGGGTGAATTTGGCATTGTTTTAGGTAAACAAATGACCGATTCGCTTGGTTTGGGACTGAATGACAATATTACTTTAGTACTTCCTGAGGCAACACCGTCACCAGCAGGTGTGGTGCCACGTTTTAAACGCTTTAAAATTGTCGGTATTTTTAGTATTGGTGCAGAAGTGGATTCGATGATGGGTTATATCGCCTTGAATGATGCATCTACATTGCTACGTTTACCTGACGGTGCTCAAGGTGATTCGTTTAAAACTGGATGATATTTTCCTTGCACCACAAGTTGCCGATGACATTGTGAAAGACTTACCTTCGAACTTTTATGCATCGAATTGGACGTTTACCCACGGTAATTTGTTTAGTGCCATTCAGATGGAAAAAGCCATGGTGAGCTTGCTGCTATTTTTAATTGTTTTGGTTGCGGCATTTAATATTGTGTCATCGTTGGTCATGGTGGTGACGGATAAAAAATCAGACATTGCGATCTTGCGTACACTGGGTGCTTCACCCTCAACCATTACCCGAATTTTTATGGTGCAAGGCACAATCATTGGCGTGATTGGTACAGTCTCAGGTGCTATTTTGGGGATTATTTTTGCCTCAAGCATTAGTGGTTTTATTGGGTGGATCAATACCGCATTTGGTTTGAACTTATTTGATGCCTATTTCATTAACTATTTACCGTCTTATTTACGTTGGCAAGATGTGGTGGTCATTGTTTGCTTATCTTTACTTTTAAGCTTCCTTGCGACAATTTATCCAGCATTCCGTGCTGCCAAAACTCAACCCGCAGAGGCTTTACGTTATGAGTAATATTGTCCTCGAAGCCAAAAACATTTCCAAAAGTTTTACTGACGGTAAAACCACAGTAGACGTGATTAAGAACTTGTCCTTGCAGGTCAAAGCAGGGGAGTTTGTTTCGATTGTGGGTTCAAGTGGTTCAGGTAAAAGTACCTTGTTACATGTGTTGGGTGGCTTAGATTGTCCAACAGAAGGGCAAGTCTTTTTAAATGACAAGCGCTTTGATATTTTGGGTGAAGCTGAACGTGGTTATTTGCGTAATCAGCATTTGGGTTTTGTCTATCAATTCCACCATCTTTTGCCTGAATTCAGCGCTTTAGAAAATGTTGCGATGCCATTGATGCTACGTGCAGGCACCAACTATAAACAATCTAAAGAACAAGCTGAATACTTGTTGAATCGTGTAGGGTTGTCGCACCGCATGACGCATAAGCCCGGTGAGTTATCTGGTGGTGAACGCCAACGTGTGGCTTTAGCACGTGCCTTGGTGACTAAACCTGAGCTAATGTTGGCCGATGAACCAACGGGGAATTTAGATCGTAAAACGGCAGTGAAAATTTTTGAACTGCTCAGTGAGTTACGTCGTGAGTTCAATATGGCGATGCTGATTGTGACGCATGATGAACAATTGGCTCAAGCGGGCGATTCTATTTTGCATATGCAAGATGGGGTGTGGATTGACAATTAGACACTGATCGATAAATTAAAAAAATGATTGAAGCTCACTGCGGTGGGCTTTAATATTGCGCAAAATTAAAAAACTATAAAAATAATGATGCAATTAATCTGTTTGGGCTGGGTCATTGGAATTGCCACGATGGGAAAAACCTTCCCAATGTTACAGTCGTTGCTTATTCCAAGTATTGTTCTTTTTATCCTCGTATTGTTGTTGAAATGGACAGTATTAAAACAAGTCCATTCATTGTATTTCAAATGTTTACAGCTCTGTATCGGCTTTAGTCTTGGTATGACGCTAGGCTATAGCTATGCCGATCATCAACTAACAGATCGTTTAGCGTTTCGGGAACAGCAGACAGAGCAGGTTGAAGTGATTGTCTATGTCAAAAATTTGAATGAATGGGGCGATCAATCCATACAACAAAAAATTCAGGTGTTGAATCGGCATGCCGAAGTTGTGCAATGGCAAGCATTTTTAAAAAATGAAATAGATTCAAAGCTGCAAACTTCACTTGAGCTGGGTCAATACTATCGCCTACAGGGCAACACACGACCTGCACATAGTTATGCAACGCAAGGTACTTTTGATCAAGAGCAATGGTATATTCAGCAAAATATCATGTCGGGGTTTAAAGTTTCGGCAGTACAAAAACTGTCTGAGCAAGATATTTATACTTTGGGTTATGCTCGCTATGTAAGGCAGCAACATTCAGTTTTGAATCAAATACAACTCTGGGTGGAGCAACAACGTCTTGCACTGCGTCATTTTATTGATCAACAACCAGTACGCAATAAAGGGCTACTTTTGGCTTTATTGACCGGTGATCAAAGTCTACTTCAACCAGAAACTGAACAATTGTTCCAGCGCTTTGGGATGAGTCATTTATTGGCAATATCTGGGCCGCATGTTCTGATTTTTGCTTTACTGCTGTGTTGGAGTTTGCATCAACTGATTTGTCGTTATTGTCCGCAAATTTATTTGAAATGCCCCAAGCAATATCTGTTGATTTTACCTTTTTGCATCTGTGTATTGTTGTACTGTGCTTTTGTGGGTTTTGAAATTCCTGCACTCAGAACGCTATTGACCTGTTTATTGATTAGTACGTTTGTACTTTTAAAGCAAAAGATTCAACCCTTAAGTATTTTGCTGTTTAGTGCTTCTATTTTACTCATTTTTGACCCTTTTAGTATTTTATCGGCTGCTTTCTGGTTGTCTTATGGCGCGTGTTTTGTGTTGCTGCGTATTTATCAAACGGTGCAGCAGCAAAATCATCTGGAAGAAATAAAGACTCAAACTCAGGCAATCAAAATCCAGCTGAAAATTTTAATTGAATCGCAGTGGAAAATATTTTTGGCTTTGCTGCCACTGATGCTGATGTTCTTTAAACAGATCGCATGGGTGACACCATTGAGTAATCTGTTTGCGATTCCATGGATTGGTTTAGTGATTGTGCCCTTAGATATTATTGCGGCATTGTGCTATTTCATTTTTGAACCTTTGGGCGGGTTATTTTTTCAAATCAATGATCTGTGTATTTCTGGATTACTCATGTTTATCCAATGGTTAGATTGGATTTTTTCACCGACATTAAAACCGATTGCGATGAATACGTGGACATTACTCAGCCTATGTTTGGGTTTGGTGATTCTATTTTTGCCGCGTGGTGTGGTGCCAAAATTTTGGGCTATTTTATGTTTTATTCCTTTGATTGCGGTTGATGCAGATCAAAATGATTTTGAATTGACGGTGTTAGATGTGGGGCAAGGTCAAGCCATTTTTATTCGTGATCAAGAACAGACCTTAATGATAGATATGGGGGGAAATTATGATGAAAGTAAATTTAGTGTAGGTAAGCAGATTATTTTGCCATTTTTATCGGTGAATGGTGTTTCGCAATTGAATCAACTGATTTTGACCCATTTAGACCAAGATCATCGTGGTGGATATGAGTCGATCAAGCATGATTTCCCCATCAAAAAGGTATATTCCAATGAACAGGTAGAAGTCGAAAAGTTAAGTCAGTTTGATTATTGTCGTCAAGGTCAACAGTGGCATTGGAGTGATCGCGTCAATATTACCGTGTTATCACCGAAACCTGAGCACTTGGCACAGGCTAAATTTGAAAAAAATGAAAGGTCTTGTGTGGTTTATTTACAGGTGAAAAATGTTCAACCTTATCAAAATTTTTTGTTGATGGGGGACGCAGGTTGGGAAACGGAATATCACATTTTACAGGCTTATCCCGATTTAAAAGTCGACGTTTTAGTTTTGGGGCATCATGGTAGTCGACATAGTTCAGCCTATCATTTTTTAAAGCAATTGAAGCCAAAATTAACAGTTGCTTCAGCGGGTTGGAATAACCGCTATGGACATCCAAGTGTGATGGTTGAATCTCGTTTAAAAGAATTAAACATCCCGCTACTGACCACCATAGAACATGGCAGTATTCGTTTTTTTAAGCAGAAAAACATCATGTCTATCGCATTTGAGCGAGACAGCCAGCGCTGGTTAAAGCACTAAATGATTTTAGTTTGAGCATCATCTTGGCGACGGACGTCCTCGACCAATTTAAGCGCTTCATCGGTGTTTAAATGATAGAGTTGATCTAAAGCTGGATTGGCTTTAAAGCGCTTATAACTCCAGTGATAATGTTCTGGATAACGACGAATTAAATCTTCGATGGCTGCTAAAATAACAGCCGTACCATCATTGGCGTTGCCTTGGTAAATGCGATCATCTATAGGTTCAATGTGCATATCAAAACCATGATTATCATTACGCATCGCATATAAGAATAAAGTTTTGGCTTTGGTTTTTTGAATCAGTTTGGCACTTAAATTACTGGTCGCGAGCGGTATGCCAAAATAAGGAATCATTTCCCCACCAAAATTAGGCGTGTGATCGGGCAAAATAACCGTCGTACCGCCTTGTTTTAACGCTTTAAAAATTTGTCTGACCCCCGATTCATCGGTAGGGACGAGGTTTGCCTGCTCACGACTGCGCGCTTCACGTACAAATTGATTGGCGGATTCATTTTTGACGGGTTTATACAGAATGGTCATTTGGGTAAATTGAGCCAGATAGGCATTCATAATTTCCCATGTGCCAAAGTGCGGCACAATCAATACCAAACCTTCAGCTGCTGTTACAGCATCTTTTAGCAACTGTTCCCCAGTAACGGAATGAATGCGAGCAATATTTTTATTGTTGTCTGCGCCCCAAATACTAAAAAATTCGAAATATGCGGTCAGCTCATTACGAATCGCCTGCGGAATAATCTTCTCATGTTGTTCAGCGCTTAATTCAGGTAACGCAATTTGAAGATTAAGACGGATGGTATCTGACGTTTTTGACATTTTAAGTAAATTCACTAGACCTGCTAAACTTCGAGCAATAAATCTAGAAATTTGAATGGGTTGTCTGCTTATAAATTTAAGTAAGCGATACGTCGTATTCGATGAAGTATGGTCAGTCATTGCCTATCGTCAATGTAGAAAAAGAGTCAAAAAGAAAAATATTATAGGTGAAAACAGATTGTTTAGGCAGATTTCTATGATTCAGTGTATATAATGAGTTCAATTTAACTCATCATTGGATTATTTTCCATGTCCGATTGGCCGCCAAAACCAGAAAATGACATTAAGAATACACAACATAATACGCAAAATATAACTGGCAAAGAATGGCATATTTTAGAAAAAGCCGTTTTAGCCTCTGTAGAGGAGCAGCGCCGTGCGCGTCGTTGGGGAATCTTTTTTAAATGTTTAACCTTTGCTTATATCCTTTTTGTTTTAGTGGTACTGGGTAAAAGTTGCAGTACATCAACCACAGATCCTACCGCAACCACCAGTTCGCATATTGCGGTGGTTGATATTATTGGAACAATTGCTGCAGATAAACAAAGTGTAAATAGTGCGGATACGGTAAAAGCATTAAAGAAAGCTTTTGAAAGTAAACAAAGCCAAGCCGTGGTTTTAAATATTAACTCACCGGGTGGTTCACCAGTGCAGTCTGATGAAATCTGGCAAGAAATTCAATATTTGAAAAAGATCCATACCGGTAAAAAGCTGTATGCCGTGATTGGTGATACAGGTGCTTCAGGGGCGTATTACATTGCATCTGCTGCGGATGAAATTATTGTGAATCCATCCAGTCTTGTTGGATCGATTGGTGTGATTATGCCGAACTACGGTGTGACGGGTTTAATGCAAAAACTAGGCGTTGAAGACCGTACCATGACTTCTGGCGAGAACAAGGCATTGCTTTCAATGACCCAGCCTGTAGATGGCGCACAAAAAGCACATGTACAAGGCGTACTGGATAATGTGCATGATCATTTTATCAATGCAGTCAAACAAGGTCGTGGTAAGAAGTTGAAATCACAAGATCCAGCAATCTTCTCAGGTTTGTTCTGGACAGGTGATCAAGCAGTAAAATTGGGTATTGCAGATCGTACCGGTAGTTTAAATACGCTGAAACGTGAACTCAAAATTGATAAAGCGGTGAATTACACCATTGAATACAGTCCTTTTGATTCGGTACTTGGGCGTATCGGAAGTTCGATTGGTCAGGGTTTTGCGAGCTCACTTTCGCAGCAAGTTCAATCTGAACAAACGACAAAATTACAATGAAGCCACTGATTCATTTTGCGCACGCCAATGGCGTGCCATCTCAGGTTTATCAAAAGCTATTTGATTTACTCAAAGATGAATATGAGGTTATTTATGTGCCACTGCTTGGAACAGATAAGCGTTATCCCATTGATAACCATTGGGAGAGCTTAACCAACCAAGTGATTGACAGTATTGTCCGTCAAGCGAAGGGTAGACCTGTCATTGGTTTAGGTCACTCTTTAGGTTCAGTGCTGACCTTTCAAGCAGCTTTAAAGCGTCCTGAGCTATTTTCACAAGTGATTATGCTTGATCCACCTTTAATTATGGGTAAAGACGGTTTTGCATTGCATGTTGCTAAACTGTTGAAACTCAAAGCAGTGGATCGGATGTCACCTGCGGCATTGTCATTACGTCGTCGTGATCATTGGGATAGTCGTGAGCAAGCAGCGGAATTGCTTCGTCCGAAAGGTTTTTATAAAGACTTTGATGCCGACTGTTTTCAAGCCTATATCGATTATGCTTTAACTGAAGATAAAGTTCGTGGTGGTGTTGAACTCACCATTCCAAAAATGGATGAAGTGAAGGTTTTTAGAACCAATCCATCACTGTGGTGGTTGCCTCAGAAAAAAATTCATCTGCCAATACACATGGTGGTTGCAGAGCAAAGTCCGTTTTTACCGCGTCGTTTTCCACAGATGGTGAAAAAGAAATTCGGGGTGCCTTTTAGCATTACCGCAGGCGGACATATGTTCCCACTGGAGCATCCGGTTGAAGTTGTGAAGTTGATTAAGCAGTTAATTCAGCAACAAGCTCAATAATTGCGATATCCATATTAATCTCAATAAAAAACGCATCCGAGGATGCGTTTTTTTAATCTTTAAATTTGTTAGAACTTGGCAAATTGCACAGGTTCAAGCATGACTTGACCGCGATACAACACACCTTTTGCAGTATGCTGAATTGCACCTGTACAAATCCATTCCACCACTTGCGGGTAAATGACATGTTCAAGCACATGTACTCGGCTCGCCAATGAAGCGGCATTATCATGCCCATTCACTTTTAACACACCTTGCGCTAAAGCTTGACCTGCATCCAGTTCTGCCGTTACATAATGAACGGTACAACCGTGAAAGACATCGCCCGTGTTCAGTACGCGTTGATGGGTATGCATACCTTTGTAATAAGGCAATAGAGAAGGGTGGATATTGACCATTTTCCCTTCCCAAGCTTGCACAAACTTGGCACTTAAAATACGCATAAAGCCTGCGAGAACCACTAAATCCACATCCCAATCGAGCAATTGTTGATGCATCACATCATCAAATGCTTCACGGTTGGGATATTGTTTATGTTCAATTACCGCAGTGGCAATACCTGCCTTTTGAGCACGTTCTAGAGCATATGCTTCAGGCTTATTGGAAATAACTCCGACAATTTGCCCTGATAGATTGGCATCAATCAAAGCTTGTAAGTTACTTCCACTGCCTGAAACAAGAACAGCAATTTTGATCATGTTATGCAAAGATTACGCGAATCTTTTCATCAGCACCGGCAACAGATTCAGCATTGTCGACAATGTGACCCATATTCCATGCTTTTTCGCCAAGACTGGTTAATAATTCAACCGTTTTATCAGCATCTGCTGCATCAACTGCAATTACCATGCCTACGCCACAGTTAAATGTGCGATACATTTCGTGCTGTTCAACACCGCCTTCACGTTGAAGAAGTTTGAACAGTTCTGGCCATTCCCAAGAAGATTCATTAACAATCGCTTGAGCACCGTTTGGAAGTACGCGAGGTAAGTTACCCGGTAAACCGCCACCAGTGATATGCGCCATTGCATGAACGTCAACTTCTTTGCAAAGTTGCAGTAATGATTTAACGTAAATACGTGTCGGTTCCATTGCAACATCGGCAAGTGGGCGACCATCAACGATTTGGGTTAAATCGACATTTTTCACATCGAAAATTTTACGTAGTAAAGAGTAACCATTTGAGTGTGCACCGCTTGATGCAACACCAATCAATACGTCACCCGATTTTACTTTAGTACCATCAATAATTTTGCTTTGCTCAACGACACCTACGCAGAAACCTGCAAGGTCGTAATCTTCGCCTTCATACATACCTGGCATTTCAGCAGTTTCACCGCCAACCAATGCACAGCCTGCAAGCTCACAACCAGCGCCAATACCTGTGACTACATTGGCAGCAACATCGACATTTAAGTGACCAGTTGCATAGTAGTCAAGGAAGAATAATGGTTCAGCACCACAGACAAGAAGATCGTTTACGCACATTGCAACCAAGTCTTGACCAATAGTGTCATGACGGTTCAAATTGAGTGCTAAACGTAATTTTGTACCAACACCATCTGTGCCAGATACCAGAACAGGTTCTTCATAACCTTTAGGGATTTTACAAAGAGCGCCGAAGCCGCCTAATCCGCCCATCACTTCAGGACGTGCAGTGCGCTTAGCGACTGATTTGATTCGGTCGACTAGTGCGTCTCCCGCTTCAATGTCGACACCCGCATCTTTATAGCTTAAACCAGTGTTTGGGGAAGTTGAGTTGCTCATATTGAAGTCTCCGCATTCGCGCCGCGATTATACCCGAATATACGAAACTCTTATGTTATTTATGCGCCAAAATGCTATCTTTATTCAAATATTTTACTTTCTATAACGAATAAACCAAAAAAAGGCTCGAATCTATGGTTGATCGCACCTTACGTCGTATTTTTATACTCTCAGGGATCGCACTCATCCTTTGGGTTTTGTATTTGCTTAAGCCTGTGGTATTGCCTTTTATAGCAGCATTTTTAGTGGCTTATTTATTTAGCCCGTTGGTGGATAAACTTCATAAGATTGGTTTGCCGCGCTGGCTATCGATTGGCATTGTTTTTATTGGTATTGGTGTGATTGTCACTTTGGCCATTTGGTATGTCGTTCCACTGGTTTGGCAACAGCTGATCTATGCGCGAGACAGTATTCCCGCAGGTATTCATTGGTTGAATTACACCTTTTTACCGTGGGTGTCACATACCTTTAATGTTGAAGCAATGGAAATTGATACTGAACAGATATCCAAGGTTGTCATGGAATATATTCAGACCAATTATAGTGCCGACAGCATTCAGAGTGTGGTGTTGCGTGTTGCACAATCGGGCTTGAACTTTATTCAAATTGGCGGTGTGGTTGTTTTAATTCCGATTATTGCCTTTTATTTCTTGCTAGATTGGGATCGTATGCTTGAAAGTTTACGCCGCCTGATTCCTCGTCATTATGAAAAAACCACCTTAGGTATTGTGGGCGAATGTCATAATGTACTGGGTGCATTTGTGAAGGGACAATTTTTGGTCATGTTCCTTTTAGGTGTGGTTTATGCTGTCGGTTTACAACTGATTGGTTTAGAGGTTGGTTTGATTATTGGGATGGTTGCAGGCTTGGCCAGTATTATTCCTTATCTAGGCTTTGGCGTGGGTATTATTGCCGCAGTGATTGCAACGCTGTTCCAGTTCGGAATTGATTGGACACATTTGGCACTGGTGATTATTGTCTTTATGATTGGACAAGCCATTGAAGGTTATATCCTTCAACCTTTCCTATTGGGCGATAAAATTGGTTTATCACCCGTTGCTGTGGTTTTTGCTGTGTTAGCAGGGGCGCAACTTGCAGGTTTTCTTGGTATGTTGATTGCCTTGCCTGTTGCCGCGGTGATTGTGGTCTTACTTAGACATGCACGTGAGTGTTATGAAAAAAGCCGCTTGTATGACTTATCCGCTGTGGTTATACAGGGTTCTTCATCCGGTGCAATGAGTCTGCAAACTGGGCAAATAGAGGTAGATGTTGAAATTCAATCTGATGCATTAAAAAGTCAGCAAGGTACTGAAGAATCGAGTAAGATTGAACCATTAGACAACAAAGAACCTTAAGGTCAAAACACAGATATGCGTCAGCTGCAGTTAGATATAGAACCTCAACTCGATGCCCGAATTAGTGATTTTTCGGGTCCAAGTTGGGGGCATGTTATTGATGCAGTTCGACAGCTTCATGCCGGTTTAATCAATCGTTTTTATGTGTATGGTGGCGCAGGTTCGGGCAAGAGCCACTTGCTTTCTGCCATTTGTGATTCTTATTTAGATGTCGGTAAATCTGCAATTCAAGTTTCATTACTAGAATTACTTGATGCGCCCACTGAGGCAATCACATCATTAGACCGCTATGACCTTGTGGCATTGGATGACATTGAAGCGATTAGTGGCGTTCCACATTGGCAAAAAGCAGTTTTTCATTTAATTAATTATAATAATGAGGGTGGCGGGCAGTTGGTTTTTTCTTCCCGTATTGCACCTATTGAATTAAAACTTGAACTTCCAGATTTACAATCGCGTTTAACCCAAGCTGTGAGTGTGAAAGTGCCAACGGGCAGTTTATACGCAGATCGCTATGCGCTCGTGACATCGGTATTAACACGTCGTGGAATTCATATTGACCAACAAGTGATAGATTATTTGCTTATGCAAGGGCCGCATCAAACCTCTGTTTTATTACAAACCTTAGAGCAATTGATTCAATTGCTTAAAGGCGAAAAAATTAAAATTAGTCATGCCAATTTAAGACAAATTTATGCCTTAATTGATGAATATCGATAAACAATAAAAAATCTTGAGAAATTATTCAAGCTGTGACAAAGTACAGCGAAATAGTTCGATGTTGCAGGGAATTTGCAACTAAAGAATAAAAATATATAAAAGAACACAAGGAGAAAGATATGCTCAAACGGAGCATAGGCATAGGCATGTTATGTATTGCAGGACATGCTTACAGCGGCGAAATTAAAGTGACCACCACTGAAGATGTTTCTAAAGATGACACGGAGTGTTCTCTTCGTGAAGCCATTGAATATGTCAATAAAGACTTTGTTGATAGCGGTTATCAGGGGTGTGTGGGGCGAATAAAAGATACAAGTTCTAGCATCTTATTAGAGAGCAAATTAACCTATAAATTAAACCAACACATTAAAATTTCAGCACCGCTCAATTTAAGGACATTTCATAAAGAAACAGCAGGTTTTGATAAGCCTGTTGCGGGTGTTAATAATGCCATTATAAAAATGTTGGATAAGGATAATATTTTCGTTATTGATGACACAAAAAAAGAAGTCATCGCTGATAAAAATGACTGAAGTGTCACTTCAAGGGTGTAATCAGTCTGTATGTGCCGACAAAGGTGGGCTGATTTATAACAATGAATTTTTGACTTTAGAATATGTGAAATTATCGGGTGGTAGCGCAAACCAAGGTGGTGCGATTTATAACGTTGCTGTACCTGCTGCTGATAAAGATGCTACAGAACGTAGTTTAGTTGATATTAAATACAGTTTATTTGAAAAGAATACAGCAGAGGATGGGGCTATTCTTTATAGTCAGGTTCCGCGATTTAGAATATCAAATTCAGTTTTCCGTGAAAATGAGACGACATTCGCGAGAGGGGCAAATATATATTCTGCTGAATCTTTAGATGATACTGCACTTTCTGCTTTCCCGTTCATGGCTTATGGTGTCATCAATAGTACTTTTTATAAAAATAAAGGTTTTGTCATTAATGTCCGTGATGGCATTGGTTTAAATAATCTTACAGTGGTTGGCAACTCGGCAGGCTTGCAATTTAATGCTCCCTTAAAAAAAGCATATCTTGCTAACAGTATTGTATTGGGTAATCCATATCCAATGACAGAAGATAACAATTGTCGTTTTAAGGACGAGGATAAAAGTTTTATACAAAATAACCTTGTCGATCATAGTTGCACATCTGGTGATAGCAAATACCCGAATGACATTTGGCAAGGGACGGAGCTGATTGCTGGCAATGATTTGGAAGGAAAATGTAAGACTTTAACTGAAGATCCAAATGCGTTTGTTATGTCCTTATGTTCAATCGGACACTGCTTTTTTAGGCTTTTTCCGACCACGAATATTGATGAGTTATAAAGCTTTATTTGAAAGCTTAATTATTAACAAAGGTAAAGCACAGCTTGATTCAACGGCAAAAGTTGTGGCTTGTGAAACATCGGATCAGCGCGGCAATAACCGAGGTGATGACGGGCATACCTGTGACCGTGGGTCGATAGAAATTATTGTACCGAGTACGGGTCTTGTCGGTAAGGATTTAATTCTTGGCGAAGTTGCCAAAATCAATATTGCAGACAAATTGGGCGATAGTGATCTAATTCCGAAAGAAGAATGTGAAGCGATTAAATATAAATTAGATCAAAAAGCATTGGGTGAGTCTTGGCAAGCAGGCTGTATGCAAGTGATACAGGTCAAGACGCCATCAAAAGGTAAACTCACGATTGATGAAGAAGGGAATTTAGTCTATACACCGCAAGGTTCATGGGCTGGCGCGGATATTTTTAAGATTCGTTTAGTGACTTCAACCACTCGCTTTAATGCAACTAATCCATACATCGAGATTAATGTGCAAATTGCACAACAGCCAAAAAATGAGATGGAAAGTAGCACGGTGAAAACATCAGGTGGGTCATTTGGATTCTTCAGTCTATTTACAGTATTAGGTCTGGTTGGACTGCGCCGATATAAAAATAAGCAAGGATGATCGATGAAAAATTATAAAAAAGGATTTCTCTGTACCATGATATTGTCTGCAATGTCATTAATGGCAGCAGAAGACAGCACAATTTATGTCAATACTTTGGTTGATGAAAATGGTGAAAATTTAAATAATTGCTCATTGAGAGAAGCAATACAAGCTGCCAAAGAAAATAAATCACATGGTGGTTGTAGTGCGGGTAATACGAGCAATGGTCAAAAAGATATCATTCAGCTTGAAGCGGGTGAATATATTTTAAAAAGTGAGTTAAAGCCAGAGTCGGACGTTGTTATTCAGGGTAAATCGCCAGCAGACCCTTCAACTAAAAACCCTTTGACGCATAGCTATCCGGCCTTTAAGGCATTGAAAACCAGTATCAATGCAAATAATACTTCGCGTATTTTTAATACTTCAGCTACCAATGCAAATATTAACCTGTCTAACCTGATTTTAAAAAATGGTTATTCTGAACGATTCGGTGGTGCACTATTTATTGGTGGAGCATTGAATATGCAGAATAGTGCCATTTTAGATTCTGAATCAACTAAAAAAGGCGGAGCAATTTATTTTGTTGCGCATAATGAAGGCAAGGAAATTAATTTATCTCAAGTGCTTATACAGGGGAATAAGTCGCAAGAAGGTAGTGTTTTAGCCATGGATTGTGGGGCTAATCTGAAAGATACAAAAGCTGTTATTAATATTGGTTATAGCAGTATTGTAAAAAACAGATCGGCAAACAGTCAAAGTATGATTGACCTCTGTGGTAATCCAAATTTAAAACTTATCGCAAGCACAATTGCAAAGAACCAAGTTGACAGTGCAACGGGCAGTATTATTCGAGCGGTAGGGGATGGGGGTAATCATGCTCTAGCCTCGAATTACTCATTCACTGCAGTAAGCAATACGATTGTGGAAAATGATGCTCATAGTACTTTTTATTATGATGATAATGGCTCAATTAGCCTGCAATTTAATATTTTAGCATTTAATAAAGGTAAATCTTGTCGTTATGCCTTAAATAATGGCGATTTGACGGACACAAAACGGGTCATTACTGCGAGTCAAAATGCCTTTAGCTCGGAAGGGCGATGTGATTTACCGACAGCTTCAAATGCTGGAACGGATGATTCTAATACCAATTTAAATTTAGGTGCTGCGAATATACTCACCGTATTGTCACCTTATCAAGAAGCATCAGAATATAATTTATTTTTACCGTTGTATTATCCAAAAAATAATCAAAATAAATTTGATTTGGTCAATGTAAGTACCGGTGAGTGCAGTAAAACGGATCAACGAGGTATACAGCGAATTACTGATGGTAAGCTGATGTTGAATCCAGAAATGAAAAACATTTGTGACATTGGTTCAGTTGAACTGATGCGTTTAACTGCGGCAGATATTACCGACTTATTTAATGATTCATATATACAACGAATTGATAAATATAAAGAAGTGATTGAAGCAGTTAAAGCGGATCTTAAAGATCCTAATCGTAAAGATTATTTAATTCAAGATACAGAAGACTTAAAAATATTTGAAGACTTATTAAAATATACCACTGAATATCAACAATATCGTGCGATTTATTTCGATCCATTTGCATTTACGTTGCCGAATGATGAAGAAGTGCCAAATAGTAATGGTGCGATGCAGCCGAAAGCATTAAATGTTGATAATTATAATATTATCACGCAAGAACGCGGTGAGTTGGTTGAGAAAACTGATGTGGCTGCTGAGTTTGTGGGTGATCCTGATCCAAACTTTAAATGTGTTTGGAATGGTGATTTGAAGCGCATTATTCTTTATCGCTTAGATGGTAAGGTAACAGATCCAAGTCTAATTGTTCCTTCTTATTGTTCCTATACGATTCAGTCTAAATCTAAACAAGATGCAGATTTAGAATCGACTGGTGTTTTAAAAGCACAGTTTAAGAATATTGCACCAGTTGCCAAGTCGGATGCATACTCAATTACCCCAAGTTCAAACTCAACACTGAGCATTAACCCATTGGAAAATGACAGTGATGATGGCGATGGATCTACGAAAAAGTTGAACACTCCAGTGAATGGTGCATTTTATAAAAATGCAGCAGGTGTGGAATTAGCTATCCGAATAGACACCATTCCAGCGGGTCTCATTATTACTGCTGACCATACTGGACCTTGCCCAGGTAATGATGTCCGTTTTACTTGTTATGGTGGTCAATTACATATCCAAGTGAAGAACAATTTTAGTCAATTTAATGATCAACTCACATATAGTATTTATGATGCTGAAGGTTTGAAGTCTGTTGCGGATGCAACTATTTTTTTAAACAACACCGTAGATACACCTTCTGGTGGAGGAAGTATGGGGCTGTATAGTATTTTAGGCTTAATGGGTCTTGGCTTATATAGAGCGCGAAGAAAAAAACAGTAAACTTAAAATGCCTCATTGAATGAGGCATTTTTTTTGCAAAAATCAAAAATTTAAAAACATATAAATAATTGAATTTAATCAATAGTATGGTGTGTGGTGGTAAGATTTATTTGGCTTTTACTGGAAATATGAATCTTGAACAAGTAGTGATGGCTGAACTTAGAGCCAATACTTTGATTAACGAATCGTATGATTTAGCAAAGTTAAATTTAAGTTAAATCTAAAGAATATAATGACCATCTTTTTGATCGTCATTATATAAATTTAATGGCTTGTAGATTCAGGCTGCAAATACTTATTAATGTATTCATCTCGAATAGCAGGTCTTTCTTCATGCGTTGCCTTTTGCATGCGTCTGCCTAAGTCTTTACGTTCTTGGCTGCTCATTTTTTGCCAAGTTTCACGCATTTTTTGCTTTTCTTGCTCTGGAAGTTGGGTAAACCAATCCATACGCTGATGTAAAGCCGAACCTTGTGCTTCAGGTAGTTCCTTTAGCGATTGATAACGTTGAATAAGTGCACGTTGTTCAGCATCGGATAGAGTTTCCCATGTTTCTGCAACTTGTGTGTCTGCATCTTTAGAAAAAATCCAAAAACGCTCAAAACCAGCAAAACTGGTCTGTAAGAAACTGAGTGCACAAAAAGCAAATGCTAATCTTTTAGCTGCCATGTGGAACTTTGTCCTCGCCTAAAACCATTAACATTTCTAAATCTTCAACCATTTGTGGCGAAAGCTTTGGTGTAATTACCACTTGATTTTGCGGTTTTTCAGCCATTTCAATCGAGTTGGGGAAGACTACAAATCCTGCAATTGCAGCGGCAATTGCAAAACCAGACATTTTCCAAAGCCCGTAGCGAGAAGTTTCTCGGTCTTGAATTTTTTCAATGACATGACTCATCACAACAGGTTTGCTTTTATGATGTTGTGCAAGTCCATCGAGTTTGGAAGTAACTTGTTTTAAGAAATCATCTTGTTTCATTCGGATGACCCTCCACGATATGGATTTAAATGTGCTAAAGAAGCTCTAAGCCCTTGAATAGCACGGTGATAATGCGTTTTTACACTACCTTCACTGCATTCCATAATTTGCGCAGTGGTGTGTGTATCAAAACCTTCCCAAGCACGCAGCATGAAAGCTTGTTGCTGTCGAACAGGAAGCTTGGCAATCGCTTCTTGTATTTCTTCAGCAGTCACGGCTTGATCAAGAAAATCAAAAGGACTAGGCATATTTTCATCAACGATATCATTAAGTTCTATATCGTCATCATCTAAGCTGACCTTTTTAAAGAAAGAAAAAGGTTGTGCTCGACGGACTTCTTTTCTGCGCCAGTCTTGTAGTTTATGGTTCAAAATGGTGTAAAACAGGGGATACCATTCATCAGTCGATTTTTCAGCATATGCTTTATGTAAGGAAATAAATGCTTCTTGCACTAAATCCATTGCAATGCCTTGTTGACCTTGAGTAGCACTTTCCATCATCACTAAAGCACGTCCAGTCACATCCTGCATGAAAATTTTCAGGCGTTGTTCAGCCGTACTCTTAAGAGCACTCAAGTTTTCCGACTGAGACCGTTTTGGTGCTGAATCCATAGAGATGGAAAATCCTGTCATTGGATACCCACCATTATTTCCACATTCATACCTATATAACGCTGGAAATAATGGTTTGGTTGACAAAAAAACTTATTATTTTTTAGTGTAATCTATTTTTAAGCATCAACGAGCGATGTTTAAAATAAAGTAACGAAAGAACAGGCTTATAGACGTTGACGAACCATTTCAAAGAAACAAATAGAACCAGCAACGGCAACATTTAATGATTCTTGTCCACCGGGTTGTGGAATAGAAACAGCTTCGGCATGCTTCAGTGCATATGCAGATACGCCTTGACCTTCATTGCCTAGAATCCAAACACACTGTTTTCTTAAGTTCTTTGAATAAATGCTTTCAGATTGGTGCGAGCTGGTAACGTAAACAGGAATAGTGAATTTTTCTAAAAGGTCTTCTAGTGCAATATTTTCATAAGTCTGAAGAGAAAAATGTGCACCCATACCTGCACGAAGGACGCGCGGCGACCAAATAGATGCTGAACCTTTGGTACATACCACTTGATCAATGCCTGCTGCTGCGGCTGAACGTAGTAAAGTTCCCACATTACCCGGATCTTGGATATTGTCTAAAATGAGGGTGTCTTCTTTAAAGTTTAAAGCTTCCGTTGAACTTGGTAAGTCCACAATTGCCAAGCATGCCAAAGATGTACCTAAAGTACTTAAATCTTTATATAAAGATTCACTGATGACAAAGACATAACCATCATAGAGTTCATTGATTTTTTCTAAATCAGGATGGCTCATTGCCACTTCGGTGGTGAAAATAGAATGAATTTTACGATTTTTCGCTAACCAAGCAAGCGTTAGATGTGTGCCTTCAAGTACGGTTTGACGCTGTTTTTTACGGAATGAATTTTGTTCAATCAATCCACGTAAATGTTTGATTTTAGGGTTGTCTTTAGATTCAAGAAAAAAAGCTGGCATGGGAGAGTTATCCATGGAAGTAAGCGAATACACTGACTTCCATTTTTTAAGTTAATTGTGATAGTGAGTGACTAATTCGACTTCGTTTTTAGAACCAATGATCACTGGAACACGTTGATGAAGTTCAGTAGGTTGAATCTCAAGAATACGAACACGACCAGTAGTAGACGCACCACCAGCTTGTTCCATCAACATACTCATTGGGTTGGCTTCGTACATTAAACGCAGACGACCTGCTTTTTGTGGATCTTTGGTGTCGTATGGATATAAGAAAATACCACTGCGGCAAAGAATACGGTGAATGTCACCAACCATACATGCGACCCAACGCATATTGAAATCTTTGCCACGCACTGCTGTTTTGCCATCTTGAAGTTCAGCAATATAGCGTTTTACCGGTTCTTCCCAATGACGTTGATTTGAGGCATTAATCGCATATTCTTGCGTATCGGCAGCAACTTGAATGTTGTCAGTGGTCAGCAAAAATTCTTGAGTTTCTGGGTCAAAGGTAAAGAATATAGTCCCTGCACCGACTGTAAGTGCCATCATGGTAGATGGACCATACAATACATAACCAGCAGCAACTTGTTCTGTCCCAGCTTGCATAAAGTCTTCAGCTTGGGTCACTGCATTTTTAGCAGGCAGAATAGAAAAAATGGTGCCTACACACATATTGATGTCGATGTTGCTTGAACCATCAAGTGGATCGAACAATACAAGGAATTTACCATTTTCTTGCGCAGGAGTGAACTCATCGAGTTCTTCAGAAGCTAAGCCACCGACTTGTGGATGAACTTTTAACGCATCAATTAAATAATCGTTTGAGATCACATCGAGTTTCTTTTGAGTTTCACCTTGTACATTTTCATGTTCTGCACTACCCAATACACCTGCTAAGGCACCTTTTTGCAATGCTTGATCAATTGTTTTACAAGTATTTGCAATGGTTTCAATTACTTGAGCAAGTTCAGGTGTTAAGTTCCCTGTTTTTTGTTCTAAGAATTGGGAAAGGGTGAGGTGTGACATGACGGGAAAACTCCAATAAAAAAGGATAAAAAATTATCAAAACAATATGGGGATTCATTTTAGATGAGAACGCAGCAAAAGAACAATTAAACTCGACTATTTGTCGCGATTTTACCCTTGTAAGTTTTGTGGAAAATGCTATGTTGATGTGAACAGAGAATATTATAAATAGGGATAGGAGCACGGTTATGACAACACAAAAGTTTGATGCGACTCCAACGCCAAATGAAGCGATGAATTTAGATGATATTTCTGCCGAGAAAGTAAAAGAAGCATGGAAAGATTACGAAGCTAAGCCTGAATATAAAGAATTCAACAAGCATGATCTGATCGAGTCTATGCAAAGCCCGCATGAAGAACCGGATACATCTGAAAAAGTTTAAATGCTAATTTAAGTAATTAAGTAATAAAAAAGCGCTCAAATTGAGCGCTTTTTTTATTGAAAGTCATTATTTTAATAATGGAGGAACTGCTTCGTAGTTCAGTTCTACGCGGCGATTTTCTTTCCAAGCATTTTCATCATGACCTGCATTAATCGGCATTTCTTTACCATAGCTTACAGCTTCTAATTGTGTTGCTGCAACACCATTGGTGATGAGGAAGCTTTCGACCGCTTTGGCACGACGTTCACCCAAAGCCATGTTGTATTCACGTGTACCACGTTCATCGGTATGACCGGTTAAAGCCACTTTTGAATTTGCATTTGCGACAAGAAATTGTGCATGTGCTTGAAGTGTTTGGTAATCGTCATTGGAAAGATCACTGCTGTCATAGTCAAAATGCACCACACGTTTCGCTAAGAATGCTTTGTTTGCGGCAGTTACACCTTTTGCAGACGCACCTGCTAAGTTTTGTGCATTCAGTGCTGCATCTTCACTTAAACCTTCAGTACTTACCGTACCTGCATTATTTGGATTTTGACCTGCTTGAATGTCAGCAGCAGGTTTACGACTTGCACAACCTGTCATGACTAATGCTGTTGCAAGAACAGGAAGAACCAATAATTTTACTAATTTCATTTTCATCTCCATGATTATCATTGCTTTAAATTAAAATGTTATTTGGGTGCCCAAGCTGGCTCACGAACTTCACCTTGTTCACTGGGTAAATTCATGCGGAAACGACCATCCAGTGACATGATGGATAATAATCCACGATTACCTTCACGCGTTGCATACACCACCATTTGCCCATTTGGCGAGAAACTTGGTGATTCATCCAAACTGGTTGGGGTTAGAATGTTGGTAATACCTGTATTGACATCTTGGATGGCAACTTTGTAATTGCTACCACTTGGACGATGTACCAGTGCAATCTTTTTACCATCTGCGCTTAAGCTGCCACGTGCATTAAATGCACCACGGAAAGTGAGGCGCTTACTTGAAGCATCGGCAAAGTTATAGCTATAAATTTGTGCTGAACCGCCGCGATCCGAGGTAAAAATAAAGGATTTACCATCTGGCGCATAACGTGCTTCAGTATCAATCGCACTATCATTGGTCATACGCTGTAGTGCACGCGTCGTTAAGTTCATTTGATAGATTTCAGGATTATCATGCATAGATGCGGTAAACAACATGCTTTGACCATCTGGCGAGAAACTTGGTGCACCATTTAAACCACGGAAGCTCGCGAGTTTTTCACGTTGTCCTGTCGCTAAATCTTGTACATAAATCGCAGGGCGCTTGGTTTCAAATGAAACATAGGCAATTTTTTTCGCGTCTGGTGTCCATGCGGGTGACAGAATGGGATCACGTGAAGTCAGAATGGTTTTGGGTTGTTCGCCATCGGTATCGGCAATTTGTAAAGTATAACGTTGTTCAGGTGTGGCTGGGTTACGTAATACATAAGCAATACGACCACTAAAGTCACCAGCAATGCCTGTCAGTGCTTGATAAATGGCATCACTAATCATGTGTCCAGCTTGGCGAATACGTGAAGCTGGAACTGTCAGTAACTCATTAAGTAGATATTGTTGTTTTTCTACATCATAGAGTTGATAGTGAACTTCAAAGCTGCCATTTTCAGTTGTTTTGACTGTACCTGTGACTAAATAGGGAACACCCGCTGTTTTCCATGCCTCTGCATTTGGGGCATTCATACTTGCAGTTGCAGGTAAATTTTTTGAAGCACTTGAAAATTTGCCAGAGCGGTTGAGGTCATTTTCGACAATGGGATAAATGCTTTGATCATTATTGAACGGAATAATGGCTATTTTAGGTGCTGCTTCTGGTGCTTTAGCAATTTCTAAATGCAGTTGGGCATAAGACTGGGTGGCTAAAACTGGGCTTAATGCTGTCAAAATGGTGAGGCAAAGTAGATGTTTACGCGTCATTTCCATCATCCGCTACGTACTCTAAAAGATGTAAATTATTGTGAATTCGGTTGTGTCACATAATGGCATGATTTTAAATTATTAAAAGTACATCATTATGTCAAAACTGTTATAAGACTGTGAAAAATGAGTGAAATTTCGCCATTTCTGCTAAGGGTGGATTTAAATATTAAATAGCCATATCAAATTGAATTGATATGGCTATTTTTTATTTCGCGGTAAAGCTAGAGGTAAATGTTCTAGCTTCACGTCGGGCATCTGGATCTGACGGCATTGGATAAGGTGCCGCTGCACGTACCGCGGCTTCTACACTGGCTTTCATATCAGGATCACTTGAGTTCACAATGACAGATTGAACTGCACCACTGTCGCTTAAAGTCACACGCGCAGTGGCTTTCTGACCTGATGAACCATTTGGAATATCCCAAGCGCGTTTAACTTTATTTTCAAAATCACGCTTTGCAGTGGAAGCAATTTTCTTTGCTTCGGCTTTTTTCGTGGCAGCTGCTTCTGCGGCTTGTTGCGCAGCCGAATTTTTAGCTTCTTCCGCAGCTTCGGCTCTAGCTTTTTCAGCAGCGTCAGCTTTGGCTTTATTTGCAGCATCGGCTTTGGCTTTATTTGCCGCGTCAGCTTTGGCTTTATTTGCAGCATCGGCTTTGGCTTTATTTGCAGCATCCGCTTTGGCTTTATTTGCAGCATCGGCTTTGGCTTTATTTGCAGCATCGGCTTTGGCTTTATTTGCAGCATCGGCTTTGGCTTTGTTTGCAGCATCGGCTTTGGCTTTATTTGCGGCATCGGCTTTGGCTTTATTTGCAGCATCCGCTTTGGCTTTATTTGCAGCGTCGGCTTTGGCTTTATTTGCTGCGTTAGTTCTCGCTTTTTCAGCAGCATCCGCCTTGGCTTTATTTACAGCATCGGCTTTGGCTTTATTCGCAGCTTCAATCTTGGCTTTATTTATAGCATCAGTTTTAGCTTGATTCGCAGCATCCGCTTTGGCTTGATTTGCTGCGTTAGTTCTCGCTTTTTCAGCAGCATCGGCTTTGGCATCAGCATCCGCTTTGGCTTTTTTAGCAGCTTCAATCTTGGCTTTATTAACAGCATCAGTTTTAGCTTGATTCGCAGCATCGGCTTGTGCTTGGGCAGCAGCTCGTTGTTCTGCTTGACGCAATGCTTCTGCTGCTTTGGCTTCCTGTACGGCTTTTTGTGTATCAGCTTTTGGAGTTACAGGCGCTGGTGATGTAACTGGAATAACAGGCGCGGGTGCAACACTCGGTTCCGCCGTTTGTTGCACTTGTTCCGCAACCTTTTCATCTGCTGTTTCTGCTGAATCTGTTTGTTCTAAAGGGGTAGGCTCAGGTGGGGGTAAATCTTCCGGTGTGATTAAAACCATTTTAATTTGTTTAGGGGGTTCGACAGGTTTACTCATGCCTAAAAAAAGTAAGCCAGTGATTGCCACCACATGGACAGCAACGGTAAATCCAAGCGCAATGGTTTTTTCTTTAGATGGTGGCTTTTTGAAATCTTTCATACTTTATTCTAAAGGCTGAGTGAGTAAGCTAACTTGTGTTAAACCGGCATCTTGAAGACTAGACATTAAAGCCATGACATCTCCATAGGGACGAGTGTTATGACCGTTAATGACAACGTTCAGCTCTTTATTCTCATCTTTGGCTTTGGTTTGTGCCTCAACTAAAACACCCGTGAGCTGAGCAAGATCCACTGGCCCCGTTTTTTGGTTTTTATATTCCACATAATAAAGACCATCTTTATCTAGTGTGACGATGGTCGGTGCATCTTTAGATTCAATCGGATTACCATTGGCTTGGGGTAAATCCACTTTAATCCCACTGGTGATCATGGGTGCGGTGACCATAAAAATCACTAAAAGTACCAGCATCACGTCAATATAAGGAACGACGTTCATCTCACTTTTTAGGGGTTTTTTGACACGCTCAAAGCGTCCAGAACGTTGAATCGCCATTAGTCATTTTCCTGTGTGGAACTCACAGTTTGACGTTGTAATAGCGCCACCATTTCTTCAGCAAACAATGCACGGTCTGAATAGACGGTTTCACCTTTCGCTGTGTAATGGTTAAATGCCAATACCGCAGGAATGGCAGCAAATAAACCAATGGCGGTTGCAATCAGTGCTTCAGCAATACCCGGAGCAACCGTTGCAAGTGTGACTTGGTCAACATCTGCCAGACCAATAAAGGCATTCATGATGCCCCAAACTGTACCAAATAAACCGATATAGGGAGCCACAGAACCAATACTGGCCAATGCGCCTAAGCCTTGTTCAAGCCCACCTTGGTCACGACTTAAACCGACACGTAAAATACGTTCAGTACCATCAATGGTTTGTTGGGTGCTTGCTTTAAATTTTTTGAGTTTAAAAAACTCACCAATGCCTTGATAGAAAATATCTTCTAAACCGGTACGTTTAGAATTAAGTTGTGCGTTGTTGTATAGCGTATTCAGTTCAGCGCCAGACCAGAAGATTTTTTGAAAATGTTCATCATCGGTCTGGGCTTTTTTATAACTCATATGTAACTTGGCAATCAGATACCAACTGTATAAAGATGCCAGTAGCAGTACCAACATAACCAGTTGAACGACAGGACTTGCTTGTAAAATAAGATCTGATATGTGTAGAGAAGATTCTAGTTGTGTTGCCATAGTTACATGTGCCAATAATATTTTTATTCCTGAGCTAATTCTTTCTGAATTAATTCACGGATTTCGTGGGGAATTCTACAAGGTTTCATTTCAGCACTAATACATGCCAATTCCACCTCGCCAGAAGCAAGCATGATTTCACCACGATAAATATTTTGTTGCAATACAAAAGACGTAGCTTTACACGAAACTACACTTGCTGTAACGGTAATCAGGTCATCCATCAGGATAGGACGTGAATATTTCAAGGCAATTTTATGTACCACAAAGTTGTAGTCTTTTTGATGCCAGTAATGGTCTACACCTGATGCACGAAGCCATTCGGTACGGGTACGTTCCATGAAACGAATATGGTTAGCATGGTAAACAATTCCACCTGCATCTGTATCTTCGATATATACACGGATTTGGAATTCAAATTTATTCGCCATGATTATGTTCCATTTCTAAATTCAGTTTTATGTGTTGAACTATACTATTAGCAAAATATATTATCTTTTCAGATGAAGGATTTGTGGCTAAGAGTCAAGCTCTGTATAGCGTGGAAGTTTAGCACTCTGAGCTTTTCCTCCAATGGCACAAGGTTTCAAATACAATTTGAAGCTATATAAAATTATTGATGAACTAAGATACACTTTTGCTGTTCTGGGGGAGAACATGCAATGAATCGATATATAAAGTGGTTGGTCGCACTGGCAATAGGCTATGCACTTTGGTCCTATTGGGCTGCATCTCATTCTGGTATTCAGGATTCGACTGATGATCAAGTGATTGACGGTGTGCATCACAGCGATCAGTTTGTGATGACCAATTTGGCACCGTATGCAGGTGAGTTTCGGGTTTTGTCCAAAGAAAACTATAGCTTGGGGCGTGAAGCTGAACTCAGTCCAGTCGATTTTGCTTTAGGCTGGGATCGAATGGCAGATCCTGCTGTTTATAAGCAGTTGTCAATTCGACAGAGTAACCGTTGGTATTATTGGCGGTATGAAAATGCACCGCCTATTCCTGTCAATGAAATATCAAGTCAGAGTGCCAATACGCATTTAATTCCTGCAACTAAAGCGATTGCCAAACAACTGGCTCAAATTGATCAAGATAGTTTGATTTATTTAAAAGGGCAGTTGGTTGAAGTAAAGGCGCAAGACGGATGGACGTGGCGGAGTTCCCTTAGCCGTGAAGATACTGGAAATGGTGCATGTGAGTTGATGTTGGTGGAAGAGGTTAGAGTGATTTCTAAGTTGTGAAATGTTTGTTATGGAAATGGAAAGTCTCCCCTTGAAAATGTGGACTTACGGAGTCTTACCGTTTGTACTTAAAATGGGAGAAGCTCGTATTGTTACTTTTGTTTTGGCAAAATGAGAAGTATCGCTTCGCAAGAAAACCATCTTACGAAGATGTTAAATAATTAATTTAACATCTTCTCACCGCAAAGCTCGTCATATACCGATTTTCGATTTATTAATCGCCGAAACATTTTTATTTTATGCAGTCCTGACTCGAACAGTTGCGGATGGATTTACGCGTATCTAAGTGTAATTAGCGGAATCTTAGCTGTTTATAGAAAACATATAAAAAATTTAAAAGGATAGCTAAACATATACTTGATAAAGAGATAACGTTGGAAAATTTTTAGATTAAGCCCGATCAATCGGGCTTAATTTTTGGTTTAGTTCTTCGGTTCAGGTGGTGTCATACCAAACTGTACATACGCCATATTCGTGGCAATACGCCCGCGTGCTGTACGCATCGCATAACCTTGCTGAATCAAATAGGGTTCAATAACATCTTCTAATGTGCCTGAATCTTCTGCCATCGCCGCAGCCAAAGCTTCAACACCAGCAGGACCACCGTCAAAACGTTCTAACAACATTGACAAATAACGACGGTCTAAAGTGTCCAAGCCATCTTTATCGACATTCAGCATATCCAGTGCACGTTGTGCCATATCTTGGTTGACTTCGCCAGTACCTTTGACTTGAGCATAGTCACGAACACGACGCAGTAAACGATTGGCAATACGTGGTGTACCGCGTGCGCGACGGGCAATTTCTTTCGCGCCATCGGCAGTCATGGGAACATTCATTAAACTGGCTGAACGTGACACAATGTGGGTGAGGTCAGCAACCGAATAAAACTCTAAACGCTGCACAATACCAAAACGGTCACGTAGTGGAGAGGTCAGTAAGCCTGCACGAGTCGTTGCTGCAACCAAAGTAAACGGGGGTAAATCCAGTTTAATGGAGCGTGCGCCCGGTCCTTCACCAATCATAATATCGAGTTGGTAGTCTTCCATTGCAGGGTAGAGAATTTCTTCAATCACAGGTGAAAGACGGTGAATTTCATCAATAAATAAAACATCACCTTCTTCAAGGTTGGTCAGCATGGCGGCCAAGTCACCGGCACGTTCTAGTACTGGACCTGAAGTGGACTTTAAGTTACCACCCATTTCACGTGCAATAATATTGGCCAGTGTGGTTTTACCCAAACCCGGTGGGCCAAAAATTAAAGTATGGTCAAGTGCTTCACCACGTCCACGTGCTGCGCCAATAAAGATTTCCATTTGCTCGCGCACCACAGGTTGACCCACATAGTCATCGAGTGAAGTGGGGCGAATGGCACGATCAAAATGATCTTCAGGTTTTTCAGAACCACTGATTAAACGGTCTTGCATAATGATTTAGATTTACCTTTGGGGGCATCAATTGAGTCTGTGATGATTCATACAGCCTCAGATAAATATTTGAGTTTAGATGTCATTGTGCCGGCATAACTTTACTTTTGACAGATGAGCAGTATACCGCGCAAGGTAACAAAACCCTTTTGTTAAATAGAGAACACGTCCTGTATCCTCTGTTTAACGGGCGACATCCATATCGCCATTCGTGTAGTGTTAGATTTAAATCTTTTTATTTATTCATCGACTTTAACGCAGCGCGAATAATATCACTGGTTTCAGTAAAATCTGCTTTTACCGCATTAATCAGTTTTTGCGCTTCGGCAGGTTTATAACCCAGTGATTGTAACGCAGCTTCTGCTTCGGCAACGGGTGAATTCGAACTGAACTGAATTTGAGTTGTGGTCGAGTTTACAGCGGTTGAACCTGATGCCAGTGTTTTAAAGCGATCACGCAGTTCAATCATCAAACGTTCAGCGGTTTTTCTACCCACACCCGGAACTTTAATCAGTGTATTGATATCTTCATTTTCAACAGTATGAATCAGCAGGTCGATACTTAAAGTAGACAGAATGCCTAAAGCCATTCTAGGGCCAACGCCGTTTACTTTGAGGAGGGTACGAAAAATGGTTTTTTCTTGTGCGTCTAAAAAACCATAAAGCAATTGCGCATCTTCACGTACGGTTAAATGCGTCCATAACGTGACTTTTTGCCCCTTTTGTAATTGGCAAAAGGTCGAAAGTGGAGTATCCACTTCATAGCCAACGCCATTTACATTTAATAATACTGTTGGTGCTTCCAAAGCAAACACTTCACCAATGAGACATCCAATCATTTTGATTTTTTCACTTATCTATCGTTCGTTGCATAGTAGTGAGCATTTACCATAAAGGCAAAATGCTCGGTCATTTTTTTGCTGAAATGATCAGCAAAAGTATTCAATCAAGCTGCATTCTTTTAAATGCTTAGATTAAACCTGCTTTATTGCCTTGAAGTTCTTGTGACAAGTTATACGCCTGATGATCGGAAAACTTCGAGATAACGTCTAGTACCTGCATGATATTTTCATAATGGTTACTTTCAAAATTCACACCTGCACGTTGTAGCATCGACATTAAGCGTTGTTCTTTGAAACTTAAGGTTTTATGTGGCGTAGTCAGGGGAATAAAGGCATCTAAAATATTTTGCAGACTCTGATGAGCAATAATCTCTAACCCTGCCTTTTGTGGATGTTCGAAAATTTTGTCGCGGGCTAAGTTCTTTGCCCGTTCAATTCCGCTGTTCAATATCTTCAGAACAATATTGCAATAAGCTGCCTTTGAGCTGACCAGATAAAATTTCAAAGTGATGTTTAGCAAAGGCTGTGGTGACTTCATCGACCAGACGTTTCATTACACGACCCCGTAAAGCGGCAATTTTTTGCTGCCATGTTGTGCTGGGTAGCGAAAGTTCAGAGGGTTTGCCATAGTCTGCAATCAAATCAAGGAAAATAGGCTCTACTTCTTCATAAGACAGCATATTTAAAATAATGCCATCTTCAAGGTCAATCAGGGCATAACAGATGTCATCTGCGGCTTCCAAAAGGTAAGTTAAAGGATGACGACAATAATGGTATTCGCCCAGTTGAATTAAACCGAGTTGTTCTGCAATCTGTTTGAGGATTTCTTTTTCTGATTGATAACAGCCAAATTTTGCCCGCTGACTGGCAGGACGATCGCCTTGAGATGCAATGGTTTTAGATAACCAAGGGTACTTTAAGTAAGCGCCTAATGTTGCGTAAGTCAGGCGCATACCACCATCATTGGGATGATAGTCAATTTTAGTCAGTAGACGTAAACCTTGCGCATTGCCTTCAAATTGGCGTACATCGGCTTGTTCTTCCGCAGTGAGTTTTTCTAGAAAGTTACCGTGTGAAGCATCATCGAACCATTCACGAATGGCGTATTCACCGGCATGCCCAAAAGGTGGATTACCAATATCATGCGCAAGGCAAGCCGCTTGAATAATCGCGCCAACATCGGCGGGGGAAATCCATACAGGCAGTTGATCTTTGATTTTTTCAGCTGCCAACATGCCCAAAGAGCGACCAATACAGGACACTTCAAGCGAGTGAGTTAAACGCGTATGAATGCCATCGTGTTGTGTCAGTGGGTGAACTTGAGTTTTACGATTTAGTTGTCGAAAACTTTGTGAAAAAATAATGCGGTCATAATCTTTATGAAATGGGCTACGTGCCTGTTCTGTACTTTGTTTTTTGCTACCAATACGAACTGTTGAAAGCAGTTCAAGCCAACGCATTTGAGTCATTTATCATTATTCAGTTATCGCTTATCAGCATCATGCCAAAAAACTAAAAAAAGCACTAGAGCAGGGCGACATGATTTGTCTTATATCTTGTCGTGTTTTTGAAGATACTTTTAATTCGCGTTTATTTGGTTTTTTATGAGAGCGTGGCAATGTCAACGGTCATTGATACTGCATTATTTTATTGAATGAATAGATGAAAGGTGATGTATTAGAGTTTATGCCATGGTAGTACAGCATTTTGATTCTAAGTCAGTGGAAGTTACAGCTCAAATAGTCGGGTATTGACTAGAAATATGGGCTTTACAATAGCCTGAAGTATGTTAAAAAATATTTAGAAACAAGATATTTAAGTATCAGATATCAGGGAAATTCAAAATTTTTGGCTGAAAATTAAAGTATTCTTAAGCGATCTTGCTTGAATAGATGGCACATTCGTGAATTTCTATCTAGCTGATTTGGTCAATACGCAGTAGAATATGCGCTCTCTCTAAGTCACATTGGCGGTATGGTCCAAAAGACCTGCCCGTGGAGCCAAAATCAGCATGTTTATCGTGGCCGGTGCGCAAGCACACTCTTCTTTTAAGAAAACTCAACTCTTAAACCGCCTCGCGTCATTGAGTTCTGTTCAATCAATTGAAAGTCAATGGATTTATCTGTTTGATCAAGCGCTCAACGAGCAGCAGCATCAATCTGCATTACAACTATTAAATGACGGTGCTTCTTTTGAAGTTCGCCAAGCCGCAAGTGATGAAATTCAAATTCTTGTTACGCCGCGTTTAGGTACGATCTCTCCGTGGTCGTCTAAAGCAACGGATATTTTTGCTAACTGTAATACACCTGTACACCGCCTTGAACGCGGTGTTTTGTTTACTTTAAAAGGTGTTTCTGAAATATCTGCTGAAGTGAAACTTGCGTTACATGACCGCATGACCGAAAGCGTATTCAATCAAATTGAAGATGCTGCTGCATTATTTTCTGAAACTGAGCCAAAACCGCTCAATTCAATCGATATTTTAGGTCAAGGTAAAGAAGCATTGGTTAAAGCCAATTCTGAATTTGGTTTTGCATTGTCTGATGAAGAAGTTGATTATTTAACTGCTGCATTTACCAAAATGGGTCGTAACCCAAATGACATCGAACTCATGATGTTTGCACAAGCGAACTCAGAGCATTGCCGTCATAAAATCTTTGGTTCTGAATGGACCATTGATGGTGAAAAACAACCTTTATCATTGTTCCAAATGATTAAGAACACCTATAAAGAATCGCCTACAGATGTGTTGTCAGCATATAAAGACAACGCTTCTGTTATCGTCGGTTATGACACGCAACGTTTTTATCCAAAACCAGATGAAAATGGTCACTACGTTTATAAATATAAGAGCCAAGCTGCTCACATTTTGATGAAAGTGGAAACCCATAACCATCCTACAGCGATTGCGCCATTTGCAGGTGCAGCGACGGGTTCGGGCGGTGAAATTCGTGATGAAGGTGCAACAGGTCGTGGCGGTAAACCTAAAGCAGGTTTAACGGCATTTACCACGTCTAACCTGAATATTCCGGGCTTCGAACAACCGTGGGAAGACAACTACGGTAAACCATCTCGTATGGCGTCTCCATTGCAAATTATGATTGAAGGCCCACTGGGTGGTGCTGCATTCAATAATGAGTTTGGTCGTCCTGCGTTAAATGGTTACTTCCGTACTTTTGAACAAAATGTAAATGGTGACGTTAAAGGTTTCCATAAGCCGATTATGATCGCTGGTGGTTACGGTAACATTCGTCCTGACCATGTTGAAAAAGATGCAATCCAACCGGGTGACTTGCTCATCGTGTTGGGTGGCCCTGCAATGCTGATTGGTTTAGGCGGTGGCGCAGCATCTTCTGTAGACAGTGGTAAATTGGGTGAAAACCTAGACTTCGCTTCGGTACAACGTGAAAACCCAGAAATGGAACGCCGTTGCCAAGAAGTGATTGATACATGCTGGCGCTTTGAAGATGCCAACCCAATCGTTTCTGTACATGACGTGGGTGCAGGCGGTGTTTCCAATGCAATGCCTGAGCTTGTGAATGATCACGAACTCGGTGCAGTATTAAATCTTCGTAAGATTCCTTCATTAGAGCCGGGTATGTCTCCAATGGAAATCTGGTCAAACGAAGCACAAGAACGTTATGTATTGGCGATTCGTCCAAGTTCTTTAGAATTATTTGAATCAATCTGTGCACGTGAACGCTGTCCGTTTGCAGTGTTGGGTGAAGCGACTGAAGCACGTCACTTAACCGTTGAAGATCCATTGTTTGATAACAAAGCTGTGGATATGCCAATGCAAGTCATGCTGGGTGGTACACCTCGCATGAGCCGTTCTTTTGAATCAATTGAACGTCAAGGTGATGATTTCACTGCTGCAAATGTTGATTTGAAAGAAGCGATCTACCGTGTTCTTAAAAATCCAACAGTTGCGTCTAAATCATTCTTGATTACCATTGGTGACCGTTCAATTACTGGTATGGTTGCACGTGACCAAATGGTCGGTCGCTGGCAGGTTCCTGTAGCGGATGCTGCGGTAACAACCACAAGTTTAGTGGGCTTCACTGGTGAAGCAATGGCGATGGGTGAACGTCCTCCTGTTGCATTGTTAAATCCTGCTGCATCTGCACGTTTAGCTGTGGCTGAAGCAATTTCTAACATCATGTGTGCCAACATCGAACAGATCAGCGACATTAAATTGTCTGCGAACTGGATGGCGGCAGCGGGTCAAACAGGTGAAGATCAAGCCTTGTTTGAAGGTGTTAAAGCCATTGGTATGGAAATGTGTCCTGCACTTGGAATTGCAATTCCAGTCGGTAAAGACTCATTGTCTATGCGTACCACGTGGAATGACGAAGGGATTGATAAATCAGTTACTTCACCAATGACCGGTGTGATTACCGCATTTGCACCAGTGGGTGATGTGCGTAAAACACTGACGCCTGAATTGAAAAATGAAGATTCAGTATTGGTTCGTATTGACTTGTCTAAAGGTCAATTCCGCCTTGGTGGTTCGATCCTTGCGCAAGTGTATAAAGCGATTGGTTCAATCACACCTGACGTTGATAGCTTTGACGAGTTCAAAGCATTCTTCACATTGGTGCAAGACTGGAACAACCGTGGCTTAATCAAGGCTTACCATGACATCGGTGATGGTGGTTTACTTGCGACTGTTGCAGAAATGATGTTTGCATCACGCTTGGGTGTAGCACTACAAGATCAATCTACAGACAGTTTATTTGCTGAAGAAATTGGTGCAGTGCTTCAAATTAGCGCGTCTGATTGGGAAACACTACAAGCAGAAGTTGCAGCATCGATATTGAAAGATGCAATTGCTGTAGTGGGTACAGTCAATACAACCGATACTTTAACGATCAATGGTTTGAACTTAGACCGCGCTGATTTACAACAAGCATGGACTGAAGTATCGCATCAAATCCAACGCTTACGTGACAATGTTGAAACAGCAGATCAAGAATATAGCTTGATTGCCAACAAAGAACACAAAGGCATCATCGCATTACCAACATTTGATTTAAATGAACCTGTTGAAGCGCCGTATATCAATTCACGTCGTCCAAGTATGGCAATTTTACGTGAACAAGGTGTCAATGGTCATATCGAAATGGCAGCGGCATTCGACAAAGTGGGCTTCAATACTGTTGACGTTCATATGAGTGATCTGATTGCGGGTCGTGTTGATCTTGATGATTTTGAAGGTCTGGCAACGTGTGGTGGTTTCTCTTACGGTGACGTCATGGGTGCAGGGGGCGGTTGGGCGAAGTCTGTTCTATTCAATCCTAAACTTCGTGACCAATTTGAGAAATTCTTTAACCGTGATGGAACCTTCTCTTTAGGTGTGTGTAATGGTTGTCAAATGCTATCGCAATTGGCTCCACTGATTCCGGGTGCTGAAAACTGGCCGCGTTTCCACCGTAATACTTCAGAAATGTTTGAAGCGCGTGTGGCGAATATCCGCATTGAAAAATCAAACTCTGTCTTGTTAGAGGGTATGGAAGGTTCGATTTTACCAATCGCAATTGCGCATGGTGAAGGTCGTGTCGTTGCAAGTAGCGAGAACATTGCTGCTTTAAATGCAGGCAACCAAGTCAGCCTACGTTATGTAGATAGCTTCGGTAATGCAACACAGCACTATCCATTGAACCCGAATGGTTCGCCAGAAGCGATTACAGGTGTAACCTCTGCTGACGGTCGTGCAACCATTATGATGCCGCATCCTGAACGTAACTTCCGTGCAATTCAGCATTCTTGGAAACCTGAAGAATGGACTGAAGATGGTGCATGGTTACGTATGTTCCGTAATGCGCGTAAGTTTATTGGTTAATTGATTTTAAAGTGAAAAAAGCCACCTTCGGGTGGCTTTTTGTTTTAGTCCGTTTAATTTTTCTCCTAATTTTTATGGTTGGTTTGAATATGGGATGGTGGAATTGGTTTAAATTTTGCATTAATTGTGTTATCTAAAGTATTCGTGCAAATTTTGCACTGTTTTGGATGTGTAGAAAAACAAAGATGTTTGACCGAAATGAATTCAGTGACTGAATGGAATAGTAAGGTGATAGCATGATAAAAACAGTAAATTACACAGATAGAGCAGCACTACGTCACAAAGGTTGGATGTGGTTTGGCGTGGTGGTTGGATTTCAAATGTTGTTTGTGGTCATCAATTATCTATTTAAGTGATCTACATAAATGATCTACTTAAATCATGACGAGTTAAAAAGCCACCGCTAGGTGGCTTTGATTCGTACATGAACTTGATGATATTTTTTAGTCACAAATTTCAATCGCAATCGCCGTTGCTTCACCACCGCCAATGCACAAAGCGGCAATGCCTTTGCTTTTACCTAAACGTTTTAGCGCGTAGATCAGCGTGACAATAATACGTGAACCTGAAGAACCGAGTGGGTGACCAAGCGCACAAGCACCGCCATTGACATTCACTTTTTCAGGATCAAGCTTAAATGCATCAATTGCAGCCATGGTGACCATTGCAAAGGCTTCATTGACTTCCCAAAGATCGACATCGGCTGCATTCCATCCTGTTTGTTTTAATACTTTTTCAATTGCGCCTACGGGTGCAATCGTAAATTCTTCTGGAAGCTGTGAGTTTGTGGCATAGGCTTTAATCATAGCTAAAGCTTTTAAACCACGCTTATGTGCTTCTGTTTCAGAGGTGATGACCAATGCAGATGCACCATCGCTAATAGAGCTAGAATTTGCCGCAGTGACCGTACCATCTTTTGCAAAAGCAGGGCGCAGGGTTGGAATTTTATCAATTTTGGCATTCGCAGGATTTTCATCATGTTCTACAACGACATCACCTTTACGCGTTGATACCGTGATGGGCGCAATTTCAGTCTGTGAAATAACCATCTTGAATGGCTTTTTGTGCACGCGTCAGTGAGCGAATTGCAAATTCATCCATTTGCTCACGGGTATAACCTTTTTTATCCGCCATTTCTTGGGCAAAAGCGCCCATTGCACGACCTGTACCTGCATCTTCCAAACCGTCTAAAAACATGTGATCTAACACTTGGCCATGTCCCATACGATAACCAGTACGGGCTTTAGGGAGTAGGTAGGGTGCATTGGTCATTGACTCCATACCACCAACGACGACAATACTTGCACTCCCTGCTTTAATGGCATCACTGGCTTGCATGGCTGCTTTCATCCCTGAACCACAAACTTTGTTAATTGTGGTTGCGCCAATATGGTCGGGAAGTCCAGCTTTACGCATTGCTTGACGTGCAGGGCCTTGTTTTAAACCCGCAGGTAAAACACAACCCATAATCACTTCATCAATATCATTGATAGGGATATTGGCTTGTTCAACGGCTTTTTGAATGGCAACTGCACCTAAATCTGGCGCAGTTAAACTTGCCAAGCTGCCTTGAAAGCTTCCCATTGCGGTGCGGCTAGCCGCCACGATGACAATATTTTCCATTTTTTATATCTCTGTATATATTTTAATTGCGAATATTTTTGTGTGTATTTATAAAACTAGAGCAGCCAAAGCTGCTCTAGTTTGCGACTAAAATCTTTTTAAGTCTTAAGCAACCTTTAATTCAGTCGTAATCAGTTCTACACCCGTTGCAGCTTTCATTTGCTCAAGTGATACATCTTTAGCCAGTTCAATCAGTTTGACACCTTCGGCAGTAATATCCATTACGCCTAAATCGGTAATCACACGGTTCACAACACCTTTACCGGTTAAAGGGAGGCTACAGTGATTGACAATTTTTGGGCTGCCATCTTTGGCATTGTGTTCCATCAGAACTACAACTTTTTGTACGCCAGCAACCAAATCCATTGCACCGCCCATACCTTTGACTTTCTTGCCCGGAATCATCCAGTTGGCAAGGTCACCCGTTTGGGAGACTTCCATTGCACCTAAAATGGCAATGTTGACATGACCACCACGAATCATGGCAAAAGACTCTGAACTGGAAAAAAATGCTGCGCCTTTGCGTGCGGTTACGGTTTGTTTACCTGCATTGATTAAGTCAGCATCGACTGTTTCAGCTGTAGGGAATTCACCAATACCCAATAAACCATTTTCCGACTGTAACCAAACGTTGATGCCTTCAGGCAGATAGTTGGCAACTAAAGTCGGCAAGCCAATGCCTAAATTGACATAAAAACCATCTTCAAGTTCAAGTGCTGCGCGCTGCGCCATTTCATTGCGTGTCCAAGCCATGATTTAAGCCTCCACTGCTTTTAAAGTCATTTGTTCAATGCGCTTTTCAGGCGTTGCATTGAGCACAATTCGATTGACGTAAATCCCCGGAAGATGAATCTCATCAGGGTCGATTTCACCAATTTCTACAATCTGTTCAACTTCAACGATGGTGAATTTGCCTGCAACAGCACATTCAGGATTAAAGTTGCGGGCAGTTTTACGAAACACCAAGTTGCCAGCTTTATCTGCTTTATAGGCTTTAACTAAAGCCACATCAGCCGTTAAAGAATGTTCTAAGATGTATTCTTTACCATCAAATTCACGAATTTCTTTACCTTCGGCAATCAGTGTGCCTACGCCAGTTTGGGTAAAGAAAGCTGGAATACCAGCACCGCCTGAGCGTAATTTTTCAGCCAAGGTGCCTTGAGGCGTGAGTTCAACTTCAAGCTCACCATTGAGATATTGACGTTCAAACTCTTTATTTTCACCGACATAGGATGAAATCATTTTTTTAATTTGTTTGGTTTGCAATAATTTACCTAAACCAAAATCATCAATACCGGCATTATTTGAAATACAGGTTAAGCCAGTGACGCCAGTATCTTTCAATGCGTCAATCAGTGCTTCAGGAATGCCACATAAACCAAAACCACCGACAGCAATGGTTTGTCCATTTTGTACAATATCTTGTAATGCAAGCGTTGCATTCGCATGGACTTTATTCATCTCAACTTTTCTCAATTCCTTTGATAGATCCATTATTAACATTCAGGAAATATTTAAAGAAGTTGAAAATTACAAAGAGTTAATCAGAAAAACTCATTAATCACCAATATGCAGGAAAGGCATGTTGATATTGAACCTATTGTAGAAAATAGAGTCGGTGCTTTTGTCGCGTTAAATGTGATGGTTAAAATTATAATGAATCAGCGTATCGATGAATTGAGCAGAGATATTCGATATTTCGAAATTCTTTTTATAAATAATACCGACAGATTTGCTTAAATTTTTGTCTTCTAGTTCAACCAAAACATTGGCTTGAGTATCAACAAATTGTTGAAAATGCCGTGGAATCACACTCACGCCAATACCTAAAGCGACAAAACTGGACAATGAGCTGATTTGGTGACATTCAACTTTTAAATCCAGTTGAATATTATTTTTTAAACAATTTTCTTCAATTAAATGCCGCACAATGGATGGGCGTTGTAAAGTCACAAAAGGGTTGGCACACAACTCTTTCCACGTAATGGATTGCTGATTTGCTAAGGGATGTTGTTTGGGCAATAGGGCTAAAAAGTCTTCATTAAAAAGTGGAATAAACTCAAGAGTTTCTAAGTTTTGCGGTTCAAAGCAAATGCCTAATTCAAAAATACCATCTAAAACATTTTCGATAATTTTTTCATTGGTAATGTCGTTGATGGAGAAACTGATATTGGGATAGAGGCTTAAAAAACTTTGAATCACATTCGGCATGATGGCATGCGTGACGAAGGGCATGGAGGCAATGCTTAAGGTGCCGCGTTGTAATTTAAAGCGTTGCTTGACATCTTTTTCCATATCCTCCCAATTGGCAAGTAGCTTTCTCGCATAGGGAATCAGTGACTTTCCTTCATGTGTCAATTCAACTCTACGGGTATTACGATTAAACAGTTTACCGCCGAGTTCTTCTTCAAGGGTTTTTATGCTCAGGCTGAGTGCAGATTGGCTTAAATGAAGTTCATTGGAAGCATTGGCATAATTTAGGCTTCGAGCGAGTGCGAGAAAGGCTTTTAATTGTTTTAAGGTCATTGTGCGTGTGTACCACTTGAACTGGGCTAAACTGAGAGTTGGATCTAAAAATTGTTGATTGACCTATCATAACGAGACCTCAGTAAATTTTGTGCTTTTTTACATGGAAATAAAAAATAATTGCAGTAACAGTACTTTAAATTATATTCATCTGCTTTGAATCAGCCACGAGTTTCTCGACCATTTTAATATTAGGTTATGCCTTGAGTTTTTGATGAAAAACGATTGAAAGGTGATTTTTTATTTAGATACCATTTTCTTGCTTTTGACAGAGCATAACCAATCCGCGATATTTTTCTTTTAAGTTTGCATGAAAAAGTCTTTTATTTGCAATAATAAATCTTATATCCCTGCCAAATGGCGATATGTGTGAAGTTATTATTTGTTTCTCAATAATGAAATTGAGGAATGCTTTAACCTTATCATGGTTAGCTATAATTTTTAATGAGATAAAAATCGAAAGCTCATGAGAATAAATTGGTATCCCATGTGGTTTTTGAAATTGTTAGGGTTGTTGAAATAATTATAGATCATGCTTTTATCCTTCATCGATCAAAAATAACTAGGGTCACGTTTATGTAAGTTTAGTAGTGGTGATGTGATAAAACTATTGGAAGAGTTTTTCGCATATCTGCTTTGAATTCAAAGTTTTCATTTCCATATAAATAATGTCCCTTAACAATAAAACTAGATGTTTGCGGATGAGAAACAATCAGTAATGATTTGAATTAGTAGTCAGATTTCAGTAAGAGTTACATATTACATTTTTTAGATTTCAGCATATCACTTTGAATCAGGTAAGCTATGAATGCAAAACCATTGCTCTGGAAAGTAATGTGGTAACAAGTGGGGTAATAGGTATTTATTTTGAAAAAGAGTTATTCCATAGTTGTTCAAAGGTTTGAAGCATCTTTAATTTTTGTTTATTCATAATTAATTAATGTTAATATAGCTTAGTATCAGATAAATTTCCACTTATTAAATTCAATGCTTAAACTAATCTACTACGTCCCCGAATCCCACCTCGAATCCACCAAACTTGCCATCTTTGAAGCAGGGGCAGGCGGTATAGGCAATTATGAACATTGTGCTTGGCAAGTATTAGGCACAGGGCAATTTAAACCTGTAAAGGGCGCGAATCCATTTATTGGTGAGTTAGAGATTTTAGAACAAGTTCCTGAATGGCGTGTCGAAACGATTGTTCCTGAAGATAAAGCAGTTGCAGTTGCAAAAGCTTTACAAGCAAGCCATCCGTATGAAGAGCCTGCTTTTGAGTTTATTCAAATGGTCGATGTTAAGATACTAAAAATATTCATGGCGGAGTCTCTCGTTATGAATTTAAAGCAGGTTTTAACCTTCGGTTCGACCTACTACGATTATTTCTATTTGGGAAAAGTAGGCAAAACCATTGTTATCAGCAAAACTGGCAGAGTCCATCATTTGATTAAATTGATCGAAAGAAACTTTATTTCCAACTGCAGTGTTAATCCTGCCTCGAACAGTTGCTGAAGACTTTATCGCGTATCGAATGGATGTTATCTGTTTATTTTTATGAAATTCAAACCTTCTGAATAAACAGCTCACGGTTAAAACGGTATTGCGGGAAGAAGACTCCGTCGATTCGCACGTTCACCCGCAGCAATCACCATCACAGGGTATTGTTGGTTATTCAAGTTTAAAATTTTGCATACTAAAGGTTCATCAAAACCTTCCATCATACAACTGTCAAAACCATAAGCACGTAAAGCCAGTACAAGGTTTTCACAGGCTAAAGCTGTGGTTTTACTGGCCCAAAGTTTTGCATCTGCTGGATTAAATGCCGTTACAGGAAGCTGTTTATCAAGCTGACGTGCAACTTTGAAAGCCACTTTCTTAAAGTGACCAAGCGCATTGAAGTAACCTGTTTTATAGTTATAGGGAATAAAACGATAATATTTTTGTACAGTTGCAGGTGCTTCGGGGAAAGGGAACTCACTAATGTTCATTTTCGCCATTTCATCTAAACGGTCGGTACGTGCCACACAAACAATTAATTCCGAAGCCGTTTTTGCAGCCAATTGATTCAAACAGGCTTTGACCAATTGCTTTTTCTTCGCTGCCGATTGCACCACATAAAATGTCCACGGCTGTAAATTGGAGGAGTTGGGTGCCAGTAAAGCCAAGTCTAAACATTCATCTAACACTTCCGCAGGAATGGCTTTGTCAGTAAATTTACGTACTGAACGACGACTTGTAATGACCTTTTTAAAATTTTCGACATCAATATCCTGCGGTGCAGGTTCGTAATAGCGTTTTTTTTCAGCGTTATTCTGAGACATAATGTTCGCCTAATATGAATGTATTGAAGAAAATGGAATCATTGAAAGTATAAAACCACTTAGCAATCTAAATCACTAAGTGGTTTTTAATTTTTAAGTGCTTAAATTTAGTTAAATTGAGCAAAGTCAGGTTTACGCTTTTGCATAAATGCAGCCACGGCTTCAGCCATTTCTGGTGAAGAAACGCGCTGCATAAAGATCACAGCTTCATCATCTACACAGTCTAAAATTTCTTGTAAATTATGTTTCATTAAAGCTTTGGTTTGCTTAATAGAAGCCAATGGTAGTGCCGCTAAAGTTTGTGCTTGCTTCAATGCATGCGCATAAACATCATCTTCAATGCTATTGACCAAACCTGCATTTAAGGCTTTTTCACTGTTAAATTTTTGTGCAGTAAACAGAAGCTCAGCAGCTTTGTGGTAACCCGCTTGTTGAATGAGTAATTTGCTTGAAGCACCTTCAGGAGATAGACCTAGACTTACAAATGGAATTTGGAATAGGGCAGTGTTGTCGCTATAGACCAAATCGGCATGCAGTAGAATTGTTACACCAATACCAATGGCAACACCACGTACCGCACAAATCAGCGGTTTAGAGAATTTCGCAGCAGATTTTAACACCACAAATGGAGGTGCATCACCTGCTTTACCTGCCAGTGGCGTTTGAATAAACTGCATGAAGTCCTGCATGTCATTACCCGCACTGAAGTCAGCATCAGCACCACGTAAAATCACCACGCGAACCTCTTTATCTTGATCGGCTTCATCTAAAGCCTTGGCAATCCATAAATAAAGTTCGCCATATAAGGCATTTTTTGCTTTTGGTCGATTAATGGCTAAAGTCAGTACGCCATTTTCTAAATTCGCATCCAAATGTTCATGAGGTTGTTGAATACAACTAAGTGTCATCGTACTATCCTTGCTTTAAAACTTAATTTAATTTTATGGCGTTTATTATGTCGTAAATTGATTTGAGTGGCACAACTCATGAGTCATAAAAAATTTGATCCCTTATGAATTATACCTTTGATTATCTCGTTTTTATTGGTCGTTTTCAGCCTTTTCATTTGGCACATATGCAAACCATTAAAATTGCCTTGCAGCAAAGTCAGTAGGTGCTTTTGGCACTGGGTTCAGCGCAAAATGAACGCAATATTAAAAATCCGTTCAGTGCGAATGAACGTGAAAAAATGATTTTATCTAACTTTTCAGCAGCGGATCAACAGCGAATTAAGTTTGTGTATGTTGTTGATGTTTATGATGATAAAAAATGGCAAAAATTGCTGACATCGCTTGTTGAAGACGTTGTTAATCTTGAAGATAAAGTGGGTTTAATTGGTCATTTTAAGGATGAATCTTCCTATTATCTTCAACTTTTTCCAGAATGGGAGATGGTTGAACTGGATAGTCTAAAAGATGCCATTTCAGCGACGCCACTGCGTGAAGCCTATTATCGTGGGGAAATAGTCGAATCGGCTGTTCCACTCGGAACCAGTGAATTTTTACACAAATTTCAGCACACGTCGACTTACCAACAATTGCAGCACAAATACCTGACACAAGATAAAAGCAATCTTGAAGAATCTTAAGTAAGCTTTTAAGTCGGGGCAAGAAATTGCAACGATTTAGGAGTGGACAGGATGAATATCATAACCACAATGAAAAGTGTCTTAATTGCTGGCGCAATGAGTTTAAGTATCGTTGCTCAAGTCAATGCACAGGAGTGGATACTTACAGCACAAACGTATGTTGGTTTTGATATCCAATCGATGGGCTTTTCTATTGTGAAAGGGAAATTCAACCAAGTTCAGTCCAGTATGAGCTTTGATCTAGAAGCACCACAGAATGCTTCGGCAGCGTTTGTATTGGATATAAATAGCCTAAGCTTGAGTATGCCGTCACTGAGAAATTTGATTTTAGGTGAAGATTTATTTTATGCAGAAAAATACACGACTGCGACTTTTAATAGTCATGAATTTATATTCTTAGGCAATGATCACTATAGTATAAAAGGTGATTTAACTTTGCGTGGTGTTACTAAGCCTGTAATCCTAGATACGTTTTTAAAACCCAATACAGCCAATCCACAACTCATTGATGTTGAAGCTAAAGCAGTGGTTAACCGTAGTGACTTTGGCATGAAAAAAGCATTCGGTGGTATAGGGGAAAAGGTGAGGATTGAGGTATCTGGACAATGGCAAATCAAATAACACAAGATCATTCAGCTCAAAATTAAACAACCTTATATTGTAGCTTTTTTATGCTTGATTCATTTTAAGATGTGCTTGTTGCAGCAAGGTCGCTGTTAGTTTTTCCAGTGCTACAGATTGTCGTTTCCAATGATGCCAATACAACATAATTTCAGTACGAACTTGAGGCAGAATTTCAATGAGTTCCAAAGTTTCTAAGCGTGAGCCAATTTGATATTCAGGTAGCATGCCAAAACCTAGTCCAAGATAAATTGCTTCTGCAAAGGCATTTGCTGATGGAATATAGTGATGTGGATAGCTCTCAGAAGTTAAGCCATAGTGTTTTAAAATAATATCGGTATGGATCTGGTCTTTATCATTATAAATAACGGCAGGTGTCACTTTTAGATTTTCACGGTTGATGCCATTTGGAAACCATCTTTGTACAAATTGTGGCGTTGCCACCATACGATAAGTCATTGTGCCTAAGGGTTCGGCAAGACAACCTTTCATGGCAATTGCTTCAGTTGAAATACACGCATTCACTAAACCTGCTTCTAATAAATGATGGGTTTGCGTTTGGTCATCTACTTTGAGGTGAAGCACAATTTTCTCACGAATCAGCGTTTCTTGAAGGGTGGAAAGCAGCCATGTTGTTAAAGAGTCATCATTGGTTGCAATATTGAGTTGATAAAAAGTTGAATTGTCGATTTGTCCAGTTAGATTTTGAAGTCAGGTTTTGTTCCAGTAACCGGCTGTGTTGCAAGTAATGTAAGAGTGATTGACCTACTTGCGTCACGCGGCAAGGGCGTTCACGTACAATGAGCAAATGTCCTAAGGTCTTTTCAAGACTTTGAACGCGTAAAGTCACCGCAGATGCTGTAATACATAAGCGTTCCGCTGCTAAATCAAAGCTCCCCATTTCTGCAACGGCTAAAAAGGCATCACATTGTTTACTGTTCAGCATAACTTTTGCTTCGTTCTTTTCATTTGTAGCAATGACTATAAACTAAAAATAATTTAGTTAACTTGATATTTTCTTAATTATATTTAGTTTTGTGTAAAAACATCGATAATGCATTTCAGCCAAAAGAGCGTGGAAAAAGTTGATGCTACATACCTATCTACAAGGTTTTGCAATAGGTTTAAGTCTTATTGTCGCTATTGGAGCGCAAAATGCATTTGTACTGAAACAAGGCTTAAAGAAACAAGCCGTGTTCTGGGTTTGCTTTGTCTGTGCGCTTTCCGATTCTATTTTAGTGGTGCTGGGTATCACGGGTTTTGCTAGCGTGATACAGCTTTATCCTGAGCTTGTTGGTTTTGCCAAATGGGCTGGAGCTGTATTTTTATTGTGGTATGGATTACAACATGCGATACAAGCCTTTCAGTCGAATCAGTCATTGCATGCTAGTCCGAAAAATGAAATTCAATTGAGTAAAATTATTTTTGTGTGTCTGACTTTAACTTGGTTAAACCCACACGTGTATTTAGATACCGTGGTTTTAATTGGTTCTATTTCGACTCAATTTGAGCAAACCAAACTATATTTTGCTTTGGGCGTAATCACCGCTTCTTGGTTATTCTTTTTTAGTCTGGGTTATGGTGCTCGAGTGTTAATTCCCGTCTTTGCAAATCCTAAAGCATGGAAAGTGTTAGATGTTGTTATTGCACTGATTATGTGGAGCATCGCAATTTCTTTAATGATGACTACCTAAATGATGATGACCTAAATGATGGCTACCTAAAGGCAAAAAAGCCCAAAACGAGTTTGGGCTTTTAGCTACGACATTTAAACAGCCTGTAAGACTTTTAAATCTTGCAAGACTTGTTCTGCATGACCCGCTGCTTTGACTTTACGGTATTCTTTGACCAGTTTGCCATTATGGAAAATGAAGGTTGAGCGCTCAATGCCCATCACTTTTTTACCATACATATTTTTTTCTTTAATGACATCAAAGTGCTTACATAAGACTTCTTCTTTGTCACTAATCAAATTAATGCTCAGTGATTGCTTTTCAGTGAAGTTTTGATGTGCTTTTACCGAATCACGTGAAATACCCATAATCGTGGTATTTAACGCTTCAAATTGATCTTTCAAAGCAGAAAAATCGACTGCTTGCGTCGTACAACCTGGCGTTGAATCTTTTGGATAAAAATACACAATCAGCCATTCTGATGGAAGGGTCGATAAGTTAACTTCGCCAGTGGTTGTTGGGAAATTTTGGTTTGGCAATTGAATATTTTCAGTCATGCTTTAATCCTTGATTAAAATGAATTGCTTTCTAATTCGAGTGCTAAAAAGGCATAATTTTCATGATATAGAATATCACCTTTGCGTACAGCAATTGGTGCTGTAAATAGAGGGCCATCAATCACGGTGCTGTGAAATTCACCGCCTTCACCGCAAGGATCAATCACCTCGATTTTCTAATTCTTGAATATAATCCAGAGTTAAAACTTTTCCTAAATCATCAACTTTCATGCCCAAGTTAAGATTAACAGTCACAATCATGGTTTTAAAACCAAGCTGAATGAATTCTTCAATCACTTCCCGATGTGGACGTTCCCAAAGTGGCATACAGAGTTTCAGCCCAGCTTGTTGAGTAATACGATCATGCCAACAACCATGTTCAGGCATATCTAAATCACCTGTGACTAAAACATCGGCACCTTGCTGTTTGGCATTTGCTAACAATTTTAAAAATTCGGTCTCATAGTCATTCCAACTTGAAGACGCGGTAATGATAGGTAAACCTAAGGCATTGGCTTGTGCTTGAATGATCTCCATGCTCATGGCATGCGAACGAGAACGCAGTCCTTGTTCTTCAAGCATCACAATTAAGCCAATGGCTTTACCGACCTGCATTGCATGATACAAGGCGAGGGTGCTGTCTTTGCCACCGCTATAAGACACGATAAATTTTTGTTGGGTCGCGTTGGTTTTCCATTGCTGTTGCATACATTATCCATAGCTAAAAAAGCCTGCAATTGCAGGCTTTTCGTGGTATCTAAATCAACTTATTTTTTAGCTTGAGCAGCCTGTGCAGCTTTCATTGCTTCTTCAGTTAAGCTTTTAAGCTTGCTGGTGAGTTGTGGGCCAAAACACGTTTGTAGATCTTTATTTTGTTTTTGTACAAAAGCTAAAGTCGCAGGGCTTTTCTTTTGGTTAATGGTACTTTGGATTTCCCATTTTTGCGCATTGGTTAATTTACCGTCAGCTTCAACCGCACAAGTACAATATTTACTTACTTCTGCCGCTGATAATTTTTTACTTTTACCGGTTTCATCTTTACAAACATTAATTAAAGCCGATTTTACATTGGTGCTTTTATATGCTTCCTGAAGTTTATTTGCTTCAGCAGCATGAGAAGCAGTTGCCATCATTGCAACAGCAGAAACGAATGTAGAAAGAATAATGTTTGATTTTAAATTTTTCATAAACTGTACCTTGTTAAGACGGTATATAACGTGTTGGATCTGTGATACCTGCATCAACAAAACCTTGCTTACGTAAGCGGCAACTATCACATTTGCCACAAGCACGCCCTAGGTCGTCTGCTTGGTAGCATGACACTGTTTGGCTATAGTCTACGCCATGTTCTATACCTAAGCGAATGATATTTGCTTTGGATAAATGTAACAGAGGTGTTTCAAATTTAAGAGGTTTTCCTTCCACGCCAACTTTAGTTGCAAGGCGTGCCATGGTTGCAAAAGCATCAATAAATTCAGGACGGCAGTCTGGATAACCTGAATAATCAACGGCATTGATACCGATGACAATGGCTTCTGCACCAAAAACTTCCGCGGCTGCGAGCGCGTAGGAAAGAAAAATGGTGTTACGTGCTGGAACATAAGTTACAGGAATACCTTCTTGTTCATGTTCAGGGATATCAATGCTTAAGTCTGTTAAAGCAGAGCCGCCTAAGTTACCTAAATCAATATTAATGACACGATGTTCTACACCAGCACGCTGGGTTAATGCACGAGCAGCATCAAGTTCAGTGGTCGAACGTTGACCATACATAAAACTGATGGCAATACATTCATAACGTGCTTGCGCCCAAGCCAAACAAGTCGTTGAGTCTAAGCCGCCAGATAACAAAACTATGGCACGAGGGCGCATATTAAAATCTCCAAATAGATGTATTTAAGAACAGAACTAAATTAACGACCAGTTTCATCATTCCAAAGCAATTTGTGTAATTGCAATTGGAAGCGAACAGGGAGATGGTCTTCTAAAATCCATTGTGCTAAATCACGCGCAAGTTGCGGTAAACGAACATTACCTTTCTCAACGGCAAAGGCAGGAGAGAACCAAACAGTGCTCACTTTATCCACCAATTGATACTGTTCAACTTGCTGTTTTGACCATTCATAATCTTCGCGATTACAAATCACAAATTTGATTTGATCATGCTGCGTTAAATGATCCAAATTACTGAGTAAATTTCTTTTTTCTTCACCAGACGTTGGTGTTTTTAAATCAAGCACTTTAGAAACACGCGGATCAACTTTAGAGACATCTAAAGCACCACTGGTTTCAAGAGACACTTCGCAGCCTAAATCGGCAAGGCGTGTCATTAAAGGAAGAGCATTGGGTTGAGCAAGCGGTTCACCGCCCGTCACACAAATATAAGGGGTTTTAAAATCGAGCGTTGTTTGAATTATTTGCTCTAAAGATTGACGCTCACCACCTTCAAAAGAATAGGTGGTATCACAGTAAGTACAACGTAAAGGACAACCAGTTAAACGAATAAAAACCGTCGGTAAGCCCGCAGCATTCGCTTCACCTTGTAATGAATAGAAAATCTCCGTGATACGTAAACCCGCAGACGGATCAGAAACAGGAATAGTAGAAGATCGAAGAGTATTCATAACAAGAAATTACCACACCAAACAAATGAGAGAGTACAAAAAACAAAAATCTCTACGCTCATGTCTGACCGTAGAGATGAGGAGCGATAGTTCCGTAAGGCGACTAAAGTTCCGCAAGAAATTGAATAGAAAATTAGTCTTCGCGTAATAACTCGTTCAAGCTTGTTTTAGAGCGAGTTTTCGCATCAACTTTTTTCACGATAATTGCAGCATATAAGCTGTAAGTACCACATTTCGATGGAAGGCTACCGGCAACAACAACTGAACCCGCAGGTACGCGACCATAATGAACTTCGCCAGTTGCGCGGTCATAAATTTTGGTAGATTGACCAATGAACACGCCCATTGAAATCACAGAACCTTCTTCAACGATCACGCCTTCAACGATTTCAGAACGTGCACCAATGAAACAGTTGTCTTCAATGATTGTTGGGTTTGCTTGTAATGGTTCAAGAACACCACCAATACCTACACCACCCGATAAATGTACATTTTTACCGATTTGAGCGCATGAACCAACAGTTGCCCATGTGTCAACCATTGTACCTTCGTCAACGTAGGCACCAATGTTCACATAAGATGGCATCAATACCACATTTTTAGCTTGGAAGCTGCCTTTACGAGCAACAGCAGGCGGTACTACACGTACGCCAGCAGCCTGAAATTGTGCTTCAGTCCAGCCTTTAAATTTAGTGTCTACTTTGTCATAGAAACGAAGATCACCAGACTCGATTGGTTTGTTGTCGTTCAATTTGAAAGATAACAAAACTGCTTTTTTAAGCCATTGATGAACAATCCATTCACCATCGATTTTTTCAGCTACACGAAGTGTGCCGTTATCTAGGCCAGCAATAGCTTCTTCTACAGCGCTACGAATTTCTGCAGCGCAATTCGCTGCTGTGAAATTTGCACGATCTTCAAAAGCTTGTTCAATGATTGTTGAAAGCTGAGACATGATCTTCCATTTCCAAAAAAATTTTCAAGATTTTACACTATATTGAGACAAGAATAGATGAAAAAGTCGCTTTAGATCGGAATTTATTATTAAAGAGCAGCGAAGTGATCTAAAAAATAAAAAGTTGAGCATTTAGTAAGCAAATATGGGCAGGAAAAGTTAATAATCAAAAATAAATTGTATCAAAAAATAACAAAAAATCAAGCAAATTTAGAATAAAAGTTAAGCGATTTCTATCTTATAGTTCAAGCATAGAAAACATGATGAATGATGACAATAACTTTTAAGGAGATATACCATGAAAACTTTACGCACTTTTCTTGCCGCAACTGTATTGACGGCTCTTGCAGGAACAGCAATGGCGGATGAGACCGTCGTACAAGATGGTTATGTATTTGATCGAAATCAGCTTATGCCAACAGGTGTTCGTGCTGAAGTGGGTACAACGGGCTATGGTGGTGCTTTACTTTGGACTGCAAACCCCTATGTCGGTTTAGCACTGGGTTATAACGGTGGTGACATTTCTTGGTCTGATGATGTAAAAGTCAATGGTTCAACATATGATCTAGATATGGACAATAACAACGTTTATTTAAATGCTGAAATCCATCCTTGGGGTGCTAGTACTAGCCGTTGGGTACAAGGTATTTATGTGGCAGCTGGTGCAGCATATTTAGACAATGATTATGGTCTAGACCGTCGAGTTAAGCCAGGTGAAGCGTTTAAGGTAAATAACACGAACTTTATTGCAGATCCAAGTGGTTCTGGCGTAAATATCAACGGTAAAATGGAATATGAAAATGACATTGCACCGTACCTAGGTTTGGGTTGGGCGCCAAAAATCAATAAAAACTGGGGTGTATTTGGTGAGGTTGGTGCCTACTATACAGGCAATCCTACTGTAACTTTGACAGGTAGTGGCGATACATTAACTGGCGGTCAAGATTTCCAAGATGCATTACGGGCGGAAGAGCAAAAAATCCGTGAAGATGATAAGTATCAATGGATGCCAGTGGGTAAACTGGGTGTAAGTTACCACTGGTAATTTAAAATTTGATTCGATAAAAAACGAGCTTCGGCTCGTTTTTTGTTTTAAAGAGAAGATGTTTTTTGCGTTAAAAACGATAACCCATTTTTATGCCATAAGCGAAGGCATGGTTATTGTTTACGGAAGACAAAGGGCCAAATAAACTATTCGAATTATTTGAGTTTTGTTTAACCTTGGCTTTGTTTAATTTAAAGTATTTAACGCCACCTGCAATAAATAAATTAGAGTGAATCTTATAAAAACTCCCGACACCCAAACTATAAAAACCATCTGAAGGACTAAAGGTTGAAGCGGGATTAGCATTACCGCTATCGCGGCCTATATCTATTGTGGAAGTCCATTTATCGGTGAATACATGGGCAAGACCAAGCGTTGTTGCCCACTGATTTTTTTGATAATCCACTAATAGGACGGGGCTATCATCACTTGAGCTGATCAATGGTGAAGCAATTTTAAAATTTTGCCAATTGACCCAACGTAGTGAGCCGTAGATTAAATTATGCGCGGTTATACCGGATTGAAATTCAAGGTTGACGGATTGAGGTGTTTCAATTGTGGTGGTTTGATCTGAGCTTAAATTGAGTATAGGTATTGCTGGAATGGTTGTGAGTTGTTCATCAAATGGTTGTTTATGTCGAATTTTAGCGCGATAAGTGAGCGATGTTTTGAGTGCATATTCAGGAATTTGATAGCTCATTCCTGTAAGCCAACCATGCGCGGAATTTTTTTGAATGTCGCCATTGTAGTCGATCAATAAACCCGATGATTGCCCCGAAATTTTTAACTGTGAGGTTAAGGTTTGATAACTTAAACCTGCATAAAAATTCAAAGATGGATTGGGTTGATACCCTAAAAGTGTGGTTAGATTTTGGGTGTCTATTTTAAATTGAATCGCATTGACTAAATCGAAGGGGCTGCTTGGAACAGGGTCAAAAGTGTAATCGACATGTGTGCCAAAAGGTTGATCGTACATGAGACCAAAAGACCAATTAGGCTGTAGTTGTAATTTTAAGGCAGCGTTAAAAAGCACATAGTGACGGACAAAATTTGCTGTAGAAATTTCTGTCAACGTAGAGGGATCATCAGCTTCTGGTCGATAAATGTTTCCTGACACATTGGCATCTACCATTGCTGTTGAAAACTCTAAATAATTGTTTGGTTCTAAAAATGCAGCAATACTTTGGTTAGAAGTTTCAAGGGCTGCGGGAAATACTTGTGTAGGCACAAAAATACCTACACTTATACAAAGTGCCGTAGCTTTCATGGAGAACCCCGAATGAAAGAGTAAGGTTGCTTAGAGCGGTGGTGTATAAAACTGAATTACACCCGTTATTGTTGAATGTTTTTTATTCAATACGCATACTTTATGCTGTTTTATTTAGTCTGAGCAAGCAGAGTTTTAAGATTGTTTATACTAGGGGCTATTGACATTGCATCATAATAACCAAATAAAAATACAAGCTAAAGCAATAGAGTGTTCATAATTCTGCTTTAGCTTGCTATATCGAGTGGCTATAGCGAGAAGTAGATTGGGTTTGTTGATTGAATTTTACTTACTCGCTATTTTTTTTGCACAGTAAATGCCAACAGACCCTCATCTTAGTAGACTTTATTTGTAGCCAATTTTAAATGTTGCTAAGAAGCGATTGGGTTGCTGAGCATCAAAAACCACATGGTCGAGAGGACTGGTTTGTGGGGCTTTTATAAATGCATTGTTTTTCAGCGTTGGGAACTGTGTGACTTGCATTTTTCCTTCATGAATTAAGGCTTGAGCCGCTTGTGTATAGAGGTCTGGACGATAAGCTTGCTTAGCTGTTTCTAAATACCATTGATCTGTTTGGCTCGTGCTGATTTGACCCCAGCGGCGCATTTGGGTTAACCACCATACTGCATCTGAATAATAGGGGATGCCATACTGTCCAGTAAAGAAGGTGTGAAATGATTTTGATGGACGGAAATCGCCTGGTTCGTACTCAAATACGCCTGTCATGCTATTGGCAATAATGTCTTTATCAACACGGATATAATTATCTTGAGCAATAATTTCTGTGGCTTCTTTACGGTTTGCATAGTTGTTTTCATCTAACCAATGCGAAGCTCGGATTAAGGCTTTAACTAATTTAAGGGTCGTGGTTGGATTTTGTTGTGCAAATGTTTGGGTTAAACCAAATACTTTATCAGCACCATTTTCCCAAATGGCATCTGAAGTAATGACCGATACACCAAAGCCTTTTTTAACTGCTTTTTGATTCCATGGTTCACCTACGCTATAGCCTGAAGTTACACCTTCGACCATCGTTGATACCATTTCTGGTGGAGGAATAACGGTTAAATCTACATCAGAGCCAATGTTACCACTTGTATCATTGTGTGCGGGATCATATGTTCCTGGATGAATGCCACCCGCAGCAAGCCAATAGCGCAGCATATAATTATGTGTGCCCATCGGAAAGGTCATGCCTAATTTAAACAATTTTTGTTGCTGCTTATATTGAGCAATGACAGGTCTTAAACTGCTGGCACTGATCGGATGTTTGGGGCGATTATGTTCCATTGGAACGTTTTTTTTCATTTCCTTCCAAACATTATTTGAAACAGTAATCGCGGCACCATTATAGGACAGCGTGAAAGGAGTAATGATTGGGGTCTGATTTAATGATGGATCAATGAATGATGCTAAAGGCATCGCAGCGAGCATATGGGCTGCATCTAGTTCACCTTTTTGCACACGTTCATAAAGCACGCCCCAATTGGGTTGTGCTTCGAGTTTGACATTCAGGCCTTCATCTTTAAAAAAACCTTTTTCGACAGCAATGGCTAAAGGTGCCATGTCGGTCAATTTCACAAAGCCGATGGTGAGGGTTGTTTTTTCAATGGCTAAAGCGCTTGCAGCAGTTTCTTGATCAGGTTCTTTTTGACAACTGGTCAGTAAAAAACTGAGTCCCACTAAATAGAGTATAAGAAAAACTTTGTTTAATAATATTTTTTTCATTAATTTACCGAATTTTATAGTGGATTGAACGCCCTCGAATAGCAAGATAGATGCCAAATGTTCGCTAAAGATAGATAAATTGAATGTCGAGTTCTTTTATGGAAAAGAAACAGGAACTGTTACTGGAAAAAGTGTGTTTAATGGCTTTGAGTTTATTTGCACTCTAAAAGATTTTAAATTTAGGATGGTTTTATGATTTAAGTCTGTCTAGTGGTGGAGGGAAGCTCGAACTTAATTTGGGCATTTTCAAAAATATGCACATTTTACGCCCACTGAGTATTTTTGTGCGCGGAAAGTGAGCGCTAAGTTGTTTATAAGTAAGGTACTTTCAAGTATCGAGGGTAAAAAAAAGCCCATGCTTGGCGTGAGACTTATTAGCATTGATTGCTATACTTTGGGGGAGGTTGGCGTGCACGACATTCATTGTCAGCATAAAATTTCAGGTAAATCTCGTCACGGGCAACTCTTGATCAAGACACCGCCAAAGAAAAACGGGTAATTAAAATATAAAAAAAGGGATATTTTTATATCCCTCAGGCTCAAAAATAATGTGATTTTTAATCTTCTGGATAAGCCATTCTTTTTAGAGCTTTAATGTCAGCTTCTGGTGAGCAGAGTGAAATAAACTCATATCCATAGCCGCGGAGTAAATGACCTTTACGCACTGCAATCCAAGTGGTATTGACACCAAAAATATCGGTTGGGATTTGTTTTAAACGGTAATCACGTTCTGCATCGTAAGCGACATTGTTGACAATACCGACGCCCATATTCAGTTCGACATAGGTTTTAATGACATCGGCATCCAGTGCTGACATGACGATATCTACATCAATGCCAGCATCTTCGAAGGCTTTATCAATTTTTGAACGACCGGTAAAACCGCCATGGTAAGTGATAATCGGATAGTGAGCTAAATCTTCTAAAGTAATATCTGTTTTACTGGCGAGCGCATGGTTTTGTGGCACGATAATGCTGTGTTGCCACTGATAGTAAGGCACACTGGCAAGGTTATCTTCAGTGGTTAAAGACTCCGTTGCAATGCCAATATCGGCTTCGCCTTGAAGCAACATTTCAGTAATTTCAACTGGGCTGGCTTGTTGTAAAATCAAATGAACTTTTGGGAAATCTTTTTTAAACTGATTCACAATCGGCGGTAACACATAGCGGGCTTGGGTATGTGTGGTGGCAATGGTCAGTGTGCCTTCATCGACGCGGTTAAAGTCATCCGCAAGGCGTTTAATATTGTCTGCATCCACCAACATCCGTTCAACAATGCCCAGTAAAGACTGACCCGGTTCAGTTAAACCCAATAGACGTTTACCTTTACGAATAAATAGCTGCACGCCCAGTTCATCTTCTAAATCTTTAATGTGTTTACTTACACCCGATTGTGAGGTGTAAAGTGCTGCTGAAGCTTCCGTTAAATTAAAATTTTGTCTAACCGTTTCTCGAATAATTCTTAATTGTTGGAAATTCATAATGTTGTATACCTTAAAAAGAAAATGGGGCTGTTTTGCCCCATCTAAATGCGATTAAGCGACGTTATTGGCAAATAAATGTAACGCCGTTGGGCTTAACCACACTGTTTGATTCGGTTTAAATTGATGTAATTTTACTTCATCTGAACTCAATGAAATTTCAATTAAATTACCTTGGCGATCTTGTAGTTCGGCAAGTACTTTACCCGCAATCCAGATTTCACGTAAGAAAGTGGCTTGAATGGCATTTTCTTGCGGAGTCGCATGAATGTGCAGTTCGTTTGGACGGGCAAAGGCAACAATTTCACCTTGTGGCGCATCTTTCACTTGTGGCAATTGAATACGATCTTCGCCAATGTGAATAATGCCTTGCTGGTTTTGACCTTCAAAACGATTGGCTTGACCCAAGAAATCGAATACGAAAGGCGTTGCTGGCTTTTCATAGACTTCACGTGGTGAACCAATTTGCTCGACATTGCCTTTATTCATCACAATAATTTGATCCGCGACTTCTAAAGCTTCTTCTTGATCGTGTGTGACAAAGATCGAAGTGATATGTAATTCATCATGCAAAGTACGCAACCAGCGACGCAGTTCTTTACGGACTTTGGCATCTAATGCACCAAAAGGCTCATCCAGTAATAGCACACGTGGTTCAACCGCAATGCTCGCGCCAAAGCAATACGTTGACGCTGACCTCCAGATAACTGAGCAGGGAAACGGTCAGCCAAAAAGCCCAATTGAACCAGATCCAGTAAACGTGTGACACGTTTTTTAATTTCAGCCTCAGAAGGGCGAGTAGAGCGTGGGCGAACACGTAAACCAAAAGCAATGTTTTCAAACACCGTCATGTGACGGAAAAGTGCGTAATGTTGGAATACAAAACCCACTTGACGTTCACGTACATGTACATCAGTAGCATCTTCGCCTTCAAGGATCACTTGACCGCCATCTGCCGATTCTAAGCCAGCAATAATGCGCAGTAGCGTGGTTTTACCACAGCCTGAAGGGCCCAGTAATGCCACTAACTGACCATCGGGGAAATCCAGTGAAATGTTATTCAGTGCGTGGAATGCACCAAAGTGTTTTTCAATATTTTTAACTTGAATACTCATGATGTCATTCCTTAAGAAACTGTTGAATCTTCATTACGTTTGTTTTGATTTTCTTGGCGAATCTCAACCCATGCTTTTAAAATGAGGGTCACAATGGCGAGCAGAGCCAAAAGTGATGACACCGCAAATGCAGCACTAAAGGTATATTCGTTATAAAGGATCTCAACGTGTAAAGGTAGCGTATTGGTTTCACCACGGATATGCCCAGAAACTACAGATACCGCACCGAATTCGCCCATTGCACGTGCATTACACAGAATCACGCCGTAGATTAAACCCCATTTAATATTCGGTAAGGTCACTTTCCAGAACGTTTGCCAGCCTGAAGCACCCAGTACAATCGCAGCTTCTTCTTCCTCTGTGCCTTGTGCTTCCATTAAAGGAATCAGTTCACGTGCAACAAAGGGCACAGTAATGAAGATGGTCGCGAGCACAATGGCAGGTGTTGCATATAGGACTTTAATATCATGATCCATCAGCCAACCGCCAATCCAACCTTGAGAACCGAAAATCAATACCACCATCAAACCTGCTACAACGGGGGATACAGAGAACGGCATATCAATAATGGTGGTTAAAATAGATTTACCACGGAAGTTGAATTTAGCTACAGACCACGCTGCTGCAACACCAAAGATCACATTGATAGGCACCGCAATTGCTGCCGTAATTAAGGTCAGTTTTACCGCAGACAAGGTATCTGGATGAACCAAAGCTTGGTAGTAAACGCCCACGCCTTGCTTAAAGGCTTCAACGAAGACCAAAATCAAAGGTAAGATCAAACAGCTGATAAAGAAAATCAGTGCAATGCTGATCAGTGTATAACGTACCCAAGTGGGTTCACGGGTGGCATCACGAGATTGCAATTTTTCTGCTAAAGCATTGCTATTGGTCATTAAACTCATTGTGCAGTTCTCCCTGTACGACGGCTTGCCCATGCTTGTAGCAAGTTAATCAGGAATAAAATAGCAAATGAAAGCACCAACATCACCACAGCAATGGTGGTTGCACCTGCATAATCATATTCTTCTAAACGAGAAATAATCATCAATGGTGCAATTTCAGTTTCAAACGGTTGGTTACCGGCAATAAAAATAACCGAACCATATTCACCCACACCGCGAGCAAAGGCCAAAGCAAAGCCCGTCAATAATGCCGGAAATAGAATTGGCAGAATAATTTTAGTCACAATCTGAAAACGATTTGCCCCTAATGCCGAAGCAGCTTCTTCCAGCTCAGTTTCTAAATCGCTTAAAACAGGTTGTACAGTACGTACCACAAAGGGTAAGCCAATAAAAATCAATGCCAATGTAATACCAATAGGCGTATATGCCACTTGAATGCCTAATGGTTCTAAGTACTGACCAATCCAACCCGTAGGCGCATATAAAGAGGTGAGCGCAATACCTGCTACGGCTGTCGGTAAGGCAAAAGGTAAATCGACCAATGCATCGACAATACGTTTACCGGGGAAGGTATAACGGACTAAACACCATGCCAGTAATAAGCCAAACACCACATTGATTAAAGCTGCAATAAGTGCAGCACTAAAACTTAATTGCAAAGATTTTAGGATACGTTCTGAACTGAGAATTTCCCATAGACCATCCCATCCAATCCCCAATGATTTAATAAACACGGCGGACAATGGAATAAGCACAATTAATGACAAATACGCTAGGGTAAAGCCTAGGGAAAGACCAAATCCTGGCAGCACTCGGGATCGCTGCGACATGACTACTCCTTAAAAGAGCGAAAGCTGACCAATAAAGTCAGCGAAAATAAAAGTTTAATTTGGCACAAGCATAATTTGCAGATGTTAAATAGCAAATTTAAAAAAGCACTTTTTCTCATCAGTAAAATTGATATGTTGCAACACATTTTCTGAAATCAAGTAATCATAAATTTCAGGAAATGCACCAAAACCAGATGCAACATTAATATGTCCGACTTGACCTAAATTAATCGGTTTAAGTTTCCATGCTTGGGCTAAGCATTTCGCATCTGCAAAATTTAACCAAGGATCATTTTCACTAATGATTAATGTGGTTGGAACGGCAATTTTAAGTTGATGAAAATAGCGTTGATAATCTTGCTGGCTATGACGTGAAAAACCCGCTTCACCAAAACGTGCAGGATTGGCAGGAGCAACCAAAATCAAATTTTTAATTTTTTGATTGAGTTCAGGATGCTGAGCCAGTGCTGCAACGGTGGTGAGACAGCCAAAACTATGTGCAACAATTTGAATATCATTCTGGATTGGGCGCACTGTATTTACAAATTGGCTAATCCAGTCTTGCAAGATGGGTTGATTCCAATCTTGCTGCTGTACACGTGAGCAAGACATGAGTTGTCGTTGTAACCAAGATTGCCAGTGGGTAGGTTCACTGCCTCCAACGCCCGGCACAATAACGGTATGAATCATGTCTTTGCTCCAATGAATATGGCTGAACCGATAATGACTTATTTGCTATTGTTCGCTTTTACGATTTGATCAAAAATACCATCCGTTTCGAAGTGTTTCTTCTGAACTTTTGTCCAGCCACCAAATTCTTTATCAATGGTCACCAGTTTTAAGGGTTTAAATGTTGCGCTGTATTTTTTCAACACTGTTGCATTACGTGGACGGTAATAATTTTTCGCAGCAATGTCTTGACCAAGCGGTGAATACAAGAAATTCAAATAGGCTTTTGCCACATTGGCATTGCCATCTTTTTGAACATTTTTTTCAACAATCGCGACTGGCGGCTCAGCTAAAATAGATAAAGATGGGGTAATAATTTGGAATTTACCCGGTTGTTCACGTACCGCTAAGTAGGCTTCATTTTCCCAAGCCAGTAATACATCGCCAATACCGCGTTCAGCAAATGTTGTGGTTGCACCACGAGCACCTGAGTCTAGCACTTTAGTTTGTTTATAAATTTGACGCACAAAGTCATGTGCTTTGGCTTCATTACCACCCGGTTGATGTTTAGCCCAAGCCCAAGCTGCTAAATAGTTCCAACGTGCACCGCCCGAAGTTTTTGGGTTTGGGGTAACAATTTCGACACCCGGTTTAACTAAATCACCCCAATCTTTAATCTTTTTCGGGTTGTCTTTACGAACCAAGAAGACAATGGTTGATGTATAGGGGGTTGAGTTTTGTGGGAATTTCTTTTGCCAATCTTTAGGCAGTAAATTGGTTTTTTCTGCAATCGCATCAATGTCGGCTGCTAAAGCCAGTGTGACCACATCTGCATCTAAACCATCAATCACCGCACGGGCTTGTTTACCCGAACCACCGTGTGACTGTTTGAAATTCAGCTCTTGTCCAGTCGATTTTTTCCAATATGCACCGAACTCTTTATTGAAGTTTTCATACAGTTCACGGGTTGGATCGTAGGACACGTTTAAGAAGTCTTTGGCTGCCACATTCAATGATGAAACAGAAATAAGCGCAGCAACAACCCCAAGTTTTAATTTTGAAAAGCGCATGTGTTTTCCTCAATAATTTTTAGATGTTTAGAACATGGGCTGAGAATAGCGCTATCTTCTATGCATAAAAAATAATAAAAAATGAATTTTATATGAATAAAAAAGATATTAAACGAGTGAAGCTGTTCTTAAACTAGCTCATCATTTACAGGATGTTTTGAAATGCTCAGTTTTAAGAATGCGCAGCAAATAAGTGCGATCACATTATTGGATCGTGCTTTCCATTATGGTGATGGTTGTTTTACGACAGCACGCATTCAGCATGGCAAAATTGAACTTGAAACTTTGCATATGGCACGCTTACGTTTGAGTTGTGAGCGTCTGTTGTTACAAGCCGATTTAAAGTTGATTAAAAAAAGTTTAGTTTTGCTACAGCAGCAATACTTGGAAGTGAATGGCACGCTTAAAATTGTGATTAGTCGTGGTGAAGGTCAGCGTGGCTATAGCTTGCCTGATCATCCTGCGGATGTATGGGTGTTTTTTTATCCCAAAGCAGTGGATGATTTTCAAGTTGAAAAAATTAAATCGGGTCTATTGCAACAAGTTTTAGGTTTAACCATGCCCAGTTTGGTCGGTTTAAAAAGCCTCAATCGTTTGGAACAAGTTTTGTTAAAACATGAAGCGGATCAGAAAGGTTGGGTTGAAGCACTGGTCACTAATGTACAAGGTTCGGTGATTGAAGGGATCAGCAGTAATTGTTTCATTCGTTTAAACAATACATGGATTACTCCAGAACTTCGTTATAATGGTGTGCATGGTGTGATGCGTGCCGAGATTTTATCTCGTATGCAGCAACAGGGGATTGCCTGCGAACAGCGCTTTATTGATCTGGAAGAAATTTCAAAATTTGAAAGCCTGTTTTTCTGTAATGCCTTAAGTCCAATGAAAGTCGTGACTGAATTTCAGCAGCGACCTTTGAATGTTCAAGCCTGTATTGAACTCTTTAATATCCTTCAATTGAATCAGATTCGTTAATATGTCCAGCACAAAGCAAAAATCAAAAAATAAAGCAGCAAAAGTATTTCCTTTGAAAGGCTTGGTTATTTTCATTGTCGGTCTTATTGTGCTGGCTTCAGTCATCTTATGGTCTAGTTTATTTAAGTCCTATCCCATTGAAGGCAAAAAACAGATGCTCGCGATTGGAGCAGGCGACACTTATTCAGGTTTTATTGATCGTTTAGCCAAAGAAGATAAAATCAGTTTTCCCATTATTCTCAAGCTTTATCAAAAAATTATGATTCATGACACCCTAAAAGCGGGTGTTTATGAAGTTCATGAAGGCATGTCAGTACGTCAAGTGATGGACATGCTGTCGAATTCTGAAAATGCACAAATGAATCGTATTTTGGTGATTGAAGGCACGACGTTTAAACAGTTGCTTGAAAGCTTGAAAAAAGATGATTTAGTCACGAAAGAGGTTTTGAATCTTCCTCAAGATCAAATGCTGAAAGCCTTAAATATTCCATTTAATCATCCTGAAGGATTGTTTGCGCCAGATACTTATTTCTTTGCCAAAGGTGAAACAGATAAAAAGATTTTGACTGATTTATATCAGCGTCAAATGAAAGCATTGGATGCCGCATGGGAAAATCGTGCCGCTGATTTACCGTACAAAGATAAATATGAAGCCTTAATTATGGCTTCAATTATTGAAAAAGAAACCAGTCTTGATCGTGAGCTAGAACAAGTTTCTGGCGTATTTGTGCGCCGTTTAAAAATGGGCATGCGTCTACAAACTGACCCTACGGTAATTTATGGTATGGGAGATCGTTATCATGGCAATATCACCCGTACAGATTTACGCACACCTACCGCCTATAATACCTATACCATTAATGGCTTACCGCCAACCCCAATTGCGTTGCCAAGTCAAAAAGCAATTGAAGCAGCCATGCATCCTGATGGTTCAAATAATATTTATTTTGTCGCAACGGGCAATGGCGGACATACATTTACGGCAAGTTTAGATGAGCATAATCGTGCAGTGCAGGATTACTTATCTGTATTAAAATCGAAGAAGGAGTGATGGATGTTTATTAGTTTTGAAGGCACTGAAGGTGTCGGGAAAACCACACTCATTCGTAAAATTTATGAATATTTAGTGCAGCAAGGTCAAGAGGTGGTGTTGACGCGTGAGCCGGGCGGTACACCGATGGCAGAACAAATTCGTGCGCTGTTGTTGTCGGTTAATCATGATGAAAATATGTCCAATGATACTGAGCTGCTTTTAATGTATGCCGCACGTGCACAACATTTACAACAAGTGATTGTACCTGCTTTGCTGGCAGGGAAAACAGTGCTATGTGACCGTTTTACCGATGCCAGTTTTGCTTATCAATGTGCAGGTCGGGGCTTAAGCCGAGAAAAACTGAATGTGTTGAATCAAAACTTTGTTTCACATATGCCCAACTTTACGTTTTGGCTAGATGCACCGATTGAGCTGGGCATGTCTCGTGCGCGGGAACGTGGTGCATTAGATCGTTTTGAACAAGAGAAAGTCGCTTTTTTTGAAAAAGTCAGAGCGGGTTATCAGGAACTATTTGAACAGTCTCCTGAGCGCATGAAACGACTAGATGCAACGCAAAGTCCTGAACAAGTCTTTGAACAGGCTGTGGCTTATTTGAAGTAGCTTTTTTAGATTAAAAAAAGATCAAAAAATCAGTGCTTAAGGTGGATTATTCTTTTATATTCAGAGTCATCATGGATGAAGATGAAGCGTAAATGAAAAGTACCAAGGCAGAGATTATTTCTTTTTTACAGGCTGAATTTCCACAAAGTCTTGAAAAGTGCGAGATAGAAACCGTGACTAAAAAGGCTGCATCCATTATTTATCATGTGGGTGCTGCTGATTTGCGACCGGGTGGAACGGTCTCGGGACCAACGATGATGACTGCTGCCGATTATGCGCTTTATATTGCGATCTTGGGTGAAATTGGCATTGTCGCTTTGGCTGTGACCACCAATTTATCCACTAATTTTTTAAAGAAACCATCAGCAGATCAAGATATTCGTGCAGTTTGCCAATTGATGAAAGTTGGTAAAGCACTGATTGTTGGTGATGTATGGTTATATTCTCTTGATTCAGATGAGCCAATCGCGCATGTGGTGGGAACATACTCAATACCGCCTCAGCGATAAATATATTCTATTGTGTAATAAAAAAGCCGAACAAAAATGTTCGGCTTTTTTATTGATTTTACCAGTTTTTAAATGACAGCTTCAGCATTGACTAAGGGTGTTTCTGTCTGAAAGTTTGGTGGCAGCAATATGGTTTTACGGAGTTCAGAGGCAGCTTCAGGATAGTCCAAGGTAAAATGTAGACCGCGTGATTCTTTACGTTCCATGGCACAGCGAACAATCATTTCCGACACCAGAACTAAATTACGCAGTTCAATCAAGTTTTTACTCACTTGATAGTCATGATAATACTCATTAATTTCTTGTTTAAGCATTTCAATACGATGCAAAGCACGTTCTAAGCGCTTGGTGGTACGCACAATGCCGACATAGTTCCACATGGTCTGACGTAGTTCATCCCAGTTTTGTAAAATAACCACGTCTTCATCGGGATTGGTCACTTGCGAATCATCCCAAGCAGGCACATTGGGAGAGACATAGTCAGTATTAAACTGGCTTTCAATATGTTTAGCCGCACTCATACCATATACAAAACATTCTAAAAGTGAGTTACTTGCCATTCGGTTAGCGCCGTGTAAACCTGTATAAGAGGTTTCACCAATCGCATATAGTCCTTCGATGTCAGTCTGACTGTTCTTGTCGACCACAACGCCACCACAGGTATAGTGCGCGGCAGGAACAACAGGAATCATCTCTTTGGTGATATCAATGCCTAATTCTAATAAGCGAGCATAAAGTGTAGGGAAGTGTTCTGTTATAAATTCAGCAGATTTATGCGTAATGTCGAGCCAGACATGACGAATCCCTAAACGTTTAATTTCATAGTCAATCGCGCGTGCCACGATATCGCGTGGAGCAAGTTCAGCGCGTTCGTCAAAACGCAGCATGAAACGCTCACCATCTGGAAGGCGTAAATAGGCGCCTTCACCGCGCATGGCTTCAGTAATGAGAAATGAACGTGCTTGAGGATGGTAAAGGCAGGTTGGATGAAACTGGTTAAATTCCATATTGGCAACACGGCACCCAGCTCGATATGCCATAGCAATACCGTCACCTGTAGCGATATCAGGATTAGAGGTATAAAGATAGGCTTTCATCGCCCCACCACAGGCCAAAGCAACTGAGGGAGCTAAGAAAGTGTGTATTTTTTCAGTTTTCTCATCTAGAACATATAGGCCTAGTGCACGATTTTTTACATCGTCTAAGCCCAGCTTTTGTGAGGTAATCAGATCAATCGCAATGTAGTTTTCAAAAATGGTAATATTTTTCTTTTCTTCAGCGCGTTGTACTAAGGTGGTTGAAATAGCACGACCCGTTGCATCTGCCGCGTGAATAATACGTCGCTGTGAATGCCCACCTTCACGGGTTAAATGCAATTGCTCTTGTTCATCTAAGGTGAATTGAACGCCATGCTTTAACAGGAAATCAACCGAAGGTTTTCCACCTTCTACCGTTTGTTTGACTGCTTCAAGTTCACATAGCTGTGCACCTGCGATCATGGTGTCATCAATGTGCTGTTCAATGGAATCGGTTTCATCTAGAACCGCAGCCACACCGCCTTGCGCGTAAAATGTACTTGCATCTGTTAAAGCCGATTTTGCCAAAACTGCAATATTGAAATGATCAGGAAGTGACAAAGCCAGACTTAAACCTGCGCCGCCACTTCCCACAATGATCACATCAAAATGATGCGTTAAGTTTAAATTAGACATGTCCATCAGCTAATTTGAAAAAAAGTTTGCTAATGACAACGCTTTTTTGATCAAAAAACAAGAGCTAATATGCTAATGTATGATTAGAAAAAGCAATAAGCCAACACAATTTTAAGCAATCTTTAAGCTGTTGTTTATACAAATATAATCAAACATATTATTACTTAAGATAGACAATTTTTATGCTAAAAACTGTTTACAGATATTTATAACGCAATGGAGCGAATGCTTTACATGAAAAATCGCTATGTACAAAAAGGAATATATGCTGCTGTTTTTACGATGGTAGCGGTGCAAACACAAGCAGCATCTTCAGTCGACTTTTCCAATTTAGTTGAACAAGTCAGTCCTGCGGTGGTCAGCGTAAATGTCGTTAAAAAAATGACACAACAAGAATTATTACAGCAGCAAGTTCCTGAAATTTTGCGTCGTTTCTTTGGTAATCAAGTGGTTATTCCTCAGCAACAAGCACCACAAGAAAAAACAGCGTATGGCAGTGCATTCTTTATCAGTAAGGATGGTTATTTATTGACCAATCATCATGTGGTGGAAGATGCCTCAAAAGTCACCATTCGGTTGAATGATCGCCGTGAAATTGATGCGACAGTGGTGGGTAGTGATGAGCGTACAGATGTTGCGCTGCTTAAAGTAAAGGGTTCAAATTTTCCTGAATTACGTACTGGTAATGTAGATCGACTTCGAGTCGGAGAGCCTGTGCTTGCCATTGGTTCGCCATTTGGTTTTGATTATTCAGCTTCTGCCGGTATTGTCAGTGCCAAAATGCGTAACATGATGGGTGAAACCTCCGTGCCGTTTATTCAAACCGATGTGGCTTTGAATCCGGGAAGTTCAGGTGGCCCATTGTTTAATCAAAATGGTGAAGTGGTTGGGGTCAACTCACGAATCTTTAGTGGGACTGGCGGATATATGGGCTTGTCTTTTTCCATTCCGATTGATGTGGCGATGGATGTCGCAGATCAATTGAAAAAGAATGGGAAGGTAACGCGTTCATATTTAGGCGTGATGCTGCAAGATATCGATCGTAATCTTGCTGAATCTTATAATTTGTCCAAACCAGAAGGTTCATTGATTACACAAGTGACGCCAAATTCACCGGCAGCTAAAGCGGGCTTTAAATCAGGTGATGTGATTTTGAAATTTAATGGTTCAGCCATTTCAAGAACATCTGATTTATTGAATTATTTAAACCGGACTTTGCCGAATCAAGTGATTCAGTTACAGGTTTTACGTGATGATAAAATGCAAAATATCTCAGCGACCTTAACGACGGCTCCAGATGATACCCCTGCAAAAGTAGAACAGACAGCGCAACAAAAAGGGCCTGTTTTAGGGGTTACGATTCGTAATTTAACAGCCAATGAACAATCACAGTTGGATGTTAAAGGCGGGATTTTGGTACAGGAAGTGAAGTTGGGCGGGGTTGCTGCACAATCACGTATGGTTGCAGGTGACATCATCACTCAAATTAATAATAAAATGATTCTCAATAGTGACGATTTTATTAAATCGGTTTCTGAGTTGAAGAAAGGTTCAATTGCACGTGTTTCGATTATTCGTCAAGATCAACACGCAATTTTGGGCATGCGTATTGAATAACAGCATGTGTGTTTTGATTTGGAATTGATACAGCTTAAAACCACTCTGAAAATGGGTGGTTTTTTTATATTTTGCAATTTTACTCTAACTCAAAATTACGTAGACTGTTTAGCTTGAACGAAATTTTCCAAAGCGTAAGGGTTGTAAAAATAGATGAGTACCGTTTTTGATTTAGAAATGACCGTTCAAGCAGCGCATATTGACCGTTTGGGGCATGTCAATAATGTCGTCTATATGCAATGGATGCAGGACGTTGCCACGGCACATATTGATTCTTTGGGTTTGGGGCTGAAAGAATATCTTGAATTGAAGCATGCGATGGTGGCTGTGGAGCATCATGTGCAATATCGTAAAGCTGCGTTTGAAGGCGAAAAAATTATTTTAAGAACATGGTTGAATGAGATCAATGCACTGTATTCATTCCGCCAATATATTTTCTATCGCCCGCAAGATCAGGCTGTTCTATTTTCAGGCAATACCAAATGGGCTTGTGTTGAAATTGCAACAGGTCGACCAAAAAGAATGTCACCAACTTTTAGCCAAGCTTATCAACCGCTGGTTGCGGATATTAATCCCTTAGATTTTACCCATATTGATTTGAAGAATGAGTAGCGAACTCATTTGAGTGAAACCCAAAAGTTCGGATTCAATTGATGTCCTGTGATTCATCGATTCATATCTCGATGGAAGAATTCGTAGGGCACTTTTGTAGAAGAATGGGACTATTTTTAAAAGCTCTATGTATTTTTGACTATCTACTGCTTATACTGTGCAACATCTTCGGAATATCCTTTTTTGCACGTCATAAATACTGTGTTCATTCATAAGTATGTGATTGTGTGTTTTGATTTAGAGTAGTTTATGGCAGTTGCTAAAAAGTCAGTTAATATCAATAATATACGAAATTTTTCGATTATTGCGCATATCGATCATGGTAAATCGACGCTTGCCGATCGATTTATTCAAACCTGTGGTGGTCTGCAAGCTCGTGAAATGCAAGCTCAAGTTCTTGATTCTATGGATATTGAACGTGAGCGTGGCATTACCATTAAAGCCGCTTCAGTTACGCTTTATTATACCCACCCAAATGGTGAAGAGTATCAACTGAACTTTATTGATACTCCGGGACACGTTGACTTCTCTTATGAAGTGTCGCGTTCATTGGCTGCGTGTGAAGGTGCATTACTTGTTGTAGATGCTGCACAGGGCGTAGAAGCACAATCGGTTGCTAACTGCTATACCGCACTTGAACAAGGGCTGGAAGTTCTTCCTGTCTTGAACAAAATTGATTTACCTCAAGCTGAACCTGAACGTGTTATTCAAGAGATTGAAGATATTATCGGGATTGAAGCAACAGAAGCACCAACCTGTTCTGCAAAAACAGGCTTGGGTGTTGAAGGTGTTTTAGAAACGCTGGTGAATGTCATTCCTCCGCCAGTAGGTGATCGTGAAGCGCCTTTACAAGCCTTGATTGTGGACTCTTGGTTCGATAACTATTTAGGCGTTGTGTCTTTGGTTCGTATCAAGCATGGTCGTATCCGTAAGGGCGACAAAATGTTGGTGAAATCAACAGGTCAAGCACATATTGTAACTTCAGTGGGTATTTTTAACCCGAAACATACTGAAACAGGTATGTTGGAAGCGGGTGAAGTTGGCTTTGTGATTGCGGGTATTAAAGACATTTTTGGTGCACCAGTCGGTGATACCATTACCTTGTCAACTACGCCTGATGTTGCTATTTTGCCCGGTTTTAAAAAGGTTAAACCACAGGTTTATGCGGGTCTGTTCCCGATTGATGCCAGTGACTTTGAGCCATTCCGTGAAGCATTACATAAACTACAAATTAATGACTCTGCTTTATTCTTTGAACCAGAAAGTTCTGATGCTTTAGGTTTCGGTTTCCGCTGTGGCTTCTTAGGTATGCTACACATGGAAATCGTACAAGAGCGTTTAGAGCGTGAGTATGATTTAGACCTGATCAGTTCTGCACCAACGGTAATTTATGAATCGTTGATGAAAAATGGTGAAACGATTTACATCGACAGCCCATCAAAAATGCCTGATGGCTCAATGGTTGAAGATTTACGTGAGCCAATCGCAGAATGTCATATCTTGGTTCCTCAAGAATATTTGGGTAACGTAATGACTTTGTGTGTTGAGCGTCGCGGTGTTCAAAAAGAGATGAAGTTCTTGGGTAAACAAGTATCGTTGACCTTTGAAATTCCCTTAGCTGAAGTTGTGATGGACTTTTTTGACCGTCTGAAATCATGTTCGCGTGGTTTTGCTTCACTTGATTATAGCTTTGTACGTTTTGAAAGTTCGTCATTGGTCAAAGTCGATGTTCTGATCAATGGTGAAAAAGTAGATGCTTTGGCCATGATTTGTCATCGTAATGATGCACGTCACCGTGGTATTGCACTAGTGGAAAAAATGAAAGAGTTGATTCCACGTCAAATGTTTGATGTCGCTATTCAGGCTGCGATTGGCGCACAAATTATTGCGCGTTCTACAGTCAAAGCCATGCGTAAAAACGTATTGGCGAAGTGTTATGGTGGTGACGTTTCACGTAAGAAGAAACTGTTGTCTAAGCAAAAAGAAGGTAAGAAACGCATGAAGCAAGTGGGTAGTGTTGAAATCCCACAAGAAGCGTTCTTGGCTGTATTGAAAGTAGAAAGATAATCAGGTTAAGGATATAAGCCCATGGATTTTGATTTTAATTTAATCCTTGTACCAGCGACATTAATTTTCTTCTTGGTGTGGTTGTTGGATAAGTTTGTTTTTAAGCAAAGACAAACTCTAGGCAAGGATAATGAAAATTTCATTATCACATGGGCGTATGACTTTTGGCCGGTGTTGGCGGTTGTCCTGATCTTACGTTCATTTTTATATGAACCGTTTAACATCCCATCCGATTCTATGGTACCGACCTTAGAAACAGGTGATTTTATTTTGGTGAATAAATACCAATATGGTGTACGTTTACCCATCATTAATAAAAAAGTGATTGATGTCGCTGAGCCAGAACGTGGCGATGTGATTGTATTTCGCTATCCACCGCAACCGACTATTAGCTACATTAAGCGTGTAGTGGGTTTACCGGGTGATCATATTGTTTATGATCACGGTCAACTGACCATTAATGGTCAGAAAGTTGCTAAAGTTCCTGTCGAATTTAGCCGTGAAAAAGATATTTTAGATACACCAACATCGATTTATCATCAAGAAACACTGGGTAAGCATACCTTTACAATGCGTGAGCTTGAGGGCGTGAATGTTGCACGCCAAGCACCATTTATCAATTATGTTGAAAATGGTAAATACTCGGCTGAAAATGGTTTATATTGGGAAGTCAAAGTTCCAAAAGGTCATTACTTTGCGATGGGGGATAATCGCGATCAAAGTGCTGACAGTCGTTTTTGGGGCTTTGTACCAGAGGAAAACTTAACAGGTCGTGCATTCTATATTTGGATGCATAAAGAGCCTGGGTTTAAATTGCCGTCATTTAGTCGTAACGGTAAAATTGATTGAGCATGACTGGAAAAATAACAAATGCGTAAAAATCAACAAGGTGCATCATATATTGGAATTTTAATTGCAATTATTGGTTTTGCTTTTTTAGCAAAAATTGCGATTGCTGTTTGGGCACCCTATTGGGATGATCGAGTGATAGATGGTCAGATCGCCGAGTTGTTGCAAAGTAGTCCAAAAAATATTTCGCCTTCTGAGTTTGAAGCAAAGATGGGGCAGCGTTTCGATATGAATGGGATACGTGATCTAAAATTTGATGAAATCGCGCAAGTTATGAATACCGATGGGCTACAAGTGAAAAAAGATTACGAGATAAGAAAGCCTTTCTTACTCAATATAGATTTAGTGTTAAAGTTCGAGAAAAGTTTTGATCAAAGGTCAGTCCAAACTAAGTGATATGCACTTAGTCAGCCGTATCGGTTATCAGTTCAAACAACCTGAATTATTGCAGCTTGCACTGACACATCGATCGGTTAGTCATAAATCTAACTATGAACGTCTAGAGTTTTTAGGCGATTCGTTGTTAGGGATGATCATTGCCCATTATTTGTATCAAGCCTACCCTCATGAAAATGAAGGACGTTTAACGCGTATGCGTGCCACATTGGTTCGTCAAGAAGCATTAGGCAAAATTGCAAACGATTTGAAACTTGGCCCATGTTTGATTTTAAGCACAGGTGAGTTGAAATCGGGTGGACATCATCGAGAATCTATTCTTGCTGATACTGTAGAGTCGATTATTGGTGCAATTTATATCGATTGTAATGATTTAAAAGTCCTACAAGCGATTGTCCTAAAATGGTATGTCCCATATTTAGACCATATTGAGCCTACAGACCAACTCAAAGATCCTAAATCACGCTTACAAGAATATTTACAAGCACGTAAAAAGCCACTTCCTATTTACGATGTAGTGGATATTCAAGGTGATGCCCCCAATCAGCATTTCAAAGTGGAATGTATTATTGATGGCTTACCTGTATTGTATGGTGAAGGATCAAGCCGTCGCTTTGCTGAGCAAGCAGTAGCGGCAGATATTTTAAAACAATTGGAGAAGTAGCCTAAATGACTACACATTCTGATCACAACGATGCTGATCACGAGCCGCAAAGCAACGGCAATGACTTAATTAATGATTTTTTTAGTTCACAAGGCACAACAATTCCTACAGATTTTAAAAGTGGATTTGTTGCGATTGTTGGACGCCCAAACGTTGGTAAATCAACGTTAATGAATCATATTTTGGGTCAGAAACTTTCGATTACTTCACGTAAACCACAAACTACACGTCATAAAATTGTCGGTATTGATACACGTGAAAAATCTCAGGCTGTATTTGTTGATACACCCGGGATGCATAAAAAAGAAGTCCGTGCCATCAATAAAATGATGAACCGTGCAGCAAGTTCGGCATTGCGTGATGTCAACTTGGTATTGTTTGTTCTGGATGCTGATAAATGGACTCAAAATGATGAGCTCGTTTTGGAAAAACTGAAGAATGCTGAAATGCCAGTGATTCTGGTCATCAATAAAATTGATACACTTGAAAATAAAAACCATGCATTACCGTTGATTCAAGAACGCGCAAAATTAATGAATTTTGCCGAAATTGTTCCTGTTTCTGCACTTCGCGGTGCGAATTTAGATCATTTACGTGACACAATTGAACGTTACTTGCCGTTCCAGCCACCTTTATATGCGCTAGATCAAATTACTGACCGTTCAGAGCGTTTTCTTGCTTCTGAAGTGATTCGTGAAAAAATCATGCGTCAATTGGGTGAAGAATTACCGTATGATTTAACTGTGCAAATTGAGTCGTTCAAGACTGAAGAAGCGACAGTAAATGAAAAAACAGGTCGTCCTAAGCCAGCATGTACTTATATCGATGCGACTATTTTTGTCGATCGCCAAGGTCAAAAGGCCATTGTGATTGGTGAAAAAGGCGCGAAGCTGAAAAAAATCGGTATGGATGCACGTGCTGATATGGAAAAAATGTTTGAACAGAAGATCATGCTAACCCTTTGGGTGAAAGTGAAAGGCGGTTGGTCTGATGACGAACGTGCATTGAAAAGTTTAGGTTATAGCGATATCTAAATTTATTTGGTAACTCTTTTATAGGAATGGTAATGATGAAAGTATTGGCAGTGATAGCATGTGTTTTATTCCTGCAAGGCTGTATTCATAAACTTGTTACTGTTCCTGTAAAAGTTGCTTATAAAACCACGAAGGTCGTGGTGAAAGGCACTGCTGCTGTGGTTGGTGCAGTCATTCCAGATGGCGATGACGAAGATCCAGATACCGATTCTAAAAAGAACAAAGATTAGATTTATTATTCATGCGCAATGAAATATTGCATGGCTACTTAATCCATCATCGTAAATATCGGGAACGAAGCCATATTGTGCATTTGTTTACCCAAGAGCACGGGCGTGTCGATGGTATTTTAAGACAAACGCCACCGCCACAATATCAACCGATTTGTTTGCAGGCATCGGGTAAATCGGAACTTAAAAATTTTACCAAACTAGAAATTGTCAATCAGCCGGTTTTTTTCTTTGGTGATGCGTTCTTTTCTGGATTTTATTTGAATGAAGTCGTTCTTCGTTTATGTCCAGCCGAAGTGGAAATGCCGCAGACCTTTGTGCTTTATCATCAAACTTTACAACAATTACAATTGCTGGCACAGCAGGAAAATCCCAATCTTTTTCTCAGACAAATTTTACGTCAGTTTGAACATGCACTGTTAGAAGAGCTGGGTTATGCACTCGACTTTACGACTGATGCTCAGCAACATGATATTCAAGCAGCACAACATTATTTATTTCAGCTCAATGATGGTTTTATTCCGACAGCGCAGCAATCACGTGCAACTTTAACAGGAGAGCAAATTCTCTCAATGCGTGATTATGAAAAGGGTAGGGATTTTAACCGAGAGCAGTTACAATTGTTGGCTCAACTGTATCGGCAGATGATCACCTCTCTTTTGGGTGATCGACCGCTTAAAAGCCGGCAATTGTGGATTCAAAATACTCAATCCCAATCTTAATCTCAATTTTAATTATCGTTAGGTAACTGTTATGGCTGCATTGCTTGGTGTAAATATTGACCATGTGGCGACATTGCGACAAGCGCGCGGAACCACTTATCCAGACCCAGTGAATGCTGCGTTGATGTGTGAACAAGCGGGCGCAGAAGGAATTACCTTACATTTACGTGAAGACCGTCGTCATATTCAAGATGATGATGTGCGTCGTATGCGTCCGTTATTGAAAACACATATGAATTTGGAAATGGCAGTGACCGCTGAAATGGTGGAATTTGCCAAAGAAATTAAGCCACAACATGTTTGCTTGGTTCCAGAAAAACGCCAAGAAGTCACCACTGAAGGCGGTTTGGATGTCTTGGGGCACTTTGAAGAAGTCAAAGCAGCGACACAAGCCTTAACGGCAATTGGTTGTGATGTGTCTTTGTTTATTGATGCTGATATTGCACAAATTGATGCGGCGATTGCTTGCGGTGCACCAACGATTGAATTGCATACTGGTGCTTATGCCGATGCAACAACAGCTGAAGCACAGCAACACGAACTTGAGCGTATTGTTCAAGGTGCAAAATATGCAGCAGACAAAGGTTTAGTGGTAAATGCAGGCCATGGTTTAAACCTTGAAAATGTCACACCTATTGCACAAATTCCGCAAATTCATGAACTCAATATTGGGCATTCTATTATTGCCGATGCTGTATTTGTGGGTTTGGCTCAAGCCGTTCAACAAATGAAAGCTGTTATTAAAGCAGCAAGATAAGTTTTTAGAATTATGTCGTTAATAAATTATGATGATCTCATGAAGCCCGTTTTGGGCTTTTTGGGATGTGAAACACCTCAAGCATGGCTCGATGAAGCGCTGAATAACTTAGAGTTACTCATGCAAGATCATGCCAATTGTGAAAAGAAAGCAGCAGGTACAGCCATGAACCTGATGTTTCGCTATACGTTTTTTACAGATTTACAGATTAAACTGGCACAGCTCGTGCGTGAAGAAATGTTGCACTATGAACAAGTGCTTGAATTGATGACCAAGCGTGGGCAGGAATGGCAATCGATTAGTGCAGGTCGTTATGCAGGTGGGTTGCGTAAAGAAGTCCGTACTTATGAGCCTGAAGCTTTAATTGATATTATGATTATTGGTGCTTTTGTAGAAGCACGTTCATGTGAGCGTTTCTATGCGTTAGCACCGCTGGTAGATCAAGACTTAGGTAAATACTACCGTTATCTTCTTAAGTCTGAATCTCGTCACTTTGAGGATTATTTGGCATTGGCATTGGATGTTGCTCAAACGTCAAAGTTAAAAAATCCTAAAGAAGATATTCAGCAGCGTATTGCGCATTTTCGTGAAGTTGAAAAAAATCTGATTTTAAGTCCAGATGATTTATTCCGCTTTCATAGTGGTGTGCCGAGTCAAGCAGCTTAATCTATGCTTGTTCAAAAAATCCTCTATTTGAATAGGGGATTTTTTATGACCCTATATTTTTGAATATTTAAGAACAAAAATGCCAACCTAAATAGATTAGATTGGCATCGCTAGATCAGTTTAGTTTTTAATTTGCTGTAAATTAAGCTTCGATAGTTTGTACGGCAATTTTTTTCGCAGGATCGGCTTTGCGACGTACCGCTGGAACAGGTTCGCCATAATATTGACGATCAGCAAAGTAGCTTGAACGCACCATAGGCGCAGCCCAGATATTTCTGAAACCGAGCTTTTGACCGTGTGCGGTATAGCGTTCAAATTCTTCAGGTGTTACAAAACGGTCAAGCGGTGCATGCTGTTTAGACGGTTGTAAATATTGACCAATGGTGATGTAGTCCACATCGTGTGCACGAAGATCATCAAGCAGTGCTAGTACTTCTTCTTCAGTTTCACCTAGACCAACCATCAAGCCACATTTTGTTGGAACATCAGGGCAGTATTCTTTAAACATTTTCAGTAAGGTCAGGGAATGTTGATAATCTGAACCTGGACGCATTGCTTTATACAAACGTGGCACAGTTTCAATATTGTGGTTGAATACGTCTGGCGGACATTCAGTCATAATGCGCAGTGCAATATCCATACGACCACGGAAATCTGGTACTAAAATTTCTAATAAAGTTGTTGGGCTGAGGGCACGTGCTTCTTGAATACAATCGACAAAATGTTGTGCGCCACCATCGAGTAAATCATCGCGGTCAACCGAGGTAATGACTGCGTATTTTAATTTAAGATTGGCGATGGTTTCAGCCATATGGCGCGGTTCATCAGGGTCTAGCTTGTTTGGACGACCATGTGCAACGTCACAGAATGGGCAACGACGGGTACAGATATCACCCATGATCATGAAGGTTGCTGTACCACCACCGAAACATTCAGGTAAGTTAGGACAAGCCGCTTCTTCACAAACAGTATGTAATTTTTGTGCGCGTAAAGTGGTTTTAATGCGTTGAACTTCATCTGGAGCCGCCATTTTGACGCGAATCCAATCTGGTTTACGTGGCGTTTCAACCGTAGGTATAACTTTTACAGGTATACGAGCGACCTTTTCTGCGCCACGAAGCTTAACACCCTGTTCAGGTTTACGGTTTTCAGACATAGTCAACTTTTCCACTGTTTTAGACGGGGGAGATACTAAAAAAAGCACTTTTATTATAGCGAATTTGAGTCTAAATAGGGCGAAAACGGTATTCATTTAATAAATGTAGTTATCATGCAATATATGCTAGGTAAATACACCAAATGAGCTGTGTTTAAGTCATAATATACAGAAGATTGGCGACAGAATTGATTAAAGGAGCGTTGAATGCCACGTAAAAAAGAGGTCGTTAGCGGAACTTTCGTTAAATACGATGCGGTAGTTCTCGGTTCAGGCCCTGCTGGTGAAGGCGCGGCAATGAAACTTGCTAAATCAGGCAAGCGTGTTGCAATTATTGATATGCGTGAGCAGTTAGGTGGTAACTGTACGCACGTGGGTACGATTCCAAGTAAAGCATTGCGTCAAACTGTATCGAGCATTATTCGTTACCAACGTGATCCAATGTTCCAAAAAGTGGGCGACTGGAAACAGTTCACCATGAAGCAAGTATTACGTAATGCACATAAAGTGATTCAACAACAGGTTGATACACACTCGCGTTTTTATGACCGAAATAGAATTAATATTTATCATGGTCGTGCTTATATCCAAGATAAAAATACCGTACTGATTTTTAGTGATGATGGGATTAAAGAAACCATCGTTTTTAAACAATTGGTGATTGCGACGGGTTCGCGTCCATATCGTCCAGCTGTACTTGATTTTAATCATCCGCGTGTATTTGATTCGGACAAAATTTTGGACTTGGATTTTCCAATTCAAAAAATCATCATTTATGGTGCAGGTGTTATTGGTTGTGAATATGCATCAATCTTTATTGGACTCGACCATAAAGTAGATTTGATCAATACTCAGCCTAAGCTGTTAAGTTATCTTGATGATGAAATTTCAGATGCCTTGTCTTACCGTTTACGTGAGCAAGGGGTGTTGATTCGTCACAACGAACAAATTGAGCACCTTGAAACATTTGATGATCACGTGGTCATGCATTTACAAAGTGGTAAGAAAATTAAAGCCGATGCCATTTTATGGTGTAACGGTCGTTCGGGTAATACTGATGGTTTGGGTCTGGAAAATGTCGGTATTACGCCAAACAGCCGCGGTCAAATTACGGTGAATGATCAATACCAAACTGAAGTGGAAAATTTTTACGCTGCGGGTGATGTGATTGGTTGGCCATCGCTTGCTTCTGCTGCATATGACCAAGGTCGTTGCGCAGGTGCAAATATGAGTGGTGAAAAAGATGTTAAACCAGTAACAGATATTCCGACGGGTATTTATACCATTCCAGAAATTTCTTCGATTGGTAAAACTGAACAGCAATTGACTGAAGAAAAAATTCCTTATGAAGTTGGTCAAGCATCTTTCCGTCATTTGGCACGTGCACAAATTACCGGTGATACTGTCGGTGAATTGAAAATTTTATTCCACCGTGACACTTTAGAAATTTTAGGTGTGCATTGCTTTGGTAATAATGCTTCAGAGATTATTCACATTGGTCAGGCAGTGATGAATAGTGGTAACAACACGATTAAGTATTTTGTTGAAACCACGTTCAACTATCCAACGATGGCAGAAGCCTATCGTGTTGCAACTTTAAATGGTATGAACCGTTTGTTCTAAGTCTAATTTAAGTCTTAAATTGAAAACCCGTAAGTGAATGCTTGCGGGTTTTTTTACGAATCATAAAAATTGAATTGATGTTAGGTGAGATATTCAAGATTGGCTTTGCTTGTAATCAGATCAGGGCATCTTGAAGTTGTTTTTATTTTTTCCAAGATGCCCATTCTGTAATGAAAGGGAAAGGCTTAGAAAGGTCGTCCACCAGCCAAACTAATGCGTTTAAGTAAACGACGCTGATCTGAAGGGAATGGTTGTCGTGAATGAAGTGTGACTTGGTTATCCCAAAATACGATATCACCTTCCTCCCATTGATGTTCATAACGGAACTCCGGTTTGAGTAAGTGTTCACGTAGTTTTTGAATTAAAGCATTGCCTGCCTGATCTTCATAATTGACTAATTCTACTTCTGAGCGTGTATTGAGCCAAAGTGCTTTACGCCCAGATTCAGGGTGAGTGCGCACTAAGGGATGTGGATAAGCATGTCCAATAATCGGTTGATCTTTAAAACGGTAATATGGTGTGTCGCCATAACCCCCCGTACCTTTATTGTTTTGTGAGCGGGCAAAAGGGTTGTAGGTAATCAGTTGTAATTGATCAATATGTTTTTGAGTGTCCTTGTCTAAAGCATCATAAGCTTTAATGGTATTGAACCATGAGGTTTGTCCACCATCTTCGGGAAGTTCTATGGCGTAGAGTAACGAGCCGAAAGAGGGTTGCGGTGTCCATTGGTGATCTGCATGCGGTGAAAGTTCGCCATGACCAGTGTAATCGCCTTGACCAACCGCATTCGATACTGGAATCACATCGGGTGGGGTGCCTGTATCAGACTGTGTTGCCAGTACAGGATTATCTGCACTTGGGCGAAAAATAGAGCCAAAATAACTGGCAAAGGCTAAGTATTGAAAATCATCTAAGCTTTGCTTTTTAAAGATTAAGATTAAATGCTCAGCAAGGGCTTGTTTCAGTCGATGAATCGTTTCACCTGCTTGAGCTTTACGCGCATCTAAACCGAAAACCACTGCACCTAATGCTTTATCGTGGAGAGGGATAATGCTGATTTCTTCTGGATTTTGAAGTTGTTCTGCTTGATGCCAGCGAGGAGCATCATGAATGGCTTGTGATAGTTGGGTCAGGCTGGTCATTTTTTTCTCAAGTTATTTTACTGTGAAAAAAATTTAATCAAAAATGACGCAAACATAAAATCAAAAGAATTGCTAAGCTTATGAAATAATAAATAAAATATCTAAATAATTGGTTTTTAGACTTTTAATATAAACAGCAAAATAAAGTCATTTTTTTGCTGTTTTAGCTGCTGATTTTGACGCATTAATGTGGGCAAAAAGCTTGATTGAAATAGACAAAGAGTTGTGGGGTTTTGAACCACAACAGAATGGCAAGGCTAAGTAATCCAATAACCGCTAGCGCAATGATGCTTTTTAAACCAAATAGAGAATCAGTCATGAATCACGGCCTCTTCATTGACAAAGAAATGTACCAGTACACCCAGTAAACTCAACGCGATTGAAAACATCCAAATAGCATTATAGTTGCCAGTCATATCGTGATTGACACCACCTAGCCAGCCACCAAAAAATGAACCGATTTGATGAGTAAAAAAGACCAGACCACTGAGCATGGAGAGGTATTTCACGCCAAACATATTGGCAACAATGCCATTGGTCAGCGGTACGGTAGACAACCACAATAAGCCCATGATGACACCAAAAGCGTAAACTGTCCAAGTGCTCAAAGGCAACAGTAGAAAAGCAATAATGGTAATGCCACGGAGGCCATATAACCACATGAGTAGATGTGGCTTGGAGTATTTTCCACCGAGCCAACCCGCACTATATGTCCCGACAATATTAAATAAACCGACCAAGGCCAGAAAAATAGTACCTGTGGTTGCATTAAAACCATGATCAATCAAATAACCGGGTAAATGTATGCCAATGAAGACCACTTGGAAACCACAAACAAAAAAGCCTAAGGCTAAGAACCAAAATGGCTGATGATTTTTGACAATAACCAAGATCTGTTTAAAGCTTAAACTGGCTTTATTGATTTGAGCCGAGGTATGCGGAGCGACATACATCGGTGCTTTTAACATCCATGCCAATGGGATAATTAAGGCAATTAAAATTGAACTGACCACTAATGCCGCTGACCAACCAATATTTTGTAAGAGCAGTAAGGTAGAAGGCAGCATAATAAATTGCCCAAAAGAACCTGCCGCACTGGCAATCCCCATGGCAAGGCTACGTTTATCAGGGTGGGCTGCACGTCCAACGGCTGAAAGTAAAACAGGAAATGAGGTTGCCGATAGTGCTAAACCTAGAATTAAACCGACACTTAAATTTAGCATTAAGCCTGTGGAGCTAAAGGCCATCAACAATAAGCCGATGCTATATAACGCACCGCCTACAGCAACGACAATTTTACTGCCATATTTATCAGCAAATGCCCCTGTGATGGGTTGTACAGCACCCCAAACTAAGTTCTGCATGGCAATGGCAAGACTAAAGACATTATGCCCCCAACCAAATTCATGACTCATTGGAACCAGATATAAACCAAAGGCATGACGTACACCCAGTGATAACGCCAGAATAAGCGCGCTTCCAATTAACATGTAAATAAGAGGTTTGGAAAAACGTGTGTCTGACATAACTCATCCATGATGCAAATCTAATGTCGCTATGTTATTAGATTATGAATAGGGAAGCGATTAAATAAAATTTAAACAAACGATAAAATTAAGTTATGGAAAGTTTTTAGTAAAATAAAAAAGAGATTAATAATTTGATGTAATGATACATTTTCACTCTTGAGTAAAATGATCGCGAGTTTAAAGATGAAGTAATGGATTTTTTAATCGCTCTTTAAGCTATTTCGATCGCTGATCTAACGTAATTGTCGTAAGTTAAAGGCTTGCATTAAAACAAGAATGCAGCAGTGTTGGACTTTGGGGGAAAGTCAGTGCTAAACAATTTGAAAATACGATCTCGCACTTGAAGGCATTTTTCCGTACAATATGACTCATAAATTATTGAGTGAATCACATGAGCACCCAAAATACTCCCAAGAAAAAACCATTGGTCAATTTGCCTTTTCCAATTAAAAAAGAAACTGAGCAAAATCTTGATGAAGTCTTGGATGAAGTTCGTCCACGTCCACAGCGCTATGCTGATCGTACATGGATGCCACCTCGTGGTACTAGGCGTTCATTTGGTAAACGCTAAGCGTTCAAAGAAAAAGCCATGGTCATACCATGGCTTTTTCTTTGAGTGTTTCGATGCTGTTTGAGTCTTAAAATTTTATGAATTTTCTTTTCTGCGGTTGTTGTCGAGATAATAATTTCTTTTATCTTGATACATTGCCAGATCAGCACGTTTGAGCATGTCTTCCATGCGTTCCCCATCTTTGTTGGTCGCATAACCCGTGGATAGGTTAAGCGGTTGAAGGGAATAAAATTGATTATCGACAAATAACAGTTCTTGCAAACTTTGCAAACAATTTTGTAGTGCAGCTTCATCGGCACCGGGCAACAGAACCACAAACTCATCTCCACCAATACGACATGCAGAATAAAGCGTTTGCTGAACCAGTTGGGTTAAGACATTGCCCATACGTTGTAATAAACTATCACCGACATCATGTCCTAAACTGTCATTGAGTTCCTTTAGTCCATTCATATCCATGAAAATACAGGACACAGGGCGTAGCATATTGCGTTCTAAACGATTTATTTCCGTGGTATAAAAAGCACGGTTATACAGTTTGGTCAGCACATCGTGCTTGCCTAAATACTCAAGATAGTTTTCAGCCTTTTTTCGAGCGGTAATATCAGTGAGTGCAACCTGAACCATTCCCCAGTCATTCTGATAATCTGGAAATACGGAAAATTGCAGCAACACATGACGGATACTGCCATCGAGTGCGTAATTGATGGCTTCACGATGATGATGAATATTGCCATTCCAAAGCTCAATTAATTGTTCTCGAAAGGTTTTAACCATTTCTTGAGCAAAAACTTTGTGCATATTTTTATATAAAGTATCTTTGTTTGGAGCACCAAATAGATCGAGTGTTGCCTGATTGACATCAATGATCACAATATCTTTAATGCATTCATTAATGAAATCATTATGCACATCTAAAAAAGTCTTAATGTCTTCAATGCCTAAAGCGCGGACGTTATCTAATTTTGTTTTGATCCGACTAAAGTCTTCCACCCAAAGTGAGGTCGGTGAATACATAAAGCGTGCTTCTGCCAGATGGCGGCTTTTTTCTTCAAGACGGCAGGCTTCAGTGTAAGGTGTGATGTCTTCAGTGGTAATCAATAATAGCGATAAATCATGTTCATGCTGTGGCAGTACAATCCCTTTAAGCTGAATATCAAGACGTTCACCCGTCAGGGTATAGTTCACAGCAGAATTGGAAAAATGAGTTTCGCCATTCCACAACGCCACCAGTTCCTTAATATGGCTTTTGCTCATGTCGCCTTTAAACACCAAATGAAGATTTTGGCATAAATGTTCAAAGTCTTTGGCTTGATAAAGTTCAAGGGTTTTGGAATTTACTTTTAATAATTTAATTTTTCTTGCACATTCAAGTATGCGAGATTCATCTTCTAGTAAAAAACTGAACAGATCTTGAACACCTTGTTCACGCCAAATATCAAATTGTTTTTTTATTTCGCTATAGTCTTCAAGCCACATTGCAATGGGCGATAGTTCAAAAAAAGGCGAATCCAGTATTTCCATTTAAGGAGCTCATCATTTTTATATCAATTTAGGCGCTGAGTATAAAACGAAAAAAATGTTTTTTAAATAATGTGATACTTATCACTGATTTTTAAATAGCAATAAAAAAGCCAATATATACATTGGCTCGTATCGATTGGATAATTTGTATAACGCACAAAACGAATCATTGCTTGCTGTATTTTAAGTCATCTTTTATCCGCGATTCGGATTAAATATAGCTAGTAAAGAAATAATCCCCGCTTTTGTTCCATACGGAATTGCGGACAGATCAACTTCAAAATCTCCATTATGTGCATTAAACGGCAACTTTTTTTCTTTATATGCTTCAGTAAATCGTTTCGGTTCGGCAACACCAACATTAATATAACTATAGGCATTTTTTTGATTATGAATGACTAAATGATGAACATCTTCAGAACCCATCACGGAAGGTAGGACATTTTCGTCTAATAAATATTTAGAATTTTCTATAAGTCCAGAAGATGACAATGCATTTTGGACAACTTTAGTCAGTGCAACATCATTATTTAATGGCTTTGACCAACCTTTGAACTGAATGGTTGGATACTTATCTTTTGGCATATTGTAGGCATAGGCAATACTTTCATTGATACGCGTAATACCATCAATCATAACTTTACGGTCATTTTCATTAAACCAGCGTAAATTAATTTTGAGTAGGGCTGATGCAGGAATCACATTGTTATTACTGCCTGCTTGCACAGAACCAACCGTGATTACGGCAGAGTTTTTAGGATCAATTCCTCGACTGATAATGTTCTGATATTGTGTAATTGCAGTGGCTGCCATAACGACAGGATCTTTAGACAAATTAGGCGTAGAACCATGCCCACCAATGCCATGAAATGTGACATCAAATTGATCTGTACCCGCCATACGAACGCCAGTCGCAGCAGCAATGATACCAACTGCAATAGGTGCAGCATGGATACCAAATAAATAATCAGGTTCAGGGATTTTGTGTTTTTTATATAAGCCATCATTCACCATCGCTTCAGCACCTAAAATAGGTTCTTCAGCAGGCTGTCCAATAAAGACAACCGTTCCTTTCCATAAGTTTTTATGTTCAGCAAAAAATTTAGCTGTTCCTAGCATCCATGCAACATGCGCATCGTGCCCACATGTATGCGCGACTGGTGTTTCTGAGCCATCATCTAGTTTAACAATCTTATTACTGGCGTAAGGAAGCCCTGTGGTTTCTTTAACGGCATTGGCATCCATATCTGCCCGATACATCACAACAGGGCCATCGCCATTTTTCATTACCGCAGCAACGCCTGTTTTGCCAATATGTTCAGTGGTGGTATATCCGTAAGATTTTAGCTCTTTGGCCACAATATTCGCTGTTCTCACCTCCATGAAACCAAGTTCAGGATTTTGATGAATATCTTTAAAAATTTTGACAAACTTATCATTATTTTGACTGACGCTTTGTTCAATCAGTTGCTTGGTATCTTGTGCATGGCTTTGCGTCATTAGGCATAGCCCAACTGTAATAGCAATTAAGCTAGGTAAGGTTCTGTAATTGATCATGTAATTACCCATTTTTATTTTCGTTTATAATGAATTGTTAAGGCTAAATATTTTATATATGAACTGTAAATTTACAATAGATGTTTTTTGTAAGTCATTTTTTGATCAATACAAGTGGCTTGTAAAGCCAAAATTAAAAACAAATTTTAGGACGTATTGGATTTATGAATGTGACATGGATGCCTCATGTTTCTCATACACGATAAAGACATCGTGTATGAGAAACAAAAGATTTTATCTTGCGGAACAGTGCCAATTTTAAAGAATCAAAAATTAAACATTTTTAATTGATACAAGTCATCTATTGATGTGATTAGCTATTTAGTGACTTTGCTTTCGTGCTTTATTTTCAGGTTTTGGCGCAGGAATTTCTCGTTCACCTTGCCACACATCAATAAAATCTTTTTCATTAATATTGTAGAGTTCAAGTAACGCTAAAATCACCCCACCAAACAACATTGCACCATCGGATTTACTTTGCCAATCCGGAATTTTATCGTTCAAGGTATGTAAAATATCTGAAATTTCAAAAATGCGATCACGTCCATTGCTGTCGGTTGGGTACATTTGAGTATGTAAAATAATTCTTGCGGCACTTTTTTCACTTTCTGATAAATCCAGTTGATTGATTATTTCTTCATCAGTCGTTGAAAAAATTACAGCATCATTAAATACCGTTCTTAAAAAGTGGCGTGTCAGTTTTGGCAGTGCTCTTTCTACAAAAGGACGGAAGGAGCTTGGGAAAATGACATTATGTGAAATGCCTTTAAACATTGGTGCAATTTCTTCAGTTTTATAACCCGCAATGCCACAACCAATCGAGGTAATGAAATAGGTCATTTTGGGATGATTTTTGGTATAAATCTTAAAATCATCAATATAGTGCTGAATTTGCGACAATGGCATTTGTTGTAAATGTTCATTCATGGTCGGAATGGCATAGCTTTGACCTGACCAACCTCGACCGACACCTTGCATTGCACCAAAGTGCTTGAGAGCCGTATGTGCTGCGCCGTCTGCATGGTTTCCTGCCATGTTGCTGCCAAACACAAACACAGTATCTTCAGCTAAGCTTTTTATAATATTTTCATCGTGATAGAGATATGACATAGGCGGCTACAATCGTGATGGTCTGTTATTCATGTTGCAATTGAAATGACCGATGGTCAAGTGAAAGATCAGCATTTTTAAAATTAGTATAAAAGATAGTGTATTTAGGGCTGTACAGGTCTGATTTTGCAATACAAGTAGAGTTAATATTTCAATCTGCTTCATGTTGATTGTATAAATTGTGAAATGCGAGATCAGCTTGAATTCGTGCTCATGACTTTATTGAAGGGGCAAAGTATAGAAATATAAGGGCACTGATGTTGCATGTAGATTTTTAGCCCTCATACTATGAAGGTTATGTCGTTGAAGATGGATACTATGCAGGATAGTCAGCAACCTTTTGAATTAGTGACCAGCTATCAACCCGCTGGGGATCAGCCACAAGCCATTGAAAAGTTAGTCAGTGGGATTGAAAAAGGCTATCACGATCAGTTGTTATTAGGGGTAACGGGGTCGGGGAAAACCTATACCATGGCCAATGTGATTTCCCAATTACAACGTCCAACGATAGTCATGGCACATAATAAAACCTTAGCTGCACAGCTTTATGGCGAATTTAAGTCCTTTTTTCCCAATAATGCGGTTGAATATTTCGTCAGTTACTATGACTACTATCAGCCTGAAGCTTATGTTCCATCCTCCGATACTTTTATTGAAAAAGATTCTGCAATTAATGATCACATCGATCAAATGCGTCTTTCAGCAACGCGTACTTTATTAGAACGTCGTGATGCCATTATTGTGGCATCGGTTTCTGCTATTTATGGTTTGGGTGATCCCAATGCCTATATGAGTATGTTGTTGCATATTGTGCAGGGCGATCGTATTAGCCGTGACGACATTATTCGTCGTTTGGTCGAGATGCAATATACCCGCAATGAACTGGAATTCTTACGCGGTACGTATCGTATTCGTGGCGAAATTATTGATATTTTTCCTGCTGAATCAGATCAAAATGCCATTCGTATCGAACTGTTTGATGACGAAGTTGATTCTATCCGTTGGTTTGATCCGTTGACTGGAAAACTGGTACGTAAAGCGCCACGAGTGACGATTTATCCAAAAAGTCACTATGTCACACCGAAAGATAATTTACAGCGTGCAATTGGCACGATTCGTGAAGAACTTAAAGAGCGTTTGGCATTCTTTAAACAACATGACAAATTGCTTGAAGCGCAGCGTATTGAACAACGTACCCGTTACGATTTAGAAATGATGCAGCAGTTGGGATATACCAATGGGATTGAAAACTACTCGCGTCATTTATCAGGTCGTCCATCGGGTGAAGCACCGCCAACCTTATTTGATTATCTCCCTGACGATGCTTTACTGATTATTGATGAATCACATGTGACTGTTCCGCAAATTGGTGCCATGTATAAAGGTGACCGTTCGCGTAAAGAAAATTTGGTCAATTATGGCTTTCGTCTACCCAGTGCTTTGGATAATCGTCCAATGCAATTTGAAGAATGGGAGCGAATTATTCCCACGACCATTTATGTCAGTGCAACGCCTGCAAAATATGAGTTGGAAAAAGCAGAGCAAATTGCAGAGCAAGTGGTTCGTCCTACAGGTTTGATTGATCCTGAAATTGAAGTTCGTCCAGTATTGACGCAAGTCGATGATGTGCTTTCAGAAATCAATCTGCGTAAAGATTTAGATGAGCGTGTTTTAATTACCGTTTTGACCAAACGGATGGCGGAAGATTTAACCTCGTATTTAAAAGAATATGGGGTGAAAATCGCTTATTTACACTCCGACATCGACACGGTTGAACGCGTGAAAATTATTCATGAATTACGTTCTGGTGTGCATGATGTTTTGGTCGGGATTAACTTGCTTCGTGAAGGTCTAGATATGCCAGAAGTATCGTTAGTGGCAATTCTAGATGCAGATAAAGAGGGCTTTTTACGTTCTGAGCGTTCACTCATTCAAACCATTGGTCGTGCAGCGCGTAATGTCAAAGGGAAGGCGATTCTGTATGCTGATCGAATCACCGATTCCATGCGAAAAGCGATTGATGAAACAGATCGCCGTCGTGCCAAACAAATCGAATTTAATCGGATTCATGGCATTACCCCACGCAGTACCAAACGTCAAAATAAGAAAGACATTGATACGGGTGAGGTACTAACGGATGATCAAATTGATGGCAAAGTTTCTGATCAGGCACGTGCGTTAAGTGCAGATGAACGTCATATTCTTGCTGATCCTAAATTGCTTGCAAAACATATGGCTAAACTGGAAAAAGAGATGTTAAAAGCATCGAAAGAATTACAGTTTGAGCAGGCAGCACGACTACGTGATGAAATTTTGCGTTTGAAAGCCCAAATGTTGACATAGATTAGCGTCATGAATTTATCTTCAAAAATCATTACATAACGCTACAGTGCGGCTGAAAAATACTCGTTATTTTAATGGATATTCATCATTAATATAATTGTGGTTTTCTTAATCAGGTATTTTTTATGGTTGCTAAACATTTTCCAAAGGCAGGTTTTAAACTGGCCAAAATTGCAGTGGGTGGGGTTGTATTGATTGGTCTGGGGGCTGCAACACTGGCATATGCACAGACCAAGCCATTGCAGACAGTAGACAAAGTTCAGTTGGATCGGTATCTGGGTGTTTGGTATGAAGTTGCGCGTAAGCCGATGTACTTTCAAAACAAGTGCAATCGCGATGTCACTGCGACTTATACGTTAAATGAAAATGGCAATGTGAGCATAGACAATCGTTGTTTTAGTCAAGATGGACAGTTACAGCAGTCTATTGGCGAAGCCTTCGTGCAAAATGCGCCTTTTAATACCAAGTTAAAAGTCAGCTTTTTACCTGAAGCAATTCGCTGGTTATCGGTTGCGCGTGGTGATTATTGGATTTTGAAAATAGATGATGATTATCAAACAGTATTGGTGGGTGAACCACGGCGTAAATATATGTGGGTATTGTCACGTTCAGCACAGCCAGATCCAGCTGTGATCAATGAATATTTAGAGTATGCAAAATCAGTCGGCTATGACTTGACGGATATTATTCATACAAAGCAAACAAAAAATAATCTTAAGATATTGAATTAATATATTTTTTAGCTTTACAGGTAGCCTCGTCATTCAATCCTGTTTCAGCATGATTTTTTATTGAATGGTCAAATTAAAAGGTGAATGATCAAGTTTTATTAGGGTGACGTGTTTATAATACAGGCAATATAAATACAGGGATGAAAGATGTATAAAGGCGTAGCATTGTCTGTATTGGCATCGGTCACTTTTGGTATTTTGTATTTTTATACCCAATTTTTAAAACCACTGGATAGTGAACAAACCTTTGCTTGGCGTATGTTAGCAACCTTGCCATTCCTGACTTTATTTATGTGGTGGAGCGGTGATTTAAAACATGTCACTGAAATTTTCAAACGTATTTTTAAGCAACCTGCTTTCTTTGTTTGGTTGATCATCAGTTCAGTCTTGTGTACCTCGCAGCTTTGGCTATTTTTGTGGGGACCAATGAATGGGCGCGGTTTAGAAGTCTCGTTGGGATACTTTTTACTGCCTTTGGTCATGGTGTTGATTGGTTGTGTCCTGTACAAAGAAAAACTGTCTAAATGGCAAATTGCCGCAGTCCTATTTGCCTGCATGGGTGTTGGACATGAATTATGGCGTATCGGCAGTATTGCATGGGAAACGGCTTATGTTGCCGTGGCTTATCCGGTTTATTTTTTCTTAAGACGTGCTTTTAAAACAGATCATTTGGGTGGTTTCTGGTGGGATTTGTTTTTAATTCTGCCTGTTGCGATTTACCTAGCAACGGTTTATAGCAATTCATTTAACCTCATTGCTCAGTTTCCACATTTAATTTTGGCGATCTTGGGTTTGGGTTTTTTAAGTGCCTTGGGGCTTGGAAGTTACATGCTAGCCAGCCGATATTTACCTTTTATCATCTTCGGATTGTTAAGTTATTTAGAACCTGTATTGCTTGCTTTTGCCTCCATTGCTTTGGGGGAGAGCCTTGAAGCGGCTGAATGGTTTACTTATATTCCAATTTGGTTTGCGGTATTACTACTAGTGGTTGAAGGTTCGATTCATCTGCTGAAACAGCAACAACAGCAAAAAGCCTTGGCTAAAAATCTTGAAAATTACCAAGAACGCTTAAAGTGATACATTTTATCTTTTGGGTGTTGTTTGATAAAACAACATCTGAGTTTAATTGAACTCTTTTTGTAAGAAATGAAATGTTTTAGCGCTTTCAATATGAAAATCATAAAAATAATTACAACTATTTTGTCAATTTATAATGAATATAGAGCAAAATGTGCAAGTCCGAATCAGCTTTTGATTCAAACTTCCCGATAATTCCTTTACAATTGTCGGGTTTTGAAATTCATGCCTAGATATACAATTTAATTAGAGGACGTATCTGTGAGCAAAGAGACTATCATCGCCCTACATGCAGAGCACCAAGGTCGCTGGAAAAACCGTGAAGAAATCGCGGAACATATGATTGCCTTAATTGGTCAGTTGTATCGTGAAAAAAATATCGTGACTTCTGTATTCGGTCGTTCTTTGGTTAACCGTTCAGTAATCCAAATTTTAAAAGCACATCGCCGTACACGTGTTATGGACGTTGAGCTTTCAGTTGTTCACACTTTTCCAATCTTAGAAGCATTGGCTAAAGTTGAAAATATCGGTTCTGCTGAAATCGATCTAGGTAAACTAGCTGTTGAATTTAAAGAAAAAGGCGGCGATATCGACGCTTTTGTTGCGCAAGCAGTAGAATCGTTAAAAGGTAATGCTGAAACTGTTGAACCTAAAGATGTTGTTCTTTATGGTTTCGGTCGTATTGGTCGTATCCTTGCACGTTTAATCATTGGTCAATCTGGTCTTGGTCGTGGTTTAAACCTTAAAGCGATTGTGGTTCGTAAATCATCTGATGGTGATTTAGAAAAACGTGCGTCTTTACTTCGTCGTGACTCAATTCATGGTCCATTTTCAGGAACGATTTCTGTAGATGAAGCCAATGAAGCGATCATTGCCAATGGTAACTTCATTAAAGTGATTTATGCGTCTAGCCCAGCTGAAGTGGATTACACGGCTTATGGTATTAACAATGCTTTAGTCATTGATAATACTGGTAAATGGCGTGATGCGGAAGGTCTTGCTCAACACTTGAAATGCCCAGGCGTTGCTCGTGTGGTATTGACTGCGCCAAGTAAAGGCGAAATGAAAAATGTTGTTTATGGCGTAAACCATACTGACATTTTAGATGAAGACAAAATCATTTCTGCTGCAAGCTGCACCACAAATGCAATTACACCAGTATTAAAAGTGTTAGATGACAAATACAAAGTGATCAATGGTCACGTTGAAACGGTTCACTCTTTCACTAATGACCAGAACTTAATCGACAACTACCACAGTGCAGATCGCCGTGGTCGTGCTGCGACTTTGAACATGGTGATTACTGAAACGGGTGCTGCTAAAGCGGTTGCAAAAGCACTTCCTGCACTTAAAGGTAAGTTGACAGGTAACTCTGTACGTGTTCCTACACCAAACGTATCATTGGCTATTCTTAACTTAACACTTGAGAAAGAAGTTGATCGTGAAGAAGTGAATGAATACATTCGTCAAATTTCAATCAATTCAAGCCTTCAAGGTCAAATTGGTTATACAAATTCGACTGAAGTTGTATCTTCTGACTTTATTGGTTCACGTACTGCGGGTGTATTTGATGCGCAAGCAACCATCACTTCAGGTACACGCTTAACGGCTTACGTTTGGTATGACAATGAAGTGGGTTATAGCTGCCAAGTATTACGTATTGCTGAACAAATGTGTGGCGTGAACTACCGCAAAATTCCTGCTGAAAAAAATGCATAATTTGTAAAGCAGTGAAAAAGAGCCTCATATGAGGCTCTTTTTTTATGTCTGATATTTAAGGACGGCTTCCTTTCTTAAAAAAAGAAGGGGAAGAATTATAAATGGAACAATTACTACGCTTTTAAAATTGCTGCAACTTGTTCTTTAATTGCTGTGGTTGGATGCCCAATCAGTTGTTCTAAGTCTTTACTGTCACTAAACATGGCACCTTTTTCAGTCTGTATATCTGCATCGACAATGATATCGACCAAACCAGCAGGTAAGCCAGCCTGTGTTAAAGCTTGAGTATAATCTTCAGCACTGAGGTTTTGATAGGTGATTTCTTTTCCCGAAACATCAGCAATATCACCTGCTAAATCTGCCAACGTGAAGCTGGTTGAGCCTGCAAGTTCATAGGTTTTATTTTCATGCCCAGATGTCGTGAGCACTTTTGCTGCGGCTTCGGCATAGTCGGCACGTGCCGCTGAACTAATTTTTCCTTCGCCTGCTGCACCATACAATGTACCGACTTCAACGGTGTGAGTGACGCCTGCTAAATAGTTTTCACTATACCAATTGTTACGTAAGAACGTGTACTGTAAGCCGCTGGCTTTAATTAGGCTTTCAGTTTCACGGTGTTCTTGTGCTAAACCGAGCGGAGAATGATCGGCATTGAGCAAACTGGTATAGGCAATATAGGGAACACCTGCGTGTTGAGCCGCATCAATCACCGCTTTATGTTGTGCTGTACGACGACCCACTTCATTGGCTGAAATAAGCAACAGCTTATCAATTCCAGATAATGCAGAAGCTAAAGTTGCAGGTGTGTCATAATCAAACAGACGCAGTTCAATGCCTTTTGCTTTTAAATCGGCAGCCTTGGATTCATTTCGAACCAATGCCACAATATTGGCAGCAGCGGTATTTTCTAACAGTGATTGAATCACCCATTGACCGAGCTGACCCGTTGCACCTGTGATGGCAATTTTCATTTGACTCACCTTTAATTTGATTGTTTTGTATACTTGATGTTCTTATCTTATTATAGTAACTTACTTAATGTAAGTACGTACCTAAAAGTAAGTTTATTTCGATTTGGAGAGAAATGATGAGTAACTATGCGGCAAGTAATTTACTTGGACAAGTTTTATCCAATGAATGTCCTTCACGTGAAATATTGGAACATTTAACCACCAAATGGTCGGTGTTGGTTTTGCGCTGTTTAAGCGATGGTATCCATCGTTTTAGTGAGTTAAGACAACGCATCGAAGGGGTGAGTGAAAAAATGTTGGCTCAAACTTTGAAAGTGTTAGAGAAAGATGGTTTTCTGATACGTACTGTTTACCCTGTTGTGCCTCCGAAAGTGGAATATCAACTGACCATTTTAGGTGCGCAAGCCGCGGAGAAGTTGAATCATTTGATTGGCTGGATTGAACGCAATTTGCCTGAAATTATGGAAAATAAACAACGTACTACGCCATCATTGTAAATATTAGGCTAAAACTCTTATATTTGATTTGGCGAAGATTCTTGAGATTGAGAAGTCTTGTTGAAGGTTATAAAAGTTAAAATAGGCATTAAAAAAGAATAAAACAATGAGTCTATTTTTACGAGTGGATTTAGAAAAGGTTAAGCACGATTGATCACACAGCTAAAATCTATCGCTGTGGTTTGGGTGTGATACAGCCGAATAGAAAAACCAAATCAACGAGATTGAATTTTGGTAATAACTTGCAGAAATAAGCTGATGCCTTACTTTAAATTTGCAGCGATTTATTGAAGTAAAATCCAAAATATGGGCTAAGCCGTAGGGTGAATGGTCTTGGCATGACTAAAAATCATGTAATGCTGAATAATACTATTCGAGAAATTCTTTAAAATATGGCAGAATATGCGGTTTTAAAGTATTTAGAGGATTGGCAGTATGCGCTTTGTTGATGAAGCAGTCATTACCGTAGAGGCTGGCGACGGTGGCAATGGCGTAGCCAGTTTTCGCCGTGAAAAATTCGTACCATTTGGTGGTCCAGATGGTGGTGATGGTGGACGTGGTGGCTGCATTTATGTTGAAGCAGACAACGACACCAGCACACTCGTAGATTATCGTTATACACGTAGATTCCGTGCGGAACGTGCTAAAAATGGTCGTGGTGCGAACTGCGCAGGCCGTGGCGGTGAAGACAACATATTAAAGGTTCCAGTAGGAACAACAATTGTCGATGTAGAATCAGGCGATATCATCGGGGATTTAGTCGCTGATGGTCAACGCGTCATGGTTGCAGCGGGTGGCCAAGGTGGTTTGGGTAATACTCACTTTAAATCATCGACGAACCGTTCACCGCGTAAATGCACCCATGGTATTAAAGGTGAGTTCCGTGAAATTCGTTTAGAACTTAAAGTTCTGGCGGATGTTGGCTTACTGGGTATGCCAAATGCAGGTAAATCGACCTTTATTCGTGCTGTATCGGCTGCAAAACCAAAAGTTGCAGATTATCCATTTACCACAATGGTGCCGAACTTAGGCGTGGTCGATGCCGATAGTCATCGTTCATTCGTGATGGCCGATATTCCAGGTCTGATTGAAGGTGCTTCTGAGGGTGCGGGTTTAGGTATTCGTTTCCTTAAACATTTGGCACGTACGCGTATCTTGTTGCACATTGTTGATGTTCAACCGATTGATGGCTCAGACCCTGCATATAACGCAAAAGCAATTGTGGAAGAATTGAAAAAATTCTCTCCAACTTTGGCGAAATTGCCTGTGGTATTGGTGTTGAATAAAGTCGATCAACTTGATGAGTCAACTCGTGAAGAATGGTGTCAGCATATTCTTGATGAAATTCAATGGGAAGGTCCAGTATTCCAAACTTCTGGCTTAATGTCGGAAGGCACCAAAGATGTTGTGTATTACTTGATGGATGAAATTGAACAACAACGCGAACGCGAAGTTGAAGATCCTGAATACGCTGCAGAAATGAAAGCATTCCGTGATCAGCTTGAAGCTGAAACACGTGAACAAACCATTGCAGCGAAAGAAGCTTATCGCGAAATGCGTCGTCAACAACGTCTTGCAGGTCTGTTGGACGACGATGAAGATGAAGATGATGGCGACGACGATAGCAATATGGAAGTGTTTTACGTACGTTAAGCTCTGAAAATATGAGTAACTGAGGACAAGATGATAGAAGTGGTGGATGGGCAACGTCAGCTCAAGGATTGCAAACGAATCGTTGTTAAAATCGGATCATCTTTACTCACAGCAAATGGGCAAGGTTTAGATATTGTAGCAATTTCGCATTGGGCGAAACAAATTGCAGATCTACACAATGCAGGACACGAGATTATTCTGGTGTCTTCAGGTGCTGTGGCTGAAGGTATGGTTCGAATGAAATTGACCAACCGACCCACTGATTTACCGAGTCTTCAGGCATGTGCTGCTATTGGTCAAATGGGCTTAATTCAAACGTGGTCGAGCGTATTAGAAAACCATTCTATTCAAACGGCACAAGTTTTATTGACCCATGATGATTTAGCAGACCGTCGTCGTTATTTAAACTCTTGCGATGCTTTACAGCATTTAATTGATTGGCAGGTAATTCCTGTCATTAATGAAAATGATACGGTGTCGACTGACGAAATTCGCTTTGGTGATAACGATACTTTAGCTGCGATGGTTGCAGGTCAAGTCCATGCCGATTTACTGATTATCTTAACCGATCAGCAAGGCATGTTTGACTCCGATCCGCGTTCTAATCCGAATGCGAAACTGTTCCATACCGTTCGTGCATTGGATGAAAGCCTATTTGATATGGCTGGTGGTGGTGGGAAGTTTGGTCGTGGTGGTATGTTGACTAAAGTTCGTGCAGCACGTTTAGCCGCCAAATCAGGTTGTCCAACACTGATTGCCAGTGGTGAAAGTGATCAAGTACTTGCTCGCTTAATGTCTGGTGAGTTGCTTGGAACATTGTTTATTACAGACAATGACCGTATGACTGCACATCAACAATGGTTAGCAGCGCATTTACAAACAGCGGGTCGTTTGGTCTTGGACGATGGTGCAGTCAAAGCGATTAAAGATAATCACCGTAGTTTATTACCTGTCGGGGTAAAAGCGGTGGAAGGACATTTTGATCGTGGTGATGTGGTTGAGTGCGTTGACAGTCAAGGTGGTCGTGTCGCAGTGGGTCGTGTCAACTTTAGTTCACGTTCTGCTGAAATTGTGAAAGGTTTGTCTTCAGATAAAGTTTATCAAGTTTTAGGTGAAGCACGTTCTTTAGAAATGATTCATCGTAATCACATGGCCATTTACTAAAAATTTCGTCATAAAAAATCCCGCTTTTGAGCGGGATTTTTTTATTGATTTTTTATGAAATCTGAACTTATTTGATATAACCTTTTTCAATTAGCGGCTTAAACAGAAAATGATGTATTTTTAATACAAGCTGCATAATCATTACTTTGTATCGATTCCATAAGGCTAAACCAAAATAATTCAATATAAAGGCAAGGAAAAAAGCCCCAAGCATATCTAAAGGGAAATGCACACCCAAATAAACCCGTGACCATGCAACCAGCCATGCGATTGCAATCAGAATTACGCCAATGGAGCGTTTTGCTGAGAAAAAATATGCAAAGGCAATACTACTGAAAATCAGCATATGGTCACTGGGAAAAGAGCCATTAGGTGAATGGTAAATTAGGGTACGCCCAACATCCATCATAAAAGGACGTGGATGATAAAAATGATGAGAAATGATTTGGCTGATCAGAAGTGCTGCACAGGTAAAAATAAAGGCTTTAATGATTTGTTTTTTAACTTGAAAATTTCCTCTTAGCCAAAAAAATGCAAAAAACATGACCATGATATAAAACAAATCATTGGCGATGAAAATTGCAAGATTAATCATCCAATCAGCAGCATCACTGGGTGCATTAATCCATTCAAAAAGACTGAGATTTAATTCGGGAAGCGACATCATGAAAATTTATGCAAAGAGAAAAAATAACCGGTTAATCTATCAGAATCATTAAATTACGCCATAAAAAAAGACCACAGATTTGTAGTCTTTTTTAGAGAATAAAAATTTAATTTAAAATAAAAATATTAGAAATCAAATGAGGTTTGTAGGAAGAAAGTACGAGGCTGGCCTACATATTTACCGCCAGTAGAGTCAGATGAACGTGTGAAGTACTGCTTGTCAAATACGTTTTTAATCCCTGCTGCAACTTTTAAACCGCTTAGCTGTTGACCAAAGTCATAGCCTGTACGTACTGCAAAAGTTGAATAGCCTGGGATATTTCCCAATTTCCCGTCAGTGGTTTCTTCTGTTTGGTAGATGTTTGAATCTGGATTGCCTGGCGAATACTGTTTAGATTGAGCAAACATATCAGCATTTACGCTCCATGCATCATACTTATAACCTAAGCCTAAGTTAGCGACATGGCGCGAATAGAATGGCAAGTCTTTTCCTTCAAAGTTGCCAGCTTCGGCTACTGCTTTGGTGAATGTATAGTTACCGTAAGCTTTTAAGCCTTCTAAAGCATCAGCAACTGAACCAAAGTCATAACTTAGGCCAGCTTCAATTCCTTTGTGGCTAGTCGCACCTAAGTCTGTCCAAATGCCGTTGTTTTGCGCATCACGTTCTAGAATCAATTCTTTGTCAAAATCTAAATAGAACGCCGTTAATTCAGCATTGAGGCCATTGCCTAAATACTTAGTGCCAATTTCATAGTTATTGGATTTTTCAGGATGCAGACCATCCGTTGTGGATTGCGCAATATTATTGACAACACGAGCTAATTGATTGTATTGCTGCGGACCAAATGAAACTCCTGCATTGGCAAAGAAATTCCAGTGATCTGTCGCTTTAAACATCACAGCTAAGCTAGGTAAAAACTCTTCAGAGTTAATAGATGGGCTAACGGTATTGTTCAATACACCATTAGTGTATGCGCTGAAGTTATTGTGGGTATCAATCGACTCAAAACGCACACCAGGTGTAATGGTCCATTGATCAAGTTCGAAGCGGTTATCAATATAGATTGCATGTGCTTTAGTACCACCGTCACTGGTGGTATTAGCAAGGCGTTCACCAGGTGTACCTGTTAATGTATTATATGGTGCTGTACGCCCTGAAAACTCAGAGCTTTCCTCTTCTAAATAACGATAACCGACAGTGACTTCATTATTCATATTGCCCAATGTGTAAGCTCTTGAATAACGAGGTTCTATACCAAAATATTTGTAGTCACGTGGTGAGTTACTAATTCGGCTATTTGTTGTGTTAGCGATAGCAGATTCAAGATCACTAGTACGGAATGAATCGACATAGTAGCCTAATATTTCAAAGTTGTTCAGTTCATCTTTATGGCTATATTTAACAGAAATATCTGAGCGTCGACCTGCAAAATAATTGCGATATTGGTTGGATTGATACGGGTTTTCTGCATATTGTGCAGCTGTTAGTCCTTCAGGCATTTCACCACGACCTTCATAGTGATGAAGATTCAAGGCAATCGTATCTTGATCATTCAACTGATAAGAAGACTTTAACATGACATCGTCAATATCAATTTTATTGTTGTTTTCACGGTAGCCGTTGCCTTTGGTACCTGAATACAGTAGGGCTAAGCCTAGACCATTTTCCATGGTGCCACCAACAAAAAGATTCGGGCTTAATTTTGTTTGATCTGTGCCAAAAGCATATTCTGTAGTTAAGCCGACAGAGCCAGAAAATTCTTCTGGAATACTGCGGGTTGCAAAGTTAATGATGCCACCTACGTTTTGTGGTCCAAAACGTACAGAGCCAGCACCGCGAACAACGTCAACAGATTCAATATTACCCATTGAAACAGGTGCCATAGACAGCTGTGGCTGACCATAAGGCGCGAATGACATTGGTACACCATCCATAAGCACGGTTGAGCGTGGTGATAGGCGAGAGGTCAAACCACGTACACCTAAATTGAGTGAAACATCACTGCCGCCTGTGCCATTACTTTCTTGAACTTGAACACCAGGAACTTGGCGTAAAGCATCTTTAATGGATGTCGATGCTGTTTCATCTAAGCGCTTGCGATCAATAATAGTACGCGCCCCAGCGTGGTTATGTACTTTCTCAGCATTGGCGTTTTCTAACCAATTCCCTTGTGCTTCCATGGTAATCGTTGGCAATACATTGCCGCTAGCTGCTGTTTGTTCTTCAGCTTGCGCAGCAGAAATGCAGCACATGGACAGACCTACAGCAATACTGAGCTGAGAAACTTTGAAATATTTATTTTGTGGGCGGCTAGGACTTGAGAACATCATTGTATTGTGAGCAATCACTTGGAGAGAGCGGCTATAATAGGATGAAAGATCTAAAAAATAAATGATTGTAATTATCATTTATATCTATAGTTTTTTAATTCTTCATAGTATTTTCGCAGTGAAAAGTTATTAAAATAAAAAAGCCGTGCATATGCAGGCTTTTTCTAAAAATGAATTGTAAATCTTTTATTTAAACTGAATTGTACCGTTCGCATTCACGGTTATTTTAGATTCGCCCGCAGCAACATCTTGCGCATCTGCTGCTTCAGCGCCTGAAAATTTTGCCATACTCGCACGCATCATGATCGGTTGTGGGTAAGAGTTATTGGTATTTAAGTTTAGATTCACCAAGTTATAACCTGATTTATTCCATGCTTGACTTAAGGTTAAGGCACGTTGCTGGAAGTTTTTAGACGCCTCTACCATTAACTCATTTTCAACTTTTTTGCGTTGGGCATCCGAAACACTAAAATTAATGGATTGTGTTTGAAAATTTTGTTGCAGTTCACTGACCAATTGGCTCGCAGCTTTAAAGTCAGTACTTTCAATTTGAATTTCGGCACGACCACGCCATTCTTTCAGTTTGCGGCTGTCGTTGTCATAAATTGGATAAGTGGTTTGAGAACCTGTTTCTACTTTCACTTGCGGGTATTTTTTGGCTGAAGCCATGGCTTGATTCATTAATTGTGTAATTTGTACAGCAAGCTCAGCAGGTTGTTTGTTGCTTTTTTCAATGTATAAAACAGCATGCATTTCATCATTAGAAACTTTACGTGCAGCTTCCGCTTGTATGTTGACTAGGTTGTAATTGAGTTGCTCATTTTGTTGAGCAAAAGCAGGTGTTGTTAAAGCAGAAGCTAAAATGAGTGATGAGAGTGTTAAATAACGCATTTTTTTGACCTATTTTTTGTAAGTAAAATTTGAATCTATATTGATGATACTAAAGTGTGTTTATGTTGGATTTGAGCAGATTTTGTGGTTGGATTGTAAAAACAGATGAAATTAAATAAATCGCATTGATCAAGATAACTGAAATGAAATTATACACTTATAAATTAATTCGCATGGAATTTGACTTTATTATCATTATTTTTCAATAAAAGCATAAAAAAATGAGGTTTTCTTTCTTCTGTCACAATGTAAGATAAGAATTCAACTTATAGATTAGCTTGATTTTTTTTAATGAAATAGGATGGATAAAATGCCGAAAATTCTTTATTTTTCGGAAAAATTCGGTATCATCCGCCCTCTAGTTATGACAAACAAATTCAAGTCTGACTAGATTCTATAAAGCACCGAGTCAAAAGACCGCAAGTCACCCGACTTATTTCTTTCAACCCATATCAGAGATGGTAATTCGATATGAGCGTTTCTTCTGTAAATCCTGCCCCTAATTCTACTAACGAATACTATTTGACTCGCCAAAGCCAGATGGAATCCAATGTTCGTAGCTATCCACGTAAATTACCGTTGGCAATAGCAAAAGCTTTAGGATGCTGGGTTACTGATGTTGAAGGTACAGAGTACCTCGATTGTTTAGCTGGGGCAGGGACTTTGGCTTTAGGCCATAATCATCCTGCGGTGATTCAAAGTATTCAAGACACTTTAGCGAGTGGTCTTCCATTACATACTTTAGATTTAACCACGCCTTTAAAAGATGCATTTACTGAAGCATTACTTGAACAATTACCCGGTGGTAAGAAAGAGTATTGTTTACAGTTCTGTGGTCCATCTGGTGCAGATGGCACAGAGGCAGCTATTAAATTAGCAAAAACTTATACAGGTCGTAGTTCGGTGATTAGCTTCTCAGGCGGCTACCACGGAATGACACATGGCGCTTTAGCCATGACAGGTAACTTATCTGCGAAAAATTCGGTAAATGGCTTAATGCCAGGCGTACAGTTTATGCCATATCCGCATGAATACCGTTGCCCATTGGGTCTTGGCGGTGAAGCAGGTGTAGATGCCTTAACTTACTTCTTCGAAAACTTTATTGAAGATGTAGAAAGTGGTGTAACTAAACCTGCTGCCGTAATTCTTGAAGCAATTCAAGGTGAAGGTGGTGTTGTTACAGCACCGACCAAATGGTTGAAAAAAATCCGTGAAGTCACTGAAAAACACAACATTGTGTTGATTCTTGATGAAGTTCAAGCAGGTTTTGCCCGTTCAGGTAAAATGTTTGCCTTTGAACATGCAGGAATTGAGCCTGATGTGATTGTGATGTCGAAAGCGGTAGGTGGTAGCTTACCACTTGCAGTATTGGGTATTAAGCGTAAGTTTGATGCTTGGCAACCTGCGGGTCACACAGGGACTTTCCGTGGTAACCAATTGGCGATGGGTACTGGTCTTGCAACAATTAACACCATTAAAGAGCAAAATCTTGCGCAAAATGCACAAGAACGTGGTGATTTCTTACAAGCTGAATTTAAAAAATTAGCCGTAGAATTCCCATGCATCGGTAACGTACGTGGCCGTGGCTTGATGTTGGGTGTTGAGATTGTAGACGAACGTCAAACAGCAGATCACATGGGTTCATTACCGGGTGATTCTCAATTGGCAGCTGCTATCCAAACGGCTTGTTTCGATAACAAATTGTTGTTAGAGAAAGGCGGTCGTAACGGTACGGTAATTCGTTTACTTTGCCCACTCATCATCACTCAAGCTGAATGTGAAGAAGTCCTTGTTCGCTTTAAGAAAGCAATTGCTGAAGCACTTGTTGCTGTACGAGGCGCATAATGGTTGATTTTGCAGAACATCGTAAAGCGTTACTCTGCAATGATGCTCAGTCCATTGCTGACTACGAGTCAGCAATGGGTGAGGCGACTAAAGCAGTCGCAGCATGGTTGCACAATGACAAAATGTACACAGGCGGTAGCATTAAAGAGCTACGCAGCGCAATTGCGTTTAATCCTTCAAAAGAAGGTTTAGGTGTACACAAGTCGCTTGAACGTATGGTTGAGCTTTTTCTGAATAAAAGCTTGAAAGTACATCATCCGCATTCACTTGCACATTTGCATTGCCCAACGATGGTGACTAGCCAAATTGCGGAAGTGCTCATCAATGCAACGAATCAATCGATGGACTCATGGGATCAAAGCCCAGCGGGTTCGTTGATGGAAGTTCAATTGATTGATTGGCTTCGTCAAAAAGTCGGTTATGGTGCAGGTCAAGCGGGTGTATTCACTTCTGGTGGTACACAGTCGAACTTGATGGGTGTATTGCTGGCGCGTGATGCGTGTATTGCGAAAAACTGGAAAGACGAAAACGGCAAGCCGTGGTCTGTTCAGCGTGATGGTATCCCTGCGGATGCGATGCGTAACGTCAAAGTGATTTGTTCTGAAAATGCACATTTCTCTGTGCAAAAGAACATGGCAATGATGGGCATGGGCTTCCAATCGGTTGTGACTGTTCCTGTGAATGAAAATGCACAGATGGATATGGATGCCTTGGAAAAAACCATGGCTGATCTTCAAGCGGCGGGTAAAATCGTGGCATGTGTGGTTGCAACTGCGGGTACGACCGATGCAGGCGCAATTGATCCATTGAAGAAAGTACGTGAAATCACCAACAAATATGGCGCGTGGATGCATATCGACGCAGCATGGGGCGGTGCACTCATTCTTTCGAATGACTACCGTGACATGTTAGATGGCATTGAATTGTCTGATTCTGTGACTCTCGATTTCCATAAGCATTATTTCCAAACCATTTCTTGTGGTGCGTTCTTGTTGAAAGACGAAGCGAACTACCGTTTCATGCATTATGAAGCTGAGTACTTAAACTCGGCTTATGATGAAGAACATGGTGTGCCAAATCTTGTGTCGAAGTCACTACAAACAACGCGTCGTTTTGATGCATTGAAATTGTGGATGACGGTAGAATCATTAGGCGAAGAGCTTTATGGTTCAATGATCGACCATGGTGTGGTTCTAACGCGTCAAGTTGCTGATTATATCAATGCAACGGATGGTTTAGAGATGTTGATTGATCCACAATTTGCTTCTGTCTTGTTCCGTGTGATTCCTGAAGGTTATCCAACAGAATTGCTTGATACATTGAATCAAAACGTTGCAGATGAATTGTTTGCGCGCGGAGAAGCGAATATTGGTGTCACTAAAGTCGGTCAAGTTCAATCCTTGAAAATGACCACTTTAAGTCCAGTAGCGACTTTAGATAACGTGAAGAATTTGCTTAACCTTGTGTTAGCAGAAGCAGATCGTATTAAAGAGGCTAATTGCGATGGTACTATGTGACAGCAATTGACTAAGCGAATGTAAGTATTTAAGTTAAAAGAAAAGCCAGTTTTATAACTGGCTTTTTTTGTACAAGTTAGAGTGAATGATAAAAGCATAAAAACATCGCTTTTCCGTCTTTGATCATTTCAGTGCAGCTTTTTAAAGTAAGCTACTCATTATAAAATTTGTGTATAAAGATTCTCATTCACATGATTATTTATTTATAAATATGTATTTAAAAAGGTCAGGATGATGATTTTTAAATTGTAAAATTAAGCTGCCAAGATTGGGTTGAATCCAATTTTTCGAAGTCATTTTCGCTACATATTCGGGTGGTGATCTGTCAGAAAACGTGCTTTTATAGATTAATTTATAGTCAAATATTCGGTGTGATTTATGACCAATAGGGACAAATCATCATGTTTTCTAAGTCATCATAGCTGATATTGCATTGATCATGCATTCGTATAAAGCAGTGCAGGATGATCTTTTGAAATAAATATGATCATTGAATATTTCTCTAATTTTTTAAGTCAAAACAACGTTTTATTTATTTTTATAAAGTGCGTGAATAGGGTGAATACATGCATAAATTTACTTAAAATATACAGATCACTAAAGTGTCATAAAGCTGTAACTTCATTGTCATATTTTAAACTCAAAATGCAGATATCGAAAAAGTACAAAACTTTATAAAAAAGTAGCGTGCTTCAAAATTGCATCTAATGAAGAGAGAAAAGAATGCGCTTAAATCACATCGCACTTGCTTTAGCAGTTTCAGGAGCAGTTGTAGCAACAACAGCAAATGCAGCTCGTGACACCATCCAAATCGCTGGTTCTTCAACTGTTTTGCCATACTCAAGTATTGTTGCAGAAGAGTTTGGTAATACTTTCCCACAATTTAAGACACCTGTTGTTGGTTCTGGTGGTACATCTGGTGGTTTAAAGCAGTTCTGTCAAGGCGTAGGTGATAACACAATCGACATCGCCAATGCATCTCGTAAAATTAAAGATACTGAATTGGCTGCATGTAAGAAAGCTGGTGTGAATCAAGTTATTGAAGTAAAAGTCGGTTATGACGGTATTGTATTTGCCTCTAATTCAAAAAAAGCCGCTTATAAATTACGTCCACAACATGTATTTGCAGCACTCGCAGCAGAATTACCATCGAATGGTAAGTTAGTTGCAAACCCATATACACGTTGGAATCAAATTGACAAATCACTTCCGAATGAACCAATTACCTTGGTCATTCCAGCTTCGAACCATGGTACGCGTGAAGTGTTCCAAGAAAAAATGGTTGAAGCAGGTTGTGAATCTTATGCATATTTCAAGAATTTAGACAAAGATGCACAGAAGAAAGCATGTTCTACTTTCCGTAAAGATGGCAAAGTAATTGAAATTTCAGGTGACTACACAGAAACATTGGCGCGTTTAAAGACTTCTCCAAGTGCAGTCGGTGTCTTTGGTTTAGGTTTCTATGATCAAAACCGTGACAAATTACGTGTAGCAACAGTAAACAATGTTGTGCCATCAGAGAAAACCATTCTAAATGGTTCTTACCCAGTATCACGTCCTTTGTTCTTCTACGTGAAAGGTGAGCACCTTAAATCAATCAAAGGTTTACAACAGTATTCTGAATACTTCTTAAACAAAAAAGTTTCAGGTAAAGGTTCTAAATTAGAAAAAGCAGGTCTGATTTCAATGTCTGATAAAGAACGTGCAAAAGTTCTTGCAGATTTTAAAGCAGGCAAAGCGGTTAAGTAATTAGGATGAATAAGCTGATGTTAGGAGAATTCTTAGCATCAGCTTTTTTGCAAAAATAAGGTTTTTTCAAAGCATGAAAATTGAAAAAATGCCGGAGAATACATGAATCTGCTACTCATAGGTGTGTTATTGGCATTGATTGCCGTAGCCTATCAAATCGGGTTATCTAAAAGCCGTAACCTAGCAGGTAAGGGAAATAACTCTGCGAAGTTGCACTCTCGTCCCGGATATTACGGTGCATTGGTTGCTTTATGGTGTGGTATCCCTGCTTTTTTAATTTTACTTGTTTGGAATTTGGTTGAAGCCAATGTTTTGCAATATTTGATTTTACAAAATGTTCCAACGAATATTACCGCAAATTTAGATGTCGCTGGCATAGATGTACTGATTGATCGGATCAAAGCCATTGCTTCAGGTTTTGGTGTGAGTGACACACCCGCAGCTTATGAAGTTGCAGCAGCAGAGCATTTGGCTAAGTTTGAAAAAGTCAGTGAATTGGCAAAGTTTGCTGTCGTCATTTGTGCTGCAATGCTGGGTTTAGTTTGGGCAAAGAAACGGGTCAGTCAAAATTATCGTGCACGTAATCAAGTCGAACGTACCATCAATGTTATTTTGATTTTATGTTCTGGGGTTGCAATTCTGACAACGATTGGCATTGTGATGTCGATGTTTAAAGAAGCAGTACACTTTTTTAATTTTGTTTCTCCAGTCGATTTTTTCTTCGGAACCGAATGGAATCCAGGATTTAGTACTTCAGGAAATGCTGAAGGCAGCTATGGCATATTACCCTTGATTTGGGGCACGCTCATGGTGAGCGGGATAGCCTTACTGGTTGCTGTACCATTGGGTTTAATGATTGCGATTTATTTGGCGGAATATGCATCGCCAAAATTTAGATCTTGGGCAAAACCCGCCATTGAAGTATTAGCCGGTATTCCGACCATTGTTTATGGTGTATTTGCATTGATGGTGATTGGACCTGCTTTTAAATTAATCGGTGAAGTGATTGGTCTTGAAATTAATGTAACCAGTGCTTTAACCGCAGGTTTTGCAATGGGGATTATGATTATCCCATTTGTATCTTCACTTTCAGATGACATTATTACCCAAGTCCCACGTTCACTACGTGATGGTTCTTTAGGTTTAGGCGCGACAAAATCTGAAACGATTCGTCAAGTGGTACTGCCTGCCGCATTGCCAGGGATTACCGGTGCATTTTTATTGGCTGTGTCCCGTGCTGTCGGTGAAACCATGATTGTGGTACTTGCGGCAGGAAATAGCCCATTACTGCATGTTAATCCTTTTGAGGCAGTATCAACAGTCACCGTGACGATTGTGAAGCAATTAACGGGCGATACAGATTTCGCAAGCCCTCAAGCTTTGGTGGCATTTGCACTGGGTCTGACCCTGTTTGTAATTACACTGTGTCTTAATATTGTGGCACTTTATATTGTGCGTAAATATCGTGAGCAATACGAATGAGTACATCAAATACATCTCCAGCGGATCAAAATGTATTTGATCCTCGTGCAGCTGCGGAATTACGCGAAAAACGTAAAGCTAAAATTGCGAGTTCATTGTCAAAGCGCCATCGTAAAGAAAAAACATTTCGCTTTGTCGGTTTCTCTTCCGTGGTCATCGGACTTGCCTTTGTCGCTTTGTTGTTTGGTAGTATTTTGTATAAAGGGCTTCCTGCATTTTGGCAAGCCAGTATGACGGTTCCTGTTTATTTTGATCCTACACTGATTAATGCTGGCCCTAGACCAACGCAGAAAGTAGGTGAGTCTCCAGCACTCTACCAAGAGCGTTATGTCGAATGGCAAACTCAAATGGGCATGGTGGATTGGGATGCTTTGATTGCCAATGGTTTAATCGCCAAAGATCCATCACTGGCCAATGATCGTGATGAATTAAGTAGTTTATATACCAGTTCAGAAGCTTATCGAATTCGTGATATGGTCGTTAAAGATCCGTCTTTAATTGGCAAAAAAATTGAGATGAATTTCTTAGCAGATGCCAATATTGATGTTTGGTTAGCGGGGAATATTGATCGCTCATTACCCGATGATCAGCAACAATTAAGCCCCGAAATCCGTCAGCTCTCTGATGATCTTGCTGCAAAAGGAATTATTCAGCGTACATTCAATACGCAACTTTTTACCAATCCAGACTCGCGTAGTTCACCTGCAACAGCGGGTTTGGCGGGTGCATTCATGGGCTCATTGTTCATGATGCTGATCGTGATTTTTATCTCGATTCCATTAGGGGTGGCAAGTGCGATTTATCTAGAAGAATTTGCACCTAAAAATTTCATCACAGATATTATTGAAGTGAATATCAATAACCTTGCAGCTGTACCATCCATCGTCTTTGGTTTGCTGGGTGCTTCAATTTTTATTGGTTGGATGCATTTACCCATTTCTGCACCTTTGGTCGGTGGTTTGGTTTTAAGTCTAATGACACTGCCAACCGTGATTATTACGACTCGGGCTTCGTTAAAAGCAGTGCCGCCATCTATTCGTCAAGCAGCTTTGGGCATTGGTGCATCACGGATCCAAACCGTTTTCCACCATGTTTTACCTTTGGCTTTGCCTGGAATCATGACGGGTTCGATTATTGGTGTCGCACATGCTTTAGGTGAAACCGCACCATTGTTATTGATTGGGATGAGCGCATTTGTTGCCAATATTCCCGTATCACCTTTGGATCAATCAACAGCTTTACCCGTCCAAGTTTATTTATGGCAGGGCAATGAATTACGTAATTTCTTTGAAGGGCGGACTGCTGCTGCCATTATTGTCTTACTGGCGCTAATGGTGGGTTTAAATAGCCTTGCGATTTGGTTACGTAAGAAATTTGAAGTGCGCTGGTAGAGAGGGCAATATATGAATACTGTAACTGCATCAAAAACAAATTCCTTAGAGCAGGATGAATCCGTGAATCAAGAACAGAAACAATTTACCTCTCCAGAAGTAGATAAAAAACGTCAAGGGACTTCATTTGTTTCTCAATTTGATACCCAAACTTCGGCAAAAAAAGACGCAAAAACAGCTAATGTGAAAATTAGTACTTCAGATGTACATGTCTATTATGGTGAAGCAGAGGCAATCAAAGGGATTGACCTGAATATTTATGAAAATGAAGTGATTGCTTTTATTGGCCCATCAGGTTGTGGTAAATCGACTTTTCTACGTACTTTAAACCGTATGAATGACACCATTGATTCGTGTCGTATAACCGGTAAAGTAATGTTAGATAATCAAAATATTTATGATCCAAACCTTGATGTGGTTTTACTGCGCGCACAGGTGGGGATGGTGTTCCAAAAACCCAACCCATTTCCGAAGTCAATTTTTGACAACGTGGCTTATGGGCCAAAGCTTGCACGGTTTAGCGCGTGATAAATATGACCTTGAAGAAATTGTTGAAAACAGTTTGCATAAAGCGGGTCTTTGGAATGAAGTGAAAGATCGTTTAAATCAGCCGGGTACAGGTTTGTCTGGTGGTCAACAACAGCGTTTATGTATTGCACGTACCATTGCGGTGAGTCCAGAAGTGATCCTGATGGATGAGCCGTGTTCTGCGCTTGACCCAATTGCAACGGCAAAAATTGAAGAACTGATTTCAGAGCTTTCAACTCAGTACACCATTGCTATTGTGACGCATTCGATGCAACAAGCAGCGCGTGTTTCGGATCGTACTGCTTACTTCCATTTGGGTGATTTAATTGAAGTGAATGCGACTGAAAAAGTCTTTACTCAGCCAGATCATCAATTAACAGAAGCCTATATTACAGGTCGTTTTGGTTAATCCAATGACCACATAAAAAAAGAGCCTTTTGGCTCTTTTTTTATGCACTATTATGACTACAGTACATTGATGAAAATAGAAAAAATGAATTTTAAAATTAAGAACCAAATTAAAGCCAATGTGATGGCATTGTAGTGCTTACTTATTTTAATAGTGACTAAGATAAGTAAGCCATAACAGATTAAGAACACTAAACTATCAATATAATGCCCGATGGCTTTGGTTGTAATGAATAAATAAGCAATGATTAAAAGCACATAAACTAGAAAAAGGGGAATCCAAATGGGGAAAGTTTTAATGGCCAGTTGCCATTGTTTTTGATTGAGTGATTGGTAAGCATATTTGAGTGTGCTTATACGATTATCTTGGGTGGTTAATGAAATAATGATTGCAATGCCATAAATTAGGGTCATATAAAACAATAATGATTGAACGTTAAAGAACCACAAGCTTTGATAGATCCATAGAATAATCGGTAATAATAATGTGGCAATAAGCCAGTATAAATTGCTCGATTTTAAATGCAGTTTATAGGAGGTACTATGCCAAACACCTAAACTTATATAGATCGTAAAAATAATAAATAAACCAAGCAGAGGGTTTGAATTGAATGAAATGAGGCCAGCATCTGAATCGACCACGGATAAAAGTTGCTTTCCAAGGTGTAGCATATTGCCCACAATAAAGGTGTTTATGACCACATATAATAAAATACAGTGTAGTAATGAACCTTGCCATTCAGCTTGTGAACGATTGAATTGTAGATAATTGATTAAAAAAATACTGGCAATCATCCAACTGTTTAGAATGTAGATGCTCCATTGTAAAAGCGGGGAGGAAAAAAAATCTGCAAATTTAGGACTCCCATAGATCAAGCTAATACTAATGAGGGTTGTGCTTATTAGAATGCTGATCCACGCTAAAATAGGCGCAGTCAGTAAGCGTGTCCATGTCATTTGCCATGCACTGAGTGATGACATTCTCAGTTGATCCCAAACATAGGATTTAATATCGTTGCTGATGCTACGTTTGAGTAAAATAATGAGTGCAAAGTTTGAAATAAGATAAGCAATATTTCCCACTACAAATAAATAATTAAAAAATTGGCTTGAGTCGGCTTTAAAACTATCTGAGTTGTAGCCCCAAAAAATAAAAAAAGCATAAAGCGTCATTACGCCAAAGATTAAAGCAGGACTAAAATTGAGCCATAAAAGACGTTGATGTTCAGCATTAATTCTAATTTTAGGGACTTTTATGGGTTGTGGATTCATTTTATTTTTCTCCCTGAAATAAACTATTGCGATAGCTTTGTAATAAAGATTCTTTCAGCGGTTCTAGTCCCATTAACGGCAAATGCTGTTGGACTAAGTAGCTTATGAGTTCAACTCTACACTGAGCTTGACTGGAAATGGTGGCAGTCACTTGAAGTTGATTAAATTGTAAATTTTGAATATGCGGTGCTTGTTCGATTAATATTTTTGATTCGGGGCTGATTTCTGAAAAACGTAAAACAATTGGAATCGTTGCATCCACAGTTAAATCCTGATGCATGACTTGTTCATAAGATTCTAATGCCTTATGTTGCTTAATTTGACCGTCTTGAATCACCAGCATATGGGTACAATATTCATCCAGTTCGGATAAAATATGGCTTGAAACCAATAGTGTCATGCCTTCGTCACGAAGTTGCTTGAAGAGTTGGGAGAGTTCATAACGCGCTTCGGGGTCTAAACCACTGGCAGGTTCATCTAAAATTAATAATTTAGGACGATGAATAATGACTTGCCCAATTCCGACACGTTGCTTTTGTCCTCGAGATAAATTCGCAACTTTATCATTTAATTTATCGGTTAAATTTAAAATTTTGGCGGTAGAGATGAGTGCATTTTTCAACTGTGCATCTGGAATACCTCGGGCAGATGCAGCGTAAGTCCAACTTTGTAGTACCGTTAAATTTTCAGAAAGTCCAAAAATATCAGGTAAATAACCAATTTTAGTATAACTTTGTCTTGGATGATCTAAAATTGGTTGCTGGTCGAGTAAAATTGAACCTTGCTGTGGGATTTCTAAACCTGAGATACAGCGCATTAATGTTGATTTTCCAGCACCATTTGGGCCAATTAAGCCGGTAATGGTATTGTTTTTTAGCTGAAGGTTAATGTCATATAAGACTTGTTTGTTTTCATAATAAAACTGTAAATTTTGAATATTGATCATTCAATGACTCTTTATATTTGTTTCGGGACGTTGTAATTTTGATCATCATAATGGATTTACTTTTTTATTTCATGTCATGTTTCTTGTCGCAAGATATCGATGTGCTTGTTGTAAATGATGCAATATACATTTAAGCCTTGGTTATATTGAAAAGCATTGGTCAGCATTTTGCTTAAATAAAATACAGTTATACTATTGAATTTTCAATATTTTGACCTCATGTTAAAGCTAACCGTAAATACAATTAGAGAAATTATTTTATATGCTATTCCACACTCCGAAATTACCGGCTGAAATTCGAATTAGTCATTTGAATGCCCGTGTAAATGAACAACGTAAAAAAATTGCGCAAACCACAGCATCTAAATTTGAATTATTGCAACTGGCCCAACAGCTTTCAAAAGAAGCACGGTTACGTAAAAAGAATAATCAAAAAGTTTATGTCCTCGATTTTAAGGGTGATACAGCGGCATCTGCGGTAGAAAGTTTACGTGAAGAAATCACCTTAATTTTAGCAACTGCAAAAGCAGGCTGTGATCGAGTGGTCCTTCGCTTGGAAAGTCCGGGTGGTATGGTACATGGTTATGGTTTAGCTGCTGCACAATTGGTGCGTTTACGTGATGCTGGTTTTAACTTAACCATTTGTGTGGATAAAGTCGCAGCAAGTGGTGGTTATATGATGGCATGTATTGCCAACGAAATTGTTTCTGCGCCATTTGCAGTGGTCGGTTCAATTGGCGTGGTTGCACAAGTGCCTAATTTTAATCGTTTATTGAAAGAACATCATGTCGATTTCGAATTATATACCGCAGGTCAATTTAAACGTACTGTCACCATGTTTGGTGAAAATACGGCTGAAGGTAAAGCGAAATTCGAAGAAGAATTACAGCAAACACATGAGCTATTTAAGCACTTTGTTGAAAAATATCGCCCACAATTGAATATGGAAAAAGTGGCTACAGGGGAGCATTGGTATGGTAAAGATGCACTTGAGTTAAACTTGGTGGATAAACTACAAACCTCAGATGAATATCTGCTCAGTCTATTGCCACAGCACGATGTCTATGTGATTGATACACGTCGTAAGCCGACTTTAGGTGAAAAGTTAGGTTTGCAAGCAGCACAAATTGCAGATGGTTTAGTGCCAGCAGTCATGAATAAAATCATGGAAACTTTAGCGAATAGCAATTCAAGCTTAGTGCAAATGCGTGATCCAAAACTTTAATTAATTGATTTAAGTTTGAAGTCGCATCAAGCCAGTGGAAAGAATTTTCCGCTGGCTTTTTTATTTTAAGTCGCTGTATCTTGTTTATCTTTGATTAAAATCACCACGCCAGTAATGATTGCACCGACTGTCGCCAACAGCATATCTTGATGCGCATCCCAAATATCTCCTTGTTGCCCATTATAGTTTTCCGCATCTTCTGGGGATAAACCCATCGCAATCCACCATTCAATCCATTCATATATAAGACTGCTTGCCATGACAAATTGAATAATCAGTAGAAATAAAACCCATGGTTTTAGGGTGGGAAGCCAGACTTGAAATAAGCGGTAGAAAAAAGGATACAGCAATACGCCATAAGCAATATGAACTAAACGATCGTACATATTACGTGACCAGCCAAAAGCTTTGATTCATGTCAAAGTCAAAATATTGAATCAACCATTCATTGTAAGGTACATAAGAATATAAATAGTGTGCGCCAACAATGTGAATCAGTAAAAAGCCAAGGTATAAAGTAAAGCTGTAAAAGCTGAGTCCAATTTTTTTAAAACAAATGAACAGGGCAATCAGCATCAATACTGTACCAATCTGATGCAGTATATAAGAGGATAATTCGAGCGGTTGAATACTTGCAATAATAATCGCAATGGCGACTAAACCTAAAAGAAGCCAGTGTTTTAAGCTGAATTGGTATTCAATCATCTTGTTGTTGTCGATTATAAAGTATTGGAATTATAATGAAAAAGCGAAGCCGAAGCTTCGCTTTTTGCTACTAAAATTTAATTAGATTTTAGCGATTAAATCTTTAATTTGTTTAGCTTGTTCAGCAGCATTACCTGTATAGGTTGCAGGCGTCATTTCCGCTAAGCGTGCACGATCCGCAGCAGGAACAACTGCAAGTTCATGACCATTCACGAAATCCACCATCATTTCACGCGTCATGGCTTGACCGCGAGTAAGGGCTTTTAATTTTTCGTATGGTTTTTCTACGTTGTAACGACGCATAACGGTTTGAATTGGTTCAGCCAAAACTTCTTGAGCATGGTCTAAATCTTCAGCAATACGTGCCGCATTCAGCTCTAATTTACCAATACCTTTTAAGCAAGCATCAAAAGCAATTAAGCTTTGTGCAAAACCAACACCCATGTTACGAAGCACAGTCGAGTCAGTTAAGTCGCGCTGCCAGCGAGAAATCGGAAGTTTTTCACCCAAGTGAGCCAATACTGCATTGGCTAAACCTAAGTTACCTTCAGAGTTTTCAAAATCAATTGGGTTGACTTTGTGCGGCATGGTTGAAGAACCAACTTCACCTTCTTTCAAACGTTGTTTGAAGAAACCTAAAGAGATATAACCCCAAACGTCACGGTTAAAGTCGATCAAAATAGTATTGAAGCGACGTAACGCATCAAAAAGTTCCGCCATGTAATCATGTGGTTCAATTTGCGTGGTGTACGGGTTAAATGCTAAACCTAAAGATTCAACAAATGCTTGTGAATGTGCAGGCCAGTTAATGTCTGGATAAGCTGAATAATGTGCATTGTAGTTACCTACAGCACCATTGATTTTACCCAAAAGTTCAACATTGTTAAATTGCTTGATCTGGCGAGCAAGGCGGTAAGCCACGTTTGCCATTTCTTTACCCAAAGTGGTTGGGCTTGCTGTTTGACCATGTGTACGAGACAACATCGCTTGTTCAGCATGTGTTTCAGCCAAAGTCGCAATTGCGTCGATAATGCTTTGCATAGAAGCAACAAGAACGTCACGACCATTTTTTAACATAAGGGCATGAGACAAGTTATTGATGTCTTCAGAAGTACAGGCAAAGTGAATAAATTCACCGGCATCTTTCAATTCATCAATATGCGCAATTTTTTCTTTCAGGAAATATTCAACCGCTTTTACGTCGTGGTTGGTAGTACGTTCAATCTCTTTAATGCGGTTTGCATCGTCTTCCGAGAAATCAACTACGATGGCATCTAAAGCAGCATTGGTTGCTGCTGAAAAAGCCGGAACTTCAGTGATTTCAGGACGGTTGGCAAGCGCTTGTAACCAACGCACTTCAACAGTCACACGAGCATGGATTAAACCAAACTCAGAGAGGAAAGGACGGAGAGCATCACATTTGCTCGCGTAGCGTCCATCTAATGGAGAAAGTGCGGTTAAAGCGTTCATAGCGATTCCTTAAACTTTGGAATTAAACGTAAAACAAAACTCGCACAGCATCAGTTAAACCACCTGATACTGTAAACGAGCAAGATCTTGAATATCTTGGAGCAGCTTACGCTTACTGAAAATCATGCCCCATGAACTGCCACCCAACTGACGCCATAAATGTGCCATTTGTAAGCCAGTAAACAGGGAAGCGCGAATACGATTGGTGTGAGAAGCATCTTTGAAAGCTTCTGCACTGCCTTTCACCATAATGCGTGGATTAATTTGTCCCGCAGTTTCAATATAGGTTTGGGCAAGGTTGGCAATAATACTGGGATGTAGATAATTATTGTCAAAAAAAGACAGTTGTTTCAGAATTTTCTGTTGAGATTGTTCAATAATCTCAACGAATTTAGGATTGCCATAGACTTTCTTTTCTAACTGCAATAGTGCCATGGCATAGCTCATCGGCAATTTGGTGTTAGAAAGTTTAGGTAAACGAGATTTAGGCGACGTATTAAAGGGTTGGGTAATACTGTTTTCTAGCGTTTTTAAGCCTAAAGAAAGATCGGCAAGTTGATTAAAAAAATACAGTGTTTGACAGGATTCATTGGCACTTGGACGGATATTGAGGCTGGCTTTGATGAGTTTTTCTAAGTAGAAACTACCGCTTTCACCCATACTTTGCTGTCCCGACATGGCAGTCATATGCGTCAGCTGTGTCGCTTGAAACACAGCTGCTAATGCCAAAGCTCTATTTTGGCGAACATTCAAAGTTTGAGGCTGTTGAAAGGGTAACTCAGCCATGCCTATCGCTTCCTTTTAAATAAAATCAGGTTTTGGCGCATTGGTATGATGAATCACACCGCCACCTAAACAAACTTCATTTGCGTAGAACACTACACTTTGTCCAGGAGTCACCGCACGTTGCGGTTCATCAAATTCAACCCGTACACCATTTGGTGAATTCGGGTCTTTAAATAATACACAGGCTTGGTCAGGTTGGCGATAACGCGTTTTAGCGGTACAACGGAAACCTGTTTCAGGAATCTCTTGTTCGCCAGCCACCCAGTCAATCGCTTCACTCCAAAGTACTGTACTTTGCATGAGTGGATGTTCATGACCTTGACCAATCACGAGGCGGTTGTTTTCAATATCTTTATAAAGCACAAACCATGCACCTTCAGACTCGCCTTTTAAGCCGCCTAAACCAATGCCACCACGTTGACCGAGCGTATAGTACATTAAGCCGTGATGTTCACCAACCTCTTTACCCGTATCGAGTAGAATTTTTCCAGCTTGTGCAGGTAAGTATTGTTTTAAGAAGTCATTAAAGCGACGTTCACCAATAAAGCAAATGCCTGTTGAGTCTTTTTTCTTCGCTGTGGCTAAACCCAATTCTTCAGCAATGCGACGAACTTCAGGTTTTTCAATTTCACCGACAGGGAACAAGGTCTTATTAATTTCACGACCATGTACCGCATGTAAGAAATACGTTTGGTCTTTATTGTTGTCTACACCACGTAATAAAGGTGCATATTCATCACCTTTAGAATTGGTCATGGTTTCACCACGACGGCAATAATGACCAGTGGCAATAAAGTCTGCACCTAAATTCACGGCATGATCTAAAAATGCACGAAATTTAATTTCTTTATTACATAAAATGTCAGGGTTTGGGGTGCGACCCGCAGCATATTCAGCCAAGAAGTGCTCGAATACACGATCCCAATATTCCATGGCAAAGTTAGCGGTATGCAGTTTGATGCCAATTTTGTCGCACACAGCTTGTGCATCGGCAAGATCATCCATTGCCGTGCAATATTCCGTGCCATCATCTTCTTCCCAGTTTTTCATGAAAAGTCCTTCAACTTGATATCCCTGTTGAAGAAGAAGTGCTGCAGAAACAGAAGAATCTACACCACCAGACATACCGACGATGACACGTTGTTGCATAGGATTAGGCATCCAAATTTGAAATTAAAGGAGAGTTTTGGTGCTCATAAACGAGCGATAAAGGATATTTTTGACCAGATAAAGCATCTTTTACGGCTTTAGTCACTAAGGGACTACGTGCTCGTGCAGACTCAATCAGTTCATCTACAGTCATCCACACCGCACCAATAATATCGGTATCGAGTTTTGCATCAGGATAATGTTTAACATCACGCGCTAAGAAGCAAAAACGATAATAGGTACGATCGGGGAACATTGGCGGTGTATAGGTATATATACCGAGCAATGATTCAATTTCGACATCATAGCCCGTTTCTTCCATGGTCTCGCGAATAGCGGCTTGAATAAGCGTTTCACCACATTCAACATGACCCGCAGGCTGATTGAATACAGTATGCGTAACACCTTCAGTATGTTCTTCAACAAACAGGAATTTTCCGTCTTTTTCAACAACTGTGGCTACGGTAACGTGAGCTGTCCAAGCGGTCATAAAAAAGAACCATGGGAGTAAAGGGGTATTCTACAAAATTTAGGGCGTGGTGGCTATGTTGAAAGATTTTTTCTTTGAGCGTTTGAAATAGACGATAACTCACTATAAATGTTAGCTTATCAACCTTGTGAGATAATGGTTAAATAATAGGCGTGGAACGCGACTATTCATGTAAAAAGCCCAGTCGGTGCGAACTGCGTTTTTCTTAAATATTTAAGTAAATGATTTTTATATGAATAAGAAGATAATTTCCTATAAGTGTATTATGTTAATTTTAGGAAAACTAAAATAAACGGAAAAAATATGGATTCAAAAAAATTAGTTGATGCATTCAAAAATGAAATTATTAATGAAAATTTAGATATTTATAAAAGTCTTTTAACTGAATATTCTGAATCAGAAAAAAAAGACCATGACTATGTTGGAGCAAAGCATTTTTTTAATACTTTATCAGATGAACATAAGCTAATATTTTTCTCAATCTTACAGCAGACGATGATTGACTCTATTAGTAATATATTAGGTATTATTGATGGAAGTACGAGTTTATCGGAGTATGACGGTGATTTTTCATTGCTGTATGAAGGGAAACCTCTTGAATATTTACAAGATTATTTTTTATCCCAATTTGAGTAAAAATATAACATCTATACTGCCCATTTAATATAAGACCGTTATACGAGCGAGGACAGTTAGTCCTCGCTTTTTGCGCTTCGTATAAGCTGTATTATATTAATTTTAGAAGTAATTTAAAAAAGTAAAGTTTCCGTGACTAAGAAAAACTGATAAGAAAATTTAAGCTATGATCTTAGAGAGGGTAGTTAATATGCTAATCGAGTTTATTCAATGGATGACAAAACTATCCGATGTGGCTAGCAATAGCGGATTCGACACTCATGTTGATATATATGAAAATTACTTTGCTAAAATAGACCTAGATTCTAAAGATTATATTTCTCAAATCGTCTTTTGGGGAAATCATAATTTATATGAAGCAGAAATACTGAATATAGCATCAGGTCAGACTGCCTATGCTCAATCAGGAATGTATGACGAAAGTTCTTCATTCAAAGATTTTTTCTGTATTTTTGGACATATTAGAAATACAAATCTCTTAGAATCTTCTCCATTTAACATAAGCCGTTATACGAAATTGAGCTGTTAGAACCCATTTAAGTATTATGTTTCATCATTCAATAGAAGTTCAACTTATGTATTTAAATGAATATTCATAACGATCAGTCAGTAGAATGGCTATAATTCTCCGCCACTTTTACATAGTTCTGTGCCGAATAAGGTAAAAATTCCAGTTCTTTTTCTGTTAGTGGACGAACTTGTTGTACTGGGCTTCCAACATACAAATAACCACTTTTTAAGACTTTACGTGGTGGTACTAAACTGCCTGCGCCAATCATGACATCATCTTCAATAATCACATCATCTAAAACAATGGTATTGATGCCAATTAAAACTCGATTACCCACAGTACAACCATGCAAAGTCACATGATGACCGATGGTGACATCTTCGCCAATAATCAGCGGTGAACCATTGGGTTTAGCTGTATTTTTATGGCTGACATGCAACATGGCATGGTCTTGTACATTAGAGTTTTTGCCGATTTTGATATAATTGACATCACCGCGAATGACTGCAAAAGGCCAGACTGAAACATTTTCAGCCAAAGAGACTTCACCAATGACGACGGAAAGATCATCAATATAACAAGTAGCGTCAATTTTAGGATGGTGATCTAAATAAGGGCGAATATTCTTTTTCATGATGAGCAGTCAATATTGAAGGGCTACAGGAATTATAAAATAAAAAAGCACTCATACCGAAGTAGAAGTGCTTTATCTTTAGTTTAAGGCTGAATTAAAACTATTGAGGACTTAATTAAAATAAGTTACTAAAGAATTGTTTAATATGGTCAAGCATTTTTGCAAAGAAACCTGCTTCTTCAACATCTTGAAGTGCAACGAGGGGTTTTTCTGAAATAACTTTACCATCTAGGCTAGCAACATATTTACCAATTACTTGACCTTTTTTCAGTGGAGCCGTGAGTTTTGGCTGTACCACCAATTGGGTTTTGATGGCATTGGCTTGACCTTTTGGCAAGGTAACATTGAAGTTTTCAGCTAAGCCAATTTTTACTTCATTTTCTTTACCGTACCAAACTTTAGCTTTAGCTAAAACTTGATTGGCAGGCTGTACTTTTACTGTTTCAAAGTTTGCATAACCCCATGCTAAAATTTCACGGGTTTGTGATGCACGCTCGTTCATGCTTGGCGCACCAAAAATCACTGAAATTAAACGCAGTGGACCACGTTTAGCAGAAGTGGTTAAACAGAAACCTGCTTCATCTGTGTGACCGGTTTTTAAACCATCTACACTTGGGTCGGTATAAAGCAAGGCATTACGATTACCTTGTTTAATCCCATTAAAAGAAAATTCTTTTTCAGAGTAGATTGGGTAATATTTTGAACTGTCATGAATGATATGTTGCGCAAGAGTCGCCATATCTTTTGCAGTCGAGTAGTGACCTTCAGCAGGCATACCTGTTGAATTGACGAAACTGGTATTTTTCATGCCAATACGTTTTGCTTCTTCATTCATCATGTGAGCAAAAGTGCCTTCATTACCCGCAATATGTTCTGCCATGGCTTTAGAAGCATCATTACCTGATTGGATGATAATCCCACGCAGCATTTCTAATGCTGTTGCAGTACCGTTGAGTGGTACATACATACATGATTCCGTGCTACTACCACGACACCATGCAGATTCGTTCATACGAACTTTTTCATCTTCCGTGAGGTCACCACTCAACAACTTTTGTTCGATGATATAACTGGTCATCATCTTGGTCATTGAAGCAGGTGCTAATTTTTCATTTTCATTTTTCGATGCGAGAATTTGCCCTGTCTCATAGTCCATCAAAACATAAGATTTATTATTGAGTTCTGGAGGTGCAGATAAGACAGTTGCTGCGTAAGTAAAACTTGGTAATAGTAATAGTGCAGCAAGGGCGCTTTTGTGGGTCATTCGAGGTGATTCCAGTATCTTGATATAAGCACAAAGAGCTTAGCATTTTAGGATAAAGCCACACCGACTTCTACGGGGAAATCGGCTTATTTTAAAAGTATTGTAACCAATTTGTATCAATTACTATATGTCGTCAATTCTTGACAAATTTCTTTATTTTTTACATCACCTGCTTTTTTCGCATCAGACTTTGCTTCCGCTAAAATGCTCTTGAAGTTTTTTTGCGTACTCAGCTTTTTAAGTGTATTTACTGGGTCTTGTTCTTGCGGTAAATATTCTTGTGCAAGTTTGGTATAACCTTTTTTAAATTGATCACTTTCTTTGACTAAACTTGGGCAAACTTCGGATAAAACATAAATAGCAGCAAGTTCTTGTTGGGTGATTTTTTGAATTGGGGTAACTTCAATATTTTCATCTTGTTGCGTAGCTGCATGGGTCACAGAAAATGTCATGAGCGCAGTCGTAAATAGACCTAAAGAAAAAGATTTAAACATAGATAATTTCATTTAAGCAGACCTAAATTATTTAAAAACATCGCAATATAAATAAGCTTATCTATATTTTTGGTAATTGTAAGTGCACAAATGTATCGAAGTTGTTGAAAAACACAGGGTTGTTTTATGGGGTTTAAAGTATCGAAGTTAAAAAACAGGGCATGAAAATGAATATTTTCGTGCCCTGATCGCATACTCAATATATGGCAGATAGCCTATTTAGCCATGCATTGTATATTATGCTTCGTAATTCAGCACATCATCACAAACAGATTTTTGCTCATCTTTATTGGTTTCTTTTGCATCTTGACGTGCTTCGGCTAAAATAGATTGGTATTCACTATCAGATTGAATTTTATCAAAATTTACAGATGAATCTGAATGATCTTGCAGATAAGATTGAACCATTTTATGGATGTTTTGATCAAATTTTGCATTTTTACCAATAATCACAGGGCATACTTCAAGCATGACTTGAGCTGAAGCAATATTTTCTTTAACCATAGTATTGGTTTCAGCTGGTGTTAACCCCTCATCAGCTAAAACGGCTTGTGATAATAGCGCTGCAACGCCTAAGCTGAGTAAGCTACGAAATGAGATTAATTTAATCATTTTTTGGTCACATATTTTGAATGGAAGTCGGGCGTTAAATATATATAATTCCTCATATAATTCAATAAAATGTTCTTGCCAGTCATTTTTAACCATTACGAGATTTTTTAAGTGAATATATTAATTGCCAATGATGATGGTGTTTTTGCTCCCGGTATTCAAGCACTTGCGCATGCTTTAGCCCCACTGGGTCGTGTGGTTGTTGTTGCACCTGAAAGTGAGCGTAGTGGTTTTTCCAGCGCCTTAACTTTAGATCGACCATTACGTCCCATTCAAATTTCATCTGATGTTTGGGCTGTAAATGGAACGCCAGCGGATTGTGTATATCTATCCATGAATGGTTTATTCGATTTTGAATTTGATCTGGTGGTCAGTGGAATTAATAGTGGGGCGAATTTAGGTGATGATGTTCTTTACTCTGGAACAGTGGGAGCAGCCTTTGAAGGTCGGTTAATGAAACAACCTGCAATTGCCGTTTCGATGGCGGGGCAGAATGTACGTTCCTACGAGCATGCTAAAGATTATGCTGCTGCTGCCCAATGGGTACATGATTTTATTGCCGCGGGTTTACCTGTATTACCGCCACGTCATATTTTTAATGTCAATATTCCAGATGTAGCGGTATTACAAGGTGCAAAAATTACCTATCAAGGTCGACGCAGCCAATCAAAACCGATTACCAGCCATGTAGACCCACGTGGTCGTCAAGTCTATTGGATTGGTTTGTCTGGTGAGGCAGTGGCTGATCCGCAAAAAGGCTTAACTGAAATAGAGTCGGATTTTTTTGCAGTGGCGAATGGTTTTGTCAGCATCACGCCGATTCAAATGGATGCTACAAATTATGAGATTTTAAATACATTACAGGCGCAGTTTTCCAAATAGTGCCGAGTAGTGTTATAACTTTGTGAAAATGCAGAACTGAAATTATTTTTCACATACTTTTTTGCTAATCTTAGCGTAAATCAATAAATACATTTGTATGTAGAGAGGAAGATTAATGCACTTGGTGTCACAATATCGCTTATTTGCTGTGCCTTCAGCCTTGTTGAAAACCATAGTGTTATCTACGGCTGTTATTTCCACTGTCATTTTGAGTGGCTGCGCTTCAAAGCCACAAGTTAATAATGTAACGCGTTATGCAACAGCACCCGACTATTACACCGTTCGATCTGGAGATACCTTAAGTGGGATTGCTGCGCGTTATGGTTTAGGTTATGTCAGTGTTGCGGAAATGAATGATATCGCGTTGCCGTATCGTATTTATGTGGGGCAATCTTTACGTTTAAAAGATTCGGGTTCACGTCGCAGCACAACGACACAGGCGGTGACACAAGCTGCACCGATTCAACGTCAAACCGTGCAACTACCAACCACCCCAGTTAAACCAACTGCATCTGTAGCTGCGAAGATCCCAACTGCGCCTGTATCATCCTCTAAAGTATCGGCTTTACGCTGGGTGAAACCAAACAATGGTTCAGTCATCCAAAACTTTAATTTAGCCAATAATATTAAAGGCATTCGTTATGCTGGGAACGTGGGGGATGCTATTTATGCAGCAGCCGATGGGCAAGTGGTTTATGCAGCCGATGGCTTAAAAGAATATGGTAATTTGATTTTGATTAAGCATATTAATGGTTATATTTCGGCTTATGCACATAACAGTAAAATGAACGTGAAAAGTGGCGATAATGTGACTGCTGGTCAAAAAATTGCAGAAATGGGGTCATCGGGTACAAACCGTACGATGTTGGAATTCCAAGTACGTTTAGATGGTAAGCCAATTGATCCGACTAATGTATTACCGATTAATTAAATAAATTAATGCAATACATAAATTTCACCGTATAATACAATGAGTTTTTTTTATCGAAAGGTAAAGCATCTCATAATTTCAGAGGGAAATTTATGTTAGATCAACTTCGAGCAATGGGTGTATTTGCTTGTGTTGTGGAAAAAAACTCGTTCAGTGGTGCGGCTCGTGATTTGGGCATCACCACCAGTGCTGTAAGTCAGCAAATTCGTTCTTTAGAACAAGAGATGGAAGTTACACTTCTGCATCGTTCGACCAGAAAGTTGAGTTTAACTGAAGCGGGACAAGCTTTTTTCCACAGCTGTCAAGAAATGCTCGCTGCTGCAGAGCGCGGAAAAATAAGAATCAATGAGTTGCGCGATGACCTGATTGGCGATTTACGTATTGCAACAACACCTGAGTTGGCGGCAAATCATGTTATTCCAGCATTATCACATTGGATGTCGGCTCACCGTGGTTTAGCAGTCCATGTGGAAGCTGATAATCAATATATTGACCTCATTGATGGTCGTATAGATATTGCATTGCGAATGAGTTCAAAAATTGAAGATAGTAATTTGCATGTTGTACCGCTTGCTCGTGTTGAACAAGTTTTAGTTGCATCTCCCAGTTATTTGAACCAATCAGCGCCAATTTCACGTCCTGAAGATTTAAAAAATCATGATTTGATTCCAATTAATGTGATGAAAAACTATCAATATTTTTCATTTAAGCATGGTGCAACAAGTGAAATCATTAATTTAGATATGAGATCTCGGTTGACCTCAAATAATGTTTTGGTTGCTAAAGCATTATGTCAGCAAGGGCATGGTATCGCTCGAATTTTATATTTAGATGTACAAAAGGATTTAATCAGTGGTGCTTTGGTGGAAGTATTACCAGAGTGGAACTTACCCTATTTTACTTTGTATGCCATTGTTTCAAAATGTGAACAAACACCGATGAAAATTCATCGTTGTCTAGAAGCATTAAAACAATATTTCTGCCAATTACCTGGTGGTAGAATCTATCAAGACGCTTCATAACAGTAGATAAGTATTAAAAAAAGCCGCTAATAGCGGCTTTTCGTATTTTTAGATTGCATATTTAACGGTGTAAAAACTTAAGCTAAAAATGCTTTAATCATTTTCACAAGTCGGGCAATGAGTTGATCTGCCTGTTCTTGAGTGATATTTAAAGTTGGCAGTAGGCGAACAACGGAACCCGCTGTGACGTTAATAATCAGATGATATTCATCACGTGCAATATTCACCAAATCAGCACAAGATTTTGGTAATTCAATACCAATCATTAAACCAAAACCACGTACCGTCACATTTTGATCGACTAACTGTTGCTTCAGTTGATCAACAATGTAAGTGCCCATTTTCGCAGCATTTTCAACAAGGTGTTCTTTTTGAATCAGATCAATAACCGTATAAACAACACGTGAACCCAATGCAGTTCCGCTGTAGGTTGAACCATGATTGCCCGCAGTCAGTACACCAACACCACGTCCTTGCGTCATCACTGCACCAATCGGAAAGCCGTTGCCTAGACCTTTGGCTGTAGTTAAAACATCTGGAACGATGTCGGTGTGTTGGTAAGCAAAGTATTTACCAGTACGACCATTCCCTGTTTGAACTTCATCAAGCATCATTAACCAGTTATGTTGGTTGCAAATTTGACGAATCTCATCTAAGTAGCTAAAACCTTGAGGTGCTGTATTTACACCGCCTTCACCTTGAATCGGTTCAACAAAAATAGCCACAATGTCAGGATGGTTAATAGCAGCTTCTTGAATGGCTTCCATATCACCAAAAGGTACGCGAATAAAACCTTCAACCAGCGGGCCAAAACCTTCTTGAACTTTTTTATTACCCGTTGCAGAAAGGGTTGCCATGGTACGACCATGGAAAGAATGATCGGCAACAATAATTTTAGGATTGGCAATGCCTTGCATAGAGCCAAATTTACGTGCAATTTTAATTGCACCTTCATTCGATTCTGCACCACTGTTGGAGAAGAAAATTTCTTCCATACCTGAAACTTCAGCAAGTTTTTGCGCCGCAGCAGTTTGCCATGGCACTTCAAATAAGTTACTGGTGTGAATAAGTGTTGCAGCTTGATCAGCAATGGCTTCAGCAATCACAGGATGGGCATGACCGAGACCACAAACAGCAATACCTGTGAGTGCATCAAAATATTCAGTGCCATCTTCTGTATAAAGATAAGAACCTCGACCGCGAACAAAGCTGATCGGCTGACGACCAAATACTGGCATCAAATGTGAAGGTTGATCAGGTTGTACAGGAGCAAGGGTAATGTTATTCATGACTAACTCTTATCTGTTAGGTGGGAAAATAAAAGTTTATATAAGCAAAATCTATCCAAGAATAAAAGCCTTATTAGAAATAAAAATGGAAATATTGCTTTAGTCATACTGTTTTGCTAAGTTTTGGGTATAATGCGAGGCATATGAGTTGAGGATTTATCAATGACTGAACAAGCACGCGATACTGAAGCGTTAATTCGTGACCAAATTGCTAAACACGCAGTACTTCTTTATATGAAAGGTACTCCGCAATTCCCACAATGTGGTTTTTCTGCACGTGCGGTAGAAGCACTCAGTCAAATTGGTCGTCCATTTGCTTATGTAAACATTTTGGAAAACCAAGACATTCGTGCAATGTTACCGCAAATTGCAAATTGGCCGACTTTTCCACAATTGTGGATCAATGGCGAATTAATCGGTGGTAGCGATATCATGCTGGATATGTTCCAAAAAGGTGAATTAAAATCTTTAGTAGAACAATATAGCCCAGCAGCTGAAGCTTAATTCAGTTGTTGTAAAGCATAAAAAAAGCGCCATGAGGCGCTTTTTTTATGGGTGTTTTTTAAGACGTAGATGACTCTACTTCTAGTGCAGCAGTAACCGTGTTTTCAGATTCGACAGCTTCAGTAGGAGTCGGCTGTTTTTTAGCTTTTTCTTTTTTCTTTTTTTTGGCCTTTTTCTTTTTTTTAGCTTTTTTCGACACTTCTTCAAACTCGGTACCATCTTCAATGGCTTGCCAGTATTCAAGTTGCTCCATCACCGCAGCATAAATTGAATTTTTGCTATAGCGACCTTTTTTATTTAAGGTGCCGACAGGCCGAGCCATTAAAATTTCTAAGGCTTGGTCAATTGTTTGAATGGCATGAATATGGAACTGACCTTTTTCCACCGCTTCAATCACATCATGGCGTAACATTAAATGTTGCATATTTTGGCGTGGAATAATGACGCCTTGTTTGCCAGTTAAGCCCTGAAGTTTACATGCATCAAAAAAGCCTTCAATTTTTGCATTTACCCCACCAATCGGTTGAACTTGACCAAGTTGATTCATTGAGCCTGTAATGGCCCAAGATTGGTCGATGGGCAGTTGGCTAATCGCAGACAATAATGCAGAAAGTTCAGCCACCGTTGCACTGTCACCATCCACTTGACCATAGCTTTGTTCAAAGGCGAGGGCAGCAGAGAAATGTAAGGTTTGTTCACGACCAAAGTGTGCTTTTAAGAAACTCGACATCAGTAACACACCTTTAGCATGTAATGAACCACCGAGCTCTACACTACGTTCAATATCCAGAATATCGCCGCCACCTTGATAAACCGATGCCGTTAAACGTGAAGGTAGACCAAACTCAACATCTGCATAGTGAATGACTGAAAGCGCATTAATTTGACCTAGGCGATGTCCTCTGGTTTCAATTAACTGCGTACCACGAGACAAATCTTCCCAATATAATTCACGTAAATATCCTAAGCGGTATTTACGGTGATCTAGAGCTGTATTGATATGCTTATCTGAAACGGTTTTATCATCTGCTTTGAGCGCATGATGGTGTGCTTCACGAATCAAATCACCTAAAGTTAAAGCATGTAATGACAATGAACTTTGATCTTCAGCTTGACGACTGGAATCCGTTAGCAATGCAGCTAAAGCAGAACGGTCGAAAGGCAAGAGTTTGTCTGATTGCACATAGTCGGCAATCAATTGCATATAAGCCTGCTCATTGGTGTCATTACGTTGTAATGTATCTGTAAAGTCAGCACGGATTTTAAATACGCTGCCAAGTTCTGGTTCAACTTCTAAAATTTCGTAATAAACTTCAGGTTCTGCAAGTAAAACCACTTTCAAATTCAATGGAATAGCTTGAGGTTCAATTGAAATGCTACCAGTCAAAGTCAGCATATGTTCCAGTGAAGATAATTTTAATTGCCCCGACTTTAAAGCGCGTTTTAAACCTTGCCATGCATACGGTTGTTCAAGCAATTGCTCCGCTTCGAGCATTAAAAAACCACCATTGGCTTTATGTAATGTCCCTGGGCGAATGAGGGTGAAATCTGTGGTGATCGTACCATTTTGAGTTAATTGTTCCACATGACCCAATAAATTGTAGTGGGTTGGGAAGTCTTCAAAAATAACCGGTGCACCCGAATTTGGTTTGTGTGAAACAATAATATTGGCTTGATAACGCGCTGGAACACGACTAAATACCCCCGGGGTAAAGTCATCTTCTTCTTGTTCAAGCACAATTTCGACATTATTAATAATGTCTTCAGCATAATATTTTAAATAGTCTTTTAAGCCTTCGACGTCAGCAAATTTATTTAAAATTTGCTCAATACGTGGCATCACCACTTGTTTTGCAATATCACGATTTAAAATTTGTACTTTATCGCGTGCATCATCTTCTAAATCACCTAAATGTAAACCTAAGCGTTCTAGCTTTTTGTCCATGTAACGCATGTTGGCTGAAATTTCAGCACGTTCTTTGCTATTTAATGCGTTAATTTCCTCAGTGGTCATTTCTTCAGGTGAATCATTAATGAAATGTACTGGAACAAAGCAATGTTCTTCATTACGCGTAATCAGTTTTAAATCAAGCGCTGCACCTTCTTTGGTCAGCTCAATCAGCGCGATTTGTTGTTCATCGCCAGTGTGTTGGCGAATGAGTTCGATTCGATTGTGATAAATTTCAGCGGTAAAACGACGTTCTAACTGTTTTAAGATGGTTTTCCATGCTTGGTGCAGCATGGTTTGAAATTTTGCTGCTTGCCCTGAAGGAAGCTCTAATGCAATCGGCTGACGCGGAAGTTTAAAGTTATAAACATAGACCCAGTCATTTGGCGTAGGCATGGTTTTGGCATGTTGTTGTAATAAACGCTTAACCATGGTGCGTTTACCTAAACCCGCAGTACCCACAGCAAAAATGTTATAGCCTGAATAAGGTAATGCAATCCCTGCTTCTACAGAGGCGCGTGCACGATCTTGCCCTAAAAAGTTATTGAGCGGTTTAAGTCGACGCGTTGACGCAGGAATTTTTTCAAAATTAGGAATATGCGTCAGTTGTTCAGATTTTAGTTGGGTTTTTTCTAAGGTGCTTTGTATTTCTGCTCGTTCAAATGCTGAAGTTAAAATGTTTTGGCTTGGTTGTTCATTGTTGCTAGTAATATTGGCAGATAAAGAAGCGTTCATTTTCTCGAGTCTTTGGGTCACTGTGAAATCCAAAACAAAATATTGCGATAGAGATTTAAAGGTATACAGGTTTGTTTGAAAAATTCAAGCAGCCATGATGCTTTAATCGATAAAATAAAATAATGATTTCGTAAATGGTGTTGAAACCTAGCGCATTACGCGTTTGAATAGCGACATTGAGTTTTTCAGAACATAATAAATTAATGACAACACAATCTACTGGATGGAAATCGGCCTTTACTGCATTTCTAGATCGCCGTGCGCTTATTATGCTGTTTTTGGGTTTTTCGGCAGGTATTCCAATATTACTAATTTTTTCGAGTTTATCTTTATGGCTTGGAGAAGCAGGAATTGATAAAAGTGCAGTCACATTTTTTAGCTGGGCTGCACTGGGTTATTCCTTCAAGTTTGTTTGGGCGCCGTTAATCGATGAATTACCTGTGCCGATACTGACCAAAATATTAGGGCGACGTCGCGCATGGTTGCTCATTGCTCAAGTGCTGATTATCTGTGCCATTTGTATTATGGCATTTTCCAACCCTGCGTTAGGTCAAAGTTATTTGTACCAAATGGCGGTGGGTGCGGTGTTGCTCGGTTTTTCTGCGGCAACACAAGATATTGTCATTGATGCTTACCGTATTGAACTGGCTGAAACCCAAATGCAGACGGTGCTTGCCTCGACCTATAATGCAGGGTATCGCATTGGGATGATTGTGGCGGGTGCAGGGGCGTTATTTCTGGCAGCGTCTTTAGGGACAGCGAAAGGTAACTATATCTATAGTGCATGGAAAATTACCTATTTAGCCATGGCTGCGGTCATGTTGGTGGGTATTATCACCACATTGGTGATTCGTGAGCCACACGTCAATCGCATCTATAAAGACTATAAACGTACCGATTACTATCGTCTGGTCGCAGTATTTTTTGTCGCCGTGATCAGTTTTGTACTGAGCTATATTTTCTCTGGCACTTTAACTGAAGCCCTTAAATCACAATTTGAGATTTCAGATTCTTTCCTACTTTTTTGCTTTGAAGCCTTACGTTTTATTGGCTCTGCTGCTGTTGCATTATTGGCTGGTTCATTACTGGTGAAAATGGGTGCTGTAAATAAGCAAATGGCATTTGAAACTTGGGTTAACCCAGTTGCAGATTTCTTTAAGCGTTATGGCGTTAAACTGGCATTGGTCTTATTGTTATTGATTGGTTTTTACCGCATTTCTGACATTATTGCGGGGGTGATTTCAAATGTGTTCTATCAAGACCTGAACTTTACCAAAGAGCAAATTGCCGAAGCTGTTAAAATTTATGGGGTGATTTTTAGTTTGGTGGGTGGTTTTTTAGGTGGCTTACTCGCACAGCGCATGAACATTATGAAGTTGATGTTTGTCGGTGCAGTATTGGCCAGCTCAACCAATCTAATATTCATTGGCTTGGTGAAATCAGGACAGCAACTCAATGATGTGAATGTCACCATCGGTCAACATCGTTATCATGTTCAGTCTGATGAAGTCGGATATTGGAAGCTTAAAAGTACCGAGTAATGTGTTAGCGCAAGCAAATGAAGTACAGGTCACTGCGCAATATAAAGATGCTTCGCAAAATTCAGCAGTCACCACTTTGCCATATTTAAAACTTGCTGATCAACAATCTAGTATGCAAATTTTGCCTGTGACCAGTGACAATGTAATTACATTGCCTGAGCGAAATAATAGTTTGGTGGTTCGTGGTCAATATGTTGGCCCAATATTATCTGAATCGCAAAAAATCATTTTAAAATTAGATGATCAAAATTTTGATGCCAATCTAGATAAAACGGGTGTATTTAGTGCAGCAATTCCAGCAGAGACTTTGGTAAATTCTGCTTCAAAGCAGCTGATCGCGGAAGTTGTTGAGAACAACAAAACCCTTGTCAGCACCCAGCACCACTATGCGACCAATATGCACTTAACGAGCGCTAAAGATTTAGATCTTAATATTGATCCTTTGGCTGCGGTGAATCCTTACTCTGCCGATGAAGTGGAAATTACTGGCAAGGTGATTAAACCTTATAGTTCTTTGTGGTTATATTTCGCCATCATTGTGGATAATTTGGCTTCAGGACTTGCTGGTGCAGCGTTTATTGCATTCTTATCCAGTTTAACCAGTGTGTCATTTACCGCAGTGCAATATGCCATTTTTAGCTCACTTATGACCTTAACCCCTAAGATTTTAGGCGGGTATTCGGGTACTATAGTCAGCAATATTGGTTATCCGAATTTCTTCCTCATGACCGCCTTAATTGGTATTCCAATTTTAGTTTTAGTGGTTTGGGTGGCGAAGTTATTAGGTGAACATCAAAATGCAAAGAGTAAATAAGGATGAATAAGATGCGCATGCTGCATACCATGTTACGTGTAGGCAATTTAGAACAATCTTTAGCGTTCTATACTGAAGTACTCGGTATGACTTTGCTTCGTAAACGTGATTATGAAGAAGGTCGTTTCACTTTAGCCTTTGTTGGTTATGGTGATGAAAAAAATCATACGGTATTAGAGCTTACCCATAACTGGGATACCACAAGCTATGAGTTAGGCAATGCCTATGGTCATATTGCCATTGCGGTGGATGATGCTTATCAAGCTTGTGAAGAAATTAAAGCGCGCGGTGGTAACGTGGTACGTGAAGCAGGGCCAATGAAAGGTGGCAGTCACAGTCATAGCTTTTGTTGAAGATCCAGACGGTTATAAGATCGAGTTAATTCAGCAAGATGTAAATGCTCGAAATAACTAATGAAAAAAGTGATATAGATAAACTAAATATTCAACATTGAATTGAAAAACTAGCTTTATTTATCCAGCCCAGTAAGATGAAATTTTACCACTAGGTAAACTCACTTATTGGGCTTTTTTTTATCTTTAAATAATGACAGGAAGTAGCAATGTTAAAATTATTGGCATTGGATCGCTTTACCATTTTACTGATTGTGATGGTGATCTTGGCAACGATTGTTCCAGTATCTGGTTTGGCTGCAAATATCTTTAGCGTCATCACCTCGGGTGCAATTGCGATTTTATTTTTCTTACATGGTGCAAAAATTTCCAGAGAGGCGCTTGTCGATGGTGTGATGCATTGGAAGTTTCATCTCGTTGTTTTTGCTTTTACCTTTGCATTATTTCCAGTTTTAGGTCTGATGGCTAAGCCCATTTTGTTGCCGATTTTGGGGCAGGAGCTGTACTGGGGCTTTTTATTTATGTGCTTTTTGCCATCGACAGTACAATCTTCTATCGCTTTTACTTCAGTTGCAAAAGGCAATGTTGCCAGTGCGGTATGCAGTGCTTCATTTTCTAATCTGATTGGAATGTTTATCACGCCAATATTGGTGAGTTTCTTTATTTTAGGTCAGTCTCAACAAGGCTTTGACCCAACTTCATCAATTATTAAAATTACCTTATTGTTATTGGTGCCTTTTGTTTTAGGACAGCTACTGCGTCCTTATGTTTATCCTTATATGTTGAAAACACCCAATTTGGTCAAATTTTTCGATCAGAGTACTATTTTGATGGTGGTCTATGGTGCTTTTAGTGGCGCAGTGGTTGCTGGACTGTGGACAATCGTCAGTTGGCAAACCTTATTGATCCTGACTTTGGTTTGTTCAATATTCTTAACTCTGATTATGCTGTTGGCGTTTTATATTCCCAAATGGTTGGGCTTTAATAAAGCAGATCAAATTGCGATGTTCTTTTGTAGTTCTAAAAAAACCTTAGCCAGTGGTGTGCCGATGGCGCAGATTTTATTTATCGGGCAGCCTTTAGGGCTGATTGTTTTACCGATTATGATCTTTCACCAAATTCAGTTGATGGTCTGTGGTGTGATCGCGAATTATTGGTCGAAACATCCCGTACCTGAGCTCAAGAATAATTCGCTATCTTATATTTTTTGCCGTATAATCACGCCCACTTGTTGTGCTTAGCTCTGACGGTATCCGTCTCGGTGGGCCAAAAGAATGGTCTGTTGTGGTGTTGATCTCGCTTTTCTTTGGATAAGCTTTTTCCTCTTAATGAGAGTGATCAATTGCGATGACAGCATAAGCCTTTCTTAACTTAGGAGTAGTCGACCATGCGCGCCGATATCCACCCAAAATATGAAAAATTAATTGCTACTTGTTCATGTGGTAACGTAATTGAAACTCGTTCAGCGATTGGTAAAGAAACTGTTTACCTAGACGTATGTTCTGCATGTCACCCATTCTATACTGGTAAACAGAAGAATGTTGATCAAGGCGGTCGTATCGACAAGTTCAAACAACGTTTCTCTGGTATGTCACGTTCGATCAAACGTCCTGACTAATACTGTTAAATGTAAAAAAACGGGCTTTAAGCCCGTTTTTTTATACCTGAAATTTATATTCCGCATCAAGAAAGAATGTACAAGACCTATTGGTCTTGTACATCAATAAGATGATCTAGTTTTTTCTGGAAATAATCACCCTGAATAAAGCGAGCATCGACATTCCACGCATTTGCAAAAAGTGTCATGTCATTTAAATCACGCAGCATAATTTCAACGGGTTTAATTTCATGGAATATTTTGATTTTTTCTTGTAGTTCTTGGGTGGACTGTTCTGAATGGAGCATTCTAGTCAGACTGTGGTGTAAGGTTAAGCCGTTAATATCGAGCTGACGTGCCGCAGATTCACTGTAAATGGTATTACCAAAGTCTCTTAATGATACTTCAGCACCAAATTGGCGTAATTGTGCAATATGCTTTTGTGCATCTGGAATATTTTGAGTCAGGTCTTCTTCTGAAAATTGTAAAATAAGCGGGTGAGTTAATTTACTGCGTACAATAGTAATCAGTTTAGAAATAAACTCAGGGAAAGTACGATCGTAAAATAAGACTGCTTTATTTAAATTTACAATCAATTTTGCTTCAGGATATTGAGTAATGAAATTATGTAGTTGTTTACATGATTCGACTAAAATCCAGCGATCCAATTTAATGGATAATTCAGGATCTTCTGCCAACTCTCTTAAACTGGATAAATCTTTCCAAGTATTTTCAAAAATGAAGCCGCTCGTCACTTCATAAGTATATAAGTTGGTGTCTTGTTTATCATAAAGTTGTTGATATTTAAGATGAACTTCTCCGCGCTCTAAGCTCTGTTGTAAAGCGCGAATGAGTGCAGATTCAGGTGCGGCATCTAATGGCTTGATTTCCTGCTGCTGTAGTTCAATGGTTGGGCTGTCTATACGAGCCTCTAATTCAAGCTGTGGTGTAGGCTCGTTTTTAGGTAAAACAGTACTGTAAGCTAAATTGATAAATTGTTCGAAGTGATTTTCATCACGTATTTCACCATCTAAAACCGAGTAACCAATTCGTAGGTTCAGCGGATAAGTGGATTGATTGATGGTCAACAATTGTGGCTTGGTTAATGAATTTAAGCCAATCAGTTTGGATTCTAATTTTGCTTTAGATTCCGCTTGAAATAAACCAATAAAAACACCGGTAGCAATTTGAAATAATGGGGCATGCGTTTGATCTTTTAAAAACTCATTGATCTGACTGAAATAATTTTTTGAAGTGATCCAGTCACCTTGGAAAATAATTTCAGGGCATGATGCTAAAGAAAAGAACACCAGTGCATTAATATCAGACGGCTGTTTGGTGATCGTTCGATTGATCAACTGATATGTATTGGGCTTTTGTGTATTTTTTTCAGTGCTACTGGCAGTTACATTGCTTGATTCTGAATTTTCAATATCAATGGTGATTTGTAATGTATCTTCATCAGTAGAAGGTAAAAATTCGATTTTAAGCGGATTGGGAATGGAAACGTGATCATTTAAGGTGGTGATATCAAAACGACCGAAATCGAACTGACCTTGGGTCAGTTTTTTAAACCGCAACTTAAAGTCATTTAATTCTTTCGGCTGTAAAAGATCAAGTAAAGGAAGACCAACAATATCGTCCTCATTTTTAATTCCAAATAGACTCAAATATTCAGCATTGGCTTGAATATGAATCCCTTCTTGAATCAGTGCAATGGCTTTATTGCTCTCTTGTGCTAAAGATTGAGCTTGGGTTTGTGCTGACTCTAACTCATCCATTAAATGTTGTTGAGTAAGGAGTATGCGACTCAATGACAGTGCACGGAGTAAGCCAATATAAAAACGATCTAGGTAATCCAGATTTAAAATATCGTAAATTCCTTTACGAACATAATTAGCATACTGATCTGCCTGATAATTATCGGGTTTTAGCAGAATAATCGGTAAGTTGGGTTGTTTTGATAGTTGGATTAAACTTAAAGCTTGTTCGTATTTTAAGTCATAGGCACGACCAAAAATGACCAGATCCCAAGTTTGATGCAATTGCTTTTCAAAATTTTGTAAATCATCCAGCAAGGTTGCTTGTACGATATGTTCGTTCGATATTAAAAGATCACGAATATGATTAAAACGTATTTGATTATCATCGATAATGAGTAAACGTGTTTCGGTACGCTTTAATTTTTTAGACAATAATGGATTTCTCACTTTAATGCTTCCCATAAGTCGTGATTTTTGATTTCATTCATTTGTTTATTAATGAAGTTTTTAACTAAGCTTTCTTGTTGATCATTGAGTAACTCAAATTCAAACTGGATAAAGCTTTGTGTAATCAGTTGTGCTTTAGTTAGATAAATTTTTAGTTCTTCTTTTCCTAATCGCAAATGAATGGTTTGTTTTTCTCTAAACAGATGTGAACCTGAGACAATTAAGCTGGTTGAAATATTATCCAGTTGAGCGGTTTGAACGATCAGTGCAGGTTGATAATGATTGCTATGACGCTCTGTTTTTACCATGACTGAACATGGAAATAAATCTTGCGCTAATACTTCAAGACCAAGCTCTAAACTTTTTTCTGTCGACTGTTTAATCCAACGAATTACACCACCACGCCAAGGGCTATTGGTGTTTTCCTGAATAAGAATAAATTCACCAGTTTTTAAATTCGCAGGGGTAATCCCTGTCCATTTAATTCTGTAACCATTCACACTAATATCAAGAACGTCCGCAGGATAAATTTGTTTAGCTTCTCGATCGAGGGTTTTAGCCGTTGTGATTTCAGCAGGAATATTAGAATTCATTGAATTAATAAAGGTACTTTCATTTTGGAATTGATAATTATTTTCTAAATCCAAAGTTTCATGAAAGTTTTTACCTTTAGAGAGGTAAAAGTGTGCCACGGCAAGACTAAAACATATTTGTAACTGCGCAGAATATTCATAACGCTCATAGCGACGTTCAGTATTCGTGGTCAGTAAGTTATAAATATGAAAATGTAATGCTGGAGTTAAAAAGAGCTTTTCATTACGTGATAAATAACCCGTCTTTTTAGATTGGGTCTCAGATAAATGATCGAGTAAATTTTGGGTTGAAATATAGATGGTCGGTTTATATAAACTGGATTGATGGGTATTGAAAACAGGGGGATAATCTTTATTGATATCGATAATATAGCGTGAAAGCGTGGTTTCTTTAGCTAATATATTCACCAATTTTGCCCAATCAAAACTACATAAATATAGACCTTGCATTTCAGAAGGACGAATTTGATGCGTGTTGAAAATATCAAGCAAAATAAGTTGTGAGTAAGCTTGAGTAATGGTTTGTAATTGGTGCTGAGTATCTAAAATTTGATTGATATTGGTTTGATAAAAACTGTTTTTAATCGCACATTCAAGCAGTTGATGCGCCACTAACCATTGCCCAAATAAAGGTGTGCTATATAACAAATGTTGCTGGTAAAGTAGTAGCGACAGTTGTTGTAATGCGTAATAGGTTGAAACCATTCTCGCAGTTTGCAAACTTTTCTTTTGATTAAATGCAAACAGCGAAAATTTTTGCAAACTTAACTGTGTATTGCATCGTTTTGAAATATCGATATAAATTTTTGCAAAATGGCTGCGTAATAACATCGCCAATTCAATAATTTGATCATTACGATCAGTCGTGATTAGACTTTGATTAAAAAAATGCTTTTCTAGGCTAATCAATACATTATCAATGGTCGGATGTAGAATTTGAATTAAATCAAAACGAAGCATTTCTGGGCATTTCAGTTCTGATATTTCGAGTAACGCGTTGAAAAGTTCTTTTGAAGAATTCCCGAGTTGTAGAATGGATAAATTGGATACCCATTCTTGCAGACCTTTTGCATTAGATGGACAAAAGCTCAGTTGTTCCAACTTTAACTCTGTTGGCGTTTGGAAGATATCTGAAGTACTCATAAGCACCGTTATTATTTAACTCAAAAAGTTGAAGCCCCAAAAAGCGGTGTTTTGTTTTTTTCGCCCGCTATTTCCCTAACCAGTTTAGGAACCAAATATCCTGGAAGGTTCTCTAAAACATCTTTATATATAAGATTAATATCTTTAGGACTTAAGTCAAAATGATGCGCGCCTTTTACTTTATCTAATACATGTAAATAATATGGCATCACACCTGCATCAAACAAACGATAACTTAAATCAATTAAAACCTGCGCGGAATTATTAACTCCATTTAATAAAACGGCTTGGTTGAGCACAGTGATTTGTTGTTGAACTAATAGCGAAAGCTTAGCACAAGTAAAATCATCAAGCTCAGCTGCATGATTTGAGTGTACCACTAGAATAATCCGCAGCCTACAGTTTTTTAATAGAGAAACAAGCTCTTCATCGACACGGTTGGGGATTACAATAGGAACCCGTGAATGAATTCTCAGAAATTTAATTTGGGGTAAAGTTTCTAAGCGATCAATCCATAGTTTTAGTTTTCGATTTGATAGCGTAAGTGGATCTCCACCACTAAAAATGACTTCATTAATATCGGGTTGGCTTTCAATATAGCGTTTAATGTTTAGCCAATCTTCATTTTTAGGTAGATTTTCTTGATAAGGAAAATGGCGACGGAAACAATAACGACAGTGAACTGCGCAAGCACCAGTTAAGGTCAGTAAAAAACGAGATTTATATTTGTGTAATACACCCGGTTGTTGATTGGCTTGTTCTTCACCTAATGGGTCGGTTACAAAGTCAGGATGGTCTTCAAGTTCTAAATGATGAGGCAATACTTGCAATAAAAGCGGGTCAAGTGGATCGCCAATGTTCATTTTTCCGACAAACGCACGAGGAACACGTAATTTAAACTGTTCAGAAGCGAGGATTGCCCCTGATAATAATTGTTCGGGACAGAGCTTCAGCACCTCAAGTAACTCTAAAGGGTCTGTAATAAGGTCACTGAGTTGAGATTGCCAGTTTTGCTCTTGATACAAATAGTTTATCATGCTGCATGTAAAAAATGATGCTAGTCTAGCATTAATAGATTTAAGTTAGTAAGTTTGGAGTGAGCCTTTCATGGCCAATTATTCGACAAATGATTTTAAAGCTGGCCTAAAGGTCATGCTTGATGGCAACCCATGTTCAATCATGGAAAATGAATATGTGAAACCTGGTAAAGGTCAAGCATTCAGCCGCGTTAAATTGCGTAATCTTAAAAGTGGTAAAGTTTTAGAAAAAACATTCAAATCCAATGAAACACTGGAAGGTGCAGACATTGTAGAAGTTGAAATGGATTACCTTTATAACGATGGCGAACTCTGGAACTTTATGGATCCAGTAAGCTTCGAACAAATCGCAGCTGACAAAACTGCGATGGGCGATGCTGCTAAATGGTTGAAAGACGATTCAAACGAAAAATGTACGATTATGCTGTTCAATGGTATTCCATTGACAGTAAGTCCGCCGAACTTTGTTGTGTTGAAAATCGTTGAAACTGATCCAGGTGTACGTGGTGATACTTCAGGCGGTGGCGGTAAGCCTGCTAAACTCGAAACGGGTGCAGTTGTTCGTGTACCATTATTCGTACAGCAAGAAGAAAGCGTTCGTGTAGATACTCGTACAGGCGATTATTTAGAGCGTGCATAATGGTTTAAAAATAGACTATTATCGAAAGGGATGAATTAATTCATCCCTTTTTTTATGCCAAAGTATTAGATGAAAAGTAAAACATGAGGAGTACAGTTGCAAAGGAACAAGCAGCAATATACCGAACAATAAAAAATGAACGCTGATTTATGCAGAATAGATGAGGGATTGACATGGAAACAATTCAATCGAAGTTATCAACAACTTCAAAAATAGTGTGGCTTCTAGTCGCGATTTTAGGTGCAGTATCCTTTGGGACGCTTGCACTGAGTAGAGGAGAGCATGTAAATGCCGTTTGGCTTGTTTTAGCCGCCATCTGCGTATATAGCATTGCTTATCGTTTCTATAGTTTATTCATTGCGAATAAAGTTTTTGAACTCAATGCTCGACGTTTAACACCAGCGCATCGTTTAGCTGATGGTCTGGATTATGTGCCCACCAATAAATATGTCTTGTTTGGACATCACTTCGCAGCGATTGCAGGTGCAGGCCCGTTAGTCGGTCCTATTCTAGCTGCACAGATGGGTTATTTGCCCGGAACCATTTGGTTGCTGGTCGGTGTTGTTCTCGCGGGTGCTGTTCAAGACTTTTTGGTGTTGTTTATTTCTACCCGCCGTGATGGGCGTTCATTAGGTGAAATGGCGAAGCAGGAATTAGGTTCCTTTGCTGGAATTGTTGTCATGCTTGGTGCATTAGGCGTGATGATCATTATCCTTGCCGTATTAGCACTGGTGGTTGTAAAAGCACTCGCACATAGTCCTTGGGGCGTGTTTAGTATTGCGGCGACCATTCCCATTGCATTGTTCATGGGCGTATATATGCGTTATATCCGTCCAGGAAAAATTGCAGAAGTCTCGCTCATTGGTTTTGTGCTGATGATGGCGGGAATTATTTATGGTGGAAATATCGCTGCTGATCCTTATTGGGGACCTTTGTTTACGCTCACTGGAACGCAATTGACATGGTGTTTGATTGGTTACGGTTTTATTGCTTCAGTCTTACCTGTGTGGTTATTGCTTGCACCACGTGATTATCTTATCAACCTTCTTGAAAATTGGTGTGATTGCAGGTCTGGCGGTGGGTATTATGGTGGCATTACCAGAAATGAAAATGCCTGCGGTAACGCATTTTATTGATGGTACTGGCCCTGTATTTGCCGGTTCGATGTTCCCATTCTTATTCATTACCATTGCTTGTGGTGCAATTTCAGGCTTCCATGCTTTGGTTTCTTCAGGAACCACACCTAAACTGGTCAATAACGAAGTGGATATTCGTATGATTGGTTATGGTGGCATGTTGGTGGAATCTTTCGTTGCTGTTATGGCGATGATTTGTGCCACTATTTTAGAACCCGGTGTGTATTTTGCAATTAATGCTCCTGCGGCAGTCTTGGGTACAACGGTTGAAAGTGCAGCTGAAGCGATTCGTACTTTAGGTTTTGTGGTGACACCTGAAGCCTTGACGCTACTTGCTCAAGAAGTGGGTGAAAGCATCAATTTTGTCACGTACGGGCGGTGCACCAACTTTCGCAATTGGTATGGCACATATTATTACGGAAATTTTTAATAACCGTTCAATGATGGCATTTTGGTATCACTTTGCGATTTTATTCGAAGCATTATTCATTTTAACCGCAGTCGATGCAGGTACGCGTGCTTGCCGTTTCATGGTGCAAGATACAGTGGGTATCGTGATTCCTTCACTTAAAAACTCACATAACTTTATGGGCAATATGATTGGTACGGCTGTCGCTGTCTCAGGATGGGGCTTCTTTGTTTATCAAGGGGTGATTGACCCACTTGGCGGTATCAATAGCTTATGGCCTTTATTTGGTATTGGTAACCAGATGCTTGCTGCAATGGCGCTGATTTTGGGTACGGTCATCTTGTTCAAAATGAAGAAAGAGAAATATGTTTGGATCACTATTTTCCCAACCATTTTCTTGTTTATTACCTGTATGACGGCAGGTTGGCAAAAAATCTTCCATGAAAATCCAAAAATTGGTTTCTTGGCACAAGCTAACCGTTTCTCTGATGCGATTGCGCGGAATGAAATTTTAAAACCCGCCAAAGACATTGCTGAAATGCAAACCATTGTGTTCTCCAATCAAATCAATGCGGTACTTTGTGGTTTCTTTATGATTGTGGCAATTGTCATGTTGTTTGCTGCAATTGGTGTGATTCGCCGTGCATTGGCAGATCCTAATCCAAGCGTGCATGAATCAGAAGCCATTTACAGTGATGAAATCCCAACAGGAGAGGTGAAATGAGTCTAAAAGATCAAATTCGCCAAAAACTGGCTTTGGGTAAAATCATTAAATTTACTGTGCTTGCGCAGCCAAAGAAATTATTAATGTTAAATGGTATTAAAACCATTCAAATGATTTGGCAACGTCTACAGCAAAGTTTTCGCTTGATGGTTGGGGTGCCTGATTATCAGACCTATTTAGAGCACATGAAAAAGAATCATGCTGATTTAGTGCCCATGGATATAAAAACATTTTACCGTTACTGCGTGGATGCGCGTTATCCAAGTGCGACTGGTGGACTGAAGAAATGTCCTTGTTAGTTTTGAACAGGTGTTTGTTAGAAATCTTTTGATTTCTTTGGAAAAATAAAAAAACGGTGTATGTTAATCATGCACCGTTTTTTTATTGGGGATAAGAGTGTGATTTGGGGGACGAATAAAGTTCAAAAACAAGAGCTCACGCACGAACAGCTAGAGTTAAATGATAAAGTTGCATCTTATGCTTTAAAAATTCAAACATTTTTAACTCAAATTAATAGCATTATTTTGGATAAAGAAAATCAAACGAAATTGGCTTTGAGTTGTTTGTTGGCAGGCGGACATGTGTTGTTTGAAGATTTGCCAGGGTTAGGAAAAACGACATTATCGAGTGCGTTATCACATCTTGCAGGGCTTAAATTTCAGCGGATTCAGTTTACCAATGACATGCTGGCAAGTGATGTGATTGGTGTAAACATGTTTAATCAAAAAGAACATCAGTTCGCGTTTAAACAAGGTCCAATCTTCACCCAAATATTATTGGCAGATGAAATTAACCGTTGTAGTCCAAAAACCCAGAGTGCTTTACTTGAAGCGATGGAAGAGGGCTTGGTGACGGTGGATGGCGTACGTTATCCATTACCACAACCTTTTTGGGTGATTGCCACACAAAATCCACTGTTTCAAAGTGGTACTTATTCGTTGCCAGAATCGCAGCTCGATCGCTTTTTAATGCGTTTGTCGTTGGGCTATCCCTCACGTTCAGCAGAAAAACTACTGTTACAACAAAATTCACGCTATGCCTTAATTTCAACACTCAAGCATGTGTTTAATGAGCAAGAAATTTTAGCAATGCAACAATTGGTTAATCAGGTGCATATTGCCGATGCTGTGTTGGAATATCTGCTCAATCTTGCCGATGAAACCCGTAAAAAACAGCATGGATTATCGACCCGAGGTTTATTGGCTTTGAAAAAAGCCGCACAAGCCTTTGCCTTTATTCAGCAACGTAGTTTTGTGACTCCAGATGATGTGCAAACGGTATTTGTTGCTGTGGTTGCCCATCGTATTGGCTTGAGTGAAGCTGAAACAGTGCAGTTGATGCAGCAAGTGCATATTAGCTAAAGGAAGATCACTTTGAGCAAGCCTTGGCAAAAATGGTTAGCGGCACGTTTTCAATTTGAAAAAGTAAAACAACTCGCGCAAAAAGACATTCTGATTTTTATCTATCAACAGGGTTATCTGTATTTGGTATTGATCTTGATTACTTTTATTGCAGGAGTGAATTATGCCAACAACTTGATTTTGGGCTTTTGCTTTTTGATTAGTGCCATTTTATGTATTAGTTTTTATTTAACCTTTAAACAATTACATGATTTAAGTATTGAGGTCTCTGTTGCTGAAATAGGGCAGGTCGGCAAGAGTGTTGAATTGCAATTACATTTTCAACAAGCGCAAAAGCACTCACGCTATTTATGGATTAAAACTGATCAGCATTTAGAAAAAGTCCTGATTTCAGAACTCAAGCATAAAATCACACTTTCTTTTTTACCTGAAAAAAGAGGGAAATTTCACTATCCAACCCTACAAATTTATTCAGTTTATCCCTTTGGATTGGTTCGGGCGTGGAGCTATTTTTATTTAAAAGAGCATGCATGGGTTGCGCCCAAAGCTGCATTTTATAGTGCTGAAAATAAACAGCATAAGCATAATTTTGAACCCGATATGGATGAATTTCGTGAGTTACGTAATTTCCAGTTGGGGGATGCATTACAAGCGGTGTCATGGAAGCAAGCTGCACGTGGGCAGGGTTTATATATCAAGGTGTTTGAACAGCATAGTGATCAAAGCAATATCGAAATTCATTATGCCAATATGCCGAGTACAGAACACGAAGAAAAGCTGAATTTAATGATGGGATTGATTGAACAATGTGAGCAAATGCAATGTGATTATGCGGTATTTTTACCGCAAGCTGAATTACCTGTAGGTATTGGCGAAAGTCAGTTAAGACAAGCAAAAAAACTTTTGGCACAGGCTTAAATCATGATCCATGCTGATATTAGAACCTCGATTTTAATCACAATGGCATTGGTCTTCATTGCACAGGTCTTTTTTAATCCTGTTTTATTGAGTGCTATTTTTGCGCTGATACTACTTTGTTTGTTTTTTAGTTTAAAAGACGAAAGCAAAGCTGTATCTAAGATATGGACATTTGCCCTTACTGTTCTAGCTTTAGTGACGATTTATTTTAGTTATAACAGCTTTATTGGGATTGAAGCGGGTGTTGCTGTTTTATCGACCTTCTTGTTTGCAAAGGCTTTAGAAACCAAAAATAAGCGCGATGTTATTGTTTTATTTAATTTTGCTTTGTTTGTCAGTGCCAGTTCCTTTTTATATAGCCAATCCATCTGGATGGCGCTGATAATTGTACTGTGTTTATTAAGTTGCTTAATTGGGCTTTATCGCTTACAAACCAGTGAATTTAAACCCTTACAAAATCAATCCACTGCATTAAAAACCGATGCAAAACATGTGGCTAGATTCTTAATTTTGGCTTTGCCTTTTTTTATTTTATTGTTTGTATTTTTTCCACGCTTACCGCCACTTTGGCATATTCCAATTCCAGAACAAAACAGTGTCACAGGGATGAGCGATAGCATGTCACCCGGTGATATTGCTAAGCTGTCACAATCCACGAGTTTGGCTTTTCGAATTATTGGTGATATGGATAAACTTCCGTCACGCAATGAACTGTATTGGCGTGCTATGGTTTTAGATCAATATGATGGAAAAACCTGGACCAGTAGTATTACCAATCAACAACCCGTTTTAGAAAATAAGTTTTCTGGGAAAATCGAAAGGTGGTTTTGATTATCAATACTTGGCTGCTGATGCACGAGTGATGTGGGTGATGGGGTTGGAAAAGTCAATTTCACTCGAGCCAGAATACCAATTAAAACAAGACTGGAGTATTACGCCGATTCGTCAAATTTTGCGTAATCAACCTGTTAAATTGCATTGGTTGGGTAATACTGAGTTAGCAGAGTCTGCATTACTTCAATCTAATGTATTGAAAAAAATAAATACCCAAATGCCAGAAGCATTGGATGAAAAATCACGTCAATTTGCACTAGAAATGTTTACACAAAGTGGTCAGCAGCCAGATCAATATGTGCGCAATATTTTGCAGTGGTATAAGAAAAATGGCTTTGTATATACATTGTCACCCGGTTTATTAGGGGGGAATCGCATCGACGAATTCTTATTTCAATCTCGACAGGGCTTTTGTGAGCATTATGCTTCGAGTTTTGCCATGTTGATGCGTTATGTCGGGATTCCTGCACGCGTTGTCATTGGTTATCAAGGCGGGCAGCTTGCACTCGATCAAGCGAGCTGGGAAGTTCGTCAGCTTGATGCACATGCATGGACAGAAGTGCAATTGAATGGAAAATGGCAACGCATTGATCCCACAGCGATGATTGCGCCACAACGGATTGATGGGGGAATGCAAAATTATATTGAAAATGATCGTAGTATTTTAGGCAATAAAGAGCAAAAATGGAAATATCAACGATTTACTATGTTGAAAAATCTACATATTTTGAGTGACTATGCGAGTTATCAATGGCAAAGTAAAGTCATCGGATATACTGCTGAAAAGCAGCAAAGCTGGTTATCAAAATTAGGTTTGAATTCTGCTTATGCGAGTGTGATTGTATTGCTATCGAGTATTGTGGCAGTGATTATTTTTTACTTTGTTTGGATTTATTATCGTAATAGGCAGTATGTTTCTGCATATGAGCAAGCGATTCAACAATTTTCTAAGCAATTGCAACAAAATTTAGCTAAGCAACCCGCTGAAACTTTTTATATATGGATGCATCGTTTGGCGGAATGGGTTGAAGAAGATCAACAATATATTTTTATACAAACAGCGGAATATTATCAACAGCAACGGTTTTCATGCGAATTTAATGATCAACAGGCAAAGCAATTTAAAGAGATGCTTAAAACTTGTGCATCTGCTTTAAAAAACAATAGAAAGCTCTTGTCTTAGAAAATAAAAATGAATATTATTCACAGCACTTAGGTGTATAGCTCAGTTGGTTAGAGCGCTACGTTGACATCGTAGAGGTCAGCAGTTCGAGTCTGCTTATACCTACCAAAATTATGAATTAGTATAAAGTCGTATTACTTCTTATTAAATAAAATCCTCAAAATTCAAAGTTTTGAGGATTTTTTATTGCGCTGTATAACTATATATCACGCTATATACTACTGGGATTTCTGTATCATTAATTGTATCATTGAAAAAAATCGAACTGGTGATACAAAAAAAGATGAAAAGAAGTGAAATAAAAAAGAAACCTCTCTCTGATACAACTTTAGCCAATTTAGAACCTGAAAATGTTGATTACAGAATCAAGGATAGTGGTAATTTATATTTTTTTGTGAAAAAGGACGGAAATAAATATTGGCAATATCGCTGTAAGGACGAACTGGGTAAAGATGGATATAAGGGATTAGGTAGTTATCGTAATGTTAGTGGGCAATATGCTAGAAAAAAAGCTAATGAATTGGCATTGAAAGAAGCAAATGGAGATATAGTAAGATTTAGTAAGCATCAAAAAAAACATATTGATAGTAAAACAAACCTAACATTTGAAGTAATTATTATTGATTGGCTTGAGACCAAAAAAACTGTTTGGGGCGAAGAAACGTTTTCAAAAGCTAAAAGTTCAATACAAAGACATGTGATAAAGGAATTTGGTCATAGAGATTGTATAACAATCAAAAAGAAAGAATGGTTTGACTTCTTTCAGAGTCTAAGAACAGTTAATAAAATTAATAATCAAGTAGATAAATTAATTTCATACTGTACAAATGCTTATGATTTAGCAATTGTGAAAGGACTAATTGAAGATAATCCATTAATGAGGATTTCTAAATATATAACTAGCTATACTCAAGGAAATATGAGTCATGTTAAGTTGCATGAGTTACCTGAGCTTATTAATAAAGTAAGAAATTATCCTAGTAGAACAATGGTGATTGCTATTGAGTTAGCAATTTTATTTTTCCCAAGACCTAGTGAGTTACGTTGTGCTAAATGGGAACAATTCGATTTTAAGGAAAAATTATGGAATAGACCTGCTGAGATAATGAAAGGACGATTAGCACATACAATCCCTTTATCTAAGCAAGCTATTATGCTTTTGAAAGAGTTAGAGACGTATAGAACGGAATCACCATTTTTATTTCCTAGTAGAAGAACTTATTTAGAACCTGTATCTGATGGAACTTTTAATACCGTATTAAAGCGATGTGGTTACACACGCAGACAAACAGTACATGGCTTTAGGCATATAGCTAGTACTGCTCTTAACAATCAATTTAGCGATAAAGAACAAGTAATAGAGGTATGTTTAGCCCATAAGAAAAAAGGTGTAAAGGCTGTTTATGATAAAAGTGATCATTTAGAAGAAAGAAAAATAGTCATGCAATGGTGGGCAGATTGTATTGATGGGATAGCAAAGTGTAATTCATAAGTAAATTACTTACGTTTTAAGGAAACGCTTTCTAGATACTAATGATTATTTTTTGTGTTGATTTGAAAGAGCAATAATTAACTCTCGAACCAGTTTTTTATTGGATGGAGAGAGGTTTATAAGTGCTTCAAAGACTTCTTTATCCTTGTAGCCTAATTCTTGTCTCCATTTGCTATCACGCTGTTCAATAGCCTTTAGGATATTTTTATCGAAGGCTAATTCCTCTGGTGGAATTTCTAGCCATTTTGCAAGTGTAAGCAGTTTATCACCAGAAGGGATTGCTTCTCCGATGAGCCATTTACGAACACCATGTAATGTCATGGGTTTGCCTGAGTAATTCAAATTGAATTCTCTTTCTAAAACTGAAGGCTTAGCTTCATAACCTTTTGCTTTCATAGCTAAAGCTAGGCGTTGTGCAAATAAGTTTTTTTCATTTTCATCTCTCATTACCTCAAAATAGTTAGCTTAACTAAAAGTTACGTAATATTTGATTTTAATTACGTTAATAATTAAACTTTAGTTACGTTGATTGCTTAACTATATAAAATTGAAACGTATATAGAAATTTATTTGGTAATCAAAAAATTTAATTAGATAATTTTTAAGATGGACTAGAGATGATTAGAAAAGAATTTGTTTGGGGGGTTGTACTATCAACGTTATTTTTCACATCAGCGTGTAGTGACTTAACAAGTAGTGAAACTAAAGATGAAGAGTTGGTAACAACATTGGCAGATGAAGGGGCTACAGCATTAGCTGATGAGCACTCAGAGGAATATGAAGATAAAGGAAAGGCTAATCCAGTAAAGCAGTTATTGGAAGGGGAGCCTATTGAAGTAACATTTAATGTTAATGAGTTTAATTCGAAAGTTTATGGAAAAATAGCTTATAACATTGTAATTCAAGCTAAGGCAGATGAAGTTGTGGTAAATGATGTGATTATAAATCGTGGTAATAATTGCAGTATCGGGGAGTATGATCATAATAATAAATTACCAGCTAATTTAAATTTTGGACGCTTAATTGAACTTTCAATTAGTTGTGATGCAAACTATGTTAGAGAGGTAGAAGTAAAAACAAATTACGGAAATTATGAATTTGGTGGGGTAGCACGTTAAATTAAAATAATTAAGAGGACCTGTTTTTATTGAGTGTAAAAGTAGGTCTTATGTTATAATAGATAATATTATTTTTGTTGACTTTTTATGCATTTTATTATATAATAATTCAGAGTAGTTCATGTTAAGACCACATTTGTATAGAAATAAAATAATAATTAACTATACATTTACTTAAAGAATAATAAATTATATTTAAATTAAAGAAAACTACTATTCAATTTTTTTAATTTAAAAATTAAGTAAAAACTATTCAGTTATTTAATCTTGCAAAAATACTTTATATTATTTATTTTTTTAATTAATTAATCTCATTAATTAAAAAAATTAAATAGAATTTTTTTGTGGATTATTTTTGCATAAAAACAATAAAAATAAGGAGAAGTTATGGAATTTATTAGAAAAGAAATAGAAATTGATTGGATAAGTTTTAGTATTGAGGTAAACCATGATCCAGAAAGAATATCAGATGGATCAATTATATTTTCAAATGTATACATAAATAAATTTGATGATTTAAAAAAAATTAATGAAGGTAATTTGATTATAAAGAGTAAACCAAAAAGTATTTTTTCAGATTTTGGGAAACTTATTGAGCTAAATTCAATAGGTGGAAAAATAGTCAATATAAAAGCAAATATATTTAAGTGGCTTAATGGGCAGAATATAACAGGAGAATCTAATCTAATTTATCTTGTTGTAAAATTTGTTGAAGATTTAAAGAATAAAGGCTTAATAGATCCGACTGAAGAGCAGTTATCTAATATAAAAAATGGTAAATTTAGAGTTTATAGAGTTGATGTTAAACAAGATTTAATTTTCACTAATAAAAACAGTGCTTTAAGGTATTTAGATCATATAAAAAAACTTGGGTTTTACCCATATAAGGCAAGAAAAACCTATAAAAATGGTTGTTATTTTGGTTTTGATAGTAGAACACGTTGGAACCTAAAATACTATCATAAAGGTACTGCATTGCGTGAAAAAAATCAAATAACTAGAGTTAATAGTGAATTGCTTGCATTGTCTGAGTTGATGATAAGATCTGAAATAAGAATTCTTAATGATCAATTAAAGGATTGGAATTTGATGAATGGTTATCAATGGTCAGACTTAAATGAAATTAATAAGTTTTTTACAGAGAAATTTACCAATTTAAAATTACCAAAGATGAAAGAGCGTAATGAATTACTAGATATAGAAGACTCTGCGGATAGAAAATTTTATTTACTTGCAAAAAATAGTTGTATTAGTGATTTGTATTCTAGAACCACAATTTATAAAAAACGTCTTAAATTTATAGAATATTATGGTATTGATATTGATAAAATTACTAATTAGCGTATTAAAAATAAATATAATTCAAATAATAAAAGGAGAAAAAATGAAACAATTAAAAGAAAAAACAAGTATAAATGGTAATAATTTTTTTATACCAAAATTTCGTCTTACTATTAATGAAGTTTGCTCAATGTTAGCAGTTGGTAGGGATAAGTTAAATAGACTGGAAAAAGAAGACCTAACTTTTCCTAAGTCAATAAAAGATGGTAAAAATAGACAATCAGCAGTTTACTATGATTATCAAGAAATTTTGGTATGGTATGAAAACTGGAAGGAAAGTTCTCGCGCCGTGCAAGTAAGTTGAATTAAATGGCGTTTTTGCGCCGTTTTTTTTGTATTAACTCTATTATTAATCAGTTTTAGATATCTGCTTTCCATAGTTCTAGTTTGCATAAAATATATATTTAAGAAGCTCTTTTAATAATTTACTCATTTTTATAGTTAAATCAATGGATGCTTTTTTATTTGGCTCAATATGATTATGGTATTCAAGATCATCATTTTTATCAAATGCAACTGAATGTAGTCTAGTTTCAGTTTTTTCGACTATTTTCATTCCTAAGTATATGTTTATTCTTGTATTATTGTAATTTAAATATGCTTCATACATTTCTTTTAAACAGGTTTTTAAGTTATCATCTCTTGTGTATTCAACTATTAAAAAACTGTTCTCTCCTATGCTAGACATATAATTTTCAATAGTTTCAAATAAGTATTTTGATTTTTCTGTTTCTTTCATTTCATTTTTATTAAATAACCTATCTAAAAGAACTTCTCTGTGATCATCGTATATTTCTTCATGTATTTTAGATGCTTTATTTACTGTGAAAAATACTTCTTCTGAAAGCTTTGATAAGACTTCACTTCCTTTTTGTTTTCTCCAATAGTTAAATGTATATAGTAATGCTATTGAAGGAAAGAGGGTTGCAGACCATATCATTAGATTAGTTGCTGTACTCTTGTCATCTACATATAATTGAATAATCGCATAAAATGCAATGCATATAGTTAAAAGTGACAGATAGATGATAATAAGAGTTATATTCAGATTATAAGCCTTATTTAAATTTCCTTCATATTTATTTAGCATCTTTTAAAACTCTGTATACAGTAGCTACGTCATAACCTACAGCTTTAGCTATTTCTTCTTTTGTTAAACCTTTTGAATCTAACTCTCTGATTCTAGCGTGTTTAACCGTATCGGCTTTCTTCCCACTAGGCTTATATTCACTTCTCTCTAAACCTTGTTTAATTCGTTCTTTACGTTTGTTGTTATCTAATCGAGCCATAGTAGGAGCACTACCAAAATTTTTACTAAAGATATTGCCATATGAAATTCAAGTTAAAAAAATAAAAGGATGTTAGAAACATCCTTTTATAGAAGTTAGCAGTTATATAGTGTGTAAAATCAACCAACAATAGTTGGAGGTATTGCTAATTTCCTCTTCTATTATCTCAATTTCCATATGGTGACTTCAACTCTTTTTTCATGAGTAAACGCTGAATAGCTTCTTTTGTTTTTAAGTTCCAATCAATAAACCAATTAACTTTACTCATATTATCAACAAAAATTTCAATTTCTTCCTCACTCAAGTGAATGATAGGTTTTAAAGCAGATTTACTTATATTTGTTTTTTGATTTATCGTTAAATAAGGACAGCTGACTGAATCGAAAAATATGTGAATTAATTCAGAATCGTTTGAAATGTTTAGATGGTTTTGCTCAAATTTTTGAATAATTATCGCATAAATTCTGTCTCTTATTGGTTGATAATCCTTTTTTCGTTGAACGTAGAATAAAAAGGTCATAAGAGAGAAGTAGTTGTATTGATTGATTGTCTCTGAGTTAAATAAAAGCAATAGATCATTTGGTAGAATTTGATAATCAAGATCAATATCTCTAACTGCTATTAGAAGGTTTAAAATTTCAACATTATTTAATAAATTTGATTTTGATTTTATTTTTAAAACTAAGTCGACCTCATCGTAAATTTTTTTATTGATTAAATCTATGAAATGTATTTGAAAAGATTCAGTAATAGTGCTGATCAATATTATAATTTGAGAAACTAAATATGTACTTCTTACTTTGAAATTCATACAGTAAACAAAAAAAGAAACATCAAGAATAATAAGGAGTAATTTAGTTATATTTTCTATTTTCGTGTCACTAATGTTTGAAGTTTTACTTTTTATATCTAAAACATGATTTTTTATTAGTGTGAAAAAATAACCTGATATACTAGAATAACTTACATTATTATTAAATATAATACACTTTATATCGCTGATTAGCTGATTCGAAATTTTATAATAGTTATTCATTTTCAGGTTGATGTGCTCATCTTCATTATTAATTGAGCTTAATAAACTGAAAAAAACATCTAATCTCTTTTTTATTTCATGTTTAGCTATAGTAACACCAGTAATAAAGGGGATGACTGTTTTGATGCTTTTTGATTCATTGCAAAATAATCTATATTTAAAAAGCTCATCAGTAATGAATTCAAAAATTAGACTTGAAATTTTTTCATCATTGTAGAAAAGAAAATAATCATCGACGTATCTTTTAATAACATAGTCTACACCTTCTACAATTCCCTTATCATTTATGCTATTTAATTGATATTTCGATAGCTTATTTTTTACTGAAACATCAATAGATTGAAGTAGAATTTCTGCAAATATTCTTGAAAATTCTGGACCAATAACAATACCATGAGTATTTCCATGGTAACAACTTTGCATAATCGAAGAAAATGAATGCTCAAAACTGTGAGTATCTTCATTTTTCTCAAAATTATAATTTTTATTAACAGATCTTGGTATTTGAAATGTTGAAATAGAGTCAAAACATTTTGCAATATCAAATTTTAATAATTTGTTAAATTTTTTTTCAATACGATGAAACTTGTATGAATCATAGAATTTATATAAAAAGCTAATATCTTTATATACAAAGTAGGTGCTAGCATATTTGGGACTTTCTTGTGATTCTAATTCAATATTTTCATCTTTGTAATCCTCTTTGTTTGATTCCTCATCGGTACTATAAAAAGATTTTGCAATAGTAGTGGGGTATCTTAATGAAAATGTGCTTCTATTACATAGATGAGAAATTAATTGATAATAATTTTTATATAGATGTGCAATTCTTATTTGTGCATTAGGGTGAACTAAATAAAGTTGTCTAAAGTTAATCTCATCTTTAGAAATTTTAAAAACAAAAGGGTTCGTATTTTCTTGTGAATTGAATAATACATTATTTAATACCTTTTTTGTTGTGGTATTAAAAAAATCATTTTTTAAATTATTATAAAATCCTTCATTACTTAATATAAAAGGGACTTCATAAGGTAATACATCAGTTAATAAAGCTCTATAAAAGTCTTTCTTTTCTAGTGGAATCTTACTTTTCATTTCTATCTCAAATTCTTTTATGTCGATTGTTTTTCCAACATTTCTTTACTCTTTCCATTTCATCTCTTTCAAGTTCTATGAAATGTTTTTCTTTAAAACCATCGACAAAACAAATATTTTTAATAATATTTGCTTTTTCTTTATTTGGTATTTGTGCCATAGCCCTACCAAAAAAATTCTTATCTCTGCAATACAAAGCCTTAGATAAAAATTTGTTAAACTCACTAAAAACACCATAATTATTTACTAATCTGTGACTATAAAACATACCTGCTTTTAAATTGGTTTTAGATAAGTCATTATAATCTATTGAATAGTTAGATGATAATACTTTAAGTCTTTTAATTAAAAGCTCTTCTTTATCACTGTAAGTCGTATTGTAGACTCGATCCAGCAGACTGTGAATGATTCTTGTCTTAATTTTTCTTTTTTTATCATCCGATAATACAGCTTTTACAATTCTTTTTTTATTATATGAAATTGTTTCTATAATATATTTGTAGCCCAAGTAATCAAAGCTATATTCCTGAGATTTATTGGTATTATTGACACAGTCTATGTTTTGAATATATTTTTTATTGTTTATATTTAAATTATATTTATTTAATATTTTTAGTGTTTTTTCAAAAATTTTGGCACAATTTTCGGTTGAAATAATTATTATGTCATCTACATATCTAGCATAATAATAAACATCATCCATATTTCTAATTTTTTCATCTATTTCTTTCATGAATATTTCTGACAAAACAGGGCTTATGGATAGACCTCTGGGTAATCCATGATCAATTAAATTATATAATTCCTTAAGAATATTTATTGATTTTGCTGATAAAATTTTGTCTCTATTTATTTTGTAAATTATTTTTTTGTAATCAATATTTTCATAGAAACTTTTAATGTCTAATCTAATAATACTATATTGAGAAGAGTGTTCAAAAATCCTATAAATTTGTTCGGAAATATCATCTCTGTTAGGTATTTCAATTTTATATAATCTGCCAAGGTCTTTAGATATTTTCTTTAGAGCATAAAAAGTGTTAATAGAATTTGTACTAAAAATAATTTTATTTCGCTCAACTCTACAACTTAAGTTATCTATTATATTTTCATTGTTTAATAAGTACTCAGATACTGGAGAAAGTGAAGAAATATAATCTTCTTTACCTCGTCCTAAATCAAATTTTACAATCTCATTTTTAGTGGTAATCTTTAATAATGAATTAATACTAAAATCTTGTCTTAGCATTTAAAAATTACCTGAGAAATAATAGATAGGATTGAGAAAAAAGCTAACAATGTTATTAAGCTATAAAAAATAGATGTTAAATTTTGATCAATATAATGCATTCGATAATACGAAATATTATCATCTTTATCATTTATTTGAAGCTTATTTAATTTGTAGTCGATTTCATCATGGTTTATTAAGTCTGAGTTTATTATTTTAAGATAATCTTCAAATAAAATTTTATTATCATAGTTTCTATGTGCAATATTGAATTCAATTTTTCTTCTTATTTCATTAAGATCTACTGCACTTTTATTTAATCTTTCTATTTCAAGATCAATTTTCATTGTGGATAATGCTATTGATATAATTAGAATTATAATTGAAGCTAGCATGCCGAAGAACCATATTTCCATGTTAGGTTCAATAAAAGGTATTAAGCTTATTTTTTTTAAGCTGTATACTTTGTCGGCAATTGATAATACGATTAATGAAACTGAGACTACAGATATTGATAATAATCCTAAGAAGTTATTTCTTTTAAGTCTACGTATTTTATTAAATCTCGCATAAGCTACTATTTTCAAGTCTTTTATTAAATCTACATAATATTTGTCATTAATAATCATATACAATTTAATCCTGAAATTAGCAAAAAAGTGTTCTACTTCTTTGTGGGAATTTCTTTTTATTTTATATGAATTTAGTTCCTTTTTGTAATTAATTTTCTTAATTCAGTATTTTTTCCTAAAACTTTTAGATGGATTCGATAATATGATCTTCACCTAAGACCATCTGCCCAGACCATGTTTCTGCTGTTTCTTTTGCTTCTTCGTAATGATTAAATTGTCCATTAGCTATAGCTTCTTCTCTAGAAGGAGTAGTATCTATGTTATCTTCGTCTGCGGTGAAATAATTTCCTGAATCTAGTAGTTTTACAATGAATCCCATGTGCTATCATCTATGATTTAGGGTGTATTATTTTAAGTTATAATATTTTATGAAATGGTACTACTTTCATTTGACTAAAGTTATTGTAATAAAGTTTACTAAAAATAATGAGCACCTGAGTAAGCACCTTTTGTAATTTTGTAAATTAAAATATTCATAAAAACAAGTAATTAAGTATTATATTTGAGTCCAACCCTCGGAATAAAAGCTATTGTAATAGATATTTATTTGTATCACTGTGTGTATCACAAAATCATTTGTTTTTTAAAAATTATTTAAAAACAAGTATTTACTGTTTTGTTTGGTAGTGCTTATACCTACCAGATATAAATCAATGATTTATGTTTATCAAATACTTGTAGGTCTTTTTTTTGCCTAAAATAATGCATATAAGGCAAATGCTGTGCTTTTGGGTGAAAATGCAGCGTAAATTACGCCAAGACTTTTATCGTTAAAGTTAGCTAAAACTAGAAAATGTGGTGATGAATTTTATATTGAACTCATCGTGGATCATACAAAGATGTAGTTAATGAATGGCATGAATTAAATACATTTCCTATTTCCCCAATCACGGGAGCGCTGTTTGCTAAATAGAATAATAATGAAGGCTATGGTTGTATATAAATACAAGCCATCAAAGGTATTGATAAAACGTATAAAATGGCTATCTTCTATGACGACTTCTGCATTCTTTCCCGCAATGTTATAAAAAGTGTTGTTGATAAAATATTATGCTAAAGAAATGTCAGAGAACAATCCGCTTGAATTATAGAATTTAGCTATAAACCTGAAAAATTTAATTTTTTAAAATATATGTTATGACCATGCTTGCCATATTGTTCGAGTGGTGATTTGAATTAAACTTAACATGAAGAATCCTTCATAAAAATGGGTAACTTTCACTCACTTTTTATTGTTTTTCATTTATGAAATTTTATTGAGAAATATGGATTAGAAATTTTTAATTGTATAAGCATTTTATTTGGTTAAAAACTCTGTGTTTATAACGCAGAAATCAGGAAGTATCGGACAAATTAGGAGTGTCCATGAAAATCAAACCATTGCCGCCAATGAATAGCCTCATTGTATTCGAGGCAGCTGCACGCCACCTTAGTTTTACTCAGGCCGCCAATGAGTTGAGTGTCACGCAAGGAGCGATTAGTCGCCAGATTCGCCAGCTCGAAGAGTATCTTGGTAAAGAGTTATTTGTACGTGCTAACCGTAATATTTTTTTAACGCCTACTGGCTTGCAATATTACCAAACGATTTATAGTGCCTTATTGGATGTATCTCAGGCGACTGCTGAAATAAAAAAATGGCAAGGTGAACATCAGATCACCGTTGCCACAACAAATGCAATGGCTGCACTTTGGTTATTGCCTAAAGTTGCCAGTTTTCAGCAAAATGAAGGGGTAGATTTACGTATCTTAGCCACGGATAATATTCAGGATTTGCATCGTATGGATTGTGATTTCGCATTATTCTATTGCAGAGTCCCACCTACAGGGATGAAAGTAACGACTTTATTTCCCGAAGAAGTGTTTCCAGTTTGTAGTCCCAGTTATTTAGCACAATTCCAAGAAAACAAAACACCAGAGGCAATATTTGGTAAAGCATTATTGTATTTAGATGAATCACAAAAAGACTGGATTACTTGGAATGAATGGTTTGAGTCGGTGGATTATCCTATTATAAAACCAAGAAATAGAGTAAATATTAATAATTATCCAATGCTACTCCAAGCAGCAATTAATGGCCAAGGTGTTGCGTTAGCATGGGGGTCATTAGTAGATGACTATTTACAACGTGGTGTTTTGGTTCGTCCAGTGGAAACGATACTTCGTACCCAAGCAAATTTTTGTATGTTAGAACCCTTGGATAGAGGGGTTATTCCTTCTAGTGTAAAACACTTCCGTCATTGGTTGTTAGACCAACTACCCGGACAAGTCGGTCAAAAGGGTTTAAATTAAGTTTGATATAAAAAAGTAGGAATCCGAGGATTCCTACTTTTAAAGTATTTTGACTTGAATTAAATATTATTTTTCGATAACAGGTTGAATTATGACGGGTTCAACCACGGTGTTTTCCTCTTTACAATGATCTGGTCGAACATGTTCAGGCATCATGGCCCATGATTGCGGCTCTCGGCGTAAACTATGGAATAAAGTCATACTCATAATTGCCAAGAAGATTGAGATTGGAAAGCCTGCAATAATTGAGGCAGTTTGCATCGCTTTTAGACCACCTGCATAAAGCAAACCTCCAGCAATAATAGCAATCAAGACTCCCCAGACGATTCGTATTTTGATTGGGGTATCTGTTGAACCTTCGGCATCGAGGAAGCATAAAACATGTGTACCACAATCGGCAGAAGTAATTAGATAAGTTGCAAGTAAGATACAGGCAAGAATACTTAAAGCTTGTCCAAGTATGCCAGTATCAATATTGTCAAACATGGTAAATAAAGCACGGGTACTATCTGCTTGCGTTGCTTTGACAATAGGGCCACCGGTAAAGGCTTCTGGTGCTGGCTGACCAGCTTCAACCATTGCAGAGGCTTGCTTCTCATAAGCGTGACGTGCATCTTGTTCAACTTTAAGTGCAGATCCACCTACAACAGACATCCAGATTGCAGTGATTAATGTTGGAACGAGAAGTACACCTGCGATGAGTTCGCGAATAGTCCGACCTTTGGAAATACGAGCGACAAACATGCCAACAAAAGGTGCCCATGTCATCCACCAAGGCCAATAATAAGCTGTCCACCAGTTCTGCCAGCCTGAATCTTTTTGCGTATCGCTCCATAAACTCATGCTGATAATGTTTTGAGTGTAGTTGCCTGTTGATTCAAGTAGGGTATGTAATAAATAACGGGTTGGGCCAACAGCAAGTAGAATAACAATAAGGAGTACCGAAAGCAGCATATTGAGTTCAGATAAACGCTGCATTCCTCGGTTGATGCCCATCACGACAGAAATGGTTGCAATACTACAAAGTACGGCAAGCATGAAGAATTGAATACTTAAACTATTACCGATACCAAAAACTTGATTCAGACCAGAATTAATCTGAAGTACGCTCATACCAAGTGATTGAGCAATACCAAAAGCAGTAATGACAATAGTCAAAATATCAATAGTATGCCCAATTGGGCCATAAATACGATTGCCAATAATAGGGTAAAGAATGGAACGTAGACTAAAAGGTAAGCCCTTACGATAACTAAAATAAGCCAGAGCTAAGGCGGTTACACAAAAGATTGCCCAAGGGTGTAAGCCCCAATGAAAAAAAGTGAGTTGCATTGCCATACTGGCAGATTCATCACTGAAACTGGGTGTAAAAGGATTGCCAGCATAGTGATGCATTGGCTCGGCAGCTGACCAAAATACTAAACCAACACCCATACCACCAGAGAAGAGCATGGAAATCCAGCCAACAAAGCTAAATTCTGGTTTTTCATCATCTTTTCCGAGACGAATATGACCAAAGCGGCTGATCATTAAGTACAGTAGGAAACCGACCACAAAGGTCATGAGTCCTATATAAAACCATTTGACGTTCTGTAATAAAATGTTTGATACCGTTTCAAATATTTTTCCAGCTTGCTCCGCCTGAAGAGCACAAAATAAAACAAATGCGAGTACTAATATTTTAGAGACAACTGTCACAGTTGGATTGAGTCCTTTAAAGACTCCTGATGTAGCACGCATAACTCCTCCTTGGATGCGATGCAGCAGCTAACTGCCTGTTAACTGTTTTATTCGAGTTCTAAAAGAGTAGAGAAATAGGTGAGATGTACTCAACCTATTTATTCTCATCCATAGGTGAGTTTTTGTCATGCGTGCCGATTTCTACACAATTTTAATAAAAACACGAATAAATGATGTATGACAAAAACTCATATATGCCTAGCGAAAAAGTCGTTTGTCTGTTGCACGGATGTTTACCACAATCTTCATTAAGCAGCACATGGTGCTAAGGGTTAATACCAGTGCAGAGAGAACTGCACTGTTTAAATATATGGAGATAACAACCATGACGAATGTCAGTCAAAGACTCATTTCAGTACAGCAAGCGGAAAATGTATTAAACCCGATTACCGAAGCGAATGGTATGCCAAATGTGGCTTATACCAGTCAGGAATATTTTAATTTTGAACGAGACCATGTGATTGGTAAAACATGGGCTTGTATTGGCTTTGCATCAGATTTAGTGAAGAAAGCATATGTTAAACCCATTGATTTTATGGGATTGCCTTTACTGATGATGCGCAATCGTGAAGGTCTCGTACAAGTATTTCATAATGTATGCAGTCATCGCGGAATGCAATTGGTACATGAAGCAGGTGTGGTCGAAGGTGTGATCCGTTGTCAGTATCACTCTTGGAGTTATGACTTAAATGGAAACCTTAAAGGCACTCCACATGTAGGTGGGATTGGGCAACATAAAGATGAGCGCTTCAAATGTGAAAAACATGGCTTAAAACCTTTGCGTTCTGCAATTTGGATGGACATGATTTTTGTTAACTTGTCAGAAGATGCAGCACCATTTGAAGAACATATTGCACCATTGGTTGAACGTTGGAAACCATTTTTAGGTGAAGACGGTTTAAATCTTTTACATACCAGTGATGTCGGTTCTCATTTAGAAATTGAGGTCGCGAGTAACTGGAAGCTTACGGTTGAAAACTATTGTGAAGCTTATCATTTGCCATGGGTACATCCTGCATTAAATACCTATTCAAAGCTCGAAGATCATTACAATATTATGTTTGATGAGCGTTTTGCGGGTCAGGGTAGTTATAAATATAATCTTTCGGATACTGCTGGCACACATTTACCTAAATTTCCGAGCTGGCCTGTAGATAAGCTATGTCATGCTGAATATGTCGCTATTTTCCCTAATGTACTGCTTGGAATTCAGGCTGATCACGCATTTGCCATGATGATTGATCCAGTGAGTGCTGAAAAAACAATTGAAAAATTACGTCTTTATTATATTGGTGAAGAATCATTAAGCCGTGAATATGAAGCTTGCCGTGTCGCAACACTTGAGTCTTGGAAAGTTGTATTTAGCGAAGATATTAGTGCTGTCGAAGGTATGCAAAAAGGTCGTCATTCGCCTGGTTTTGGTGGTGGAGTCTTCTCTCCTGAAATGGATTTACCTACACATTTCTTCCAAAAGTGGTTAGCTACCCAAACAAAAACTGCTTTGGAGGCCTAACATGCAACATTATCTGAATTATGTTGATGGTCAGTGGCGAGATTCTCCTAGTCAGTTGGTCATCATGAATCCTGGTACAGCTCAACCTTATGCAACGATTGCTCAAGCAAGCATTGAAGATGCAGACTTGGCAATGATGGCTGCACGTCGCTGTGTGAATAGTGGTGCTTTAACTGATGTACGCCCTGCACAGCGTACAACATGGATGCTTAAAGCTGCGGAGGCTATTCGTGACATTGCAGATGAGGGGGCATTGGTTGCTTGCCGAGAAAATGGTAAAAATCTGAATGATGCGCGTGATGAATTTATTGAAGCTGCTCGATATTTTGAATACTACGCAGGAATCGCTGACAAAATAGAAGGCATTTCAGTACCACTGGGTCAGGACTACATTGATTTTACCCAATATGTGCCAATGGGGGTTTCTGTACAAATTGTACCTTGGAATTTTCCTGTATCTATCTGTGCTCGTTCTTTAGCACCAGCACTGGCTGCTGGTAATGCTGTCGTGATTAAATCACCCGAAATCTCGCCGATTGCGATGACCTTGTTAATCAAGGCAATTGAAAAAGCGGGTTTTCCGCAAGGTGCTGTGAATTTATTGTGTGGTAAAGGTTCAGAGGTCGGGAGCCATTTGGTTAAGCATCAGGAAACTAACCAAATTGTTTTTACCGGTTCAGTGCCAACGGGTCAGCGTATTTTAAGAAATGCCGCTGAACGAGCAACGCCGTCAGTGATGGAGTTGGGCGGAAAATCAGCCGCGATTGCTTTATCTGATGTCAATTTAGACAACTTATTGTATAGCGTTAAATTTGGCATTTTCTTTAATGCAGGACAGGTTTGTTCAGCCATGTCGCGGTTACTTGTACATCGTAGTCGTTATGAAGAAGTAAAAACTGCGGTCGTGACTTTGGCTGAAAGTTTAAAAATGGGGCAAGGTGAAACGAATCCAGATTTAACACCAGTCATTTCTTTAGACCAGCAACAACGCATATTAGCAATGATTGAGCAAGCTCGTCAGGAAGGTGCAAATATCCTGACCGGTGGCAGTGCGCCAAATTTATCGGGTTATTTCGTATTACCGACTGTGATCGAGGCAACACGCAAACATGCGTATTGCTCAGGAAGAGGTTTTTGGGCCTGTATTGGTCATTATGCCATTTGATGATGAAGATCAGGCGATTGAAATAGCAAATGGTACAGACTTTGGCTTGGTTGCTGGTGTTTTTGGTGAAGGATTAAATCAGACTTTGCGTATAGCAAACCGACTAAGAGGTGGACAAGTCTTCATTAATGAATGGTTTGCAGGTGGTATTGAAACACCATTCGGTGGTGTGGGGCTATCTGGTTTTGGTCGGGAAAAAGGGCAGGAAGCCATCTACAGTTATGTTCAAACAAAGAATATTGGAATTCGTTTGAAACATCATGCGTAGTTATAAAGTAAAGGAATAAAGACAAGATGAAGAAGTGGTTGTGTGTTGTCTGCGGATGGATTTACGACGAGGCAAAGGGATGGCCGAATGATGGTATTGCTCCCGGTACGAGATGGGAAGATATCCCTGAAGATTGGCTATGCCCCGATTGTTTGGTGACGAAAGCTGATTTTGAAATGATCGAAGTCACAGATGAAATGGGTGAAGAATTTCCAGTTTTGAATGTCATTGAACCTGTGGTGATTATTGGAAGCGGACATGCAGGCTATCAATTGGCTTCAGCATTACGCAGCCAATCTCCAGATTTGTCTATTACCTTATTCACCGCTGATGATGGCTCTCTATACAGTAAGCCTGCTTTATCCAATGCATTTGCTTTGGGTAAGGATGGAACGAGTTTAGTTAGAGAATCTGCGCTCAGTTGGGAAAAAAGATTAAACATTCGTCTGTATCCACATACGCAAGTAGAGCGAATTGATCGTGTAAATAAAAAGTTACATACCTCAATTGGGGAATATCCATATGGACGTTTGGTCTTGGCAACAGGTGCGACACCTATTGTTATTCCAGTTGAGGGTGAACAATCAGCCTTTTTAAGTGTCAACGACTTAGCAGACTATAGGCACTTCCGTTCCCAGTTACATGGAAAAAAACATGTAACCATTTTAGGTGATGGTCTGATTGGTTGTGAGTTTGCCAATGATTTGGCTGCTCATGGCATTAAAGTCACTGTGGTTGGGTTGGGGCAATGGGCAATGCAACGGTTGATTCCTCAAGCTTTAGGCACTGCTTTACAACAAGCACTTAGCCAACTGGGAGTGGAGTGGAAATTACAAAATAGTATTCATTCATTGCAACCTCTTAATGGTCGTTATCGGGTGTGTTTGCAAGATGGACAACAATTAGACACCGACTTAGTGCTGAGCGCGGTTGGTTTACGCCCCAATATTGCCTTGGCTCAAGCGGCTGGTTTAGATATTGCTCGAGGAATTCAGACTGATTTGGATCATAAAACCAGTGATGCTGCAATTTTTGCCTTGGGAGACTGTGCTGAGGTCAATGGACAATGGGCACCTTATATTAATCCAATTAACCAAGCCCTACCTGCTTTAGTCAATAGCTTATTAGGTAAGCCAACAGCTGCCACACTTAAAGCTACACCCGTAATTGTTAAAACACCTATTTTACCGCTCTCGATATTACCTGTGATAGGTGAGGTAGGTGAGTGGCGTGTTGAACAACATGGACAAGAACTTGCAGCCGGTTTTTATGATGTTACAGGTGTACTAAAAGGATTTGCTTTACTTGGTACTCAGTTACAAGGCCAGCGTAGTCATTGGTTAGAAAAACTAGATCTAAAAACAACCGCAGCTTGAGGAAGAAAGAATGATTGCTTTACCTAATGATGATCATAGCTGTGGTTGGTATGCAGCGTTACCACCAGCAACTCCTACGGAAAAGTTGGTAGGTTCACAAAAAGCAGATTATGCAATTATTGGTGCAGGATTTGCAGGTTTAGCTGCGGCGAGAAGGCTGTCTGAATTAAAACCGAATGCACGTATTATTTTAGTCGATGCACAACGAGTTGCAGAAGGTGCTTCGGGTCGTAATTCAGGATTCGTGATTGATTTGCCACATAAGTTTGCACTAGAACATCCTAATCCTGAACATAAGCAAAAACTATTGCAATTGAATAGAGCTGCAATTGCACAGTTACAAGGTTTAATACAACGACACAGTATTGATTGCCAGTGGTCAGCAGTTGGGAAGTATCAAGGTGCAGTTGGTGAACGTGGCGAAGCCCATCTCAATCATTTTGAACATTTGATGAAAGATTTGGGGGAACCTTACCGCTGGGTAGAAAAAGAGGAACTGAATAAAGTTCTTGGAACGAATTATTATAGCCGCGCCATTTTCACTCCAGGTTCTTACCTTATGCAGCCTGCTGCATTGGTACGCGGTATGGGGAATAATTTACCCGAAAATGTTGAATTATTGCAGGAATCACCAATTCGACATTTGCAAAAGCAAAACAATCAATGGGTATTGCAGGGTGATCATGGAACGATCACGACACCTAAGTTGTTGTTAGCGACAAGTATTTTCACTCGAGAATTTGGTTATCTTAAAAATCGACTTTTGCCAGTAATGACCTTTGCCAGTTGGACACGTCCATTAACAGATCAGGAAATGAAGGTCTATCAAGGGGAACTGAATTGGGGCTTAACTCCAGCTGATCATGCAGGAACAACGCTACGTATGACGGCTGACCGCCGTATTTTGATTCGTAACACTTATAAGCATGTATCAAAATATGGAGCAAGTATTGGTGATGAAATGCGTCATCGGATACAGGCTGACCATCGTAAGGCATTTTTAGCTCGTTATCCTGAGCTGGCGGAAGTCCCATTTACGCATACTTGGGGCGGTGTTTATGCCATATCACGTAACTTCACTAACTTTTTTGGTCAGTTAGAGGATGGCGTCTTTGCAAGTGCTTGTGACAATGGGGTCGGTGCGGCATGGGGCACAATTTCAGGAACGCTACTTGCTGATTTAGTGGTGGGTGCTGACTCTCAGGAACTCAAAGATATTCAGTATGTCACAGGCATGCCAAGTTTGAACCCACCAGAACCTTTTTTAGGGTTGGGCGTTAAGTTCCGTATCAATCTTGCCAAATGGCAAAGTCGTAGTGAATTGTAAGGATAGTTGGGAAAAATATGAGCGAAGTAAGATTAGTTGATAGTAAACAACTCAACTTTAATGTACGTGGTGATACTCCGGGCATGGCCTATGTTGCTAGAGCATTAACACCTGAAGTTTCTCCCAATATGGGCATTGGTTTTGCTCGTTGGGAGGGAGCCGAGGTTTCATGGAAAGTTCTTTATGACGAAGTCATTTTTGTTATAGAAGGTTGTTTTGAGTTAACTGCGAATGGTGAAAAACATGAGGTTCGTCCGGGGCAAATGCTTTGGATTCCTGAAGGGACAGAGTTGATCTATGGTGGTCATGCCTTATTTGGTTATGTCGTACATCCGGGGAACTGGAAAGAGCTACACGGATTGACCTAGACCCTGAATTTTATTTTTCACCATTTGAATCGGAAATTTCAAATGGTGATTTATTGAATCCATTGAGCTCTTTTTTAGCTTTCTAAAAACCTAAAGCTTTCCATACGGAACTTTTGAATTTAGGCATTTGCTTTGCAAGCGGCAGGATGACCTAAAAGTTTAACCAAAAACAGGAATAGATTTCCTGAAAATTCATTTAGACAAGGATATGTGAATGAATAAGATTTATAAAAAAGTTGGAATGGGTCTTTTTACTGTTGGGATGACATTGCCTGTAATCGCTGGAGTCACATTTGGTAATCCAAAAAGTGAGTTGGGTGCTTTGACTGTTTCTGGAACAGTCCGTGCCAATTATCAAGATAAAGATTATGGTACTGCTTCATCGGATCAAAAAATTAAGTTCGATGTTGGAATACTGAAATTAGCTTATGAGTCGCCAGATTGGTTTGGAAAGGCTGAGTACCGTTGTTACCAATATGATACTTTATGCGATTTTTCTACATTGGTTTATGGCTATGCTGGGTATCGATTAAATCCGACCGATAATATCACGGTAGGTTTACAACCGATCCCATTTGGACCTGGACGATTCTGGGATACCAGTTTTTATGCTGGCATTAACAATACGATGGGATTGCAAGATGCTCATGATCTTGGGCTGAATTATCATTTTGAATTGCCTTCAGCAACTAAAGTTGATTTGGCGTACTTTGCAACAGATGGAGGGAATTATCACGGTGGAAGTCAAGATTCAGCCCGTTATACCGCCAACATCGTGAAATCATCAGATCCATTAAAAACAGACCTAGAAGAAAAAAACATGTGGATGGGACGCATCCAACAGGATTTAACTTTTTTAAATCGCGAAGATCTTAAAGTTGCTGTGGGGGGAAGTTACTGGTATTCAGAAATTGAAAACAATAAAACGTCAGATGATGGTTCACGTAAGTCATGGGCACTGTTTAATCAAATTAACTATAAGAACTTAAATATTGTGCTGACGGGGGGGAAGCAGTCGATCAGCAATAAAGACAATTTAAGCCCGTATTCATCTACCTTTGGTTCATTTGATAGTGAATATGACATTGCGAATAAAGGTTATTTCTATACGGTGGATAGCAGTTATACCTTCAAGAATGTCAGAGGTTCACTTAATGTAACGCCATATTTAGTTTTTAGTGGTTTTAATAAAGAAGAGCAGGACTTCGATAACTCAGAACGTCATATTGTGGGTGTTGTTTTGGATTATAAAAATACCTCTTTATATACAGAATATGTAATGAGTAAGAACGATCCATTTGTAGGCGGAACAGGAAGTTCATTGGCTGCAGGTGATGATGGAAAATGGAATAAGTTATTGAATTTAACTTTTATCTATAATTTTTAAATGAATATCATGTGTTAATGAAATAGAAATTTATTTCATGCAATGTTAACTCTTTTTTCAGGAAGTTATTTCAGACTTCCTGAATTCATTTAAGGGAAATAAATAGTGTTCTCTCCTTATATTAATACCTTTGTTTTATTTTTTTCATTGCTTAATCCTTTTTTGATGAGCATTTATATGATTGGTTTGATTAGACATACTGAAACCAAAGTATTTAATAAAGGGTTAATGCAAGGAGCCTTAATTGCTTATTTGGTTTTTCTTTTATTTGCATGGGGTGGTGAAGCTATTTTTAGCCAGTATTTAAATGTTCGTTTTGAATCTTTTCAAATTTTTGGTGGTCTGATCTTTTTAGTCATTGGTTATCGTTATGTGTTTCAGGGAGCTGACACCATTGGTGAAATGCGGGGAGCACCTGAACATTTGGCAGGTACTGTGGCAATGCCCTTTATGATTGGACCTGGGACAATTAGCGCAGCAGTAGTGACTGGAATGAGTATGTCTATCGCTGAAGCAGCATTAGTCATTGCTTTCACGTTGTTTTTGACTTGTAGCGTGCTCATTGTGATGAAGTTTTCTCATGATCATTTACGCTATAGTCATTCGAAATATATTGATCGATATTTTGATATTGTTGGACGGTTATCAGCACTACTGATTGGAACAATTGCAGTCGATATGATTGTGACAGGAGTCACGCGATTAATAGATAAAACATAAATTAAGCCAAAGCGAAAACTTCGGCTTTTTATTATCAAATTTATTAATTTAACACCATATTTTTAACTTTCTTTTTTCTCATTGAAAACCAGCATATTAGGGAGCCGAATGTAACAATTAAGGTTCCATACCAGAAATTGGTGGATAAATGTGAATGTAAAATTACAACAGAAAATGATGATGAGAGTATAGGAGAAAAATATGAAAGCATAATCAGTACAGGCATATTACCTTTGATGATCCCCACATTCCATGCCAGATATCCTAGTGATAAAAATAAAGCGGTAATAAAGACCACAAAATAACTATTTATATCTAATTGAGGAATATATAAGCCTTTTGTGGAAATCGTTATGATCCATAGTGTAATGGCGGTGAGCATGAAGTAGAGGGAAATACCATTTGAGCCATTGCTATATTTTTTAGTATAAACACAATAAATTGCCCACAATAAAGATGCCAGAAATATGAGAAAATAACTTAAAGGGTTTTCAATAATATTATCTATAAAATTAAAATTTTTATTGTAGTTAATCACAATGATGCCTATGAAGCTCATTGTTACACCGACGATGGTCAATAGATTAATTTTTTCTTCTTTAAGTAAAGCCAATATCATAATAATAAGCGTAGGCCATATATTAAAGATGATATTCATTTCTATTGATTTTGTAGATGAGTTCGCAAAGGTAATTGAAAATGCAAAACACAATTCAAAGGTTACAAAAAGAAAACTTGAAATCAGTAAAAATTTTTTAGATGCTTTTTTGAAATCGGGCAATCCGTAGAGTAGAAATAAAATAATCGCACTAAATGTATAGATGTAGGTAACACTATAGATTGGACCAAATAGTTCAGATGAAAGTCTAAGCATACCGACTAAGGTTGACCAAAGCATTAAAGCCGAGATACCAATTAAAGTTGAAATCTGACTACTCATACATACTGCCAAAGAAATAATAAGAGATATGATATTATTTAAGCATCTAATTTTAAACTTTATTTTCCATTATTAATAGTAATGGACTGATTAGTTTTTCTCATCTGGTAAAAAATGGTTTGCGCAACAAAGCCAGAATGAAGTACACAACAATTTGATTTTAATCATATCATTTTAAAGTCAGTTGATTGCTGATCATCATCGTTAGAATTCCTAAAAATACCCTTGTCGCAAAATGCTAAGTGAGTGTCGTCATATGTAAAGTGGTGTGTATCCATATATTGTAGTTTGAGTTATTGCTTTTGCAGGCACTGAATAATAACCAAAATATGGATTTGAAAATGACATTGACTAAAGCTATACGGTTCTATGGAACAGGAACACCTGAAGTAATGCGCTATGAAGATGTGGAAGTGGGTGCCCCTGGATTGGGAGAAGTTCGCCTGCGTCATGTCGCTGTCGGTTTGAATTATGCTGACACTTATTTCCGTAATGGTACTTACAAAATTCCAATGCCGAATGGTATGGGGGTGGAAGCTTCAGGTGTTGTAGAAGCTGTGGGTGAGGGCGTTACCCAATTTGTTGTAGGTGATCGAGTCACTTATACGGGATTTTTGAATACCTTAGGTGCTTACAGTACCCAACGACTGATTGCAGCAGATGCGCTGATTAAATTGCCTGAAGAAATTTCATGTGAAACTGCCGCAGCAATGACCATGCGCGGGCTAACCGCAGCCTATTTGATGCGCCGTATTTATGACTTTAAACCGGGCGATAGCATTTTATTGCATGCCGCTGCTGGCGGGGTGGGTTTGATTGTTTCACAGTGGGCTAAATTACTGGGTCTTACCGTGATAGGCACAACCTCTTCTGAAGAAAAAGCTGCCGTAGCACGAGCGCATGGTTGCGATCATGTCATCAATTATAGCCATGAAGATGTCGCTCAGCGCGTACGCGAATTAACCAATGGTGTAGGTGTTAATGTTGTCTTTGATAGCGTGGGTAAAGATACCTTTATGGGCTCGCTCGATTCCCTAAAACGCCGTGGCTTGTTGGTTTGTGTGGGTACAGCTTCTGGCCCAATCCCTGCCTTTGATCCTGTATTGCTGGCAATGAAAGGCTCGTTGTATATCACACGTCCAGCTTTGGCTGATTATATTGCTGACCCTGCTGAGAAAAGGGAACTGGCAAATGAATTGTTTGATCATGTGAGTCATGGTCGGATCAAAATCGAAATTAAGCAGCGCTATGAGCTGAAAGATGCAGTACAAGCGCATCAAGATTTAGAAGCACGTAAAACGATTGGTTCATCAATCTTTGTAATTTGAAAGGATTTCTTATGCAAATTGAACAGTTAACTTACAATATTGGCGCAGAGTTAAGTGGCGTCCGTCTGGCAGATGCAATTCATGATGATGGTCTGTTTGCCGAAATTCGCACGCAATTGCTTAAGCATCGTGTCTTATTCTTAAGAGACCAAAATTTGACTCGAGCGGAGCATGTTGCATTTGCGGAACGCCTTGGCCCGCTAGAAGATCACCCTGTACTGGGGAGTGACCCAGAAAATCCAGGATTGGTACAGATCTATAAGAGACCAGATCAGCCAGTAGATCGTTACGAAAATGCGTGGCATACCGATGCGACTTGGCGTGATGCACCACCGCTTGGCTGTGTACTGCGCTGTGTGGAGTGTCCGACAGTAGGTGGTGACACGATGTGGACGAATATGGTATCGGCCTATGAAAATCTGCCCGCAGATATAAAGCAAAAGATTGAAGGCTTACGTGCTCGCCATAGCATTGAAGCAAGTTTTGGTGCGGTAATGTCCATTGAAAAACGTTTGGCACTTAAAGCTCAATATCCTGATGCTGAGCACCCTGTGGTTCGTACTCATCCTGAAACAGGTGAAAAAGTGCTGTTCGTCAACAGCTACACCACCCATATCAGTAACTATCATACACCTGAACGTGTGCGATTCGGACAAGATGCTAACCCCGGCGCTGCTGACCTACTACGTTATTTGATTAGTCAGGCTAGTATTCCTGAGTATCAAGTACGTTGGCGCTGGAAGCCTAATAGCATTGCGATTTGGGATAATCGCAGCACGCAACATTACGCCGTGATGGACTATCCTCCTTGCCATCGAAAAATGGAACGAGCAGGCATTATTGGTGATTTAACCTACTAAATTCATAGGTTGAACCACGCTATCTAATTAATAATTTAAAAAAATATAATAGGAGATGTATATGCAATTCTTGGATGATTCTTTGCACCCAGAAAATATGGAAAAAGTGGTGATTACTGTTGCGCCTTATGGGCCTGAGTGGATGCCAGAAGATTTTCCAGAAGACATTCCTGTGACCATGGAAGAGCAAATACAAAAAGCGGTAGATTGCTACGAAGCAGGTGCTACGGTATTGCATTTACATGTTCGTGAGCTTGATGGTAAAGGCTCTAAACGTCTGTCAAAGTTTAACGAATTAATTGCAGGTGTGCGTGAAGCAGTACCTGATATGATTATTCAAGTGGGTGGCTCGATTTCCTTTGCACCAGAAAGTGAAGGTGAAGCTGCGCTATGGTTAAGTGATGATACACGTCATATGTTGGCTGAATTAACACCAAAACCAGATCAGGTTACGGTCGCTGTCAATACAACGCAAATGAATATCATGGAATTGCTCTATCCTGAATATTTAGCAGGGACTTCACTGGAACATCCAGCGATACAGGCAGCATATGCCGAGATGACCGTTCCAGCAGGACCCGCTTGGCTCACTGAACATCTTAAACGTTTATGCCAAAACAATATTCAACCGCACTTTCAATTAACGGGTATGCATGGTTTAGAAACCTTAGAGCGCATGGTGCGTAAAGGCTTGTATATGGGCCCGTTGAATTTGACTTGGATTGGCATTGGTGGTGGTTTTGATGGTCCTAATCCATTTAATTTTTTCAATTTTATTCACCGCGTACCTGATGGTTGTACTTTGACTTCTGAGTCCTTATTAAAAAATGTCTTGCCGTTTAATACCATGTCAATGGCGATGGGCTTCCATGCGCGTGTGGGTAATGAAGACACTATTATTGATCAGCATGGCAAGCGTTTTTCATCGGTACAACAAATTGAACAAACCGTACGGATCGCGCATGAGTTGGGTCGTGAGATTGCTTCAGGTCAAGAAGCGCGTGAAATTTACCGCATTGGTGTGCAGTACGACAGTATTGAAGAAACTTTACTAGCAAATGGTATGTCACCGAACCGTCAACGAGGACAAAAGGGTGTTCCTCAGCGTAATGATGTTGTGAGTACAAAGGAATCTAAACTTAAGTATTCAGCATAATGTAGTGGAAGAGTAAGGGTCACATTTCTAGGTGGAAACGTGATCCTGCGCTAGCTAGATTGAAATTATAAAAATACAAGGGGTCGTGGATGCCCATAAGTATACAGCGCATACGAGTAGTAGCACGATCCTGCACTGGCTAGATATAGAAATTATAAAAACATACAAGGAGGTCGTATGGGTATTCATCAACATACAGTACATACGAGCAGTATGGATACTTCTATCAGTATTCCTCGTCGCTATGCATGGCTAGTTTTTGCCTTAACATTTGGTTTGCTCATTTCAGATTACATGTCGCGACAAGTGTTAAATGCGGTTTTTCCGTTACTCAAAAGTGAATGGGCACTTAGTGATAGTCAGTTGGGCTTATTGAGTGGCATTGTGGCATTAATGGTGGGTTTGTTGACCTTACCCTTGTCATTGTTGGCAGACCGTTTTGGTCGAGTCAAAAGCTTAACCTTGATGGCTGTGTTGTGGAGCGTAGCAACCTTAGGCTGTGCACTCGCAGAAAATTATCAGCAGATGTTTATTGCTCGCTTTATGGTGGGTGTGGGTGAGGCCGCGTATGGCAGTGTGGGTATTGCTGTTGTAATGGCTGTATTTCCACGAGAAATGCGCGCAACGCTGGCAAGTGCTTTTATGGCTGGTGGTATGTGTGGCTCATTTTTAGGTATGGCCTTAGGCGGTGTGCTGGCCGAGCATTTTGGTTGGCGTTGGGCATTTGGCGGTATGGCTGTATTTGGTTTGATCTTGGCTTCTTTGTATCCGCTTATTGTGAAAGAAAAAAGAATTACCCCATCAGCTCTCACAGATGCAGCTGGACAAAAACTAATAAAGATTAAAAATCCGCTGAAAACCTTGTATTCCAGTCCTTCAGTCATTGCAACTTACATTGGCAGTGGATTGCAGTTGTTTGTTGGTGGCTCGGTGATTGTTTGGATGCCCAGCTATTTAAACCGATATTATGCGATGAGCACCGATTCCGCAGGAATCATGGCAGCGATTATTGTATTGAGCGGTGCAGTGGGTACTATTTTATGCGGCATGCTCTGCGATCGTTTAGGGCGTAATCGTCCAGAGCGTAAAGTAAGTTTGGCGATTGCTTACTGTTTAGGGAGCTGTCTGCTGTTATCGATCGCATTTGCCATGTCAGCGGGCCCTGCCCAATTAGCAGTGATTTGCCTTGGGGTGTTCATTGTAATCGGTACTAATGGCCCATCTATGGCGATGGTTGCCAATTTAACCCATAACTCAGTGCATAGTTCAGCATTTGCAACCTTAACCTTAGCCAATAACTTGCTGGGACTGGCACTTGGACCGTTGGTTGTTGGAAAAGTATCTGATGTGATTGGGTTACAGAGTGCATTTCAATTAATGCCACTGGTCAGTATAGCCGCAGCAGCTGTGTTCTTTTATGCCAAATGTCATTATCTCAAAGATCTTGCACGATCAAATGCTCAGTCAGCAGTGCAGCCGAATGAACTTAGCATGGATGATAAATTATGAGTCGCCAATTGCATATAGATGTATTTTTTGACTTTATTTGCCCTTGGTGTTTGATCGGGAAACGTCAGTTACAGACTGCCATAAAGCAGCTGCATCGAACTGATCCTGATATTGATGTGATCTTACACTGGCGTGGGGTGCAATTATTACCTCACATCCCCGTTGAAGGGGTGCCTTTTCAGGCGTTTTATCTAAAAAGATTAGGTAGTGTTACCTCAGTTCGTATGCGACAGGCTCAAGTTCGTCAGGCAGCGAATGTCGTAGGCGTTGATCTTGATTTTGATCGCATTAAGCGCATGCCCAATACTGCTCAAGCACACCATTTATTGGAACATGCCTTAAAAATTGGCAGCCCAAAACAATGCGATATGTTGTTAGAACAGTTATTTGCAGCGTATTTCCATCATTCTGAAGACATAGGCGATACAGCAGTTTTACTGAAAATTGCAGCGCTTTGCGGTTTTTCAGCTGATGCTCTAGGCAATTATTTGGATGAACCTTTCATCTCTGCCAACACCGGTGGTAATGGTGTGCCTTACTTTATTTTTGATGGTCGCTCAGCATTAGCGGGCGCGCATCCAGCAGATGTACTTTATAAAGCAATGCTTGAAGCTCTTGCAACACAAGGATTGGTGACATGACAGCTCGTTTTCAAGTACCTCTAGAAAAAGTACCCGCTCCCGGTGCAAGAGCATTCCTTATGGTTGGAGACAAATCACTTGCACTGTTTAATATCGCTGCTCAATTCTACGCGATAGATGATAGCTGTCCACATCAGGGTGCTTCGTTATTTGGTGGGAAACTAGAAGGACAGGTGATCCAGTGTTGTGCGCATGGTTTGCGTTTTGATTTAGCCAGTGGTTACTTATTGAATTCTACTCAGCTTAAAGTTGCTTCGTATCCAGTAGAAATTATTGACGACCAAGTATTTATTATTATGGACGCTGGAGAGCAGCATGAATAGTCCTATGCTCGTGGGTTTAAACCAGCGATCACGTGAGTTAATGCCAGGTTTTATCGTCAGTGTGGTTGTTGCTGCCGCGGCCTGTTTTTTATCGGAGCACTATGGTGCCCCAGTGATGTTATTTGCGCTGCTGCTCGGAATGGGATTGAATTTCCTTGCTTCAGACAGCAAGTGTAAGGCGGGTATTGAGTTTACCGCGCGTACCGTATTGCGTGTTGGTATTGCCTTGTTAGGTATGCGTATTACTTTGGGGCAAATTACGGCTTTGGGCTGGCAACCTGTCGCTTTAGTGATAACACTTGTTGTGGTGACGATATCGGTTTCAGTCGTGGCCGCTAAAGTGCTTGGTTTTCAGCGGCTCTTTGGTATGTTGACTGGTGGCGCTACTGCAATTTGTGGTGCTTCAGCGGCATTGGCATTATCGGCAGCGTTACCTAATCATCCACAAAAAGAAAAAGCTACCTTATTTACTGTGATTGGTGTCTCGGCGCTTTCGACCTTAGCCATGATTGTGTATCCAATGATCGCGAATTGGCTTGAGCTATCCCCGCAGGCCGCTGGTGTGTTTTTGGGTGCCACGATTCATGATGTGGCGCAGGTGGTCGGTGCGGGTTATAGCATGTCGACAGAAACAGGTGATACTGCAACAGTCGTGAAGTTAATGCGGGTTGCGATGCTACTTCCAGTGATTGTCTGCGCAGCGATGATTACACGTATGCAAGGTGCAGATTCAATGGGGCAGCGTCCACCATTACTGCCTTGGTTTGCAGTGGGCTTTTTAGTTCTCGCTTGTATCAACAGTACAGGATGGGTTCCCGTTGTTGTGCAGGGCGGACTGAATGAGTTATCACGTTGGTGTTTGGTGATTGCAATTAGTGCTTTGGGGATGAAGACTCAATTGAAAGAACTCGCATCTGTTGGGATCAAGCCAATTCTTCTAATGGTCGGTGAAAGTGTTTTTCTGGTGATATTGGTCTTGACGCTGATGCACTGGTGGTTTTAGTACTAATATCTTTTTAATAGAGACTGTTCTGTCATTCGTACAGGTGCAAGTCCCTTTTTTATTCAGTATTTTAATTCATGCAATATTGATTTTTTATCAGCTTAAAATGATAAGTCCAGATCAGCATTAAGCAATAGTGCATCTGGATTTTTTTATCTATTTTATGAAGCATGATGATCTTTATCATATAGCACATTAATCGAGCATGGCTTTATTGATATTACGCCAATTCATAGGTGCCATTCCAAACTGACTGATAAACCAGCGAGTAAAGGAACTTGGTGTTGAGTAACCCAAAATGTCAGAAACTTGCCCGAGTGAGTAATTGATATTTTTCAGGTAACGGAACACGAGATTTCGACGTACATCATTGATTAAATCGCTAAAACTGGTTTGAGATGCTTCTAAACGACGCTGTAGTGTTCGCACGTTAATACCATGCATTTGTGCAACTTGATCAATGGTAGCGCGGCCCATGGGTAAGAGTAGATAGATGCTTTTGCGGATATCAAAAATAATAGAAGACTCATTTTCATTTTGTAAGATATCTAGATAACGTTGTGCATGATCGGCCATTGCTGTATTGGCTTGTGGGTTTGCTGTATCAAGTTCTGTCGCCGTACAGACGATGCCGTTGAATTCGCTGCCGAACTCCAACGAGCATCCAAAGATGCGTCGATGTGTAGAAAGGTCATGTGGTGCACTGTGGGTGAAATGTATACTTAAAGGCCGCCATTTCTGAGGCAACAGCGCAGCGCAGAAACGGTGCATAATTCCAAGTGCAAGTTCAGTTGCCTGACGGCTGTATACAGATGCAGTTGTCACCACTTCCTCTCGAATGATGACGGTATTGCCAATCTCCTCAATATAAATTTCAAGTGAATCATTGAGTAAATTACGGTAGCGGACAATTGTCTGTAAAGCATCACGCAAGGTATGTTGATAACTCAGTAATAGGCTAAGTTCACCAAAATCAGAGAGTTGTCGCTGTTCTGCCATGCGTAAACCGAATACCTCACAACCACTGATTTGAGCTGACTGTTCCAGTAAAGCAACGGCCTTATCTACAGAAATACGCTGTTTCGTGTTATGTAACTGAGTTGGGCAAATTCCTACACTTGATAATAAAGGGTAAGGGTTGACATCTAATTGTTGCGTCACATCCACATAATTTTTCAGAACGGCTGTACGGGCAAGAGGAACCATTTTTTATCTCCCTATTTTTAAACCAACCTATTCCTAGTCAGTCTTTATTTATAACCAAAATGCTCAGTCTCGAAAGCAGCTACTTTCATCGTAAAGCAATCATGTATTTTTGTTCGTTCACTTTTAGCTTTTTTTGAGTGCTTAAAAAGCTTTTGCTGCATAGGAGATAGTTTTAAACGATTTGTCATCAAATGAAAAGAGCATGTCACTTAAAGTGCATTATTTGAAAAATCTACACCGTATTGTGGAGATGAAATTTATATCACTTATTATCCTCAGCGAGCATTAAGTTTAAAGGTGTAGAGATGGAAAAAATACTGACCAAGGCGACAGTTTTAATCATCCCTGGCTTACGTGATCACGTTGCTGAACATTGGCAAACGATATTGGAAGCACGTTTAATTAAGGTACGTTCTGTACCCCCTGTGCAAACGGACAAGCTCAATTGCGCGAAACGTGTTGCGGCAATTCAGGCAGAACTGGAAAAAATAGATGGGCCGGTGATTTTGGTTGCGCACAGTGCTGGTGTATTGATGACCGTACATTGGGCAGCCAAGCATCAGCATCATGCCATTAAAGGCGCATTGCTTGTAGCACCTCCTGATTTGACACAAAGTTGGCCAGAAAATTATCCAAGTTCTGACACCCTCCGACTAGAGGGGTGGAGTCCTTTACCGAGTCAAGTGTTGCCTTTTCCAAGCATTCTTGCTGCCAGTACCAATGACCCTTTAGCCAGTTTTGCTGCTGTTGCAGATATGGCGAAAACATGGGGCAGTCAATTGGTTAACTTGGGTGCTGTTGGTCATGTTAATCCTGCTGCTGGTTTTGGCCCTTGGCCACAGGCTGAACAGTTTATTCAACAGCTTGACATGGTTGATGACTGTGTCATGTCTGCATAGTTCGTGAATGATTTTTTAGCTTTTTAAAAGCTTGTCATGTCAAGCATGACATCAGTTTAAGCCTTAATTTTACAATTTCTTAGTTTGTTTCACAGCTTTTGCTCATTCGTTAGCGAGATCAGCTGTAAATGGATTTTATAAAACAATAATTTACGCTTTTGCTCATTCTGTAAATATTGGATGCAGCAAGTTAATCAAAATAAATCATATCTATATGGAGATGATATGGTGAATAAGTTTTTATATTTAAATGAGAAAAGAAGTCATATTTTATTCATTCAAAGGGTTGGTTTCTCTTTGGGCTTAATCCTATTTATTTCAAAAGCGACAGCTGCTAGTTTTGATATCAATGACGATTGGAAGTTTGAAACAAATACCAGTTTAAGTGTTGGTCAAAGTTGGAGTACACAAAATCCTGATGGTGCATTGCTCTATAAACCAGATGCGCTCAGCATTGGTAAAGAGGGGCTTAGCGTGGATGTTAATGGTGATGATGGTCGTGCAAATTTTAGTAAACATGATGCAATATCCCAAATTGTTAAGGGCTTAACCGAGTTTCGTTTGAATGGTAAACAGCAGGGTGCTGTGATTAGTACGAAATACTGGTATGACCATGCGTACGAAACAGGACATGGTGATTTAAAGCCATTTGATGATTCAGCATGGCCAAGACTGGCAAAATTCAAGGGAATAGAGCTTTGGGATGCCTATATTTGGAAGAATTTTGCATTTGAGAATGATCAGTCTTTTAATTTTAAATTAGGTAAACATACTTTAAGTTGGGGGAAATCACAGTTTTTTCAGAATGGTTTAAATTCTGTCAATGCATTTGATTTTGCCGCGATGAATCGACCGGGTGGGGAGGCAAAAGAAAGAGTTATTCCTGTTGAAATGTTCTCTTTTGCAGCAGGGATTAATAAAAATCTTAAGGTTGAAGGCTTCTATCAGTTCAAGTTTAGACCTACAGTGGTAGATGGTTGTGGGACTTTTTTTGCAATCTCTGATTTCGTTCCAGAGAATTGCGGACCGATTATTCTAACGGTTACGCCTGGAGATAAACTGTCAGACAGTGCTTTAGCGGCTCAAACTTTTATTCCACGTACAGAAAGCAGATATGCGAAAGATAGTGGACAATATGGTATTGCCTTAAAGCAAATTTTACCTAGTTTAAATAATGCTGAACTCGGTATGTACTATGCGAATTACCATAGTCGAAATGCAAATTTTGATGGCTTTACCGTGACTGCACCCGGGCCACAAAACTTTAAAACGGCGAGTTTTTTTTCTATCTATCCTGAAGATATCAAGCTGTATGGCTTAAGTTTGACTGGGAAAATAGGAACGACAACAGTTTTCAGTGAATTAACGCATAAGCCAGATCAACCGTTGCAATTAAATGGTACAGATATTGTTTATGCTCAAGTTTTGTCTAGTGAAACGCCATTTACACCTCCCGGTGTTGCTCCTGAGTTAGGCAAATATATCAATGGATATGTACGTTTACCTGTAACCCAATTTTCAATAGGTGCAAGCGATAGTATTTCTAATGTTCTAGGGGCAAATGCATTGACTTGGTCTGCTGAGTTTGCAGCAAATCACATTGCTGATATAGGCAATCATCGTATTGGTCGAGTGGGGGTTTTTGGTCGCAGTGAACTTTCTACTGGTGCGTATAACCCTGAAACAGGTGAATTTAAATGTACACCATATGGCACCGCACATCTTCCAAATGACGTTATTGACGATATGAATGAACGTTTTTGTAATAAAGAAGGTTTTTTTAGCGAATGGTCATTAGGTTATCGACTACGTGGCGCATTAAGTTATCAAGATCTTTTGCCATCAACAGTTATTACACCGAGTCTTAGCTTCCGTCATGATGTACATGGTTTTAGCCAAAACTTTCAAGAAGGGCAAATGAGCATAGGTGCAGCGGTATCGGCGACCTATCAGAAAAAATATACCACTGAGATTGCCTATACTAACTTTTTTGGTTCGAATGAATTCAGCACTATAGATGACCGGGACTTTGCTTCATTGGTATTCAAAGTCAATTTTTAATCTGAATATTATTTCTTGTTTTTAAATATTATTTTTACATCCAATCAAAGTAAATCATGGTCAAGCAGTGACCATGATTGACTTGTTTTAAATTGTTAAAAGAGGTGAAGGGGCTACCACCGCCTTTTTAATAAATCTAGAGGTTTAAATGCAATATATAGATGCAAAAATACAAGAAAAATCTAATCCTATTGGCATTCTCGCCTTAATTGCCAACTTTTTAGAAGAGCAAGGATTTGATGCCCAAATCGTATTTGATCAATTTGCAATAAAACTGGAAGATTTAAAAAATAATTTAATGCCTGTATCGTTACAGACCCAAGGGCATATTTTTAAAGTTGTAGAGGCGTTGACGGGGTGTGATCATTTAGGATTACTCATTGGGAAAAATGCACAACTTTCAAATATTGGGCCATTACGCTTTTTGGTGCTCAATGCCGCGACGATGCGCGATGCGATGGCAAGCTTGTTTTATTATGGGAGTATGTGGTACCGAGGGCAAAAGCTGGATCTACAGGAAGATCAGGGGTATGCACGTATATGTATGCAGATTGAGGGTGAAATTTCTGGAAAAGAACAATATCAAACGGCTTATTTGGTTGCGATGGTTTCAATTATCGAACTGGTTTTAGGTAAGTCATGGCGTCCCACTTTAGTCCGTATCTCATATCCAAAACCGAAGTCTGCACATCTTTATGAAAAGTTTTTCGGTTGTCCAGTATGGTTTGGACAAACTCAACATGAAATTTTATTTCCTCAGGAGCAATTAGATCAAAAGCGGACAGGACATGATCATCAATTAGACCATTTTTTACGTCAGCATTTATCCGAATTACGAACCAATAATCGCGTGGACATCATCACACAAGTCTGTAAAATAATTGAAGAATTATTACCACATCGGCTGTGTAATATTGAGCGGGTTGCTGAATATTTTTCTATCCATCGTTTTACCTTGTACCGCTATTTAAATCAATACGGCACAACTTTTGAATCATTATTAGAAAAAACCCGAAAGGAAATTGCAGTTAAACTGCTAAAAAATAAACAATTAATGATCATCGAAGTCGCGAATCAGCTTGGTTATGATGATCAAGCAAATTTTACCCGAGCATTTAAACGTTGGTACAACATCACACCTGCTCGTTGGCGACGAACGAGTCTTCCTATCTGAATGGATGCAATGAACAAGATTAAATGAACAAAATTTGAAATCAGTATTTTTTGAAAAAGCACATTGTATTTTCTTAAATCGTTAAGTCTTTTGTGGATCTTTGTGCCGAAATGACAAATATTTGAGACGAAATGACAAAATTAAAAGAGAAAATTATTGTAATTTAAAGACCAATTATAGAAGTAATCATTTACTGATATTAAAACAATAGACTTACAAACATCGGAAATAAGGATATTTTTCAATGCATGGAAATATGATGTTTCAACCACTTTTGATTAGTAGCTTAATCGAACATGCTGAAATTTATCACGCAGATACAGCTATTATTTCAAAAAACACTGATGGCTCTATGACGCAAAGCAACTGGGCACAGATTGCTAAAAATTCAAAACGTTTTGCCAATGTCTTGCAATCACTCGGTTTGTCTGCAAGTGATCGAGTTGCAACTATTGCATGGAATAATCATCGTCATTTAGAAACTTGGTATGGAATATCTGGAAGTGGCTTGATTTGTCACACTATTAATCCTCGTCTTTTCCCTGAACAATTGACTTATATTATTAATGATGCAAATGATAAAGTGATTATTTTCGATAAAACATTTTTAAATTTAGTCATTTCAATTCAGGCTTCTCTTCCACATGTAGAGCATTTTATTTGTCTTGATGCTTATGATGAAAACATTAAAAAAGCACTCCCTGAAGTACAGTTTTATGATGTGCTTATTGAGGCTCAGTCTGAGCATTATGAATGGCCAAAATTAGAAGAAACAACGGCAAGCTCACTTTGTTATACATCGGGTACGACAGGGAATCCTAAAGGTGTTTTATATAGCCACCGTTCGACGATATTGCATAGTTATGCAAGTTGTTTACCTGATTCATTAAATTTATCGGCAAAAGATAGAATATTACCTGTTGTACCCATGTTTCATGTCAATGCTTGGGGAACGCCTTATGCCGCGGCTATGGTTGGATGCAGTATGGTACTTCCTGGCCCAATGTTGGATGGGGCGAGTTTGGTTCATTTAATTGATCAATATAAAGTGACCAATGCCTTAGGTGTACCAACGATTTGGCAAGGACTATTAAACGCAGCACATCAGTCGGGTAGCAAACTTATCAGTTTGACGCGCAATGTGGTGGGTGGGGCAGCTTGTCCACCATCAATGGTGAAGACATTTAAAGATGTATACCAATGTGAAACGATTCATGCTTGGGGGATGACGGAAACGAGTCCAGTTGGTTCAGTTAATCAACTTAAAGCCAAACATTTGGAATTAGCTGAAACAGAACAGTTTAATGTTCGTTTTTCGCAAGGTCGTCCGCCATTTGGTGTGCAACTACGTGTGAGTGATGAAGAAAATGGGGTGACGGAAATTCAACGGGATGGTCAAACCTCAGGAAATTTACAAATAAAGGGACACTGGATTGTAGATTCATATTTTGGGGAAAATAAATCCGCTCTTACTTTAGATGGTTGGTTTGATACAGGTGATATTGCGACCTTAGATCAAGATGGCTATATGAATATTTGTGATCGCTCTAAAGATTTAATTAAATCAGGTGGCGAATGGATTTCCTCAGTTGAGTTGGAAAATATTGCGAGTGCACATCCTGCAATTGATATGGTTGCTGTAATTGCAGCTGTACATCCAAGATGGGATGAACGACCGATATTAATTGCAAAAAAATCAGCTGAAAGCCAAATTACAGCAGAAGATATTTTGGATTACTACACCGATAAAATTGCGAAATGGCAAATTCCAGATAAGGTTATTTTTGTGGATTCCATTCCTGTAGGTGGTACTGGAAAGATACTTAAAAAAGTTTTACGTGAAGAGTATGGTTCGGTTTTGTTAGAAGGTTAATCACGATTAATATTTTTAACATTTAATAAATAATTAAGGAAAGGGAAATGACAGAACACAAATCTGCAGGCTTAAGATTCAGACAAGCACTGGAAGTAGAAAAACCATTACAAATTATTGGCACAGTCAATGCCTATGCAGCCATGATGGCAAAAGAAGTCGGTTATAAAGCCATTTATCTATCAGGTGCAGGTGTTGCCAACTATTCTTATGGTTTACCTGATTTAGGCATGACCAGTTTAGACAATGTACTTGAAGATGTACGTCGTATTACTGAACGGGTTGATACACCGCTCTTGGTCGATATTGATACAGGCTGGGGCGGTGCATTTAATATTGCACGTACGGTCAAGCAAATGATTGCTGCCGGTGCGGCGGCAGTACATATTGAAGATCAGGTTGCACAAAAACGTTGTGGTCACCGTCCAAATAAGGAAATTGTCACACAACAAGAAATGGTTGATCGTATTAAAGCTGCAGTGGATGCCAAAACAGATTCAAACTTTGTGGTCATGGCACGTACCGATGCCTTACAAAAAGAAGGTTTGCAAGCCGTGATTGACCGTGCCTGTGCCTGTGTAGAAGCGGGTGCCGATGCGATCTTTGCCGAAGCAATGACCGACATTACCATGTACAAAACCGTCTGTGATGCAGTCGGTGTACCTGTATTGGCCAATATTACTGAATTTGGTGATACCCCGTATTACACCACGGAAGAACTGGCTGAACAGGGCATTTCAATGGTGCTGTATCCACTGTCAGCAACGCGTGCAATGCAAAAAGCGGCACTCGAAGTGATGCGCTCTATTCGTGAAACGGGTACGCAAGTCAATGTATTGGATAGCATGCAACAGCGTAAAGAACTGTACCAATTCCTTGATTATCACACCTTTGAAAATACCTTAGATAAATTGTTTAAATAAAAGATTCAACATGGAGAATAAAAAAATGGCTGAAGGAAAAGTACTCACAGGCGCAGGATTGCGTGGACAAGTGGCAGGTAAAACGGCACTTTCAACTGTAGGCAAAAGTGGTGCAGGCTAACCTATCGTGGTTACGATGTACAGGACTTGGCAGAAAATTGCCAATTTGAAGAAGTCGCCTACCTGATTTTCTTTGGTGAATTGCCCACTGCTGCACAGCTTGCAACTTACAAAGCGAAATTAAAATCGCTGCGTCAATTACCGCAAGCCTTAAAAGAAGTATTAGAGCGTATTCCAGCGGACTCGCATCCAATGGATGTGATGCGTACTGGCGTTTCGATGCTGGGTAACTTGGAAACTGAACAATCATTTACTGAACAGCAAGATGTAGCCGATCGTATTTTGGCAACCTTACCGGCGATTATTTGCTATTGGTATCGTTTTAGCCATGACGGTGTGCGCATTGAAGAAAATACCGATGATGATTCAATCGGTGCGCAATTCCTGCATTTACTTCGTGGTGAAAAACCAAATGAATTGCATGAACAAGTGATGAATGTATCGCTGATTCTTTATGCAGAGCATGAATTTAACGCTTCAACCTTTACTGCACGTGTTTGTGCTTCTACATTGTCGGATATGCATTCATGTATTACCGGTGCCATTGGTTCACTGCGTGGGCCATTACATGGTGGTGCCAATGAAGCTGCAATGGAAATGATTGAAAACTGGACGCTCTGCCGACGAAGCTGAACGTGAAATGTTGGGCAAACTTGAACGCAAAGAAAAGATCATGGGCTTTGGTCATGCGATCTATAAAGACAATGATCCACGTAATGGCATCATCAAAATCTGGGCTGAGCGTTTAGCAAAAGATGTCGGTGATACGGTACTTTATCCAGTCTCAGTACGTTGTGAAGAAGTGATGTGGCGTGAGAAGAAATTGTTCTGTAACGCAGACTTTTTCCATGCTTCAGCGTATCACTTCATGGATATTGCAACGAAATTATTCACACCAATCTTCGTGATGAGCCGTGTCACAGGTTGGGCGGCACATGTGATGGAACAACGTGCAGATAACCGTATTATTCGTCCAAGTGCAGATTATACAGGGCCTGAACTGCGTAAAGTTGTACCTATTACTGAGCGTGCTGCTGCGTAATAAAATAATGCAGCAAGTTTAGAATTTATAGCCATGCAATAGGTTGACACTTATTTCAATCAAACGCCTGATGAATTTCATCGGGCGTTTGTATTTTGGGGATCAACGTGGTTTTTACCTATTATAATTTTGCTGATGGCGCAAGCATCTAAGTTACTCTTTTAAGACCCGAAGGCAGACCTCATACCCAAATTGTGACTTGAATCTATGATTTTTTGGGATATTTTAACTTGATCAATTCAATAAAATGACTTGTATTTATATGTATATACCTTTAACTTTTTACAGCGTAAACTAATTAAAATAAGTATCTTATAAATGAGTTATACATGTCGAATATACAAAAGCCTAAACCTGATTTAGCGCTTTCTATTGATGAAAATAGTCCAATACCCATTTATCTGCGGGTCAAGCAATTGATCACCTTACAAATTAATAAGGGTGTATGGACAACAAATCAAAAGATTCCCTCGGAAAGTGAATTGGTGAATCAACTGGGTTGTAGCCGAATGACTGTCAACCGAGCACTTAGGGAATTAACGGCTGAAGGTATGTTGGTTCGTGTACAAGGCGTAGGTTCTTTTGTTGCTGAAAGCCAAGGGCAAACGGCATTATTTCAGATTAATAATATCGCAGATGAAATCGCATCACGTAATCATCAGCATCGTGCTGAAGTCTTGGTTTTAGAAAGTATTCAAGCAGATTCGCTACAAAGTTTACAGATGCAGGTGCAAGAGAGTCATCCTTTATTTCATTCCATTATTGTACATTTTGAAAATGATATCCCGATTCAAATAGAAGAACGATTGGTTAACTCATTTTTGGTTCCAGATTATTTAAAACAAGATTTTACAAAAATTACGCCACATGCTTATCTGATGGCACATGCACCAGTGACCGAAGGTGAACATATTATTAAAGCTATTCTGGTTTCAACTCAAGAAGCGAAATGGTTAAAAATTAATAAAGCTGAACCTTGTTTACTGATTCGTCGTAGAACATGGTCAAATAAAAATCTGATTTCTAGTGCACGTTTGATCTATCCGGGACATCGTTATCACTTGGAAGGGAAATTTACCCCATGATCCAAGTGCTTACCCAACAGCATTACAAAAAAATGCCTTGGAAAAATGGTCAGGGTTTCACTTTAGAGGTTGCCCGAAGTCATGGTGAGGGATTGGATGATTTTGATTGGCGCGTATCGATTGCAGATGTAAAAGTAGATGGACAGTTTTCCTGCTTTCAAAACAAGCAACGTATTCTTGGCGTGCTTGAAGGCAAAGGCTTGAGTTTACACATTGATCAAAATGAAAAAGTAAGCTTAGAACAGAAACAGTTTTTTGCATTTCATGGGGAAAGTACTGTCTATGCGGAATTACTCGATGGTGAAATCCGAGATTTCAATCTGATTTATAACCCTCAAAAATTTGCTGCACGATTACAATGGATTGATACCGTTCAGATATCACCTGTGATGAGTGATGCGAAGAAAATTCTTATCTTCAATATGGGTAAACGATTAGATATTGAAATGAATGGCATAAAGAAATCCCTGCACGAGTACGAGACTTTAGAGATTACATCAATCCCTACTCAAGCCAAACTTTTAAGCTTTAAGTCAGAAGACCTTCTCGATTTTTGTTTGATTGAATTATTTTCAGCGTAAAAATTAGAACTGTATACATTTAAAAGATGCGTCATAACCATGACGCATCTTTTTTTTATTTATAAAAATCATGGGTATAAAAAATAATTTCAAAAATGGATTTTAAAGTGGATTTTTATGTAGTATATATATGTATATACAAGTTAATACATTTTAATTTTCATAGTAAAGATAACTATGAAGCTATCTATAAGAAAGGAGTCTGCTCAATGACAAATTCGGTTAAATTAAGTGAAACGGAAATTCGTTCACCATTTCGTGATGTAGAAATCCGTGCTCCACGTGGTACTAAACTCAATGCTAAAAGTTGGTTAACCGAAGCGCCTTTGCGTATGTTAATGAACAATTTGGATCCAGATGTTGCTGAAAATCCAAAAGAATTGGTGGTTTACGGTGGTATTGGTCGTGCAGCGCGTAACTGGGAATGTTATGACAAAATTGTTGAAACACTAAAACAACTTGAAGATGATGAAACGTTATTGGTTCAATCGGGTAAACCAGTAGGTGTATTTAAAACGCACAGCAATGCACCGCGTGTTTTAATTGCAAACTCTAACTTGGTTCCGCATTGGGCAAATTGGGAACACTTCAATGAGTTGGATGCGAAAGGCTTGGCTATGTATGGTCAAATGACCGCAGGTTCTTGGATCTATATTGGTAGTCAAGGGATTGTACAAGGTACATATGAAACATTTGTTGAAGCAGGGCGTCAGCACTTTAATGGTGATTTAACAGGTCGTTGGGTATTGACTGCTGGTTTAGGTGGTATGGGTGGCGCTCAACCGCTTGCTGCAACTTTGGCAGGTGCATGTTCACTGAATATTGAATGTCAACAAGCCAGTATCGATTTCCGTTTACGTACCCGTTATGTCGATGAACAAGCTGTTGATTTAGATGATGCTTTAGCGCGTATTGCAAAATATACAGCCGAAGGTAAAGCAATTTCGATTGCACTGCATGGTAATGCCGCAGAAATTTTACCTGAAATGGTACGTCGTGGTGTTCGCCCAGATATGGTGACTGACCAAACTAGCGCACATGATCCACTAAATGGTTATTTACCCATTGGTTGGACGTGGGAAGAATATAAAGAACGTGCGAAAACAGAACCACAAGTCGTGACCAAAGCGGCAAAACAGTCGATGGCAAAACACGTTCAAGCGATGCTCGATTTCCAAGCGCAAGGCATTGCAACATTTGACTATGGCAATAACATTCGTCAAATGGCACAAGAAGAAGGCGTAGAAAACGCATTCGATTTCCCTGGTTTTGTTCCTGCGTATATTCGTCCATTATTCTGTCGCGGTATTGGTCCATTCCGTTGGGTTGCACTTTCAGGTGATGCAGAAGATATCTATAAAACTGATGCGAAAGTTAAAGAATTGATTCCTGATGATGCACATTTACATCATTGGTTAGATATGGCGCGTGAACGTATTAGCTTCCAAGGTTTACCTGCACGTATTTGCTGGGTCGGTTTAGGTCTTCGTGCAAAACTAGGCTTAGCATTTAATGAAATGGTACGTAGTGGTGAATTATCTGCGCCAATCGTGATTGGTCGTGACCATTTAGATTCAGGTTCAGTGTCTAGTCCGAACCGTGAAACAGAATCGATGCAAGATGGTTCAGATGCCGTTTCAGATTGGCCATTACTCAATGCCTTATTGAACACAGCGGGTGGAGCGACTTGGGTATCATTACATCACGGTGGTGGTGTTGGTATGGGCTTTTCTCAACATTCAGGCGTGGTGATTGTTTGTGACGGTACAGATGAAGCGGCTGAACGTATTGCACGTGTACTGACCAATGACCCAGCAACAGGTGTGATGCGTCACGCTGATGCAGGCTATCAAATTGCAATTGATTGTGCGAATGAACAAGGCTTGAACTTACCAATGGTTAATGGTTAATTTAGTCCTCAAAAATTAAGTAGGTTGTTATCGATGCGTTCGGTAACAACCTTATGAAATTGTGATGAAGCAATTTCAACAAAGGATTGGTCTGTTTCCTAAAACATGAACAAAGAAAAAGTAAATCACGGTATATAGCTAAATTAAGCCTAAGGCGGATGTTATGAAAAAACTTTGGCACAATTGTCATGTCGCAACCATGCAAAATGGTCGATATTCCATAATTGAAAATGCGGCTATTGTGACTTTAGGGAATATTATTCATTGGATTGGATCTCAACCAGATTTAGTTGCAGATCAATATGATGAAACAATTGATTTACAGCAAGCTTGGGTAACACCGGGTTTTATTGATTGCCATACGCATAGCGTTTTCGGTGGCAACCGCAGTATTGAATTTGAACAAAGATTGCAAGGTGTCAGCTATGCTGAAATTGCTGCACAAGGTGGTGGTATTGCCAGCACAGTACGTGCAACCCGTGAAGCAACAGAACAACAATTACTTGATAGTGCATTAAGACGAGTCAAAAGTTTACTTAAAGATGGTGTGACTACCATTGAGATTAAATCGGGTTATGGACTCGATTATATCAATGAAAGAAAAATGCTGCGTGTTATTCGTGAAATTGGTCAACGTCTGCCGATTACAGTTAAAAGTACCTGCCTCGCTGCACATGCTTTACCGCCAGAATATCACGAGCAAAGTGATGCTTATATTGAGCATATTTGCACTGAAATGTTACCTAAATTACATCAAGAGGGTTTGGTTGATGCAGTGGATGCATTTTGTGAGTATTTAGCATTTTCACCAGAACAAGTTGAACGGGTATTTAAAACGGCACAAAGTTTAAATCTGCCTGTGAAGATCCATGCAGAGCAATTATCTTCTTTAGCGGGTTCAAGTTTAGCAGCGCGTTATCAGGCCTTATCAGCAGATCATCTTGAATACATCACCGAAGATGATGTTAAAGCGATGGCTGCATCGGGCACAGTCGCAGTGTTATTACCCGGCGCATTTTATTTCTTAAGAGAAACTAAATTACCGCTGATGGATACTTTGAAGCAACATCAGGTGCGTATTGCCTTATCAACAGATTTGAATCCGGGCACATCGCCAGTGTTGTCTTTACGTCTGATGTTAAATATGGGCAGCACGTTATTCCGTTTAACCCCTGAAGAAACATTGGCAGGGGTAACGATTCATGCAGCACATGCTTTAGGTTTACAAGATTCGCATGGCAGTTTAGCGCAAGGCAAAGTTGCCGATTTTATTGCATGGGATATCGAACATCCATCCGAATTGACCTATTGGTTAGGTGGTGATTTATCGAAACGCATTGTTTATCAAGGTCAAGAGATCAGCGTTTAGGTATTGAAGTTTAAGCAAAGTGCACAAAAAATTTGAGTAGAGAATTAAAATGACCAGTACATTTGATTGGAATGGACGCAATGATGGTACAGCAGTCAACCATCGACGTATTTTTCAAGTGATGAATCAATCAGCATCGGCAAATTTTGCCCTGATTGGCTTTAGTTCCGATGAAGGTGTGCAGAGAAATAAGGGGCGGGTTGGCGCAGCCGATGCACCCAATGCGATTCGTAAACAACTGGCTAATTTGCCTGTGCATCAACCCATCAGCATTGCCGATTATGGTGATGTGATTTGTGAAAATGGTTTATTGGAACAAGCGCAAGCGCAATTGGCAGATCAAGTTGCACAATCTTTGGCACAAGGTCGAACATCCAATTGTTTTGGGTGGTGGGCATGAAGTGGCTTTTGGTAGCTTCAGCGGTTTATTTCAATATTTGCAAAAACATGAACCTGAAAAAAATATTGGCATTATCAATTTTGATGCGCATTTTGATTTAAGAGAAGCTGAGCAGGCATCGTCAGGTACGCCATTTTTACAAGCGGCGCAATTATCTGAGCAAAACTCAAAACCGTTTCATTATTTATGTATTGGTGTGGCAAAACACGCCAATACCAAAGTTTTATTTGAAACGGCAGATCGTTTGAAGTGTGAATATATTTACGATCGTGATGTACACATTATTCACATTGAAAGTTTGCTTAAAAAAGTCAATCATTTTATTGAACAAGTGGATTGTTTGTATATCACGATTGATTTGGACGTCTTTAGTTCAAGCATTGCACCTGGTGTGAGTGCGCCTGCTGTAAAAGGCATCGATTTAACGGTCTTTGACCCAATTTTGCAATTGATTAAGCGCTCTGGAAAAATTAAAGTACTGGATATTGCGGAATGTAATCCAAAATTTGATTTGGATCACAAAACAGCGAAATTAGCTGCGTATATCATATTTAACTACATGTTTGATTTATAAAGTTAAATATGTAGTAAATCATATTTAAATATATGTTTGATTTATAAAGTTGAACATATAGTAAATTCATTAAGGATGAATAATGTCTAATTTATCGTATATCGACGACAAAGATGGTGCATGGCAAACTTACTTAGCACAAATTGATCGTGTGGCACCCTATTTAGATCATCTCAAGGAATATATTGATACTTTAAAGCGTCCTAAGCGTGCTTTGATTGTCGATGTTCCTATCGTGATGGATGATGGTTCAATCCGTCATTTTGAAGGTTATCGTGTTCAACATAATCTTTCACGTGGTCCCGGTAAAGGCGGCATCCGTTATCATCCAGATGTGGATTTAAATGAAGTAATGGGATTATCAGCTTGGATGACCATTAAAACCGCAGTGATGAATTTACCCTTTGGTGGCGCGAAAGGTGGTGTACGTGTTGATCCAAGAACACTATCAGCACGTGAGTTAGAGCGTTTAACACGTCGTTATACCAGTGAAATTAGCCATATTATTGGGCCACAAAAAGATATTCCTGCGCCAGACGTTGGCACCAATCCACGCGTGATGGGCTGGATTATGGATACTTATTCTTCTGGTCAAGGGCATACTGTAATAGGTGTTGTAACGGGTAAACCGATTCATTTAGGTGGTTCTTTAGGACGCGTGAAAGCAACTGGCCGTGGTGTATTTATTACAGGTCAACAAGTTGCAGAAAAAATTCAATTGCCTTTAAAAGATGCCAAAGTTGCAGTCCAAGGTTTTGGTAATGTGGGTAGCGAAGCTGCTTATTTATTTGCTGATGCCCAATCTAAAATTGTTGCTATTCAAGATCATACTGGAACGGTTCATAATCCAGAAGGTATGGACGTTGAGGCTTTAAAGTTACATTTAGAACAACATCAAGGCGTTGCTGGATTTGCTGGCGCTAAAGCCATTAGCAATGATGAGTTTTGGCTTGTAGACATGGATATTTTTATCCCTGCTGCATTAGAAGGGCAAATTACCCCAGAAAGAGCACAGAACTTAACTGCTAAACTGATTTTAGAAGGTGCGAATGGCCCGACTTATCAGCAAGCTGAAGATATTCTAATTGAACGTGGCGTGACCATTGTACCCGATGTGATTTGTAATGCTGGCGGTGTAACGGTGAGCTATTTTGAATGGGTTCAAGGGATGGCAAACTTTTTCTGGTCAGAAGAAGAAGTGAACCAACGCTTAGATTCACTCATGATTAAAGCCATTCATGATGTATGGCAAACCTCAGAAGAAAAAGTGTGTAGTTTAAGAACAGCTGCATATATTTTAGCGTGTGAGCGTATTTTAAAAGCACGTCAAGATCGCGGAATTTTCCCAGGCTAAATATCTGATTTGAATGACTCACTCTATCCGTTTTCACGTTGCATAGGGTGAGTGCAAACAAACAGACTTTTCATAAAACTTGGATAAAAAGAGCAATCTTTTTATCCAAGTTTAAAATGGAAATCAGCACGTCTACATAATTCATCATTTCATCAGATTTTATACAGACTGAGCATTCTATTCGGTCTAAGCATTTCTTTTTTCGATATTTTAGATGGTCTTTAAAGTGTAATAATCATGTTGTTATTCACCTTAAATAAACTCTAATGCTATAGAGGGCTGCTCACGAACTGAGTAGATCATTATCATATTGATCGATGTCTTTATTTTTAGATTCTGCTGAATGAGCGTATGATTTTTATTTTATTTTATTTTATTTAAAATTAATCATTAATATATTCAATGGTTTATTGTATTTTTAACATTTTTATAAAAAATCTATTTTCAAAAGTGGTAATTTTTGTGTAAAGTTTGTTGTATATACAGGATTATACGTATCTGTACAGAATTCAAAACTGTTGTCAATATAAAATATGAGCAAAGGAAAGGAGTCTAATTGTGATCATCACGAGTTTCAGTGAAGAAAGCGTGAGTACATCATCCGATACAAAATCAAATGGTCTCATGAATAGATAAGTGCTGTGACAAAGATGATGGGTTATGCCTTCATCTTAAAAGTGATAATCGATTGATACTCATAGATTAAAAATATAGAACTCATCTGTTGGTATTTTAAGGAAAATAAAAGATCAGCAGATATACGAAATAATACAAAGGTAAATGAAAATGGAACTTCTTCTTCAACCCGGTAAACTTAGTCTCGCTGATTTACGTCACGCTTATTTAAATCCAATACAAGTCAAACTTGATGAAAGTGCGATTCCTGCAATTCAGGCAAGTGTTGATTGCGTGAATAAAATTATTAATGAAGGTCGTACGGCTTATGGTATTAATACCGGATTTGGCTTATTGGCTTCTACTAAAATTGCACCTGAAGATTTAGAACAATTACAGCGTTCTTTAGTTCTTTCACATGCCGCTGGTGTTGGTGAACCGCTGAATGATGGCATGGTTCGTTTAATCATGTTGCTTAAAGCCAATAGTTTAGCTCGTGGTTTTTCAGGTATTCGCTTAAGCGTAATTAAAGCGCTATTGGCCTTAATTAATGCTGAAGTTTACCCACATATTCCACTAAAAGGTTCAGTCGGTGCTTCAGGTGACTTGGCACCACTGGCACATATGTCTTTGGTGTTATTGGGTGAAAGTAAAGCACGTTATAAAGGCGAATGGTTACCTGCGGTTGAAGCCTTAAAAATTGCAGGTTTAGAACCAATTTCTTTAGCCGCAAAAGAAGGACTGGCGCTGTTAAATGGAACGCAAGTTTCGACAGGATATGCATTACGTGGTTTATTTGAAGCAGAAGATTTATTTTCGGCAGCCGTTGTTTGTGGTGGCTTAAGTGTTGAAGCCATGCTGGGTTCGCGTTCACCGTTTGATGCACGTGTGCATGAAGTTCGTGGTCAGCGTGGTCAAATTGATGTTGCTGCGGCTTATCGTGATTTACTTCTAGATCACAGTGAAATTGGTCAATCACATGAAAGCTGTGAAAAAGTACAAGATCCATATTCTTTACGTTGTCAGCCACAAGTGATGGGTGCGTGTTTAACGCAAATTCGCCAAGCTGCTGAAGTGCTTGAAATTGAATCAAATGCTGTTTCAGATAACCCATTGGTTTTTGCAAAAGAAGGTGATGTGATTTCAGGTGGTAATTTCCATGCAGAACCTGTGGCGATGGCTGCGGATAATCTGGCATTGGCAATTGCAGAAATTGGTGCATTATCTGAACGCCGTATTTCGATGATGATGGATCGTCATATGTCACAACTACCACCATTCTTAGTTGAAAATGGCGGAATCAATTCAGGGTTTATGATTGCACAAGTGACAGCAGCAGCCTTAGCCAGTGACAATAAAGCATTGGCACATCCAGCAAGCGTAGACAGCTTACCGACCTCTGCAAATCAGGAAGATCATGTTTCTATGGCACCGAATGCCGGCAAGCGTTTATGGCCAATGGCAGAAAATGTACGTGGTGTTTTAGCCATTGAATGGTTAGGTGCATGTCAGGGTCTAGACTTCCGTAAGGGACTAAAAAGTACAGTGAAATTGGAACGTGCACGTCATATTTTACGTGATCAAGTGCCTTATTATAGTGAAGACCGTTTCTTTGCTCCAGATATTGAGCAAGCCAGTGATTTGTTGGCAAGTGGTTGTTTAAATGAATTAATTATTGCCAAACTATTACCTAGTCTTGCATAAGCTGTGATTAAAAAAGGTCACATGAAGTGACCTTTATCAAATAAAAAATTTCCTCAAGGATTGGAGATTCAAATGTCACAAGATTCTGCATTAAAAAGAGGTCTGAACACCCGCCATATACGCTTTTTAGCTTTAGGATCGGCGATTGGAACAGGTCTTTTTTACGGTTCTGCAACTGCAATTCAAATGGCAGGGCCTTCGGTATTAATTGCTTATATTGTTGCGGGTATTGCAATTTATATTGTCATGCGTGCACTGGGCGAGATGTCAGTACATAACCCAGTTTCAGGTTCTTTTAGTCATTATGCGACAAAATATATTGGGCCATTTGCTGGTTTTACCACAGGCTGGACCTATGTATTTGAAATGATCATTGTGGCTTTGGCTGATGTCACGGCATTTGGTATTTATATGGGATTTTGGTATCCCGATGTACCTCGATGGATTTGGATTTTATCTTTAATTTTATTTTTAGGTGCAATCAATTTAATTCACGTGAAAGTCTTTGGTGAATTAGAATTTTGGCTCTCCATTGTTAAAGTAACAGCCATTATTGCCATGATTATAGGTGGTTTTGGCTTAATGTTTTATGGATTCCACAACGATCATGGTGCGATCGTATCGGGTATTCAAAATTTATGGATCTATGATGGCTTTATGCCCAATGGTATTGGCGGTCTCGTTGCCTGTTTATCTGTTGTGGTTTTTGCTTTTGGTGGTATTGAAATTATTGGTATTACCGCAGGTGAATCTGAAGATCCTAAAAAATCGATTCCTAAAGCGATTAATGCTGTTCCAGTTCGTATTTTATTATTCTACGTATTGACCATTTTTGTGCTCATGTCAATTTTCCCTTGGAATCAAATTGGCACGCAAGGTAGTCCCTTTGTACAAATTTTTGAAAGTTTAGGCATTCAATCTGCGGCAACCATCTTAAATATTGTGGTTATTTCTGCAGCAATTTCAGCCATTAATAGTGATGTCTTTGGTGCAGGTCGTATGTTATATGGTATGGCTCAAAGTGGACAAGCACCTGCTGTGTTTACCAAAGTTTCTAAAAATGGCGTGCCTTGGATGACCGTTGTTGTTATGGCTGGTGTGCTATTGCTTGGGGTTGTGCTGAACTATTTCATTCCTAAGAATATCTTCCTAATCATTGCATCGATTGCTACTTTTGCCACAGTTTGGGTTTGGTTAATGATCCTTGTCTCGCAGATTGCTATGCGTCGTAAACTTTCAACGGAAGAAATTAAAGCTTTAGATTTCCCTGTGATTGGTTGGCCATATGCTCCAGCATTTGCAGTTATATTCATGTTGTTTATTTTAGCGATGATGGCATATTTTCCAGATTCTAGACCTGCAATTTACGTTGGAATCGGTTGGCTGATTATTTTATGGATTGCTTATATTGTTAAAGTTAAGCCGAAATTGAAAAGTTTTGAAAGTGAGTTAACACCACAACAAAATTTAGAAATAGAAAGCTAAACATAAATCAGCCCAATTTTAAACAATTGGGCTGATCAATTTTTTTATATAAGATCTGTTGATATTGCAAATGATTAGAAAGCGCGAATCGCGGATATAAGAAACGTGTTTGAAAAGTGATGGTTAGAAGCCATGAGGAAGTGACTACACCGCTTCAAATCTATAAATACCATGTACTTGTGCCATATATGGCTCATACTGAATTATTCTGTTTTGCCCGAATAAAAATAAATAAGATCATCATCTGTGGATTGATTCAATCACTCTACCTGTCTGTAAGAATCAAGATATCCAGCATCATAAATCCTGAGCAGCAATAGCCTCACGGGGCAAAAGTTCAACAGGGTAAGTTATTCTTGTCTTAAGCATTTTTCATAAATAGCGTGGAAAGACAGACAAAAGTTATCAACTGCACAAAATCACTCTATAATACCGCCCATCATTACTAGCGTCAGTCGTTTGGTGTCATAACCAAACTGATGATTCTAGTCACTCTTTTTTTAAGTCAATTTCTTATCCGTGATTCGGCTTATATATCAATATTTGCAATCTGATGTGTCCGTGGTGATACATCAGAATATTTAGGTGCCAGCATGGAAATCAAGGTTAATTATCTCGACAACCTTCGACAAGAAGCCAAGTTCGATGATTTTACGGTGATCGCTGATCAGCCGATCCGCTACAAAGGTGACGGCTCAGCACCGGGTCCGTTTGACTATTTTCTGGCATCATCGGCGTTATGTGCGGCTTACTTTGTAAAAGTGTACTGCGCAGCTCGCGATATTCCGACCGATAATATTCGCCTATCACAGAACAATATTGTTGATCCAGAAAACCGTTACAAGCAGATTTTTAAAATTCAAGTTGAGCTGCCTGCCGATATTTCAGAAAAAGATCGCCAAGGTATTTTGCGCTCGATTGATCGTTGTACCGTAAAGAAAGTGATTCAAAATAACCCAGAATTTATCATTGAAGAAGTGGAAAGCATTGATGCTGATGCACAAGCATTGTTGATGCCGAGCTTGACTTCAGACAGCAGTACTTATATTTCGGGTAAAGACCTGCCGTTAGAAGAAACCATTGCCAATATGTCAGGCATTTTGGCAGGCTTGGGGATGAAGATTGAAATCGCTTCATGGCGCAACATTGTACCGAATGTGTGGTCTTTGCACATTCGTGATGCGCAAGCACCTATGTGTTTTACCAACGGCAAAGGCTCGACCAAAGAAAGCGCACTGGCTTCAGCATTGGGTGAGTTTATTGAGCGTTTAAACTGTAATTTTTTCTATAACGACCAGTTTTGGGGTCAAGATATCGCCAATGCAGAATTTGTGCATTACCCTGATGAAAAATGGTTTCAGCCGGGTGCAGAAGGTGAGTTACCAACAGAAATTCTCGATGAATATTGTCTAGAAATTTACAACCCAGAAGATGAACTTCTCGGTACGCATTTGTACGATACCAATTCAGGGAACACTGAGCGCGGCATTTGTTCACTCCCGTTTGTACGTCATTCCGATGGTGAGGTGGTGTATTTCCCATCGAATTTAATTGAAAACTTGTATTTAAGTAACGGCATGAGCGCAGGCAATACCTTGGTCGAAGCGCAGGTACAATGTTTGTCGGAAATTTTTGAACGTGCCGTGAAGCGTGAAATTTTGGAAGGCGAAATGACGCTGCCAGATGTACCACAAGAAGTGCTTGAGAAATATCCAAGTATTTTGGCAGGTATCAAAGGCTTGGAAGAGCAAGGCTTTCCAGTATTGGTGAAAGATGCCTCATTGGGCGGAAAGTATCCAGTTATGTGCGTAACCTTAATGAATCCGCGTACAGGCGGTGTGTTTGCTTCATTCGGGGCGCACCCAAGCTTTGAGGTGGCACTGGAACGCAGTCTGACCGAATTACTACAAGGTCGTAGCTTTGAAGGTCTGAATGATTTACCAAAACCAACCTTTAGCAGCAATGCTGTAACTGAGCCGAATAACTTTGTTGAACACTTTATTGACTCTAGCGGTGTGGTGTCATGGCGCTTCTTTAGCTCGAAGTCAGAACATGAATTTGTCGAGTGGGACTTTACCAATCAAGGTGAAAATTCCAATGCCGAAGAGGCTACAGCACTGTTCGGTATTCTCGAAGATATGGGCAAAGAAGTGTACATGGCAGTGTATGAGCATTTAGGTGCAACAGCCTGCCGTATTCTAGTGCCGGGTTATTCAGAAATTTATTTGGTGGAAGATTTGGTCTGGGATAATACCAACAAAGCGTTGTTATTCCGTGAAGATATTCTGAATTTACATCGCTTGGATGAGGAAAGCCTTGAAGCATTGGCTGAACGTCTAGAAGAAGTTGAAGTGGATGATTACACTGACATCACCACATTAATTGGCATTGAATTTGATGACAATACGGTTTGGGGTCAGCTCACCATTCTTGAGTTAAAATTGCTTATTTATATTGCCTTGCAGCAATTTGAAGAGGCGAAAGAGCTGGTGGAAACTTTCCTTCAGTACAATACCAATACCGTTGAACGTGGATTGTTCTATCAGTGTCTGAATGTGGTTCTAGAAGTCGAACTTGATGATGAGATGGACTTGGATGATTATGAAGCCAATTTCCGTCGTATGTTTGGTGATGAACGTATGGATGCGGTGATTGGTTCTATGGACGGCAGTGTCCGTTTCTACGGTTTAACAGAAACAAGCATGAAACTTGAAGGCTTAGATCGTCATTTACGTCTGATTGAAAGTTATAAAAAACTGCATGCAGCACGTAGCAAAATGGCAGCTTTATCAAGTTAAGGTGAAGTAGGAGCAAGCCTAAGATTGACTGGGTTGCTCCTCAATTTTGAGTTTCTCAACCGTTGAATCTATCCAACAATAGGATATGGTTGAGCTTGATTTCACCTAAAGACTCTTCATTATTGGTAGATAACATATTTACTGAATAATAGGGTTTGCTGAATAATTGAGCGAATCAATATAAAAAAGCCCGATATATTTATCGGGCTTTTTTTACGTTCGAGCTTTAGACTTTTAAATAAAGGTTGGATCTGTATTTAACCTACGAATTAAATTTAAGCGGTTGCTTTAATCACTTCAGTAGTTGCTTTAATCACTTCAGCAATAGACTCAGCTACATAATCAATGTTATTTAAGTTTAAACCCGCCGCACACATACGACCACTACGCAACAAATAGATGGCATATTTATCTTTTAAAATATCCACTTGTTCAGCGGTTAAACCTGTGTAGCTAAACATACCTTGTTGTTTAACCAAATAACTAAAGTCATATTCAGGCAACGCTTGGCTTAATTTTTCATTTAAAAGTTGACGCATTTTGATAATACGTTCGCGCATTTCTTTCAGTTCAGCTTCCCACTGCGCAGTGAGATCCGCATTATTCAGCACGTTATCAACCAATAAAGCACCCGTGGTTGCTGGGCTTGAATAGATACGACGTACTGTGGCTTTAAGCTGACCCAATACTTTCTGTGCCGTGGCTTGATCATCACAAACAAACGTTAAACCACCCACACGCTCACCATAAAGCGAGAAAATTTTAGAGAATGAATTGCTGACAATAAAATTCATCCCCGATTGATCTAAAGCGCGAATCGCATAGGCATCTTCTTCTAAACCCTGACCAAAACCTTGATAGGCAATATCTAAAAATGGAATCAGGTCTTGTTTTTTTAACACTGCAATCACTTGATCCCATTCAGCAGGGGTTAAATCTGCACCTGTCGGGTTATGACAACAAGGGTGTAACAGCACAATGCTTTTAGCAGGAAGGTTGCTTAACTTTTCCAGCATTGCCGCGACATTGACACCATTGGTTGCAGCATCAAAGTAAGGGTAGAAGTGCGAGTGAATTCCTGCGCCATTAAAGATCGCAATATGGTTTTCCCACGTCGGTTGGCTGACCCAAACATCGGATTCAGGAAAATATTTTTTTAAGAAATCTGCACCGACTTTAAGCGCACCAGAACCCCCTAAAGTTTGAATGGTCACCGCACGACCATCACGACGAGCTTGACTATTTTCACCCAAAACAAGGGCTTGCGTTGCTGTGTTATACGACTTTAAACCATCCATGGGTAAATAAAGTTTAACTTTGTCATTACTTGGTTCAATGTTTTTATATGCTGCTTTAATGGCATTGAGTTGCGGAACAATATTGTCTTCATTGTAATAAAGCCCAATGCTTAAATTAACTTTTTCTGTCCGTTCATCTTTGCCAAAGGCTTCCATCAAAGAAAGAATTGGATCGCCTGCATAAGTATCAACATGTTGGAACATGAATATATCCTTCATTATTAGTAGTAAACAAATTAAGCTTCTGGTATTGATCCATCAATCGGCTTTGATAACAGTGGATTATTTGCAATCTTTTTCTCTTTAAAGAAATAAGCAACTAACAGTACTGAAATCCATATTGGAATCATGAATACAGCAATGCGCATATCTGGCGTTAGGCACATAATGAGTAAAATGCCGCACATAAAGAGAATGCATAAATAGTTGGTAAACGGATATGCAATACTTGGAAATTGCGTTGGAGCATTGATTTTAATCATGTGCTTTTTAAATTTTAAGTGGGTGTACGAAATGACAACCCAATTAATCACAATTGCAGCAACTACCAGCATCATGAGTAAGCTAAAGGCTTTTTCAGGAAATAGGTAATTAACGAGTACACAGAGTACAGTGAAAAAAGCGGAAGTCATGACCGCATTTACAGGAATACCACGATGATTAATTTTGCTTAAAATTTTAGGGGCATTACCTTGTTGAGCTAGACCCAATAGCATACGACTTGTACAGTAATTGGTACTGTTATATACAGAAACAGCAGCGGTCAGTACGACGAAATTTAAAATAGTGGCAACAGTTTGACTGCCTAAAGAATCAAAAATAAGAACAAAAGGACTGCCACCTTGTGCCATTTGATTCCACGGGTAAAGAGATAAAATGATGACTAGGCTTAAGATGTAGAATAAAAGCACACGATATACAATTTGATTCACCGCTTTTGGTAAAGTCTTTTGCGGATTATCTGTTTCAGCAGCTGCAATCCCTACCAATTCAATCCCACCAAAAGCAAACATGATCATCGCCATTGCCATAACCAAGCCCATCACACCATTAGGAAAGAAGCCACCCAGTTCCCATAGATTCTGTATCGATGATTGCGTACCACCGCTACCACTCGCCAGTAAATAGCTACCAAATGCAATCATGGCAATAATGGCTACGACTTTAATAATGGCTAACCAAAATTCCATTTCGCCAAATAATTTAACATGCAAAAGGTTAATAAGATTAATAAAAATAAAGAAACCAAGTGCAGATACCCATGTTGGAATTTCAGGCCACCAATAATGAATATAAAGACCTATGGCACTTAATTCGGCCATACAGACTAAAATATTCAGAACCCAGTAGTTCCAGCCAGACATAAAACCTGCAAATTTCCCCCAATATTTGTAAGCAAAATGACTAAATGAGCCACTCACTGGCTCTTCTACAATCATTTCACCCAATTGCCGCATCATTAAAAAAGCAATCAGTCCGGCAATGGCATAACCTAAAATGACGGAAGGACCTGCAAGCTTAATGGTTTGTGCAATACCCAAAAATAATCCAGTACCGATTGAGCCACCGAGTGCAATCAGCTGAATATGACGATTACTTAAACCTTTTTTAAGGTTTCCTTGTTCAGTTTGCTGCATTTTTTATCATCATCCATGTTGAGATAATGCTCTATATCTTGAAGATTACGCTTTCTTATTTTTATTTAATCATCTGAGCATTATCATAAGTTTTATTAAAATCATTTAAATAAGACGTGATTTTTCCATGCACATATAAATTAATATGCATGGAAAATGAAGATAACTTAAGTTATTCAGTTGAAATTAAGCTTGTGAGATATCAAGTACGCCACGTTTAATTTGATCACGTTCTATGGATTCAAATAGGGCTTTGAAGTTTCCTTCACCAAAGCCATCATCATCTTTACGTTGAATAAATTCAAAGAATACTGGACCAAGCATATTTTCCGAGAAGATTTGCAAGAGCAGACGTTTTTCATCATGATTTTGTGTATTGCCATCTAATAAAATGCCACGTTTTTGCAATTCATCAATCGGCTCACCGTGATTTGGCAAACGCTCTGGCAACATTTCATAATAGGTGCTTGGTGGAGGTGTCATAAATTTCGCACCTAATGCTTTTAACTTATCCCATGTACCAATCAGATCATCGGTAATAAAGGCGATATGTTGAATTCCTTCACCATTAAACTCATTTAAGAATTCAGCAATTTGACCATTACCTTTATCCGAATCTTCATTAAGAGGAATACGAATTTTGCCATCAGGCGCTGTTAAGGCTTTAGACGTTAGACCGGTATATTCACCTTTAATATCGAAATAGCGGATTTCTTGGAAATTAAATATTTTTCCATAAAAATCTGACCAATATTGCATACGGCCTTTGTATACATTATGGGTTAAATGATCAATTTCTTTTAACCCTGTTCCCACTGGATGTGAGTTGATGTCATCAAAGAAAATGAAATCACTTTGGTAAATATCACGATCGACCAAGAAAATAGGTGAACCGCCGATGCCTTTAATCGCAGGAATATTTAATTCCATCGGGCCAATTTTTGAATAAATAGGTTCTGCACCTAATTCAATGGCTTTATTAAATGCTTTAGCCGCATCTTTGGTTCTAAAGCCCATTGCACATGCAGACGGGCCATGTTCTTTAAAAAAATATGCTGCAGACGATTCAGGTTGATAATTGAGAATAAGATTAATATTGCCTTGGCGCCATAAATAGACATTTTTTGATTTATGTTTTGCGACTTTACTGAAACCGATCGTTTGAAAAATTTCATCTAGATCTCCATCTTTAGAGACGAATTCAATAAATTCAAATCCACATAGTTCTAAAGGGTTGGCTAGCTTATTCATACAACATCCTCATTTTTTTAAAGCAATCCGATTGCCTATTTTTAAATCTACTTACTTGCAAACAAACAGAAAAACCATATCAATCATTTAAATTTTTATGACAAATCCGTTTGCCTAATACTTAATTTATCGTTGCTGTTTTGAGTTTGGAAACAAAACATATTTGATGTAATTAATTTATGTTCTCATCATACCAAGTTGTAATTATTATTCAATACGTAATTTGATTACGTATTATGTAATTAAATGGTTTTGGTTTAACAATCATAAGATAAATGAATGATATTCATAAAAAATATTTTGTAAGAGGGTATCGATTAATAATTTTATAATTGTTTACTTTTGTAACTTTAATATAAAAATTGCGCGACTTTATACATGAAAATTCATGAATATTGATCTAACGATCGTGATCTGAAAAAGAATGAGATAGGGCTTTAAATAGGTTGAATGGCAATTGTGCTTTATTACGTTGTTGATGCTTGGTGATATGCCTAAAAATTAAAGCAGCCGAAGCTGCTTAGGAGTGTAATAACAATACAAGCCACTTTCTGACCGTAATCAGGTATTCATACCTTTAGGAATATCATTGGCAACCAAGTTTGGTTAGCTATCCCTCAATGGATATAAAAGCCATCGTCAAGCTCAAACCTGATCTGACAGTTGCTCCAATGACTGTAAATTTATCAGCCGCGTTTAAAAGTAGAATTAAGCATCGACTTTTGCAGCGCTAGAATTGTTGCGCTAATTCAGTTGCATGCAGGAAATGGGTGTGGTGCGGTGCACGCTTGGTTTGTGACCATTGCTCTAACATTTCATACTTCATTTCTTCGGTAATCATGGCAATTTTGGCTGGTGCTGCTTCATCGTCATAAGCCAATTCTAGACGATGACCATTTGGATCGAAGAAGTAAATTGAGTGAAAAATACCGTGATTGGTTACGCCCAATACATGAATGCCATTTTCTTCTAAATGTGCTTTTGCTTCTAATAAAGCAGTACGATCTTTTACTTTAAGTGCAATATGTTGAACCCATTTTGGCGTATTTTCATCACGACCCATTTCAGGTTGAGTCGGTAATTCAAAGAATGCTAAAACGTTGCCATTGCCTGCATCAAGGAATAAATGCATATACGGGTCAAAAGCTTTGGTTGAAGGAACATGATCTTCAGCAAAGGCTAAAATAAAGTCCATATTCAGGTTCTTTTTATACCATTGCACGGTTTCTTTCGCGTCTTTACAACGGTAAGCCACATGGTGAATTTTTTCGATTTGAATTGTCATCGTTATATCCTTATTTTAAAATTTAAGTTGCATCCATTTGCGCTTCAGGCGCTGCGTTTTGGAACGCAGGCAGCGCATTGCAATATTGATAAATTGATTGAATTTTGGGGTAAGCCGACAGATCAATATTGAATCGTTTTGCGTTATAGACTTGGGGAATCAGACAGCAATCCGCAAAGGTGGCTGTATCGCCAAAGCAAAACTGCTGATTTGAATTTTTAAGTTGGGCTTCCAATCCGTTTAAGCCCAATTCAACCCAATGTGTATACCAAGCTGTTTTTTGTTCATCTGAAATGTTTAATGTGCCTGATAAGTATTGCAAGACACGGAGGTTATTCAATGGGTGAATATCACAGGCAATATTTTGACTAAATGCACGAACGAGCGCACGTTGTTTGAGATCTTGCGGGAGTAACGCAGTATCCGTAAATTTTTCATCTAAATATTCTAAGATGCTCAAAGATTGAGTGAGAATAAAATGATTCTCAGCATCCTCCTCCTCAACCAAAGTGGGTACAAGTTCAGTTGGATTAATTTGATGGTATTCAGCGCTGTGTTGTTCACCGCCATTTTTCAGCAAATGCACAGGAATGATGTCAGCAGCCAAGCCTTTTAAGTTCAATGCAATACGTACACGATAAGCAGCAGAACTCCGAAAGTAGCTATACAACTTCACTGAGTTTCTCCTCAGTACGATCGGCAGCAAAGTTAAATTCAACAGCAGGAAGGATCTTGCCGGTCACTTCACCAAAGCCAATACGCAAGCCATCTTTTTGACAGTAACCCTTCATAATGAGGGTATCGCCATCCTGCATAAAGCTACGTTGCTCACCATTCGATAACGTTAATGGCTTGGTTGCATTCCAAGTAATTTCTAACAATGAACCATAAGAATCAGGTGTCGGGCCAGAAATCGTACCTGAACCCATTAAGTCACCGATCTGAACATTACAGCCCGCAATGGTGTGGTGGGTTAACTGCTGCGCCATAGACCAATACATATATTTAAAGTTGGTCTGACTAATCACATCCGCGTTTGCAGCATTTTTAGCTTTTAATTCAACGGATAAATGAATGTCATAACTGTTGCTCGCATGATCTTCGCGTAAGTAGGCAAGCGGTTGTGGTTCTTGTGCAGGTGAACTGGTTTTAAATGGTTCCAGTGCTTCCATGCTGACAATCCAAGGAGAGATTGAAGAAGCAAAGGTTTTTGCATTGAATGGCCCTAGAGGTACATATTCCCATTGTTGTAAATCACGGGCTGACCAGTCATTAAATAACACCATGCCAAAAATATGCTCCCAAGCATTTTCAATCGCAATGGGTTCACCGAGTTTGTTTGCTTTGCCAATAATGAAACCTGTTTCGAGTTCAAAATCTAGTTTACGGCATGCTGAAAAAATAGGTCGTTCTTCATTTGGCGGCTTGATTTGACCTGAAGGACGAACCACATCTGTACCACTGACAATCACCGAACTGGCACGACCGTTATAACCTACAGGCAATTCAGACCAGTTGGCTAATAATGCATTTTTTGGATCACGGAACATGCAGCCAACATTGGTTGCATGTTCTTTTGACGAGTAGAAATCGGTATATCCTGGCACATGAACTGGCAAATGCAGGTCACATCAGCTTGTTTAAAGAAGGCTTGCTGACGTAATTCTGGATGATCACGTAATGTTGTATTGTCTGCCGCAAGTAAGTGTTGTAATTCATGACGCACTTTCGACCAGTTATTTTTTCCTGAGTCAATGAACTTGTTCAAGGTGGCGTGGTTGAAATATGTTTCGCCATCCTGAATCTTTAAAAAACCATGTGCTTCTAATGCCGCGAGATCAACCACCCATTCACCTAAAGCCACACCTGCACGGCGTTGGTGATCTTGATTTTCACTAAAGATGCCATAAGGCAAGTTTTGTATGGGAAAGTCAGAGTTCTGTGCAACTTCAATAAATGATTTTAATTGGCTGGTCATATCCATGTTCCTTGTATCTAAGCGAAACAATCCAAACTGTGTCGCATATCTCATTGAAAAACGTATTCATTTGGGTAGTGCTATTGATTAAAAATAGTAAAATATTTATCAAATAAATTTAAAAAACAAATATTTAATCATGTTTTTTCATTTTTACGCCTCATGTTTGAGACGCCTTGATTTTTGCTATTCATCACATCATACTTATTTTGTTGTATTACGCAATACATAATTTAATTATGAATTACATAATTTTGTAAAATTTAGATCTTTGGTAGCAGAGACTACTTTCAATCAGGCAATCGCATTTTCTTGTGTTTAGTGCTTTGTAATTCGTGTGCTTCAAGTAGAATGCTGATCATTAGAGTAAGAGTTAAAACGTATGTCCGAAGAAAAAATACAAGGTGGAGTACAGTCATTAGAGGTCGGGCTAAATGTATTAGATGCACTCATTGCACACCGAACACCAATGATGTTGAAACAACTTGCAGAAAAATTATCGATGCATCCTGCAAAAGTTCATCGTTATGTGGTGAGTCTGGTGCGTATGAACTACGCAAAACAACTGGATGATGGACGTTATGCACTGGGTCACCAAGCTTGGCGTCTTGGTTTAAGTTGTATTCAACGGACAGATACAATTCAAGCGGCTCAACCCATGATTTATGAATTACACAGTAAAATTGATTGTGGATTGCAGGTGAGTAAATGGACATCCCAAGGGCCATTGATCGTGCAATGGATTGAACCGAATCAAGCGGTTTCAGTTATTACACGTGTGGGTTCAATTATGCCGATGCTGAATTCTGCAACAGGGCGTACCTATGCTGCATTTATGGCAGAAGGCATTGTAAAACCTTTATTAGAACAAGAATGGCAGCAGAAAAAAGCGCAAGGACTCAAGGTTTATCCAGCCAATTGGGTGGAATTTTTAGAAATGAAACAAAATATCATGCAATCAGGTATCGCCACTGTATCTGGTGATATGTTGGTTGGTGTAAATGCCATCTGTGTGCCAGTTTTTAATATTAATGGTGAAATTGAATTTTGTATCGCAGCCCTCGGCAGTGAAGCACAATTACCTATAGATTTTGAAAATGAAAAAGTGAAAGCCTTAAAGGAAACAGCTAAGGCTTTAACACAATATATCTCGCAGGGATAAAGCATCTTAAAGGATTTCATATCAGCTGTATTAGATGACTTGCATAAATCAAAAAATGTTCAATATTTGATTTTTTAAAACCAGTACTGCCTCGTTTGATTGATTTAGTTTTTATGCCTTTCGTAGGCATTATCTCTACTTTTGAAAGGTCAATATGTAAGAAGTCTAATATAATGCTCATTATGAAAAAGGCACTGAAAATAGGACTTTAAAGGAAATATGTGCATTCCATTGGCACTCAAAAATAGACTAATTTTAGTATCCAAAAAGAATGAATCATCGTAATTTCAAAAGTACAAAATCTCAACACATCCATCAAAAGGATTTCATCTATTATTTAGATCTAAATTGTTTAGAACAATAGGATCAAATATGAAATTGCCTACAATTGTGCTGGTCCACGGATTTTGGGGAAATGCTCTGCATTGGCAACATGTCATTCCTTTATTAATCAAACAAAATTTCAAAGTGAAAGCAGTAGAAATTCCTTTAACGTCTTTAGCCGATGATGTTGAAAGAACCAATAAGATGATTAATCAAATAGATGGCCCTGTATTGCTTGTCGGTCATTCATATGGTGGTGCCGTCATTACTGAAGCAGGCAATAATGAAAAGGTGGTGGGGTTGGTATACATTGCCGCATTTGCGCCAGATCGTTCCGAAAGCCCGGGCCTGATTACTCAACAGCATCCGCCTGAAGCTGCGGCTAACCTTTATCCAGATAGTGATGGTTATTTATGGCTGAATGCAGAAAAATATCATGAGAGTTTCTGTCAGGATTTAGACCCTTCAGAATCTATAGCAATGGCTATTGCTCAGAAAGCGCCTCTTGCCAGTACCTTTGGTGACACTGTCGTGACACCTGCATGGAAGACTAAACCGTCTTGGTATCAAATTTCAAATCAGGATCGTATGATTTCTCCTGAAAATCAAAGAAAAATGGCTGAAAGATTGAATGCCAAGGAGATCATTGAACTTGAGGCGAGTCATGCTTCTCTTGCATCAAGACCAAATGAAATCGCTGATTTTATTATTAAGGCGGCTTCATCTTTTTAATTTTTGAGCTATGAGCACTGACGTCGATCTAATACTGCTTTTAAAAATCCCTTTAAAAATAAAGGGATTTCATCATCAGAAACATAATGCTAGAAGAAAGCATCTATTCATGATTCAATTTTTTAAGAAGTTTCAAAAAGTCTATTTCTGCAATATTCACATTAAAAACCGTTTCAAGTGTTGTTTGATAATCTTCAAGGGTGACAAGCTCTTTTTTAGTTGAACCTAATTTACTGTGAGTTCTTAAAATATGATTATTGAGTGATGTTCTTTCATTATTTTTGATGATGGAGAACATTAAATTTTGTGTAAATACGGACTTCGGCGATGTGGAAACATACCAATTCGCTACAATAAGATCGGACTCAGCAACTTCTTGCTCTGGATTAAAAGCATAGACATTCATCCATGTCTCTTTCACATATGCTTGGAGCATAAATTTCATTCCAGTTAGCGCAAATTGAGGAATATCCGTATTATTTACATCGATTAATCGAAAATCTTCTAATGCTGTTTTTTGTACATTATTGACTTCGTTTAAAGATAAAACACCAGCAGGTGTCATGCCACCAAATCCTGGATCAAACAGGTATAAAGATTGATCAATTTTAACAATGGTCACTAAATGAGTTCGAGCTGGCGTCATCTCGACTTTCATGTTCTGGTAATAGACTCTGCCTAGAAGATTAAAGGTTTCAAAGCCAAGTTCTTTTAGAACAATTCGGGTCAGTGTATTTTGCTCTAAACAATAGCCTTCTCGTCCTTGATCTAAGAGCTTATGGGCTATTTCTTCTGGGTTTAATGATACTTCAGCAGTTAAAAAAGATGCTAAATTTCCAAATGGAATATTTTGAACATGTAAGGCTAAAAGCGCTTTAAGGTTTTCTAATGTCGGAGCAAACTCTCGATTAAATCCAATTTTTTTTAAATATCGCTGAGAAAGGGACAAATTAGCATTCATCATTATGATCAAATCAATAATTTTAATCCTTTAGATCATACAATAGTTTTATAAAAACACATTGAATATCGACCTGTTCGCAATCATTTTTAGCCCTTTTAACCGCAGTCGCTTATGCGAAACACATCTGTCAGTTCCAAATAGACGTGCTCATTTTTGAGAGAGTAGCGCTTGCTCACTATTTTTAGTGGATGGTCACACTTTAAATCGAATGGAATAAATAATAAGATCAACGAGAAATTGCAAAATAACACATGATATTTTGTATAAAAGCCGTACTATGAAAATGATTTTATTGAGTTTCTAATATTATGTCTCAGATTGATGTTCTCGTTCCTTTGGCTGAAATTGAAGTGAATCGAGCTGAACTTCTCTCCATTCAACGCAATGATTTGGTGCCGTTACTGAATGATCAATATCGTCTCAATCATTATGCAGACCAACTGATTCAAGCACAGTCTGTGCTGCTAAATGGGGTCGATCCACATTTAACGCAGCAGTTAAGTTTAACCATCGAGCAACTGATTCAATCTTTAGCAGATTCAAAAAAATATTTAAAAACGCGGAAGTTTAATGCTTTGCAAAAGTGGTTGGGTATAGATTTAGAATATGGTTCTGGTCAGGTTGAATATTATAAAAACTTAGATCAGTTACTCAATCGAGCCAATCATTTAAGTCAAAAATTACAGATTGAAATTCAAAAGTCACAAGCCCGTTTTCAGCAGTTGCTTGGGCTTCGCGAGCAAATGGCAAAATACATTCGGGCTGCGCAAGAGTTCTTGGCGGAATATCCAAATTTTGTGCAGAATCAACATCCACTCGATAATTTTGCTGATCGCTTAGCTAAAAAAATTAATACCTTACAGACTTTGCAAGCAAGTAATGATATTGCCATTACACAAATGCAGTTGTCTCAGCAACTCTCTTTTACCTTGCTTGATCGTTTTAAAGAGGCACAGCAGGTGCTTATTCCTGCGTGGCAATATCATGTTAAACAAAGCAATCAAACCAGTTCGACAAGTGAGCTGGAAAAGTTAGATAATAGCCGTGAAAATCTGATTAAAACTTTAAAAAAATCTCTCCAGAAACCAACACATTAATAATTTTATTTAGGTGTCCCATGACTAATTTAGAGCATAAAGATTTACCTACAGACGTGACCACAGATGTTGTTCAGCAAAAATTTAAGCAACTGAATTTACAAGAAATTGGTTTGCAGGATTCAGACTTTAATGAAGTGATGAATGCACATAAAGAATTGGCTGAAATGAGTCATACCGCCGTCGCTGAATATGGTAAAAATATTGCGACAAAAACCTCGACCTATACCGATGAATTATTAAACTTAGTGCAAAATAAAGACCTTGATAGCACAGGTCAAAAGTTAAATCAGGTGGTTCAAGTTGCGCAGCAGTTGAATACTAACAGTATTTTAAATCAGAAAAAAAGTTCGGGTTTCTTTGGTGGTTTACTCAGTAAAATGAGAGGCGCGAAGCAAAGTTTTGATCAGCATTTTAATAGCACCAAAGAACAAATTGATGTGTTGGTCAAAGAAATTGAAACCTCTCAGTCGGGGTTAAAAAGTCGTGTTACAACTTTGGATAAAATGTTCCATGGCGTACAAGATGAATATAAACAGTTGGGTATTTATATTGCCGCTGGGAAATTAAAAGAACAGGAAATTCAGCAAGACATAGCGTTCTTAACCACACATATTCAGGATCAATCAACGGTACAAAAAATTTATGATCTCAACCATCTTGCCAATAATTTAGAAAAACGAGTCAGTGATTTACAAGTTTTGCAGCAATCGGCGATGCAAACTTTACCCATGATTCGAATTATTCAATCGAATAATTTAATGTTGGTGGATAAATTTTACGCCATTAAAAACATTACTTTGCCTGCATGGAAAAACCAAATCAGCTTGGCCATTTCTTTGCATGAGCAGAAAAATAGTGTCCAACTGGCGAATAGTATTGATGATGCGACCAATGATCTGTTGCGTCGTAATGCAGACTTGTTACATCAAAACTCTGTGGATACCGCCAAAGCCAATCAGCGTTCGGTGATTGATATTGAAACGCTTGAACATGTGCAAAACACCCTCATTAAAACAGTCAATGATGTGATTCAAGTGCAAAAAGAAGGTATGCAGAAACGTGCAGAAGCAACCACACGTTTACGTGTTTTGCAGAATAATTTGAATCATTTGGTTTTAGAATCAAATACAGGTGGGAGCAATAAACATGAGGGGCGTTCTTAAATTGATGACTTACACTTTAGGAGAAATTTTTTGCCTCGCTTAGATGAATATGCTGTGAATCCACAACAGATTGAATTGGGTGTCGTGGCACTGAAAAAGCGCCAACGCAATGTGATGTTATTGTGCATCAGTAGTACAACCATTTTTCTTGCTTCTGTCGTGGCATTATTTTTACAACATGATTTTGTCTATAGTTTTTTTGGTGTGACCACTGAACTTAAACAATTACATATGCCCATCAGTATAGATAGCCATCTTGCGGCATTGGGGCAGCATTCAGATTATTTTACCAGTTTACTGTCATGGTTTGGTTGGCTCATTCTGAAGCTGTTTGTCTCTTTTATAGGGGCATTTTTTGTCATTCATTTTTTGAAAAAAATTCGTTTCTTTTATATTCGTTTTCAGTCTTTTATTTTGAAATTTGTCGGTTGGTTAGTTGCATTTATAGTGTTGTGGTCAGGACTGACTTATCTACAATATGATTTAAAGCATGATGAAAATGATGCTTATGCTAAAGCGATTCAATACGATAAAAATATTCAGCAAAGTGAGCTGGCTCAATATTTACAGCAAGCTGATTTAGATGAACCCGTGAAGGCTTATTTACTGGCGCAAACTGCGTTATTGCATAAGCCTGTCGATAAAGATGCCGCAATTCCTCAGGTTTTAGCTTTGGTGAAAGCGGAAAAATCAGATCCGCATTTTATTGAATATGGTTTTAAACCTGAACAATTATGGACGATGCAGCATCAGCTTTATGGCAAGACTTTAACGCCGATGGCTGAAAGCGTGTCGCGTCAAGTTGATCAGGCAGCACAAATAAGTGCCTTTGTGAAAATATTGATTATTGCAATACTGATTTTATCTGCGGTTTTGAGTTTGATTTTATTTCTTTTGGCGCAGCATTTAAAAGGTCGAGCTTTAAGAGTAGAGCAGCGTCTTATACCTTGATCATCAACCCTAAAGGCTTGAATTGAGGCTTTTAGGGTGTGTATTTATTTTGCCTTTATTCTGTTTTTAAACACCACATCCCTGATCAAAGATAAGATAAATGAGCATTAATCTAATAATTCGATCTTAATTATAAAAACAAACTGTTTTACCTATTTAATGGTTTGTTTTATGATGACTGCATTCAATAGACATTTACTCCTTTGGAGACGTTAGCCATGTTAGATCAAAATACTTCAGCACAATTAAAAACCTTACTTGAACGCTTAGAAAGCCCAATTGAAATTGTGGCATCGCTCAATGATTCCGACAAATCAGACAAAATTAAAGAATTGGTCACTGAAATTGCAGCATTATCCGATCAAGTGACTGCTCGTTTTGATGGCACCAATAGCCGTCGTCCAAGCTTTGGGATTGCTAAAGTGGGTGAGCAACCACGAGTGAACTTTGCTGGTTTGCCGATGGGTCATGAGTTCACCTCATTGATTTTGGCATTGTTACAGGTGTCAGGTTATGCACCAAAAGTGTCTGATGAAGTTTTGGCACAAATTAAAGGCTTAAACTTAACCGCTGATTTTGATGTGTTCGTATCTTTAAGCTGTCATAACTGTCCTGACGTGGTGCAAGCTTTAAACCTGATTGCCATTAATAACCCAAATGCCACTGCAACCATGATTGATGGCGCGTTCTTCCAAGACGAAGTTGAACAACGCAAAATCATGGCCGTGCCGATGTTGTTCCAAAATGGTGAGCATATTGGTCAAGGTCGTATGACTTTGGAAGAAATTGTGGCAAAACTAGATACACACTCATCGAGCAAAGATGCGCAAAAACTCAATGCCAAAGGTGTGTTTGATGTACTGGTGATTGGTGGTGGCCCTGCGGGAAATACCGCAGCGATTTATGCGGCACGTAAAGGCATTCAAACCGGTATTGTGGCGGAACGCTTTGGTGGTCAGGTCATGGATACCATGGACATTGAAAACTACACTTCAGTGCAAAAAACACAAGGTCCGAAGTTTGCCGCTGAAATGGAAGCCCATGTCCGTGCTTATGATGTCGACATCATGAACTTACAAAAAGTGGCTGCCATTAAAGGTGCCGATGAAACGGTGAATGGTCTCGTTGAAGTGACATTGGAAAATGGCGCGAAACTGGAATCCAAAACCATCATTTTATCGACTGGTGCACGCTGGAGAGAAATGAATGTACCGGGTGAGCAAGAATACAAAACCCGTGGCGTGGCTTACTGCCCACACTGTGACGGCCCATTGTTTAAAGGCAAACGTGTTGCGGTGATTGGTGGGGGTAACTCGGGTGTGGAAGCAGCGATTGACCTTGCAGGGATTGTTGAGCATGTGACCTTGGTTGAGTTTGATACCAAATTACGTGCGGATCAAGTGCTTACAAGATAAACTGAATAGCTTGCCCAATACCACCGTGATTATGAATGCACTTTCGACTGAAGTGGTCGGTGATGGTTCACAAGTCACTGCACTCAAATACAAAGACCGTGCTACGGATGTAGAACATACAATTGAATTGGCAGGGATCTTTGTACAAATTGGTTTATTACCAAATACGGATTTCTTAAAAGCATCCAATGTTGAGCTTTCAAACCGTGGTGAGATTGTAATTAACGACCGTAATGAAACCAATGTGAAAGGTGTATTTGCAGCAGGTGACTGTACCACAGTGCCATACAAACAAATCATCATTGCCACAGGTGAAGGTGCGAAAGCATCACTGTCAGCTTTTGATTACATCATCCGTTCAGGGCAGTAAATAATAAAAAAGAGGTTAAAGTGTCCCCAAACACTTTAACCTCTTCATCACGCGTTATTTGACTATTATTTTTCTCAAATATTCTTGTTTTACTGGAACTTTGGAGGTTTACCCCTAAGTTCCTTTTTTATGCCTGCAAGGTGTAAATCTAAAGTGTCCCCAAGCACCTTAGATTTACAGTTGCATTAAACATTTTTTGTTTTGCGGTCTTATCATTTTGCTTTTCCCAAGCTTTTTTTTATTTAATGAAGCAATGATTGTTCCAACTCAATGGAAAATATTAAGATTTAAATAAGTTCAATCCTTTAAATTTTTCCATCAATTGCACTTGTGTTTCTACGTGCTCAGGATGCGGCGTAATACAGTCAATCGGGCAAACGGCTAAACAGGTCTGATGATCATAAAAACCGACACATTCTGTACAACGGTCTACATCAATTTCATACACTTTACTGCCTTCAAAAATGGCCTCGTTAGGACATTCAGGCAGGCACATATCGCAATTAATACATTGATGGGTAATCAATAAAGCCATGCGTTTATCTCTTAGCTCGCTACATATGCCAGTGCAGAGGCGGTAATGTCTTGCATTGAATGCGGTAGATTGCGAATGAGCAGGGCATAGTTCATATCGACATCGGCTGGAACAGGAATATCAACGATATGCCCCGAGCCTTTGGCTTCAGAAATAGCATGGCCTTTTTTATCTAAAATTTCAGTCAGGGTAAAAGTGATGTTGCCAGAAGTGGTCATGAGTTCTAATGAATCACCCACGTCAAAACGGTTTTTAACTTCAATTTTAATATAGTTGCCATGACGTTCTAAAACCTCACCAACAAACTGTTGATGGTCAAAACGCGATGAACCCGTTTCGTAGTTTTGATATTCGCTATGCACATGACGACGTAGAAAACCTTCGGTATAACCACGGTTGGCCAAACCTTCTAATTGATTCATTAATGCTGGATCAAAAGCTTGACCCGCCAGTGCATCATCAAGTGCTTTACGGTAAATTTGTGCAGTACGCGCACAATAGAAGTAAGACTTGGTACGACCTTCAATTTTTAATGAGTGAATGCCCATTTTCGCTAAACGATCGACATGCTGAACGGCACGTAAATCTTTAGAGTTCATGAAGTAAGTACCATGTTCATCTTCTTCAGCAGCGAACATTTCTTCTTCATTGCGTTGTAATAAAACCGGCTCGCCAAATTGGTGTTGTTCTATGGCGTGTTGCTCATCGGCATCTTTATTATTGCAGCAAGATGCTGTCTCCAGTGGTTGGACTGGAATGACATCCCCAGATGCATCTTCTGCTGCTTCGTGAATATTATATTCCCAGCGACACGCATTGGTGCAAGCGCCTTGATTTGCATCACGTTTATTCATATAGCCTGAAAGTAAGCAACGACCGGAATAAGCCATACAGAGTGCGCCATGTACGAAAACTTCAATTTCCATATCAGGCACGTTCTGTTTAATTTCTTCAATTTCCTCTAATGATAATTCACGTGACAAAATGACACGGGTTAAGCCCATATTTTTCCAAAATTTCACCGTTGCCCAGTTCACCGCATTGGCTTGAACAGAGAGGTGGATCGAAACTTCTGGAAAATGTTCACGCACCATCATGATTAAGCCGGGATCAGACATAATCAAAGCATCAGGTTGCATGGCAACAACAGGCTCAAGGTCTCGAATAAAATTTTTCAGTTTGCTGTTGTGCGGCTGAATATTGACAACCACATAGAATTTTTTGCCTAAAGCATGTGCCTCAGCGATACCAATTTTTAAGTTGTCATGATCAAACGCATTATTACGTACACGTAAGCTATAACGTGGCTGTCCTGCATAAACGGCATCGGCTCCATAAGCAAATGCATAACGCATATTCTTAAGTGAACCAGCAGGAGATAGAAGTTCAGTTACGTGGCAAATAGTCATGACTCAAATAAAGGCATACAAAAAATATGTCTTTATTGTAGGGATATAAAAAAATGATTCAACCTAGTAAAAAGCTCGGATTTCATCAAATTGGCATAGTAATCTCAGCTAGACTAGAGTTGCTGTATATGAAAATAACTCTATTCATAAATGTTGGGATCTTGCTTATAAATCGGGTTGGTTTTTTCAAATCTCTTAGCGATCAAACTTGGTTAGATATTTTGTTATTGATCGTGAAATAGGCTGAACGATATATCGGTAATTTGAGCAAAATTGTGTAACTTAGCCAGCCAAAAGCTGACGATATTTGATGTTATTATGTTCAACACAAAATTTGCAAGATCGATGCCAAGGGCAGTGACCTTATTAGCGTTTAGATATCGATTTATCTACATTACATTTTGTTGTTTTACAATCTGTAGCAGAAGAAGGTTTACCATTTTATGATGCGAAATTAACAGTATATCAAAGTTTAAATTGCGTAATTAACCAGTTGGAATAACAATGAATTTTTAATTTTTATCTGCCTGAAATCATTGCCGCAGCATTTAGTCAGAAGTTTTATTTAATGTATGCATAGTGCAAGGTTTTAATGTGTGTAATGCTGTCGTCAACCCAGTGCTAAAGTTTATCTTCTAACTTGAAGAACCTTGCAAAGTTTAGGATTTTTACAAACGATTTATCCAGTAAAAACCATACAAGACTACGAGCAATTTTAGCCTAAAGCCATGATTACGATTTGTGATTCGGCAGCATAAAAATCATGCCTGCTCTATTTGGGAAATGCGATAAAAGTTCATGAAGGCTGGGGCGATCTATTGTATTTAGAGCTGTCTCAACAAGAAAAATTGCAGGCATTTATGTAGAGCGTTGAACCGATCTAATGTCGTTTTGATGCTGTTTATGAAGTTGGATTGAGTATATTTAAGTCATCAAAAATGAATTAAAAAATTTCGAAATATTACAAAAATTGCATAATCACAACGCATTATTTTTATGATGAGCACTGCAAAACTTTCTTTTTAGATCGAAATTTGATTTTTTAGACGCGCTTTACTTATAGTATTTACGACTATTCTTGGTCTTTTGCTTGAAATGGCTGTTTTTATTGCCTTCGTTCGCGTGTCTTTGCTTAAAAGAAAAGTGCTATTCAAATACATCGCTTATTCAGCCGCTTTTAACTGCTTTAAAATTTGACAATGATCAATGGTGGTATTACTTGAACAGCTCTTTCTTAAGTCTTGCAGCTGCGCGTGGAAAGTCTGTAATTCAGCAATTTTTTCTTCAACTTGTTGAATGTGTTGTTCAATGATTTGATCAACCACTTGGCAACCGGCTTGAGGCTGTTTGACTAATTCAGTGAGCTGGCTAATTTCCTGTAATGACATATCCAGTGCACGGCAATGTTTAATAAAAATCAGCCGTTGTCGTGCGTCATCATCATAATAACGATAATTATTGTCACCACGAAAACAGGGTTGAATCAGCTGTTTTTTCTCATAAAAACGAATGGTGTCGGTACTCAATTGTGTCTGTTTTGCCAAATCGTGAATTAAATAATGTTTTGTATTGTGCATGGCTTGACCTTGGAGCTACTCCATAGTTTTGAATAAGCATAATACACATAAATGTGAATTTAAATCGGGAGTAATCACATGGCATGTTCTTGCAGTCATACGCCTGCACCACAAAAACCAAACAGCAAATTTAGAACAGCATTGTGGATTGCACTCATTATTAATGCGGTGATGTTCTTCATTGAATTGATTGGCGGTGCGTATGCATATTCATCTGCACTGTGGGCAGACTCGCTCGACTTCTTTGGTGATACGGTGAATTATGCTGTTTCGCTGGCTGTGCTAAGTGCAAGTTTATATTGGCGTGCGACCGTTGCATTGATCAAAGGTACAACGATGGTACTGTTTGGTCTCATTGTCATTGGAAAAATGGTCTATGCCTACGTGCAAGGGATTCCACCTGAAGCCATGACGATGGGTGCAATTGGTGTTTTGGCTTTAATCGCGAATGTGGTATCCGCTGCATTTTTATATGCTTTTCGAGATGGTGATGCGAATATGCGCTCGGTATGGCTCTGTAGTCGTAATGATGCGATTGGGAATATCGCGGTAATTTTCGCTGCAATTGGTGTGTTTGGAACAGGCAGTTTAATTCCAGATTTAATTGTGGCTTTGGTGATATCGATTCTCGGGTTGACTGGCGGTTATCAGGTGATGATAAAAGCCATGAAAGAGCGACAAGCAAGTAAGCGTATTAATCTAGTCGAGGAATGCCAATAAACAATGAGAGCGTCATACCCTCATTGTTGAATGTTATCGAATCACTCGAGGGGGAAGATAAATCGTAAATTCATTGATTGGTTCAATCAGTACGCTATAGGGGTTTAACTGATTCTCGAAAGAGACCAGATTCATGCGGTCTAAAAGATCAAATTTTGCATGAAGTAACTTTGCTGGCTTCGCTTGTAGACGCTCATGCCAAACACGATAAGTAGCTAATTTACCATCTCTGCGATGGAAAAATCCCGCAAGCGGGTGGGTTAAATAGACCAAGTAAGTTTCTAAATTGGGGAAGCCTTCATGGTGCCATGGGTGTTCATGTGATTGTGTGAGTTGTAGCTCAGCACTGGCCCATTCAGACTGAGTCTGCATTTTATATTGACGGTATAAGCCATCGGAATCTTGATGGCAGTCAAAATCGAATACCGCTGTATGCCAAGGTAATTGCCACAAATAACGCGGTACGATCAGTGTCCAAGAATCTAACGTTGTGCCAATAAACCAGACACAGCGTTCTTGTGTTTCCTGATCAATGACATAAACACGGTAATTGGTTTGTCCCATAGTGAAGTTAGGAAAAGGGCACACCGCAGAAGTAAAATCGACATCTATAAATGGAACGACAGACATCAACGCCTGTTCTTTACCTTGATATTGGATGGTATCCAGCTTAAAGCGCTTAGGAATAATATCCTTAAAACGAATTGGGTCTAGTGCATAAGTAATCAACGCAAAATGTTTTAATTTACATTGCACATCAAGGCCAGTCGGCTTGGGGCGCGGATGTAGAAAATCTTGAAAATTTAAATTTGGAAAAGTCATTTAATTAATTTTGGACATTTATAATTGTTGAGTCAATATAAAACAAAGTTTACTGATGAGTAAATAAAGGCTGAAGCATTATTCACATTTTCTTTTAACAGCTTTGGTTTTTCTCATTCAGACAAGCAAGGAAAAGGGTGCCACGACTATGAGTAGGCTTTACACAATTGTTTTTAAAACCGAATAATTCTTAGAAAAAGCGTTATTCAAGCAACGGACAAACTTTTTAATCAAATACACAGTGCTTTATGAGTAATAAAAAATATTTAAAAATAAATATTTATGCAGTTAAATTATCCATTTTGCTCCAAAAGTTTTGCCAAAGCTGTAGGTATTGTTCAATGAGTTGTTCATAAGCAGGTCGTTGACTATGTATATAGCTTTGGGTGAAAAGTGCCCAAATATCATCTTCATGATTGTCATCATTGGCGAGTCTTTTTGAATGATCCACCACACCGTGACAAGCATAATATCCATGTGTAAATTGCACATCGTATTTTTTTAAATTAATTCTGAGCGCTTCACTGTATTTAATCACCTGCAATTCTGCACAGGCTAAAATTAACAATAAATGGTCATAAGACGTTAGGTGTGGCTGATTGAATTGGTTGAGATCATAGGCTTCTGTAACCACTGCTTTTTGATCTAAGGGATCGACCTGTAGTAATTTCAATAAATCCATAAAGTAAACTAGATGCGATTTTGCTGGTGAGCTCAGGCTTAATTCATGCGTATTGAAACCCAATTCATCAATCAAGTTAAGAGAGAGTAAATAGCGAGCATAGGCTTTAGCACGAACACGATCCACTGTATGAATATTTTTATGACTTTCTAACTGCAAAGCTTGGTAAATCACCATGCTTAAAGCATCGGTAAAAGTTTTCACAATGGCTGTAAAATAGTTGAGGTGGATAAATTTTAATTGCTCTAGTGACAATGTTTGTGTGCATAGACGCGTTAAAATCGGATGCTGAAACAACGGGTGTTGTATGCAAATCTGCTGAAGTTCCTGTACTTCATGTACATTCTTGTTCCATAAGGTGGCTGGAATCGAATTTTTAATAAAACTTAAAGCTTCAAGCCGTGCATTTTCAGATTGAGTGAAAGAAAGTGTACTCATAAGGGGAGGTCAGTCTTTGAATTTTTCAATCATAGTAAAAAAAATATAAATACGCTACATTGTTTTTTATAAAATACTTTTATTTCAAATATTTGCTTTTGTAAAATAAATAGAGTAATAAACGATAAACATGAATTTTTTTAATACGATTCAAAAAATGTTATACTATTGCATATTCGCATTAGATCATTAAAAAGATGCATCTTTTTCTATTTTATTTTGGTTCGATATACAATGAAAATAAGGTTGGTAGGTAAGTAGCATGTCCAAAAAAGACGACATAATTAATACTGCACTTCATCTTTTTAATTCTTACAGTTATAACTCAATTGGGATCGATCGGATTATTAGTGAATCTGGTGTCGCTAAAATGACATTTTATAAATATTTTCCATCTAAAGCGAAACTGATTGAGGAATGCTTGCATCGTAGAAATATGAATATACAAGAATCTTTGGATACTGCAATTGCTAAATGCGACCGCAATGACTATCTAGCACATGTAAAAGCCATCTTTTTCTGGTATCACGCATGGTTTCACATGGAAGACTTTAATGGTTGTATGTTTCAGAAAGCCGTTGAGGAAATTTCTAAAATATATCCATCCACGATGCAACCGGCTATAGAATATAAAGAATGGTTGTTGGAGCGAATTCGTTTTGCTTTAGAACAGATGCAGATAAAACAACCACTTCAGTTGGCTATACTGATGACTAGCCTATTGGATGGGATGACGATACAAGCTCAAATTGATAAAAATTCAATCAACATTGAGGAATACTGGAAACGTGTTTATCAGTTAATTCAACTAGAATTGATGTCAGCTTAAATAGTTTAAATATTTGCTTTTGAGTCTGTTTGTGATTGTTTATAAATTTTAAAAAATAAAAAAGCGTGAATAATTTTAGTTATATCACGCCTCGCTGAAAGTTCTTGGTTTAGTATTAATATTTAAGTCGATTTCATAATGAAATTGGCTAAAATATTAATAATATGAGGAGTTTAAAAACTCCTTTCTTATGTTATTTTTTTATACTTGTAAAGTGCCCTCTGGATGTATTATAAATTTCAGCTTAATAAAACAAATTAGGATCAGATGTAGACAGACCTGTCTGTTTATGTTTGAGATTATAGGTACTTTTATCGATGAAGACAACACTTTTTGGTCAATTTGTTGATGAATTCTGACGAAAATTTGTCAATATGATTAAGTTTTAATCAGTTTGGATAAAAATTAAATATTTGAAATGTAAAAAAAACCGAGGGGATGCCTCAGTTTTTTAATATTTTGCGGTATTATTTTTCAACAAAGGCACGTTCAATCACGTAGTCGCCAAGTTGACCCATACGTGGAGATTCTTTCAGACCGTGTTGGTCAAGAAGCGCAACGACATCTTTAAGGAACGCTGGGCTACCACAAAGCATTGCACGGTCAACTTCAGGATTGAAAGCGTTCTAAACCAATTTTTTTAAAGATTTCACCGCTTTCAATTGCGGTGGTTACACGACCTTGAGTGTGAAAGTCTTCACGCGTTACAGTTGGGTAATAAACCAGTTTATCTTTAATGCCCAATTCTTCGAAGAATTCGTGATTTGGAAGTTCGTTGTTAATTAAATCTTGGTAAGCCAATTCAGAAATGAAGCGAGTACCGTGAACAACAATGACTTTTTCAAAGCGTTCATAAGTTTCAGGATCACGAATGGTTGCTAAGAATGGCGCAAGACCTGTACCTGAAGAAAGCAGGTATAAGTTTTTACCCGGATTTAAATCATCAAGCACTAAAGTCCCTGTAGGTTTTTTAGAAATTAAGATTTCATCGCCCACTTTTACTTTCTGTAAGATAGAGGTTAAAGGGCCATCTGGCACTTTAATAGAGAAAAACTCTAATTCTTCTTCATAATTAGCACTAGCAATAGAATAAGCACGCATTAAAGGCTTACCGTTGACTTCAAGACCAATCATCACAAATTGTCCGTTTTTAAAACGTAACGCAGTATCACGTGTGGTTTTAAAAGAGAATAAGGTGTCATTCCAGTGGTGGACGTGAGTAATCTTTTCGACGTTGAAAGCAGCCATTAAAGGTCTCAATAAATTATCAAATTAGAACAGCTTACTATTCTAATCTAAAAACATTCTCGATAAACTGAATATATTTAATTGAGCTTATCAGAAAAAGTGATGATGACTGAACTTAAAGTGCCTATTATTGGCTATATGAATTCGCCTTATCGTGAAAAATTTGGTATTCCAAGACAACCCAATTTGGTTCAAGTCGAATCTTATATTGAAATGCTTGAACCTTATAATGATTTATTGGCGTTCGAGGGCATTGAGGAATTTAGTCATTTATGGTTGATTTGGCAGTTTCATGACAATAAAAATCAACAAGATAGCCATAAATTTCGCCCTCAAGTCCGACCACCACGTTTAGGCGGAAATAAGAAAATCGGGGTGTTTGCGACACGCAGTATGTATCGTCCTGCGCCTATGGGCTTGTCTGTGGTGCAGTTGAAAGAAGTGAAAAAAGTCGGTAAGTCGGTTCGTGTTTATGTGACAGGCAGTGATTTGCTCAATGGCACGCCAATTCTAGATATTAAGCCCTATATTCAATATTCAGATGCAGTTGCAGACGCAAAAAGTGGTTATGCACAACATGAGCCTGAACGAATGCTGGTTATTTGGACCGAAAATGCGGAGCAACAAAAGCAAGATTTGATTCAGGCGCAAAGCTTAGATGATCGAATTGTGAGTGAATTGGAACAAGTTTTATCTTTGGATCCAAGACCTGCTTATCAACATGATGCAGAGCGGATTTATAAAATGAGTTTTGCCCATTTGGATGTCAGTTTTTCTGTCGGATTGGACAATATTACGGTTATGGATCTTGTTCAACTCTAGCGTAGGGTAATCCAACAAAGCACACTGATTAAAACGAGCATATGGAGCATTTGAACTGGAATAAATACACGTGCGAATTTCCAGCCACCCGTTAAAGTCGCATTAATAGATTTCGAAATTGCATGAGCGCCTAAGCCTAAAATCATGGCATAGAGTAATGTTGAGTTTGTTGGATCACCTTGAATGACCACTGCCGCCGCCGCCGCGTGAATTTCAAAGAGTGAAGCTAACAGCGTTCCAGCAATTAATCCGGCATCTCCAAGTAAAAGATTGAGTCCATAAATGCCTGCTTGAATGATGGTTAATGTACCTGCAATGAGGGCGGCTTCTTTTAAGCTAAACATTCGACTATCGATGGATTCTATTTTTTCAAGTGGTTGGGCATTGCGCAAAAGCCATAAAGCACAAAGTGCAAGAATAATGATGGCAAGTAATGAGGGCAAAATTAAAACTTTTAACCAACTGACCGACACTCCAGCCACAATAATTAACAACAGTAATAAGGTGGAAATACAGGACATGAGTGCTGCACCTGCATTGGCGTTGGCTTCAGCACGACCTGAGCGAACTTCCATACCTAAACTGGCGATGGTGGCTGTACTGGAGACAAAACCAGATGCCACAGCTGAAAGAATGAGCGCATTTTTTGAAGACAGTAAGCGTTTTGCAATATGTGCTAAAGCTTGAACCATCAGGATGAGCGCAAGCAGTTTTAAAATAATATAAGGGTTGAGGACTGAGCCCCATAAAGGCGTGTTTGGAGTCAGCGGTAAGCCGATTAAAATCAGCGCGAGTAAAAATAAACCATCTTTAAATTCAGCTTCGGTAATCCATTTGCTTGCAATACCATGCATCGAATGTTTCATCATTAAAATAATGGTCAGCACAACGGATAAACTTGCAGCCAGTGTGATATTCCAAAGACAAAGTGCGCCGATAAAATAGGTCATCACGAATGCCAGTTCAGTGGTTACACCGGGATCTTTAAGCTGATTTTTAAGCGAAAAAATACCAATTCCACCAATAATGATTGCACCGATAAGACCAAAAATAGCGCCAAAAGTGAAACAGAGTGCACCGAGTAAGGCACAGATCACAAATGAACGAACGCCAGCAAAGCTATGTTGGTTTTCACGTTGCTTACTTCTCTCGCGTTCTAAACCGATTAATAAACCACAACCTAAAGCCGCAGCCATAATCATCAGTAACTCTTGAAATGACGTGCTTTGCAGCGATAGATTAAGCAGATTATTCACAGTATTAATCCAAGAGCTTAAGGTTGAAAAATATGGCGATTAATTAAACAGTATGTAAAGCATTATTGGCTATAAATCAGCGAAAGTAAAAGTGTAATCGTCGTTAAGTGAAGATGAATGATTGCCTTTATTTGAAAGGCATATCAAGGCTCAAGAAAGTTAATTTAATGCTCAAGCGCTTATTTTTCTAAAAGTGATTTAAGCGAGATGAAATATAGTTTGTTATAGTATTGCGATGTTTTGGGGCTTAGAACAATGAATTTTAATTTTGAAATGGACACGTCTTGGTGTCTAGAACAATTACAAAAAGATGAACGTATTACCGAGCGCAATAAGCTACTGATACAAACAACCCATCGGCAACGTGAGCAACTCAAATGGCATCCATTACAATGGATTGCAAATTTTGCGCTGGTGGATCAATTGCACCCGCAATCAACCCTGACTTTAAACCGTTTATGTCAGTGGATTGCAGAAAAAGCCAATATTCCTTTTTATATTATTGATCCTTTAAAAGCAGATGTGCAGGCATTGACCAATGTGATGTCGCAAGAATTTGCAGTGCGTAATAAAATTTTAGCGGTTGAAATTCAAGCAGATAAAGTGTTTATTGCAACGGATCAACCGTATAAAACAGAATGGGTTGCTAACTTAGAACACAGTCTTTTGCCGAAAAAAATTCAGCGTGTATTGTTAAGTCCAGACCAATTACAGCGCTATTTGGTGGAATATTACCAAGTCAGCCGTGCTGTAAATTCATCACAAAAATCCAGTGCTTATGATCGTGATAACAAAGGGGTAGAAGCCCTTTTACAACTGGGCGATAGCCAAAATCCAGATGCCAATGATCAGCATATTGTGAAGCTTGTAGACTGGGTTTTACAGTTTGCCTTTGAACAAGGCGCCAGTGATATTCATCTTGAACCGCGTAAAGATGCAGGAAAAGTACGTTTTCGAATAGATGGTGTGTTGCATACCATTTATAAAATGCCTGCCAATACACTGACCGCCGTGATTTCACGGATTAAAATTTTAGGTCGGATGAATGTGGCGGAAAAGCGTAAACCTCAAGATGGACGATTAAAAACCCGTACTCCGAAAGGACAAGAAACCGAACTGCGTTTATCGACTTTACCGACTGCGTTTGGCGAAAAAATGGTGATGCGTATTTTTGACCCTGAAGTATTGGTCAGAAGTTTTCAGCAGTTGGGCTTTGAAGGGGAGTTACTTAGTGATTGGCAAGCTTTAACCTCACATAGTCACGGTATTATTTTGGTGACGGGGCCAACGGGTTCAGGGAAAACCACGACTTTGTATTCTTCACTGAAACAGCTGGCAACAGAACAAGTGAATGTCTGTACCATTGAAGACCCGATTGAAATGCTTGAACCGAGTTTTAACCAAATGCAGGTGAATCAAGGGATTGATTTGGGTTTTGCCGATGGCGTACGTGCTTTAATGCGTCAAGACCCCGATATTATTATGGTGGGTGAAATTCGAGATCATGATACTGCGAATATGGCGATTCAAGCTGCGCTGACAGGTCATTTGGTGTTATCTACTTTACATACCAACGATGCACCTTCAAGTCTGACTCGCTTGCATGATTTAGGCATCCAGCCATTTTTAACTGCAGCGACCATTTTAGGGGTTTTGGCACAACGTCTGGTGCGAAAACTGTGCCCACATTGCAAAGAAGAAACCTTTATTAATGAGCAAGAGTGGAAGCATTTGACTTTTGATTATGAGATCGAGATGCCTAACTTTGTATTCCATGCTGTTGGTTGTGAAGAATGTCGTCACACGGGATATAAAGGTCGTATTGGAATTTATGAATTTATGCCTTTAAGTTTAGAGAGCAAACAACTGATCGGGGCAAATGCTAACTTAAACCAATTGCGTCATCAGGCGAAAAAAGAAGGCATTGAACCTCTTCGAATTGCAGGTGCACGTAAAGTTTTAGCAGGTATGACCACTTTAGAAGAAGTTTTACGCGTGGTGCCTTTAAATTAAAATATTGGTGAAAATTAAGAAATCTTAAGATTCACCTCATCTTGATTTGTTTTAATGGCTTTATCGAAAAGGTGAACAAAAAAATGAGGGTTTTAAGCATGAATATGATTTCAAAAGCAGCGTTAATTGCAGGTTTGGTCGGTGCAACGACATTTGCTATGGCAAATACCGCAGTCAATCAAACTGCAATTGCACCGCAAGTGACCACGACGGTTAAACAGGCGTTGACTTTAAAAGACGAGACGAAAGTACAGCTCAAAGGTTATGTTGTTAAAGCTGTCGGGGATGAAAAATATCAATTCCGCGATAATACGGGCACGATTACGGTCGATATTGATGATGAGTTATGGCAAGGTAAACCGATCTCGGCAAAAACACCTGTCACTTTGATTGGTGAAGTCGACATCGATTACAAACCTATGAAGCGTGTTGAAATTGATGTGGAAGCCGTTAAATTTTAAGTCATTCACACCGTTGAAATAAAAGATATCAGCGACTTAAGCGAATATCTTTCCCAAAACCACATGAGTAACTCATGTGGTTTTTTCAATCCAATGCCTTTTAAAGCATGTTATCTTAAAAGTAAATCATGCCTCAATATGAGAATAATACATGCGCATTTTACTGGCAGAAGATGATGCTTCCCAAGCAGAAAGCATAAAAACATGGCTAGAAATGGATGGTTATAATATTGATTGGGTTGAGCGTGGTGATCATGCCATTTTAGCTCTTGAACAGCATCAGTATGATTGTGTGTTACTGGATCGTGGACTACCCAAAATTAATGGCGATGAGATTCTGAAAACTTTACGCGCACAACAGCAACCCACGCCCGTGATTTTTATTACAGCGCGAGACAGTATTCATGATCGTGTTGAAGGTTTAGATTTGGGTGCAAATGATTATTTGGTCAAACCTTTTAGTTTGGAAGAACTTTCCGCCCGTGTGCGTTCGCAATTACGACAACATCAAGCTCAAGTGGGGCAGTATCTTCATTTTGCCAATTTACAATTAGACCCACAAGCAAAAACCCTAAAGCAAGATGGTCAACCCATTAACCTCACTGCAAAGGAGTTTCAAATTTTACATAAGTTGATGCAAAAACCAGATCATGTGGTTACACGTGAACAACTCGAAGAATCTTTATACGCGTGGGGCGATGAAATAGAGAGCAATGCGATTGAAGTCTTTATTTATCAATTGCGTAAAAAAATAGGTAGCCAATATATTAAAACCATTCGCGGTTTAGGCTATCGCATGAGTCACGATTAATATGCGCAAAACAGTCTCTTTACAAACCAAACTGATTAAAACTTCATTATTCAGTTCAATTCTGACAGGGCTGTTGGCATTGTTGCTGTTTGTGCTGATTTCACTGTATCAGACCATGCAAGTGCAAGATCAAATCATGGATGAAATTGCCGATATGCTGTTGATTGCGGATATCACCACTCATTCAGGACAACAGGTGGATGAGCTGAGCGATGAGTTTGATATTCAATACCAATTAAAAGATCAGCAACATATACTGACCGAATCAAAAGAATTTCCGCTAGAACAGCAAAATTCAAAACTGCAAACGCAGGCATCGAATGGTTATCGCTATATTTGGCAAGATCAGCAATTATGGCGTATGTATAGCGCTGAAGATGCTGAACTGAATATGTCTGTGACGATGTTACAACCTGTAGGGGAGCGCTTTAAAGAGCTGGCTCAAAATGTCATGGGCTATAGCTTGGTGTTAATGTTGCTTTGGTTCATGCAATGGTTAATTTTACATTTTGCGGTGAAACGTCAATTTAAAGTCATTCAGCAATTGTCTAAAAACATTGCTGAAAAAAATGCCGATGATTTAGCACCTATTCAGCAGCAAGTGCCTGAGTTAAAAGAATTACAGCCGATGGTATTGCAGTTGAATCAGTTATTGCAGCGGCTTAAACAATCGTTGCTCGCAGAACAGCGCTTTACTGCGGATGCTTCGCATGAACTGCGTTCGCCATTATCCGCTATTCAGATGCGTTTACAGGTGCTTAAACGTAAATATCCAGATTTAAATCAGGACTTGGCGAGTATTCAAAATGATGTCAGTCGCGGTACGCAAGTTTTGGAAAATTTACTTTTACTGGCGCGTCTTGATCCAACCAATACCCATCAATTGCCGAAAATAGACGTCAATTTACAGGCTATTGTTTCTGATGTCATTCAAGCTTTGCAACCCTTTGCACTAGAGAAAAATATTCAGATTACGACACATATCGCGGATGATCTTTCTATCTTTGCCAATGAAAAACTAATTTTTACCTGTGTACGAAACCTTGTTGATAATGCCATTCGCTATGCTGGACAGGGTGGACATGTATTTATTGATGTACAACAAAGACATCAGAATGTGGTCATGACCATTGCAGATGATGGGCAAGCGCTAACTGATGAGGTTTTACAGCGTTTAGGTGAGCGTTTTTATCGTGCCTTAGGAACAAAAACGCAAGGCTCGGGACTTGGACTTTCGATTTGTCAAAAAATAATGCAATTACATGCGGGTGAAATTCATTTTTCTAAATCTGGTTATGGTGGATTACAGGTCACGCTGCAATTGCCACGAGCTATTCAATAATTAAAAAGCAGTATGCTTGTGCACATACTGCTTGTTTCCACGTTTATTATTATTAAATTATAATTATTTTTATTTGGTTAGAATGAGTCGATTGTTCCGAGTGAGGCGTAGACGATATTCTTCTCCAGCATGCATAATTCGGATTTCTTTGCCTAGGGAAAATAGATTGTTCGAGTGCAACATAGGTAGTGAGTGAGCTGCTTCATTATTACGTGTAAATAGGCTAAATGGTGCGTTCATTTTTTCGACTCCGTGGTATATGGGGGAACGGTTTAAATGATAATCATTATCGAATAAGCCTGTCAATCAATTATTTAATAATTTATAAAAAACTTAAAGTTGCTTACACTTAGGTCTATTTTCACGCAAAGGAGTACGCAATGTCCAAACCTACGATTCACGTTGCAATTGCGATTTTATTGCATCAGGGCAAAGTACTGGTGGGCTGGCGTGAAGCAAATCAGCATCAGGGCAATAAGCATGAATTTCCAGGCGGGTAAAGTAGAAGAGGGTGAAACACCTTTAGCTGCATGCCGCCGTGAAATTTATGAAGAAGTCGGTGTTGGTTTACAGGATTGGCATACTTTTGATGTGATTCGTCATGAATATGATGATGTGATTGTGAACTTGCATTTATTTCATGCCATTGTGCCCACAGCATTATTGAATGAAATTCAACAGCCTTGGGCATGGTATAGCCGTGATGAATTATTGAGTTTGAATTTTCCGAAAGCCAATCAAGCCATGATCCAGCGGCTATATTGGGCACACCAAATTAAGATTTCAGATCAATTAGATGGCTTGACACAATTACATCAAGATCAACTCATGTATTGGCGTGTTGAGGGGACTCAGGCGCAGATAGTTGAACTTGCAGAATTGAGTGTTGAGCAACTGTCTCAGCTCATTATCAATATTGATATTTATACGAAATTGAATACGATCCAACAACAAACAGTTTCCGCAATTCATTTAAAGCAGTCGCAACTGATGTCTTTAAAGCAAGGTGATTTAACACTTGGAAAACGCTATATTGCTGCATGTCATGATTTGGCAGCGATGCAACAGGCACAGCACATTGGTTGTGATGCGATTGTGTTGAGTCCAGTACTTGCGACAGCAACACATCCAGAAACGCCTGCACTTGGGTGGCAGCAGTTTAAAGCTTTAGTATCGCAAGTCGATATTCCTGTTTTTGCACTCGGTGGCATGCAAGCGAGTGATCTTGGTTTGGCGCAAGAACAGGGTGCATATGGTATTGCAGGCATTCGATTCTTATAAAAATGGTCTAAGAGGATGTATTGAGCATATCTTTGAGATTTCAATACATCCTAGCTTTTATAAGCTCTTTCAGTGCCTTTTGCGCTTGTTGAATCATTTTTTGATCTTTTTGCTGTTGTGCGGCTTTTAAAATCACCAGCCAGAGTTGTTTCTTCATGGCATTGCTTTGTGCATAACTCAGTCCGCGTTGCGCGAGAGCCTCAGCATTTGCAGGCTTATTTTTTTTCTGCGCGACCAAGGCCAAATACAAAAAAGTCTCGGCAGATTGTGGTGCTAAACGCTGTGCTTGCAGTGCAGCCGCTTCTGCTTCATTCCATTTCCCTTGTGTATACGCTTGCTGAGTTTTTTGCATGAGTTTTTTAAATGCAGGTAGTTGACGACCATCTTCGAATTGCTGTTTGCTTCTTTGTTCAGGAATAACCACTTGCATTTTTTTACGTTGAATTTCTTCACGATCATAAGGCGTAATGACAACGCCATCCGATGTTTTAATGGTCTTTTTTTCAGTAGATGGTTTTTTTTCTACTTCTGGCTGCTGAGGGGTAGGTAGGCTTTGACAGCCGACCAACCCCATTAAACCTAAACCGATGGCTATCTGTTGATATCTGTTGAATCGTACATTCATGCTTAATTTTCACCACTAATTATCATAGCCACCACTTGAAATGACTTTCTCATTACTTGGCAGATCGCGCTGCATTTCAGTTTCGCTTTCACGAATATAGTTTTCAATACTATCGTTTTGATCTGCGGGTGCTTGATTGTTTTCAGTATCAGGATTGTAAACAGGCTCTACTTGATAATGCGGTAAACCACAACCTGTTGCCTCACGCGGTACATTATTACGCAGCAGTGGAATATACATTGCACCTTCACAGCCTTGCGCAGATAGGTGTCCCGTCGCACGATCAATCCATTGCCATTGCACATTTTCTGTTTGGCGTAAGTTCACTGGTTTTTGGCGCAATTGCTTCATGACATTGGTCCAAACTGGAAGTGCACCTGAAGAACCCGTTAACCCTGTCACTTTGTTGTCGTCTAAACCCAGCCAAACCACACTTAAATAGTTGCCAGAATAACCTGCGAACCATGAGTCGCGCGTATCATTCGTGGTTCCTGATTTTCCTGCCAGTTTTAAGTCTGTAGGAAGAGCACTATATGCCGAACGTCCAGTACCCGCGCTCATGACTTGTTGTAAACCGTAATTTAAAATATACGCAGCAGAAGGGTCGATGGTATTTTGAACCGTAAGACCGTAACGTTCTAATAAACGACCATTAGAATCGACCACTGAGCGAATGGATTTAATTGGATATTTGAAGCCACCCGTTGCAAAATTGCTATAAATACTCATCACTTCCATAGGTGACATATCAACAGCACCCAAGAAAATAGACGGGTAATTAGGAATTTCTGACGTCACACCAAATTTTTTCAGATGATTGCTAAATGTTGAAAGTCCAAACTCTTGTCCTAAACGCACCGCTGAAAGGTTGTATGAGTTTGCCAAAGCTTCAGCCATAGGAACCACACCATGTCCACCACCGCTATAATTTTTAGGTGTCCATGTTTTTCCTTCACTGACGATGTTGATGGAACTATCTTCAATTGGACTTGCCCAATTGTAACGTCCAGATTCAATGGCACTTAAATATATGACCGGTTTAAGTAAAGAACCGACTTGACGCTTGGCATCTAAAGCACGGTTAAAACCAGTAAAATCTTGGGTAGAACCTACGGCTGCAACCAACTCACCATTTTCAGGATGAGAGATTAAAACAGCCCCTTGCAAGTCTTTTAGGCGTTTTGGATTGGCATTGGCTAAATTTGAAACAGAAGCTTTAAAGGCTTCTTGTACTTGAGTTTGTGCAATAGGATCAAGCGTGGTGAAAATTTTCAAACCCTGATTGGTTAAATCACCTTCTTGATATTCAGTACGTAATTGACGACGCACAATATCGAGGAAATCTGGGAAACGGGCAGGGCCTAAAGTTGGTTTTGCAATGACATTTAATGGTCGTGCAACTTCTTGCTCAAATTGTTGTTGAGTCAGATAGCCCATGACCAACATATTATTAAGCACAATATCACGACGTTTTTTGGCACCTTCAGGATTTTTCCATGGGTTAAACAGCGTCGGACCTTGCACTAAACCAACTAAATACGCTTGTTGAGCAATACTTAATTCGCTTAAAGGTAAACCAAAGTAAAATTGTGAAGCCAGACCGTAACCATTAATCGAATAATTACCATTTTGACCCAAATTTACTTCATTTAAATAGGTCTCTAAAATTTCATCTTTATCGTAATGCAGCTCAATTAATAACGCCATTAAGGCTTCATTGACTTTACGTTTTAAGGTTTTTTCGGGGCTTAAATAGAAGTTTTTAACCAACTGCTGAGTCAGCGTCGAACCACCTTGACGTTTACCTCCAGTCACATTACTGACTAAAGCACGTGCCGTACCCCGAACTGAAATACCATGATGATGATAGAAGTTACGATCTTCAGTGGCAATCAGGGCTTCAATTAATGGTTTAGGTACATTTTTAAGCTTAATCAGGACACGGTCTTCATTATGTTGCGGGTAAATTCCGCCAATCAATAAAGGCTCTAAACGTGCAATTCCAGTAGAAGACGGTTTGGTGGCACTGACTTCACCAATTTGATTGTTAGCGAAAGTGACTTTTAAAACTTGTTCTGGTTCAACGCTGTCACCAAAGTCAAAACCTCGGGTATGCACATAAAGTTCATCACCTGAAGTCACATAACTTCCCGATTTGGTATAACTATCTGAACTCTTATAACCCAGTAATTTTAATTCTTGGGTAAAGTCTGTTTGATTGACCGGTGCATTGGTATAAACCTCTAAAGGACGGGCAAAAACTTTCGCAGGAATATCCCAGCGTTGTCCTTCAAATTTATTTCGTACAATATTGTCCATTCGTATTAAGTAGATGCTAAAAACTAAGAAAACACCAATGACTAATATTGAGAAAATAAGGGCCAGTAAACCGATACCGCGTTCAGACTTCATCAAGTATTATAAGATCCAAATAAATTATGCTAATGATGCGAAGCTTTTCATTTTTTTGCAATAATTAATCTGTGAATGACGACAAAATATAACGCTAAAAAAGCAAGTCTATAGCGAATGAGTTGTTGATTTTATAAAAGATGTTATTTTACAACTTCGTTTGTATTTAGATATATTGGCTTAGCTTGTATGAGTGTTGCCAAAAGTGAGGTATTACGAATGATGATATGGTTAAAGAGTTGATTAAAAAACGTGATCTTTATCATAAAAACCGAATATCGTTATCGCTTATATAAAGTGAGTTTTAGGTATAGGTGTATGTTGATAAAATGGTTTATTTTACATTGGTAAATCTTATATAGCCCGTGCGATCAACTTTTAAAGTTTTTTAAAATGATTAGGGTTAATGCTATGATATGCAGGAATCGTAGCGGAGCGATGACTTAGTGCAAATTTCACATAAAACTTTTCGTAACATTGGATTAATAGGGCGTCCAGATAAATCCTCCGTCGTTGAAACTTTAAGTCTCATTCATAATCATATTTTACGTTTAGGACTTCATCCTGTTTTTGATTCAGAAACAGCAGCATTGGTTCCTGACAGTAGTAATACGCAAACAGTGAGCCGTAGTTTACTGGGCGAAGTGGTTGATTTGGTGATTGTGGTCGGTGGTGATGGTTCTTTACTGCATGCTGCACGCGCTTTGGTCAAACATAATACGCCCGTCATTGGCGTAAACCGTGGTCGTTTGGGCTTTTTAACCGATATTAAGCCGACCGAGGTTCTTTTTAAACTGGATCAAGTACTCAAAGGTGAGTTTCAGCTAGACCGCCGTTTCTTATTGGAAATGGAAATTCGTTCTAAAGGTGAAAGTATTTATGATGCGATTGCTTTGAATGATGTGGTTTTGCATTCAGGCCGATCGGTTCATATGATTGATTTTGAATTGAATATTGATGGTCAGTATGTTTATCGCCAGCATAGTGATGGTTTAATTGTGTCTACCCCAACGGGTTCTACAGCATATGCTTTATCTGGTGGTGGGCCGATAGTTCATCCAAGTATGGATGCCATTTCTTTGGTGCCTATGCATCCGCATACCTTGTCTTCACGTCCTATTGTAGTCGGTGGGCATAGTGAAATTAAGATTATGATTCGCGAAAATCGTGTGTTACCGATGGTCAGTGCCGATGGTCAACATAGCGTTTCGCTGAGTGTGGGTGACAGTTTACATATTCGTAAACATCCATTTAAATTGAATTTACTTCATCCACCGGGTTATGACTTCTATATGGCATGTCGTACCAAACTTGGTTGGAATCAAGATTTTGACTCTTCTCAACAGCAGGATTAAATGATGAATATTGAACAAATGCTGACCATACTCGATCCTGAAATTGTTTCGCGTTTAAAAACAGCAGTAGAAATTGGTAAATGGCCAAATGGTATCGCTTTAACCACAGAACAGCGTCAAATTTGTATGCAAGCCGTGATTGCATGGGAAGCTCAAAATTTACCTGAAAAAGAACGTAGTGGTTATATTGATAAAGGTCATAAAGAGGAAGGTGAAGAATGTGATTCTCATGTTCCTGAACCTGAATTTCAACCAATTCGTTTTGTTTAAAGATGAATTATTTTAGTTGCTTAACTTTAAATTGAAGTTGTAATTATGGCTACACGTAAAAGCCATTCGCAACTGTTCGAGGCAGGACGATATTAATATCGTCCTGTTTTTGCGAGAGAGATGACACTTGGTGGTATTTGCCGAGTTTTGCGAATGGAAAAAGTTTATTGCGCTATCACTAGCTCATTTATTAAAAGTAACACAACGAGCTCCTGATATTTGCTAATCAGCGGTAAGACTCCGCAGAGCCTGATCTTTTAGCTTATTAAATAACTTTTCGGCTTTGCCAAAGCGCTTTGGCTTTTAACATTGCTTCATCATAAGAATCACAAACCCCCATGGTATATAACGCAATGCCCATGGTTTCAGGAACAGCAATTTCAGCATATTCATGCTGTTGCTTGCCTTCCCAAACCGCTTTAAATACCGCTAAATCCAGTTCTTCTTCAATTGGACTACGGTTTGTGGTCAATTTGGGTAATTCGTGTTCATAAAGTTCACCATCTTTAATGCCACAAATTAAAGTTTTAGCATCAGGATTACGTTCAAATTCGCCCCCTTCACCTTTAATGACTGCACTATTTTTATAGCCTAATTTAAAAGCCGTTTGCTGGTGTGAACTACGATAAGCTGGATGGAAAATCGCTTGCATGGTTGCTTTTGCATTAAATGGATTAATCAGGCGAGCTAAAGTATGAATGGGAGAGCGCAAGCCCATCACATTACGCAGTGCAATTAAATCACTCAAAATGGGTGAAATCACTTCTAGCGGAATATAGGCAAAATTGGTTTGTTGTAATTGTTGCTCTACATCTGTGTCATTTTGGCAAATAGGATAACCCAGATATTCTAAAACTTGTTCGGTATACAGACGGTTAATGGTATGCCCAGATGCACCATGCATCACCACTTTATAGCCATTTTGGGCAAGAGTGAGTGCAGCCAATAAAAACCAAGGATAGTGCTTACGCTTACCTGCATACGATGACCAATCTAAATCCACATCTAAATGTTTAAAATTAAGTTGATCACGTGTTGCTTGGACAAAGCCTGTCAGCTCATCTACTGATTCTTCTTTAACACGGAGCAGCATTAAGAAAGCACCCAGTTGAACATCTAAAACTTCACCTTTTAGGATCATGCTAAAAGCTTGATAGGCTTCATCATAACTGAGTGAACGGGCGCCATTTTTTCCTTTACCGACAATACGTACAAATTGCGCAAATGGATGTTCAAAATCTTTATAGAGGTTTTTTTTGGTTTGCATAAGCTGAACTTTATTGGCAAGTAAAAATAAGTATGATCGTATTTTATGAAGTTGAGAGAAAAATTTCAGCATAATTTAAACAAAACTAAGCATGAATGAGAAAAGGAAGCTGCGGTTTTCTTTTTTTATTGACCCTAAAAGTCATAAAAATGATAGCAATGGGACATGACAGCAGACGATAAAATCACTAGCATGGCAGGAAGCTAAAAACTAAAACTGAAAATAAGGATGATATATGTTGGCTTATGATGCTGATCTAGAACTGTTTCGCGATAATTTTAAACGCTTTATGAATGAGCATATTGCACCTCATTATGAGCAATGGGAACATGAAGGCATTATGCCGCGTTCGATTTGGAACTTATTGGGCGATAATGGTTTCTTATGTGTTGATGTGCCTGAAGAATATGGTGGCTATGGCGTTCCGGTCGATTATTCGCTGATGTTGGTGGAAGAGTCGGCACGTGCAGGGTTTAGCGCATTATCAACAGGTATTTCATGCCATTCTGAAATTGCTGCGCCGTATATTTTGCATATTGGTACAGAAGAACAAAAACAATATTGGTTACCAAAAATGGTTACTGGTGAAGTCGTGGGCGCAATTGGTATGACTGAACCGGGAGCTGGTTCAGATTTGCAAGCCATGCGTACCAATGCGATTTTGCAGGATGATCATTATCTTTTAAATGGTTCAAAAACCTTTATTTCAAATGGACAGCATGCAGACTTGGTGGTGTTGGCGGTGAAAACCGATCCACAAGCACGAGCAAAAGGCGTGTCTTTGATGCTACTGGATACTCATTTAGACGGTTTTAAAAAGGGCACCAACCTAAATAAAATAGGTTTACATTCACAAGACACATCAGAATTATTCTTCGATAATATTAAAGTGCCTAAAGATCAACTATTGGGTCAAGCAGGGCAAGGTTTTGCTTATTTAATGCAAGAATTACCACGTGAACGTACGGCAATTGCTTCCACAGCTCTTGGTGCGATTCGTGGTTCAATCGATGTAACCGTTGCTTATGTAAAAGAACGTCAAGCATTTGGTCAGCCGATTAGTCAATTTCAAAATACACGCTTTGTTTTGGCTCAAGCAAAAATAGATGAACAAGCGACAGCCGCTTTTTATAATCAAAATGTCGAACTGTATATGCAGGGTAAATTGGATGTTGAAACTGCCGCAGCATTGAAAAGCTTTAGTACCGATATGCAAATGAAAATTGCCGATAACTTGTTACAGCTTTTTGGTGGTTATGGCTATATGACTGAATATCCAATTTCACGTTTCTTTGTCGATGCGCGTATTCAACGTATTTACGGTGGCACCAATGAAATTATGAAAGAAATTGTGGCGCGTAGTATTTTAGGGCGCTAATAACTGGTTGTTTATGTTTAAACAAAAAGAGCCGAAAGGCTCTTTTTTATTGACTCAACACCATCAAACTTTCTTTAATAAAAGCAGGTAAGTCATCAGGTGAACGAGAAGAAATATACAGATTATTATCATTCACCACAGCAACATCGTAATATACAGCACCGGCATTAATTAGATCGGTTGCGACGGCTTTAATGGTCGTCATTAATCGACCTTTAACCACTTTGGCAGCAATAAGCAGTTGAGGGCCGTGGCAAATACTCATAATCGGTTTTTGGGCATTGGCAAAATTACGGACAAAATCGACAAAACGATGATCACGACACAATTGGTTGGGAGAATGTCCTCCGGGAATAAGTAAGGCATCAAAATCATGCACAGAAACATGGTCTATACTTTGATCAATGGTGACCGCAGATTTTCGCTTTTTACCATAGACAATATTGCCTGCTGAATTTTCAATATTTAAAATGCTATGACGGGCAGCTCGAAAGGCCTGTACAGGTTCCGAGTATTCAATATCTTCAAAATCATGAGTCACTAAAACGGCGATTCTTTTTGACATTATTATTCTCCGAATTGCTTTATTAGAAGAATATAGAGGAATCATCAAATTTTTGTGATGGATTTTGGTAAATGACGCTTGTAAAAGAAAAAGCCCCAAAGGCAAGGCTTTAGGGCTGGTTCTTAATGCGGTAATAAGCTGAAATTAATCAGAATATTTTTGACTTTCCATTTGACGAAGTTCGGCACGCAAAATTTTTCCGACGGTTGATTTTGGTAACTCTTTCAATATTTCAATCGATTTTGGGACTTTGTATGCAGTTAGGTTGTCTTTGCAGTGTTTTAAGATATCACTGACAGAAAGATTGGCATTATTCGAGGCAATAAAGGCTTTAACCGATTCACCCGTTTGATCATCCGGTACACCAATGACAGCAGCTTCAATGATATCTGGATGCTCGGCTAGAATCGCTTCAATTTCATTGGGATACACATTAAAACCTGAAACAATGACCATGTCTTTTTTACGATCTAAAATATAACAAAAGCCATCGTTATCGACCTTGGCAATATCACCTGTATGTAACCAATCATCGATAAAGGTTTCAGCCGTTTCGGTTGGGCGGTTTAAATAACCCAAGACAATTTGTGGGCCTTTCACACACAGTTCACCAGCTTCACCTAATGGAACTTCGTGACCTTGCTCATTGACAATTTTAATGTCGGAACCCGGTAATGGAAAACCAACAGAACCCTGACGAATTTCACGAATGGGCGGGTGAAGTAGCGCAGCACAACTGGTTTCTGTCATGCCAAAACCTTCAATAATCGTACCAATTTTAGCTTTCCAATGTTCTGCTGTTGTTGGGCGCAATGCCGTGCCGCCAGAAATGGTACAGGTCAGTTTCGGTGGGTTTTCAGTAAACCAACTTTCCGCCAATAAGCCTGCATAGAGCGTATCGACCCCAGTTAACCAAGTGACTTTGAATTTTTCAAAAGCAGGTTTTAAGTTGCTGATTGGTCGTGGCGAAGGAATTAGCAGATTATGAGAACCAGCTTCAAAGAACATGAGGAAATTTACGCTAAAGGCAAAAATATGATACAGCGGAATCGCCGTTAAAATGCAGTCGTTGTTGTTAAATTCAGATTCATGGGCACGTAAATAATCGCCAGTTATTTTAACCAAAGATGCCACATTTTGATGACTGATCACGGCACCTTTACTACGACCCGTTGTTCCGCCTGTATATTGATATAGGGCAATTTCATGTTGAATCGGTGTGTATTGTTCTAAAGTTCTACCCATTGCTAAAGCATCGGTAAAGGTCGCATAGTCGATACTTGGTTTGAGTGAACGACCTTGCGCTTCGGCATCTGCCTGCATTTTTTGTGCAATCATGCCTTGATAAGGTTCATCAAAAAACTCACTTAAACTGGCAGTCACGAGTGCCAATGATTTAAGTTCAGGATTATTTTGCATCACCCGTTCAAAAGTCGCTAAAAACAGGTCTGAAACAATTAATGCTTTTGCCGTACTGTCAGTTAATTGGTACTCAAGTTCGCGCGCTGTATACAGTGGATTAATATTGGTAATAATTAAACCCGCTTTCCAACAAGCAAATACAGCAATCGGATACTGTAAAGAATTTGGCATTTGTAAACCCACCACATCACCTTTTTTAAGTTTGAGATGATGCTGTAAGTAATTGGCAAATGTGCTGGATAGATCATCAATCTCTTGAAAGCTTAAAGTCTTGGTTAAGCCTGTAGGTAAGACCAAACTAAATGCAGCTGATTGTGAAAATTGAGCCGTGGTATCGGTCAGTAACTCTGCTAAATTTGCTTTAATTTGATCGGGCTTAAGTTGATAGCCATGTAATGACGTTGGCAGATTCTTTTCCCATGGGCGCTGTGCGTAATGACTCATTAATAATCCTTAATATATATGTTTTAACGTTGTTTTGGTTTTTATGTCAGTCCTGACATTTGTATTTAAACATCAAGCAAATGTTGCTTTTTAGCAATGATTAAATCTGCCAATGACGTGCATGGGAAGTGAAAAAGCAGGGTGGAAAAATATTGATATTAAGCGTTTTAAAATCTGACTTTTTTGCAAATGAAGATAAACATATTCGACAAAATGAGATAAAACCCACCTTGGCTGTGCAGAAATAAAAATGTACAACTGTAGTGTAATTTATGAGAAATTGGCAAAAGGTCATTAATTTTAACAATACATTGCAAAATTATCGCCAATGAAATTGTTGATTAAATCAACTGTATGTTTTTAAGGCTGAATCAATCAAAGTCTTATTGCGTAACATTTGAAAGCTAACTATTGTTATACTGATTGCATAATGTTTTTGAAGGGCGACATAACAATGATCAACGACGATCAAAACACAAAGATTTCTCTTGACCTTGCTCAGATTCGTGAGGATATTGACTCTGTTGATCAACAGATTCAACAGCTTATCAACCGTCGAGCGAAACTGGCAGAAGCAGTAGCAAAAGCAAAATTTGCTTCTGAAGAGAATCCAATGTTTTACCGTCCTGAGCGTGAAGCGCAAGTTTTGCGTAATGTTATGGAACGCAATGAGGGGCCGTTATCTGATGTGACCATGGCGCGTCTATTTCGCGAAATCATGTCGGCTTGTCTTGCACTTGAAGCACCACAAAGTATTGCGTTTTTAGGCCCAGTCGGAACGTATACCCATTCAGCTGTGCTGAAGCACTTTGGTCAGGATGCGATTGTTCGTCCACTGCCAACCATTGATGAAGTATTTCGTGAAGTGGAAGCGGGAAGTGCTCATTATGGTTTAGTGCCCGTGGAAAACTCTTCTGAAGGGGTGGTCAACCATACTTTAGATTGTTTTAAATCATCGCATTTAAATGTGATTGGTGAAGTTGAATTGCGTATTCATCACCAATTTTTAGTCTCTGCAAATACTCAAAAAAATAGCATTAAACAAATTTATGCACATCAGCAAACTTTGGCGCAATGTCGCAAATGGTTAGATGCGCATTATCCTGGTGTAGAGCGTGTGGCTTTAAGTTCAAATGCTGAAGCGGCACGTCGTATTCGTACTGAATGGCATTCAGCAGCAATTGCATCTGATGTGGCTGCGAATATTTATGACCTTGAAATTTTACATGGCAATATTGAAGACAACCCAGAAAATACCACGCGTTTCTTGGTGATTGGTCGTGAAAAAGTACCGCAAAGTGGCAATGATAAAACCTCATTACTGATTTCAGCACATGACCGTGCAGGTGCATTGCTTGAAATTCTTGCCCCTTTTGCAAAACATCATATTAGCTTAACCAGTATTGAAACGCGTCCTGCTTTACCTGAAAAATGGGCTTATGTGTTCTTCATCGATTTAGAAGGTCATGTGGAGCAGGATAACGTCAAAGCGGCAATTGAGGAAATTCGTCCGTTGGTGAAAGAAGTTCGAGTATTAGGTTCATATCCTATTGCTGTGTTGTAGTCAGGTGATTGGTTTTCGTCATGTCACAAAAATTATTTAAAAAAGTTGCATTTATTGGGCTTGGACTGATCGGTTCAAGTTTGGCGCGTGTGATTATTGCTGAGAAATTAGCAGATCAAATCGTGGCATCAACACGTTCGCAAAAAACTTTGGATGATGCGAAAGCACTTGGTTTAATTCAAGCTGGCTATAGCAATCCTATTGATGCCGTTCAAGGTGCCGATCTTGTCGTTTTAGCCTTACCTGTTCGTGCGACAGAAAAAGTACTGGAAATGATCAAGCCTTATCTTTCGGCTACGACCATCATCACCGATGTCGGTAGTACCAAAGGTAATGTTGTCGATGCTGCAAAAGCTGTTTATGGTGAAAACCTGCCAGAAGGCTTTGTCCCGGGGCATCCGATTGCAGGGGCTGAACACACAGGCGTACATGCCGGTAAGGTTGATTTGTTTGCTAATCATAAAGTGATTTTGACACCTTTACCGACCAGTGCAGATTGGGCGGTGGAAAAACTGATTCAACTGTGGCAAGCCGCTAAAGCTGAAGTGATTTGTATGGATGTCGATAAACACGATGAAGTGTTGGCACATACCAGTCATCTTCCACATCTGATGGCATTTAACTTGGTTGAGCAGCTTGCCAATCGTGAAGATAATTTCGATATCTTTCGTTATGCAGCAGGTGGTTTTCGTGACTTTTCACGGATCGCTGCTAGTGATCCGCAAATGTGGCATGACATCTTTTTTGCCAATAAAAAAGCGATTTTAAATGCAGTCGATGGCTTCGAAAAGCAACTCGCAATATTACGTAAACTGATTGAAGATGAAAACTCACAAGCATTAATGGGGGTGTTGGGGCATGCGCAGGCTGCACGACAACACTTCAATCACATGCTCGCCAAACAACCCTTGATGGAGAAAAATAAAGTGACACAACAATTTACCATTTTGCCAGGTTCTCATCATTTCCAAGGTAAATTTACTGTGCCTGGTGACAAATCTGTGTCACATCGTTCCATCATGTTTGGTGCGATTGCGGAAGGCACAACCCATGTTACAGGTTTTTTGGAAGGTGAAGATGCCTTGGCAACTTTGCAAGCATTCCGTGATATGGGTGTGAGTATTGAAGGGCCAAAAAATGGTGAAGTCACTATTCATGGTGTCGGTATTGATGGCTTAAAAGCACCTGCAAGTGCCTTGTATATGGGTAACTCTGGTACATCAATGCGTCTGCTCTCAGGCATGTTGTCTGCGCAAAAGTTTGATTCAGTCATGACTGGTGATGCGTCACTGTCTAAGCGTCCAATGGAGCGCATTGCAAAACCTTTACGTGAAATGGGTGCGCAAATTCAAACTACAGGTGAACGTGGTACGCCACCAGTATCCATTACGGGTAATCAAAACCTTCAAGGCATTCATTACGACTTACCAATGGCATCTGCACAAGTAAAATCAGGCATTTTATTGGCGGGTCTTTGGGCGAGTGGTGAAACTTCAGTGACAGAACCTGAACCAACGCGTGATCATACAGAACGTATGTTGCGTGCATTTGGTTATGAAGTAAAAACTGAAGGCAATCGCATTTCATTACAAGGTGGCGGTAAGCTCATTGCGACTGAAATTCAGGTGCCATCAGATATTTCATCTGCGGCATTCTTTATGGTGGGCGCTGCCATTACTGAAGGTTCCGATGTAACACTTGAAGCGGTTGGAATTAACCCAACGCGTACAGGCGTGATTGAAATATTGAAACAAATGGGAGCGGACTTGACCGTTGAAAACGAACGTATTGCAGGTGGTGAACCTATTGCAGACATTCGTATTCGTGGTAGTCGTACACTTAAAGGCATTCATATGCCTGAAGATCAAGTGCCATTAGCGATTGATGAATTTCCAGCGCTCTTTATTGCTGCGGCATGTGCTGAGGGTCAAACCATTTTGACGGGTGCTGCCGAACTTCGTGTCAAAGAATCTGACCGTATTCAAGTGATGGCAGATGGCTTAAAAACTATGGGCATTGACTGTACACCAACGGATGATGGCATCATCATTGAAGGTAAGGGTAAGTCAGGCGATTGGTCTACAATCTTTACGGGTGGTGAAATCGAGTCGCATCATGATCACCGTATTGCGATGAGTTTTAGTATGGCGGGTCTGCGTACTTCAGGCGAAATCAAAATTATTGGTACGGAAACGGTGGCAACCAGTTTTCCTACTTTCACTGAACTTGCTAATCAAGCAGGTTTAGCCATTCAAGTCAGTGAATAATTAGTCTAGTTTTGTACATTTGTTAGACAACAGCCAAGCTTTTGCTTGGCTGTTTTGTTTTTATTGCTTATGCTAAAACCATACAATAAAAATACCTTTGGATGCACAAATGAGAAAATTACAATTCACGGCAAACTGTGAAAAACATAATCATGCTTCATCGCAGATGAATGATTGTCATGTGACTCAGGAATATGTTGCAGATCTTTTGTCTAAAGAATTGGGTGAATATGGTTTTCAGACCTTGTCACAAAGTGGTGATCAGGTTGCTGTCAGTGTGGATAATCAATCCTTACCTTTGTCTATCACTTGCCATAGTGGTGATGTAGAAGGCTATTTGGTTTGTGAAATTGCATCGTATCCAGCTGAAGAACAGAATTGGTTAGATCGAATAACTGAACAAAGTTTATTAAATCAATTGGCACAAGCGGTTGAAAATACATTAAAAGAAGATGAGTCTTTTAGTGAATTTGAATGGAAGGGCAATCTTTAGCAAAAAAGGGTGGTTTTGACGTTTGGATGGGCAGATATTGATGACATCGATATCTGCCATTTTTGAATTTGTAATGATAAGGGGCTGTTGACCTTGCATAAATAGCTTGAGCTGCGAACAAAGCAGTGCTGTATTCGTAGCTCAGGATTTGCATTTTATTCCACGCGTAGCCAAGTCTGGTTGCGACCTACAGCTGAGACCCCCATATATCCGCGAAGAAATAGTTTTTTGCCATTAGGGCTGATTCTGCCTTTAAGACGGTAAGTTTTTCCTGAAACAGGATCAATAATTTTCCCATCTGTGTAATTAATTTGATTTGTAGTTTGTAATCCAGAAATAACCTTCATACCGATGATGGGCTTGTTGGTATAGGGTGCAGGGCAATTCGTACAAAACTCTTTCGGTGTATAGCCGGCACGTGGCGTTGCTTTGAGTGCTGTACCTGCGTATGTTCCATCGGTCTGCTGCTCAATTTTGACTAATCCCTTAGCTTCACCTGTTTTATCGTCTATATAACGCCATGTGCCTACAATATTTTCTGCCATGACTGAAGAGCTGAACAAAGCGATGCAAATTATCCCAAAAATAGTTTTCATAATATCCTTCTAACTATTAAAAATGTTTCCAAACATTTAAAGCCATACTTGGCTAAGTATTTGATTGTATAGTTTTTAGATTTTCAAATGAATTGCAAAATGATTCATTTTAGCAAGAGGTAAATTGATAGCGTATTTTTCTTCCGACCGACCAAAATACAAAGTTGCACAATGAACTGCACTCATTTCACTCAAGAAGAAAGATATTGGATTTATCCTTAACTGCGTGAAGCGTTTCCTATTTATATATCGCTTTCAGGCGAAATCGTGTGGCTTGGTTTGGTAGTAGATTCCCAAAGGCAGCGATTTTTAATATGACCTTAGCTTGATAATATATTGCAAGGATCACATATAGATTGGACTATCGTTCAAAAAAAAGACTCGGATTTAAGAGTCCGAGTCAGGTATTGGCTGAGTAGCTAGCTATTGTACTGCAAATGTTGATTTAAGAAGGTGAGATTAAAAAACGAGAAATCGCAATACGCAATTGTTTTAAATAACCAGTGAAAAAGTGATTTGCACCCGGTAAGACGGTCAATAGATGACGTTGAGGTCTTGCCCATTCAATCAAGTCAGATAATAAAGTCACTTCATCACCTTCACCGTGAATAAATAAAATATCACCCTTAATTTCAGGGGTAACATAATGACGTAAACCTGCAACTGTTGCTGTTGGTAAACCACATAAAATCAGCTGTGTAGGTTTAATTTCATTGGGTAGTGCATGATAGCTTTTAGCCATGACATGTGCTCCAAAACTAAAGCCACCCGCATAAAAAGGCAGGCTAATATGTTTAGAACGTATCTGTTTAATTGCTTCTAAAATATCATCAGTTTCACCAAAGCCTTCATCGTGAACGCCAATGCTTTGACCTGAACCGCGGAAACTTGGACGATATACAATACAACCGCGCTCAAGAAACATTTGAGCAAGAAGGGTTGGTACTTTATGCTGCGGCGTACCGCCTTGCAATGGATGGGGGTGGCATACAACCGCGAATCCTTTCACTTCACCCTGTGGATAATCAACAAAAATTTCAATTTGACCAACAGGACCTTGAATGAAAATTTGCTCGGACATATTTTAACCGACTAATAACAGGAGAATAGGGTATTTTACCGATAATGTTCAGTAAAACACAAATTGGAAATAAAATAAGTCTGCTGTTATAGTCCATTTAATTATTTTTTGATCAGGTTGTCCATGCTCGCCTTAATTTCTCCTGCCAAGACTTTGGATTATGAATCTGCACTTCCTAGTGATCAATATACTCTACCAAGATTACTGGAGCATTCACAACAACTTATAGACATAAGTCGTAAACTGTCTGCTACAGATATCGCCAATTTAATGAGCGTTAGTGAAAAAATTGCCAAATTAAATGTAGAACGCTTTAATGACTGGCAGCCAGACTTGAATTTTTCTAATGCACGTCAGGCTTTATTTGCATTTAAAGGCGATGTTTATACCGGTTTAGATGCTTATAACCTCAATGATCAAACACTTGAATACGCACAACAGCATTTACGGATGTTGTCTGGATTATATGGTTTATTGCGTCCTTTAGATTTGATGATGCCGTATCGTTTAGAAATGGGCACAAAATTACACAATTTACGTGGTCATAACTTATATGAATTTTGGGGTGATCACATTACCCGTTTAATTAATGATGATTTGGAAAATGCCAATTCAGAATTATTGGTCAATATTGCTTCGGATGAATACTATAAATCAGTCATCGAGCGCAAACTTAAAGCTGAAATTATTAAGCCTGTGTTTTTAGATCAAAAAAATGGCAAATATAAAGTCATTAGCTTTTATGCTAAAAAAGCCCGTGGTTTGATGGCTCGATATATGATTGAAAATCAGTTAAATAAAGTTGAAGACTTAAAATCATTCAATACCGATGGTTATTATTTTGATGCTGAAAGTTCACGTCAGGGTGAGTTGGTCTTTAAACGTGATGAGAAAGCTGCTTAAAGTTGCGCTCTTAAAGATAAAAAATCCTGACTTTGTTCGGGATTTTTTTTGCCTAAATGGATATGCCATTTCATATTTTAATTGCCCGAATGACAGCTTGCTTTAAATTTTACGAATGGTTTAAGAATCACTTAAGTCAAAATGATTTTTTGAACATAGGGAGCATGACTGATTTGGTCAGCTTAATTGCCACTAAGTTTAGGAATGGTAATCATTTTTTAGGAACTGGAGTCACTTATCGATATGAGCGTTTAGGATAGTCCTTAAAAATAAATTTTAGAAAAAATAAAAAATCATTGTGTTATAATTTGCCACGACAATATTTTGAATCATATGATTTATTAAATAAGTATTTGATTTTTTTGAACTAAGTGAGCTGCATAAACGTTATGCGGCTTTTTTGTTTACAATTTTTGTCATTGGGCTATTTGGGCTGCAATGAGGAATTGTTCAATATACTTGTTTTTAAATGGAAGTATTGGCATATCCATTGCTTAGACATCTATAAAATTAATGATGATTTGTGTTAGACGGATCATTAATTTTATAGCGTGCTGATAGCATAAAGTTTACTTACAGGGGTGAAGTCATGACGACTCCTAGTCCATCTTCAGAGAATATGCTTGAACGCTTATTTAAGTTAAGCGAAAACAAAACCAATTTTCGCACCGAAGTTCTTGCAGGTGTAACTACTTTTTTAACAATGTGTTACATCATTATTGTTAATCCAATGATTTTATCCGAAACGGGGATGGATCATGGGGCTGTGTTTGTAGCCACTTGTCTTGCAGCCGCAATCGGTTGTTTGGTTATGGGGCTTGTTGCAAATTATCCAATTGCGCTGGCACCGGGTATGGGGCTGAATGCTTACTTTACCTATTCGGTATGTATGGGTATGGGCGTGCCTTGGCAAACTGCACTCGCGGCTGTATTTGTATCAGGCTTGGTCTTTATTGTCATTAGCATGTTTAAAATCCGAGAGGCAATTGTCAATGCGATCCCGATGTCATTAAAACTGGCAATTGGTGGTGGTATTGGTCTTTTTCTTGCTTTGGTTGCACTAAAAAATGCCGGTATTATTGTTGATAATCCTGCGACTTTAGTGGGTTTGGGTGATTTAAAACAACCTTCGGTGATCCTTGCATTGCTGGGTTTCCTCATGGTTGTGGTCATGCATCATTTTAAAGTGCGTGGTGCAATTATTATTAGTATTTTGGCAGTTACAGCGATTTCAACCGTATTGGGCTATAACCAATTCCAAGGTGTTATCGGTCAAGTGCCATCCATTGCGCCAACATTTATGCAAATGGATTTTAAAGGTTTATTCACTGCAAGTTTAGTGGGTGTAATCTTTGTTTTCTTCTTGGTTGATTTGTTTGACTCAACAGGAACATTGGTTGGTGTGTCGCACCGTGCCGGTTTATTGAAAGATGGTAAATTGCCACGTTTGAAAAAAGCACTTTTTGCAGACTCAACTGCAATTGTTGCTGGCGCGGCTTTAGGTACATCTTCAACGACGCCTTATATTGAATCCTCTGCTGGTGTTGCTGCCGGTGGTCGTACAGGTTTAACGGCTGTGGTTGTGGGCATTATGTTCTTGTTATGCCTCTTTTTAGCACCACTTGCGCAATCAGTGCCAGGTTTTGCTACAGCACCTGCATTGTTATTTGTAGGGGTATTAATGATTCAAGGTATTGTTCATATTGAATGGGATGATATCACTGAAGCTGTTCCTGCCTTTTTAACCATTGTATTTATGCCATTCACATATTCAATTGCAGATGGTATTGCAATGGGTTTCATTAGCTATGCGCTAATTAAATTATTCACTGGTAAAGCGAAAACTGTACCTTATATGGTGTGGATTATTGCCGCACTTTGGGCATTAAAATTCGTATTATTTGGTGGTTAATTTTCCAAATTCACAGTAGAGCGTGTTGAACTTTTATTTATGAATGTTCAACACATCTCAGGGTGTAAACTTAAGTTTGCACCTTTTTTTATTTTTAAGGATTAGGGTATGAATAGACTGGAGCTCATCCGTGCTTTGCCAAAAGCAGAATTACATGTACATATTGAAGGGACATTTGAGCCTGAGTTGATGTTTGAAATCGCTCAGCGCAATCAAATTGATATTCCTTATAAGTCGGTTGAAGAAGTAAAACAGGCCTATAATTTTCATAATCTGCAATCTTTTCTTGATATTTATTATGCCGGTGCAAATGTTTTAGTACTCGAACAAGATTTTTATGATTTAGCGTGGGCGTATTTTGAAAAATGTCATGCTGATCATGTGACGCACACGGAAATGTTCTTTGACCCACAAACCCATACCGATCGTGGTGTGGCATTTGCAACTGTATTAAATGGTTTGCAACGCGCTTGTGATGATGCAAAAGCTAAATTGGGGATTAGCTCGCATTTAATCATGTGTTTCTTACGTCATTTAAGTGAAGAAGCAGCATTTAAAACCTTAGAACAAGCGCTACCCTTTAAAGATCAGATTATTGCGGTCGGTTTGGATTCTAGCGAAGTGGGGCATCCACCTGCTAAGTTTGAACGTGTTTTTGCTAAAGCCCGTGAAGCAGGTTTCTTGGTGGTGGCACATGCGGGTGAAGAAGGGCCAGCTGAATATGTTTGGCAAGCCTTGGATTTACTAAAAGTAAACCGTATTGACCATGGTGTGCGTTCAGAAGAAGATCCTGAATTGATGCAGCGTTTAATTCGCGAAAAAATGCCTTTAACGGTGTGTCCTTTAAGCAATTTAAAGCTCTGTGTAGTTGATGATATGGCGCAGCACAATATCCGTCGTTTATTGCAAAAAGGTGTGCATGTCACGGTGAATTCAGATGATCCATCTTATTTTGGTGGATACATGAATGATAATTTCATTGCCATTGCTGAAGCTCTAGATTTATCCAATGACGAACTTAAACATTTGGCTAAAAACTCGTTTGAAGCTTCTTTTATTTCTGAAGTTGAAAAACAAAAGTGGATACAGCAAATTGATGCTTTAGTGTAATTCATATTTGTAAATGTACTGGTTTATTTGACGGATCAATCGATTGATCCGTCAAATTATTAAGGTTAAAAATGAGGTTTGATGGTGAAAAAGCGTCTTTGTTGGATACTCGTCGCTGGTTTAGTGATTGGTTCGATGTCGGTTTTTGCGACCAATCAGAATCATTCTTTAACACAAAAAATGTTGAAGCCAGTATTAGAGCAAGGCTGTAAAAGTGAATTAAATGATTCAAAAATTTGGCAATCGGCGGCATTTTTTATGAGTGCAGAACGCCAAACAGGTTTACAAAAACAAATCTGTGCTTGTGTGAGCGATCATGCACTGAATAATATTTCAGCCAAAGACTTGGCCTTGGCATCAGTCAGTGAATCTGCGAAAAATAGCCTGATTAAACAAGCGGTATTAAATAGTGTTAAGGGTTGTGCTCAAGAAGCACTGAACTAAGTTTTAGCTGTAAAAAAGCCACATCGGCGTATAGCTGATGTGGCTTTTTGATGTTGGGCTTTAGTGTCTTATTTATCTTGTCGAGTCATACTGCGTAAAATATTATCTTTGTCGATAAAATGATGTTTTAACGCTGCGGCGATATGACCAATGACTAGAAAGCCAGCAAACCAAGATAAATAAATATGGACTGGCTTCACGATCGCTAAAATATCAGGATCGTCTTGAACTAAACGTGGTATCTCAAATAAATATAAAACAGGTGCGGGATGCCCAGCACTCCAACTAAACAAACAACCTGTAATGGGTAATGCCAGCAACATTAAATATAAGGCCAAATGTCCAAGATGTGCCAAGACTTTCATCGTAGGTGACATACTGTCTGGGAGCTGTGGAGCAGGATGGGTATAGCGCCAAAACAAACGAATTAACACGAGGAATATAATGGTTGTTGCGATGTTTTTATGTAAGCTAATCACTTGACCTTTAAAGCTACCATCAACATCATAACTTAAGAAATTTCCACTATAAAAACCAATCAACCATGCTGCAATGAAAATGATGGCCATCAGCCAATGGAGTATTTGTGCTGTGCGGGTATAGTATTGTGAAGTGCTTTGCATGTTGTACCAACATGTGATTTTTAGTTTAGTTATGCTAATCAAATAATCAGCGATTTAAAAACCTTGAATATAGAACAAAGCGTATAATTCTTGAAACGCTGAAAGCGGTATGGTTTTTAACCACATGGTGTTGTCATGTGAAATTGCAATGAAATATACATTTCTTCTGTATCCAAGATTCGGCAAAATACGCGCAATCTATTTTATAACCAAGGATATTTCCTGTGAAAAAATTAATTGCTGTGCTTGCGCCTCTGACTTTAGCTTTAACGGCTTGTGTTTCAACGAACACAACAACAGGCATGCAATCGACAACTCAGCAACTTGGCAATACTGCACTTAAAATTGCCATTAATGCAAAATGTACAACCGAGTTAAATAATACTGCTGCATGGCAAACAGCAACGAAATTGATGACAGCAACGCAAAAACAAAATATTCAGTCTGAAATTTGTGGCTGTGTCAGTGAAAAAGCGCCACAAAGCGTAACAGCTGTTGATTTGGCAACCGCAGCCATTGATCCAGCAGCACGTAACACGATTGTTACAAATGCAGTCACTAAAACCATTAATGCTTGCGTTGCTGAAGCAGTGAAATAATTGTCAATACAGTAATAATGAGGCTGACGTGTTCAGCCTCTTTTTTTATAGGTAGATGAAGTGATGAAAATTGCTGGTGTAGATGAAGCGGGGCGTGGCCCACTCGTTGGTTCTGTGGTTGCTGCTGCGGTTATTTTAGATCCCAATAATCCAATTGAAGGTTTAAATGATTCTAAAAAACTCTCTGAAAAAAAACGGGAAAAATTATTTGTAGAAATACAAGAAAAAGCATTGGCTTGGGCAATTGCTGAAGCAAGTCATACAGAAATTGATGAAATTAATATTCTTCAAGCATCATTATTGGCAATGCGCCGTGCTGTGGAAGCTTTAAATATTTCACCTGATCATGTGTTGGTAGATGGAAATAAAGTTCCACAAGGCTTGATGATGAGCTGTGATGCAGTTGTCGGTGGGGATGCCTTGCATGCGGAAATTTCAGCTGCCAGTATCTTGGCGAAAGTAACGCGAGACCGTGATATGGTTGAGCTTGATGCACAATACCCACAATTTGGATTTGCGAAACACAAAGGCTATCCAACCAAAGCACATTTTGAAGCGATTGCAGAACATGGTGTGATTGATCAACACCGTCGTAGTTATGCACCCGTTAAAAAAGCCTTAGCTTTGCTTGAACAAAACTAAGCTTTAGATAAATTTAAAGCGGCTTAGAAAAGCCGCTTTAGGAGAAAAACATTTAATGTTTAACGATTAAAGTTATTCTGGGTATTCTGTGTGAAATTATCTTCTTCAAATGAAGGTTGATAATCTTGATCGAGATGTTGAAGATGTTCGTGCATAGCGCGTTCATGTTGAATACGTTGGTAAATTTCTTCACGATGAACTGATACTTCTTTTGGAGCATTTACACCAATACGAACTTGATTTCCTTTAACCCCAAGTACAGTTACACTGACTTGGTCCCCAATCATTAATGTTTCTCCGACACGTCTAGTCAGAATCAGCATGTTTATCTCCTTGCAAAATGCTAAACCTGCAATTGATCTAAAATGAAAAAAACACAACCTTAAATATCAAAAGAAAACTTTAACAAAGCAATGTAAGGAACATTACCTAAGATGCAGTTTTGTTAAAATTTTCTTAAAACCTCAGGGCTAATATAACAGAGCCACTATAAGAAAAACTATAGTGGCTCGGCTTTTTTGTATGGTTTTTCAAAAACTGTCTAACAATGACACTTTTATTGGATATGAATTATGCACGTACGCTTGATTCGCCATGTTCACGGTCTAAACCGAAAGCAGTATGCAGTGTGCGAACGGCAAGTTCTAAATAATTTTCTTCAATAATCACAGAAATTTTAATTTCTGAAGTCGAAATCATCAAAATATTGATGCCTTCTTCAGCTAAAGCTGTGAACATTTTGCTTGCAACGCCAGCATGTGAACGCATACCTACACCCACGATTGATACTTTGACAATATCATCACGGGTTGCAACTTCGCGCGCACCAATTTTTTGTGCCGTGTCTTCTAGAATGGCAGTGGCTTTTTTCAACTCACCACGGTTAACCGTGAAAGTGAAATCAGTTGTACCATCTTCTTCAACATTTTGGATAATCATATCCACTTCAATGTTGGCATCACCAATCGGGCATAAAATTTTAGATGCAATACCCGGTTCATCAGGTACAGCAAGAATCGTTAATTTTGCTTCGTCACGGTTAAATGCGATACCAGAGATAATTGGCTGTTCCATGTTGTCTTCCAATTCAGTAGTAATAAGAGTGCCGACGTTTTGTTTAAAGTCTTCGTCAAATGCGCCATCATCGTCATTATCAAAGCTTGATAATACACGCAAAGGCACTTGATACTTCCCTGCAAATTCAACTGAACGAATTTGAAGAACTTTAGAACCTAAAGATGCCATTTCAAGCATTTCTTCAAAAGAAATACGATCTATTTTTTTCGCTTTAGGCGCAACACGTGGATCAGTAGTATAAACACCGTCTACGTCTGTATAGATTTGGCATTCATCTGCTTTAAGTGCAGCAGCAATGGCAACACCAGAAGTATCTGAACCACCACGACCCAAAGTAGTGGTGTTACCAAGATCATCAAAACCTTGGAAACCAGCCACAACGAGTACACGTCCTGCATTTAAATTATCAGTTAAAACATCAGTATCGATAGCCCCAATACGAGCCTTGGTGAATGCACTGTCTGTTTTAATGCCAACTTGGCGACCTGTTAGAGACTTAGCTTCAACCCCAATCGAGTTAAGCGCCATCGCTAACATGGAAATCGTTACCTGTTCCCCCGTAGAGACCATTTGGTCGAGTTCACGTGGATCAGGGGTTTCGGTAATGGCTTTCGCTAAAGCAAGTAGGCGATTGGTTTCGCCACTCATGGCTGAGACAACCACTACAACCTTGTGACCGTGGTCATGCCAACGCTTTACACGACGAGCAACATTTAAAATGCGCTCGGGAGTACCCATTGAGGTACCGCCATATTTTTGAACGATTAGTGCCATAGTTGTTCCATAAAAGCCATGATCCTGAATTACCTTTTCAGGATCAGTTACACAAAAAGTGAAGTCTTATTTTGCTTCAAGCCAAGCCGTTAAACCGGCCATCACTGGTGCAAACTTCTCGTTAAGTGGCGCGCCACCTTGTGCCAAGTCAGGTTTACCACCACCTTTACCACCAAGTTCAGTGGCTAAGTGTTTGATAATGTCACCTGCTTTAATGTTTGCAGTGAAGTCTTTTGCTACCGAAGCAAGAAGGCTAACTTTATCGCCTTCAACGCCAGCAAGTACAATCACTGCATTGTCTAATTTAGATTTAACCCCATCATGCAAGTTACGGAGCGATTTCACATCCATACCTTGTACGGTGGTGATTAAAGTCGAACGACCAGCAATGGTTTGAACTTGGCTTAAAAGTTCTGCTGCTTGGAAGTTCGCTAATTTTTGGTTCAGTTGTTCAATATGCTTTTGCAATTGATGAGCAGTTTCAACAATCGCTTCAACTTTTTCAACCGTTTGATCTTTTTGCGCTTTCAATAAGCCATTGATCTGTTGAATGTCTGCATCTGCTTTTTGAATCACTTCAACTGCTTTTGTACCTGTCACGGCTTCGATACGACGTACACCGGCTGCAACACCACCTTCAGAGGTGATTTTGAACAGACCGATATCACCAGTACGTTTGACGTGAATACCACCACACAGTTCAATCGAGAAGCTTTTCTCTTCAATCATTGAACCCATAGAAAGTACGCGAACTTCGTCACCATACTTTTCGCCAAACAACATCATTGCGCCTTTTTCTTGCGCAGATTCGATGTCTAACAATTCAGTAGAAACGGCTGTATTGGCAATCACTTCACGGTTTACAATGCGTTCAACCTGTTGTAGTTGTTCAAATGTCACCGGTTGGTCGTTGGCAAAGTCGAAACGTAAGATATCGCTGGCAACCAATGAACCTTTTTGCTGTACATGAGCACCCAATACTTGACGAAGGGCTGAATGTAAAAGGTGAGTTGCAGAGTGGTTACGCGCAGTGGCTTCACGAATATCGGCTTTTACAATTGCTTCAACAGACTGAGTTGCTTTTAAGCTACCTACAGTCACGATACCTTGATGGACAAAAGCACCACCAGATTTTTTGGTATCTTGAACTTCAAAAATACCTGTCTCGTTTTTGAACAGGCCAGTATCACCGATTTGACCACCGCTTTCTGCATAGAAAGGCGTTTGGTTCAGTACGATCAGTGCTTCATCGCCTTCATTCACTTCATCAACTTGCTCGCCATCTTTATAGATCGCAATAATTTGACCTTGACCTTGGGTTGCATCATAACCGTCAAATTGAGTTTCGCCTTCAACATTGACAATGCTGTTGTAGTCGATTGCAAATTTACCCGCATCACGTGCGCGTTGACGTTGTGCAGCCATTTCAACTTCAAAGCCAGCTTCGTCAATCGTTAAATCACGTTCACGTGCAATATCAGCGGTTAAGTCAGCAGGGAAGCCGTAAGTATCGTAAAGTTTAAAGACAACTGCACCTGGAATGACTGAACCTTTCAGGTTCGCAAGTTCACCTTCAAGCAATTTCAAACCTTGCTCAAGAGTTTTGGCAAACTGTTCTTCTTCTTTTAATAATAAAGCTTCAATACGGGCTTGGTTTGCTGCAAGTTCTGGATAAGCAACACCCATCACATCAACAAGCGGTTGAAGCATTTTGTAGAAGAATGAACCTGTTGCACCGAGTTTATTACCATGACGTACTGCACGACGAATAATACGACGTAGCACATAGCCGCGACCTTCATTGGATGGATTTACGCCATCAGCAATCAGGAAACAACATGAACGCGCATGGTCAGCAACCACTTTTAAAGAAGCAGGGTAGTCAACAGGTTTGTTGTTTGCCGCAGCTTCAGCGTCAATTGCAGTGGTATCAAGCTCAATAATTTGCGCAGCAGATTTAAGCAAGTTTTGGAACAAGTCGATTTCGTAGTTTGAGTTTACGTGTTGTAAAACCGCAGAAATACGTTCTAAGCCCATACCTGTATCTACAGATGGAGCAGGTAATGCATGTAATACGCCATCAGCAGTGCGATTGAACTGCATGAATACGTTGTTCCAGATTTCAATGAAACGGTCGCCATCTTCTTCAGGTGTGCCCGGTAAGCCACCCCAGATGTGGTCGCCATGATCAAAGAAAATTTCAGAACAAGGACCACAAGGACCTGTATCACCCATTGCCCAGAAGTTGTCGGATGCGTATTGACCGCCTTTGTTATCACCAATACGGATAATACGGCTGGCATCTAAACCAATTTCTTTGTTCCAGATGTCAAATGCTTCGTCATCGGTATGGTAAACAGTGGCATAGAGTTTATCTTTAGGCAGTGCTAACCATTCGTCACCAGTAAGGAATTCCCATGCAAATTTGATCGCATCACGTTTAAAGTAATCGCCAAAAGAGAAGTTACCTAACATTTCGAAGAAGGTGTGGTGACGTGCTGTATAACCGACGTTGTCTAAGTCGTTGTGTTTACCACCGGCACGTACACATTTTTGTGAAGATGTTGCACGAACATAATCACGTTTTTCCAAACCAAGGAAGCAGTCTTTAAACTGGTTCATCCCTGCATTGGTGAACAGTAAAGTCGGGTCGTTGGCGGGTACTAGTGAACTCGACGCGACACGTGTATGCCCTTGCGATTCAAAGTAACGCAAAAATGCTTCACGAATTTCAGCTGATGTCATAAAACGAGTACTCACAACCAAGTCACTCCATATATTTCGTATTGGCTAATAGCATAACCGAGCAGATTCATTTTTAAGAATAGCTGCCTCAGTACACTGGGCTTAAAATTTTAAAACGCCAAATTATAACGGAAAAAGCTGTATGCACCAATCACTTTAAAGCGAATTGATGACAATTCTATATAATCGTTGTCCTGAGCTTCTTGATGTAAATCTAAGAGTTAATTGATCTAGAGCCGTTATCGTCAAAATTTAATGCACAGCTTGGTCAATCTTTTTAGCTTATTTTCTCTAATCCAGATTTGTGGAAAAATGATGCGAAAAAGTAAAGTCAGTGTTATTGACGCACAATATTCATCAACAGATGTGAAGAAATGGTATCGATAATCAGTCGAAATCCATTAACATATACAAGTGTTTACATCTACCCCAAGAGTTAAGGATATCTAATGCAACGAGTAGCCATTAATGGTTTCGGGCGAATTGGTCGCAATGTATTACGTGCTTGGTTTGAAAATCCGAAAGATTTTCATTTTGACATTGTGGCGATTAATGATATTGCAGATGTAGAGACTTTAATTCATTTATTTAAATACGATACAACCCATGGGCGCTTTAAAGGTAAAGTTGAAGTGTTATGGGAAAATGAACAGATTTTTTTGCATATTTCGGCGGGTTTGGCGCAATTAAAAGTAAAGGTGTTTTGCCAAGAAAATCCAGAATTATTGCCTTGGCTAGGACTTAAATGTTGATGTTGTACTTGAGTGTACGGGCTTATTTCGTTCTCGTGAAGCTGCGACAAAACATATTACAGCAGGGGCGAAGCGGGTCATTATTGGTGCAGCTCCTTTTGATAGTGTGGACGCTGCGATTGTCTATGGTGTCAACCATCATGAAATTAAAAGCACCGATCAAATTATTTCCAGCGTATCGTGTACTACGCAAGCATTGGTTCCTCTAGTCAAAATCATTGATGATGCCTTTGGCATTGATACTGCTTTAATGACTGAAATTCATGCCGTCACAGCAGATCAATCCGTACTAGATCATGCTCATCGTGATTTACGTCGTGCGCGTGCTTCGGGGCAAAACATTATTCCGACCACATCATCTGCTGTAGGCGCTCTAAAACAGGTAATGCCAAAAATGGCAGATCGTATTGATGGTTATTCCATTCGTGTACCGACCATTAATGTGGCAGCCATCGACTTAACGTTTATTTCGCAATCGCATATCACAGCGCATAAACTTAATGAAGTCTTGGTCAAGTCAGCACGTCATGATTATGCTGAAATTATGGATGTGACAGATGAACCATTAGTTTCGTCAGACTTTAACCATTCGCCCTATTCTTTGGTGGTGGATCTGAACCAAACCATGGTGGTGGGACATCAAGCCAAAGTTTTTGCATGGTATGACAACGAATGGGGTTATGCCAATCGCTTGCTTGATTTATGTGAATCCTTTACATAACAAATAGATAAAAACAGAGGCAAGTCGAATGTTCAACCTGCCTTTTGTTTGAAGCAAGATTATTCTTCGTCACTGATGTAATTTGGATCGTTTAAGAAACCTTCTTTGATCTCTTTTGGCATATCTTTGTGCCACCATGCATATATTGAAGATTGAATCTGTTGATCTTCATCGGGGTCATTAAAGGGTTCATCATCTTCACGAATAAGTTCATCATCTTCAAATTTAAACCAGAACTCCCAAGGGTCGTCATCACCACAACCCCAAGCCTGTATATGAATGTCAGGCACTAAGCTTTTTAAGAAGTTTAAAATGGCTTCCATAAATTCATCACCCGATGAACCATGCACAAAGTGGGCAATCGAAAACCCTTCAAAACGGTACAGTGATTCTGGCCCTAAGTCATATTCAACCTGATCCACTTGATCAATGAGATCTTGAGCAAGTTCTTCGCCGTCAGTCGGATTGATGGTGAGCGCAATTTGTTTGAATATTTCAGCATTGCCTTGATGTTCCTGAAAGAGGCGATCTAATTTATTCATGATTTCTGGGTGAGGATGCTTGAAGTATAAGTTGCTGTGAAGTTCCATAGTGAGTGCAGACCCCGAAATGTCGAAAGCATAAAATGCTGATAAGTAATGATTATTTTTAATTGTCGTAAATGACAACGATATAGTGTTATTGGTGGATAAAAATACAACTTATTACGGTTGTTTGGGAAGTACTTTTTAATGAATCTGTTGGTTGTGTAATTGGTGACTTAGGAATTGGGTCGACAGATCAAAATAGTTGCTGAACGTAAACGAATTTTTGAAATTTTAGATGATTAATTGGTTATTATAGTGAATAACAACTAAATAAGAGAAATGCATATTATGTTGATATTTATATGGGGTTTTATTTTACTTTTAGCTGTAGCCGTGATTTTTCTGATTTGGGTGCAAATCAAGAATCAAACTGATGTATTAAGCGAAACTGAACTTAATCAAAAACTTGAAGAAAAAGTCATTCATTTAGAAGAAAACTTAAAAAAGACCTTGGAAATTATGCAGGACTTGGCCAAAAAAATGCATCTTCAGCAAGAAATGCTGGATAAAACCACGGTTAAATTAAGTCAGGTTGAGTTACAAAATGCTGAATTGGTTGGGGTGTTGGCAAAGGCAGTTAATTCGTCTGATAGATCAGCACGCTAATTGCAGTTTTTAAGATTTAAATCACCTTAAATAAGCATAAACCGTTAAAACGGCTGCTGATCCCATGCTAATCAACACTGTCGGTAATAAAGAAAAGCGTGAAGCGGCAAGCAGTGTAATTGCAATCGCTAGTAAGTCGGCAGGATTGTCTTTGACAAAATAAGGCGCAATCACTGATATAAGCACACAGCTGGGAACCACTTCTAAGATTTGTTTCTGGCGAGATGTGAGGGTTTTATTTTTAAGTAAGACATAACCTAAAATACGTGTCAGATAGCTGCTTATCGTCAGTTTAAAATTCATCATTTAAATAAAATTGTAGGAATCCAAAATGTCAAAACTGAGATTCCTTTACAAAAAATAAGCAAACAACCGCCTTACCTTTAGACGGATAACTGGCTTTTTGTATGATTGTGTTTTGGCTTAAATGTTGAATTTTCTATTGATTGATAGTTTCATAAATTTGAATAATTTCATGTTGATTAAACAATAAGTATTCGCCATTTTTTCTGAAAAAGTCAGGTGCACAGCTAAAACTATCGTGCTAGACTAGGAGAAATCGGGTGTGCTCCCGATTTTTTTATGCGGATTCGTTCCGCGCTGACAGAATTTAGGTTTACAACATGCCCATTTCAGAGACATGGTTATTACCTGATGGTGTAGCTGATGTATTACCAGAACAGGCGCAAGTGATTGAAACTTTGCGTCGTGACGCACTAGATTTCCTCGCATCTCGAGGTTATCAATTGGTGTACACGCCATTTATTGAATACATCGAATCTCTATCTTCTCTTTCAGAATCGAATCAAGATTTAGACTTAGCTACTTTTAAAGTGATCGATCAGCTTTCTGGTCGTTTACTTGGTGTGCGTGCCGATATGACACCACAAGTGGCTCGTATTGATGCGCATGTACATCCAGTAGAAGGTGTGGCTCGTTACTGCTATGCAGGAACGGTTTTACATACGAAACCACAAGGGTTTAATACCACACGTTCACCATTACAATTGGGTGCAGAACTATTTGGTTCAGACAGCATAGATGCTGATGTCGAAATGGTTGATGTGATGTTGGGCTTGATTGAAAAAGCAGGCTTGGCAGCAGGGATCCATTTAGATTTAGGGCATGTTGGGTTATTCCGTAGTTTAGTTAAACATGCGGGTTTGACCAAGGCAGTTGAAAGTCATCTTTCGGATTTGTATCAGCGTAAAGCACTGCCTGAACTTGCAGAATTTACTCAAGAATTAAAATTTGGTTCAGATTTTTATGCGCTTGGTCGTTATTCAAGTGATTTAGATGCGTTACAAACACATTTAAGTGCTGATATTTTTGCGGATGAAGCCTTTAAGCACGCTTTTGATGTATTGAAAACGACGCAAATCGAAATTCAATCACGTTGGCCAAATCTGCAGATTGGTATTGATGTTGTAGAGTTGCGTTCATATCATTATCACACTGGTTTAATGTATGCAGTGTATGCGCCAAACCGCGCGGCTCCACTGGCACAAGGTGGGCGCTATGACGGCATTGGTCAGCATTTTGGTCGTGCCCGTCCTGCAACAGGTTTTTCAGTGCGACTTATATGCTTTAAGTGCAGGTCAATGTATAGATTTAAATGTAGTTGTTGCACCAAAGGGTAGCGCTGCCGATTTGCTTGAAGCAATTTCGAATGCACGTACACAAGGCTTTGGTGTAATTCAGTTACTTGGAAATGACAGTTTAAACTCAGTACCACATGCAACTCATCAATTGGTGAATGTGGCAGGTGAGTGGAAAGTCGAACAGATTTAATGACGTGAATTAGTTTCAAGTGACTAATTCAAGTTTTCAATTTTAACAGCATGATGCAATGAGGCTATTATGGGCAAAAATGTTGTGGTACTCGGTACCCAATGGGGCGACGAAGGTAAAGGTAAGATTGTCGACCTGCTCACAGATCAAGCGGCTGCGGTAGTTCGTTACCAAGGCGGACACAACGCTGGTCATACACTCGTGGTTGGTGGTAAGAAAACTGTATTACACCTCATTCCATCTGGTATTTTACGTGAAAACGTACTTTGCTTAATTGGTAATGGTGTTGTACTTTCACCTGCTGCACTAATTGAAGAAATGGCTATTCTTGAAAAAGAAGGCGTGCCTGTTAAAGAACGTTTACGTATCTCTCCAAACTGTCCTTTAATTCTTCCGAACCATATTGCACTTGACCAAGCACGTGAGATAAAACGTGGTAATGCGAAAATTGGTACGACAGGTCGTGGTATTGGCCCAGCGTATGAAGATAAAGTTGCACGCCGTGCAATTCGCGTTGCTGACTTGGTACGTGGTGGTGAACATCTTAAAGCTCAACTTGAAGAGCTGCTTGAATACCATAACTTCCAATTAACTCAATTCTACGGTGTAGAAGCGGTTAATCTTGAAGATGTACTTGCGCTTTGCGACCAATGGCGTGAAGTTGTAGCTCCACTTGTTGTGGATGTCACAACTGAGTTGCATAACTACCGTAAAAACGGTGAAAACATCATGTTTGAAGGTGCTCAAGGTTCACTTCTTGACGTCGATCATGGTACATATCCGTATGTAACATCTTCAAATACAACTGCTGGTGGCGTAAGTTCAGGTTCAGGTTTAGGTCCATTACACCTTGACTATGTGCTCGGTATTACGAAAGCATACACAACACGTGTAGGCGCAGGTCCATTCCCAACAGAGTTGGTTTATGATGCTGCGAATGACGTAGGTGATGCAATTGGTAAACACCTTGGGACTAAAGGTTCTGAATTTGGTGCGTCTACTGGTCGTCAACGCCGTTGTGGTTGGTTTGATGCAGAAATTTTACGTCGCTCTGTAGATGTAAACTCACTTTCTGGTATTTGCTTAACTAAACTTGACGTGCTTGATGGTTTAGAAGAAATAAAAATCTGTGTAGGTTACGAAGCTGCGGATTCTGGTTGTGTTGGTTCTTCTGATGCACTTGCATTTGAAGCGTTAAAACCAATCTACGAAACCATGCCAGGCTGGTCTGAATCGACTTTCGGTGCGAAAAGCATGGAACAATTGCCAGCAAATGCAATTGCTTATGTAAAACGCATTGAGCAGTTAATTGAATGTCCAATCGACATCGTTTCAACGGGTCCAGACCGTGAAGAAACCATTGTATTACGTCATCCTTTTAATGCTTAATTTAAGCAAATAGGAATGATATAAAAGCCTCGCAATATGCGGGGCTTTTTTGTATTCGCTCTTTTTAACAAGGTGATAAGTGAATATCTGTGTGTAACTTTTGCAAGACTAAAGTTGCATTAGCGAATACTGTTTAAATTATTGGCAGTTGCTAAAATACAAAACATAAGATGAATAGTGGGTTGTGTGAATGCATAAAAATATTTCAGGAACGATTTTTTATTCCTTACTTTTTGCAATGGGTGGAGCACCGACCATTGCGATGCTGATTATTCAAGCACAGACTCAAGATCCTAATATTATCTATGGGGTATTTATTGGTTTAAGCGTCATTATTGCCTGTATTTTGGTGCCATTAATTTTAATTCAAAACGCATTTTTATTTTTTAAAAGAAAAAATGATCAGCTTGAAGAAAAAATCAAACCACTTTGCCAATTTTATTTGGTTTTGAATGCTTTGTGCCTTATTTATTGGCTTAGTTTTCAGTTTCTTAAATAAGAGCTGTTACATAAATGATATGAATGTGGATTGAATAATAATTTAAAGCTGACCGACAATTCCATATAATCGCTTTAAAACGGATATCTATTTTTAAGGCGGAGATTATTATAATGAATAGCAAGTTTATTTTGAGTTTGTGTGCAGCAAGTGTGATCACTATTTCGGGGTGTACGACTGTTGCGGAAATGGCAGGGGCGGATTCATCGACATTAAATGTGACTGCGGCACAAGGCTTTAATAAAACAGTGCAAGAAGCAAGCGCAAATAAAACCTTAGACACTTCATCAACGACGTATAAACGTATTAATGCGGTATTTTTGCGTTTAAAACCGTATGCAGATCAAGTGAATCAAACAGGTCAGAAGTTTAATTGGCAACTGGCTGTTTTAAAATCTGATCAGGTCAATGCCTATGTGGCACCGGGTGGTAAAGTCGTTTTCTATACCGGTATTGTCAATAAACTAAACCTGACCGATGCAGAAATTGCGGCAGTGATGGGGCATGAAATGGTGCATGCTTTAGAGGAACATTCTAAAAATAAAATTGGTGCGCAAGCCCTAACAGATTTAGCGCTAAACATTGGTTTAAGTGCTGCGGGTAATAATGTGGGTCAATTGGGGGCTGCTGCTGCTCAGTTAGGCGCGCAAGTAGGCGTAGGTTTGCCTTATTCGCGTAGTCTTGAAAGCCGTGCTGACCAAGGTGGGTTGATGCTTATGGCACGTGCAGGTTATAACCCACAGGCAGCCATTACGCTTTGGGAAAAAATGAATAAATTAGATGGTGCAGGTGGTTCATCATTCTTGTCTACTCACCCTTCAAATAGCCAACGTATTGAAGTCATGCGTAAAAATTTACCTGCTGCGCAAGCGCTTTATAACAAGCGTTAATGCGTCATTAGATTCAAAAAAGGATGCTAAACGGCATCCTTTTTTAATTTTTATACCCTCATCCCCTTACGGAATATATTCCTCATCCCACAGGGAGAAAGAGATATATGCTTATGGCGCAGGATTAGGTTGTTGGCGATGGATCTCTTCAATGCCTTGTAAAATTTCTGTAGATAAATCAATATCAAAAGCTTGGATATTTTCTTTCAGTTGCTCTAAATTTGTTGCACCAATAATAGTACTGGTCACAAAGAATTGTTGCTTGATAAATGCCAGTGCAAGCTGAGTGAGGGTTAAACCATGTTGCTCTGCAAGTTGAGCATATTGTTCGGTTGCCCATTCACTTTCTGGATTGCTATAGCGGCTAAAACGAGAGAATAGTGTGATACGAGCATTGGCGGGACGCGCGCCATGACGGAATTTACCCGTCAAATAGCCAAAAGCCAAAGGTGAATAAGCCAGTAAGCCTACATTTTCATAATGAGCAATTTCTGACATGCCAATTTCGTAGGTGCGGTTTAACAGGCTATAGGGGTTTTGTACACTGACAAATTTTTCTAAGCCTAACTTTTCTGCCAAGTTTAAAAACTTCATGGTTCCCCATGGGGTTTCATTGGACAGTCCAATAGAGCGAATGCGACCTTTTTTAATTTCATCACTTAAAGCGCTTAGGGTTTCTTCTAAAGCTGTAATTTCGTTATTTTGTTGTGCTTCACTGTTGCCATAACCGAGCTTGCCAAAGAAATTGGTTGGTCGTTGTGGCCAATGCAGTTGATAGAGGTCGATATAATCACTTTGCAGGCGTTGTAGTGAGCCATCAATGGCAGAAGCAATTTCTGCTGCTGTAAAGCGCGTTTGTCCATCACGGATGTGGCTACCGCCTTGTGAGGGGCCTGCAATTTTTGAGGCAATAAATAATTGATCTCGATTGCCACGTTGTGCAATCCAGTTGCCCAAGATGGTTTCAGTGGAACCTTGGGTTTCGGGTTTGGGTGGCACGGGATACATTTCCGCGGTATCCCAAAAAAAGAGACCTTGATCTAAAGCATACTCAAGTTGTTGGAAAGCTTCTGCTTGTGTATTTTGCTCACCAAAAGTCATGGTTCCTAAACAGATTTCAGGAACTAAAATACCTGTATTGGCTAAAGGTTTAAGTTGCATCAAGGTTTATCCTTTCATTTTTATCATGGAATTTTTAAATCATGTATAAGGCTAACTGATTTAGGCATAAGTGTTAAATCATGAATAATTTTAAAGTTGTTACAAAATTTACCAAAGAATAGAAGTAAAAATGGAAGCATAAAAAAAGCAAACCATAAGATTTGCTTTTTTATTGAATGCTAAAGAATAAGAACTTATTCTTCGTCATCATCCTTGTCTGAAGCAGCATCAGCTTCTTCAGGTACAACATCAAAAATAAGAATGGCTTTACCATCTGTTTCGATCATGCCTTGTTCTTCAAGTGTTTTTAGAACACGTCCAACCATTTCACGCGAACAGCCAACAATACGGCCAATTTCTTGACGGGTAATGCGGATCTGGCGACCATTTGGGAGAATCATGGCTTCAGGTTGTGAAGAAAGATCGATTAAACAACGTGCAATACGACCCGAGACATCTATAAATGCAAGGTCAGTGACTTTACGTGTAGTATTTTTTAAGCGGCGCACGAGTTGAGCAAATACAGCGTAGCTAAGATCTGGATACTGCTTGCTTAATTCATGAAAATTTTCATAGGTAATTTCAGCAATTTCACATACGTCACGTGTACGAACTTCTGCAGTACGTTGTGGGTTTGCTTCAAATAAACCCATTTCCCCAAAAAAGTCACCAGCATTCAAATACGCAACTACAATTTCGCGTTCATCATCTTCGCGTAAAATAATGGATACTGAACCTTTTAAAATCAAATAAAGAGATTTTGATTCAGTGCCTGCATCGATAATCGCAGTACGTTTTGGATAGCGGTTAATATATGCACGTTTTAATAATGCTTTTACTGACTCTGGCAATTGACCAGGAGAAAGCGCATCAGTGCTAAGTTGTGAAAAGTTTGCAGTCATGCTAACGGTTCCGAATATGGATAAGAAATAGATCGCACAAGACCTAAATTGAACTTGTCACATAGAAGAGATGAAATTCCGTATCAACTCAATTTATGTTAGTGTACAGGTACGTCGTAAATTTATAGCTTTTTTCAGGTAGTTGCAATGCAAACAAGTGTTCATTGGCTAGAGAATGTTGCTTTTGAAGCCAAATCAGAGAGTGGTCATCAAATTGTCATGGATGGGGCTGAGGCATACGGTGGTGAAAACCGTGGTCCACGTCCTATGGAGCTTATATTAATGGGACTTGGTGGGTGTGCTTCCTTTGATATTGTGACTATCTTAAAGAAATCACGCCAAGATGTGACAGGAGTCGTATGTCAGTTAAAAGCGGATCGTGCGGATAGCATTCCTGCTGTATTTACCAAAATCCATTTACATTTTGTGGTCACGGGTAAGGCGGTAAAAGAAAAACAGGTGGCTAAAGCGGTTGAACTTTCTGCTGAAAAATACTGTTCAGCAAGTAAAATGTTGTCGGATGGTGGTGTTGAAATTACTCACGATTTTGAAATTATTGAAGCTGAATAATGAAAAATTAATGGCAATTCATCGGTGAGTTGCCATTTTTATTAGTTATATAAGCCGTATTCTTTTTAAGTTAAAACTTTAAAATAAATGGATTAAGTATTTTTAATCCAATCCCAATCAGTATTTTAAACTGAATTAAAACGCTCACATTAGCTAAATAAATCTCATGTATAAAATTTACATCAATTTTTAAAATTCTTGAGTACAAATGAGTAGTGTTCTACTGAGTTGCTCAAAATTAGCCCTACAATATCTTTTGAATAGAATTTGATACATAAGATATCAAATTGAACTTGAAAAATGTGCGATAAATACCCATATTATAATTGAGTTCCATGCTTTATATTAATTATTTTAGTTGTTGAAAATTAAGAATATTTTTTAATAAAATCCTTGAAAAATATCAAACCATTCCCATCTATTATCCAAGTACAAAATTTGTTGTGAGGAAAATAAGAATGCGTTTTGAAAAATTTACAAATCGCTTGCAGCAAGCCTTATCAGATGCCCAATCTTTAGCGATGGGTAAAGATAATACCGCAATTGAAGGTATTCACATTCTATCTGCACTGTTAGAGGAATCATCTAATATCAGCCTGTTACAACAGGCAGGTGCAAATTTACGAGACCTTCAAACCAAGTTGCAGCAGGCATTAAATAATGCTGCAACGATTGCGAACCCAACGGGTGATATCAATTTAAATCCAGAAGCTGTGCGTGCATTGAATCTAGCAGATAGTTTTGCACAAAAAGCAGGGGATGAATTTTTATCTACAGATTGGGTAATTCTGGCGCTTGCTGAAACAGGTGCAACGAAAACACTGCTGCATAGTGTTGGTGTAACGACAGATAAGCTGCGTAAAGCAATTGAAAATATACGAGGTGGTGACAAAGTTATGGCAAATAACCACGAAGATCAACGAGATTCTTTGAATAAATATACGGTTGATTTAACTGAACGTGCCATGTCTGGCAAGCTTGATCCCGTCATTGGGCGAGATGAAGAAATTCGTCGAACAATTCAAGTTTTGTCACGTCGTACTAAAAATAACCCTGTGCTTATTGGTGAACCGGGGGTTGGTAAAACTGCAATTGTAGAAGGCTTGGCACAACGTATCGTTAATGGTGAAGTACCTGAAGGCTTAAAAGGTAAACGCGTTTTATCTTTAGACTTAGGGTCGCTACTGGCAGGTGCGAAATATCGTGGTGAATTTGAAGAACGTTTAAAAGCGCTTCTAAAAGACCTTTCTAAATATGATGGCGAGATCATCTTATTTATTGATGAGTTGCATACGCTTGTTGGTGCCGGTAAGGGCGATGGCGCGATGGATGCAGGCAATATGTTAAAACCTGCATTGGCGCGTGGTGAGCTGCGTTGTGTCGGTGCAACCACTTTAGATGAATATCGTCAATATATTGAAAAAGATGCAGCACTGGAACGTCGTTTCCAAAAAGTCTTGGTCGATGAGCCAAGTGTTGAAGATACCATTGCAATTTTACGTGGTTTAAAAGAGAAATATGCAACCCATCATGGTGTGCAGATTCTCGATTCGGCGATTATTGCTGCTGCGAAAATGTCGCATCGTTATATTACAGACCGTCAATTGCCAGATAAAGCCATTGATTTGATTGATGAAGCTGCATCGCGGATTAAAATGGAAATTGACTCGAAACCTGAGCCATTAGACCGTTTAGACCGTCGTCTGATTCAGTTGAAAATGCAATTGGAAGCGGTGAAACAAGATGCAGATTCAGTCAGTAAAGTTGAAGTTGAATATTTGGAAAAACAAATTGAAGAAGTTCAACGAGAATATAACAATTTAGAAGAAGTGTGGCGTGCTGAAAAAACCTTAGTCGAAGGGACGAATCAAGCTCAAGTTGAGCTAGATAAAGCCCGAACTGCTTTTGAAAAAGCACAACGTGAAGGTGATTTGGCTGAAGCAAGCCGTTTGCAATATGGGGTGATTCCTGAATTGCAAAAACGCCTTGCAGCGGAAGAAGTGGCTGAAGAAAGCAGTGAAGAGCCGAAATTGATTCGTACCAAAGTGACTGAGAATGAAATTGCAGAAGTGGTCAGCGCTGCAACGGGTATTCCTGTGACAAAAATGTTGCAGGGTGAACGTGAAAAACTTCTGCATATGGAAGATTTTTTACATAACCGTGTGGTTGGACAAGATGAAGCGGTTGTTGCTGTATCGAATGCAGTCCGTCGTTCACGCGCCGGTTTATCTGATCCGAATCGACCAAGTGGTTCATTTTTATTCCTTGGACCAACAGGTGTCGGTAAAACGGAATTGACCAAAGCTTTGGCGAATTTCTTGTTTGATAGCGACGATGCTATGGTTCGTATCGATATGAGTGAGTTCATGGAAAAACATTCTGTGAGTCGCTTGGTCGGTGCGCCTCCGGGTTATGTTGGATATGAAGAAGGTGGTATCTTAACCGAAGCTGTGCGACGTAAACCTTATAGCGTAGTGTTGTTTGATGAGGTGGAAAAAGCACATCCTGACGTATTTAACATTTTATTACAGGTGCTGGATGATGGTCGTTTAACCGACTCTCAGGGGCGTGTCGTTGATTTTAAAAATACAGTCATCGTGTTGACCTCGAACCTAGGTTCACAAGATGTGCGTGAGTTAGGTGGCGGTGCTACGGAGGAAGAAGTTCGTACGGTGGTGATGAATGCAGTATCGCAACATTTCCGTCCAGAATTCATTAACCGTATTGATGAGTTGGTTGTTTTCCATTCATTGAAAAAAGAGCAAATTCGAGGTATTGCAGATATTCAGTTGGATCGTTTACGTTCACGTTTAAGCGAAAAAGACATGAGTCTTTCTGTAGATGATAGTGCTTTTGATCAATTAATAGATGCTGGTTTTGACCCGATCTATGGTGCGCGACCACTGAAACGTGCAATTCAACAACGAGTTGAAAATTCATTGGCACAAAAAATCTTAAGTGGTGAGTTCCTTCCAGGCGATACTATTTTGATTAAAGGTGAAAATGGTCATCTTGAGTTTGAGAAAATGAAATTGAGTTAAAAGTTTAACCCGTTTTCAATCGCAAAATAAAAAACCTAGCTTCGGCTAGGTTTTTTATTGAGGAATGGAAATGTTAGAAATGACATTTTAAAGTCAAAATGTGACGTAAGTTTTCACATTTTTGTGATGAAATTATCATCTAAGTGCTTTATTTGCAAAATAATTATCTTTATTTAATGATTCTCTTTATAATTTATTTTAATAACAAATAAGCAACTTGAGATAGCAAAAATGACTAAATTAAAGTGGGGTATTGGGGGCGTACTTACGCTGACTGTGGTTGCAGTAGCAGGTAATCTTTACGCGGATAAAAGCTTGAAAACTTATTATCAGCAGGGCAGCAAGCAATCGAATAATGTAAGTTTAGAGTATCAACAATTTCACATGGGGTCTTTAAAAGGCAGTGCTAATTGGGTCGCTGAAGTCGTACTTGACCCATGTAAACCGAAAGAAGTGATCCAATTGAGTGGTCAGGATAATATTAAACGCAGTTGGAATGGATACGCGATTCATTCAGATATTAAAATTATTCAAGCGCCGGGGGCACTTCAGTCCTTGTTGAAGGAACCTCTTAAAGTGCAAACGACAGTCAACTGGTTAGGAAACATGAATAGCACGTTGACGACGCCAGTCATTACACGAAATGAAGCCCAAATACAGTCTAGATTAGATCCGATAAAATTAAAATTTCGCGCAAAACCTGTAGACCAAGAGTTGAAGATACTGGATTTACAACTTGAAATTCCAAATTTGACCGTAACAGATACAAACTCGCATTTCCAAATGGCTGGGTTAAAGCTAGAAACCAACCAAGGACTCAATGGTGAGTATCTAGAGGCGGGGAAAACCAAAATCCAAATGGATTTGCTGAAAATGTCAGATCGAGATGTCAATAAACCAACCAATGCTGAACTTAAGAATTTTAGTATAGAAACTCAAAGCGAGTTGACGGATCGGGTTTTAAACACTGAAATGTTGCTGCGACTGGATGAAATGAAAATGCCTTTTGTGCCAGCAATGCAGAAAGTGCAGTTTAATTTTAATGTGATTGATTTGAATCGACAAAAATTACAGAGTTTTTTTGATATTCTCAAGAACGGTGACAACAGTTGCGTGGCTAAAGAAGAACTGGCGAAAGATATAGAACCTGCTTTATTGGCGGTGATCAATGAAGGTTTCCGTTTTGAATCAAAAGATAATCAGTTTGCTATGGGGGAAGGGATTGCTCAGGCGGGTATGACGGGGCGTATTATGCCGAGTCATCAATCGACCATGATGGGTTTTGTAAAAATGATGCCAAGTTTAATGGAATACAAAGCAGATGTTCAGTTTGATAAAAATATGATGTCCAGTGTAATGAATAATTATATGCAAAAGGGCGGAGCTGCCATGTCTGATCAAAATATCGAAAATATGTTGTCTACTATGCAGCAGTCAGGGCAGGTAAAACGTGAGGGTGATATTTTGAAAATGTCAGTTGAATACAAATATGGGCAGCAAAAGTTCCTGACTGAATAATGCCGTGTGATGATGTAGCGCATAAAAAATGGGACGAAATACGTCCCATTTTTTATGTCTGAAAACTTTCCAAAGAAAATTTTAGTAGAGATGAAATGCTGAGTCGTATTTCATCTCTACTATATTAACTTTTTGGATGGGTAATTTTCCATGCACGGTGAATTTTGGTATTGCGTTTGAAGTCAGTACCAATGGTTTCACTGGTAATTTCTTCAACATCAAAGAATGCCAAAATTTCATCATCCATTTCAAAGCCACGATAGTTGTTTGAAAAGTATAACGTACCTTCAGTCGTTAAACGGTTCATGGCGCGTTTGAGTAATGACAAATGGTCACGTTGCACGTCAAAAGTACCGTGGAACTTTTTCGAGTTAGAGAACGTTGGTGGGTCAATGAAGATCAGGTCATATTGTTCATGACCTTCTTTTAACCATTCAAAACAGTCACTCGAGAAGAACTGATGTTGTTGGTCAGCATGATCAACAGTTAAGCCATTCAGTACAAAGTTTTCTTTAGACCAGTTCAAATAAGTATTCGATAAATCGACACTTGTGGTACTTGCAGCACCACCTAAAGCAGCATGAACACTGGCAGTAGAGGTATAGCTATATAAGTTTAAGAAGTGCTTGCCTTTCGCTTCAGCCGCAATACGTAAACGCATTTGACGATGGTCAAGGAACAAACCTGTATCTAAATAATCCGTTAAGTTGATTAAGAATTTTGCTTTGCCTTCTTGCACAATAAAACGCTTAGATGCAGTACTTTGTTTTTCGTACTGCGTTTTACCTTCCTGACGTGCACGGGTTTTAATGAAGATCGCATCACGACTTAAACCAGTTACTGCACGAATAGAAGCAAGCGCTAAATTAAAACGTTTTTTTGCTTTTTCAGGATCAATGATTTTTGGTGGTGCATATTCTTGGACGTGTAAACGATCACCGTATAAATCCACTGCAACGTTAAAGTCAGGCAGATCGGCATCATATAAACGTAAGCAAAAGATATTTTCTTTGACTGCCCACTTTTTCAATGCTTGCATATTTTTTTGCAAACGATTGGTAAAGTCTTCAGCACCTTCAATTTTTTCAAATTGTTGTGGCTGCCAAACAGCAAGGAAAGGTTGAGTTGCCGTAGCGGGTTTAATTTGACCTGAACGAATGTAAATTGGCAATTTACCATTCATTAAACGTAAGGTTTGTGGATCATTAAACGCTAAAACGTCCGCTTGTTCAATTTGAGAGGCAATCACGGCTGCTGTTTGATTTGGGAAGTGTTTTTGCAATAGGGCAGATAGACCTAGGTACAAAGCACGATTCGAAGCCTTTTCGCCTAAACGCTCACCATAAGGCGGGTTAGTCACGATAAATGCTTTTTTACCCATTGCGGCAAAATCAGGCCAGTCAGCCAGAGTACGTTCTTCAATTTTGATGTGATCAAGTAATGATTCAAAACCTGCGGCAACAATATTTTGCTTGGTCGCTTTCACCGCTTCCCAGTCAGCATCATAAGCATAGAACTGAGGTAATGGTTTTTCTAATGCAGCTTGGTGGCGTTCAGTTGCTTCAGCTTTAATCGACATCCATAAATCATGGTCATGACCATTCCAACCATTGAAGCCAAAGCGACGCACTAAACCAGGTGCACGATCAGTCAACATCATCAGTGCTTCAATGATGAATGTGCCTGAACCACACATTGGGTCTAAAATAATGTCTGGATTACATTGGAGTAATTTGGCTTTTTGTAGAATTGCTGCTGCAAGGTTTTCTTTAATTGGCGCATCGGTCATAAAGTGACGATAGCCACGTTTATGTAAAGAATCACCTGATAAATCTAGGCAGTAAGTGTGCTGAGTTTTACCCGCAAGCACGTATAAGGTAATTTCTGGCTGTTTAATATCAACACTTGGGCGTTTGCCGACAGCTTCCATAAAGGAATCGACCACACCATCTTTCACACGTAAGGTCGCAAATTGACTATTTACTTTAATGTCGCGTTCTACGTGTAAACGAATGGCAAAGGTACTTTGTGGTGCAAAAATAAGAGACCAGTCAAAGTTCATTGCACCTTCATACAGCTCTTCTGCCACATCACGTGCATCATGGGTGAAGTCCAATTCATGGGTATGAATAGGCGTCAGTACACGAGATGCTAAACGCGACCAGATACAAATACGGTATGCATTTTCTAGCGTGCCTTGGAAAACTAAACGTCCTGGAAAGCGTTCAATATTTTGAACACCTAAACCTTCCAATTCTTCTTGGAGTAAGGTTTCAAGTCCATCTGCACAGGTAACCCAGTATGTAGAAAGACGTAGTTTCGAATTCATGCAAATTTCCAAAAGCAGCTAAGCAATCTAATATTTTAACGTATTTTAGTGCTTAAAAGTTTTTAAATTAGGGTAAAGCCTGAGTCTGAAGCAAAAATGTCGATTTTTTATCTCTTTAGAACTCATATTTGGTATGCATTTTGCTGAACATTATCTTAATTGGTGATCAGTCCGGTATTTTGGCTGAAAGCGTGGTTTAAAATTGATTTGATGGGGGCATTCATGACGGATTCAGTTTATAAAGGTTTTAAGGAAAATGGCGATGCATTTTCAGTTGCAACACTTATTTATGCGCGATTGAGACGTGTAGCTGGGCGGATCATTGATGTGATGTATCTGGTACAGAATAAGGATTATGCCCAATATGTTGTCGGTTTGGCACAGGCGGAAAATGATGCTGAATTAAATAAACATGCAGAACGTTTAAATGCTTTAATTATGGCTGAACGTGAGCCTGCTTTTGCGGTTACTCCAGAAGAAAAGAAAGTGATCGCTAAAACTGATCGAAATGAAACCGAGGTTACAGCAGACGAAATTTATAGGGCACAAGTTTCACATCATTATATTGGTGCATTGCGCTGATGAATTAGGCTCTAAATCATCGCATTCATTTAGAGCCTGTTTTTTATATAAATGAGACGTTGTTATTGCTGGAACAATCGTAACTTTCCTGTATAGCTAGCGTAGAAAGAATGACTCAACAGAGAGATATAAATACTCAGCTTAAAAATTTTTAATGTTTTGATCGAGGTTGATAGTTAACAGGAATTTTATTTGAGCAATGTTGGACGTATTTTAGTGAATAAGAGAAGCGAGATCAAAAATTTAAATTGACTAAAAATTGCTTGATCGTGCGCATTGGTCTCGGATTATGAAGAATAATATCTGTATAATAGTTCAACTTAACCGCAAGGGAATCTCTCATGCACTTGGCAGCATTGCATACTCCGAGCCAGATTCAACTCAATCAACAGGGTAATCTTAAGCATTTCTTGACCATTGAAGGTCTTTCCAAAGAAACCCTGACAAAAATTCTTGATACCGCTAATTCTTTTTTCAATGAACAAAATCAACTGATTACGACTCCACTTTTGGAAGGTCGTACCGTCATGAACCTATTTTTTGAAAACTCAACACGTACACGTACAACTTTTGAAGCAGCAGCAAAGCGTTTGTCGGCAAATGTTTTGAATATTGATATTGCACGCTCAAGTACATCGAAGGGTGAAACGCTACGTGATACGCTGTGGAATTTAGAAGCAATGGCGGCGGATATTTTCGTGGTTCGTCATTCATCTTCAGGTGCAGCACATTTTATTGCACAAACGGTCTCGCCAGATGTTGCCATTATTAATGCCGGTGATGGTCGTCATGCGCATCCAACTCAAGCCATGTTGGATATGTTGACGATTCGCCGTGAAACGAAAAAGCCATTCGAAGCTTTAAGTGTTGCGATTATTGGTGATATTAAACATTCACGTGTAGCACGTTCAGATGTCGCGGCATTGCAAACTTTGGGTTGTAAAGATATTCGTGTGATTGCACCGAATACTTTGCTTCCATGCGGTTTTGATGAATATGGTGCAGATGTTCGTCTATTTAATAAAATGGAAGATGGCATTAAAGATTGCGATGTGATTATTACCTTACGTATTCAAAATGAACGTATTGATTCGCCTGCACTCGCTTCGCAAGCTGAATTTTATAAAATGTATGGCTTGAATAAAGAACGTCTGGCAATGGCAAAACCGGATTGCATCGTGATGCATCCAGGGCCAATGAACCGTGGTGTAGAAATTGATTCCAGTATTGCTGATGGGCCGCAAGCGGTTATTTTGCAGCAGGTGACCAATGGTATTGCTGTACGTATGGCGGTACTGGCGCTTTCTATGCAAGGTCAGTTGCAGGAAAAAGGTTTAATTGAAGCGATTGCGGGATAAGGGAAAGTCATGAGTATTGTAAAAATTGAAAATGTCCGCGTCCTCGACCCAATCAAGCAAACGGATAGCGTAGAAACAGTCTATTTAGAACATGGTAAACGCATTGCGGCAACAGACCATGTCGATGAAAGCATTGATGGACAAGGCAAGTGGTTGATGCCAACCATGGTCGATTTGTGTGCACGTATGCGTGAACCGGGTCAGCAACAACATGGTACGTTAAAGTCTGAAGGCAATGCGGCACGTAAAAACGGTATTTTACATATCTTTACACCACCCGATTCACAACCAATCGTACAAGATAATGGTGCGTTGATTCATGGCTTAGTTGAAAAAGCGATGTTGGATGGCGGAATTTATTTACAAGTCATTGGTGCGCAAACTCAGGGTTTAAATGGCAAACAACCTGCCAATATGGCAGGCTTGAAAAAAGGGGGGTGTACCGCTGTTTCCAATGCCAATGCGCCCTTTGCTGATGATGATGTTGTACTTCGTACCCTTGAATATGCAGCTGGTTTAGATATGACTGTGGTGTTCTATGCGGAAGAACATCAAATTGCTAAAGATGGTTGTGTGCATGAAGGCTTTGTTGCCTCACGTCAAGGTTTACCGATGATTCCAGCCTTGGCTGAAACAGTAGCCATTGCAAAATACCTCTTGATGATTGAAGCCACTAAAGTTCGTGCTCATTTTGGCTTATTGTCATCTGGCGCTTCTGTTGAACTCATTAAAATTGCCAAAGATAAAGGTTTATCGGTCACGGCTGATGTTGCGATGCACCAATTGCATTTAACTGAAAATTTAATTGATGGTTTTAACTCTTTGGCACATGTGCGCCCACCATTGCGTGCTGAAAAAGATAAACAGCTTTTACGTCAGGGTATTAAAGATGGTGTGATTGATGCGATTTGTACCCATCATGAACCACTCAGTAGCTCTGCAAAATTAGCGCCCTTTGCTGAAACAGAGCCGGGTCTGACTGCTTTTGATACTTATGTTGCTTTTGGTATTCAATTGATTAATGAAGGTTTCTTTGAGCCTTTAGAATGGGTTGAAAAAGTTACATTGGCTCCGGCAAAAGTCGCCAATATGGTTGATCGTTGGGTAGAAGAGTCTGGTTGGGCTTTGCTTGATCCGCAGCTTGAATGGTTGGTCGCTAAAGATTCAATTCTTTCACAGGGTAAAAATACACCGCTTATTAATCAGAAAGTTGTGGGTAAGGTTATCCAAACTTTTGCGGCTTAATTGATTTCACATTTTTCTAAAAGTTATAAAAGTCAGCTTCGGCTGGCTTTTTTTGTCGTTGAAAAATAATTGTATTTTAAATAATACAATTATTTACACTGCCTAAAAAACGAACAGATAAACTAAAAATAAGCATGATAAAACGAGAATAAAAGGAATAATGGATGAATATTAATTTGATTGACTTACTTAAGAAGAAAGTATCTGCGATTGTCCTTGAGGGTGAAACGGAATATCTGAGTGAAAAGAGTCAGGCATTAACGAGTTTTTTCCCAATCTTATTATCTATTTTTAAATCTAAGCCAGAGCTTATTGAAAGTTTACAGAATCAATTAAACCCAAGATTAACCGATATTTTTACAAATAATCCTGCTTTAAAACAGCAATTTTTAGAACAAATATCAGGTACTGTTCCTGCTGGTGCAATGGAATCTACCTTAAATCGCTCAATTGCACCAACGCTGGGCTTTTTGGAAATTGAAGCGGGTTCTTCCGAACCAAGTGCTATTTCACATCTTATTGAAACACATTGGTCAGCCGTGTCGAATGCCTTACCTCATTGGGCTGGGGCATTGCTGAGCGCCTTAGGCATAGGTGCAGTCGCTGGAAATACGTTGCATCAAGCCCCTGAAATTAAACCTGATCAAGATATTGAAGAAAAAAAGAAATCAGGTTTCTTATTGCCACTGATTGCTTTTATTATTTTAGCGGTGCTACTCGCGTTAATGTTTAAAGCGTGTTCTGCTAAAAAAGAAACTGAGCCAGCAAGTGGTATTCCTGCACAAACAGCAAGTAGTGAACCAGCAAAATTGACACTTGGTACTGGTCCGACAGGGAATTTAATCACCTGTCAGTTATATTCTGGCAATGCGAGTTATATCGACATTTTGCAAAAAGAAATTAAACAAATTTTTAACCACCACATGGGCTGTGGTGCAGAGACCAATGCCAATTACCATACCGAATTTATTGATCAAGCTGCCATTCCAAGCGTATTAAAACTGGTCAAAGGCGTGCCAAATGCATCCTTAACGTGGATGGGGGATCAACTTTCTATTCAGACCGCTAATCCTACAGATGCACAGCAACTAGCAGCTAAAATTCAACCACTGCTTAAAAATATGACGGTGGTGACACAAGCAGCTACTAATACCGCTGCACCCGTAGATCGTCATGCTGTAATTAGTACGGGCAATAGCAATGCGGAAAAGGCTTTGGCGGAAATTAACCCAGATAATATTCGTGCATTAGATGTGGCAACAGCACTGAATATGCAAGTTATTAATTTTGATACAGCACGTGCCAATATCCCTGAAGCAAATAAATCGATTTTAGATCAAGCCGCTGCGTTAATGAAACGTGCGCCACAAGTGAAGTTAACTGTTAAAGGTCATACCGATGCAGTCGGTCATGCTGCAAAAAATAAAACATTATCACAAAAACGTGCACAAGCTGTTGTGGATTATTTAGTGAAACAGGGGGTTGATCCTGCACAATTAAAAGCTGTCGGTTATGGTCAAGAACAGCCCATCGCGGATAATTCAACGCCTGAAGGTCAGTTTAAAAATCGCCGTATTGAATTTGAAGTACTTAATACTGAAACAGGTGTGGTACGTGAAGTGAATGAGGATGGAATTAAAAAACAGTAAATCATCTGTGAATCTAAGAAGCAAAAAATCTCTGTGTAAAAGCAGAGATTTTTTTATTAGAACTATCGCTAAATTGATCACTTTTTGCTTAAATACGCAGCGAAAATTATAAATAATGTGGTTAACAACATAATGATGAATAAAACAATACTTTGCAGCCTAATTGTCGCGACAACTTTAATGTCGGGTTGTGACTATTTTAAAAATAAGAAGAGTGAACCTGTTGAGGAAAAAGTTGAAGTTTCAAATTGGAGTTGTACTGATGCAAAAAATATCGGGCAGGTTGAAGCATATTTGAAGTCTGAATATTTAAAACAGTTAGATAAACAATTACGTCATTCCAACTATGAAGCAGATCAAGAATTATTAAAGAAAATCACGCAAAACGTGAAGTTTAAAATTAAGAATGTCACCACGATCACGGATAATCCAAGCACAGCCAAAAACTTAGCCTGTAGCAGTGATTTAGTGGTTCAATTGCCTAAAGGCTTACAAAAACGTGCTGAAAATGCGTATCTGGAAGCACCTTGTGAAGAATGTGAAGGAGAAGTTGAGTTGTCGACATCAACTTTACGTGACTATTTAGAAGAGGGTGAGTCTAATTTAACGTTAGGCGATGATCAACTCAGCGGTGCTTATAGTTATGATATTACCAAGACCGATAAAGAAGGTTTAACCATTAGCGCTGAAAACCAAAATGCAGTGATTGATGGAATTGTTTTTGTGACAGTGAAAGCGGTGCAATATGAATCCTATGTCAAACAAAATAGTGAAAACCGCGAATATTCAGAAAAGTCTTCACAAGAACATGCAGCAGAAGTTGCTTTAGCGCAAAAAGCGATGGATATTCGTCAAAAAGAATTGGATGCAGATAAAGTCAAAGTGGTTGATCGTTTAAATCAGACGTGGGATCAATTCTCGCCTGAACAAAAACAACAGTTGCAACAAGATCAATCCGATTGGTTTGAAAAACGTGATGTAGACTGTAAAGTCATCGCACAAAAGAATGTATATCAGCTTGCTGATAATGATAAAGAGACCTATCAAAAGAAATCTGATTACTGGGATGAAGCAATGCGTCAACAAAATGAAGCGATGCAATACACCAAATGTTTTAATCAAAAAACCACCGAACGTATAATCTATTTAAATAACATTTTTAACTAAACTGACCAATACAAACGCTATTAATGAAAAGGACGAATTGATTCGTCCTTTTTTTATTGGCATGCTGTGGTGAATTGTAAAGTGTGAAAATATTATGCGGATTAGTTTTATTGGTGCAGGGCGGGTTGCGCATCATCTTGCTTGTATTTTAAGTCAACATCATCAAATTGTTCAAATTTATAGTCGAACTTTAGAGTCTGCACAAACTTTAGCGACACAAGTGAATGCAACCGCAACAATAAATATTGAAGAACTTAATCCTGAAATTGATTTGGTGATTATTGCGGTGAGTGATCAAGCGATTGCTTCGGTTATTGTAAATATTCATCAACAATTACCCAATGTTCTGATTGTGCATACCTCAGGCAGTACAGATATTGAAGTCTTGGCACAGATCCATGCACGAGCAGGTGTGTTTTATCCTTTGCAAACTTTTAGTTTAGAGCGGGAAATAAACTGGTCAGCTACGCCTATTTTTGTAGAAGCCAAGTCTGAAGATGATTTGGTGTTATTAGCGGAACTGGCCAATCAGTTAAGCCACCGAGTTTATCAATATACTTCGGCACAACGTTTAAGCTTACATTTGGCTGCTGTATTTGCTTGTAATTTTACCAATTATTGTTACGACATGGCGAAACAAATTGTTGATGCTACAGCACGTGGATTTCTCATTACTGTATCCGCTGATTTTAGAAACCGCCAATAAAGCCTTACATAATGATCCAAAATTGATGCAAACAGGGCCAGCCATGCGTGGCGATCAAAATATTCTAAAGATGCACGAACAGATGTTACATGATGGACAGCGTGATGATTTAAAAAAAATATATCAGTTAATGAGTCAGCAAATTTTACAATCACATCAATCAAAATCTTAATTTTAACTCAGAAGAATATATTGAAATAATTGATAGAAAAGGGATTAGTAAAGTAATGGCAAAGGATTTTAACAGTCAATATGTGGTCGATGGCTATGATGTACACATTCGTAAACTCATTCCGGGCTACGAAGTGGTGCATCAACAGATTCAAGCATTGCTAAAAACCTATGTCAGTGAACATGCACATGTTTTGATTGTGGGGTGTGGTACAGGCTATGAACTGGGTTATTTGCTGCAATTGTTTCCGAGTTGGACTTTTACTGCGACTGATTTATCAGAAAATATGTTGGAGAAAGCCAAACAATATATTCAGCCGTTAGATGCACTGCATCGGGTTGAGTTTGCATTAGCGGATGTCGATCAGTTAAAAACAGATCAGACTTATGATGCAGCACTTTCTATTCTTGTTACACATTTTGTTCCTTATGCACATAAACCTGATTTCTTTAAAGTTATTTATTCGCGCTTAAAGCCGCAGGGCATTTTTATTACTTTTGATTTGACCACAATCAATACAGATCAAGAGCGTGAAGTGCTGAAAAATATCTGTGAAGTAAATGGTTTGAATACAGCGCAATCGGCAGCAATGTTAAGTCGGTTAGCAGATGACTTTTATCCATTGTCGGAACAAAAAACATTTGCACAACTCGGCTTGGCGGGTTTTGCTTCTGTACAACGCTTTACCCAAATTTTATCTTATCAAGGTTTTATGGCGCTGAAGCTTTAATATCTTCAATTAAAAATGGCTCATATATGAATGAGCCATTTTTTACTTTATGTTTTAAATTTACTTAATTTTCTTAAATAGAAAATCATTAATTTTATGACCTTCCTCTAAACCGCGACGTTCAAACTTGGTTTGTGGACGCCAGTCAGGGCGAGGGTAGCTATTGCCTTGACCTGCCATATTTTCAAGATTTGGACGGTTGTCTAAAACATCTAGCATCCATTCAGCATACGGTTCCCAATCTGTAGCAGAGTGGAATGTACCGCCCATTTCCAGTTTTTGTTCAACCAATGGCATACGGTCATGTGATACAAAACGACGTTTGAAATGACGTTTCTTTTGCCAAGGATCTGGGAAGTAAAGCTGTACTGCATTAATGCTATTGTCTGGCATTTCACGTAGCACTTGAATGGCATCAGCATCCAGTAAACGTAAGTTGGTTAATTCTGCCATACCTGCTTCGTATACACATTGCGCGATACCGGGTATATGAACTTCAATACCGACATAGTTACGTTCAGGATTGGCTTTTGCCATAAGCACCAATGAACGACCCATACCAAAACCAATTTCAACAGTTAAAGGGCGTTCTGGGTGTTCAAAATGTTGACGTAAATCGCCAACAGGGTATTCCAAAATTAAGTGACCATATTGTTCAAGCGCAGTACGTTGAGAGGTATTTAATGGCGATGAACGACGCATAAATGTTACAATTTCACGATGTTCATTCAGGTTATCCAGCTCTACGACTTGCTGGTCTAATTGATCGTTCGACATAACTTTGGCAAATGTAAAAAAATTGAATGCGGTATTTTAAGTCTTAAGGGGTGTAAGTCAAATTTTTTACTGGGTTCAATTCAATTTAATTGAAAAATAAAGAGTCCATAAATAAAAAAGAGCCTAATTAGGCTCTTTAAGAACATTTAAAATTAATTAGAACTATAACGATCTACCAATGTGCTACTGGCTTCATTTAAGCCAATAATATTGACTTCAATATTTTGTGCTTTAAATTTCTGTACCACATTATTGAGCATATTGACTGAAGTAATATCCCAGATGTGTGCATGAGTTAAATCAATCTCAACTTTAGAAATATTTTCTTTAAAGTCAAAAAACTGAAAAAATTTATTAGAACTGCTAAAGAAAATTTGCCCTGAAATGCTGTAGTGACGAGTATTGTGGATCAGCTTAGATTGAACTTTGACTTCATGTTCCAATTTATTGATTAAAAATAGCGCTGAAAGTAACACGCCAAGCAATACACCAAGCGCAAGGTTATGCGTTGCTAAAACCACAATCACCACAGTAAGCATAACCAAATTACTTTGTTTGGGGTGCTTACTAAAATTGCGCACTGAATCCCAGTTAAATGTAGTGAATGACACCATAATCATAATGGCAACCAAAGCAGCCATTGGGATATATGCCAACCAATCTTTAAGAAAAACCACTAGACAGAGTAAAAATACCCCAGCAGTTAAGGTGGATAACCGAGTACGTGCGCCTGACGAGACGTTAATAATTGATTGACCAATCATGGCACAGCCAGCCATTCCTCCCATAAAGCCACTGACAATATTGGCATAGCCCTGACCACGACACTCTTGGTGACGATCACCTTCAGTTCCAGTAACTTCATTCACAATGGTCGTGGTCATCATGGTTTCCAGTAAACCAACCGTGGCTAAAGTCATGGAATAAGGGAAAATAATACTGAGCGTTTCAAAGTTCAGTGGAATGTCAGGAATCAGGAAAATAGGTAAGGTATCTGGGAAGTGACCTAAATCACTGACTGTACGCATATCAGCACCTAAAAAAAGTGCGACTAAACTTAAAACAATAATACAAATCAGTGGAGAGGGAATGAGTTTGCCAATTTTAGGAATGTAAGGAAATAAATAAACGACAGCTAAACCTAGCCCAACAAATAAATAGCCTAAGCTGTCCATTTTATTTAGCTCAGGAAGTTGAGCTGCAAAAATCAAAATCGCGAGGGCATTCACAAAGCCATAAACTACGGATTGAGAAATAAAGCGCATCAACTTTGCGACTTTAAAGTAACCTGCAATGACCTGAATAATTCCTGTAAGCACTGTAGCTGCTAATAAATATTGCAGACCATGATCTTTCACAAGGGTGATCATCAGTAAAGCCATAGCACCGGTGGCAGCAGAAATCATGGCGGATCGGCCGCCAAAAAATGCAATGGTGACCGCGATACAGAATGAAGCATACAAACCGACTTGTGGATCAACCCCAGCTATGGCTGAAAAAGCGATTGATTCAGGAATCAGCGCTAAGCCAACCACTAAGCCTGCTAAAACATCGGTACGGATATTGGAAAACCATTCTTCTTTTTTCAGGCGAATCACAACGTTAATTTTCATCAAACTTTAAAGTTGGCTATGTTAAAACATTTTTATAAAAAAAAGCACATCAGGTGGACTTGAAAAATACTCAATTTTAGACAATATTCAAAAGGTAAATGTTTTTTATTCATTTATGCTTTTTTGCAATTTACAGGTTTGATCACTTGAAAGTTTGTTAGAAGAGATTTAAAACAGTTAATAGTTACATAACAAGGATCAGATATGAAACTTTATTATTCGCCAGGTGCATGCTCTTTAGCTGCTCATATTATTTTAAATGAAATTAACGTCGATTTTGACTTAGAACGCGTCAACCTAAAAACACATAAAACAGAAAAAGGTGCTGATTATTACGCCATCAACCCTAAGGGTTATGTTCCTGCTTTAGAAATTAATCCGGGTTTAATTTTAACTGAAAATGTGGCAATTTTACCTTTTCTTGCACAGCATGATCCAAAGCAAGATTTAATTCCACCATCGGGTTTAGGGCGTGCCAAAGTGCTTGAATGGCTTGGTTATTTAAATTCTGAATTACACGATGCTTATGCCGTATTTTTTGGAGCGCCGTTGGATACAGCAGGCAAAGAAAAAGCATATGCGGAAATTGATCGCTTATTAACTTATATTGATAAAACAATTGGTGAATCTGATCACGACTATTTGGTTGATGATAATTTTGGCCCCGCAGATGCCTATTTATTTGTACTGACAAATTGGTCAAATGGGATCAAACACGATTTAACACCCTATAAAAATATTATTGCATTACGTCATAAAGTGGCTCAACGCCAATCGGTACAAATTGCCATGCGTGATGAAGGTTTGATTGCTTAAGTGAGCTTGATTTAATGTAAAAGCGCCTGAGGGTGCTTTTTTTATGTCTATTGAATTGGGTGGGTAGTTGTTTGCTTTAGGTGCTGTATCTTGCACAACTATTTCCGATTACTGAGGTGGAACTTTAGATTAAGCAAAAATGATTTTGAAGTGAATTTTTCTTATTGTTGATTTTTTATCAATAATATTTTGCAGTTTGATGAATTTTTATCAATAAAAATCTCAAGTATATTGGCTGCTGAAATCAATCCTTCAAGGTTAAGTAATGAGTAATATCCTGATTATCAATGGCGCTAAACAATTTGCACATTCTAATGGAGAGTTAAATGATACTTTGACGGTGTTAGCAAATAAGGTACTTTGCGAAATGGGTCATACCGTTCAAATTTCACGTGCAGATAGTGACTATGAGATTCAGGCAGAAATACAAAAATATGTATGGGCAGATGTGGTGATTTATCAAATGCCCGGTTGGTGGATGGGCGCGCCTTGGACGGTGAAAAAATATATCGATGATATCTTTACAGAAGGGCATGGAACTTTATATGCAAGTGATGGTAGATCACGTACAGATGCATCAAAAAAATATGGTTCTGGTGGTCTCATTCACGATAAAAAATACATGTTATCTCTCACATGGAATGCACCCATGGAAGCATTTGATGAAGAAGATCAATTTTTTCATGGTGTTGGTGTAGATGGTGTGTATTTACCCTTTCATAAGGCAAATCAGTTTTTAGGTATGCAGAGCTTAGAAACTTTTATTGTCAATGATGTGATTAAAGCACCTGAAGTTGAAGCCTATATGGCGCAGTACCGTGAACATTTAACGCAAGTTTTTGCTTAATCGGGGGGCGTGACCATGTTAACTGTGATTGCTGAAATTATTTGTCATTCAGAACAAGATTTCAAAACGGTACTTGATTCATTTCACAACATCCGTGAGCAGGTATTACAAGAGCCCGGTTGCCATCTTTATGATGTGCATATTGATCATCCTGCAATTGAGAGTGCATTACAGACCAAAGTGCCATTTTCAATCATGATGTATGAGAAGTGGGAGAGCATGCCGCACTTAGAGACGCATATGCACAGTGTCAATATGCAACAACATGCCAAAGCAACCGAAGGTGCGGTTGCTAGCGTGCAAATTCGTATTTTAGAAGCACTCTAAGTTTCATATGTTGGTTTGAAGTAGTCTTGAATGACTCTATTTATTCAAACTCATGTGGTTCATTAAATTGAACCTGTTCGAGTTTCAATGCATAGCGATGTTTTAATGTCGACCATTGAACTTTGACAGGTTGAGTGCTTTCAGCAAACTCGTTTTCACCTGTTGTGGTTTTCACTTTGCCTGTCATAAAGTTAATACTTCGCGCCGTGATGTCGCCTGATGCACGATGGAAATCATTCACATCATAGCCAATCAGCTTAAATGCGCGGTCTTGGTATCGAAAGGTATAAATGTGATTGGTCACATACCATGAACCGCAGCTTAGCCAATAGTGCAGATGAATTTTGAGCACGCCTTTTTGTATGCTCAAAGCTTCAGATTCACCGAGCGGATCAGCAAGACAAGGGGATTCTGCATCACCTTCAGTCGGCAAAGTGAATGATTACTAGCAGCGAGTTGATAGCCACTTGGCTTGTTTAAATAAAACCAAAAGTTTCCGTTCGTTTACATTCAGTACATCACTGCCTAAGCCTGCATTTGCAACGAAATTATCTGGATTGGTGTCTTCAATAATTAGGGCAATATCAGCTTGATCATCTTGGTTTAAATCACCTTGTACTTTTTCCAAGATTTTCCAGTTTTTTGGAACAAAGGACTGATAACTTGCTTTGAGATTGGTTTTTATCTCTATTGTTGCCCAAGCATTGCTTGTTAGTGTGATGAAAAATAGAGTGTTGAGTATAAGTAAAGGTTTGATGAGTTTTAGCATGGGCTTAAATTCCTCTCATTTTTATATGGTTATAGATGGTCAAAGATAGAGATGGTTGAGTTTATTTAAATGTGTTGATCGAGCGAATTCAAATATTGAATACTCATAAAGTACTGTTTTTATATTGAAATGAATAAAAAGGACTCCGAAGAATCCTTTTTAATGCTTAGAACAGATCAGCTTATTATTTAAAGAAATAACCTGTTTCTGGCGAACTGGCATTTGCCATACGTTTACGCGGCATGCGACCTGCAAGGAAGGCTTCACGACCTGCTTCAACCGCTTTTTTCATCGCAGATGCCATTAAAATTGGATTTCTCGCAGCAGCAATAGCAGTGTTCATCAGTACGCCGTCACAACCCAGTTCCATCGCAATCGCTGCATCACTGGCTGTACCTACACCTGCATCAACCAGTACAGGAACTTTGGCATTTTCTTTGATAATTGAAATGGTGTGCGGATTTAAAATGCCTAATCCAGAACCAATTAAGCTACCTAAAGGCATAATGGCTACACAACCCATACTTTCAAGTTCTTGCGCCACAATCGGGTCGTCAGAGGTATAGACCATAATCTCAAAACCATCATCAATCAGCGTACGTGCTGCTTTTAAGGTTTCGGTGATATTTGGGTATAAGGTTTTTTCATCACCTAAGACTTCAAGTTTAACCAGATTGTGACCATCTAATAACTCACGTGCAAGCATACAGGTACGCACGGCACTATTGGCATCAAAACAGCCTGCTGTATTCGGCAGAATGGTATATTTTTCAGGAGGGACAACAGAAAGTAAATTCGGTTGATCAGGATGCTGTCCAATGTTCACTCGGCGAATCGCAACAGTGACAATCTCTGCGCCACTGGCTTGAATCGCGAGATCAGTTTCAGTTAAATCTTTGTATTTACCTGTACCAACCAATAAGCGCGAATTAAATGTACGCGAACCAATTATAAGTGGGGTATCTTCCATGGGAGCTCCGAATTAGCCGCCACCGACGGCATGAATAATTTCGATATGATCTTCAGCACAAATCAGCGTTTGTGCCAATTTACTTTTGGAGATGATCATTTCATTCTGTTCTACAGCAAAGCGTTTGCCTTCAAGTGCTAACTCTTGAACCAATTCTAATAAATTGGTACATGACGTATTTTTTGCTTCGCCATTTAAATAAATATGCATACTGATTTCCCTATTTTTTACTCTATTTCGCGTATTTAAATGCATTCCAAGCAAGGAGCAGCCAGCCTGCAATCATGAGTGCACCGCCAATGGGGGTAATTGCACCTAAAATACGCGGTAAGCCTAACGCCATGACATATAAAGAGCCACAGAAAAATACAATTCCGATTTGAATGAGTAAAAAACTGGCTTTAATTGGAAGCTGTGGAATAACTCTGGTTAAAATGGCAAGTGCCAAAAGCCCCAGCGCATGATAGAAAAAATAATCCGTTGCTGTGTGCCACCATGCAAGCTGAGCTTCGTTAGCGTGTGCTTTTAAACCATGTGCACCAAATGCGCCAAGCATGACGGCAAGTGCTAAGTTAAGGGCTGAAATTGCAATCCACATAAGCAATTGTCATATGAGTAAATTTGCGCCCAACCTTAACATATTTTCGGCTTTACACGAAAGGCGAAAAGCAACAATGCCAATGCCTAAATATAAAGAAAGGGCACGCAGCCCTTTCTTTAATAATGGAATAAAATCAGTCCAAACGCTTAATTAGAAGACATTGCGACTTTAATTTTTTCCATTGCATTTTTTTCTAACTGACGAATACGTTCAGCAGAGACATTATATTCAGCCGCCAATTCATGTAGCGTCGATTTTTCATCGTCTAACCAACGGCGCTGTAAAATATTGCGTGAACGATCATCCAGTTGGTCCATTGCACTATGAAGGGCAGAGCTACTTTGTTCTTCGTAGTCTTCCTCTTCGGCAAGACGCGCAGGATCGTAGCGGTTATCTTCTAAATACAGTGCTGGTGCAACATGGGTTGAACCTTCATCATCGTCATCGCCCTGTGCTTCAAAGGCTGCATCATAAGCAGTTAAGCGACCTTCCATTTCCAAGACTTGTTCTGGTGTCACATTTAAGTCATTGGCAATCGATTGCGCTTCTTTTAGGGTAAGTTTTTTGGTTGATTTTTTTAAGCTGCGTAAATTGAAGAAAAGTTTGCGCTGAGCTTTGGTCGTTGCAATTTTAACAATGCGCCAGTTACGAATCACGTATTCATGAATTTCAGCTTTAATCCAATGCACGGCAAAAGAGACTAAACGCACGCCCATATTAGGGTCAAAGCGCTTAACCGCTTTCATTAAGCCTAAGTTGCCTTCTTGAATTAAGTCGCCTTGAGGCAAGCCATAGCCTGCATAACTACGCGCAATATGAACGACAAAACGCAAGTGAGACATCACCAGCATTTTTGCCGCGTCTAAATCTTGGTCGTAATAATATCGTTCAGCTAACTCTTTCTCTTGTTCAGCCGTTAAAATAGGAATCTGATTGACAGTACTGATATAAGCACCGAGATTTACCCCTGGCGCCGATAATGACAGGGGCATCAATTGATTGCTGCTGTCACTCATGTGTTCTCCTTTAGAGCTGGATGACATAATCATTTAAATTTTATCTTAATCCAATATTTACTCGAATTAATGAAAATTGGGTAGAAAAATGTAATTTTTTATACAAATTTGAAAAGCTATAGTTTAATTGAAAATAATTAAGATTCAATTAAGTAGTGGTACTCAGAATCAGAAACTTTTGTCATGCCACATTTAAGTTGATGCATCTGACAGTAGCGCATGACATCTTGTTGGCTATGTGGATCTGAAGATTTAAGTAAAAATAGATGATCTGATTGATGCTTAAGTGCCCGTTTAAGCATCAATAATGGCATGGGGCAGGGTTTCCCCATTGCATCTATAATCATCGCTGTATTTGCTAGATCATTCATCTTATTTATATCCGGTAAAACATTTCTGAAATGTTAGCAAATTTACCTGCAAACAAAAATAAAATTATTGAATCACAACATCAAGATACTTTTATAAAAGCAGGAAATAATCAGTAAAAAAATAGCTAAATTAATAACGCAGATTAATCAAAAAAACAGTATGAATTGTTAGAAACCCGTGTTAAGCTCTTTGCGTATTCAAAATAATGACAACACTTAAATTTGTCATAAAATTGAACACAGTAATGGATGTAACCGGGATTTTGTTAATAGTAATACAGAATGATTACAAGCTTAGAAATAATAAATATTTTTAAACCTTGTTTACTCTGCTGTTTGCAACACCGGGTGGTCCTTCTATAAATACAATGAGGATTAACTTATGACAGCTCGTGAACAAGGCGTAGTTAAATGGTTCAACGACACTAAAGGCTTCGGCTTTATTCAACGTAACGGTGGCGATGACGTATTCGTTCATTTCCGCGCTATCCAAGGTGACGGTCACCGTTCACTTCGTGATGGTCAACGCGTTGAATTCAGCGTAGTTAAAGGTCAAAAAGGCTTCCAAGCTGAAGAAGTACAACCTTTAGACTAATCGCCTGATTATTCATGAGAACGCCCCAATGTAATTTGGGGCGTTTTTGTTTATAATAGGTTACTATTTTCCTGATTATTAAGTTAGAGCACATTTTTATGTCATCTGGTTTTGAAACCTTAAATTTACATCCGAAACTTAAACAAGCTATTGATGCTTTAGGTTTTAAAGAAATGACGCCTATTCAGGAAAAGGTTTTAAAATTCACTTTGGCTGGACATGATGCGATTGGTCGTGCGCAGACGGGTACGGGTAAAACAGCTGCTTTTCTCGTCAGTGTAATTAATGATTTGCTCAATAATCCGATTAAAGAACAGCGTTTCCGTGGTGAAGCACGTGCACTGATTCTTGCACCAACGCGTGAGTTGGCTTTGCAAATTGAAAGTGATGCTAAAGATTTAACCAAATTTACAGATTTACATTTAGTCACTTTGTTGGGTGGTGTAGATTTTGATAAGCAAAAAGCACAACTTGATAAGCAATTTGTCGATATTATTGTGGCAACACCGGGTCGTTTAATTGATTTCGTTGAGCAAAAAGAAGTTTGGTTAGACCAAATTGAATTTTTAGTCATTGATGAAGCAGACCGTTTATTGGATATGGGTTTTATCCCATCGGTAAAACGAATTGTTCGTTATTCGCCGCGTAAAGAGCAGCGTCAAACGCTGATGTTTTCGGCAACCTTTAGTTATGATGTTTTAAATTTGGCGCAACAGTGGTTATTTGAGCCAGTGACTGTAGAAATTGAGCCAGAAAAGAAAACCAATGCGGATGTTGAGCAGCGCGTTTATATGGTCGCTAAAACAGATAAGTATAAGTTGTTGCAAGAAATTTTACGTGTTGAACCGATTGAAAAAGTCATGATTTTTGCCAATCGTCGTGATCAAGTGCGTAAACTTTATGATCATTTGAAAAGAGATGGTTATAAGGTGGTGATGTTGTCTGGTGAAATTGCACAAGACAAACGTTTGAAAATGTTAGATCAATTTAAAAATGGTCAGCATAATATTATGATTGCAACCGATGTTGCAGGTCGTGGTATTCATGTGGATGGTGTTTCACATGTGATTAACTTTACCTTGCCAGAACACTCTGATGATTATGTACACCGTATAGGTCGTACAGGGCGTGCGGGTTCAAGTGGCGTGAGTATTAGTTTCTTGTCTGAAGATGATGCGTTCTATCTTCCGGAAATTGAAAAAGCCATTGGTCAAAAATTACCTTTAACGCGTATTGATGGTTATTGTTAATTTTAAAACCATATACAGTGTAAAAAAACCGCTTATTTAGAGCGGTTTTTTTGAATTATCTTAAATATCATCAATTTATTGCTGTGATTAAATGCTCATCGAATTGTTTAGTTTGCCCGACAGTTAAAAGTAAGCGTGGTTTGATAATCTTCATCTCGAGCAAGACTGCCATTTTTGCCTGCTAAAGTACCAATAACGCTTGCTGCTGCTTGAATCATTTGTCCTGTTTGCTCATCGACAATACCTTTTAACGCACCGTTATATTCAGTTTTTTCATCAACAATGACAGCTGTGGCTTTTTTACCACAGGTCTTGTTTGCAGCCGTAATTGCATTATTTTTGGCAATTAAATTGCTTTTACCCACACCTGTGACTTCATATTGATTATTTTCTTTTTGAATTGCTAAAGATGTAGTTGGGTTTGATGCGCAGGCAGTTAATACAAGAGTGGCAACAACGGTAGAACATAGCGCGAAAAGTTTATTCATCTTTTTCCCCTTATGTGTTTTCAAAAGAATAAAGGCTATTTGAGCATAACTTTTTGGTTGATTTTTGAAAGACTTGTATAAAATATGCAGTTTTATATGGTCACTCTGTGACTGATTGATCGGCAGAATGGGAATTGAGTAGCGCACATTGACTCATCACTCTAGAGAATCTGAATAAGAGTATGCTAATCTTATTGAAATATTTTAGTACATAGATATAGAAACCAATGACGGATTCAGTGGTAGATACGGTTCATCATAATATTCATCAGCGTCAGTCGATTGGTCATTTGGTCGAGCCGGCACCAAATGCAGAGCAGTTAGAAAAAGCCTTTCAAGCGGCATTCACTGCGCCAGATCATCACCGTTTAAAGCCGACTCGTTTCATGATTATCTCGGGTGATCAGCGAGGCGCTTTTGGTGAGCTGTTATCTAAAGCCTTGGCAGATTTGGGTGAGACTGATCAGACGCAGTTGGAGCGTGTTAAAAATCATCCATTTCGTGCACCACTTTTGGTTTTGGCGTTGACTCAGTTTCAGCCGCATCCGAAAGTGCCTAATTTTGAGCAAACTTTAAGTACAGGTGCGGCAGTACAAAACTTTTTGTTGTCACTGCAAGTTCAAGGTTTTTCAACAATTTGGCGTAGTGGTGCTGTGGTTGAGTCAGATTTATTTAAGCAACTTTTAGGTTTAACGAAAGATGACTTAATTTCTGGAATTATTTATATTGGAACGGCAGTCAAAGCCATTCCAGCACGTGCAGAAATAGATACACAAAATTATGTCAGTTATTGGAATAAATAACGTTCTTGAATAATGAGTTGAGATATAAAAATAATGTCAGAGTTGAAATTTTCAGATCTTGTTGAACCTGTTTCAGTCGATCAAAAAACTGCGTTACGTGTAACCGTTTTGGGTGGTGGTAGTTTCGGTACTGCAATGGCCAATACCGCAGCTCGAAATGGCTGCGATACCATGATCTGGATTCGGGATGAAGCGGCAGCAGCAGAAATCAATCAAACGCATGTGAATAAACGCTATTTAGCCGATTTTACGTTAGAGTCTAGTTTGAAAGCGGTGACAGATTTAGAAACGGCAATTTGTAATCGCGATATTATTTTGGTGGCAATTCCAAGTCATTCTTTTCGTCATGTGCTTCAACAAATTAAGCCTTTTATTACTTCTCAAGCAGTCATATCTTTAACCAAAGGGATTGAAGCCAAAACCTTTCAGCTTTATGAGTGACATCATTCGTGAAGAATTACCTGAAGTTCCTTATGGTGTACTTTCAGGGCCAAATTTAGCCAAAGAAATTATGGCAGGACAGCCAGCAGGAACTGTGATTGCAAGTCAGTCGGAACTGGTACGTTATGCGGTGCAACAAGCTTTACACAGTGCATTGTTCCGTGTATTTGCAAGTGATGATGTGCATGGTGTAGAACTGGGCGGGGCTTTAAAAAATATCTATGCTGTTGCAATGGGTATGGCAGCTGCTTATAAAGTGGGTGAAAACACTAAAAGTATGATTTTAACCCGCGCATTGGCTGAAATGAGTCGTTTTGCAGTTAAATTGGGCGCCAATCCACTGACATTCCTAGGTTTGTCTGGTGTTGGTGACTTATTTGCCACTTGTAGTAGTCCTTTAAGTCGTAACTATCAAGTGGGCTTTGCATTAGGTTCGGGTAAAACACTAGAACAAGCTACCACTGAATTGGGTCAAACTGCAGAGGGTATTAATACCATTGTGCAGGTGCGAAGTCGTTCGGAAGAATTAGATGTGTATATGCCCATTACCAGTGCTTTGTATAATGTGATTTTTGAAGGTGCACCACCTTTAACCATTGCACTGTCATTAATGAAAAATGGGCATCGTAGTGATGTAGAGTTTGTTTTGCCGCATAATGAAGTGTAATTTTTAATATAATTGATAAATTCGCGTTGTCATAAAGCTTAGGTATAATCACTGCATATTGAAAATAAGGAAATTTTAATGCAACTCACTTTAGTCCGTCATGGTGAAGCCTCTCCAGCGGTCAATGGGAATGATGATAAACGTCCATTAACTGAGCGAGGGCGCAGACAAGCACAGCAAGTTGCAGAATATTTAAAGGATGTGGTTCAACCCGATGTATTTGTGGTCAGTCCTTTATTGCGCGCACAAGAAACCTTGGCACATTTGCAACAGTATTTTAATCATGTGCCTGTGATGCTGTGCGATAAAATTAAGCCTGAAGATGATGCAAAATTGGCGGTTGAGTGGTTGTCTCAGTTGCCTTATGAATCTATTGTTGTGGTTTGTCATATGAATGTGGTTGCACATATTTCATCATTATTGACCGCAGAGCCTTTTCATCCCTATGCTTTGGCTGAGGCGCGTATTTATGAGCAGGCAGTCATTGCAACTGGGTTATCTACACAGTTAAAAAGTTTTATTCCAAACACATAAAATTAATTAAAACGGCAGAAAAACATTAATGTTGTATTTATGGATGCCTGAAGCCAATGGGGTTTGGCAATGGTCAACTGGAGAGCGCTGGTATCAAGCCTCTAGTCTTGAGCATTTAATTCAAGAGACTCAAGCCTATCATGGCGAAGAAGCGGTCGCGTTTTTTCCAAGCCGTGATGTGCAAATGCTGCAACAAACCTTTGCCAAGCCACAATATAAAAAATTAGGTGTGGATGGGGTTAAATATTTACTTGAAGAATTTGTGGTTTTGCCGATTGATTCAATGAAAGTATTGCATCATTTTCAAAATCCAGATCAGCTCTTTATTTTGGGTGTTGCAAATACGACGGTTGAAACGCTACAACATGCCTTGACCTTGATTCCAGTTAAGGTTACTTCCTTATTGCCAGATTTTCTGATTTTGCCGAGTCCTGATGTGGGACAAACAGTCATTGCCAATGTGTCAGGGCGTTTACTGGCACGTGAAAATGAATTTATGGGAAATTCGGTCGATGATCTGGCTTTATTTTTAGATTATCAGCTTCAAGGGCAGCATTATAAGATTAGTAATTTTACCGCTGAGCAAATGCAGAGCCTTGAAGCCATGGTTGCCTCTGATCAGATTGAAACTTTTCATTATGAAGTGCCGATATTAAAAAAAACCAAGAATCATCCCTTTAATATTCTGCCTAAAGCAAAAAATGCGGTAGGTATATCGGGCTATTGGAAGGCATGTGCTGCTGTGTTGGTTGCTGCACTGGTGATTCAGTTTAGCTATGATGCGACACGTTGGTATAAGTATAAAAAAGTTGCAGATCAGACTGCGCTGCAAGCGATTGATCAATACAAAAATTGGTTTGGGCAAAGTAGCCGTGTCACTGAGCAAAATTTAAAAAGTCAGTTTGAAAGTCATGTGCGCTTAAATAAAAGTGCCAATACGCAATCTTTACAGTTATTAAGCCGTGTTGGTCCAGTCCTGATGCAAAATCAAATTGTTGCTCATCGTGTTAATTACGAGACCTCTATTTTAAATATGGAATTGAAAGCCAATTCTGCTGCCACATTGCAAGGTTTGACTCAACAGCTCAACCAACAAGGCTTTAAGGTTGAATTGGGGAATATTCAGCCGAATGGCACAGGTGTCATTGGATTGGTGAAAATACAATAATGAAAACAGCAGAAAAAATACATAACTCCATTGAACAATCGATGGAAAAAATCACCGATTATCTTGAGCGATTGTCTGTACGTGAACGCTATATGGTGGTTTTTACCACCATTGTTGTGGTCGTTGCAGTGGTGGGTTCAGCACTTTGGTCTATGCATGCAGCCGCAGAAAAACAGCAAAACCGTGTCAATGATTTAAAAGACATGATGGTTTGGATGCAAAGTAATGCAGTGACCATGAAGCCTGCCGATGATTTGCAATTAAGCGCATCAGATAAAGTTCAGCGTGTTGCTCAGCAGCAGGGGTTATCGGTTGCATCGCAACAAGCAGGGGAACAAATCCAGATTGTGGCGACACATGCAAATTATGCAATTTTAGCCAATTTTTTAACGCAATTAGCACAAATGGGGCTAAGTCTTGAAAAAATAGAATTAATTTCAGATGCAGGGCAGATTAAATTAACAGCGACAGTGCAATAATGAGTGAAAATAAAGATCCGCTAAGCATGGTGTTTTCTATAGGCTATGCCTATAATGTGGCGACTTAAAAAGCAGTAGACTTTTACAGATATGTTGTATTCTCTTGCCCGCCCTTTGTTGTTTTCTTTAGCACCAGAGCGTGCACATGAGCTGACACTATCGTTATTGAAATCAGCTCATCGCGTGGGCATGATGCGTCAAAGCATTGCCTCTAAACCTGTGACTTGTATGGGAATTCAATTCCCGAATCCAGTTGGTTTGGCGGCAGGTTTAGACAAAAATGGCGCTTATATTGATGCCTTGGCTGGACTCGGGTTTGGTTTTATTGAAATTGGAACCATTACACCACGTCCACAAGCGGGTAATCCGCATCCTCGTTTATTTCGTGTAGTTGAAGCCAAAGCCATTATTAACCGTATGGGGTTTAATAATGACGGGGTGGATAAACTGGTTGAAAATGTCAAAGCTGCGAAATTCAAAGGAATTTTGGGAATTAATATTGGTAAAAATGCCGATACTCCCGTTGAAAATGCAGTCGATGATTATCTTATTTGTCTTGAAAAAGTTTATAACTACGCCTCTTATATAACAGTGAATATTTCATCACCAAATACCAAAAATTTGCGTAGCTTGCAAAGCGGTGATGCACTGACAGAGTTGTTAGAGACGTTAAGAAAACGTCAGCTTGAATTGGCAGAAGAACATCAGCATTATGTGCCTTTAGTGCTTAAAGTGGCACCAGATTTAAGTTCAGAAGATATCGCATTTATTGCAAAGCAATTGCTGCAATTTAAAATTGATGGTTTGATTGTGACCAATACGACTTTGTCACGTGAAGGCGTGGAAAATCTTAAATATGCGGATGAGGCAGGTGGTTTATCTGGCGCACCAGTGTTTGAGAAAAGCACAGCATGTTTGGCAGCATTTGCAAAAGCCTTAGATGGTCAAATTCCATTGATTGGTGTGGGTGGTATTTTGTCGGGCGAACAAGCTTTGGCTAAACAAAATGCAGGTGCCAACCTTGTACAAATTTATAGTGGCCTCATATATACAGGGCCAACACTGATTAAAGATTGTGTTGATGCTCTAAAACCATCATGAATACACTGGATATCTTTGTACTCATTATTTTGCTCATTGGAGGGCTAAACGGTTTGCGACAAGGATTGGTTACAGCCTTTGCGAACTTGGTAGGATGGATTTTTGCACTGATTATTGGTGCAAAATATGCAGTCATTCTAGCACCTTCGATGGACTCATTGAGTCAAGATCCAGTGGTACAAAAAATCGCAGCTTTTGCATTTATTGTATTGCTGATTGTGGTTTTAACTTGGATTATTACTGCATTACTCAACAGAATATTAAAGAGCTTGAAGCTAGGGCCATTAAACCGTTTGGCGGGTGGTGCTTTTGGTTCTTTAAAAGGTTTATTGATTGTACTGATTACCATGCAGGGGATGAATCCTTGGGTGGAAAGTTCTCCACATTGGAAACAATCTAAACTGATACAACTCCTTATGCCTTATGCACCATGGGCAACCAAACTTTCAAAAGACGCGGCACATGGCGCGCTTGATCATATTCAGTCTGAAGATGCATCGAAATCTTCAGGCTCATCATCTGATAAAACGCCAAAGCATGCAGCGCGTACAGATGAATCAACAAATAATCCTTTTTATTAATCCTAGCTTGTTTGCGAGGTTGCTATGTGTGGAGTAGTTGGTATAGCTGGTAAGTCACCTGTTAACCAAATGTTGTTTGATGCATTAACGATGTTACAGCATCGTGGTCAGGATGCAGCCGGAATAGTAACTTGTCATGAAGGACGTTTGTTCTTACGTAAAGACAACGGTATGGTGCGTGATGTCTTTCATACGCGTCATATGCGTGCATTGTTAGGTAATTACGGTATTGGTCATGTGCGTTATCCTACGGCTGGTTCATCAAGCAGTGCAGAAGCACAGCCATTTTATGTGAACTCACCTTATGGGATTACTTTGGCACATAATGGTAACTTGACCAATGCCGAAGAAATTCACGATGATTTGTTTAAAACAGATCTTCGTCATATGAATACGGATTCCGATTCAGAAGTATTGTTAAACGTATTTGCACATGAAATGCAAAAAAATGGCAAGCTGAATCCAACTCCAGAAGATATTTTTAAAGTGGTTTCACGTGTCCATGATCGCTGTAAAGGTGCTTATGGCGTTGTGGCAATGATCACTGGACATGGTTTGGTTGGCTTTCGTGACCCAAATGGTATTCGTCCATTGATTTATGGTTCACGCGAAACTGAACAAGGCATGGAATACATTATTGCCTCTGAGTCTGTTGCTATTCGGGCTTTAGGTTTTAAAGTTGAACGTGATATTGAGCCGGGTGAAGCGATCTTTATTTCATCGGAAGGTGAAATTTTTACCCAGCAATGTGCGACAAACCCAGAATATCGTCCGTGTATTTTTGAATACGTTTATTTTGCGCGTCCAGATGCGATTATTGACGGTATTTCGGTATACAAAGCACGTTTGAAAATGGGTGAAAAACTTGCCTATAAAATTTCACGTGAATGGGGCGAGGAACACGATATTGATGTTGTGATTCCAATTCCAGATACATCACGTACTTCAGCTTTAGAGCTTGCCAATATTCTTGGTGTGAAGTTCCGTGAAGGCTTTATGAAGAACCGTTATATCGGACGTACCTTCATTATGCCGGGTCAGAAGCAGCGTGAAAAATCAGTTCGTCAAAAGTTAAACCCAGTGGAACTTGAGTTTAAAGGCAAGAATGTATTGCTGGTGGATGACTCGATTGTTCGTGGTACGACCTGTAACGAAATTATTCAAATGGCACGTGATGCAGGTGCGAAAAAAGTATTCTTTGCTTCTGCTGCGCCTATGGTGAAATATCCAAACGTATATGGTATTGATATGCCTGCGAAAGATGAGCTGATTGCATCTGGTCGTAGCGTTGAAGAGATCCGCGAAATTATTGGTGCAGACCGTTTGATTTTCCAAGACTTGGAAGATTTAAAAGGTGCAGTACGTACCAGTAAAGTGCCAGCATTACAGGAATTTGATTGTTCTGTATTTGATGGTGTTTATGTTGCGGGTGGAATCGATGAGGCTTATTTAGATGAACTTGAGCGTAAGCGCAATGATTCTGCTAAAAAAGCTGTAGGTGGCTATATTGATGTCAATGTCGATGCCGCATCAGTTGACCTGACTGGAGTGAAAGAAGGATAAAACTTTCTTTAATTCCATGAAAAGCGGGAAATTCCCGCTTTTTTCATTTATGATGGTTCAATAAAGACAATGTAATACAGGATCTTTACATTGAAGAGCGTGGGTTATTCTTTCATTAAAAATAAAAACATGGTTTGGTCTGCAAGCATTTGTATCCTTGCGGTGTTGTTAACGCTATTCATTTTAAATACGATTTTGGGCTTGTTGGTATTTTATCTTGATCCAACCCAGTCTATCTTTTGGCATGCTTTAAGTCCTTATCTCATTGTGTCATTGCTTAGTGTAATGACTATTTCTGTGCTGTATGAGTTTTATGTATTTCGCTCAGGCGGGCATTCGCTTGCCAAACAGTTGGGTGCGCGTCGACTCAGTTTAATTGAAAGTATTCCAGAAGAAAGTGTTGCTTTGAGAATGACTGAGCAATTGGCAAATACTTTTTTAATTGAGGTGCCGACGGTCTATGTGTTGCCTGATGAAGTTGGCGTCAATGCACTGACTGCTGGATTTTATCCAAGAGATATTGTCATTATTTTGACTTGGGGCGCTTTACAAAATCTCGATGAATTAGAGCTTTATGGGTTGTTAAGTCATGAATTTAATAGAATTTTATCGGGTGAAACCGCAGAAAATACGCGATTAAAAATTCTTTATAGTAGTTTGACGACTTTTAGTCAGTGGGGCAGTAAAATTGCCAAACTGGGTTTTACTAAACATGGTCAAGCACATACGCATAAATTGGCGACTTTTTTTGTGGCAATCGGTGGTGTTATTTGGCTGATTGGTAGCCTTGGTATTTTGATTACTCGTTTTATCAAATATATATCTTTGGGTGGGCGAACCTTTAAAAATGATCAAAAAACCAAGCGTCTTATTCAAAACGATGCCAATATTCAAACCCTATTAAGAATTTATGTGCATCATTCAGGCTCACAAATTCATAGTGAATATGCTGAATCGATTTCACATATGTGTTTTGCCAACTCTTTAAGTCCACAAAACTGGATGAATATTCATCCTGCGATTGAACAACGTATTTATGAATTGAATCCGGGGTTGGTGCAAGATTTACAATTAGAAAATTTAAAAAAGCTACGCAATCAGCCGCTATTTAGTTTATTTCGATCCTTGGAAGAAATGAATAGTGAGATCTATATGCCGTGGAATTCACCCCAACCACTGCCGCTATTGCGTTTGTCACCGATCAGTTTTGCCATTAAGGATGCCATTAAGCCCTTAAATCCAGAAATAAGAAACAATATGCAGCGCCCAGAGTTGATATTAAGGGCGTTACAGACGGCAACAGGTTCACGAGAAGTCATGGTGGCGATTTTAATGATTCGTCAATATCGTGAGTTTATTCCTGCTGAAGCGGAAGTGAGTCGTGCAATCGTTGATTCATTGCTGCATTTAGATGGTCGTGTGCATATTTCTATTTTTTATGACGCATGTAAAAATATTGGTGGCATGCCTGCCACCATTGCACGGCAATTTTTAATGAAATTGGCTCGCATTATTCAAGATGATGGTGAAATTGGCTTATTGGATGAATTGCTGCTTGAATATGTGAAATTTGAATTGAATCTTCTACCATTGCATACGCCAACGTCTTTGGGTGAAGTAAAACCCGATATTGTGCGTTTGGTTGATGCCTTATTGCATGTGCAGCAGATTAATAGCCTCAATCAACTTGATGCGCGTGAAAAAATTCTACAACGTGTACTCAGTGCGCAAGAATTGGAAATGTATGCAGAAATTTCAGATGAGCCGATTGATTTGGCTGAAATTTTGAATGATATCGCGGGTTTACTATTGCGTGATCGTTTAAGTATTTTGGGTATTGCGGAGCTCTGTTTGTGGAATGATCGTATTATTACCCAAGATGAATTAGACGTATTACAATTGCTTTATTGGCGTTTTGGTTTTGAAACCAGTGAAATTGTTGAACAAATGCAGAAAAAAAATAGTTTGATGATTGTATAAGTAGAATGAAATAAAATTATAGATGATTCAATAAAAGCACAGCAAAATATAGATATTATCGTTAGAATACCAAGCATTAAATTGGTGATGAAAAAAGATGATAGGGCATCAGCGTGACATACTGGCGACATTAGGAATTGATATTTGGATTCCTAAGGATGTTGCATGTCAGAATATGCCATCTTCATCTATTTGGCGAGATCAGGCTGCACCTGAATATTTGACTGAAATTGTCATTACAAAATCTCAGCCTAAAATGCCAATCGAACCTCGGGTTGAGCCACCTAAAGCACTTGAGCGGACGGAAGCTTTAATCACAGCATCCGTGATAAAAGAAGTGCCAACTGAAGTTGCACCGTTGACTGTTGAAGAATCTCCAGCGCTACAAATCGCACCTTTTCAGTTACAAGCTTTTGGCTTGCCGCATTGTGTCATTGTGGTTGATGCCACGGAAATGACAGCCGAACAACAGCAGCTTTGGAATAATATTCAACAGGCATTTCAGGCTGAATATTATGGTTTACAGTGGCCATTTCCTTTGATTAATTTCCAAGATAGTCGTGGTGTAGGTAGTTATGTGCACGGTTTTTTAGATGCCATTAGTGCAGATAAAAATATTATTTTAATTGGGCAATTTCCTTATTTAAATCACTCAAAAAGTATAAATTTGGCTAGCTTGCAAGAAATGCTCGATCAGCCATTATTGAAAAAACGCCTATGGCAATTTATGCAAAAAAAGTAATCAAAGCACGGATGGAATATGAATAAGAAAGTTGTTGTTTTTAGTCAGTTAGATCAAGACGTACTTCAACGCTTACAAGCTCAGTATCATGTGGTGGTGATTAACCCAAAACAGGGCGATGTGAATGAGCAAATACGCGAACAGGTCAAAGACGCGGATGCCATGATTGGCGCGGGGCGTTTACTGAATGAAAGTAATTTGGCGACGGCACAACAACTTAAAATTATTTCCAGTGTGAGTGTTGGTTATGATAATTATGATTTGGATTATCTGAATCAGAAAAAAATTTGGTTAGCCAATACACCGCATGTATTGACCGAAACCACGGCTGATTTAGCCTTTACATTACTGATGAGTGCTGCGCGAAAAGTGCCTGATTTAGATCAATGGACAAAGCAAGGGCACTGGAAACGTACTGTGGGTGAAGCCCAATTTGGGCATGATATTTTTGGTAAAACATTAGGTATTATTGGTCTAGGCAATATTGGTGCTGCTGTCGCACGTCGTGGTTTTTATGGTTTTAATATGAATATTCTTTACCATAATCGTCGTGAAAAATTAGAATTAGCACAGCCTTTAAATGCGAAATATTGCGCTTTGAATGAATTGTTGCAACAGTCTGATTTTGTTGTTGTTGCTGTGGATTTAAATGCAGAATCTAAAGCATTAATTGGTCAATCTGAATTTGATAACATGCAACCCCATGCTGTTTTTGTCAATATTGCTCGTGGTTCTGTGGTGGATGAGCAGGCACTCATTGATACCCTAAAGGCAGGTAAGATTTTTGCTGCGGGTCTTGATGTTTATTTGAAAGAGCCTTTACAAGAATCGGAACTTTTTCATTTAGATAATGTGGTGACTTTGCCGCATGTCGGTTCTGCAACAGCAGAAACACGTAAAAAAATGGCTGAATTGGCTTATCGTAATGTGGTCGATGCACTTGAAGGGCGAACCCCACCTTATATCGTCAATCCTTTATTTTCTTAAAATTTGATAACACTTCATTGCAAATGCCTTCAATTTTCAATGTTATAGTCTGATAAATTGAAAAAAAGCAGTTTGAGAATATAACATTGAAACGGTTTTTATTGGCTTGCAGCATTGCTTTGATTTCAGCAATGGGATCGACTCACAGCACTAATGTGAATTCAACGCCACAGTTTAGTGTTCCTGAAATCGGCAGTGGAGTCGGTTTAATTGATCAGCAAAAAGAAAAAATGATTGGGGAAAAAGTCTTTCGCGAAGTGCAAAAACAAATGCCCGTGATGCAAAATCCTTGGTTGGAAGATCAGTTATTTAATGTGTTTTCCCATATTTTAAGCCAAACCCAACTTGGTCAACCCATAGGCTTGGTGATCATTAACGATGCTCAAATTAATGCTTTTGCTGTTCCCGGTGGGTTATTTGCCCTGAATGCAGGCTTAATTACTTCTGCCCGAAATATGGATGAAGTGGCTGGTGTAATGGCACATGAAGTAGCGCATGTGTCACAACGTCATTACAGTCGTTCACAAGAAGCATTTAAAGGGCAAGGTTTACTGACTTTGGCTGGACTTTTAGTGGGAGCTTTGGTGGCTTCGCAAGCGGATGGTGATGTTGGTACAGCGGTGATGTTGGGTACACAAGCCGCATTAATGGATAAGCAACTGAATTATAGTCGTAACCAAGAGCGCGAAGCCGATCGTATTGGTATGCAATATATGTATTCAGCGGGTTATAACCCACAGAGTATGGCTGATTTTTTTGAGGTAATGCATCGCGCGACGAGTCAAGTGTCTTTCTTACCTGACTTTTGGTTAACGCATCCATTGAGCACGGAGCGGATGAGTGAGGCGCGGTTACGGGCAAATCAATTGCCTCAAGTGAAATCGAATTTGCATGATGAGGATTTTGAAATACTGAAATGGTACAGTATGGTCATATCAAATCAGGCAAATGAACAGCAATTACAGATTTTGGCGAATCGTAAAAATTTTGCGGGACAATTGGCTTTAGCGGCCTTTTATGTAAAACAAGGCGACTATGTTTTAGCTCAGCAGGTTTTGGATCAAGCAAAGACGCATCAGCGCTTAAATAATTTGATGATTTTAATTCAAACAGATATTTATTTAGGGCAAAATAAAATAGATGAAGCATATAAAGCGATTCAATCAACCGCACGAATTATGCCTGAAAATAGGGCTTTAGCGTTTAAATTGGCTGAAGTATTAATCCGTCAAAAACAGGCTGCTCAAGCACTGAACTTAATTCAACCCTTTGTAAATAAGAATCCACGAGACATCAATGCTTGGCGTTTAATGCAGCAAGCTGCAAATATTGATCAACAATCACCTTTTAGAACTGTGAATGTATTGCGTTATCGTGCAGAGGTGGAGTATTGGTCGGGATGGGAAGAAAATGCAATTAAGTCATTATTGCATGCAGAGCGTTTGGTTAAAAATAATGAAGTATTGTCTGCAAAACTTAAAATACGACTGAGTGAAATGCAAAAAGAAAGACAGTTAAAAATTTAATTAAAAGCTGTTATTTTATCGTAGGGATAATAAAAACAAGGAGATTGAACGTGATAGAGGGGCAATGTTTATGTGGGTTAGTGACGTATCGTTATCATGCAGATATTGAAAAAACAATCATCTGTTATTGCAAGCACTGCCAACGTGCCCAAGGTTCTCTATTTGGCTGGAATAGCCCATTGTATAAATCTAAATTCGAGATTAGCAGTGGCATTAAATTTCTCAAAGAATATTTTCATAGCCCTAATAAAGCACGTGTTTTTTGCCAAGAGTGTGGCAGTCCTATTTATTCTTATCGGGTGGATTTGCCTGATGTCATACGTTTGCGCTTGGGAACGGTAACGAAAGGTCAATTGCCAGCACCGATGGAGCAGGGTTATTTAGAATACAAACCCTTTTTTTTGCATATAGATGAGTGAAATCTACCGCTAAAACTGCTAAGTGTATGATAATCTTGGTTTGATTTATATTTTAACGATTAACCGTATTGATTGATTTATGAAAAAAATATTATTTTGCTTATTTGTGTTGGGCTGTTCTGTATCTGGTAGCGTCTTTGCGGGGGTAGAGCAATATGTAGCAGCGGTAGAAAAAATTTCTACTCAATATAAGCAGGAAACGAGGAATTTTTTTAGTAGTTTAGATGCTCGACAAACCAATTTCACACCGCAGCAACAAGTGCAATTCTGTGGAATTGTTGGGAATTATATTGAGCAGTTATATCAAGCGGCAGATCAGAATAGAGAGTCTTTAGATCGTCAATTTAGACAAATGACTAAGCAAGATGTCATTGATCAAGTGATGTCATCGAAAGAGATGTTGATTTTGAAAAAATATAATATTCAGTGTGATCTGAAATAGAGAATAATAACTTTTGAACTGTCTTTGAAAATAAGGCAGTTCAACGTTAAAGAATAAATTTGATAAGCGCGGGATTACGCAAGTTTTGCTTTAATTTTTGCAGAAACTTGTGCAGGATCGGCACGTCCGGCTATGATCGGACGTAGAGAATTCATCACCTTACCCATATCTTTCATGCTAGTAGCTTCTTGCGCAGTAATCGTCTGTGCAATGATTGAATCAAGTTCTTCCTCAGTCATAGCTGCTGGTAGAAATTGAGAGATAATCTCAACTTCGGCTTGTTCCTTACTAGCTAAGTCTTGTCGATTAGCACCTTCAAAGGCTTTAATCGATTCTTTACGTTGCTTGATTTGCTTTTCAATGACCGCAAGAACTCGACTATCATCAAGCTCTACGCGTTCATCGATTTCAATTTGCTTAATTGCCGCCTGTAGACCACGAATTACCGTTAACTTAGACATTTCTTTAGCACGCATAGTTGCTTTCAAAACTTCAGTTATTTGGTTTTTTAAAGTCGTCATTTATTTAGTCCAGGCAGTCAATCACAAATTAATTTTAGTAAAGGCGAGTAGTACGTATAGATTCACGCGCCAATTTCTTTTGGTAGCGTTTAACTGCAGCAGCTTTTTTGCGTTTACGTTCTTGAGTTGGTTTTTCATAGAATTCGCGTTTACGAACGTCAGCTAAAACGCCCGCTTTTTCGCATGAACGTTTGAAACGACGGATAGCTACGTCTACTGGTTCGCCTTCTTTCAATTTAACTTGTGGCATGAAGAATCCTCATTAAGTTATGGATAAGATCTAGGCTGGATTGCCAAGATCACAAGTGAAGGACAGTATTTTACTCATTTACATCTCATATCACAAGTCTATAATAGCGTTAGCAATATTTAGATATGGGTAAAAGGCAGTTTAATGATCGTTCTTGGCTTAGAAACTTCATGTGATGAAACAGGTTTAGCACTTTATGACAGTGAAGTTGGTTTAAGAGCACAGGTGCTATATAGCCAGATTAAATTGCATGCTGAATATGGTGGTGTAGTGCCAGAATTGGCTTCACGCGACCATGTACGCAAGCTGATTCCTTTAATGAATCAATTGCTTGAAGAAAGTAAAATTAAAAAATCAGAAATTGATGCGATTGCTTATACCCGTGGTCCTGGCTTGATGGGCGCGTTAATGACGGGTGCATTATTTGGTCGTACCTTAGCATTTGCATTAAATAAACCTGCAATTGGTGTACACCATATGGAAGGTCATATGCTGGCGCCTTTATTATCTGAAACGCCACCAGAATTTCCATTTGTCGCTTTATTGGTCTCTGGTGGGCATACCCAGCTCATGGCGGCGCACGGTATTGGTCAATATGAACTCCTTGGCGAGTCGATTGATGATGCTGCAGGTGAAGCTTTTGACAAAGTTGCAAAAATGATGGGGCTTGCTTATCCGGGTGGGCCAAATATTTCTAAATTGGCTATGCAGGGTAGTGCAACAGCTTTTGCTTTCCCACGTCCGATGTTGCATCAAGGTTTGGATTTTTCATTTAGCGGTTTAAAAACTGCGGTTTCAATTCAATTGAAAAAAGTTGCCGGTCAAAACCGCGAAGCAGATATTGCTGCGTCTTTTCAAGAAGCCTTGGTTGATACTTTGGTTAAGAAATCTGTAAAGGCTTTGAAGCAAACAGGTTTAAAACGTTTGGTGATTGCGGGTGGTGTAAGTGCCAACTCGCGTTTGCGTGAACGTTTAGAAGCAGATTTAGCGAAAATTAAAGCGACGGTTTACTATGCCGAACCTGCATTATGTACCGATAACGGTGCAATGATTGCCTTTGCAGGTTATCAGCGTTTAAAAGCAGGGCAACACGATGGTTTGTCAGTAACCACGACACCGCGCTGGCCGATGACGGAATTGACCAATCCTGAACAGGGATAAATCTTGAAATTTTTAAAAGAGGCGTTAGCCTCTTTTTTTATCTTCATTTAACTAAGTATGAATGGTTTTAAGCAGCGTATTGCTGAAAAGTAATTCGAAACAATAAAAAAGAGTAATTTCTAAATAGGAAATTACTCTTTTTAAATGATGAACTTAATAACTCTTCAATTAATCTTGACGGATCAACGCATTGAATTGTTCTTTAAGCTCAATATATTTTGGATTTAATTTTGCTTGATCGCTTTTATCTTTAAAAATTTTCGCCACAGCAGCTTTGACTTCATCCGCATGGTTGCGTGGATGTTTTTCAGTTGCAACAGCATCATTAAGTAACACTTTAACTTTGGGTGTCGCACCTTTCTGTTTTCGGCTGGTTTTAAACGTGCCTTTTTTATGATTTGCATAACGACGCGCACGCGTATAACCCATCAGCAAAAACTTTCTTGCCATGTCTGCGCCAACAAAATCATTTTTCTCTAAATAATCTAAGAATAATGCAAAGATTTTGGCACTACTTTCAGTGGCTTGTGCTTCATCTTCAAATTGCCAAAAGGGTAAAATTTCAGATTTATATGGTTCAACCAATAAAACACCTTCTTCACCACGACCAATGCGATATAAGGTTGGGCGCTTTCTAAAATTAATCTTTTCGAAGTCGAGTGAAAAGTCAAAGCTGCGTGAAAATGGTTTGGCATCAGGCTTAGGCGTTAATGAAACTTGTTCATTATCGGTCATGGGGTATTCCTTAAAATGTGTGATTTCTCTGAATAATGAACATTATTCATCAAGAGATTGGATAGAGTTTAAAGCATTGTGATATTTAAAAACTGCAATGTATATAACCACGTATATCACTACAGCTGTTTATATCGCCCAAATAAAAGGATTCAGTGTTTTGAGAGAGATGATATTAAACAATCAATAATCTAGAATTTTTTGCAAATAGGAACGACTGAAACAACAATCTAAAATGATTGTGCATTTGATTTTAGATCATTATTTCAGAAATCATACAAAATTAAAAGGCTGCCAATTGTTGCGAACCAATCCAATGTTTAGAAAATTGGTATGCAGCACGTCCAGAACGCTGTCCACGAGCTTGACACCATCTTAACGCTTCAGCGCGAACATCCTCGGTTAACGCAATATCATTTTTTGCGAGATAGCATTCGACAATCTCTAAATATAGATTTTGATCCATAGGATAAAAGGATAGCCATAAACCAAAACGGTCAGACAATGAAATTTTTTCTTCAATCGCTTCTTGAGGATGAAGTTCGGTGTATTGCGGGACATCGACACGCGTAATAGGCGTATTTTCGTGCATAAATTCAGGCAATAAATGGCGACGGTTACTGGTTGCATAAATGATAAAATTGCTTGAACCCGACTGTAATGAGCCATCTAAAACACTTTTTAAACTACGGTAGTTTTCATCTTCCGCGTTAAAAGCCAAGTCATCACAATAGACAATAAATTTTTCAGGACGATCTGCAATCAGTTTTTGAATTTCAGGTAAATCAGACAAATCATCACGTTCTATTTCAATTAAACGTAAACCTTCAGATTCATATTGAGTCAGCAAAGCGCGGACAATCGATGATTTTCCCGTACCACGTGAGCCTGTAAGTAGCACATCATTGGCAGGTAAGCCTTTGAGAAATTGTAAGGTATTTTGGATTACTTTTTCTTTTTGTCTCTCAATACCTTTTAAATCATCCAAATACATTTTCTTCGGCTGTTGAATGACTTTCAATTGTTTGTCTTGCCATTTAAAAGCGGATGCTGAAAAGTCAGTTTCTTGTTTGAGTGCGGGTAAATTTTGCTGTAGTTGTTGGAGTACAGCAGAAAGAGCTTGTAAGATGTGGTCAGGTAAATCAATTGTTGCCATGATTGTTCAGCTTGTGCGTTTGAAAGATAAAAAAAGATCGTTTTATTTTAAGAACTGTATATCAATTAGTCATTATTTGCCAATGGAATAGGCATTTTGGTCATGATAATCCGCTGAGTATTCTGTCAATGTAATGCTTGATGCCCTATCATGGATAGTGAATAAAAATGAAAATGTTTGAGGGATAGGTATGTTATTTAAAAATTTCAGACAAGATATTAATCCACATCAAGCGTATCGTATAAAAAAATTAAAAAGACAGCTGGAAATAGCTGAATCATATGAAGAATGGAAAAGTATTGCGTTAAAAATAGATGAAGAATCAGGTACGCAAGAATGGAAGTTTGATAACTGTTCGCCCTATTTTGATGCCGAGATTATTTCTCATCGTTTAAGTTTATTGAAACGCTATCGTTTCCACAAACGTACCCGTGACCTCATGTATATATTACGTGAAGGTTTAACCTACGATATCGCCAATATTGCGCATCCCATGTTATTTACAGCGACCTATGTGGGAACTAAAAAAATCATTGAAAACTATGTAGAAGAAGTCAGTGAAAGTCTGGCTTTTATTGCTTCAACTGCGTGTCAGTGTTTGTCATTGTCAGAAAAAATTGATTTTTTTCAGCATTGTAAAAAAGCGTATGGGCAACCTGCCTTAATGTTCTCAGGGGGAGCGACATTAGGCTTGTTTCATACAGGCGTATGTAAGGCGCTGCTTGAACAAGATTTGATGCCCAAAGTGTTATCGGGTTCAAGTGCTGGGGCTATTATGACGGCAATGCTGGGTACTTCAAAACCCTCCGAAATTTTAGCGCGTTTAAACGGTGAAAACTTTTTTAGTGAAGCTTTTCATTTTCGTAAATTTAGCGAACTTTTAAAAGGCAATGGTGGGGTTGCTGACGTGAAATACCTAAAGACGTTTCTCATCGAAAATTTAGGTAATATCACCTTTGAAGAGGCATTTAAAACCTCGGGCTTGCATATCAATGTGGCTGTAGCCCCTTATGATGCTTCACAAGAAGCACGGATTATGAATGCCTACACATCACCAGACTTACTGGTCTGGAGTGCTGTTTTAGCCTCTTGTGCAGTACCCATCTTATTTCCACCAGTTAAGCTGACCAGTAAGCGTTATGATGGTGAGTTGACCCCATATATGGCATCCACGCGTTGGGTAGATGGCAGTGTACGCAGTGATTTTCCTCAAGAGAAAATGGCGCGGTTGTATAATTTAAATTACACCATTGCCAGTCAGGTGAATCCACATATTGTGCCGTTTATGCAAAGTGACGCAGAGCGCTATCGCAAAGATATGTTGAGTTGGCCAGAACGGATTATCCGTCGACAAGGGAAGGTGATTACCAAAGGCGTTATGGACTTTGCCCGCGGTCGGGTTGGTAAGATTCCACCGATACGACGCTTGCTTGATCATGGCTATGGCGTGGTGGATCAAGGCTATTATGGTGATTTGAATATAGTGGGTAATTATAGTTTGCGACACTATACTTATATGTTGCAAAATCCACGTCCGTATTTATTTAAATTATTACAGCGTGAAGGCGAGCGGGCAACATGGCCTAAAATATCATCCATTGAAACACATGCCCGCATAGGTAAAACCATTCAACATTGTTTGGAGCTTTTAAATTATCAGCATGATCCAGAGCAAAAAGCCGCAGAATTTATTGCAGTTTAATGTTGAAGATATTCATCGCTTGAATTTAATTTTAAAGACCAAGCCTAAAAGTTTAGCTTTTGGGCGTGCTTTATATACATTTGAATATGAGCAGCAACATTATTGGTTGAAAACACAAGCATCAAACGTTAATCAATATTATGAAGCTGGATTTTTAAATGAATTGGCTTTTTATCAACAGTTTTTAGAACAACAAAGCTTGGCAGATTTTTTATTACCCTTTCAAATGATTGCTGATTTTAATATTTTGCCTGAGCAACAGCTGTCGGGAAGGGCTGCCTTAATTGTGCGACATGCAGATTTATTGCTCTATGATTGTTCTGCTCTGTCGATTCAAGAGATTCAAAAGATATTGTTACAGTTACTAGATGCTGTTGATCAATTGCATCAACTCGGTTGGATTCATGCTGATTTAAAAAGAGAGCATTTTGTTCAATATCAACAAAAAGTGTGCTTGATTGATTTTGAACAGGTACAGAAAATTAATTCACAGATCGCATTGCAAAGTTTAACCGCAACGCCACGTTATATGGCACCTGAGTTGTTTCATGCTGCGGAAAAAACCGTTCAAACCGATATTTATGCGCTAGGCATCATTATTTATGAATGGCTTACAGGGCAGCGTCTGACTGCAAAAAATTATCAAGAGTGGGCTTATTTACACTGTCAAAGGTTAAGTATTGAACTTCCAGTACATTTTTTACTGTTTAAAAAACTTTTAAGCGGGATGTTGGCGAAGCAAAAAGAATACAGATTTGCCAATATTGACAGTATAAAACAGTGCTTAATGACTGAAATTGTTTAAGAAAAATACAGAAAAACCATTTTTGTTTTTTATTTAAACAAACAAATGGATTTTTCATAAAAAGGTCTTGTCATGATGAATCGATCTCTATAATATACACAGCCATTGGGGACGTGGCGAAATTGGTAGACGCACTGGATTTAGGTTCCAGCGCCGCAAGGTGTGAGAGTTCGAGTCTCTCCGTCCCCACCAATTATTATCAAACAAGTTTGATAATAAGGCTATAGAGGATTGGTGTAATGGTAGCATGACGGTCTCCAAAACCGTTCGTCAAGGTTCGAGTCCTTGATCCTCTGCCAAGTTTTTTAAAATCCAACAAATAAGTTGGTACCCTGATGGGGACGTGGCGAAATTGGTAGACGCACTGGATTTAGGTTCCAGCGCCGCAAGGTGTGAGAGTTCGAGTCTCTCCGTCCCCACCATCATATGAAAGCAAGGTTATTGACCTTGCTTTTTTATTGCCTGTATATAATGAAAAGTTAAATAAAAAGCCCTAAAGAGGGCTTTAAATATAATGTAATACGTTATTCTTCTTGTCTCGATCTAAAAGTGAAAATAGTCCTTAAGCTTTTAAATGATCTTCAAATTCTTCACCCAGTTGCATTGCAAGAGAATTCCCCGCTAAATCACACGTCACAAGACCATATTCTTTTTTAAAGCTAAACGTAAATCCGCGATTGTCGGTTAATGATTTTACTGAATAGCCTAATTTTTCTAACCAAATACGAAATGCAATTAAATTTTTTGCTTTAACAACTTTTTTCACGAGAGAACTCCTTGTATATATTAAATACCCTGTAGGCACTTCATAATTAATAGGGATGATGGGGTTTTTTTTAAAGGGGAGATTTGTACTGTTTTTTATAAAAATATTATTTGGTTGGTTTTTTATACAAAAAAAGAGTAAATAGTCACTAAAATGTGCAGAGAAGTTTGAATATAAAATGCATTTTTAGCTGGTTGTTTTGTTGTATTTTATTAATTTATAACACTTTATTTTTAAATATAAGTGTTATTAAACAATGGAAATATTTATACACAATTTTAAAAGCGCTACTTAGTAAGTTTTTATCAGACTTTAGTTGAACATTGTTTTAAATTGCAGCAGAAGTACTAAAAACGATCCTGATAGAGTCGCTGTATGGCATGGCTTGGATGCAACTTAAACTATCTTAAATGAAGTTTTGGGCATGATATCACTGCTTAATGCTTATACCTTTGTTAGGTGATGAGATGATCACAGAAATCATTGAACAAAATGTATTGAATCAAATTCAAAAGATGCAGCAACAAGATTTAATGCTTATTGCTGTCATGCTGTGACATCAAGATTGCTGATTCAAATTGAGCTAGGTGCTTATCATCTAATTTTATAAACCAAACATTAAAAGTTATCTTTTAACTGTCTTAGTCGTTGAAACTCTTCCACACTTTCGACTCTTAAAAATGGATTGGTTTCTAGTTCTAATTCAATCGTACTGGGGAGTGTGCATTGACCGAGCATACGCTTAGTTTCAACCTCATCAAAGCGCTGTTGAATCGCTAAATTGTCTGGTTCTACCTGTAATGCAAATTTTGCATTTGCAAGGGTGTATTCATGAGTGCAGTACACTTTTGTCTGCGCAGGTAGAGCCGCCAAGCGATTGAGCGAATGATACATCTGCTCGTATGTCCCTTCAAATACACGACCACATCCCATGGCAAAAAGGGTATCACCGCAAAAAACAACATCTAAAGCTTCAATAAAATAGACAATATGACCGAGTGTATGACCAGGTACAGCAATGATTTCAATGTCTAAATCATGGAATGTAATTTGCGCTTGGTCTTGTAGCGGATGAGTAATAAAAGGAACCTTACTTAATTCTTCACGTGGGCCATAAACTGGAATATTACGATTGAGTAAAAGCTCAGGTACGCCACCAGTATGGTCTTTATGCCAATGCGTGAGCCAAATTTGCGTTAATTTTAAGTTGTTTTCCGCACAGTAAGCTTCTACTAAATGCGCTTCAGTTGGGTCAATCGCAACAACTTCCTTACTTGGTCGATGTTCTAATAACCAAATATAGTTTTGTAGTTGATTTTTGACATCAATCATATGGATTTGAAAAGTCATGAGATACGAGACCCGTGAGGTAGATATGAATAAGCTATCGTTAAAGTTGATTTTTTTCTAGTCGTAGAGTGCAAAAACATAATATTTAAGCCCATTGCCCAGTTCGAGTAGCGTGCCTAAAACTGGATAAAAGCTGTGAAATTTCAGCTCAGCGATTTAAAAATGCCTATTCATGATTTGATGCAAACTTGATCAAGCTATATGGACTTTATCGTTATCGACTATTGATCATAATGGCTTCGATTCTTTGAATAAGCGATCGTTGTCATCATAAAAGCTGAATTTTTGATTCATTGGGACGAATAAATGTACGAAGGACATTAAGGCTTTAAAAGCAGCATTAAGTTTTGCTTTATAATAGAGGCAGATTATCCTAAGGGAAGAAATATGAATATACCCTTGATATTGAATGTTATCGCATTTTTTGTCTTATTGCTTTTATTAACCCGAACACGAAAAACAGACTGGAGCTTAGCGAAAAAAGTTTTAGTCGGTTTGTGTTTAGGTGTCGCTTTTGGTTTGGTTTTACACCTGATTTATGGTGAAAACGCTGCTGTATTGAAAGACACTGTTCAATGGTTTAATTTGATTGGTAATGGTTATGTAAAACTTTTACAAATGGTCGTTATGCCTTTGGTTTTCGTCTCTATTTTGGGCGCAGTCATTCGACTACATGATGCAGGATCGTTGGGGAAAATTAGTTTCTTCACCATTGGAACGCTCTTGTTTACCACGGCAATTGCGGCTTCAGTGGGTATACTGGTGACACACTTATTTGGATTAAGTGCGATTGGCTTAGTTCAAGGAACGGCTGAAACAGAGCGACTCAATACGATTCAAACGGACTATGCAGATAAAGTATCCGGTCTAAATATACCTGATTTATTTTTATCGTTTATTCCGAGTAATCCATTTGCAGAACTGACAGGTGCTCATCCGACCTCAATTATTAGTGTGGTTATTTTTGCGGTGCTTTTAGGCATGGCAGGTTTAAACCTGATTAAAACCGATCCTGAAAAAGGTCAAAAAGTGCTGGCTGCGATACAGGTTCTACAAGCTTGGGTCATGAAGTTGGTGCGTTTAATTATGACCTTGACACCTTATGGTGTTTTTGCACTGATGGCAAAAGTCGTGGTTAGCTCTAAGATGGCAGATATTCTCAATTTAGGCGGTTTCTTAGTTGCATCCTATGTTGGCTTAGCCATTATGTTTACGGTACATGCGCTGATTCTATTGATCACAGGTGTGAATCCGATTCAGTTCTTTAAAAAGGTTTGGCCAGTACTGAGCTTTGCATTTACCAGTCGCTCAAGTGCTGCAAGTATTCCTTTAAATATTGAAGCTCAAACCAGACGTCTAGGTGTACCAGAGTCGATTGCGAGTTTTTCAGCATCTTTTGGGACAACGATTGGGCAAAATGGTTGTGCAGGCTTATATCCAGCCATGTTGGCGGTGATGGTTGCCCCAACGGTCGGGATTAATCCTTTTGATCCTATCTGGATGATTACCTTAGTTTGTGTAGTGACATTAAGTTCGGTTGGCGTGGCGGGTGTCGGTGGTGGGGCAACATTTGCTGCACTGATTGTGTTACCTATGCTCGGTTTACCAGTGACATTGGTGGCATTGCTTATTTCAATTGAACCGTTAATTGATATGGGGCGAACTGCATTGAATGTGAATGGATCAATGACTTCAGGTATGGTCACGAGTCAGTTGTTAGGTCAAACCAACAAATCAATATTTGAACAAGATGCAGCCGATTTAAAAGAAATTTAAATCGTTAGTTTTTATAAGCTTATCCATATGATGGATTTATGCAAAGCCAATACATTGTGATTGGCTTTTTTTTATTCAAAAATAATCTGTATCAATGATTCTTTAAAATCTGTCACTATTTTGAGGTGATGAGTTGCGTAAAATGATGAGAAAATAAAGTGAGTTAAATGAATATGAAAATGTATCAGGTCGATGCTTTTACCAATGAATTATTTAAAGGCAATCCAGCAGCGGTGATTGTGACCGAACAATGGTTAGATGAAGCATTGATGCAAAATTTGGCTTTGGAAAATAATTTGTCTGAAACGGCATTTGTAAAAGTCATTGATACAGAAAATTATGAAATTCGTTGGTTTACCCCAACAACAGAAGTCGATTTTTGTGGACATGCGACTTTGGCCAGTAGTTTTGTATTATTTAAAGATTTTACCTCAGCCAAAATAATTCAGTTTCATGTGAAAAATTTGGGCATTTTTGTGGTCAGTCAGGAGGCAGATGGCAAAATTAAAATGAATTTTCCAATTCGCCGTGCAGAGAAAGTCACAGACTATCCTGAAATACTCGATCAAGCTTTAAGCAAGCCATTTAAAAATGTGTATTTGAATAGCCAAGCTTATATTGTGGAATATGAAAATCCACAAGATGTCATAGATGAAACGCCAAATTTAGAACTGTTAAAACAGTTGGGTAAAATTCGAACAGCCATTACCGCGCAAGGAACATTGGTGGATGTGGCTTTAACTGCACAAGCTGGCAAATATGATTGTATTTCGCGTTATTTTGCCCCAGCCAATGGTATTAATGAAGATCCAGTCACAGGTTCAATTCATACCGCGATTGCGCCGCTTTGGGCTGAAAAACTAGCTAAGAATGAAATCTTGGCGTATCAAGCCTCACAGCGTGGAGGCGAGTTGTATTGTGTCGTGCTTGAAAATGAACGTATTGAAATTTCAGGTTATGCAAAATTGTATATGCAGGCAGAATTGTATCTTTAAAATATTGACGATAAAGCCGTTGAAATAAACGGCTATTTTTTCAAAACACCACTATTAAAACTAAAAATCATTTCCTAAGATGGCAGGGGTATAAAAATTCATATTACTGAATAAATTGGAATAATTATGTTAATGCGGTTTAAGCAACTTACCATCTCCTTATTATTAGTCGGCTTGAGTGCCACCGCTTGGTCACAACCGATTTTGGTTAAATCTCAACAGAAGATTGAGGAATATAAATTAGAGAATGGTTTTCGTGTGATCCTTGCACAAAATGATAAAGAAAATAAAGTGTTCATGAATACGGTTTATTTAACTGGTTCATTGAATGATCCGCAGGGTAAAGGTGGTTTAGCACATTTATTGGAACATTTAGCGTTTAAAGGCACACAGAATATTAAAGGCGAAGAATTTCAACGCCGTCTTGATCAATACACTTTAATGACCAATGCCAGCACGGACTATTATTCGACCAAATATACCAATGTGATTCGTCCAGAACAAAATGTGATTAATGAAGTGATTCATCTTGAAGCTGAACGAATGGATAAATTGGTTCTGCAAGAAAAGTTTGTCCCTTCAGAAATTTCGATTGTGAAACGTGAACGTGAAGTTCGTATGGATCAACCTTTTTCTGTGATGATGGATCAAATGTGGAAGTCAGCTTATGGCAATCAATATTTAGGACGCTTACCGATTGGTGATTTAAACGAATTACAATCCATTAAAATGGATGAGCTGAATAAGTTTTATCGTACATGGTATGCACCCAACAATGCCGTCATGGTGATTTCAGGTAAATTTGATAAAGCTGAAGTTCTAAAACAGATTGATCAAAAGTTCAGTCCAATTGCAGCACGTCAAGTTCCAGCACAGACGAAAGTTCCAGTGCTTGATTCGTCTAAAATTAAACAGCGTAATTTTTTGGTGCAAAAGGGCAGTGATCTGGCAAAATTCAATATTTATTTGAATGGTAAAAATGAAAAGATCAAACCTGAACTGGTTTTAGCACCTTATTTATATAGCATGCAGCCAAGTGGACACCTTTACCAAAGTATGGTGGAAACGGGTTTAAGTACAGCTATTCAATCAACCACATGGTTGGATCAAGACTTTAATTTAGTTTTTATGGGTGCAATTTATGCACCTAATCATGATGCTAAGAAAGTTGAATCTGCGCTAATTTCAGGGGTGGAACAAAATCAACCCTTCAATGAAACTGAACTTAATCGGGTAAAAAACCTGATTCAAAATCAGTCGGATAGTGTATTAAGTAATGCCGCAGCATTGGGTGGGCGTTTGAGTGATTATTATGTGTCTTATCAGGGTGATTGGTCACAGTATTTTACCGATTTGGACAATATAAAAAAACTTAAACTGACCGATGTGAATCAAACCTTAACCCAGTTTTTAGTCCCACAACATCGTATTTCTGGTGATATTCAACCGACACCTGAAGAGCAGAAAAAAGCATTAAAGCAAAAGCAAGCATCTGAACCGGCTAAAACTTTAGCGCCAACCGATATCCAAGCAGAACGCTTTGAAAGATAGTCGTGTCTATCAACAGGAGGTTGCAGAATATGTCAAAACCTCTAAGCAGTCCTTAGTTAATACTGAAAAGAAAATTCAACGTGGCACATTGAAGAATGGTATTCAATACGCTTTATATCCGACATCGACACGTGATGATAAAACCTACGCCACGATTTCGATTGATTTTGGTACTGAAAAGTCGTTGTTCAATCAAGGTGAAGTTTTAGATTTGATGGCGTATTTATTATTACGTGGTTCAGATCAATATAGCTTGCAAGATATTGCCGATAAATCAATTGAAGCGGGTGGTGGTGCGACTGCAAATGCATCAGGCAATAGTATTACCATTCAAATTGTTGCGAAAAAAGAAAAGTTTGAGGATTATTTCAAATTTATGTTAGAGGTTTTGAAAAATCCGAAGTTTGAACAATCACAATTTGATTTGATTAAATCGCAAAGTTTATCGGTGTTGGATCGTCCCTATACCGAGCCAGAAACAGTTGCCGCACTGACCATGACACGCTTGTTAGAGACCTATCAACCCGGGGATTTGCGTTACCATTTTGAACCTGAACTTTCTAAGCAACAGATTAAAGCTGCGACGGTTGAGCAAGTGAAAAAGTTGTATCAAAACTTCTTTGTTAGCAATCATGCACAAATTGCAATTACTGGCGATTATCAAGCCAAAGCGATGCTCAAAATATTGCAAAAGGAATTTGGCGCTTGGAAAGCACAATTGCCATATCAACGACTCAGTTCTGATTATCAAGCTTATCCTGCACAGAAAGTTCATGCTTTATCTGAGCAACGTGAATTTGGTAATTATCAATCTATTTTGACCTTTCCAGTCGGTGCGGATCATCCCGATACGCCTGCCTTAGTGGTGTTTGGTTATATTTTGGGTGACTCACAACTTTCTTCGCGCCTCGCACAAGAACTCCGTGAAAAAAATGCTTTGGTTTATGGTTTTGGCAGTACTTTAAACTTGGATGATTGGATAAATTCAGGTGCTTTAGCCATTGAAGCCAATTACACCGCAGGTAAGTCGGCACAAGTTTCACAGGGTGTGCATAAAGTTCTGAATGATTTGCTCAGCAAAGGCGTGACCGAACAAGAGTTGGAAGCTGCTAAAGCCAATATCCTTAAAAAACGGGTCACATCTTTAGAAGATGAGCGCAATATTCATCGTATGTTAACGTCACAACTTGAACATCATCGAGATCTATTGTCCCGTGAAAAACGTGATCAAGCGTTGGCGAAATTGACTAAAGCCGATGTCGATGCAGTCATTAAGAAATATATTAAGCTGGATCAATTCGTTGAAGTCATGGCTGACCAATATGGCAAAGTACAAAAGTAATTTCATCTTTCCTTTGTGTTAAGACCATCAAACTTGAAAAAGTGCGTGGTCTTCATCCTTCTAAACCTCTCTTTATCAAAGGGAGGTTTTTTACAAATGGTAAAACTGCTTGGCATTGTGATGAAAGACTTGTTGTAACGCATTGGGATCATAAGCCATGACAGCATCACTAAACGCATCAATAATATTCACCAATGATGTGCTGACACGATCCATCGGAAAATTAGACGCAAACATGACGCGATAAGTACCAAAGCTTTTTAGCACATGCGTAATGAGTGGCATGGCCAAATCATAAACTTCTTGTTTACTGGCTACGCGACCTTGCTTATGAAATTGATGACCTAATATAGGCATAAATAAACCTGACATTTTGGTATAGACATTTGGACATAAGGCAAGCTCAGCCATATCTTCCTGCCAACGAAATAAAATATTTTCACGAGCAATTTTGGTCAGTCCCGTAAGTGTACCGACTTGACCAAAAAGCCCTGCGGGTGTGCCAAAATGATCAAGTACAATGGATGTTTCAGGAAATTGTTTGGCTAAAGCAATCACATCATTCAATTGGGTTGAATAGACCCAAGCATCAAATGTTAAATTGAGCTGTGCTAAGGCTTCGAAACCTTTTAGAAATTTTTTATTACGATATAAATGCGGTTCATCTGCCCAAGCATAAATGTCTTTATCTTCATGCACCGCGGCCATTTTACGAATGCCTTTAAAACGTGGGGAAGCTTTGCGGTGTAACTGCAATATCTTTTTAAAGTTGCTGTCTCGTGGATCGGCTGTTGCGACAATGCCACCCAGTTTTACTGTTTCTGGGTTAAAGGCTAAAGACTCAATAAAACGGGTTTCACCGACAACACCTTTGCCTTTGTTTTTATGCCAACTGGCTTCAACATGCACGACTTGTTCGACAGGGTAATGCCCAATATCTTGTAGATAATTTTCAGGTAAATAAGGTGCTGTAAGATGATGGGTTAATCCGACCGTTTCAATGAGATCATCGGATTTAACCAGACGAACAAGTTTATCCAGTAAGTACGGATATTTACCCAATAATTTGACTGCTAACGCGGCTGAATGGGGCGTGTTATAAGGATCCCATTGGTGAATATGCGCGTCAATTATTGCAAAATCCAGTTGTTGCATTTCTATCCCCAATTCAGCATGTCTCTACTATTTACCATACTGCAAAGTGTGGTCGCTTTGAATGACCTTTTATCCAAAAAATAGAGAGCTAAAAAAAGCCCTGACGGGCTTTTAATCATAGGATCAATGTTTGTGATCATGGTCATGCTTATTGGCATGAAATTCTTCGTTATGACGGAAGCGAAGATAGTTTTCAAACTGCTCGCAATATTCATCATAGTTATCTTCAAGCATCATTTGAAACTGCTGCATGACGTAAGACATGACTTGATCTTTGGCATCACGCATTTCATTGCCATCTTTAAAGTTATTGGCTGCGACCCACGTATTAAAACGCGCCGTACCAAATAACATTGCAGCACTGACTTGCCCACGTATTTCAGTCGGTTTGACTTGCGAACCTTTTTCAATACGGCAAAAGTCATTGGCTTGTTTAATAAATTCATCAGCACGTTCAAAAAAAGCAGCATTTAACGCTTCTTCTTCGGTTACATCTGTTGCTTCAATCTTTTGAACCATGAACTTTTCCTGCAAAAACGATCTAATGCCATATTATAGGCAAAGGCTTGCAGAAACTAAACCTTTGGCTTAATCTAAAAATAGCCTAAGCATAAAAATGGATGATTCAATGCAAGATGCCATTGCGGTACAAAGTTTAAAAAGTGACATTGCCTTATTGCGTCAAAATATTTGGCCACCTGCAAATTTAGCCAATGTTGAAGGCTTGCCTATTTATTATGGTTCTAAGGCAGAAGTCGAAGAATATTATCGACAATGGACTGGACTGATTGAAAGGGCACAGGATTTATTCCAACCTTTTATGCAAGATGAAGTGGTGGATGCAATTCATTTACCCAGTCATTTGAACTTGCCTTTATTTTATTTTCACGTAGATCGTATTCGAATTAATAAAACCCGTGCCAAAGAATCGAAAACTTTTCGCGGTGTGGCGAGTTTGATGGAAAAATGTGGACAATATGAAGCTGAACAAATTCAGGCGATGCACAGCTTGGTTGGAAAGTGATGATACTGCTGCGTTAGTGGCACACCGTGAATTTATTGACTTGCGTACCTATGTGTTTCAGCATGGGCAAAGTGAATATACGCGGACTCGTTTTTATGTGAATGGAATTGTACTCAGTACAGAGCCACACTTTGAATTGGTCGATGCACGAGATAAGCCACGTAAACAGCGTAATGATAGCTATAGTGATCCATTGGCTGATAATAATACGTGGAAAATTTTCGGTAAATATCGCTAAATTATGGCGAAATTTAGTTTGTTGCTATCACCAAAAAGTGTCCGTTTTGGAAAATGTTGACTAAATGCTGCTCTGACTTGTTGCAGTATGTATTTTTTTTCATTGGCAATCCAACCGAGTACAAACCACACTTTTTGTTTCGTTTAACAATGCTCTAGAAATAGCGTTTCAGCCACAATTAAATCGTTATATTGTCCCAAACTTTCTTGTAGCGGTTTTAAGTCCTTGAGATACTTTTTAACGGCTTTGTTTGGATAGAGTGAAGCAATAAATTCGACACAATAACGTAAACGTTTGACTCGTTTACGGGTGCGATGTCGTGATGGAATATCTAATTCAAGAAATTGGTCGGCATCTTTGCAAATTTGCTGATGCAATTTCTGGAGTTTTTTGGCGATATCTTTTTTTAAGACGGTCTTTTTTTGCTTTTTAGCAGGTTGATGCACGAATTGCAGCAACGCTAACATTAACTGAACAGTATCTAAAGAACGTAAAGATGCATCAATCGGAATACTATTTTCCTCTGTGGTGGGGGGAAGCTGAGTGAAAGGCGCGCCTGCTTGTTGTAGCTGTGGGATGAGTCCTTCATTTAAGGCATCACGGTCTCGCGTTGAACCCAGTTGACGAAACAGCGTCGCAAGTTGTTGTTGCCAGTTTGGATCAACATCATTTGACCAATCGCCAAAAATGCGTAAAGCACTTCTTAAGCGGCGAATTGCGACGCGCGTCTGGTGCACATGCTCATGGGTATAGTGTTCAGAAGCAATGGCTGTGGCATTCGGCAATAGATGTTGTAAGGTATTATTTACCATCTGTTTTAATGCGGCATCGGTAGAGTCTTGTCGATTAAGTTGAAGTGGAGCTGCAAATTGCACAGTTGTCGTCTTTAAATTTTGGGCTAAAAAATCACCACGCTGTGCTTTGCTTCTTATATCTAACCATAAATCATATTGTTTAACCCAAGGTTGGATACATTTAATGAAGTCTTGTATAGCGCCTTTTTTAAGTTCAAATTCAAGCTCATAAATGGCTAATTTTTGCTTGTCGTGACGAATCTCACCCCGATCCAAACTGACTTCAATTTCTGCATGATTATAATGCACAATATAAACAAGGCGATTTACATCGGTTTCAAACTGCATGCTTAATTTTTTAGCCTGTTTGCCTAAAGCATGTTCTAGTCGTTTTTTTGCCTGTGGATGTGATTGATAAATTTCGAGATTTAAAGCTGGATGCTCTAGTGGCCCTAAATCAATTTCTAATTCAAAGCGTTCTAAATGATGCTCACTCGACGCTTTTAATGTTTGGATCCAGTGCGTGCCTTCAAGGCGTTGTCGCAGTGAAATATGCTGTTGGGCTAAATGTCGTTCGGGTGTGTCGTAGTATTGTGCATAGAGTGAGCGGGGCTGCGCATTTTTAGCCAAAAACAGTTGGTAGAGTTTTTTTTGATGTTGCGAGGGAATCTGAAATTTTAATTCTATTTCTAGCATGTCAAAACTCCTGACATTTTATCATCGAGATTGCTCTATCTTGATTGTAAGTCAGACTGAAGAAAATAGTAGTAGTGTTATGCTGAAAAGTGGATCAAGCATATAGCCCAAAATATCGAGAATTATTCGAACAGAGAACCATACGCTTTAATTTTAGGTTTTTGATGACTTACTTAATAAATTTTCGGCTGACGAGGAATTGTTCGGTCGCTTCAAGTAAATGCTGCGCATAAACCTCTTGTTTCGCGGTGAGCCAACCCAGAACAAACCAGTCACTGGCTTCAAGTTCAGTTTGTTGAATATAGGCTGCGGAAGAAGCCAAAATTTGATATTCACTGGCGGCAAGCTGAGCGTCATTTAACGCTTTGCTGTATTTTTGCAAATTTTTAACATCATAAATCGAGGTTAAAATAGGGAAGCTAAATTTTAACTCATGAATTTTAGTGGATAATTTATCTAGGCTTTCAAAGTCGGCAATATCGGCACTGGCTAAACTGTCTTGTAATTGCTTATATTGATTTTGCAATGTGTTTTGAGCAAACCATTTTAAATCATGGGTTTGGGGTTTTTCCTCATGCTCTAAACTGAACATCAAGAGTTCCAAATAATGATGTACGTTTTGCGTTGAGCGAACTAAATTGGACAATTTTTCTTTGGCATACAAAATATCTTTGGTCAGATTGGATGCGGTGTTGGGATTTTGTAAGAAAGCTCCCAAAGTTGTTTGCATGTGTTCCAAATGCTGTAAATGATCAAATTGCTGTTTAAATGCACCAAGTTGCATAGCCCATTTATCTGAAACAGCTTCATTCCAATCTTTAAATAAAGATAGCGTTAAATTCAAATGATCTAAGGCAATTTGGGCTTGTTGTACATGTTCTTTTTCCGACAACGATAGCTGAAATAGCCGCAATATTGGGCAATAAATGTTGTAATTGTTGCGCAATCAGCAGTCGTAAGTTTTTATTGGCAGGGTCTTTTTTACTTAAAGTAAACTCTTTTGCTGATTGTGCTGGACTGACTTTTTGATGAGTGGCTAAAAGATTGCCTATTTCAGCTTTACTACGAACATCGAGCCAAAGTTGGTATTTTTTCACCCATTCAAAGCTAAAGGCTAAAAGTGACTGTACAGAACCTGTCTTAAGTTCAAATTCCACCTCATGCACTTCACGCTGCTCAGTATCAGTGCGTACTTCACCGACATCTAAACTAACCTCAATGTCGGTTTCTTCAAATTGAATAACGCGAAAAGTGCGTTGAATATCCGTCTCAAATTGTAATTTCAGTTGCGCTTCTGAGTTGCCTAATGCATTGCTGAGAATTTGCTGTGCTTCAGCATCGTTGTTATAAAGAGTTAAATCAAGCTCTGGTGCTTGTTCAAGTTCACCAAGGTCATAATTGTGCTCGAAGCGGTGTAAATGGCTTTTGCCAGCAGCTTTTAAGGTTTGAATCCAACGCGTACCTTCTAGTCGTTGTCTTAAGGCAACGCCATGTTGTGACAGTAAGCGATCTTCAGTGTCATAATATTTTGCTTTCAGTTGAATAATTTCTGATTTTTTAGGATCTAATGCTTTGAGCAAAGCATGACGTCGTGCTTCCGGAATTTGAAATTTTAATTCAACTTCGACCATGATCTTTCATCCTAATTTTTTGACGCTATGTTAGACATAAAAAGCGTCATCTTTACGGTACAAATGCGTTATGAAAAATGATTCTTAATAGCGCTTGAATTGTATTCTTTATTTTAAGTCTTCAATTGTAGCGAAAATGATTTTTCATGTAAGACTTGACGAAGCGATTCTTTAGTCATTGCGTTGGAAATGAACAAAAAGTTATCGCCGGTAGTACTTTTGTTTGTATGGGAAATGCGCTAACGTAAAGAAAAATCAACAGGATGATAAAAATGAATGCACCGGTAGAACCTAAGTTTGAACTGAATCCACAACCAGAATTTCAGCTTCCTATTCAAAATTATCATGAATTTTATCGGTTTTATTTAACCGAGCATCGAAATATCATGAGTCGCCGTTTGCACGTATTTGGAAGTAGTGTCGGTGTGTATTTTTTGAGTAAAGCGATTCTTCAAAGAAAGCCAAAATATTTTATCTATGGTCTATTGTCGGGCTATGCTTGTGCATGGGTGGGGCATTTCGTTTTTGAAAAAAATAAACCTGCCAGTTTTAAACAACCAATTTATAGTTTTATTTCGGATTGGCGTATGTTTTCCGATGTGCTACGAGGGAATTTAAGTTTGAAAGATCGCTCATTGGATAAAATTGCAAGCTAATCCATCAAAAAATTAAATGGGTTAGGGCTTGTAAAAATAGCATGAATATTCTATTAATGGTTATATGTTGATCTTTTAGATTAAACCAACATCTAATTTTAAAGTTTTCCAAGCCTAGAGCGACCTTTCTCTGGGCTTTTTTTATGGAGTGATTTTATATGGAAAAATTTATCTAGGAAATTTACAGTCAAACTACAGCATTTTATCGTTGGAAAAAATACATTTTTATGCAATGAAGATGGTTACTCGAAACTGAAATTTGGTGAGATTTAAAAGTGTTCTTTTAGTCATGCAGAAAATAATGAATAAGATGAAATAGTTAACTCTCTAATTCTTTATCCGCTGCTTCCCCAAGCACGTTTTATGATAAAGAATTAGAAAGTCAATTCGTTGTTTTGTTCCAAGTTACTATTTTTTTATTTATTGTTATTCTGTAGTGGTATTAAATCGTTTAACTTGCACTCAATCTATCCCCAGAATTGGGTATTTTTAGTTAAAAGTGCTCAAAAGGAACTTATTTTTTGATCTGCTGTATTTTACTTTTAACGATGTAAAAAATTTAAGTGCAACAAAATGGTATATTTATCGTAAATTATTGAATTTTAGATACAAAAAAAGCCCTTAACGGGCTTCTTTCACATGCATAAATTAGTTAGCCAAAGCTTTAATTTGTGCATTCAAACGGCTCTTATGACGAGCTGCTTTGTTTTTATGGATGATGCCTTTATCAGCCATACGGTCAATTACAGGTACAGCAGTTTTGTATGCTGCTGAAGCAGTAGCATAGTCACCAGCAGCAATAGCAGCTACTGTACGTTTAAGATAAGTACGAACCATTGAACGTAAGCTTGCGTTGTGTTTGCGTGCTTTAACGTTTTGACGGGCACGTTTTTTAGCTTGAGCTGAGTTTGCCACTCGTGCACTCCTTGAAATAGATTGGTCTGGGCGGGCTGAAATTGCAACTGAAAACCTTCATCAGAAGAATTATCACCAGCCCGTAAACAAGTGCCATATTGTGATTAAACTACGCCGTTAAGTCAAGTCTTGACTTGCTTTGACAACATTTTAGATGCATAAAAACTCTAAAGAAACCGTTAGATTAGTAATAACCTCTAGAGATTGTTTAAAAAATGACTAATTCAATTAAAAGTGCAATTGTGATTGGAGCAACGGGTTTAGTGGGTCGTGAACTGCTAAAACAACTCAATCGGATTGAGAGTTGTGAGAAAATCACAGCCGTTGTTCGGCATGAAGATATAGAGCTTAAATCTTTAGAAAAAGTACAACAATTTATTTTAGATGATTTTCTGTTGTTGAATGATGAAGATGTGAATGGTTATAGCCATGCATTTAGTTGTTTGGGCACAACGCTGAAAAAAGCAGGGTCTAAGCAAAAATTTTATAACGTCGATTATGAAATGAATGCACATTTTGCCGATTTATTTGAATCAACAGATACCCATTACTTACTGATTAGTGCGATGGGTGCCAATGTGCAGTCAAAATTTTTCTATAACAAAGTGAAAGGTGAACTAGAAAATCATATTCAAAGTTTAAATCTTAACTGTGTATCAATCTTACGTCCGTCATTATTATTAGGTGAACGCCAAGAACAACGAACTTTGGAGGATGCGACGCAAAAGCTATATCAAAAATTATCGCATTTGGTTCCGAATACATTCAAATATAAGCCAGTGACAGCAGAACAAGTGGCTCATACTATGGTCGATGCAGCGCGAACTCAAACTGATAAGTTTGAAATTTATGATAATTTACGCATACAAACGTGCAAATAAGGAAGATAAAAAGTGGCTAATGTAGCATTCGTAACTTGCGATTTACTTGATGATCACCCAGAGAAAGATCTTCAAGTGGTTACACCATCGATGGATGGTAAATTCTTTAAAAGCTATGGGGCGCGTAAAAGTTTTGGCGGTCAGGCTGTGACGGTGAAATGCTTTGAAGACAATTCACGTGTAAAAGAATTACTCGCGACGGATGGTACAGGTAAAGTGCTTGTCGTTGATGGTGGTGCTTCAATGCGCTGTGCTTTAATGGGCGACATGATTGCAGAGTCAGCAGTGAAAAATCACTGGAATGGTGTGGTAATTTATGGCTGTGTACGTGATGTTGATGCGATTGCTGAATTAGATTTAGGTGTGCATGCATTGGCTGCAATTCCACAAAAAAGTCAGCGTAAAGGCATTGGCGAAGTCGATTTAACTTTGTATTTTGGTGGTGTGACCATCAATTCTGGCGATTATATTTATGCCGATAACAATGGAATCGTGATTGCAAAAGAAAAATTAGTCGATTTATAACGACAATTCAATAAGGACAAAAATGGTGAATCATCAACTTAAAGTAGTACAAGCTTTAGCTTCAACATTGACCGCAGGTGGGCGTGGCGTGAGTGGCACAGCTTTTCCCAAGCAGCCTGAAAAATCACTCAAACTTTATGAGTTTGAAGGTTCACCATTTTGTCGTCGTGTACGAGAAGTATTGACCTTATTAAATTTAGATTATGAGGTTTATCCATGTCCAAAAGGGGGAACCAAATATCGTAAAATTGTGAAAGAAAAAGGTGGAAAATTACGCTTTCCATTTTTAATGGATGAAAACACGGGAGTCGAGATGTATGAGTCGAAAGACATTATCGATTATCTATTTAAGCATTACGGTAAAAGTGGTAAGACACCAAAAAAATATTCAGACTATCCTAAATATCCTGTCGTTGCCTTTGCGGGTACTTTGATCAATGGTGCACGTGGGGTTTGGATTAATCAAAAAATTATTGATCGGGAAGCACCTGAGCAACTGTTAGAATTATGGGGTTTTGAAGCGAGTCCATTTACCCGAATTGTGCGTGGTGTATTAACTGAACTGGAATTACCTTTTAAGTTTCATAACGTGCCTAAAGAGCGCTGGCAAGATCAAGGGCCAGCATTTTTACGTTTAAAACCGGGGAAATATCAACCGTTAAAAGGCGGGAAGCGTGAAAGAGTGGTCGAAATTATGGGGCGCGATATTCAAGTTCCATATTTGGTTGACCGCAATACGGATGTGAAGATGTTTGAGTCAGCAGAGATTGTCAAATATTTGAAAAAACAATATGGCTAAATGCTGAAATTAAAATAAAGAAACAGCGTATTTCGTTGTTTCTTTACAGCGCTATTGTTCTATGGATACGTGGATTAGATGCTAAGCACTTTTTATTTTATCGTGCTAAATTGAAATGATAGCGCTGAGAAAGACTAAAATATAATTTTAATGATCAGTAAAAAATCAACAAACTCCTTGGTTTTAGGGATATTCTTTTCATTGTGTTTGTCGTTATATTGAACAGTCATAAAAGGGGATAGTTTGTGTCAGGATTAGAAACGATTTTACCCGTACCCGTTTTAATTGTTGAGGATGAAGGTCTCATTCAAGAACGATTAAGAAATATATTGGCAGAATTGGGTTATGACAATGATGGACTCATTTTTGCTAAGAACTTAAAAGAAGCATTTTTACAGATCGAACAGCAGCATATTTCCTTGGCATTGGTTGATTTAGGGCTTCCTGATGGAAATGGGATCGAACTAATCGAAAAGCTGCGTGCGCAAGATAGTAGCGCCCTCATTTTAGTAATTTCAGCATGGAGTACCCAAGAGAGTTTATTTTCAGCAATCAAAGCGGGTGCGACAGGTTATGTCTTGAAAGAACGTGATGATGCTGAGGTTTTGTTATCTATTCGGAGTATTTTGCGTGGTGGCGCACCGATAGATCCTTTTATTGCACAAGAAATTTTAAAGCAGATTTCAGCTTCAGTCATTACAGGGTCAAAGGATAATAAAACTTTAGATTCTGACGTGGCGCATTTAACCAATCGTGAGACAGAAATTCTTGACTTGGTGGCTCAGGGGATGAGCAATAAAGAAATAGCAGAACAGTTATTTGTTTCTAAATATACGGTTGAAAGTCACATTAAACATATTTATCGAAAACTATCGGTCACGAAAAGAACAAAGGCTGTAAGTACCGCGAGATCCTTAGGGATTTTATGAACCATTCCATTTTGCATTTCTTGGCTATTTTTTTACTCTGTTTCGTCAGCAGAATCAGTTATGCAGAAATAGAACAAAGTATTAATAGCCAATGTTCAGTGCATATAACGTCGATCTCTGCCGTGAAAACACCATCAAAAATGGTTTTACCTCAGCATGGATGGCAGCCCGTACAATTACCGGATAATTGGGCGAAGCATTGGAAAGATTATAATGGAAGTGCTTGGTATAAGATTCAATGGAAATTGTTATGTCAAGATAATACGAGACTGGCAGAACCCATTGCATTTTTAGTTGATTATATTAACTCTGCGGGTGCTGTTTTTTTAAATGGTGAGTTACTTTGGCAAGATAAAAACTTACAAGAACCTTTGTCAAAAAGTTGGAACACGCCACGCTATTGGGTCTTGCCTGCATCAGGATTAAAATCAGGTCAAAATGAAATTTTAATTTATGTAAATGGTTTTGCTTTTCAATCAGCAGGGTTGGGCGAAATTTCCTTTAATAATGTACAAAAAAATGATGCAGCTGCATCAAACAAAAATATGGAATCGTAGAACTTTATTTGAAATTAATATTATTTTATCCATCACTTTTGGCATTATCTGTTTTGTTATTTGGTTATTAAGACCCAAGGAAACCACCTTTGGATGGTTCGCATTAAGTTCATTGTTGTGGGTGTTGTTTATTTCTAATGTGCTGATTACAGAAACATCGCCATATCCAACTAGCTTAATGGCAACCCAAGCCAATTTAGTTTTTTTTGTTCTGTATATTTTGAGTTTTTGTATTTATTTACTCAGATTTATTCAAACACATTTCGTAAAAATTGAAAGAACAATTGCACTGGTAACCGTGTTTATCATTATGGGGATCTTTCTGACGCCACAGGATGCTATTCAGTTTATCTTTCCATGCATATTTTTAAGCTATGTCAGTTTGTTTTTTATCACTTATTTATATTTAAGTTATCAAGCCATTAAATCAAGAAAAATGGAGTATATTTTTTTAGCGATTAGCCTAACAGGAATCGTTATTTTTGCTGTACTGGATATTATATTATTATCATCGGAATCCATGTCCAACACCCAATCTTTATTGCCGTATAGTGCCCCGATTATTACTTTCTTTGTGGTGATGGTATTAGGATTGAGATTGGTTCGTAATATCAAAAAAATAGAAGCATTTAATGCGGAATTAGAAGTTAAAGTTAAACAAGTGAGTGATGACTTAAGTTCAAGTTTAAATGAAAAACATCAGTTAGAAATTGAAAATGTGAGGCTGCAAGAAAGAATACGCTTATCACATGATTTACATGATGGCTTGGGTTCTTCATTGGTTCGTTCCATGATTTTAGTCGATCAAAGCGCAGATAATATTCCAAATCAGCAATTTTTATCGATGCTCAAATTACTCAGAGATGATTTAAGACAAATTATTGATAGTGGGTCATCTGTAGATAATAAGATTCCAGTCAGTCCCATTATGTGGGTTGCGCCAGTGCGACACCGTTTTAGTCAGCTGATGGATGAACTGGAGATCTCGTCTAAATGGACTTTTCCTCGGGAGTGGCAAGCGGTGCCTACGGCTTTGCAATGTCTGACTTTAATTCGTGTGTTGGAAGAAAGTTTGACCAATATTATTAAACATAGTCAGGCAAAAAATGTAACAGTGTCTATGGTTTATATTTTAGAAAATCAATTAAGTTTGATTGTGCAAGATAATGGTGTTGGTTTTGATACCAATTGTGTGGAACAGCAAGGATTAAGTGTTGGTATGCGCAGTATGAAAATGCGTTTAGAGCGAATCAATGCTGAGCTTAAATTATCCTCTGTTGCGGGCTGTACGATAATACAAGCGATTATTCAGCTTAAATGAGTCCTTGTTATTATTCAAATTGAATCGCTTTATTTATTGAGTGGTATGTAATCCGCAGTTAAGATGAATTTTTTATGCTAAAAAATAAGGGGAAATTTAATTTCCCCTTATGGTTTGGTTATTCTGAGTCTGCTGCTGGTAATAACATTAAAATCGACTCATTTAACAAGTTTACGATGTCTTCCAAAATATCTGGATCATAAAGTTTTTCATCGAGTAATACTGGGTTGCCATCGGCAATTTGTTTTAAAATCGGTGCAAACACATCTGAAATACAAATGCCTTCACCATTGGCCCAAAACAGAAATTCATCTTCGTCTTCGGTATAGAGTAGACGCGATGCTGGTTCGAGAATGAGTGAATAGCCTAAATCAAGTGCTTCTTCTAAATCGCCTGTACCCATTGCTTCAGCTTCTGGAATGTTTTCAGGATATTTCGATTCCGACATCAGACTCATGAGGGCATCTTCAAGCACGGTTGGGTTTTGCAATTGTGCTAAAAGTTCTGCTTTTAAATATTCAAGTTCAGCTTGACTGATTTGACCAATCGGGCTGATTTTGTCGCGAATAATGTCCGTCAGTGGGTTTTTAAGCAATTGATCGGCAGCAAATTTATCACTCACACGATCCATCATTTCAGCTACATTGGGCATGCGGAAGCCAAATGAGTAGGTCAGACAGTCATCTTCGGCAACGCCGTAGTGCGATAAACCCGGTGGGACATACAGTAAGTCGCCTGGTGCAAGCACTTCATCAAAATTCACTTCCATTTCTGGAAGAAGTTTTAAGGGTTGTCCTGCAACGAATGCAGTTTCTGCATCGCACATTTGACCCAACTGCCAGCGACGGTGACCGTAACCTTGAACTAAGAACACATCATAAAAATCGAAGTGTTTACCGACTGAACCGCCTTTTGGGGCATAAGACACCATAATGTCATCACGGCGCCATTGTGGGATAAATGGAAATTTTTTCCACAATTCGGCTAGATCAAAAGAGTAATGATCGACAGCTTGAATCAGCAATGTCCAAAGTTTTGGCATTTTTTGAAAATCGGCCTTAATTAAAGGCGATGATTTCACTGACCATTGGTTTGGATCTTTATCTTTTTGTTTGATTAAACGCGCACTGATATTTTCATCCAGTGCAAGTTCCATCACATCATTCGGTTCAAGCAGATTTGCAATTTCAGGCAGTGCATTACGTACCAGTAATGGTTTTTTTTGCCAATATTCAGCAAGGAATTGTTCAGCGGTAATTCCGCCAAGATATATCTAAAGGTTGAGACATAAATACAGCCTAAAAATTAAGGAACTAAAATGTTCAGTTGGCGAAGAATATGGCACAGTTGAATCATCGGCATGCCCATAAGTGTGGTTTGGTCTTGCCCACTCATTTGCTCAAATAAGCTGATACCCAAGCTTTCACATTTGAAACTACCCGCACACATTAAAGGTTGTTCGACTTCGATATAGCGTTCAATTTCAGCCAGTCCGAGTTTACGGAATTTAACTTTATAGTGTTCAACCAGTGTTTGCTCAAAGCCTGTAGCCAGTTGTTGTACACTTAATGCTGTACTGAAATACACGATTTTATCGGAGTTGGCTTGCAGTTGTTTGACTGCCTTTTCAACAGTCAAAGGTTTGCCAATAAAAATATCGGGTGCACCTTCACGCCATGCAACTTGATCTGATCCAATCACAATGGCTTCTGGATACTGTTCTGAAATAACTTTGGCTTTCTCAAAAGCCAGTCGTTTGGCTAAATGGTCAGCATGGTTTTCACCGCACGGAGATTCATCAATATCAGGCACGATGCTTTGATAATTGATGCGCAGACGATTCATTAAGTCTTTACGGGTTTGACTGCTGGAAGCCAAAATAATTTGAGATGTATTCATTACACTGCATATTCCATAAGAACATCAAGCGGAACATAAGAGAGCACAGCTTGATGGCAAGCTTGAATTTTAATAGGGGGAGCAATACCAGCTTGGTAAGCATCTACCCAACGGGTCACACAAATACACCAAAAATCACCCGGCTCTAAACCCGGAAAATCGACTTCTGGTAACGGTGTGATCAAGTCATTACCTACTTTTTGCGAAAAGTTAAGAAACTCAGCGGTCATTTGTGCACACATTGTATGCTGACCTAGATCTGTTGTCGCGGTATGACAAAAGCCGTTACGAAAATATCCCGTAATAGGAGAGTAGCAACAACTTGCCAATGGTTCGCCTAAAACATTTAAACGATTGATATTTGGATCTGGGTGAATAGACATAAGCTCTGAATCATGATGTGGCTTTTGACTATCATAATCAAAACTTTGTCTTTCGACAGCTTTTATGCAAAAGAAGCTAACCTTTTTCTGCATAATCATTTAAAATCGGGCGGTTTTTATATCTATACAGAGAGCTATACATGAATTTTCAACGTATGACTGACCTCGATTTAACAGGTAAACGCGTTCTTATTCGTGAAGATTTAAACGTACCTGTGAAAAATGGTGAGATTACAAGTGATGCACGTTTACGCGCTGCGCTTCCTACAATTAAAGCAGCTGTAGAAAAAGGCGCTGCGGTAATGGTTTGTTCTCATCTTGGTCGTCCCGTTGAAGGTGAAGCTAAACCAGAACAGTCTTTAGCTCCAGTTGCTGCTTATTTGACTCAAGCTTTGGGTCAGGAAGTTCAATTATTGACTGACTATTTAGCGGGTGTTGAAGTTGCAGCGGGTCAAGTTGTATTACTTGAAAATGTGCGTTTCAACCATGGTGAAAAGAAAAACAACCCTGAACTTGCACAAAAATATGCAGCACTTTGTGATGTGTTTGTCATGGATGCTTTTGGTACAGCACATCGTGCAGAAGCTTCGACTGAAGGTGTGGCTCGTTTAGCGCCAGTTGCAGCAGCAGGGCCTTTACTTGCTGCTGAATTAGATGCATTGGGTCGTGCGCTTAAAACGCCTGAATCGCCAATGGTTGCCATTGTTGCCGGTTCTAAAGTTTCAACTAAACTTGATGTGCTGACTTCACTTTCTACACTTTGTGACCAAATTATTGTTGGTGGTGGTATTGCCAATACTTTCCTTGCTGCGGCAGGTTATAACGTGGGTAAATCACTGTGTGAAACAGATTTAATCGATACCGCTAAAGCCATTGCGGCAAAAGTTTCAGTACCATTACCAACTGACGTTGTGGTTGCAGATGCGTCTGAAATCGACTTTGCTGATTTCTTGGGTTCATTGGCGAAAGCAACAGCCGTGGTTAAGAATGTTGCCGATGTGACTGACAACGATATGATTTTAGACGTTGGCCCAGAAACGGCAAAAGCATTTGCTGAAATTATCAAAACCTCAAAAACAATTCTTTGGAATGGTCCAGTTGGTGTATTTGAAGTCGATCAATTCGGTGAAGGGACGAAAGCCTTGTCTTTAGCCATCGCTGAATCAGCAGGTTTTTCTATCGCGGGTGGTGGTGATACTTTAGCTGCAATCGACAAATATGAAGTTGCTGACAAAATTGGTTATATTTCTACAGGTGGCGGTGCTTTCCTTGAATTTGTAGAAGGTAAAACACTTCCAGCCGTTGCTGTATTGCTTGAACGTGCATAATTGACAGCAATGTCATGATGACGGTTTGATGAAAAGGTTGATCTCATGATCAGCCTTTTTTATTTTTGATTCATTTTTTAGTCATTAAAATGAAATATATCTGCAATAAAATCATGTTCATTAAATCTCCTGTCGTAGGAAAATCGGATGAACTTAAAACTAACACTTGCAGCATTACTGATTGCACCTTTAGCTTTAACGGCTTGTGCGAAGAAAGATGAAGCAGCTAAAAATGAGACAGCTGAAACTGTAGCAGTAGAAGAAAAAATTACACCAGAACAACAAGCAGCAATCGATTCACTTGATCAACCTGTTTTGGATGAAAAAAATACAGATATACCAGCGGAAATTTCGAATGTAGATGCAGATGCAGCGACACCAGCAGTTGAACAAGCAGCTTCTGAGCCAGCAGCACATTAAGTTTGTCATTTTTTATTTAAAAGTCCCTGCAAATGCAGGGACTTTTTTTGAAATAGTGTTTTTTCTTGCTGAATTGAAAGCAATCAGCATGTAGAATATGGGGCATTACCTGGGAGGAAATTATGGCTCTTATTTCATTGCGCCAGCTCTTGGATCACGCCGGTGAATACAATTACGGCGTACCAGCGTTTAACGTAAACAATTTAGAACAAATGCGCGCAATTATGTTAGCCGCAGATGAAACGAATTCACCTGTTATTGTTCAGGCATCTGCGGGTGCTCGTAAATATGCAGGCGCTCCGTTCTTACGTCATTTAATTTTGGCTGCAATTGAAGAGTGGCCACATATTCCAGTGGTTATGCATCAAGACCACGGTACAGATCCTGACGTATGTCAGCGTTCTATCCAGTTGGGCTTCTCATCAGTCATGATGGATGGTTCACTCGGTGCAGATGGTAAAACACCAACTTCATACGAATATAATGTTGATGTTACTCGTCGTACTGTTGCAATGGCACATGCGTGTGGCGTTTCAGTTGAAGGTGAGATTGGCTGCTTGGGTAGCCTTGAAACTGGTCTGGCTGGTGAAGAAGATGGCGTAGGCGCAGAAGGCGTACTTGACCATTCACAACTATTAACTTCAGTTGAAGAAGCAACTCAGTTTGTTGCAGATACCAATGTAGATGCTTTGGCAATTGCAGTCGGTACTTCACACGGTGCGTACAAATTCACCCGTCCACCTACAGGTGATATTTTAGCGATTGACCGCATTAAAGAAATTCATGCGGCATTGCCAAATACACATCTTGTGATGCACGGTTCAAGCTCTGTGCCACAAGAATGGTTAGCGATTATTAACCAATATGGCGGCGAAATTGGCGAAACTTATGGTGTGCCTGTTGAGCAATTGGTTGAAGCAATCAAACACGGTGTTCGTAAAATCAACATCGACACAGATTTGCGTTTAGCATCTACAGGTGCAATGCGCCGTATGATGGCAGAAAAACCAAGCGAATTTGATCCACGTAAATTCTTCTCTGCAACTGTTGATGCAATGAAACAAATTTGTGTAGATCGTTATACTTCATTTGGTACTGCGGGTCATGCAGACAAGATTCGTCCAATTTCTTTAGAGAAAATGGTCAATCGTTATAAATAATCGCTAAAGATTATCTATAATCAAAAGCCCACATCTATTGTGGGCTTTTTTGTATTTAACCCTAAATCATTATAAATAAGGAAAATAAGGCAAAAGATGGAACTTATATTGGCGGCAGCATGCTGTAGCGTAATGGTCTCAATTCTTTTAAAGCTCGCTAAAGCGCAAGGTTTTGATGCATTACACATGATTGTATGGAATTACGCTTCTGCAAGTGTGTTGTGCTTTTTCTGGTTTAAGCCAGATTTACAGCATATTTCAATCATCAATACGCCGTGGTGGTTAATTATTGCTTTAGGTATTTTGCTACCGAGTGTTTTTTTATGTTTAGCGAAGTCTTTGCAATATGCAGGTATTGTGAAAACTGAAATTGCCCAGCGTTTGTCCGTGGTATTGTCCTTATTGGCAGCATTTTTTATTTTTCAGGAACAGTTCAATACGCTAAAAATAATCGGTATTGTTTTAGGTGTGTTCGCTGTATTAAGTCTTTTATTTTCCCATCAGCAAGATAAAACAGGGCAGTCATCGACAAAGCAAGCCATGCTGTATCTTGCATTGGTCTGGTTTGGCTATGCCTTAATTGATGTATTGTTAAAATATACGACTGGCTTGGGTGTTCAGTTTGCTGTTGCACTGAATTTAATGTTTATTTGTGCCTTTGTATTGTCATTGGCTTATATTGCAATGACCACCAAGACGGTTGGCGACAGAAAAAATATTTTGGCTGGAATAGGGTTAGGGTTGTTAAATTTTGCCAATATTGCACTTTACGTTAAAGCACATATGCTCTTGAAAGACACACCTGCAATTGTCTTTGCAGGCATGAATATTCTTGTGGTTGTATTGGGTGCATTAAGTGGCTTAATCATCTTTAAAGAAAAATTAACACCAACGACGGCTTTAGGTTTAACGTTGGGTTTAGCCAGTGTTATTTGTTTAGGTTATGCGATATCTGTTTGAATAGATTTTTTGCAAAAGTACTTGGGTATTTAATAAAATCTGTGGATCTCGGCTGTGCCTAGCAGTAAGCCCGCTTTTTTGCAGTCAGGGCAGTCAGGATAAAAAGCAAGAGCATCTATTCGATATGGATGCATATAAATTTTATTACAGTTTGTGCATTCGAATTTTATTGGCATTTTAGAGGCAACTGGCATAAAGACGTCCGACCGTGTAATTTTTGTGCAAATATACCTGAATAATGTTTAAAAAATAAGTCCTGAAATGACATAAAAGAGGAATATATCCTCTTTTATTGTAATTAATTTTGAATTAAAGCTGAGTGAAAATTTCTTCTTTACTTAAACGAGATTTTGGCAATTTTGCATTAAAATCATTTTCGCTACGATAACCAAGTGTCAGTAATACCGAAGGTACTAGGCCTTTTTCGGTTAACTGCAATTCATCATTAATGATTTGTTCATCAAAACCACCAATTGGCGTTGCATCAATGCCTTCAATCCCAGCTGCCAACAAGATTTGACCCAGCGCGATAAAGGTTTGATTTTCAGCCCAACGCTGAATATCACCTTTTTCATTTCGGTAGTAATTGACATAACCTGCACGGCTATCTTTTTGTCCTTGTTTGGCGCTTGAGTCCTTAAAGCGACCACTGATATCATCTTGAGTTAACAAGTTATCTAAATGTTGTTCGCTGATATCTGCCTTAGTACAAAATAAAATAGTGTGTGATGACTCTAAAACTTTAGGTGCGTTATAGGCATACTTTCCAACCAATGCTTTTGCGATACGCTCTTTCGCCACTTGATTGTCAGCAATAAAGAAATGCCAAGGTTGAATGTTGATAGAAGATGGCGTTAAACGTAAAATTTCTAATAAACGGGTAATTTGTTCTTGCGGAATTTTTCGAATAGGATCATAGGCTTTTGTTGTATAACGAGTTTTTGAAATGTTTAATAAATCCATGATTAAAACCAAATTAAGTGATTATGTATTTAATAATAGCAAATAATGTATTCATAACTAATAATTTAAAATGAGGAAGCTTATGGCAAAATATCAAATATTGTTACCAGATGACATTGATGAAATAGAATGGTTGATTGAAGCAAAAGGTTGTTTTAGATTAGATGTTGAAATTGAAACAGAAATTTATGAATTTAACTTTTATGATTCTGTAAGATTGATTCAAACAATGAATGATTGTTTAGATTGTAATACATATTTTTTTGAGCAAAATCTCGTGATCTTACCGATGGTGAATATGGTAAATATGCGGGCATTTATTGAAGAGATAGTCGATACAGTTGAAATCAATTCTTTTGTGGCGAATAAAAAATAAACACTTAACTATTAATAAGTCCAAGTTTTAAGTTCTAATTTTTGCTCAAGATTACTTGGATCAATTTCTAAAATCTGCGCTTCATGTTCACGCCAATCGCCTAAAACGATACGTTTTTTGTTATTTACAGCATGAATTTCAGGGCGATGTGTATGTCCATGAATCAGTAAATCAACCGATTGCAGTGATTGCTCAACGGCATGTTGATTTACATCCATAATCTCATAGGATTTTACTTGTTTGGTTTCTGTACTTTTTTTACGGAAGCCATTAGCCAATTTCTGACGGAAACTGAGCGGCATACTTTTAAGAAAGCCTAAAAGCAGTGGATTACGAATAATTTTACGAAACTTTTGATAGGACACATCATCGGTACACAGTAAATCACCATGTTCAAGGCGTATTTGAATGTTACCTATTTTTAAAGTATCGACATCAGGTAATAAAATAGCCGTTAAATTGTTTTAAAAATCGCTTACCTAAAGCAAAATCACGATTGCCGACTTGGAAATAAACTTGATTGCCCGCTTGATTGAACTGTTTTAAAGCCTTAATAACGTCATCTAACCATGGGGCAGTGTAGTCATCACCAATCCATGCATTAAACCAATCACCCAAAATATAGAGTTGGGTATTTTTGTTTTGATAGTGTGCCAATAAATCCAAAAACCCCCGAACGAGTCGAGGGTGTTCAGGTGACAAATGTAAATCAGCGATAAACAGATAGGTCACTTATTTTTCCTTTTAACTTCCTCTGTCCCTAATTATTGAAGAAGAAAGAAATGATTCTTTCCATTATTCCGTTTTAAAGCAGCGCTTTAAAACTAATTAAGGACGGGGAGGACGTTTTTTATTCAGCAATAATTTTAGCAGATTCGATCACAACATTTTCTAAAGGAACATCAGCATGGTGACCACGGTTACCAGTGCGAACACCTTTAATTTCGTTAACGATGTCTAGACCTTCAGTGACTTTACCAAATACAGCATAACCCCAACCTTGGACATTTTCGCCTGAGTGGTTAAGGAAAGCGTTATTGCCTACGTTAATAAAGAATTGAGCAGATGCAGAATGTGGTGCTTGAGTACGCGCCATTGCGATTGTGCCCATGTCATTCTTTAAGCCGTTGTTAGCTTCATTTTCAATAGAATCGCGAGTCACTTTTTCTTTGAAATTTTCATCCATGCCACCGCCTTGGATCATGAAACCGTCAATCACACGGTGGAAAATTACGCCATCATAAAAACCATCACGAACGTATTCTAAAAAGTTAGCAACAGTTTTAGGTGCTTTTTCTGAATTAAGTTCAAGAACAATACGTCCTTTATTGGTGTTTAATTCAACTTGAGGAAAACTCATTCTATAATCTCCTGATCATGGACAAAAAAGCCATGGGTTTTTGGTTGAGAGAAGCATAAGCAAACTGTAAACTACAAGGCAAGCAAAAACGCGACTTTCTTTGTTAAAAAACAAGAATTGCGTTTTAATTATCCTATTTTATCCTATAGAAGTGATTTATCAACTATGAAGCCGAATGATGTTGTTCCATCCCTGCCAAATAACCCGACAACTAATACTCAATCTGTCGATGCTGCGCAGCAAGAACAACAGCCGGGCTTAGACTTTGTACGCCAAGTTATTACCGAAGACCTCGCAGCGGGTCGTACAAAGCAGGTGGTGACACGTTTCCCACCAGAACCAAATGGTTATTTACATATTGGCCATGTCAAAGCCATTTGTCTGAATTTTGGTATTGCACAAGAATTTGATGGCGTATGTAACCTGCGTTTTGACGATACCAATCCCGATGCAGAAGAACAAGAATACGTTGATGGTATTGCCAACGATGTAAAATGGTTAGGTTTTGACTGGAATGGCGAACCGCGCTATGCATCAAGCTATTTTGACCAATTGCATACGTGGGCAATTCAATTGATCAAGCAAGGTGATGCTTATGTTGATTTGCAGTCACCTGAAGAAATTCGTTTAAACCGTGGTAATTTTGTTGAACTGGGCAAAAACTCACCTTATCGTGATGTAAGTGTGGAAGAAAATCTTGCACGTTTTACTCAAATGAATAATGGCGAGTTGGGTGAAGGTCAAGCGGTGCTACGTGCCAAAATTGATATGGCTTCTCCAAACGTGCATATGCGTGACCCGATTTTGTATCGTGTACTTCATTCTGAGCATCACCAGACTGGTGATACATGGAAAATGTATCCGATGTATGACTACGCTCATCCATTATCTGACGCGATTGAAGGCATTACTCATTCACTGTGTACGCTTGAATTCCAAGATCACCGTCCATTCTATGATTGGGTGGTAGAGAAAGTTAAATCTGAAGCCGTTCCACGTCAGTACGAATCGAGTCGTTTAAATATTGATTACACCATTACCTCTAAACGTAAGCTTCGTAAGCTAGTTGAAGGTGGTCATGTTCATGGTTGGGATGATCCACGTATGCCAACCGTTGTCGGTATGCGTCGTCGTGGTTTTACCGCTGAAGGTTTACGTGATTTCTGTAAACGTGTGGGCGTGTCTAAAACAGATGGTATTGTCGATGTAGCAATGCTTGAGTTCTGTATTCGTCAATCACTGGAAAATACCGCTGCACGTGGTATGGCAGTGTTAAACCCACTTAAAGTGACATTAACCAATCTTCCTGAAGATATGGATTTAACCCATTCACGTCATCCGAATGTCGATATGGGCGAGCGTGTTATTCCTTTATCTAAAGAAATTTATATTGATCGTAAAGATTTCGAAGAAGTGCCACCGAAAGGCTTTAAACGTTTAACTCCTGAAGGTGAAGTGCGTTTACGTCATGCTTATGTGATTAAGTGCGATGAAGTGATTAAAGATGCCAACGGTGAAGTGATTGAGCTTAAATGTTCAATTGATCCTGAAACTTTAGGTAAAAATCCTGAAGGGCGTAAAGTGAAAGGGGTGGTACATTGGGTTTCAGCGGAAAAAGGTATTGCTGCTGAAGTTCGTATTTACGACCGTTTATTTACTGAAGCTGCACCAGATGCAGATGATGATTTCTTGGCGAACTTAAATCCAGATTCTTTAACGGTACTTCAAGCCGTGATTGAACCTGCATTGGCACAAGCGAAACCTGAAGATCGTTTCCAGTTTGAACGTGAAGGTTATTTCGTTGCAGATCAATATGATCATACCAGCGACAAACCTGTGTTTAACCGTATTTTGGATTTAAAAGATAGTTTTAAACCAGGAAAATAACGAAAGCACGATATTTTTAGTAAAAGATTGGCATTCAATGTGAATGCCACTATGCTGAAATAAGCCATAAAAGCTCAACTTAGGTTGGGCTTTTTCATGCAGATCAATAAGGACTTGCCGTGATTATTCGAGATAAAACCAATAGTTTTGCGCTGCTGTTTGCTTGGCACGGTACAATTCTGCCTAAAGTTTTTCCTGCACTGATGATGGTGGTATTGATCTCGACGACTTTGGTTTATTTGTCGAAGCATCATTATGTTTCGGTGCCAGAAGTTCCTGCGATAGGTTTTACTGTTTTTGGGGTGATCTTATCGATCTTTCTAAGCTTTAGAAATACTGCATGTTATGAGCGTTGGTGGGAAGGGCGCAAGTTGTGGGGTGCTTTAATTGCCAATTCACGACATATGATACGGGATAGCTATGTGTTAGATGATCAACCGCGTGAAGTATTGCTGTACCGTATCATGCTGTTTACTCATTTATTACGTGATCGACTCCGCAAACAGACGCATTCATTTCAACATTATCAGCCACATGTACAATTGACAGAGCAGCAATGGCAGATGCTGAGTGGTCATATGAACCCACCGCAATATGTGTTGGAAATCACTGCAAAAAGATTTAGTGGCTATTTATAAACGCGCTGAGATCACCGATATTATTTACAGTACATTAACCAAGCATACCGTTGCTATTGGCGATATTCATGCAGGTTGTGACCGAATTTCATCTACACCGCTGCCATTTTCATATTCTGTGTTGCTACATCGCGCGGTGTATTCATTTTGCTTTATTCTGCCGTTTAGTCTTGAATCCAGTTTAGGGGTTTGGACACCTGTCATTGTCGCGCTGATTGCTTACTTGTTTTTAGGTTTAGATGCCTTAAGTGCAGAGTTGGAAGAACCCTTTGGCATTCAGGAAAATGATTTGGCTTTAGATTCGATGGTACGCAACATAGAGCGGGAAATGCTGAGTTCATTGGGTGAAGACTTACCGCCCGTGATTGTTGCTCATAAAGCGAATTTGATTTAAGAATTTTATCTCTGCTAGAACTCAAATTACGGATTTTTATGCTTGGCTTTATCGCGTAATTTCTTTTTGATATACAAAACTAAGGCAAAACAGGTGGTGGTGATCGTTAGTAGCATACTGTTCATATAACTCATAATTGAGCTGACATAGCCAATGGTGGTGAGGCGATTCATCATACGAATCACTTGCGGGCTGCTTTCCACACCTGTAATCGCCCAAGTGCATAAATGTTCACAGTTATTCATAATCAGATGATAGCTGTTTTCATTCATGCGTGAACGCATACGGCGAACCACTTTACGACCGATAAATTTTGGCTGAGTATAGCGTTGAACAATAATGGTTTTGCCAAAACTGAATTTTTCTAGTGATGTGACTTCAATCGGACGTTTTTTGAATAAATGTGCAAAACCTGAATAATGAATCACCCGACCACGCCCTGCATAAATGCCATGATGGGAATAGCCCAAATGTTTGACGATCAGATGTGTCCCTAAAGGAAATCGTGTTTTCTGCTGCCGCATCGTACGCTTAGCCCATAAAGTTACAAGTGTATATTGTTGATCTAGTTTACTGTTTCTATATGAAAGAATCGAATGTTTCATTCATCTGAATGAGTTGGTTATGCTTTTATTCAAAACAACCGCATATTGCTTCTTCAATTGTTTATGTAAAAAGCCATCGCCTCAGGGTAGGCAGAGAGTGATGTTGTCAATAGGAATGTATCAAGATGTGCCACACTCGCTTTAGATGAGCGTCAGTCGCCAAGAGAGAAGTAGGGGGAAAGCTTAATCTTTATTACTACAGTCCTTAAATCTATCGTATCAGCAAATAAAAAAGGCATTTAGATGATCTAAATGCCTTTTTCTCAGATCTACTATTGGAGTGGTAGATGCTGTAGTTCATTTAACTCTTTACGGCTATAACCTCGCGAAGCTAAAACCTTTTTAATTCCAATGATGACTTCTTCATCTGTTGCTTTTGCTAAAGCTTGAATCAGTTGTTCATTCGATTTACAAGAGCAATCATTTTCGACACAAGAAATTTGGTTCTTCTGGTCGTTTTGCTGTTGATTTGCAGAAAACAGCTTTTGCCAAAAACTCATAGAGCCTTCATACACGACTTAATATAGTTCGAAATATAGCCAATCTGGTAAATAAAACAAGTCTACTCAAGCGATAAAAGCAGCAATCGAACAGTAAATTTTCCGATAGTAGCAGAGAAGTTTAACGGTATTATGACATTGACTATTTGAAAATATTTATAAGTTACTGATTTTTATTTTAATAAAAAAATGAAGCTCAATTGAGCTTCATCAGAATGTAAAAAATCAGGCTTTGATAACAAAATAAATTGTTTAAATTTTTTCGAGCAATACGCCAGATTCTACATGGTGGGTGTATGGGAATTGGTCAAACATCGCAAATTTAGTGATCTTGTGCGTTGTTGCTAAAGTCTTTAAATTGTCTTGTAAGGTATCAGGATTACATGAAATATAAATGATACGTTCAAAGCGTTGAATCAACTTTAAGGTTTCATCATCAATACCTGCACGTGGCGGATCAACAAAAACAGTGTCGAAATCATAGCTTGAGATGTCGATATTTGCTTCTTGTAAACGACGGAACTCACGTTCACCATTATAGGCTTGAGTGAACTCTTCCGCCGATAGACGTGCAACTTGAATATTGTCAATTTGGTTCTGTTCAATATTCCACTGTGCAGCATAAACCGATGATTTAGCCAGTTCTGTTGCTAGTACTCGATTGAACTTGGTTGAAAGCGGTAGGGTAAAATTACCATTACCACAATACAGCTCAAGTAAGTCTTTATCTGACTGTTCAGCAGCATTACATGCCCATTCCAGCATCTTTTGGCACACTTGTGCATTCGGTTGCGTGAAGCTGCTTTCGATTTGTTTGTATTTATAAGTACGGTCAAAAACTTGGAGTTCTTCAACCACATACTCATCAGACAAGACAAATTTTACACCGCGACTACGACCAATCAATTTAATATTAAGTTGTTCGGCTAAAGCTTTGGCAGCAACTTCCCACTCTTGTTCAAGTTTACGGTGGTAGATGAGTGAAACAAGCACTTCACCGCTTAACGTTGCCAAAAAGTGTGCTTCAAATAAACGCGATTCCAAAATAGGATTTGCTTTTAAAGCTGCCAATAGTTTTGGCATTAAATCATTAATGCTTTGATCTGCAATCGGGAATTCATCTATACGAATAACGGTTTTCTGTTTGTCGTCTTCATTGCGTTCGAACATGGCATAGAACATATCATCTTCAGTATGCCAAATACGAAATTCTGCACGCATACGGAAGTTTTGTTCAGGCGACTGAAACACTTCTAAAGAAGGGGGATTAAATTCGGCAAATTGAGCAGAAATACGTGCAATCTTGGCATCAAGTTGTAACTGATAAGCTGAAGTCATATGCAGTAAAAATCACAAACACATTGAAAACAGGGATGGTAACAAAGTTTGAATAAGATGACTAAACTTATTCCCAATTAAGCAGTAGAAATATAGTGTGAACCGATATTTTGTTGGATCTGTTGTTGATCTTATTTGTTGCAGTTAAAAGTGCTCTTGCAACAGGTGTATCAAAATCAGCTTAATGATGATTGATCAATTTATAAAAAAATAGCCAAGTCAACGAGATTAGGGAGTAGTTGACTTGGCTGAAAAGGAAAATACATCTTGTTATAGGGTGGAGTGTTGAAAGCCCATTTTTAGCTTTGCGTGAGTGTCATGAGGCTGGCATTTCCTCCCGCCGCTGCGGTATTAATACTGATCGCCCGTTCAATCACAAAGCGCTCCAAAGGAATGTCATGATGCAGTGGTTCTAAGTGAGTGACGCCAATAATCGCACCTGAACGAGCAGCAATTTTGCTTTGCAGCTTTTGTAGTTCGACTTTGGTTCCGTGATGTAACACTGCATCAAACTGATCCGTTTCAATATTTTTGATGATAGAAAAACTGTCCACGATTTCTTTTGGCATTTTTTGCAAATATTTCAGCACGAAAGTATTTTCTGCCAGTACCGTTGGTTGACTGCCTACCGCAAAAATTGCACACAATTGCTGGATTTGATCCTGCTCTTGATCGGCTAAAGACAGGACACGTTTTCTTGGTAATACCACATATTGATTACTTTCCCCTGTAGGGCCTTGTAATTCATAATGATGACCAGAACAGAACGCAGGGGATGGACTCAGTTTATATTGAGGGAAATTCTTTTCTGCCCAAGCATAAAATATCTCATATAAAGGTTGATGTGCAGGTTGTGTTTTGGTTGCTTGAGTGGCAAAAGGGACAGCAAGTTTTTTTGCTGAACAGCTTTGCATTAAGCGGTAGAGATAAATTGGTCCACCCGCTTTAGGGCCAGTACCTGATAAACCTTCACCACCAAAAGGCTGAACCCCGACCACAGCACCGACAATATTACGATTAATATATAAGTTGCCGACTTCTGCATGCGCAATTACGGTTTGAATGGTTTCATCAATACGGGTATGTAAGCCCATGGTTAAGCCATAACCTTTGGCATTAATGTGCTGAAGTAACTGTTCTAATTGACCATATTTGTAACGGATCACATGCAAGACTGGCCCAAAAACTTCGCGTTGCAAATCATTTAAATTCGGTAGTTCAATCAAAGTCGGTGGAATAAATGTACCTTCGGTTAAGCTTGAATCGTGTTCAGGATTGAACATGAATTGATGCACTGGATGACCTTTGGCACGCATTTGATCAATATGTTTTTGAATATTGTTTTGCGCCTCTAAATCAATCACTGGACCAATATCTGTTTTTAATAAGAAGGGATTGCCAACCCGCAGTTGTCGCATTGCACCTTTTAACATGGTGATGACGCTATCGGCATTATCTTCTTGCACACATAAAACACGCAGTGCTGAACAGCGTTGACCAGCACTGTCATAAGCCGAGCTGACCACATCTAAAACCACTTGTTCGGTTAATGCAGATGAGTCGACAATCATCGCATTTTGACCACCCGTTTCCGCAATTAAGGGAACAGATTGACCTGAGCTGCTTAGGCGCTGTGCAAGTGTTTTTTGTAAAATTTTGGCAACTTCAGTTGAGCCAGTAAACATGATGCCTTGAATACGGGCATCGCTACTTAATTGAGCGCCAACGGTTTCGCCTTGTCCGGGTAAAAGTTGTACGACATCGTTTGGAATGCCTGCTTGCCAGAGTATTTTGATTGCTTCTGCGGCAATGAGTGGGGTTTGTTCAGCAGGTTTTGCAATGACGGTATTGCCTGCAACCAATGCAGCAGAAATTTGACCAGCAAAAATGGCTAAGGGGAAATTCCACGGACTAATACATAACACCGTGCCCAGTGGTTCAATGATTGTATCATTTTCTAAATCAATGACCTGTGCTGCATAATAGCGTAGAAAATCGATCGCTTCACGGACTTCTGCAATGGCATTGGAATAGGTTTTACCACTTTCACGGCAGAGTAAAATCATCAGTTCGGGCAAACGTGATTGCATAATATCTGCTGCACGTTGCAGATAAGCTGCACGGGTATTTTTTGCTGTGTTGGTCCATTCAGATTGTGCATTTACTGCATTTTCAAGTGCTTGATTCACTTGGGTTGCTGTGGCTTCTTGCACATGACCCACGATATCTGAACCATTCGCAGGATTAACAATGGCTAAACTTTGCAGGCTCTCATGCTGAGGCGACATTTTCAATGCTTAAGTTTTTACCTAAGGCTTGAGCTTGCCATTGATGTTGATTTAACTTCTGCGCCGTTTGATTCAGTGCAATTAAATCCTGATCATTGGCTAAATCTAGACCAGCAGAATTGGGACGAAGATCGCCGTATAAGTCTTGTGCCAGAGGAATAGAGGGATGTTTCTGACCAATTTGCGCTTCTTTTTTTGAATTTTTCAGAATTTCGGTATGTGGATTTTCAATGAGATCACTAATTTCTAATGTTTTATCTGCAATACGATTTACGAAAGATGTATTGGCACCATTTTCTAATAAACGTCGTACCAGATAAGCCAGTAGTGTTTCATGATTGCCCACAGGTGCATAAATACGACAAGGCACACCCAGTTTTTTATCTAGTTTATTACCCACCACTTGTTCATACAGCGGCTCACCCATGCCATGTAAGCACTGGAACTCATATTGACCGCTATAGTATTGCTTTGGATCTGCCAAATGGTAAATGGTTGCCAGCGTTTGCGCATTATGCGTTGCGAACTGAGGGTAAATTTGCTCGGGTGCGGCTAACAATTTTTTTGCACAGGCAATGTAGGATAAATCGGTGTGAACTTTGCGCGTAAACACAGGATAGTCGTCCATTCCTTCAATTTGCGCTTTCTTAATTTCGCTATCCCAATATGCGCCTTTGACCAAGCGGATCATCAAGCGTTTTTGGCTACGTTTTGCTAAATCAACCACATAGTCGACCACGTAGAAACAGCGTTTTTGATAGGCTTGAATGACAAAGCCAATGCCTTTCCAGTCAGCAAGTGTCGGTTCAAAACATAGGCGTTCTAAAAGCTCTAAAGAGATTTCTAAACGTTCAGATTCTTCTGCATCAACATTTAGCCCAATGTTGTATTGTTTTGCCAACTGAGCCAATTGAAGCACTTTTGGGTAAAGTTCATGATGCACACGCTCAATCTGCGCACGTTGATAGCGCGGATGTAGGGCAGAAAGCTTAATTGAGATTCCCGGGCCATCGTAAACATCTTTGTCTTTTGATGCTTTGCCAATCGCATGAATGGCATCGCTATAATCTTGATAATAACGTTCAGCATCATGATCGGTCAGCGCAGCTTCACCCAACATGTCATAAGAATAACGGAAGCCTTTATCTTCTAACGGTTCTGCATGTTTGAGTGCTTCTTGAATGGTTTCACCCGTTACAAACTGTTCGCCCATCATACGCATAGCGACATCTACGGCTTTACGGATAATGCCGCGACCACTACGCGCTAAAAGACCCGTCAATACACTTGATAAGCTATTTTCTTTTGGGGTTTCCATCAGTTTGCCTGTAAGCATTAAGCCCCAAGCTGCGGCATTGACAAACATCAGGTTACTTTGACCGAGATGTTCTTTCCAATTGCCCTGATTAATTTTGTCACGAATGAGTAGGTCACGCGTTGCACTGTCTGGAATCCGCAGCAAGGCTTCAGCCAAACACATCAGCGCAATGCCTTCTTGAGAAGACAATGAAAACTCTTGTAATAAACCCTGTACGATACCTGCTTTACCCGCAGAGCTTTTACGATCACGTAGTGTGTGTGCGAGGTTAAATGCGAGATCGTAAATACGCTGATTTAATTCGGCAGAAATTTGACTATGTTCAAGTAAATTTTCAACACATTGAGGTTCAGCACGGCGCCAAGCAGTATTAATCTCAACTTCATAATCATTCTTTTCTTTGAATTCAGTCATATACTCAGAATGAGGTTTTTCTTCGCCGAAGCGGGTTTTTGTATCCGTTATATTCATGTCAACGTCCTGTAATGCTCAAATTTTTGTTGAGTGAAATGCCTTATATAATTTATGATTACAGAAATAAGACCGAATAACTCACTATAATTTTGATTCATTTTAGAGAATAATTCAGATGACAAGCCCGATTTTTACATTGGACAGAACGGATATCAAAATTTTAGATATTCTGCAAAATGATGGTCGAATTTCAAATATCAAATTGGCTGAAATGGTGAATTTGTCCGCGACTGCTGCTTTGGCGCGCGTGCAAAAATTGACGAGAGATGGCTTCATTTTGGGTTATGAAGCAAAACTGAATCCTGAAATGCTGAATGCCAGTTTTGTGGTTTTTGTGGAAATTTTATTGGATAAAACCACACCGAATGTTTTAGAGGGGTTTTCTGATGCGGTGATGCAATATCCAGAAATTGTGGAATGTCACATGATTAGTGGCGGCTTTGATTTTGTGGTGAAAATTCGCTGTGCCAATATGGAAGAGTTCCGCAGGATTTCGGGGCAGGTATTGTGGCAACTTCCGGGGGTAAAAGAGACCCGAAGTTATCCAGTGATGGAAGTGATTAAAGAAAGTTCTAAAATTCATCTTAAAAACAAACTACAAAAATAAAAACAATAAAGGGGCCTAAGCCCCTTATAAAATTGAAAATTTATCTAAGCTTTAAGATGAAGGATATTTACTTCTTCAATTCAGCCATTTCTTTTTTATACAATTCATCGGCTTGTTCAAAACGCTGGATCACCTCTGGAGGTGGCGCTTTTTCTAGTAAGCTCACAACGATGATGCTGATGAATGAGAAAATGAAGCCGGGAATAATTTCATAAAGTCCAGTGCTCGCCATGGTGTTTTTCCACACAATAACCGTTACTGCACCAACAAGAATCCCAACAATCGCGCCGTTTAAAGTCATCCGTTTCCAGAACAAAGATAAGATGATGAGTGGACCAAATGCAGCACCAAAGCCCGCCCATGCATAAGCCACTAAGCCTAAAACCTTACTGTCAGGATTGCTTGCTAGAACAATTGCCAGAACTGCAATGGCTAAAACCATGAAACGACCAACCCAAACCAATTCCTTCTGTGACGCATTTTTGCGTAGAAATGCTTTATATAAATCTTCAGTTAATGCGCTTGAACACACCAAAAGTTGACAGCTTAATGTACTCATTACCGCCGCTAGAATAGCAGCCAAAATAATGCCTGTAATCCATGGGTTGAACAAAATTTTAGTCAATTCCATAAATACAGTTTCAGGGTTGGCTGTCACTATTGCCGCATGTTCTGGGTGGATATTGAAGTAAGCAATACCTAAGTAGCCAACAGCAACTGCACCGCTTAAGCAAAGAATCATCCATGTCATGCCAATGCGGCGTGCTGCTGGAATTGATTTCACAGAATCTGCCGCCATAAAGCGAACAAGGATATGTGGCTGACCAAAATAGCCTAAGCCCCATGCCATAGAAGATAAAATGGCGACCACACTTAAATCTGAGAGGAGGTTGTGTGCCAGCGGGCGAACAGATTCAATAACCGTTGTCAGTTGTTGCGCATTATCGCCAATGGCAATGTAAGTCATAATTGGCGCAAGCAGCAGGGCAAAAATCATTAATCCAGCTTGGAAGGTATCTGTCCAGCTGATTGCAAGAAAGCCACCAATACAAACATAAGTGATAGTCGCAATCGCGCCAATCCACAGTGCAGTGGTGTAATTCCAGCCAAAGAGGCTTTCGAATAAGCGTGCGCCAGCAACCATGCCTGAAGCACAGTAAATTGCAAAGAAAATGAGAATGACGACTGCCGAAATAAGACGTAAAACACGCTTACGATCACCAAAACGACTGGTGAAGTAATCAGGAAGCGTTAATGCATTATTTTGAATTTCGGTATGGACACGTAAACGACCTGCAACCAAGTACCAATTGAGCCATGCGCCAATCACCAGTCCTATGGCAATCCAAGCTTCAGATAAGCCCGAAAGATAGATTGCTCCGGGTAGACCCATCAAGAGCCAACCACTCATATCTGATGCACCAGCAGAAAGGGCGGTGACGACACTGCCTAAGCTACGACCACCAAGAATGTAATCTGAAAAATCTGTTGTGGCTTTATAGGCATATAGCCCAATTCCAACCATGGCAATGATATAAAAAATAAATGTGATTAATGTCGGGTTTAGCTGACTCATGTGCTCATCCTTATGTCCTTATAAATACATCTATCCAAGATGAATTTTTATCCATATCCTGTAAGGAGCTGATTCAAACACAAAATCAAAATTACGTTCCGTTACATTTCAGGGGGATTTAGTAGTGAGTTGTGTAGCGAAATGTATTTTTAGATACAATTGGAGAGAAGATGATAAATGGTAAGCAGTATGCTAAATGCCATTCATATTTTGATTAGAAAGATAGAATACAACAAGAAAAATTATAACATCTTACGTTTTTACAAAAACATAGTTATTGATTACATGTTTTTACTAAAAAAGTTTTTCTACGCTGTTCAAAATAGAGCAATGGTTTAGCATTGCTCATCTTGCACAATTCGAGTGCGTAATGTGGGTATTGTCACTTTATTAGATCCAATTCTAGGTCATGCTCAATGTGATGAAATTGGTAAGCAATGTATTGCTGAAAATAAAACCATTCAACAAGTGGTTTTAGAGCAAGAATTATTGATTCAAGAACAGTGAGATGAAATCTTCTGGTTTAGTAATTTAGTTTCAGAAGTTACAGCAGCACACGAGCCGTTAGCACAAGTAAGCTAAGTTTTGGCTGCGAAAAGCTCATTCTGTGAATAGCCACTGAGTAGTGATAAAGGGTAGTAGCTTAAGTTGCTCCGTTTTTTTATGAAAAATAGTCGTAAACAGACAGTAGCTCAGGGTTAAAATAGCTGAGATCTTTAATATGTGTAAGGCTTATGTTGAATAAACTCGCTGGACTGTTTAAAAGTTCAAAAAAATCTGCTGAACAACTGTTTTTACAACAACAGAATATCCAGTTCGATCAAGTCCACGGTTATATTGTCGATGGTATTGTGGTCAATGAACTTTCAGAACGCTTGGCTTATTTTTCAAATCGGAAATTAAGTCATTTTGACGATTTAAAAAAACTGTATTTCACTGCAATGATTATCAATGAAAAAATTGATCTTGAAATTGCCAATCAACGCTTTGTAGCGCGTTTAGGCAATACTGAAGAAAATTTATTGCAGCTGAAGCAGATTGTTCAAAAGTTAAATGACTATTATCGACAGTTTTTGCGCGAAAAATAATTAAAAAATAGGCTTTGCAGTAAATGACACTTTAAGCATCTAAAAGGATTTAGGTGAAAAATTGCGTCGGATATAAAAATAACTCAACCGAAAAATTACACATGCTAATATATTGCTTATGTGATTTAGACCAAAAGCTATATACATGTTCCAACAAGAAATTTCCCAACTAAATCTGCAACAATTAAAAGCAGGCGAAAAACGCTGGGTCGGTAATTTACAAGGCTCCTCTGCATCTTTGTTGTTCAAAGAAATTGCCACGCAAAGTAAGCAATTATTCATTGTTGTTGCCAAAAATAATCAGCATTTAGGTCAGTTGGAAAGTGAATTAGAGTTTTACGGGATAAAACCGACTATTTTCCCCGATTGGGAAATTTTACCGTATGACCGTTTATCGCCACATCAAGATATTGTGTCAGAACGACTGTCAATTTTATCCAATATGCCACAATCTGGTGTGTTGCTTTTATCTGCATCGACCTTGGTACAACGGGTCGCACCAACGTCGTGGGTGTTAGGCGAGCATTTTGATATTAAAGTCGGTCAAAAATTTGAATTAGAACAGCAAAAAATTCGCTTAGTACAAGCGGGCTACCACTTGGTCGATACTGTTTATGATCATGGTGAATTTGCTGTACGTGGCAGCATTATGGATATTTATGCGTCTGGGCAAAGTGCGCCTATTCGGATAGATTTATTTGATGATGAAATTGAGAGTTTAAAGTTCTTTGATCCTGAAACGCAAAGAACGACGCAAAACTTAAAACAGTTTTCGGTATTACCCGCTAAAGAATTTCCACTCAAAGAAGGTCGTGCGACTTTCCGTGATCGTTATGCAGAAAGTTTTCCGACTGCAAATCCAAAGAAAAATCCAGTTTATCAAGATGTTTTAGAAGGCATTGCATCTCCGGGGCTTGAGTTTTATTTTCCTTTATTCTTTAGTAAAGCAGCCATGGCAACACAAAGTACCCTGATGGCGTACTTACCAAAGAATGGCATTGTCATTACAGATAAGGATTTGGATGAAGGATTAAGCAATTTTTGGAAGGATGTGGTGCGACGTTATGAAGACCGTCGTCATAATGTGGATCATCCTATTTTATCGCCAGAGGAAATTTTCTTACAACCCAATCAGGTCTTGGAACAACTCAATCATTTTGCAAGAATTATTGCGTCGTCAGAAGAATTTGTCGAAAAAACAGGTGTTCTGAATCTAAACACTGAATTGCCTCCGCGTTTGCCTGTTGATCCAAAACAAGAAAAACCTTTTTCAGCGGTTAAAAAATATATTGATGCTGCCAATCACCCCGTGCTTTTGGTTGCTGAAAGTGCAGGTCGCCGTGAAACTTTAAAAGATGCTTTACGAGCAACGCTTGGGGATATCCCCAATGTTGAGAATTTTGCTGAATTTAGAAAATCATTACATGCCATTGCCATTACCAATGCACCACTTGATCGTGGTTTGGTGATCCCGAATCACCTCACAGTAATTTCTGAAAATCAGCTGTATGAACATCGTGTGGTACAGCGCCGTCGTAAACGTCAGCAAGAAGTATCCGAAGAGTTTTTAATCCGTAGTTTAACGGAGCTGAGTATTGGTGCGCCTGTGGTGCATATCGATTATGGTGTGGGGCGTTATGCGGGTTTGGTCACGTTAAGTATTGATGATCAAGACTATGAGTTTTTACAGCTCGATTACGCTGATGCTGCCAAAGTATATGTTCCTGTCACCAATTTACATCTGATTAGTCGTTATAGTGGCGGCGATCCTGATTTAGCGCCTTTACATAAATTAGGTACTGATACTTGGAATAAAGCAAAACGTAAAGCCTTGGAACAAATACATGATGTCGCTGCTGAGCTGTTGCATATTCAAGCGCGTCGTCAAGCTAAACCCGGTTTTGCTTTTGAACTTGAACAAAGTCCCTATATGCAATTCGCCAGTGCTTTTGCTTATGAAGAAACCTTAGATCAAGCCAATGCCATTGATGCAACATTACATGATATGCAATTGGCAAAACCCATGGATCGCCTTGTCTGTGGTGATGTCGGTTTTGGTAAGACAGAAGTGGCTATGCGTGCTGCATTTTTAGCGGTGCAAAATAATAAGCAAGTGGCAGTTTTAGTGCCGACTACCTTACTTGCACAACAGCATTATGAATCCTTTAAAGACCGTTTTGCCGATTGGCCAATTCGGATTGAAGTGTTATCGCGTTTTGGTTCCAACAAATCGCATGTGAAAACAACTGAAGATTTGGCGAACGGTAAAGTTGATATTGTGATTGGAACACACAAAATTTTGCAGGAAAGTATTCAATTTAAAAACTTAGGTTTGATGATTGTCGATGAGGAGCACCGCTTTGGTGTACGTGATAAAGAACGTATTAAAGCCATGCGTGCCGATGTCGATATGTTGACCCTGACTGCAACACCAATTCCGCGCACATTAAATATGGCATTTAGTGGGATGCGTGATTTGTCTATTATTGCCACGCCACCCGCACGCCGTTTAGCCGTTAAAACTTTTGTGCAAGAAAATACCAGTGACTCGATCAAGGAAGCCATTCTGCGTGAATTACTTCGTGGTGGTCAGGTTTATTTTTTACATAATGAAGTGGATACCATTGAACGTGCCGCAGAAAGTTTACGTCAACTGGTTCCAGAAGCACGTGTAGCCGTGGCACATGGGCAAATGCGCGAACGTGAGTTAGAGCAGGTGATGCAGCAGTTTTATCACAAAGAATATAATGTCTTGGTGTGTTCAACCATTATTGAAACAGGGATTGATGTTCCAAATGCCAATACCATTTTAATTGAACGTGCAGATAAATTGGGTCTTGCACAATTGCATCAATTACGTGGTCGTGTCGGTCGTTCACATCACCAAGCTTATGCTTACTTGCTTGTGCCGTCTATTAAAGGCTTAAAAGGCGATGCGGAAAAACGCCTTGATGCTATTCAGCGTGCATCGAATTTAGGTGCAGGCTTTATGCTTGCTACAGAGGATTTGGAAATTCGTGGTGCAGGTGAACTTTTAGGTGAGCAGCAAAGTGGTTCAATGCAAGCGATTGGCTATAGTTTGTATATGGAAATGCTAGAGAAGGCGACTAAAGCCATTCAGAAAGGTAAAACGCCGAATTTTGATGCGCCACTTTCTTTAACCGCTGAAATTAATTTGCATATGCCTGCATTAATTCCAGATGATTATCTTGGTGATGTACACCAACGCTTGTTATTTTATAAGCGTATTAGTAATACGGATAGTCAAGAAAAGCTCGATAATATCCGCATGGAATTGATTGATCGTTTTGGTGTGCCGCCACAACCAGTGAAGCAACTATTTGCTGTGCATCAGATTCGTCTAAAAGCAGAGCAGTTGGGAATGACCAAAGTCGATATCGGTTCGCAGGGTGGTTATATTGAATTTTCTCCCGACACTCCAGTACAAGCGGTCAGCATTATTCAAATGATGCAAAAACATCCGACTTTTTTCCGTATGGAAGGTGGGCAACGCTTGAAAGTGATGGTGATGCTGGAAGATTATCAAAAAAGAATTCAATTTATTTCTGATTTATTGGTCAGTTTGCTAAAAGAAATTCACTAAAGAGAATGTGGGTGCGTAATATTTATGCACTTACATTTAAGTTTGATCGTAATTTGAAAAAAAATAGTAAGAAATGCTTGATTTTTTAAAGAAATTTATTACATTCGTAGTTGCTAATGTGTTCACTGTAAATAGTGGTTTATTTGTAATGAAACACATTGCATAGAATATTCACGTCTCATTGGATGTGATAGTATTAGCCATCATTCTAATTTTGCATAATTTATAAAGATATGTTTAGTTTGCATCCCCAACTTGCTCAAGATACTTTTTTTGTAGGCGACTTTCCACTGTCAACATGTCGTTTAATGAATGATATGCAATTTCCGTGGCTCATATTAATTCCGCGTGTACCGGGTATTACTGAATTATATGAATTAAGTCAGGCCGATCAAGAACAATTCCTACGTGAATCTAGCTGGTTATCAAGCCAACTGGCACGTGTATTCCGTGCAGACAAAATGAATGTCGCGGCTTTAGGAAACATGGTTCCACAATTACATTTTCATCATGTCGTTCGTTATCAAAATGATGTCGTTTGGCCAAAACCAGTTTGGGGCACACCTGCTGTTCCTTATACCAATGAAGTCCTTGCACATATGCGCCAAACTTTAATGCTTGCGCTTCGTGGTCAAGGTGATATGCCATTTGATTGGCGTATGGACTAATTATTACCACCATTTAAAACCATAAAGGAATATATGGTGTGAATACACGGACCAGGGGTGATTGAGTGCCGTTAGACGACTGGATTAGAAAAGAGCCTAGACAATTTGAATATTTTCATCGTTTGATGGGGTATATCATGTTGTCTTTGCTCCTCATTGTCTATCATTACACTTCATCCGATACCCAATATCAGGTTTATGTCCCTTTATTCTTACTGTTTATTTTACTGATTACACCGAAGTTATCGAATTGGTTGTTATACCGTTATAATTCTAAAATAAGACGTAGTGTCCTATTCGTTATCGATATTGTTGTTATTTCAGTTCTTTTATCTGCGATTCATTTAAATCTGGTTCTGACTTTTCTTTCATTTTTTGCAATTTTATATACTGCAATTAGTAATAAAATTTCATTCCTGATGGTGTCATTGGCAAGCTTAATAGGCATTGCCATTTTTTATCTGTGTAATATTTTTGTTTTTGGTTTTGGTGAGTATTTTGAGCAAACCACTGGGGAATTAACCGTCCTTGGTTTTATTTGTTTAATTACTTATTTTGGTGTCGGGAGTTTTTACCAACGCAGTCAAATACAATATATTACGAAGCGTAAATCTTATTATTACGAACAAATGAATCGTTATATGGAATTTGCGAATCAACTTAGCCGCTATGCACCAGTGCAATTGTGGCAATCGATTATGAAAGGTGAGTCTGAAGCCAAAATTGAATATAAACGAAAAAAAATGACGATTTTCTTTTCAGATATTCAAGGGTTTACCGAACTCTCTGAAACGCTTATTCCCGATGACTTAGCCTTCTTGCTGAATGATTATTTAAGTCATATGACTGAAATTGCTAAACATTATGAAGCGACTGTCGATAAGTTTATGGGCGATGCAATTTTAATTTTCTTTGGTGATCCTATTTCTCAAGGTGTTGAACAAGATGCAAAAACTTGTTTGGACATGGCGATTGATATGCGTCAGCAAATGAAATTATTAAGAGAAAGATGGATTAAAATGGGTTATCCCGCTTTACATATTCGTATGGGCATTAGTACGGGTTATTGTCACGTGGGGAATTATGGTGCAGCTCATCGGATGGCATATACCATTGTTGGTCGTGATGCGAATTTGGCAGCGCGTTTACAGAGTGCTGCTGCGGTGGATGAAATTTTAATTTCTGATGAAACCTATAATTTAATTAAAAATGATTATCTATGTGCGCCGAAAGAACCTATTACGCTAAAAGGTATTCAGGGCCCAGTGAATACTTGGCAAGTGATGGAGAAATATACGTCACGTAAATCGGATTATCAGCGATGGTTTGATTATGAGTATAAAGGCTTCCATTTGTTATTGAATTTGGATGAAGTTCAAAATTATGAATATTCAGAACTGATCAATGTTTTAGAAAAAATGATTAAGCGCATAGAAAAACAGCAAAAAATGACCAACGCTCAAGGCATTGTAAAATTGAATTTAGAGGATGAAGTGATAGAAGAAAAAGATCAACAATATCACTAGAATCATTTGTTTTAGACTGTATTTAGATATTAAAAAACCACGCTATAGCGTGGTTTTTTATGCTCTACAAAATCAATTAATGATTTTCAGAAGCATGATTAATTGTATATTTTGGTATTTCAACTTCTAGGTCTTCATCGACCAGTTTCACTTGGCATGACAGGCGAGAATCAGGTTCTAAGCCCCAAGCACGATCAAGTAAGTCTGCTTCAACATCATTCATTTCATCTAAACTGTCAAAGCCTTTACGTACCACAACATGGCATGTTGTACATGCAGCAGACATATCACACGCGTGTTCAATTTTAATGCCATTTTTCAATAAGCTTTCGCAAAGATTGGCATTTGGTTCAACTTCAAACTCAGCACCATTCGGGCAAATTTGCGCATGTGGAAGAACTTTAATACGTGGCATGATTTTTACCTATTTATTTGTGTGAGTTTGACCAGTCATCGAGTTGAGTGCCTTTAAGGGCGGAATCAATGTGTTGATTCATACGTGCGGCAGCAAAAGCATCACTATGTATTTTAAGTTGCTGTACAGCTTCTTCAATAGCTTCGATGTTGGTTGTCGATAATTGCTGTTCGAGTTGAATCTTCGCTTGCTCTAAAGCCAGCAATTGTTCAGCACTCAGTAAGTTTGAATCAACTTTTAATGCTTGTGTAAGTGCTTCCAATTCACGCTGTGCTTCAACTTTGGTTTCTTGTAAGTGACGAAGATTTTTATCTTCTTCAGCAAATTTAAAACCGTCAATCAATAAGCGCTCAGTATCTGAATCGGATAAACCATAAGAAGGTTTAATGTCAATTTGTGCATGCACACCCGAAGTGGTTTCTTTAGCAGAAACGGTCAGCAAACCATCAGCATCGACTTGGAAGGTGACTTCAATACGTGCTTGACCCGCAGTCATCGGTGGGATGCCATGTAAGACAAAGCGACCTAGGCTACGACAGTGCTCAACTAGATCACGTTCACCTTGTACCACATGAATCAACATAGCCGTTTGACCATCTTGATATGTGGTAAACTCTTGGCGACGTGCGACTGGAATAGCGGTATTGCGTGAAATCAGGCGCTCAACCAAGCCGCCCATGGTCTCTAAGCCTAAAGAGAGTGGGGTAACATCAAGCAGTAATGAACCATCTTTGCTGTTACCAATCAGTTGGTCTGCGGTAATGGCTGCACCAATAGCGACCACTTCATCAGGATTGATTGTGCAGAGTGGTTCTTGATTAAAGACATCACGAACAGCTTTTTGTACCGCATAAGAACGCGTTGAGCCACCGACAAGAACAACATTTTGAATGTCACTAAGTTCTAATTTGGCATCACGCATTACACGCTTACAAACGCTAATGGTTTTATCTAAAGCAACTTTAATAATTTCTTCAAATGTTGCTCGATCTAAAGTTAAAACTTGATCTAAGGCCTGAAGTTCTACCGATTCGGCATCGGTTAATGCTTCTTTTGCCTTGCGTGCAGCAACGATCAGATGCACATGTTCTGAATTATCTAAAGTTTCAATATTGAGTTGTTTCTTCGCCCATTTAACAATTAAACGGTCTAAATCATCGCCACCAAGTGCAGTATGACCACCCGTTGCGAGAACTTCGAATACACCTTGGGTGAAACGCAAGATAGAAACGTCAAAAGTACCACCGCCTAAATCATAGATGACATAGTTACGATCAGAAGCTAAGTTACTTTCTTGGTCTAAACCATAAGCGACCGCAGCAGCAGTTGGCTCATTGAGTAAACGTAACACGTTTAAACCTGCCAATTGAGCAGCATCACGTGTTGCTTGGCGTTGAGCTTCGTCAAAATAGGCAGGAACAGTAATTACTGCGCCATTAATTGGATTTTGTAAGCTGGATTCTGCACGTTCTTTTAAATGTTTTAATATTTCAGCTGAAATTTCAACAGGTGTTTTACGCCCTTGTTGGGTTTCAAAAGCGGGCATTTGGTGGTCTTCACCCACCAATGTGTACGGGTGTTGAAATTTAATATCCGCTTTTGAGCGACCCATAAAGCGCTTAACAGAAACGATGGTATTTTGTGGGTCACTGATCATGAAAGCTTTTGCTTCATCACCATATTGAGTTGCCTGATCAGCATAATGCACAATCGATGGGAGTAACACGCGACCTTGTTCATCGTTCAGAACTTTGGCTTTGCCTGATAGAACCGTAGCCACTAAAGAATGCGTGGTACCTAAGTCGATACCAATAGCAATACGGTGTTCATGGGGCGCACTTGATTGACCAGGTTCTGCAATTTGCAAGAGAGCCATTGTGTTACATCCTTTGAACGTCTAAAAGTAAAAATAAATTAAAAATCATCATCAAGATCGAAAGAGTCATCATCTAAAAAGCGATCTTCAGCTTTGTCAATATCAGCCATGACTTTTTGAAAGAAGCGTAATTTTCGCACGGTGTCACGTGCTTCAGTCCAGTCTTCTTCAGTATAGTCGATTTTAAATTCACGCACTAAACCATCAATCCATTGTTGGACTTCTTCTTTAAGCGAAATTAAATCGTCAGCAGAGCGGGCTTCATCAAGTTGTTCACGAATTTCTAAAGCAGATTGCAGAAAATCAAAATCACTGATGGATTGATCAAGCAGGTGATCTTGTTTTTTTAACGAAAGCAGATATCCCGCACGACTATCAACTTGAGATAGAACTTTGAAAGCTTGATTGATCTCGCTGGATTGAATGAGCGCTTGATCTTTGTCTTCGGCTTTATCGGGGTGATATTGTTGCTGCAATTTTAAAAATTCATTTTTTAAAGCTGCTAAATCAATATCGAGTTCTACTGGAAGATTGAACAACTCAAAATGATTCATGGGAGATTTGATCCGCGAAAGTTCTATAAAAATAATTGCAAATTAAATGCAATTAAAACAGTGTATTGTACACTGTTTTAATGCTTAAAAAGAGAATTCGATAGGTTGGTTAAACAGTGAAAGATTCACCACAACCACATTCACCTTTTTTATTGGGGTTGTTAAATTCGAAGCCTTCGTTTAGACCATTTTTTACATAGTCCATTTCTAAGCCTTCTAAATAGACACCGCTTTTAGGATCAACGAAAACCTTAACACCAAACTGTTCAAAAACTTGATCATGTGTATCAACTTCATCTACGAATTCGAGTACATAAGCCAAACCAGAACAGCCTGAAGTTTTCACGCCAACGCGAATGCCTTCACCCTTACCGCGATTTTCTAAGTAATTGCTGATATGAGTTGCAGCATTTTCAGTTAAATGAATCATGAAAACTCCGTTATTCCTTATTCAAAACTTAAAATAATTAAGCTTTAGCTTTTTTGCTGCGGTAGTCTTCAACAGCAGCTTTAATTGCATCTTCAGCAAGTACAGAACAGTGTACTTTCACTGGAGGAAGCGCAAGTTCAGTTGCAATATCAATGTTTTTGATCGCTTGAGCTTGGTCTAAAGTTTTACCTTTAAGCCATTCAGTTACAAGTGAACTTGAAGCAATAGCAGATCCGCAACCATAAGTTTTGAAACGTGCTTGTTCAATGATACCATTGTCATCCACTTGGATTTGCAGGCGCATAACATCACCACAAGCGGGTGCACCGACCATACCTGTACCAACATTTTCAGCATTTTTGTCTAAAATGCCCACATTACGAGGGTTTTCGTAATGATCAATTACTTTTTCACTATAAGCCATGATGCGTCTCCAAAACTCGGGGTCAGCCTGATAAGATTTAATATGAGGGCATCTTCAAGGAATTTCCATGAGATGCCATGAATAAATTAGTGTTCAGCCCATTCTACTGTAGATAGATCGATGCCTTCTTTGTACATATCCCAAAGAGGAGAAAGATCACGTAATTTTTCTACAGCTGCTTTGGTGATTTCAAGAACATGGTCAATGTCTTCTTCGGTGGTGTATGTACCGAAGCTGAAACGAATTGAGCTGTGAGCAAGTTCATCAGACAAACCTAATGCGCGAAGCACATAAGAAGGTTCAAGTGTTGCAGATGTGCATGCAGAACCAGATGAAACAGCAGCATCTTTCAATGCCATCATCAATGATTCACCTTCCACAAAGTTAAAACTTACGTTTAAGTAGTTAGCAACATTGTATTCAGGATGACCGTTTAAGAACACTTGTTCTAAACCTTGTAAGCCGTTCCAAAGTTTGTCACGTAATACACGAATACGTTTTTGTTCAGACTCTAGATTTTTGCCCGCAAGTTCAAATGCTTCACCCATGCCGACAATTTGATGCGTTGGCAATGTACCAGAGCGCATACCGCGTTCATGACCACCACCATGCATTTGAGCTTTAAGGCGAACACGTGGGCTACGGCGGACAAAAAGTGCGCCCATGCCTTTAGGGCCATAAATTTTGTGTGCCGAGAAACTCATTAAATCAACTTTCATGGTTGATAGATCAATTTCAACTTTACCCGCAGCTTGAGCAGCATCGACATGGAAATAAGTTTTATTTGCACGTGTGATTTCGCCAATTGCTGCAACATCAGTCACAGTACCCAGTTCGTTGTTAACCATCATGAGTGAAACAAGAACGGTATCTGGGCGAATGGCTGCTTTCACCATTTCAGCTGTGATTAAACCTGTCTTTGGCTCTGGCTCAAGATAGGTGATTTCAAAACCTTCTGCTTCAAGTTCACGACAGGTATCTAAAATTGCTTTATGTTCAATTTTACTGGTAATAATGTGTTTGCCTTTAGAGGCATAAAATTGAGCAATACCTTTTAATGCAAGGTTGTCAGATTCAGTTGCGCCTGAAGTCCACACGATTTCACGCGGATCTGCTTTAATTAAATTAGCGACTTGTTCACGTGCATATTCTACTTTTTCTTCTGCCTGCCAACCGTAAGCATGAGAACGAGATGCTGGGTTGCCGAAAGTACCGTCGAAAGTTAGGCATTCCATCATACGTTCTGCGACTTGAGGGTCTACAGGAGTTGTTGCTGCATAATCAAGATAAATCGGACGTTTCATGTCAAATACCTGTAACCGATAAAAGGGCTGAATCAAATGATGGTGTATTTTGGCGAATCGCAACGGTTTGTACGTTGTCTTTTGCTACAAGGTCTGCCAGCGTGATTTTTGCTAAATAATCGGCGATGTGGTGGGAGAGTTCTTGCCATAAATCATGAGTTAAGCACATTGCACCATTTTGGCAGTTAGCCTTGTGGTCACAACGCGTTGCGTCAACTGTTTCGTTTACGGCTTCAATAATTTCTAACACAGTGATTTCTTCAGCGCTACGAGCTAGATGGTAACCACCGTTGGCACCACGAACACTAGAAACTAAACCGTGGCGCTTTAATTTCGCAAATAACTGCTCAAGATAGGCAACAGAAATAGTTTGACGAGCTGCAATTTCAGCAAGCGTAATCGTTTGTTCAATTGGCTGCAAAGCTAAATCAAGTAGAGCAGTCACTGCATAGCGACCGCGAGTAGTAAGACGCATGATTCGATACACATATTAAGACTAGATGTGCCGATTTTAAGAATCCTGACTAAAATAGTCAAGTTTTTTATGAGGCTTTAATTTGTTTTGTTTTACAAGAAAAATTAGATATTTATGCAAGCCATAAATTATACACTAATAATGCAATTAAAAGCACGGTGGTTACAATAAATGCAATATTCGCTCTTTTCTGTTTTTGTTCAAGACGACGAATACGGTTCTTATATTGTTTGACTTCCACGTGTAAGCTATTAATGGTTGAACGTTGCTGGTCAATTTTTTCTAACAGCGGTGCAATACGTTTTTTAGAAGCAACAATATCTTGTTCATCTGTTGGTTCAGTTAACCATTGTTTCCAGTCAGATAAAACTTTTGGCAAGCTAAAGAGTAACGCTAAATCGCGAAATTCATCTTTTAAAGTGACATCACCATCAATCCGCATTTTTTTAATACTACGACGATTCGCTAAAACAAAGACTTTAATTAGATCCATCAGCGTGGTGCGAATATCAAGATCTACAACTTGCTCTGGCGCTTTGGTATCAAATAAAATACCTTGTTCAGTAAATTGAACGTAAAAATCAAAATAAGGCAAATAACTATTAATTTTGATGGAAACTTCTTGATCTATAAACTTTTTAGCTTGTAAACCAACAACACGATCATGTTTTAAAATGAAGGTGAAAATTGTTTCCAAAATAATCATAGCCATTGTAAGCAACAAATGTGGTTGATTCTGACTTTGTTGCGATTCACTCATAAAACTTAATCCTTCCCTGAAATAGAGCATCCTAGCTTGTAAAATATATTTCAGGACTTAAACCAAACATAATAATCTTGCTTTGTAGAACAGTTTAGCAAATCGATCAAGTGTTTAATTTGCTATTATGAGGCTATTTTATAGGTAAATATATTAAGCTGTGTAAAAAACAATCGGGAGCGTGGGGAAAATGGATAAGCAAATAAAAGATCAAGAGATTGATCAAGAAAAACAGGAAAATTCCGATAAAACAAAGAATAAGCTGCGTTCAGGTCGTAAGTCTAGTCTGGATTTTCGTAAATATACCCAGCAAATTTGGCTTGCTGGATTGGGTGCTTTTTCACGTGCTGAGGAGGAGGGGAATAAATTATTTGACTCCTTAGTCAAAGTTGGTGAAGAGCTAGAATCCAAAACCACTGAAATCGCTGATCAAACAGTTGAAAAAGTGTCGGAGAAAGCGAAGGACTCAGTGACCGATACCAAAGATAAAGTCGAAAAATTGCTTGATCAAAGTGTGAACCACTCTTTAAATCGAATTGGTTTGGTGACGGTAAAAGATATTCAGCACTTAGAAAGCCTCATATTACAGTTACATAGTAAGGTTGATTTTTTGGTTGAAGAAAATAAATTTTTAAAAGAACAAATTGTAAAAAAATGAAACAATTTTACTTTTTATTCATTTTTCAACAATTTTTTTCACATTTATTTTGCAGAAATGCAGATCCATAGTATTGCCTTTTGCCCCAAAGCATTGCTATAAAGATGTCATGGAATCCTTAGACCTTAAATAAACGATATTAAGAGGACGTAATCTTCATGAATAAATCAGAATTAATCGATGCAATTGCAGAGAAAGGGGGATTGTCTAAGACTGATGCAGGTAAAGCCTTGGATGCGACAATTGCTTCTATTACTGAAGCGCTTAAATCTGGTGATACTGTTACACTTGTTGGTTTTGGTACATTCAACGTTAAAGAACGTGCAGCACGTACTGGTCGTAACCCACAAACGGGTGCAGCTTTAGAAATTAAAGCAAGTAAAGTGCCTAGCTTTAAAGCTGGTAAAGGTTTGAAAGATTCTGTAGCTTAATCTTTTTTCAAGCCGATAAACGCGCCGAATAAGGCGCGTTTTTTTATTAATAATGCCGATTTACAGTTTGAACTCATTCATTCATTGTGGGTTTTCGGGTAAAATCCCTGACAAATAAAATATTGGAATACTTATGGAATCTTTTCGTAAAGTTATTAAGGGTTGGTTGGGCAAATTTCTGCTCATTTTGTTTTTGACCCCTTTAGCACTTGTAGGTATTGAAGGATATTTTAGTGGTGGGAAGTCAGAAGACTCAGCAAAATTAGTCAATGGCCAAGAAATTTCTAAGAAAGAGTTAGAAGCACTGACCAAAACATTTAAAGAACAATACTTGGCTTATGCCAATGGCGATGAAACTTTATTGAATCAATCCTATATTGAAAATAAAGCCATGGATAGTCTGATTGCTCGTACCTTGTTATTACAACAAGCAGAAAAATTGGGTATTTCATTAAGTGATGCGCAGATTGAACAAATGGTTGCTCAACAACCGAGCTTTCAAGAAAATGGTAAATTTTCAGAAACATTGTATGCAAATTATTTGCGTTCAGTCGGTATGACCAGTCAAGCTTTAATTGCGAATTTACGTCAAGACCATGCTTTAAAAATGTTGACTGCAACATTTATGGATTATGCATTGGTGAGTAAACTTGATATTCAACAAATTGCGAATTTGCAAACTGAACAACGTACTTTACATTTGGCCAGTATTAAACTTGATGAATATAAGAAAAATATAAAAGTTACCCCGCAAGAGGTTGCTGCTTATTACGACAAACATAAAAACTCATTTAAACAAGTTGCTAGTGTAGATGTGGATTATGTTGTATTAACGCCTGCAAATGTTGCACCAGCGAATACCCAAGTTACAGATGCTGAATTACAGCAAGCCTATGCTACGTTTGTAGATGCACAACAGAAAAATGTTCAACCTGTGGTGAAGCATATTTTAATTGCTGCAGATACGCGTTCAGATGCTGAAGCGAAGAAATTGGCAGATGATGTGGCTGCGAAAATTAAAGCAGGGCTGACTTTTGCTCAAGCAGCTGCGCAATATTCAGATGACACTGAATCTAAAGCCAAAGGTGGTGTGATTGAAGCATATGAAAAAGGTGTATTTGGTGATGCCTTTGATCAAGCTGTAGCTGCTTTAAAATCGGCTCAAGTATCCGCTCCGATTAAAACCCAATATGGTTATCATTTAATTGAAACACAAGCAGCAGCTGTTAAACTTCCTTCATTTGAAACTGAAAAACCACGCTTGATGGCTGAGTTACAAAAGAACAAATCTGCAAATGCTTTTTCAGATACGGTCAATAGTCTAAATGAGCTAGTGGTGAGTAATGATGCACTGGATGTGGTTGCGCAAGAAGTGAAAGGCGTGACGGTTCAATCTGTGAATGGCATGACATTATCTACACAACATGCTGTGCTGAGCGATGCCAATGTCAAAGTTAAGTTGTTTAATGATGATGTGAAAAATGGTGACCGTAATGCTTCAAGCAGTATTCAGTTAGCGAATGGTGATACTGTTTGGGTGAAAGTACGTAACTATCATGCTGCTGGCGTGCAAAGTTTAGCTGAAGCGACGCCACGTGTAACAGCTAAATTAATTGAACAAAAAGCAGTGGATGCTGCAAAAGCCAAAATTCAAGCTGCATTAAATAGTTTTAAATCACAACCTGCCGCAACTGTTGTGGCGCAAAGTAAAATTGCATTTGAAAGTGCAGGTGTCTTTACGCGTTCGCAAGGCTTGAGACGTGAAATTGAACGTGCAGCATTTAGTGTTCCAGCACCGAAAGCAGGCATGTGGTCAGTAACCACAGCAGCATTGCCAGATGAGTTGGTGGTTGTGGCTGTATCGAATGTGAATAAGACCACATCAAGTGCTTTAACGGATGAACAATTAAATGAATTGTCTAAGTTGTACCAACAGCTTCGCGGTCAACAAGAACTAGATGATTACACTCAATATTTAAAATCACAGGCAAAAATTAAATAATTTGTGCTGAAATAAAAAAACCTGCGTTCATAACGCAGGTTTTTTTATGGCGGAAATAAAGTCTTATTCAGCACGTAGCTTAAGTTGATAACCTGAGTATTTGCGAATATTAATCACCCCAGTATCTAAAATTAGATATTGACCTTTAATGCCTTGCAAGACACCACGAATAATCGGTGTTTTGTCTAGATTATGAGATTTTACTTTTTCAGGATACTGTTCTACGGGATAGATAAACTGATGCGGAAGTTCATTTTCCATCAGTTCAACAGTTTCATTAAATTCAAGATTTTGACTAAATTCATCACGAATCGTTTGAATTTTTGGCGCAAATTCTGCAACCAGTTGCTCGCGAACTTCAAGTAAATTTAACGGTTCAGCTTCACCTTTGAGTAGTTTGCGCCAATCGGTTTTATCGGCCACTTGTGTTCCAAACATAATTTCAAGTTGACCAGATAAGCGGCGTGAACCCACTTTCAGAATCGGTAGGGCTTGTGTTGCACCCTGATCTAACCAGCGTGTTGGCATTTGTCCAAGTCGTGTGATGCCGACTTTGAGCGCACTGGAATTGGCAAGGTATACAATATGCGGTTGGAAACAGACTTCATGGGCAAAACTATCTTCACGACAAGTGCCTAAATGATAGTGACAAGTCTCTGGCTTCATAATGCACAGATCACATGACGCTTTGGTTTTAAAACACTTGAAACAGTGACCTTGTGAATATGATTTTGGCGTTTTACTGCCACAGGAAACACAATAAATATTACCTGTCCATTCAATTTCAATTTCTTGACCTAAACGAAATGGTAGGTCGATTTCTGAGCGATCTAGAACAAATTTGTATTCTACATTTGCCTTACGCGTCTGTTGATCAGTTACACTAAGGTCCTTTAAACCTGCATGCATTTTATGGCAAATGCCTTGTAGTTCCATGAAAAACTCTCTTAATAATAAGGATGCAGTTATGGCTGAACAAAATGTCATCACTTCAATGCTAGACGATTTATTCAAACAACAGCCGATTCAAACTGCATTGTGTATTGGGCAAAATCTTGAGCAATACGATCATAATCAATCAATTCAATGGCACCATTTTAGCGTAACTGAATTTTTAAATCTGCCTTTTACCCAGCGATATGATTTGGGTTTTGTGTTGCTTGATTCTCAAGAATTATTGGCTATTTCAACTATTCAAAAATCACAATTACTGGTTAAACTACGCGATTTGATGGCAAAACGAATTGTTGTGGTCAGTCAGTTACAAGATGAGAAATTATTGCGTTCTTTAGGTTTTACCCAGTTGATTGATAAAACCCAACATGATCGTGATTTTGCTTTATGGCAATTTAATATTTTGACCTATAAACACGTGCCTGATTGGTTTAATTCCAAGTTTTGGGCAAACCCTGAAAATTGGAATAAATTCCGTTGGTAAGCTATTTATCTATAGTCAGTTTTAATTATTGTAAATTTTAGCAAGTATTTACAGAAAGATTAATGATGATTTTTCATGGTAAATAGGCTATTGGATTTAGATATTTTTTTAGCAATATAGTGTGATTTCTTTAAGCGAATTAAAATGATTTGAGCTTGAAATTCGAGCTCACCAAATTCTGGTTCAACTTGTACATAGTGCAGTTGACCGAATTCATCACGAACTCGTGCTTGTGCTGAAAAGCCTGGGCGCGCATTGCCACTGGAAATCGTCGCGAGTCGTCCGAGTAAACTGACCTGTTGTTTTGTTTCTATTGGCTTAATGACTTGATCTAAACAATGGATCATAAAAACAGTAAAGAAAATTGCAATAATCAGTGCAGGAATAATCAAGTAATAAGCAGGAAGAAATTTTTGTTGTTGAGCATAAACACAAAGTTGAAGGAAATAGCCTGAAAAGCTAAAGTTCATCAGCAAGAAAACCGCAATTAGTGTTTTAGAGAACTTAACATTGAGGAGTGGTGATTCAGATAGTTGCTTCGGAAAAAGGCTTTTTAGGTATTGAGTGGGGCGTATATTAAAATAATAGCCGATGGTTTCGACCATGCTGAGCAAAATTAAAGCCAATAAACTTAAATGAAATGGGATTAAGTCATAGTTCTGCAAAAACTCAAGCATGGTCAAATTCCATTGATTTTATTCTTTGGTGAGGTAAATTCCACCATCAGAATGCACGTTGATGGCTACTTTTTCAAGTGATTGTCCTTGGCAAGGTCCAGAAATACATTCACCCGTTTCAACATAAAATAATGCGCCATGGGTTGAGCATTGAATATATTCACCGTCTTGATCTAAAAACTGATTTTCTAAAAATTCCAATTCAGTGTGTAGGTGCGGACAAAGATTATTGTAAGCATAGTAAGCCCCATCACGTTGAGTGATAAAAATGGTTCTACCATCGTCTGTGTCAAAAGCACGTGCTTCACGTTCAGGGATTTCTTCCATCATGGCAATTTTCATCATTATGCACATTCCTTTTGGAAGCTGTTTAACAGTTCTGCATAACTTTCTACGCTGAGACGCGGACCAAATTGTGAAACCACTTCACTTGAAATCAGAATCGCCAATTCAGCAGCCACTTGAAGGCTTAAACCTGCATTTAATGCGTAAAGGAATGCGCCAGCAAAGGCATCACCAGCACCGTTTGCATCGACAGCGGTTACAGTGCGACCCGGAATTTTAAGTGTTTGTTCTGAATCAGAAATTAAAGCGCCTTCTGCGGATAATGTAATGACAGTGTACTTGCTTTTTAATTGCAATTGAGCAAGTGCTGCTTCTACAGAATCAGTTTCTGTATACATCATCGCTTCTTGTTGATTGCAGAAAATTAAATCGACACCATCGTCTAGCAGTTCATCTAAACCTTGACGTGCATATTGCACCATCGCGGGATCAGATAAGGTTAAGGCAATTTTAACCCCATGTGCTTTGGCAATTTGACGCGCTTGTTTTACCGCAAGGCAGGCAGAAGTGCTGGTCGATAAATAACCTTCAATATAAAGCCATTTTGCTGTTTTTAATGGTTCAAAGTTAATTTGATCTGCACTGAGTTCCGCAGTAATGCCAAGGTAAGTATGCATGGTACGTTCAGAATCTGGGCTGACCAATACCATACAAGTACCCGTTTCACCTTCACTCACAGAATGTTCGGTGGTTTGGATGCCTGCTTCATTTAGACCTTTTAAGTAAATACGACCTAATTCATCATTGCCTACACGGCATCCGTAAAATGCTTTGCTGCCTAAAGCACTAAAAGCAACGGTCGTATTTGCAGCAGAACCGCCAGAGGCTTGACCTTTGTAGATTTGCGTTTCTTTTAAATTATTATATAAATTTGCTTGTGTTTCACCATCAGTCAACTGCATAGTGCCTTTTTGCAAATTTTGTTGAATAAGGAAGTCATCAGAGACTTTAAATTCTTGGTCGATTAATGCATTACCAATTGCAAAAAGATCAACAGTTGCCATGTTTTTCATTCACATTTTAAATTAAAGCGCCAAGTTTACACCAATGCTCATGATAGCTGTAGATTGATGAATAAAATTCAAGATATGGCGCATTTATTCGGTCAAAATGCAATACAGGAAAGGATGAGGAAGGTTAGATGAATATCACGATTGATAAAGCTGAACAGTTACCAACACAAATTCAGGAATTGGCGAAGCAAGCACAGAAAGAAGGATTTCAGTTTGTTGATCGATTGATCGAAGAGTATGAGAGTGGAAAAAATAAGTTCAATCAACCGGGAGAGTTTTTGCTTTTTGTTTATGATGATGAAAAGCTGATTGCTTGTGGGGGGTTGAATCAGCAGTGGAATGAAAACGAAATTGATAACAGAATTGGTCGTGTGCGTCGTTTTTATGTCTTACCGAAATATCGTAAGCATGGTGTAGGTAAGCAGCTGTTACAACATTTGGAAAAAAATGCCCGCGAGAATTTTTCAGCTTTATGTTTGAATACGGATACCAAATCTGCGGCTCATTTTTATAAGAAGCAAAATTACGTTTTTGTGGAAAATCATCCTAATTATAGTTATTTCAAATATCTACTCTAGTTAGTGGGCAATCCTTTTGCTTGTGATGCTGCTGAGTTTTATTTTGATACTGAGCGGTATCATGAGCATATTTTTGTTGATTTTTTGCGGTGATTTCGGTGCTTAAAAAACAGTCAATTTTTTTGTTTTGTGAAAAAATAAATGTAGTTCAAATCATTTAAATACCTTATGTCAGAAGTTGTTGTTATTTTAAGATTGAGTTAAGTCCTTGGTTTGAATATATCAGTAAAGACCTCTATGGAGTCTAGCTGATGAACCAACAACAAAGTCTTGCCACTTCCTTATCAAAAGTGCCAGAAATAACAGCGCTCTTTTGGATCACAAAAATATTTGCCACGACCTTTGGTGAAACAGCGGGCGATGCTGTGTCTATGTCACTAAATTGGGGCTATTTAATGAGCACAGCTATTTTTGCTGTGCTTTTTATTTTACTGCTGTATTTTCAGGTGAGCGCAAAAACATATCGACCTTATTTATATTGGTTCACCATTATTGCCAGTACCACAGTGGGTACGACCATGGCTGATTTTGTTGATCGCTCTTTAGGGATTGGTTATATCGGGGGTAGTACGCTTTTACTGAGTTTGGTGCTGCTTTCTCTTTTGCTTTGGTATAAATCGGAAGGTAGTATTTCCCCGCATAGTGTGAATTATCCTCGTGCAGAAATTTTCTATTGGTTGACCATTACATTTTCACAAACACTGGGAACAGCTTTGGGGGATTGGTCGGCAGACACTGCGGGTTTAGGTTATAGCGGCGGTATTGTTTTGTATGTCAGTTTAATTGCATTGATTGCGGGGCTGTACTTTTTTAGTCAGATTTCTCGGACATTATTATTTTGGAGTGCTTTTGTTTTGACCCGACCCTTAGGTGCGGTTGTCGGGGATTTTCTGGATAAACCGCTTGCTTCTGGTGGTTTGGATTTAAGTCGTTTTGGTGCTTCTGCGGTAATTTTGGTTGCAATCATGATCTGTATTTATTTTGCCCATCGACCAGCGACGAAAAATATTGAAAATTGAGAGCATGTTGTATTGTTTTTTAACCATCAAGTAAAAATGCTCCCGAGTGATTTGAGAGAATAAAAAATCTATACTGAAATACACGGAAATTAGTGTTTGCGCGAATCCATAGTCATGAAAGATTCAGGTATAATCAAAATAACTTATAAAAATTGTATCTGTTTGGAGATCACATGACTGTAGATGTTACTGAAACCATTACTCAAACTGTTCATCCTGCGTTTCAGTTGATACGTCAACACCATGTTGAAGCCTTAGATGTTTTTATTTCTGAATATAAACACAAAGTGACGGGCGCAACGCATTATCATTTGGCAAGTGACCTTGATGAAAATGTCTTTTTAGTTGCATTTCGTACCCAGCCGATGGATTCAAAAGGTGCGGCGCATATTTTAGAACATACGGCATTGTGTGGTTCGGAAAAATTCCCAGTGCGTGACCCATTTTTCTTGATGATTCGTCGTTCACTGAATACTTTTATGAATGCGTTTACTTCAGCTGATTGGACAGCGTATCCATTTGCAACACAAAACAAAAAAGACTTTCAAAACTTGTTGGAAGTTTATTTAGATGCAGCATTTGCTGCAAATTTAAATGAACTTGATTTTGCTCAAGAAGGTATTCGCATTGAGTTGGAAGACGGTCAACCTGTTTATAAAGGTGTGGTTTTTAATGAAATGAAAGGGGCGATGAGTTCTCCTTCAGATCAGCTTTATCATCAATTGGCACATCATTTATTCCCTGAAACCACTTATCATTACAACTCGGGTGGCGATCCTAAAGATATTCCAGATTTAACTTATTCAGAGTTGGTTGATTTCTATAAGTCGCATTATCATCCGAGTAATGCTGTATTTATGACTTTTGGTGATGAATCTGCCTACCACTTACAAGAACAATTTGAAACTTTAGCCTTGTCTAAATTTGAACAAGGTCAAACCCTGTATTCAACACCTGAAACACGTTTAGCTGCGCCTATTGACGTCACAGAAACCTATGCAGTTGATGCTGAAGATTTAACCGATAAAACCTATCACATCATTTCATGGTTATTGCCTGAAGCCAGTGATATTAAATTGCGTTTAGGGATGCGTTTGGTTGAAGGTATTTTACTGGAAGATTCAGCTTCGCCATTACGTCATTATTTAGAAACGTGTGGTTATGCACAATCTACTGGCCCGATTATGGGCGTAGATGATTCAAACTTTGAAATGACATTTTTCTGTGGTGTGCAAGGTTCAAATCCAGAACATGCTGAAGAATTCAAAAACGGTGTGTTTAAAATTCTGGAAGATGTTGCCTCGAAACCTGTCGATACCGATATGGTGGATGCGATTTTACATCAAATTGAATTGCATCAACGTGAAATCAATGGCGATGGTATGCCGTATGGTTTAAGCCTAATTTTAAATGGTTTAAGCAGCGTGATTCATCACAGTGACCCCATTCATGTTTGGGATGTCGACAGCGCGATTGAGCAAGTTAAAGAAGAACTTAAAGATCCAATGTGGTTGTCGAATTTGATTAAAACCTATCTAATTGATAATGCGCATCGTGTGCAAATGACTCTGGTGCCAGATGCCAACAAATCGGCCGCTGAAGCTGAAGCAGAAAAAGCACGTTTGGCTGAAATTGGTGCCAAACTGACTGAAGAACAAAAGGCTGAAATTATCGCGCAAACAGAAGCGTTAAAAGTACGTCAAGATACGCCTGATGACCTGAACTTGTTACCAAAAGTAGGGCTAGAAGATGTGCCTGCTGATTTGCATATTGTACAAGGTCAATTGCGTGAAATTATCAGTAATGGTTTAGATACCCCGCTGAATTTGTACCATGCAGGAACCAATGGTATTTACTACCAACAAGTGACCGTTAAAATTCCTGATGAAGTTGTACAGTCGCCATATTTTAATTTGCTGTCAGTTTTATTGGGTGAAGTTGGTGCTGGAGAATATGACTATCTCGAGTTACAACAACTGCAAACAGCGGTCAGTGGTGGTGTGGGGATGGGTGCATCTTTACGCTCAAAAGTAGATGACAAAAACAAAATTAGCGCATTGTTAACACTCACGACGAAATCGTTGGTGAATAATTTTGAAGCTATTCGTTTGTTGAAAGTTGGCATTTGAACAATTACGTTTTGATGAAAAAGACCGTATTATTGAATTACTACAACAACGTAAAACGCGTTGGCAGTCGCGTTTGTCAGGTTCAGGGCATAGTTATGCCATGCAGATTGCATCACGTAACTGTAGTGCTTTAGCGCAACGTGATTATCAAAATACGGGCTTGGGTGCGCTGAACTGGTTGGGTGACTTGGTTGCTAAAGTTGAAAATGACGATGCTGCCTATGACGCTTTAATTACGGAGCTAAAAGCCATTCATCGTTTACTTTTACAATCACCAAAACAATTTTTATTGGTTTGTGAAGAACATCAATCTGATGCTCTCGTTGAAGAAGTTCAGAATGTTTGGGATAAATTGGCTGTAGATAAAACCCCTGTAGAGTTGTCAGTAATTAGCACAGAAAATAGTACGAAAGATGAAGCTTGGTTGATTCAAGCCAATGTTCAATTCTGTGCTTTAGCTTATCCTGCTGTTGAAGTTTCTCATCCTGATGCAGCACCTTTAATGGTGTTGGCTGCTTATTTACGCAATGGTTTCTTACATAGTGCTATTCGTGAAAAAGGTGGCGCTTACGGTGGTGGCGCAAGCTATGATGGCAATGCTTGTTCATTCCGTTTTTATAGTTATCGTGATCCGCGTTTGGCTGAAACATTTAACGACTTTGAAGCAAGTATCGCGTGGTTGTTGAATACCGAACATCAACCGCATCAGCTTGAAGAAGCGATTTTAGGCTTAATTGCGAGCATGGATAAACCGGGTTCTCCTGCGGGTGAGGCGATTAGTGCTTGTTATGCTTTATTGCATGCACGTACACCAGCGGTAAGAAAGCAATTGCGTGCACGTTTGCTGGCTGTTAATTTGGATGATTTGAAACGCGTGACGGAACAATATCTTGTTCAGCAAACAGCAACGAGAGCAGTTGTTGCACCTGTGGCTAAACGTGATACTTTGTTAGAGTTAGGTTTTGATATTCAACAAGTAAACTAAAAATAACAAATAGGGGTAAGTCAATATGGCGTTCAAAAAAATTGAACGCACTACTTTGCAACTGAGCATGATTATGCTCAGTTCATTGTGTGTGGCGAATGTACATGCGGTGAATCCAGAATCTTTGGTTACGCCAGCAAGCCCAGAAGCATGTGCGGCATTAGAATCTAATGCAGATCGTTTGGTTTGTTACGATACTTTGTTTAAAGTACCTGAGGCAGCAAAAACCGCACTTCTTTCTGAACGCCAAGCCGCGAATGAACTTGCTCCTAAACCAACTGAACCCGAAACGCTGAAAGAAAAAATTAGTCATGGTGTGAGTAATGTTTTTGCTGCTGAAGGTTCAGCAATTAACCCGAATACATCTTTGTTGGATAAGCGTTGGGAATTATCAACGGCCAGTAAACTTGGAACATGGAATATTCGTGCGCATCAGCCCGTTTATCTGATGCCAGGGTTTTGGACGTCTGATAAAAATGAACGCCCATTTAGTCCGAATGAAAACAATGCTGTGCCAGTTGGTGAGGAACTCAACCTCACCTCAATGGAAGCCAAGTTTCAGTTGTCGTTAAAAACCAAAGCGCTGGAAAACTTATTTGGTGATAATGGTGATGTTTGGCTGGGCTATACACAATCATCACGTTGGCAAGTTTATAATGGTGATGAATCACGTCCTTTTCGTGAAACCAATTATGAACCTGAAGCAAGTTTGGTGTTTCGGACCAATTATGAAATATTGGGTTTAAATGCGCGTTTATTGGGTGTAACCCTCAATCATCAATCGAATGGTCGAGCAGATCCATTGTCGCGTAGTTGGAATCGCATCATGTTTAATGTTGGTTTTGAGCGTGATAACTTTGCCTTGATGCTACGTCCTTGGTATCGCATTGATGAAGATGCGAAAGATGATAACAATCCAGATATTAAAGACTATGTTGGTCGTGGTGATTTAACCGCATTCTATCGTTGGAATGATCATGATTTTTCATTGATGTTGCGTCACTCATTAAAAGGGGGTGATGATGCACATGGAGCGGTTCAATTTGATTGGGCATTTCCAATTAGTGGTAAATTGCGTGGCTATGTTCAGTTATTTGATGGTTATGGGGAAAGTTTGATTGATTATAACCATCGTGCAACCTATTTAGGTGTGGGTGTGTCACTGATGAATTGGTACTAAAATTTATCGAAACTTAAAAAACCACTCCATTGAGTGGTTTTTTACTTAAAGTAAAAGTGATTTAACCAATTTGAATATCGGCGGGTGGGTGTTTTAAACGGCTCTTTTTAGGCGTGGCAATAAGATAAGCCAAAGTCAGCGGTCCTAAACGACCGGCAAACATGAGTAAGATTAATGCGACTAAACTTGAAGGTTGCAGTTCACTGGTAATACCTCGTGATAACCCTACGGTACAGGCGGCGGAAACAGCTTCAAATAATAAATCTAAAAACTTTTTATTTGGCTCTAAAATAAGGAGGGTAAATAGCCCTAAAAATATGAGTATTCCTGTGATTGAAACAACGGCGAAGGCTTTAAATGAGGTTACTTTTGACACCGAATGGTTAAACACACGAAGTTCTTCAGAGCGACGTAAAAAAGTAATCACACTAAGAATGACAATAATAAAAGTGCCTACTTTAATTCCGCCAGCAGTACTGAGTGAGCCTCCACCAATAAACATCAATACCATGGTCACTAAGGTTGAAGCATCGCTCATACTCGCCATATCTAAGCTGTTAAAACCAGAGGAGCGCGGAACAGTGGCATGAAACCAAGCATTCACCGCTTGATCACCCAAACTCATACCTGCAAGCGTTAGGGGATTACTCGCTTCTAAAGCCCAAATGACAATAAAGGCTATAAGGTTTAATCCAGCAATCGTTGAAAGGATTAATTTACTGTTTGGACTCATCTTTTTCCAACGACGCGCGCGCTTAATATCCATTAGAACAACAAAGCCGATTCCACCAATAATGTAGAGCATACTAATGGTGAAGGTAATGAAATAATGCTCTGAAAAGCTCATTAGACTATTCGGGAAAAGGGAAAAACCGCCGTTATTAAATGCTGAAACACTATAAAAAGCGGCATAGAAAACAGCATGAGCAAAGTCGTATTCCTGCATCCAAGCAATGGTTAAAATGACAGTCCCAAGCGCTTCAAAGAATAAAGAGTATAAAAGCACACCTTTAATGGTAAAAGACACTTTCGATAGACTGGTTTGACCAATGGTCTCTTGTGCCATCACTTGCTGTTTTAAGCCAATATTGGATGATAGGCTCAGTGCTGCAAGAATGGCAAAGGTCATAAAGCCCAAACCACCACATTGTAGCAACAGCATAATAACCACCTTACCAAAAGTGGTATAGGCTTCACCGACATTCACCACCGAAAGCCCAGTAATCGTGACAGCAGAGGTGGCGGTAAACAGGGCATTAATCCAAGATAATTCACCATAATGCGCAATCGGTAGTTTGAGTAATAAAGTACCAATCAAAATAAAGCTTAAAAAACCCAGTGCCAGTAAACTTGGAGGGCTGAGGTTAATGGTATTTTGTTTTTTATGGTGTAATCGATTCATATTTTATTAAAACCGTGCATAAAGTTTTCGGAGTGGTTCAAGTTCTCCTTCAACCACCAAAATATCCCCAACTTGTAAAACTAAATTTGGATCAATATTAAATAGAATTTCCTTACCACGTTTATGTAAAATGGTTTTAATTTCGGGTGCATGCTCCATCAGGTGATGGAAGCGTTCGCCTTTGAGGCTGTCTTTAATTTCAATTTTGACAATGAAATGATTGTCCTCTAAACCCATATATCGACTGACCATGGGGTAGCTGAGGGATTGTGCAACGCGAACGCCCATATCTTCTTCGGGATGAATGATTTTGTTCACTCCAAGGTGAGTCAAAATCATGTGATGGGCTTTGGATTTAGCTTTGACCCAAATTTTTTGAATACCTAAATTTTTAAGATGCAGTACGCATAAAATACTGGCTTCAATATCTTCACCAATGGCGACCACAACAGCTTCACAATTTTGAATGTTAAGTTCATTGAGTACATGTTCATCGGTTGCATCAGCAATGACGGCATGTGTAATTTGATCTGAAATACTTTCTACATATTTTTTATTGCTGTCGATCCCAATCACATCATGATTTAAACTGACCAGTTGCGTGGCTATAGTGGCTCCAAAACTTCCTAATCCAATTACTGCAAATTGAGCCATCCAAGCATTCCTTATCCATTTTTATGTGATTTTGATTCATCACGTGTATCTGCAAATCTGTGTTCATTTTATAAGGTAATGATTTATTCATCTATCAGGCTTACAAAATTATATATAACAAAAGCTTATTTCTAAGATGGAGCATCGTAGAGAAAATGAATAGATAACTTTGTATGGGTCTTTGTAAATTGAATCACGTCATAAAACATTCAAAAACTTTCGCTATAATTCTGCATATATAATTTTCTATTTTCATAGTGAATTTAACAAAACTAAGCATAGAAGAATTAAAATGGACGATAAAAAGATTTTTAAGATATTACAGAAATGGTTTTCGGTGTTGCAGCTTCAGGAAATTCCCAAGAAGAAACACCGACGTAATTTTGAGCAATTTTTGGCATGGATTTCAGCTGAAAAATTAGCGAAAGATTTTCATGCTTATTTAATGTCTGTCGATGCTAAAAATCCTTATGAAAATGGGCTGGAAAAATGCGCTACTTTGCAGCACAAAAACATTGATATGGGTTTAATCCAGCAGGGTATTCGTAAAAAAACCACGCCTTTATATGCGCATTATGAGCAGCATAAAGAGGTTATTGGTAAATATTACAATGTAAATGATCAGGTTTTTGATCTGATTTTTGAAGAAATTTATGCTCTTTTAAAGTCACAGAATTTAGAGTTATTATTGATTTATGCGGACATGACCTATTGGATGGCCGTTCCGAATGATGATGTTAAAATCCATAAATTTTGTAAATCTTTCACCAAGCAATTTAAGGATGAAGGGATTTGTATAGAGCACTATACACAATTAGATTGTTTAAGATCGACTTGAAAATTTGAAAAAAAGAGCCAGATGATCACTGGCTCTTTTTAATAGCTTATTTCAGGAAGCGCTGATAACCTAAGTTGTTGGTAATTTCAGCATATGGATAAGTGATCTTTTCCAGTGTTTCAATTAAACCATCTGGGTTTTGTTTGGCATCGCTTGCTTCAAGACCCACCAGTACACGACCTTCAGCAGCACCATGATTACGATAGTGGAATAGGGTAATGTTATGCGTTGGCCCAAGACGTTCTAAGAAAGTTAATAACGCACCCGGACGTTCTGGGAATTCTACGCGGAATAAACGCTCATTTTCGATATCAGCATGCCCACCAACCAAGTAACGAATATGCAATTTTGCCACTTCGTCATCCGATAAATCATCGACATCATATTGGGCTTGTAACAGTTCATGGATATCATGACGTTCTTTTTCGCCACCTTTTAGACTAATGCCGACAAAGACTTGAGCGGCACTCGAAGTGCTGGCACGATAGTTAAACTCAGTGATATTACGACCTTGCAACGCACGGCAGAAGTTGAGGAAAGAACCTTTTTCTTCAGGAATGGTCACGGCAAAAATGGCTTCTTTACGTTCACCGAGTTCTGTTCGTTCTGCGATATAACGTAGGCGGTCAAAATTCATGTTGGCACCGCATACAATCGAAACCATGTTCTTATGTTCTAGACCATGTTGTTCGACATATTTTTTAATGCCTGCCAGTGCCATTGCGCCAGAAGGCTCAACAATACTACGGCATTCATCATAGGTGTCTTTAATGGCAGCACAAATTTCATCTGTATTGACCAGAACGACATCACGTTCAACAATTGGCCCTGAATTATCCGATTTTTGTAGTTGGATCACTTGAAATGGTTTTTCACCAATTTGTGCCACCGCCGTACCATCGGCAAATAAGCCGACTTGTGGCAGAATCACACGTTCATTGGCTTCAAATGCTGCTTTAAGACATGCCGATTCATCGTATTCCACAGGAATGACTTTGACATGGGGTGCAACATCGCCCAAATATGCGGCAACACCCGCAATTAAACCGCCACCGCCTACAGCAACAAAGACATAGTCAACATCACGCCATTGACGCAAAATTTCATTGGCAATGGTGCCTTGACCCGCCATGACCAATTCATCATCGTATGGTGGAATAAAGGTCATGCCTTCATCTTTTGCACATTGAATGGCGTATTTATTGGCAACATCAAAAGAATCGCCGTGTAAAACCACTTCGCCACCTAAGCGTTTTACCGCTTGTACCTTAATGTCAGGTGTGGTTTTTGGCATCACAATAATGGCACGAATTCCCAGTTTTTGACCAGATAGAGCCACACCTTGCGCATGGTTGCCTGCTGAAGCTGTAATAACGCCACGTTCTAACTGAGATTTCGGCAATTGACTAATACGGTTATAAGCACCGCGTAGTTTGAAAGAAAAGACAGGTTGTAAGTCTTCGCGTTTGAAGCGAATATTATTGTTTAGTTTTTCACTAATTCGTGGCGCTGCTTCGAGTGGAGTTTCGATTGCAACGTCGTACACAGTTGCTTGTAATATTTGTCGAACCAAACGAGACAGCATGTTAATTTTCCATCTAACAGTTTAAAATAGATTTTTATTGTAACAAACCCCTGTACATTTGGGCTGTAAAATCAGCAACAAATGTCAAAAAATAGTTGAGCCAAGTTATGAGTCTGTATGCGACCCAAGATGAAAAGAAACAAGCTGCCGCGAAAGCTGCTTTAAAGCATTTGCCAAAGGGCGGTATTTTGGGTGTAGGTACAGGAAGTACTGTGAACTTCCTCATTGAATTGTTACCAGAACTGCAATTAGAAGCAGCTGTTGCAAGTTCTGAAGCGACTGCACAACGCCTTAAAAAATTGGGTATTGAAGTGGTTGATATGAACAGTGTGAGCGGACTAGATGCTTATGTTGATGGTGCGGATGAAATTGACCGTCATATGCACATGATTAAAGGTGGTGGTGCTGCACTGACCCGTGAAAAAATTGTCGCGTCGATTGCGAAGAAATTTGTATGTATTGTCGATGACTCTAAATGGGTAGAGCAATTGGGTTATGATTTTCCATTGCCTGTAGAAGTGATTCCAATGGCGCGTTCTGCTGTGGCGCGTAAAATCGTGAGTCTAGGCGGTGACCCAGTTTATCGTGAAGGCGTCGTCACCGATAATGGTAACGTGATTTTAGATGTACATAACTTCAACATCTTAAATGCACTTGAACTTGAAAAAACCTTGAATAATATTCCGGGCGTTGTGACCAATGGTATTTTCGCAATTCAAAAAGCGGATATTGCCATTGTGGCAACCAATAATGGTATTGAAGAACGTACTGCGGTTTAACTAAATAATTTCCCCAAACCCTGAGCAAATTTTAAAGCACTGCTTTAAAATTTGTGCAAGAAAACTCATTTAGTAAAATTATTTCTAATGAGTTTTCTCATCCTTTTTCAAAGGAGGAGAAACACTGTTTCGCAAGGGGAGGATTAAAATATAAAAATGACCTTAAACGAATTACCTGAAATCAAAATTGTCCGTCATGCCCGAGCGATACGACTTCGCCTGCGGGTAGAGCCAACCCAAATTCGTTTAACTGCTCCCGTATTTTGTAGTAAAAAACAGATTCAAAATTTTATTGATCAATCGGAACAGTGGTTAGTCAAAACTTGGCAAGAGCAGCAGCAGAAACGAGAAATACAGCTACAAAACAGGGTGTTTCCGACAGAACTTAAACTCTTTAATTTAGAACAAGCTGTACAGATTATTTATCAAACACAGCAGAAAAATTTTGTCTTTGATCATGACGGTTTGAGACTCAGTGTGAGTGATCGTCAGCCTGAACAATATTTAAAGGCGTTTGTCATCGCCTATGCAAAACAGCATCTGCCGATTTATTTAGCACAAGTGAGTACTGAAACGGGTTTGAGTTTTGCTCAATGTGCAATTCGGCAGCCAAAAACACGTTGGGGAAGTTGTACATCTAAACACGACATTATGTTGAATAGTGCTTTGGTGCTGTTTCCTCAAGAGGTCGTCAGATATGTATGTGTACATGAATTAGCCCATACCCGACATTTTGATCATAGCCCACAGTTTTGGGCGCAGGTACAGTTACATGATCAGAACTTTCAGCAGCATCAAAAAATATTAAAAAATAAACCGTTACATTGTTGTTGGTTTTTTAGTAACCATTGAGCTGATTGATGTTTTAATTTTTTATTTTTAAGTGTAGATTGGCGCTGTATAAAAATGATTTAAATTCATGCGTTAAATTTTTCCTATTCCATATTAGTAATATAAAGAACTCAAATGTGAATTTTACAGATATTCATTATTTCGTATTAATTGTCCCGAGCTGTCTCATCTTGATGGGTGGTCTGTTCTTAATTTGTCATTTTTTTTTCAAAGCACCGCATTATTTGTTGTGGTTGGGCATGGGCTATATTGTTCCTGCATTTGCTTTGGCAGCACAAAGTTTAATGTCGAATCAGCAAATGACGATGTCTTCACCCATAGTGGGGCTCATGTATTTGTTTGGTGCTTGGGCCAGTGCCTATGCGATGGCGTTAAGAAAAAATGCACAGGCACATTCTAAAATCGCATGGGCATTGATTGTGATGATTGTCGCTTTGCTTGGTTATTATGCCTTTGTCGATGAACAGCTATGGATACGCATGCTGATTTTGAATTTAGGTGTCGCCACTGTTCAGTCCTTGGTTCTCATCTCAATGTTTGCCCAGTTTAAACACAGTGATCGGTTAAATAGAATTGTTGATCTTTCATATCTGTTTATTGTGTTTTATACCTTTGTACGTAGCTTGATTATTTTCCTGTTCTTAAAAAACATCGAAGTCAGCATGCTTTCTGTCTCGGTTTGGTGGTTGATGATGTTGGCTGCCAGTATTTTATTGAGCATGTGGTTTGCTATGGTGCTATTGGGCACCATGGTGCGAGATACTGTTTTTAAACTCAGTGAAGAACGTTCACGAGATTCATTAACTTATTTACTTAATCGGCGTGGTTTTTACGACGCTGCAAAAGTAAATTTAGCGCAACGACCGGTAAAAAAATATTTTTTACTGATGTGTGATATTGACCATTTTAAAAAAATTAATGATAGCTATGGGCATTTGGTCGGTGATCAGATTTTGCAACATGTGGGGCGGATTATTAGCCAAAACGTGCGTGAAAATGATTTGGTTGGACGTTTTGGTGGCGAAGAATTTATTGTTTTATTGCAAATTGAACAAGTGCCTCTTGCGTATGAAATAGCTGAACGTATTCGTATTGCCATTGAGACTGAATTATTTTCAGAGAAAAAAATATTGGTTACGGCAAGTTTTGGTCTGACCTATATGAAAAGTAAAAACTTAACAAATACAATTGATGTTGCCGATAAATTATTGTACCGCGCAAAACGAGCAGGGCGAAATTGTGTTTTTTTAGAAACGAATGAAAGAGTGAATAATAAAGTGGTCAGTAATGGCGAGAAAATATCATTAAAACCAAGCAAAATAGTTCAGAAAACCTAAACTTCCTGTCATACTAGATGGTTACGAAATGGGTATTTTAGAATAGAGGGAATGATCGTGATTTCAGTTGGTATTGTCGGCGGTACAGGTTATACAGGCGTTGAATTGTTGCGTCTTTTACTACGACACCCAAATGTACACGTTAATGTACTGACTTCACGTACTGAAAATGGTCGCCGTGTCGATGACATGTTCCCAAGTCTGCGTGGTCATACCGATCTTTGCTATTCAGATTTAAATATCGACGAACTTAAAAAATGTGATGTTGTTTTCTTCGCAACCCCGCATGGTGTGGCAATGAAACATGCAGCGGAATTGGTTGCTGCAAATACTAAAATTGTCGATTTAGCGGCAGACTTTCGCTTACAAGATTTAGAACAATTTGAAAAGTGGTATGGTCTGGAACATGCTTGCCCAGATATTTTAAAAGATTCAGTTTATGGTTTATCCGAGCTGAACCGTGACAAAATTAAACAAGCCAATGTGATTGGTAATCCGGGTTGTTATCCAACAACTGTACAACTGGGTTTAGCGCCATTATTTAAACATAGCGACACATTGGTGAAACCTGAAAGTATTATTATTGATGCAAAATCAGGTGTTTCAGGTGCAGGGCGTAAAGCAAGCTTAGGCATGATTTATTCAGAAAATGCTGATAACTTTAAAGCCTATGCCGTTGGCGGTCATCGTCATCATCCTGAAATTGTGGAAGCATTGGAAAATATCTCAGGTCAAAAAGGTGTATTCAATCACATCGTATTTGTGCCACATTTAGTCCCAATGATCCGTGGCATGCTCAGCACAATTTATATTGATTTAACAGATGCTGGCGATGCTGTAGATTTACAAAGTTTATATGAACAATTCTATGCGAATGAACAATTTGTTGATGTGATGCCTGTAAATAGTTCACCTGAGACACGTTCTGTTCGTGGTGCAAACCAACTTCGTATTGCGTTGTATAAACCACAGCCGAAAAAACTGGTTATTTTATCTGTGCAAGATAATTTGGTGAAAGGTGCAGCTGGGCAAGCGGTACAAAATATGAACTTGATGTTCGGTTTTGCCGAAAATGCAGGTTTGGAAGGGATTGGTTTATTACCATAAAAAACGTTTTTCAACTTCACACACATTTAGATTTGGATTTAAATGTGTGTTTTGAATGAATCAAAATAAGAGATGACGATGCTGGATACTGAATTAAATACTCCGTCACAACAGGCCCCATTAAGTAAAAAACCTTTTTTAAAGGGCAATTTACCTTTGGCGATTGGTGCTGCAATTTTGGTTGTGGGTAGTGGTTTTCTTGGCTATTCAATTGGGCATCGGCAAGGTCTAACCGTTGTCGGTTTTGAAGCTGATGCAGAACAACTGGTTGAGGTTGTGCAAAAGCAAAAGAGTAGCTTAGACATACTGAATAAAAATTTGAATTTAGCAGTACAAGAACGTGATGTTGCGGTGAGTAATTCAAATGATTTATTTGCTGCGCTGAATCAAGCCCGTGCAGATAAAATTCAGTCTGAAGGTTTGGGTGCAATTTATCGTGAAGTATTGCGTCAACGTGGTGGTCTTAGTCTAACCATACAAAATATTGGGATTAAACCGTTACCTGATAATGCTTATGAATATGAGCTGGATTTGGTACAAGTGAGTCCCAATAAACGTAGTGCATCGGGTAGTGTTGAATTACGTTTAATTCAAGGTACAGAAGTGTTAGTGGTTCCGATGGACGACAAGAATTTCAATTTTCAAGATTCTGAGCGTTTAACTGGACGTTGGACCATGCCTAAAGGCTTTGCGCCAGAGTTTATTGAAGTTCATTTAACTGGAACCAGTACACCCGTGATTAAGCGGTTCAGTTGGGGCCGTGGAAAACCCATAGAAAGTCAATCGGCATTTATCTCTGATATCCCTCAAGCAGAAGCAAATGCACAATAAATGTGAATTTTAAATCCTATGCGAATGAATAAACGTCAAAATTGTTTAAATGACATCAAAAATTCTTTTCATCAATCTGGATATGTCGATTGGCATATTAGTCCACGCTTAAGCAATGAACCGCATGAGGAATCAGAAGGTGGTATTGCAGTACAAGCGGCAAAACCCGAATTAAAGCGTCCGCCAATGTATTGTGTTGTTTTAATGAACGATGATTACACACCAATGGACTTTGTAATTGAAATTTTACAACAATACTTCGCTTTGAATCTTGACCAAGCCACTCAAGTAATGCTAACTGTACATTATGAAGGGAAAGGTATCGCAGGCGTTTATCCAAGAGACATTGCGGAAACGAAAGCGAACCAGGTAAATAATTATGCTCGGTCACAAGGTCATCCATTGCTTTGTCAGATTGAGCCAAAAGATTAAGGGGATTACATGCTCAGTCGTCAATTAGAAGTATCTTTACGTTTGGCTGTTAGCATGGCTCGTCAAAAGAGACATGAGTTTCTGACGGTTGAACATTTATTGTTGGCGTTACTTGATAATGACTCTGCTGTAAATGCGCTTAAAGCGTGTGGTGCGGACATTATTGTTCTTCGCAAAGAATTAGAAGAATACGTTGAACAACATACCCCTAAATTAAGTGAACATAGCGATCAGGCACCACATCCGACGGAAAGTTTTGATCGTATTCTGCAACGTGCAATTTTCCATGTGCAATCTAGCGGTGGCGATCGTACAGTTGAAGGTGCGGACATTCTTGTTGCAATGTATTCTGAACGTGATTCATTTGCTGTTTATTTACTTAAACGCCATCAAATTAATCGTTTAACTTTAACTCAATATTTATCTCATGGTACGCGCAAAGAAGAAGTGCAAGCCGAAGAGGAAGTTGAAGAGTTAGATGGTGAAGCATCTACGTCTGCAAATGCTGGACCACTTGATTTATACACCACCAATTTGAATGTGGAAGCACAAAAAGGCAAAACAGATCCTTTAATTGGTCGTGAAAAAGAAATTGAACGTGCGGCACAAATTTTGTGTCGCCGCCGTAAAAACAATCCTTTGTTGGTGGGTGATCCCGGTGTTGGTAAAACATCGATTGCTGAAGGTTTGGCTTGGCTGATTGTAAATGGTAAAGCACCGAAACCACTTGAAAATGCTGAAGTCTTTAGTCTGGATATTGGCGCTTTGGTGGCAGGGACTAAATACCGTGGTGATTTTGAAAAACGTTTAAAACAACTTTTAAATGCTTTGAAAAAGAAACCAGAAGCCATTTTATTTATTGATGAAATTCACATGATTATTGGTGCAGGCTCAAGTATGGGCAGTACCATGGATGCATCAAATTTAATTAAGCCAGCGTTGTCGAATGGTTCACTGCGTTGCATCGGTTCAACGACTTTCCAAGAATATCGTCAGGTCTTTGAAAAAGATCATGCTTTATCACGCCGTTTCCAAAAAATTGATGTCAATGAGCCATCTATTTCTGAAACTGTTGATATTTTACGTGGTTTAAAATCTAAATTTGAAGATTTTCATCATGTTCAATATGACGATAGAGCATTGGTTGCAGCTGTGGAGTTGTCTGCGAAATTTATTAATGATCGTTTCTTACCAGATAAAGCGATTGACGTAATTGATGAAGCAGGTGCACAACGCCGTTTGAAAGCTGAGCCAGATGATAGTTTAATTACGGTAGAAAATATCGAAGATATCATCTCTAAAATTGCGCGTATTCCACCGAAAACTGTATCGAAAGATGACAAGACGGTATTGATTAATCTTGAACGTGATTTGAAACGTGTGGTTTTTGGTCAAGATACAGCCATTGAAGCACTGGGTTCTGCCATTAAATTATCACGTGCAGGTTTAAAATCTCCAGATAAACCCGTTGGTAGCTTTGTATTTGCAGGGCCTACCGGTGTGGGTAAAACTGAGGTCACCAAGCAGTTGGCTAAACTGTTAGGTGTAGAATTGGTTCGCCTCGATATGTCTGAATATATGGAACGTCATGCAGTTTCACGTTTAATTGGTGCGCCTCCGGGTTATGTCGGTTTTGACCAAGGTGGTTTGTTGACCGATGCCATTCATAAAAGTCCACATTGCGTCTTGCTACTGGATGAAATTGAAAAAGCACATCCAGATGTCTTCAATTTGTTATTACAAATTATGGATCATGGTTCATTGACCGATAACAATGGTCGTAAGTCTGATTTCCGTAATGTGATTCTTGTTTTAACCACCAATATTGGGGCGGACAGTATTTCTCGCGCCAGTATTGGTTTTATGGAGCAAGACAATAGTAATGACAATAAAGATGCAATGAAGAAGGCATTCTCACCAGAATTCCGAAATCGTTTGGATGGCATTATTCAATTCAATGCATTGCCGACGACTGTCATTGAAAATGTGGTGGATAAATTCTTAACGGAATTACAAGCTCAACTTGATGATAAGCAAGTCGTTCTCGATGTCGATCAAAGTGCTCGCGAATGGATGGCTGAAAATGGTTATGACCGTTTAATGGGTGCTCGTCCAATGCAACGTTTGATTCAAGAACATTTGAAAAAACCGCTTGCTGAAATGATTTTGTTCGGTGAACTCGCTGAACATGGTGGTAATGTTGCTGTTTCTGTGAAGAAAGAAAATGGCAAGGCAGTCGGATTGAAACTCGAAGTATTTGAAGATCAAACTGCTGAACCTGCATAATCAGATCTATGCTTAAAATAACCCGTGTTCGCACGGGTTATTTTGTTTCTATTCACCCTCATCCCGATCTTCTCCCAATGGGAGAAAGAGAAAACTGGCCTATATAGAAAGTTATGGATATTCAAATTACTAAGGTGATTACGACCTTTTGCCTTTTTTTTGTCACAGCGATTGCAGAAATTTTAGGTTGTTATTTTCCATATTTGATTTTAAATCAAGGTAAGTCACATTGGTTTTGGCTTCCGACAGTATTAAGTTTGGCTGTCTTTGTGTGGTTACTGACCTTGCATCCTGCTGCATCAGGCAGAATTTATGCCGCTTATGGTGGAATTTATATCTTTACAGCTTTAATCTGGTTACGTTATGTCGATCAGGTGGTGTTAACCCGTTGGGATATGTTGGGTGGTCTAGTGGTCATATTGGGTGCGATGATGATTATTTTGCAACCTCAAGGTTTGATACGTTAGATGGCTAACGTATCAAGTTGTAATCTTAAAATTGACACTCGCTGTTTTTAATTTTTAGATCATAGGTCTTGTGAGGCGCACTCAGTTTGACTTCAACATAGTAGGGATTTACGCGTTGGAATTCATGCTCAAAAAATAAATGGCAATTATTGATTAAATTTTGTGTGATGAGTTGTTTCACTTCTTTATCACCCATATCTTCAGCGAATTGTGTGAAATCTGGGGTGGTGATCATTCCTTGGATATCAATATGATCTGCATATAATCGTAATTGTTCAATCACTGTATTTTGATCAGCTTGATAGGGCATAGTGCGTGAGTCTTCATCACTCATGACATTTAAAATTTCATTGAGTTTTTTGCTGTCTTTGATTTTATACGATGAGTCTATGATTTGATTTTTGACAAAATATTGATCCAGTTCCGTGCCTTTGGCTTGTGCTGTATTGATTAAAATGAAAGTACTTAAAGATAAAACGATTATTTTTAAAGACATGGTTAAAATCACTTATAAAAATTATGGATTTAATTATAGCGATTTGAATATAAAAAAAGCACCCGTAGGTGCTTTTTTTAAGATTTTTTAATTGTTTAATCTTTCTTTAAATTTTCATTGAGTAAAAATTCAACCAAAGCTTTTTGTGCGTGTAAACGGTTTTCTGCTTCATCCCAAACCACTGCATTTTTGTGGTCAAGCAAGTTTTCAGAAATTTCTTCACCACGGTGCGCAGGTAAGCAGTGCATAAATAAACAATTTGAATGTGCTAAATCCATGAGTTTTTCATTGACTTGGAAATCAGCAAAGGCTTTCTCGCGAATTTTTTGCTCTTCCTCTTGTCCCATGCTGGCCCAAACATCAGTCACAATCAGATCTGCATTGACTGCTGCATCTTCTGCTGAATTGACAAGTTCTACACAGTGGGCAAATTCTGACAAGAATTTTTCTTGTGGCTCATAACCTTTAGGCGTGGCAATTTTTAATTTAAAGCCCCACATGTGCGCTGCTTCAATATATGAATTACACATATTGTTGCCATCACCAATCCATGCCACGGTTTTACCTTCGATAGAACCACGATGTTCAAGGAAAGTTTGCATATCAGCCAGAAGTTGGCAAGGGTGATGATCATCAGTTAAGGCATTGATGATGGGTACTTTTGAATAAGAAGCAAAGCGTTCTACGATGTCATGACCAAAAGTACGGATCATAATAATATCAAGCATGCTTGAGATCACACGTGCAGAATCTTCAATCGGTTCGCCGCGACCCAGTTGTGTGTCACGAGAAGATAAGAAAATTGCACTACCACCGAATTGACTCATACCTGCTTCAAACGAAACACGCGTGCGGGTACTCGATTTTTCAAAAATCATGCCCAAAACTTTACCGACAAAAGGTTGGAACACCTCATTATTATGTTGCTTGCGTTTAAGTTCAATCGCGCGCTGCAAAATTTGGTTAAGTTCTAAAGTCGATAAATCGCGTAAGGTCAGAAAATGACGTAGAGCCATGGTTACTCCACAATAATTGCTGAATAAAAAAACAAAACAACAATTAGTTGTTGGTTGGTTGAGTGAAAGAAAGACGATTAATATACTATACGCAGACAGAATTGCAAAAAAACTAGGCCTATTGATGACCTTCTAAGAAGCGATCTACGCAATAATTGATGTATTCGGTGGTTTCTTGATCATTTTCTTGAATTGGAATACCCATGAGGACGCGCCATTCAATATTACGGATAATTCCAAAATACAGTTGTGCAGAATAAATAGGTTGTTTGCATTTAATCGTGCCAAGTGCATCGGCTTTGGTTAAAGCACAGGCAATTGCCATTTGAATATGCTTTGGCCCTTGTTCATGAATATACAGCGCCAGTTCTGGGCTGCGCTGAGTCCGTTCAATAATTAAACGCAGGAAGGCAGCATTTTCTGGAAGCACGAGGTGGTGCTTAAAATTTATTAGGGTTTGAACTAAATAGGAACGAAGATCATCTTTGCCTTGTTCAAAAGGCACACAGATATCTTTAAAAAATTGCTCGCGACGATAATCACAAATAGCCGTAAATAGACCTTCTTTATTACCAAAAAATTTATAAATTGAGGCTTTAGAGCCACCCGCATGATGAACGATATCATCTAGAGATACCGCATCATAACCACGTTCTAGAAATAGTTCATTTGCACTCAGCAAAAGCGATAGGCATCGTTCATGACCACGTTTTGTTTGTGGAGTATCTCGAGCTAAAGGTTCTAGTTGAACTAATTCTTGCATATGGCGTACAGAGTCAATAATTAGAAAATGAAAACATTTGCAATGATAGCAAAAATATGCGCACATTTCTTAAAATAAAGATGTTGTCTTGTTTTAGTCACAATTATGCAAAATGGAAATAACACTATAGGTTTGGTGAATATTTGACTAAAGTTTTAGAGTATATGTTCTAAAAAGCCATAGATCTGAATATGTTTATGGCTATACTCGAAATTCAATAAATAAAGTGAAGCTGTGGAAAGGGAAATGACAGAACACAAATCTGCAGGCTTAAGATTTAGACAAGCACTGGAAGTTGAAAAACCATTACAAATTATTGGCACAGTCAATGCCTATGCAGCCATGATGGCAAAAGAAGTCGGTTATAAAGCCATTTATCTATCGGGTGCAGGTGTTGCCAATTATTCTTATGGTTTACCTGATTTAGGCATGACCAGTTTAGACAATGTACTTGAAGATGTACGTCGTATTACTGAACGGGTCGATACACCGCTCTTGGTCGATATTGATACAGGCTGGGGCGGTGCTTTTAATATTGCACGTACGGTCAAGCAAATGATTGCTGCGGGCGCGGCGGCAGTCCATATTGAAGATCAGGTTGCACAAAAACGTTGTGGTCACCGTCCAAATAAAGAAATTGTCACACAACAAGAAATGGTTGATCGTATTAAAGCTGCAGTGGATGCAAAAACAGATTCAAACTTTGTGGTCATGGCACGTACCGATGCCTTACAAAAAGAAGGTTTGCAAGCCGTGATTGACCGTGCTTGTGCCTGTGTAGAAGCGGGTGCCGATGCGATCTTTGCCGAAGCAATGACCGACATTACCATGTACAAAACCGTCTGTGATGCAGTCGGTGTACCTGTATTGGCCAATATTACTGAATTTGGTGATACCCCGTATTACACCACGGAAGAACTGGCTGAACAGGGCATTTCAATGGTGCTGTATCCATTGTCTGCAACGCGTGCAATGCAAAAAGCGGCACTCGAAGTGATGCGCTCTATTCGTGAAACGGGTACGCAAGTCAATGTATTGGATAGTCATGCAACAGCGTAAAGAACTGTACCAATTCCTTGATTATCATACCTTTGAAAATACCTTAGATAAATTGTTTAAATAAAAGATTCAACATGGAGAATAAAAAAATGGCTGAAGGAAAAGTACTCACAGGCGCAGGATTGCGTGGACAAGTGGCAGGTAAAACAGCACTTTCAACCGTTGGCAAAGAGTGGTGCAGGTCTTAACCTATCGTGGTTACGATGTACAGGACTTGGCTGAAAACTGCCAATTTGAAGAAGTCGCCTACCTGATTTTCTTTGGTGAATTGCCCACTGCTGCACAGCTTGCAACTTACAAAGCGAAATTAAAATCGCTGCGTCAATTACCGCAAGCCTTAAAAGAAGTATTAGAGCGTATTCCAGCGGACTCGCATCCCATGGATGTAATGCGTACCGGCGTTTCGATGCTGGGTAACTTGGAAACAGAACAATCATTTACTGAACAGCAAGATGTAGCCGATCGTATTTTGGCAACCTTACCAGCGATTATTTGCTATTGGTATCGTTTTAGCCATGATGGTGTGCGTATTGAAGAAAATACCGATGATGATTCAATCGGTGCGCAATTCCTGCATTTACTTCGTGGCGAAAAACCAAATGAATTGCATGAACAAGTGATGAATGTATCGCTGATTCTTTATGCAGAGCATGAATTTAACGCTTCAACCTTTACTGCACGTGTTTGTGCTTCTACATTGTCGGATATGCATTCATGTATTACCGGTGCCATTGGTTCACTGCGTGGGCCATTACATGGTGGTGCCAATGAAGCTGCAATGGAAATGATTGAAAACTGGACGTCTGCCGACGAAGCTGAACGTGAAATGTTGGGCAAACTTGAACGTAAAGAAAAGATCATGGGCTTTGGTCATGCGATCTATAAAGACAATGATCCACGTAATGGCATCATCAAAATCTGGGCAGAGCGCTTGGCAAAAGATGTCGGTGATACGGTACTTTATCCAGTCTCAGTACGCTGTGAAGAAGTGATGTGGCGTGAGAAGAAATTGTTCTGTAACGCAGACTTTTTCCATGCTTCAGCGTATCACTTCATGGATATTGCAACGAAGCTGTTTACACCAATCTTCGTGATGTCGCCGTGTGACAGGTTGGGCGGCACATGTGATGGAACAACGTGCAGACAATCGTATTATTCGTCCAAGTGCAGATTATACCGGGCCTGAACTGCGTAAAGTTGTACCTATTACTGAGCGTGCTGCCGCGTAAGTTGACAAAAGTTGTAATAAAGCCTCTTCGGAGGCTTTATTTTTTAGGGATCAATAAAACAGGATCCTCTATGGTATAACCCGTTTCAAAAGGAAGACCTAAGTATTTTACAGTAGCGATAATTTTCTGTTGATTGGGGATTTTATACGCTTGAGAGATACTCAAGCCTTGGCGATAATCTATCGCCTGATGTATTTGGCTTTTAAAATTTTTGCTTGTTAACTGATAGGTATACTTATATTTAGGTATAAATTCATTTGGGTCATACCATGACTTTTCTTTCGATGTGGTTTTATTTAATACTTGAACTTTGATTGTGTTTTTAGAAATAGTTACAAGTGGTTGAAGTCGGTTTTTAATTTTACGGATTTCTTGATTAAACAAACGGCTGTCTTGATCATAATCAATTTTTTTGGTTTTGGGATTGATGTAGAGTGAGTTGACTTGAATGAGCTTTTCAGGATGTTGATTGTTCTTAAATTGATAATAATAGAGTTGTGGTAGACGACCACGACCATCTTCATAATGTCTGAATAAGTAGACTTTTTGATCTCTGATGATCATAACCTAGTACTTCTATATTTTGTGATCCACCTACAGTTGCAAAACTGGTGCAGGGTAGGAGTATTAAACTGAGCAAACTGGTTTTGAGTTTCAACATGGCTAGATTTCCTCAATCATTTTTATGATTTCTTTTGCAACATACTGAGTTAAGACCGCAAGTTTTTCGGAGGGTGTTCCACCAATAAAATAATGAAAATTATAGGTCTTATTTAAATATAAAATTGAGATAAAAAATGTGCCTTCAGGTTTTATTTCTGTTGCACTACCACCTGATTTGAGTAATCCAGTACAAGCCACAACAATATCCGCTTGGGTAAATAGTTTTTTCCCATGAACAGCCATTGCTTCAGTCACTTCAGCGGATTCAGCAGTATATTTTTCAATGAAAGCTGGTTCAATTTTTAGAATATTGATTTTTATTGAAGGGTCGTAACTCACTAAACCACCCAGTAAGATCTCTGCACCACTATTTTTATAAATTGAAAATTGGCTTGAAAGATAGCCTGAGCTTGCACTTTCAATAAAGGCAATCTTTAAATGATTAATCTCTAATAAATCACAACATTTTTTTATCATCTGCTAAACGACATGAGTGAAAAGTGTACATATTGTAGCGTAAAAGCGATCACCTGATGGTTTTGTAGTAGATAACTTGTATAAATCAAAAAATGTTCAATACTCAATTCTTTAAAATCAGCACTGCCTCATTTTATTGATTCAATTTTTATACCTTTGCGTAGGCATTATCTCTACTTTTGAAAGGTCAAAATGAGGATCTCAAAATATATTTTGAGTTCGCAAGAAAAACCTTTTGTTTCCCATACACGACGTCCTTGTCGTGATGGGAAACATGTGGCATCCATGCCACACTCATGAATCCAATACCTGCTAAAATTTGTTGTTTATTTTTGGTTTTTACGAATCACTTGTATTGATTAAAAAATGACTTATGAAAAAAATCTAATGATATTGCTCATGTTCAGCATGCATTGGCTAACAATATTTTGCAGACAAGTATTTTATTTATTTCATCTTCAAATATGCTGAGCAGAATTCATCGCAAGATAATAAAAGACTTGAAATGAATCAGTTTTAATTTATTTAAATATATGTAATCATATATTAATAAAATGGAATGTATGACTTTAACAGTAGATTTGGGTTGATATAGTGGAAATTGTGAAATTTATTAAAAGCTTTAATACCGTAAATACGTATTTATGGCTATCAATGTTTATTTTGGCTGTTATTGTGGTGTACTTTTATTTTATTAATCCTGTTTAATAAATCAATGTAATCGTTAATTTTCTGATAGTGATGTGAATTTACATTTTTTATCATAAATGGGTGTGTGCTTTGCGCTGTATTTATTGGTGAATGAGCTTAGATTTCATTTAAAAAATCCAATCATGATCCATTGTTATGGAATATAGATCCAATATTAAATAAAAACCCAGTGAATTCACTGGGTTTTTGCATTTTAAAAACGAACTTAGTTTTCAAGTGCAGGCGTGGCAGCAGCAATGGCAGCAGCAACAGCATCATCTTCTGACTGCGGCGTATTATTCGGTTTTTGCTGAGCAACTTGAGTTGGTTTGTCTTCCGCTTTCGGTGCTTCCGCTTTTATGACAGGCTTGCTTTCAGCAGGTTGAGCTTCACTCACTTCACGACGAATCTCCGTCGTTGTGTGTGCTGTTTCGTGACGTTCAACTTCTACATGTGTAGGAATTTCTATTTGCTCGTTTTCAACTGGAGTTAAAGGTTCTGCTTGTACAGGTTCGATCACTTGCTCAGTTTGCTGAGTGGTTTCAACCTGTCCTGATTCGTCTTCTTTCGGGGCTTCTTTTTTTACACACGCTGTTAATAATAAACCCGCTGCAATAGCGCCACAAATTAAAAGTTTTTTATTCATAATTGCACAAAATAAAGCATTAATAAGATGTCAGCATTATAACAGCAAATACGAATATAAAAATCCTCTGCAACCCCTCTAATTTTTTATCGGAAATGCTGATAGAATAACCAATTGTTTATTGTTCTATGAATTGATGCGGATTGACTTTGCTTTATTGGTACAGAGTAAAGTAAAATTGCGCAACATTGTAGGCCGATTTAGGCTCGATTGTACGAGAAACCCAATGACCCATTTTATTTTCGTGACTGGTGGTGTAGTTTCATCACTAGGTAAAGGTATTTCAGCTGCTTCAGTTGCTGCGCTTTTAGAAGCCCGTGGTTTAAAAGTAACCATGGTCAAAATGGATCCATACATTAATGTCGATCCAGGGACAATGAGCCCATTCCAGCATGGTGAAGTCTTTGTTACAGAGGATGGTGCTGAAACTGACCTAGATTTGGGTTATTACGAACGTTTCTTACGTCGTGCGAAAATGACCAAATTGAATAACTTTACTTCTGGCCGTGTATACCAAGACGTTTTAAATAAAGAACGTCGTGGTGATTATCTTGGCGGTACGGTTCAAGTTATTCCACATATTACGGATAATATTAAAGAACGTGTGCTTCGCGCAGGTGAAGGCTATGACGTTGCAATTGTAGAAATTGGCGGCACAGTAGGTGACATTGAATCTCTCCCATTCATGGAATCTGTACGTCAGCTTATGGTTGAGCTGGGTCATAATCGCACCATGCTCATGCATTTAACCTTGCTTCCATACATTAAATCTGCAGCTGAATTAAAAACCAAACCAACACAACACTCTGTTAAAGAGCTATTGTCGATTGGTATTCAGCCAGATATCTTAATCTGTCGTACAGAATATGATGTCGATGCAGACACGATTCGTAAAATTGCATTATTTACCAACGTCCAAGCACGCGCGGTTGTGGTATGTAAGGATGCGCGCTCTATTTACCAAATCCCACGTACGTTCTATGAACAAAATGTGGATGATTTGATTTGTGAACGTTTTGGTTATGACCTTCCTGAAGCTGATTTAACAGATTGGGATAATGTGGTTGAAGCATTACTTAATCCTGAATACACAGTACGTGTTGCAATGGTGGGTAAATATGTTGAACTTCCAGATGCATATAAATCTGTAAACGAAGCGCTTCTACATGCGGGTATTAAAAACCGCGTTAAAATTCAAATTGACTATGTCAATGCTGAAGAACTAGAAAGCCAAGATGTAAGCGATGTATTGAAAGATGCTGATGCAATCCTTGTTCCTGGTGGTTTTGGTGAACGTGGTACTGAAGGCAAGATGAATGCAATTCAGTATGCTCGTGAAAACAAAGTACCATTCTTGGGAATTTGTTTAGGTATGCAACTGGCTGTGATCGAGTATGCTCGTAACGTGGCTGGTATCACTGACGCATCGTCTACAGAATTCAATCGTTCAACCAAGTCCCCACTGATTGGTTTAATCACAGAGTGGTTAGATGAACGTGGTGAAGTTCAGCAACGTAGTGTTGAATCGGATCTTGGCGGAACAATGCGTTTAGGTGCTCAAAAATCAGAATTGGTTGAAGGCACTAAAACTCGTGAAGTGTATGGTCGTGCGGAAATTATTGAACGTCATCGCCATCGTTACGAAATGAACAACCGTTTTATTCCGGCGCTTGAAGAAGCAGGAATGAAAATTTCAGGTTATTCACCAGTACAACATTTAGTAGAAACTGTTGAAATTCCTCAACATCCTTGGTTTATTGCTGTACAATTCCACCCGGAATTTACAAGTTCACCACGTGATGGACATCCATTATTTGCTAGCTTTATTGACGCTGCTAAAAAACAGCATCAAAAAACCAAGTAATAACGGTCTGGGAATAAACTAGGGAAGTTTAAATGTCACAATTAAAACCACAAGAAATTGTACGTTTAGGCGATATACAAATGGCAAACCACTTGCCATTTGTACTATTCGGCGGCATGAACGTACTTGAATCTAAAGATCTTGCTTTTGAAATTGCTGAAACTTATGTGGATATCTGTACACGTTTAGATATTCCCTATGTTTTTAAAGCAAGCTTCGATAAAGCCAATCGCTCCAGCTTGAACTCTTTCCGTGGCCCAGGTCTGGAAAAAGGTCTTGAGTGGTTAGCGGACATTAAAAAACACTTCAATGTACCCATCATTACTGATGTGCATGAGCCTTACCAAGCTGCACCTGTGGCTGAAGTTGCTGATATTATTCAGCTTCCTGCTTTTTTAAGTCGTCAGACTGACCTTGTTGAAGCGATGGCAAAAACTGATGCCATCATTAACATTAAAAAAGCACAATTTCTAGCGCCGCACGAAATGCGTCATATTCTAAATAAATGTTTAGAAGCTGGAAATGACAAGCTCATTTTATGTGAACGTGGTTCAGCATTTGGCTATAACAACTTGGTTGTAGACATGCTGGGCTTCGACCACATGAAAGAAATGAATGTCCCTGTGTTTTTTGATGTGACCCATGCGCTGCAAACGCCCGGTGGTCGTGCTGATTCAGCGGGCGGTCGTCGTGCGCAAATCACCACACTTGCACGTGCAGGTATGGCGACAGGTTTGGCAGGTTTGTTCCTAGAGGCACATCCAGATCCAGAACATGCAAAATGTGACGGTCCATGCGCACTTCGTATGTCGCAGCTTGAACCGTTCTTGGCGCAATTAAAAGAATTGGATACCTTGGTTAAAGGATTCAAAAAGTTAGATACTCATTGATGCTCTATAAGAGCATCTAGTTATTCAATCAACTGAGGAATTGTTCATGAGTCAAATCGTTGACATTCGTGCACGTGAAATTTTGGACTCTCGTGGTAACCCAACCATCGAAGCAGACGTTATCTTAGCATCTGGCGTAGTTGGCCGTGCATGTGCACCATCTGGTGCTTCAACTGGTTCTCGTGAAGCTTTAGAACTTCGTGACGGTGATAAATCACGTTATTTAGGTAAAGGTGTTCGCACTGCAGTAAACAACGTTAATACGTTGATTCGTGATCTTTTAATCGGTACTTCTGTATTTGAGCAAAAAGAAATCGACCAAAAGATGATTGATCTTGATGGTACTGAAAACAAAGAAAAATTGGGTGCAAACGCAACTTTAGCGGTTTCTTTAGCTGCTGCACGTGCTGCGGCTGATGAAAAGAAAATTCCTTTGTTCCAATATATCGCAGACTTACGTGGTCAAACGATTTTGACTATGCCTGTACCAATGATGAACATCATCAATGGTGGTTCACATGCAGACAATAATGTTGATATTCAAGAGTTTATGATTGAGCCAGTAGGCTTTACTTCATTCTCTGAAGCATTACGTGCGGGTGCTGAAATATTCCATTCTCTAAAATCAGTTTTAAACAAAAAAGGTTTAAACACTGCTGTAGGTGATGAGGGTGGTTTTGCACCAAACTTGCGTTCAAACGAAGAAGCGATCACTGTTATTCTTGAAGCAATTGGTCAAACAGGTTACAAAGCGGGTTCTGACATTATGCTTGCGCTTGACTGTGCATCTTCAGAATTCTACAAAAATGGTCAATACATCCTTGCAGGTGAAGGCAATAAAGCATTCACAAGCAACCAGTTCTCTGACTATTTAGCGGGTCTTGTAAACCAATATCCAATTATCTCAATTGAAGATGGTTTAGATGAGTCGGATTGGGAAGGTTGGTCTTACTTGACGTCTATCCTTGGCGACAAAATCCAGTTGGTTGGTGATGACTTGTTCGTTACAAACCCGAAAATCCTTCAACGTGGTATTAATGAGAAAGTAGGTAACTCTATCTTAATCAAATACAACCAAATTGGTACATTGACTGAAACTTTAGATGCGATCTATCTTGCGAAAGCAAATGGTTACTCTACTGTGATTTCACACCGTTCAGGCGAAACAGAAGATTCTACGATTGCTGATCTTGCTGTGGGTACTGCGGCGGGTCAAATCAAGACTGGTTCACTGTGCCGTTCTGACCGTGTTGCAAAATATAACCAATTACTTCGTATTGAAGAGTTGACTCATGCAGCATATCGCGGTAAAGCTGAATTCAAAGGTTTGAACTAAGCGACTGAATGCTATTTATGTTAAATATATTTAACTCCATGGTGAGTAAAGTATTATTGGGCCTTGCGATCATTTTGATCGCAGGGTTTCAGTACTTATTTTGGTTTGGCGAAGGTGGCTATCATGACCATCAAAAATTAGCCCAAAAAATTCAACAACAAACAGAAATAAATTCAGAATTAAAAGAACGTAATCGTGTTCTTGCTGCTGAAGTTTATGATTTAAAAAATGGCATTGAAGCGATTGAAGAACATGCACGTTTAGATCTTGGTTTGATTAAACCGCATGAAACTTTTGTGCAAATGAGTATGGTTGGAACGCAGTATAGACCGATTTATATTGATCCAAATGCCAAAATAGATTTAAGAACCAATGAAGATGGCAAAGAAGAAGTACCCGTAAATGTGCCATAAAATTTGGGCGATTATTCCTGCTGCGGGTTCTGGAAGTCGTTTTTCTCAAACTGAACTTAAACAATATCAGATGATTGAGGGTAAAACTGTATTAGAACATACGGTAAGTCGTTTGAATAAATTGCCTATTTCTGGTTATGTACTGGCAACAAGTGAAGATGATTCGGTTGCTAAAACATTAAATTTTGTTCAGCCAGACAAGGCTCATTTTTGTGTGGGTGGCGCAGAGCGTGTTCATTCTGTACTCAATGCATTGACTTATTTAAGTCAAATTGCATCAAATGATGATTTGGTTTTTGTGCATGATGCGGCACGCCCATGTGTTACTCAAGCATGTTTGAACCGTTTGGTAAATTCGGCAATACAAGAAAAGAGTAGTGCAATTTTAGCCATTCCAGTGCGTGATACTTTAAAATTTGTTGCACAGCGCGATAATATTGACAAGACTGTGAGTCGCGAGCATTTATGGCAAGCGCAGACTCCGCAAATTTCAAAGCTAGGCATATTGAAGCATGCAATTGAAAAAGCGTTGCAGGATGGTATTACAATTACCGATGAAGCCAGTGCTTTAGAGTATGTCGGTGAACCCGTGAAAGTGGTGCAAGGTCGTTCAGACAATATCAAAATCACCTATGCTGACGATTTAGAACTTGCAAAATTAATTTTAGCTTCACAAAAATAAAATAAAAATTGGTTTTAGATATATGATCTAGGTGGCTTTAAATTTATAATTTGTCACCTCATCTAAACATTTAAATATTTCAAATGATACCATCGCCGCAGTATCGTTTTTTACGTCACTCTTTACGTGATGGTAGAAGCATTAAAAATGATTCATCTAAATGGAAAAAATGGCATTTAGATCCTTGGTTGTTATGCTTTTTAGTTCTGAATGCCGCATTAGGTTTGATGGTTATTTACAGTGCATCAGCCCAAGATTCACAAATGGTGCTTCGCCAAGGCATTAGTTTTGGCGTTGGTTTTATTGCCATGTTTATTTGTGCGCAAATTCCACCGAAAGTTTATCAAGCAGTTAGTCCTTATTTTTATATATTTGCCGTTATTATGCTGCTGTTGGTACTTGCCATTGGTGAGACTCGCATGGGGGCAAAAAGGTGGATTAGCCTGCCAGGAATTGGCAGTATGCAACCCAGTGAGTTTATGAAATTTGCAATGCCTTTAATGATGGCATGGTATTTTTCGCGTCGCCCATTTCCGCCCAAATTGCTCGATATTATTATCGCTTTAGTGTTGATGATGATTCCTTTTGTACTGGTAGCTTTACAGCCTGACTTAAATATTGGTCTGATCATTCCGGGAATTTTTGTTTTATTTTTAAGTGGTATGTCTTGGAAATTGATTGTAGGTGCGCTTTCCGCATTTGCTGTTGTTGCACCTGCACTTTGGATGTTCGTGTTGCAGGAATATCAGAAAAAACGAGTTGTGACTTTATTTGATCCAGAATCTGATGCTTTGGGGGCGGGTTGGAATATTATTCAATCCAAAATTGCGATTGGATCTGGTGGCTTAACAGGTAAGGGCTACCTTGAGGGAACGCAATCACATTTAGGTTACTTGCCTGAGCACCATACCGATTTTATTATGTCGACTTATGCCGAAGAGTTCGGTTTTATTGGCGTGTTTTTGCTTAATTAGTTTATTTGCTGCCATTATTATTCGTTGTTTAATGATTGGAATCAATAGCTTCCATAATTTCGGGCGTTTATATGCAGGTGCAATCGGGCTTACATTTTTCTTTTTCGTCTTTCTAAGTTCAGGCATGGTGAGTGGTATTTTGCCTGTAACGGGTGATCCACTACCATTAATGAGTTATGGTGGTACGGCGGTTATTTCTATGCTTGCCAGTATGGGAATTGTGATGTCTATTCATAGTCATCGTTGATGAGTTCAATATTTTAATAAGCTCTTTTCTGAATTTTGTCGTGCTATGGTTTAGCAATAATGATATTAAAAAAGCCCTCAATTGAACTGAGGGCTTTTTTATTTTAAGCAAGGAACCAAGTATAGTAGCCCCAGAGCATGAGTGGCCATGCAATGAAAGGGCTAAATAACCATTTCCATAACCAAAATCGTGGAATAAAACCGACACCGTGAATAAAACCACCTGAAATGCCAATCATAATAAACATCATGGCGCGATGACTGTATCCACCGTTAGCATCCAACATTGCAGCAGGATGGATGAGTAAAACAGCTGCAAGAGGCAATGCCAACAAAAATGAGATGGCCATTGCGAATGTATTGGGCTTTTTTTCTGTTGTTGTCATTGCGACTTCAGTCATTTTTTATTCCTCATCTAAATCTTGATGATGTTCAATGTAAAGGGCACTGAGTACACCTGCAAAACACGCCATCAAGATGCCAAGAATCCAAGCGAAATACCACATAACTATTCTCCTTATTTCTTGTAAACACAACCTTAGTAAAGGCTGTGTGAGTTATCTTGAATGTGTTTATTGGTAATGACACCCCACATCTTGTAGTAACACCACGTGGTGTAACCGATAATAATTGGAACAAAAATACAGGCGACAACGGTCATAACGGTCAGTGTATTTTTACTTGAAACAGCATCCCACATGGTCAAGCTGACCGTTGGATTGATACTTGATGGCATGAGAAATGGGAACAGTGCAAAACCAGCCGTTAAGATGGAACCTGTGACTGCTAAAGTAGAACCAGTAAAGCTGAGTCCCGCTTTATTTTTAGCTGCAGCAAAGACAATCAGTAATCCACCTAAGGTTGCAGCAATTGGAGCGAGCATGGTGATTGGATAGGTTGAATAGTTATTCATCCAACCATGGTTACCATTAGTGAGTACTTCTTTTGCTAATGGATTGGCGACACCATTGGTATCAAAAGGTTGTACCAAGGTATAACCTTCAATACCGCCAAAGTATAACCATGCACCTGCACCTAAGAAGCAAACCAAGTACACGATAGCCCATAATTTGAGTCGCTTTTGCAGAGCGTGCACGTAAATCACCATCGGTACGCAGCATTAACCATGCACCACCATGTGCACACAGCATAGATAAACTGACTAAACCACAAACTAAAGCAAATGGATTGAGTAGGGCAAAGAAACTACCCGTGTAGGTTGAGCGAACCGTTTCATCTAAAGTAAAAGGTACGCCAAGGAACATGTTGCCAAATGCGACCCCAAACACTAATGCAGGAACAGCACCACCAATGGCTAAACCCCAATCCCAAGAGGTACGCCATTGTGTATTTTGCAGTTTAGAGCGGTAGTCGAAACCGACAGGTCTTAAAAATAAGGCAAATAAGACCAGTAATAGTGCCCAGTACATGCCCGAAAAGGCAGTGGCATAGACCATTGGCCAAGCAGCAAAGAGTGCGCCGCCAGCAGTCACGAACCAAACTTGGTTGCCTTCCCAATGTGGTGCAATCGTATTGATTGCAGCACGACGTTCATCATCTGTTTTACCTACAAATGGCATGAGTGCCATTGAGCCCATATCAAAACCATCTGTGAGTGCAAAACCAATCAGTAATACACCAACCAAGACCCACCAGATGATTTTGAGAAGTTCATATTCGATCATGATTGAGGCTCCTCAAGGTTAGCGTGATTGGCATTATCTTTTGCTGCTAATTTTTCGAAATGATATTTACCCGTATGTAGCGAACTTGGCCCTAAACGCGAGAATTTGATCATTAAATACATCTCGATAATGAGAAGTACTGTATAGAATGCTGCAAGTGCAATGATTGAGCCCCAAACATCACCCGTACTTAAGCTCGAAGCGGATAAGTGTGTTGGCAGTATTTCACCAATAGACCAAGGTTGACGACCGCCTTCCGCGACATACCAACCTGTTTGCGCTGCAATCCAAGGTAATGGTAAAGCAAACAAGGCAAATTTAAGTAACCACGGTTTATTTTCTGCATTGCGTTTAGCCACTGCATACGTTGCAAGAATGAACAGTAGTAACATCAAGAAGCCTGATGCAACCATGGCGCGGAATGAAAAGAACAGTGCTGTTACATTTGGAATAGTATCTTTGGTTGCTGCTTTAATGTGTTCTTCAGATGCATCCACAACATTCGGGGTGTATTTTTTAAGAAGTAAGCCATAGCCTAAATCTTTTTGGTTTTTAGTGAAGGATGCCATCAATTCAGGAGAGCGATCACCCGCACGAAGTTTTTCCAGTTCGCTGTATGCCAACATACCATTACGAATACGAACTTCATGTTGAACCATGAGGTCTTTAAGCCCAATCACTTCTTTATCTAAAGAACGTGTCGCGATGATCCCCATAAGATAAGGAATTCGTATTGCGTAGTCAGTACGCATTTCTTCTTGGTTTGGAATACCAAATAACGTAAATGGTGCAGGAGCAGGGTGAGTGTCCCATTCTGCTTCAATGGCAGCGAGTTTGGTTTTTTGAACGTCACCTAATTCATAACCTGATTCATCACCTAGCAGAATCACGGATAGTGTAGACGCTAAACCAAAGATTGCAGCAATTGCGAATGAACGACGAGCAAAGGGTAAATCTTGCTTTTTAAGTAAGTAATAACTTGAAATCGCCAATACAAAAATTGCACCTGTCACATAGCCCGCAGAAACGGTATGTACAAATTTAACTTGAGCAACTGGGTTGAAAATAAGTGCACCGAAATCCACCAGTTCCATACGCATCGTTTCAAAGTTAAAGGTTGAACCGACAGGATTTTGCATCCACGCATTTGCGACTAAAATCCAAAGGGCGGATAAATTTGAACCTATGGCCACTAACCACGTGACACTTAAATGTTGGATTTTAGACAGGCGATCCCAACCGAAAAAGAATAATCCAATAAAAGTCGACTCTAGGAAGAACGCCATTAATCCTTCAATTGCCAGTGGTGCACCGAAAATATCACCGACATAATGTGAATAGTACGCCCAGTTTGTACCAAACTGGAATTCCATGGTTAAACCTGTGGTGACCCCTAAGGCGAAGTTAATACCAAAAAGTTTTCCCCAAAATTTGGTCATGTCTTTATAAATTTCTTTACCAGAAATCACATACGTGGTTTCCATGATGGCAAGAATAAAAGCCAGACCTAAAGTCAGTGGTACAAATAAAAAATGATACATCGCGGTCATTGCAAATTGGAACCGCGAAAGATCGACCACGCTTTCAGAAATCATCAACGTGTCTCCTTGATTTGGGAAGGGCTGCCAGCAATATGCTCGGCAACTTGATTGTCAAAATTTTTAGGAATGGTCGGAGCATCGAACCAGATATGTTTGATTGTCAGTAAGAGAACGATCTTAATTATTAATATGATCGTGATTTCTCGCACTAATTTTTGATTGAGATTTTTAGGGTTTAAGCTCATTTTAATAAGCCTATTTTTAAAACATAATATACATTATTAACAAAACAATAATAAAAATAAATAGCTTAAACAATTAAAATAAAAATATATTATTTTATTTAATTAAAACAATAACTTAAAAAATAAATTAAACAAAAAATAAACTAATATTTTTCTATTTTAAAACCAACCAAAATACTTTGTATTGGTTTTTTGTAAAACCAACTAAAATGCTTTAGTATTATTTTAAAACCAACTAAAACAGTTGTGTATCATTTAAAATGAGTGTTTATGATAATGTTTACTAAATAGGATTTATTTTTATTTGAAATAAAAAAGACCACCCATAGGCAGTCTCTTGTGAATCCATTTGAGTTTAGAATTTGATTTCCATACCTAAACCGTAAACATTTTCGTCCGCATTTGGAATTGCGGCAGCAGCTCCAGCATTTGTACGTTTGTTGTCCCACTCGCGTTGTACTGCACTCGCGAATAGTTTGGTTTGGCTGTTTAATTTATAATCTGCCCCAATACCCCATTGTTTTGCAGAGGTATCGCCCGTTACTGTCGCTGTAGTCCAGTCAGTGTCAGCTTCTTGATATTGAGCTTTAAAAGACCAAGGTGTATTTCCAAGCTTGTACGTTGCTGAAAGTAACCATGCATTTTCTTCTACATTACGATAGGTTTCAGTACCTAAATAATCAGAGATTTCTGCAGTTTGCCACATCGCACCTAGAAATAGGCCTGTCGCACCCACTTTACCTAGGTCGAAAGAAGCACCTACACGGATTGCATCAGCAGGAGCATTTGAAATACCTACCGCAGCGAAGTCACCTATAGATTTGAAGTTTCCTGAGATAACACCTTCTAAGCCGAGGTCTTTATTGGCATATGAAAGTGAAGTGGAGATCCCATCGCCAACGCTGTCACGAGCACCGTCAGTATAAGTTACTGTGCTGCTGGTAGATTCACCTTGTTGAGCTTGAAGAGCAAAGACTAATCCAGCCATGAGTTTAGGATCGGTTTCAATCCCAATGACATTTTCTACACGTTCTTCACCGTACATCATTTCTTTGATGTCGGCATGTGCGTAGTCATTAAATACGTCACGGTATCCATTAGCTGCATCTTTAAATGGTGTATCCATGATACCTGCTTTTAGCGTACCTAGATTAGCCCACTTTAAACCAGCGAAAATATTACGTTTTTTAAATACGTCATCACCGCCATCGACATCAATTTCCCATTCAGCTTGGTAAACTGCTGAGAGTTTCTCAGTGAGTTTCTCTTCCCCTTTAACACCAAGGCGTGAAGCATTTGAATTGACTTCTACTTTGTCATCTTTTCCATCATCGTAGCTGTCAACACTTACATTCACTTTACCGTACAAAGTTGGTGCTGCTTGCGCTGCACTTAAGCTTAAAGTTGTAACTGCTGCAGCGAGAAGCAATTTTTTCATTGAGATTTCTCCAAAACACTGTTCTTAATGGCGATAGCCTTGCTTGACTTTTTTTAGTTTGCTTAAGTACAAAAAGTTACAGAAGCTAACCAACTTGCTAAGCAGTATCTGTAATGGATATGACAGTGCGGTGAAGAAAAAATGACAGTTTGGTGACGTATTAAGATTTTTTTATTTGGATTTAATGTTTTTTGGGGCTGTACTAAATTATTATGGGCTTATAAAAAATGGAGCCTAAACTCCATTTTATTACAGGTAATTTAAATTAAAGTGCGGCTTTAATTTTTTCAGCCAAGGCTTTAATTTTTTCTTGATCACCCATGTGTAAAGCATGTTTACCTAATTCATGTACTGACGTTGGAATTAAGTGAAAATGTATATGCGGTACGGTTTGACCTGCTGCTGCACCTGAAAGTTGCATGAGGACAACACCTTGGATATCCAATGCTTTTTCCATAGCTTGTGCAATTTTTTGCACAATTTGGATGGTGTAAGCTGCGGCTTCTGGTGCGAGGTCAAGCAGTGTTACAGCTGGCGTTTTAGGGACAACCAAAGTATGACCTTCAGCTTGTGGCATGATGTCCATAAACGCGAGGACTTGATCGTCTTCATAAACTTTAATTGCAGGAAGTTCATTGCGGATAATTCGTGCAAAAATATTTTGATCATCGTAAAGCATGTCTAATCCTTAAAAGTAATTGTTTGCTGTAATTATTTACAGTTCAATTCTTTCTGACGATCTTTGATGGCGTCAAGTCGTTGTTGCTCTTTTTCTGAAAATTTTGGTTTAGTTGTATAGCAATTATCATTGCCAAACTTCGCCTTAGCTTCAGGATCTTTAAAGCAGAAACCCTTAGATGCATAAATGACATCATGGTCATTTTTCAATTGTTGACACTCTTGCTCGGCACTTGCTGCAAAGGTGTTTGCCCCGATCAAGGTTGCAAGGCTTGCAAACATTGCAACTGTAAACTTAGTCATGCGAGTTTCCTCAGGTTTAACATTGTGTAAAGCACATCATCACAATATTAGGTTTAGTTATCATTATTCAATGGCGAGTTATTACTCAAGTGTAATTTTACTCCATGATTCATACATTTTTACAGCGCTGGAAAAGTCACTGTCTTTTTCTGATAAATCACTAGAAGCTTGAATTAAACTTTGCGTTAAAGCAATGACAGGCGCAGAGAGTTTTGCTTCGCGCACCAAGTCTAATGCAATACCTGTATCTTTGGCTAATAATGGTAGCGCGAAGGTCAGCGGAAAACTACGGTTTAAAATGCGCTGTGGTAAAACTGTTTCAGTCACACCACTTTTTCCGCTTGAGGCATTAATACAATCAAGGGCGGCATGGAGGTTTACACCGTGAGCTTTAAGTGCGGTAAAACCTTCTGCAACAGAACACAAATTTACGGCCAAAAGCATGTTATTTACAGCTTTAACAGAAAATCCTGCACCAGAACCACCCACATGTTTAATTAGTTTGCCAAAAGCTTGCATGGCAGGTAGGGCTTTTTCAAAAGCAGCCGATTCGCCGCCAACCATGACCGTTAAAGTTGCTGTTTCTGCACCAATGGTTTGACCACTGACAGGTGCATCAAGGAAATCGACATTTTGTAATTTTAATTGTGTTGCTAGGTTTTTGGCAGATTCAGGTACGCCACTGGTGCAGTCTATCCAAATCGAACCCGATTTGATTTTGACTGTGGCAATCAGTTCTTCAACGTCTTTGCTGGTCGGTAAGCAAGAAAAAATAACATCGGCTTGAACGGCTTGCGCAAGTTCTACTGCTTGGGTGCCATATTCAGTTGCATGTTGCTTGGCTTTGTCAAAATTACGATTCCATACATATACCGTATCAAAATGTTGAGGTAAATGTGCTGCCATGCGGTAACCCATAGCACCTAGGCCGATAAATGCAACTGACTGAATCATGGTATATCCTTTATATTTTGCTCGATCTCTGTTTTAGCCAAGTGGTCATCAAAGGCCAGAACTCATTTGCGCTGGATTGGCTCGACATTAGGCCTAAATGCCCACCGGGGATAAGAGTAAACGTGACATCTTGGCTGTTTGTCAATTCAATTAAAGGTTTCACAGCCTCTGCCGATACGATTTGATCACTACGACCCGCGCCAATCAATAAAGAGCATTGAATATTTTTTAATTCGATATTTTTATCTTGTAATTGTATAACGCCATTTTTCAGCGGATTTTGCAGCCAGACATTAAAAATCATGTCTTGATTGACTCCACCGGGATAATCAATCATTTTGTTGAGGAAATTTCCCATAGTGGCATGTTCATATAAGGCTTGCGTGTTATCTAAATTCAAGAAAAGTCGCTTTTGGCTGTGAAGCCAACCTTTTGGATCAATGATTTTAAAACCAATCGCATTGAGTAAACCTGAAGTATGAATAAAGCTTTTTGGCACAGTTTCAGAATAAATTTTGTTTTGTAGTGTTTTATTTTTGGCAATAAGTTGATTCACCTTTTGAAAGAGTTTACCAGTACGACCAGAGGCATAACTGTCTATTGGGCTACCTAAGACAATTAGATTTTTAACATAGTTCGGTTGTTTTAGGGCGCTATATAACATGACAAATACACCTGCCATGCTCCAGCCATGTAATGAAATTTCTTCGCTTTTTGAGTGCGTACGAATTTGTTCAATACAATGCGGAATGGCATCATCAATAAACGACATAAAATTTAAAAAACGATCTTTATAGTTATATTGTCCCCATTGCACTAAATAGACATCAAAACCACTATGCTGAAAATGTTTGACCAATGAGCGATAAGGGTAGAGGTCATAAATGGCCATGTTAATTGCAAGCGGAGCAACAAAGACCAACGGTTCTTTATATTGTTTATTGGGCGATGCGTAATAACGAATACGCGTTTGTTTATATTCGGCAATAACGTCATACGCCGTCGTTTGCGATAAAACCAGCGAGTTTGAATCAAATAAACGGGTTGATAAGTTTTTCAGTTTATTTTTATGTTTTGCAATTTTATTTTTAACGTGAAGCATGGCTGCTCGTACTCGCCTATGAGTGGATTGATCGAAGTGTAGGCGATATTTATGCATTATACCTTGACCTTAAATACCATAGACGCTCAAAATGTTGGCAATTATTCGCAACGGCAACTCAGGACTGGGTAATAAAGATGAGCCAACAAGACGACATTGAATACCAATTAGACACTTTAGCCATTCGTACAGGTCATACACGTAGTTTTGAAGGTGAGCATGGGGAACCAATTTTCCTCACTTCATCCTTTGTTTATGAAAATGCAGCAGAGGCGGCAGCTAAATTTTCAGGTCAAGAACCGGGAAATATTTATTCACGTTTTACCAATCCAACTGTTGCTATGTTTGAAAAGCGTTTAGCTGCTTTGGAAGGTGCTGAACGTGCTGTCGCGACAAGTACGGGCATGGCAGCGATTATGGCTGTTGCAATGTCATATCTAAAATTGGGTGATCATGTCATTTGTTCACGCGCCGTGTTTGGTTCAACGGTTGCCTTGTTTGAAAAATACATTACTAAATTTGGTGTAAGTGTTGATTTTGTTGACTTAACAGATTTAGATGCATGGAAAAATGCCATTAAGCCTGAAACAAAATTACTTTTTGTTGAGTCGCCATCTAATCCACTTTCTGAAATTGCAGATATTCAGGCTTTGGCTGATATTGCACATGCCAATGGCGCATTACTGGCGATTGATAACAGCTTTTGTACACCAGTTTTGCAACAACCGATTAAATTTGGCGCCGATTTAGTGGTTTATTCAGCAACAAAATATTTAGACGGCCAAGGTCGTGCTTTAGGTGGTGCAGTGGTGGGTAATCACCAATTGCTTGAAGACGTATTTGGTTATGTGCGTACCACAGGGCCTTCAATGAGTCCATTCAATGCTTGGGTGTTCTTAAAAGGTCTGGAAACTTTACGTTTACGTATGAAAGCACACTCTGAAGGTGCGAAAAAACTTGCCGAATTCTTAGATGCACATGCCAAGTGTTGAAAAAGTTTACTATGCAGGTTTGCCAGCCCATGTTGGGCACGAACTTGCTGCGAAACAACAAACAGGTTTTGGCGGTATTGTGTCATTTGAAGTCAAAGGTGGTCGTGAAGGGGCTTGGAAAGTCATCGACAACACCCAATTTATTTCAATTACCGGTAATTTAGGTGATGCAAAATCAACAATTACTCACCCAGCAACCACAACTCACGGTAAACTCTCAGCCGATGCCAAAGAAGCAGCAGGTATTCGTGAAGGTTTAATTCGCGTCTCTGTTGGTTTAGAAGATATTGATGATATTATTCGCGATATTAGTCGTGGTTTAGACTTAATTTAATTTATAGCTATTGATTTAGAAATTGTTTGTTCGGAGATTTTTATGAACATTAATATGTTAATGCAGCAAGCTCAGCGTATGCAAAAAGACGTTGAAGTCAACATGAAAAAGGCAAAAGAAGAACTTGCTCAAACTGAAGTGCATGCGGAAGCAGGCGGTGGTTTGGTTAAAGTCACCATGACTTGCCGTAATGTTGTAAAGCGTATCGAAATTAGTCCTGAACTTCTTCAAGATGATGCCGATATGATTGAAGACTTAATCGCGGCTGCAATGAATGATGCTGCACGTCAAGCGGAAGTGGTTTCTGAAGAAAGAATGAAAGCGGCTAACTCTGGTATGGGCTTACCACCAGGTCTTGCAGGTTTATTTTAAGGAATACGTTTAGTGTTTAGTGATCGATTTGATCAACTTGTACAAGCTTTGCGTATATTGCCAAGCGTTGGGCCGAAATCGGCTCAGCGTATGGCATTACACCTGATCATGAAAAATAGAGAAGGTGCAATAGGGCTGGCACATGCTTTGAATGAAGCAACGACCTATATTCATGAATGTAGTGTTTGTCATTCGCTGACTGAAAATGAAATCTGTGATATTTGTTTGTCGCATGAACGTGATGATCAGATTTTATGTGTGGTTGAATCACCCGCAGACGTCATGGCGATTGAGCAAAGTGGTAGTTTTCGTGGTAAATATCATGTATTGGGTGGGCATTTATCACCGCTTGATGGCATTGGCCCTGAAGAGATTGGCGTTCCCTATCTGGTACGGCGACTCAGCGAAGGCAAAATTGTAGAAGTGATTTTAGCAACCAATGCGACAGTAGAAGGTCAGGCAACAGCACATTACTTGGTGGAAGCCACCAAGCATTTAGCTGTGCAAATGACGCGAATTGCGCAAGGGGTTCCTCAAGGGGGAGAGCTTGAATATGTGGATAGTCATACTTTAAGCCAAGCGGTACATAATCGAATGCGGATGAAATAAGTGCAATCTACTTATTTCATTCATTATGCAACAGTGAAAAAAGGTGTATAAGTCACGTTTAAACTTATACAAAAAAAATCTAAAAATTAATTTCCTTTTCATTTAAATGCTAAAAACACAGTGATTTGGTGCTATAGATGTAAAATTTGTTATATCTAAATGTTATATATCGGTTAATATGTTTTTAAAGAGAATCTGATTTTAGACTCGGTAATATGTTTCAATTCATTCAGCAACAAAAAGACTTAGATGGTATTTTACAATTGATGAGTCAAACGTCCATTTATGGATTAGACACAGAATTCATCAAAGTCGACACTCTATGGCCTAAATTGGGTGTATTTCAAATTAATGTTGCAGATCAAGTTTTTTTACTTGATGGGGCAAGTTTGGATTTGTCTCTATTCTGGGAAAAACTATTTCAAGCACAGCAAAATATATTTCATGCCTGTAGTGAAGACATCGATTTAATTTATCATTATGCCCAGCAAAAAACCTTAACCAATGTTTTTGATACGCAAGTCGGATTGTCTTTTTTAGGACATGGATTGCAAGTCAGCTATCAAAATGCATTGAAACAAATGCTGGATGTCGATATTGATAAAGATCAAACCCGTTCTGATTGGTTAGCACGTCCACTTAGCCCAGAACAACTCACTTATGCAGCCAATGATGTACTGTATTTGATGAATCTATCCGATAAAATTCAAAATGAATTACAGGATAAAGGTTTACTGGATTTTGCACTTGAAGATTGCCGTCATTTGACTCATGAAATTGGTCAAGAAACCCCATTAGAGTTGCTTTACCATGACATTGGTAATTATCGTCATTCACGCCGTCAACTGATGCAGTTACAACAATTGGCTGTGTGGCGTGAGCAGATGGTGAAAGCGTTGAATTATCCACGTAGTTTTATTCTGAAAAATTCAACCCTGATTGACTTGGTCGAAAAAAATCCATGCAATCACTTCCAGTTATCGGGCATTCGAGATATTCGTCAAAATGTTGTGCGCGATCACGGTAAAACCATTTTAGATTTGCTTAAATTTTTGCCAGAACCGACAGAATGGCCACTGCGTATGGCGCGTCCAATTCGTCATTCATCAAAAGATATTGGTGAAAAGGTGGATAGCGTTATTCAATCGGTGATGCAGGAAACCACCATACCTAAAGAAGTGTTGATGCGTAAAAAATGGCTTAATGCTTTGTATCAGCATGTGGTCTTTCATAATGATGAACAAGGTTTACCGGCTTATCTTTTGGGTTGGCGCTATGACTTATTAACGAAACCACTGATTGATGTTTTACATGCCGATGAAAGTTATCTATCGACTCAAATGAAGGTGATGGAATAATTTTCAGACAGATTGCTTAAAGAATTATCATTTATACAAAATCAAGACTGATGCGTTAGTAATCACTAATGTATCCGTCTTTTTTTTGTTGTATGCTTAAGCCAAGTTTTATGAGTACTGTTTCAACTATGCATTGTTCAATTTTCAAATCTAGCAAAAAAGCTGAAATGTATATTTACATTGCCCGTCCTGAGCCAACTGAAAATGAAGCTGAAGCAGCTAACCCGCTTGAAATTTTACCAGAAGCGATGCGTGCAGCATTTGGTCGCGCAACTTTTGTTATGGATTTAGAGTTATCTGAAGAGCGTAAATTAGCACGTGTCAATGTTTTACATGTGATCGATTCAATTCAAAACAAAGGCTTCTTTATTCAGGTTCCGCCAGAAGGATTAATCAATCCGAATGCCGTTGCGCCAGAAGGTTTACGCGGTGCTTAAAGTCGATTCAGGAGTTGGAGTTGCACGATGAATAGTTTTCTTTCACTACTAGATTCAATTCCTGAAGATAGCATCGCTGTCACGGTTTATTTGTTAGGAAGTGTCATTATGCTTTGGTCATGGTATGCGATTGCAAAACGCTTGCCTAAACCTTTCGGTGGTATTACGTGGATCATTGGATTTGCGATTTTACTCACCCCTACGGTTTCTGAAGGTAATAATGCTTCCATCGCCCCAGCAATTTTTGGCTTGTTATTTGGTATTTTAACCAAAGAAAATACTTTGGTTTGGTCAAATGCATCGCTCATTTTATTTGTTGTTGGGCTTGGTTTGTTGGTTGGCTATTTATGGTCACAATACATGGCCAAAAAAGCAGCATTTGTCGTAAACAAAAATAGTTCACCACTTTAAGTAAAACAATAAGGTTCAATTATGTCTGTTGATACTCAACAATTTGTCGGTACTGATCAGTACATTGCCACTGAAAGTTTAAAATTAGCAGTCAAAGCTGCGCGTACATTGCAAAAGCCACTTCTCGTGAAGGGTGAGCCGGGTACAGGTAAAACATTACTTGCAGAGCAGGTGGCACAAAGTCTAGGTTTGAAACTCATGACTTGGCACATTAAATCGACCACCAAAGCGCAGCAAGGTTTGTACGAATATGATGCGGTTTCGCGTCTGCGTGATAGCCAGTTAGGTGATGACCGTGTTTATGATATTAAAAACTATATTAAACCCGGTAAATTGTGGGACGCCTTTACCAGTGAAGAACGCTGTGTATTGCTGATTGATGAAATTGATAAAGCCGATATTGAATTTCCAAATGACCTTTTACACGAACTCGATAAAATGTCGTTCTTTGTGTATGAGACAGGGGAAACCATCACCGCGACGCAACGTCCGATTGTGATTATTACCTCGAATAATGAAAAAGAATTACCCGATGCTTTCTTGCGCCGTTGTTTCTTTCACTATATTGAATTTCCAGATGAAAGCACGATGCGTGAAATTATTGATGTGCATTTCCCTAAAATTTCGGCAACTTTGGTGAACCAAGCTTTACAAGTTTTCTTTAAACTTCGTCAGGTTTCGGGCTTAAAGAAACCACCATCGACTTCTGAATTAATTGATTGGTTAAGCTTGCTGATGGCAGATGATATGCCTGAAGATGTCTTGCGCAATCATGATAAATCGAAAGCCATTCCACCGTTATATGGTGCATTGATCAAAAATGAGCAAGATGTCCAATTACTAGAGCGCCTTGCTTTCATGTCACGACGTTAATAGGTAATAGCCTATGTTCGTACGATTGTTTTATACCTTAAGAAAATACGGTGTGCCTGTATCAACGCGTGAACTCATTGATTTAAATCATGCAGTCAGCGAAGGTTTGGTTTTTGCGGATCAAGATGAATTCTATCAATTAGCAAAAACGGTTATGGTTAAAGATGAGCGCTTCTTTGACAAGTTCGACCGTGCTATGAAAGATTATTTTGATGGTATCTCGACTTTTGATTTGGATGATTTACTGAGTCAAGTTGATAAATTGCCGAAAGATTGGTTTGATCTTGAACTACTTGAAAAACATCTGACACCTGAACAGCGCGAAGAACTGAAAAAAGCCGGTTCACTTGAAGAGCTGATGAAGATGTTAGAAGAACGTCTGCGTGAGCAACATAAAAAGCATCAGGGCGGTAATAGTATGATCGGCACGGGTGGGACATCACCATTCGGTGCTTTTGGTGATCATCCTGAGGGTGTGCGTATTGGTGGGCCGGGTCGTAAGCGTTCAGCGGTTAAAGTTTGGGAACAGCGTAAATATCAAAATTTAGATGATGGGCAGATTCTAGGTACACGCCAAATGCAAATGGCATTGCGCCGTTTACGTAAATTTGCGCGTCAGGGTGCTGCTGAAGAACTGGACATCAACGGCACCATTCGTGAAACAGCGAAGCAGGGCATTTTGGATGTTCAGCTTGTCCCTGAGCGTCGTAACCGAGTTAAAGTTTTAATGTTGTTCGATGTGGGTGGATCGATGGATTCGCACATTGCTCAATGTGAAAAGCTATTTAGTGCTGCAAAAACTGAATTTAAAACCTTGGAATATTTTTATTTCCATAACTGTCTATATGACTATGTTTGGAAGGATAATATTCGCCGCTCTAGTACGCGTATGAACACATGGGATTTGTTGAATACCTATGGTCGTGACTACCGTGTAATTGTCGTAGGGGATGCCAGTATGGCGCCATATGAGCTGACATCGGCTGGTGGTTCGGTTGAATATATGAATGATGAAGCAGGCAATGTTTGGTTGCAGCGTTTACGTCAGCATTTTGAAAAAACAGCATGGCTTAACCCTGAACAAGACAATTACTGGCATTACACGCATACGATTGGCTTGATTAAGCAGATTTTTGAAGATCATATGTATCCGATGACCTTAAAGGGTGTTGAAGATATGACAAAATATTTAGCACGTTAAATATATAAAACTGAAAAAATTCCTGTTTGATAGTGACGTGGCAGCAATAGCATAATGTTCGACAAAGTTATAAACATTTTAAGAAATAAAAAACCTCTCAAAATTGAGAGGTTTTTTATTGGTTTTGAAAATTTAACTGGCAATATATTGTTGTAATTGGTCAATTAATTTACGTTGATCTTCCATCACGGCTTTAACTAAGTCACCAATCGAGATTAAACCAATCAGTTTGCCATTTTCAACAACGGGCAAATGACGTAAATGTCGATCTGTCATAAGGTCTAAACAATCTTCAACACTGTTTGATTTGGTAACGGTAAGGACTTTCGCGGTCATAATTTCGCTGACCGTGGTTTCTTTAGAGGTACGTTCCATCAAGATCACTTTGCGTGTGTAATCACGCTCAGAAAGAATACCCACGACTTTATCTTGGTCAGTGACCACAAGTGCACCAATGCCTTTAGCTGCCATAAGTGAAATTGCTTCAAGTACAGTCGATTCAGGGCTAATCGTAAAGATGGTTTGTTCAATTTTGTTCTGAATAACTTGGGCTACATTGGTCATTTATAGTCATCCTTTGTTGTTTATTGTTTGACATTAAACTTAGCGCGAAATAAGAAAAAAGCAAATACTTTTCAAGTCAGAAACTTAACTTTACATTTTCTTTTGTTGCACTTTTATACTTTGGATTAAAAATTAAGCGGGTTTTAATGATTTAGAGAAAAAGAAATGACGCATTTGCTGAGTGGTTAATTTGAATTTTTGGCTTGAAGAATTACACAGTGCTGGGGTTACGTGTAAACGAGTCAATGTCGGAAGTAGATACTCTTGGAAATCATTCGGGGTGATTTTACGCGGTGTATAATTGGGCCAATGTAATTGAGCATATTTATGTGCTTGGACACTGTTAAGCCAAAATGGAAAAATGAAATCCTGATGGTCGGACATCATTGCCCAACCTTGTTCATGATATAAGCCCCAAAGTACACCGCAATACATCATCGATTTTAAAATGGTCATTTTAAAGAATAAATCTTTAGGAATAAGTTGTAATGAATTAATCTGTTTCATACTAAAAACGTCTATTGAATTCAGACTCTATTGTAAGAAGTTTAGATGAAAGTTCGGTGTAAGCTTCAGGAAACAATGTAAACAAATATGTATTTAAAAATAATCGGGTTTAAAAAACGCCACCTTAGTGACGTTTTATTAAGCTTGCATGGTGGCTAAATTCTGCCAATATTGTCCTTTGATCGAGTCTCGTTCTACACGAAAACCTTGATAATAAAGTTCTGCTAAGAACAATGCTGCTTTACCATGCCCAGCACGAGCGACCTCTTCCAATTGTTGCACCGCATCTGCAAAATTCATTTGCGATTGAATGGTGTTGACTGCATCTGCATACATATGTTCTAGGTCTTGATGAGAGAGTTGATGAATCATATAAAACTCCTTATTGTAATTATGATTGCTAAAAAGACATTTCAGTTTTTGCTTATACTAATTTAACTAACCATTGTTAAAGTAATATTACAATAAACTTGAATTGTCAAACAATATATATAGGTTGTACTTATAAAAACAAGGTTACACGATTAAACAATCTACAAAATGAATTTTTATTAATATACATATACTGGAAATTGTAAATATATAAGGAGAATAACATGACAAAAACATTTGATGGTTTGACTTTTGATTTGCCTCCAACAAGTTCTCAAATTGTTGAGCTGGCTCATCAACATCGAAAAAATTTAGATGAAGCTATTTTTCATGAAGAAATTCACTTAGGGGACTATTGTTTGGCACAGCGTAAAAGGGTTTATGACTTTACCCGCCAATTAGATCCACAACAACGTGAAGAATTTTATGAAGTTTATAATGGTGAGTTAAAGCGCATAGCAGACGATGATGAGCTACATTCCGTAGATTCAGAAAAAGGTCTGAGTGCTTTTGCCATTATGCTTGTGTTAGGAATTATTGCATTAGTCCTTTATTTTGCAGTGATTAGAAATCTTGTTGGATAAGCCGATGAGGATTGCTCAATTTCTGTTATAAATGCATTGAAATTGAGCAAATCTGCTTGTGCTTCTGAATACGGCACCCTAAACTACCTTTAGTTCGAGGTAGGCTATGCATATTGCTATACAAAAAATTGTTCAATTCAAATCTGAAATAAAACTTGAATCTGTTTATAACGTGCTCGTCGTGACGATTATCGCGATTATATTAATGCTTGCTTTAATTGCCCTTCATCGTCCCATTTCACTCACGCAATTTGAAAATGTTGTCAAACTTTCATCTCAAGCCAGTTACCCAGACACTCAGCAAATGGCATTGTTACTAATGCAGCAGCAACAGGTTCCTTACGGGCAATATTTTAAATTGATGCAGGCGCATCATTTGGAAATGACACAGGCACATCAATTACCTCCTTTGCAGGTGGACTAATAATCGTTTTAGGCATTTGCTCTATGGATGGCGGTGTAGGGGCTTGAGGCGCTAGGTTTTGATTGAGTGTGATTTCCAAAGCTTTTTTATCTAATTTGTCATTCACCACGATGATTGTGAGCCGTTCAGGGTGGATATGTTTTTGAATCGCATTTTGTACATCTTGCGCCGTCATTTGTTCTAATAAACGTGGGTACTCATTTAAATAATCAGCCGTTTGATTGTAAAAGCCCATTGAGCCTAACTGAGCATTAATATTGGCATTGCTACTATAATTATTGGGAAACGCGCGCAACATCCCTGCTTTGGTTTCTTCTAATTGTTTTTGATCAATCGGTTGCTTGACAAAATCGACCAAAGCTCGATGGGCCACCTGTATGCTGTCGAGGAGTTGGTCTTGTTGGGTTGAGTAACTCAGACTAAAGGTTCCGCGAGCTTGGCTAAATGAAAATGAGCTATAAGCGCCATAAGTGTAACCACGTTTGACTCGGAGTTCTTTCATTAACACAGAATTAAAGCCAGTTCCTCCAAACATTTGATTTGCAACTTCTAAAGCTAAACGGTCTGAGTCAAATCGTGTGGTGCCTAAATGTCCCATAATGACATGGGCTTGGCTAGAGTTAAAAGCAATATGCCGAATGTCAAAACTAGATTTATCTATCGGTTGCGTGAGTGGTTTTGCTTTTTCCCCTTGCTTTAGATGACCTGCAATACGTTCAGAAAGTTTGAGTGCTTCTTTGGAATTGAGTTGACCTGTAATGGCAATATTCATATTTTGTGCCACTAAAAATTGCTCGCTAAATTGTTTAAGTTCAGCTGGTGTGATTTTACTAATACTGCGCTGCGTTCCCGTAATAGGTTCAGCATAGGGGTGTTTTCCATATAATGCGCGGTAAAATTGAATATTCATCATTCGGCTTGGGTTTTCTTGAACTTGCTTTTGACCGACTTGGGTATTGGTTAACATTAAATGAATACTGGATTTTTTGAAGGTAGAATGATTTAAAACTTCCAGCAGCATACTTAATGCAGGCTCAAGCTTTTTCGGATCGGATAATACTCGCAGTTTGACAATGAACATATCACGATGAGCTTTCACACTAAATTGAGCACCAACAGCTTCAAAAGCATTGGCAATTTCGTTAGCAGTATATTTCTCTGTGCCTTCATCAATTAGCTGTGCCGCCATATTGGCAACACCATATAAGCCAGCGGCGATTTCTTCATCCCGTGCTGCACCTGCATTGAAGGTCAATTGAATGTCAATGATGGGTAAATCTTGCGATTCGACAAACAGTGTCCGAACTTTATAACGATTTTTGAGTTCATGTACATCAGGCGCGTGAAACTGAAGTTGCTTATTGTTGTTTTTCAAGCTTTGTAAAAGGGGAATTGATTTTAAGTCTGTCGGCTGATCATCGCCTAGGTTATTTAAGTGATTTAAATCGACATTCGCAATGGCGGATTGAGTGCAAATAATGGAACTGAGTAAGATAAAAGGTCGTAGCTTAAACATATATAATTCCATTATTGTGCTTTATTTTCAGCTGAAACAGGAGAAAGATATAAGGTGCTGAGGTTGTCACGGACAAAATAAATATTCGCAACGCGTTGAATATCTTGTGGCGTTACTGTTTCAAAATGTTTAGGCAGTTCATCCATTAAACGGAAACTTAACCCATTGATTTCTAAGTTGCCGATCATTTTGCTTTGACCTGCAATATCATCTTGGCTATAAACTAAATTAGAGATGAATTTAGCCGTCACACGTTCAACTTCTTCGGTTTGAATGAGTTCAGTTTTTAATAAATCAATTTCACTTTGAATGGCTTTCTCGGCATCTTGTAAACTCACGCCATCGGTGGGTAATGCAGAAATACTCAATAAGCTATCTCCTCGATTATAAGGATCGTAAGAAACACTAATCGCACTCAGAACTTTCTTGTCTCTGACCAGTCGATCTTGTAGCCGTGAAGAAATACCACTATCTAATACATTTTTAATAATGGTGAGTGCATACGCATCTTGTGGATTTTTTGCTGTGACCAGTGAGCGGACATTCCATGCCATATATAAATTCGGTACTTGTACAGGTAAATTGAGTTCCATATGGCGGTAACCGACACGATCAAACTCGAATACATCATTGCGTGGTGGGGTTTTTCTGGCTGGAATATCACCGAAATACTTTTGTACTTGAAGTAGAGCGCTTTCGGAATCAACATCGCCGACAATAATCAAAATGGCATTATTGGGTGTATACCAATCGCGATACCATTTTTTGACATCTTCAAGCTGCATGTTCTGAAGATTTTTCATATAGCCAATCACGGGTTGTCGATAGTGACTGGTTGGATAGCTGATCCATTTGAATCGTTCAAAAGCCAGCGATCTTGGGTTGTCATCGGTGCGCAAACGACGTTCTTCCATCACCACTTTAATTTCAGGCTCAAAATCTTGCTGACGTAACAGCAAATTACTCATGCGGTCAGATTCAAGTTCTAAAGCCATGGGGAAATAGGTTTTAGGGTAAAGCTGGTAATAATTGGTGTAGTTGGTAAAAGTTGAAGCATTGACACTGCCACCATAAAGACGACTTAAACGGGTAAATTCATCATTTGGAACTTTATTGGTGCCTTTAAACATCATGTGTTCCAGCACATGAGAAATTCCTAATAAGTTACCCGATTCATCACTGCTGCCAACGCCATACCAAATTTGAGTCATCACCATGGGGGAGCGATGGTCTTCACGAATAATCACCTTTAAACCATTTTTAAGGGTCGTTTCAAATGTGGTGCGTGCTAAGGTGCTACGTGTTTCAGCATGTCCCAAACTGCTTTGTATGGTGAGCAATGCCAAGCCAATGGTTAAAAAATGCTTTTTTAAAAAAGACAGCTTTGGAAAATGGGGTACGTAACTTTTGAGCACAATATTTACCAAAGTGATTAATTGTATTTAGGATTATTTTTAAGAAATTCCGATTTCAAAGCAAGGCGAAGTTGTTCGTTTTTGGTGTGCTTGGCGTCTACTGGGGATTGCAGAGGAAATCTATGCTAGAATCCTTGTTTTTTAACGCAATGCTTTTCAAGGATTCGGCATGCAACAGCAATCTAATGGGCAAAATAAATTTTTGATTGATGCTGATATCGGGGATGACGATGTCACTTTACCGAATTTACCTGCGGTAAATGTCCCTATTGTTGAAACTTCAAAAAGAAGAGACAACTATTTCTGCGCCTGTAGCCACAGAAACAGTGCAAGAAGATACTGCTGGTGGTGGCTTTTTTAGTCGTATGAAAGTGGGTTTAACCAAAACCCGTAAAAATCTTGCTGATGGGATGGTGAATATCCTGATCGGTGGTAAAGAAATTGATGATGAACTGCTTGAAGAGGTTGAAGAGCAATTATTGGTTGCAGATATTGGTGTAGATGCGACGAAAACCATTATTGCTAATTTAACCGAACGTACTGCACGTGGTGATTTGATCTATTCACATTCATTGTATAAAGCTTTACAAGAAGAATTGGTGGCTTTGCTTGCGCCACGCGTGAAAGCTTTACACATTGATCCGAATAAAAGCCCATTTGTAATTTTGGTGGTGGGTGTCAATGGTGTGGGCAAAACCACAACCATTGGCAAACTCGCAAAACGCTTACAAGGTGAAGGTAAGAAGGTGATGTTAGCGGCAGGTGATACATTCCGTGCTGCTGCTACAGAGCAACTTCAAATTTGGGGCGAGCGTAATAATATTCCAGTGGTTTCACAAGGTCATGGTGCAGATAGTGCTTCAGTGATTTTTGATGCTTTTGAAAGTGCGCGTGCCAAAGGTATAGATGTTCTGATTGCCGATACAGCGGGGCGTTTACATAATAAAAGTCATTTGATGCAAGAGCTCACTAAAGTAAAACGAGTAATGCAAAAAATTGATGCAACAGCGCCACATGAAATTATGTTGGTGGTAGATGCAGGCACAGGTCAAAATGCGATTAATCAAGTCGAAATGTTTGATGAGGCAGTAGGTTTGACTGGGCTGACCATTACCAAACTTGATGGTACTGCTAAAGGTGGTGTGCTGTTTAATATTGCAAGTCGTACTCATGTCCCGATTCGTTTTATTGGTGTGGGTGAGAAAATTGATGATTTGCGCCCATTCTCAGCAAAATCATTTGTTGCAGCATTATTCGAAACAGAAAAGTAAAAATGCTTGAAGTTTCACATAAACTCCGCTAAATGCGGAGTTTATCGTTTTTAAGCCTATTATTTGATTTAAAAAACAACATCTAAAAATAACTTATGCAAGGAAGATTTCTTATATAGGATTAGAATATAAGGAATTAAAAAATTTAACATCTGTATTAGGGAATACTGCTTGTGGCATTATTAGAAAAAATTGGTCATGTCCTGACCTCAGATATCACCAAAGATTTTAAATTGAAAAAAAAAGCTACTGAAGAAATACATGAGCTCACTTTTGTTGATCATTTGAAAAAACGTCGTAGTATTCATGTATTGGGGAAAAAAGTTCATTTTAGCCAAGCATACTTGGCAGAACTGATTCAAGAAGCAGTACGAAGTTGCCCATCTGCTTTAAATTCTCAAAGTTCAAGAATTGTGGTGCTATTTGGTGATTCTCATGCAAAGTTTTGGGAAATTGTCAAAGACGTACAACGCAAAATGATTGCTGTACATATTTTTGCAGGTACAGAAATGAAAATTGATCAATATGCGGCAGGTTTTGGTACGGTTCTTTTTTATGAAGATCAGCGCACCATTCAACAATTACAAAAGAATATTCCTTTCAACTCAGAAGATTTCCCGATTTGGTCAGAACAGACTTCAGGTATGGCGCAATATGCAGTATGGACTGCGTTGGCTGACTCTGGTATTGGGGCTTGCTTACAACACTACAATCCAAGTATAGATTCGGCAGTAGCGCAATATTTGAGTATCGAAAAATCATGGTTACTTCGGGCGCAATTGGTTTTTGGTTCAATTGAGCGAGAGGCTGAGGAAAAACATGCTCCTCAAGATGCCGAACGTTTTAAAATATTCGTCTAATTTATGGCGATAAAAAAGCACCTTTATATTGGCTGCTTTTTTATCTTTTTAAATCGACAGGAAAATGAGAAAATAGTGCATCAGATTGTTCTATAAATAAAACACAATGTCACTTTTTTAGGCATGTATTCATTCTAGAATTCACATAAGATAAAAGCATACTAATAATTTTTATCAAAATTCAAAAGAGGATTGTCCAATGTCATTTTTAGATCAAATGAAGCAACGCCGTACTATTTATGCAATTGGTAATAATGTTGCATTAACACAAGATCAAATAGAAGAAATTATTAAAGATGCAGTCCGTCATAGTCCTTCTGCTTTTAATTCACAAACTTCGCGTATAGTCACTTTATATGGTGAATCACATACCAAATTTTGGAATATCGTGCGTGAAACATTGCGTAAAATGGTGCCAGCAGCGGCTTTTGAAAATACCAATGCAAAAATTAATAGTTTTGCCGCAGGTTATGGCACAGCATTATTTTTTGAAGATCAAGACACGGTAAAATCACTGCAAGAACAATTTGCATTATATGCAGATCATTTTCCAGCATGGTCAGAGCATTCAACAGGCATTGCACAGTTTGCTGTGTGGACAGCATTGGCTGAACATCACATTGGAGCGTCATTACAGCATTACAATCCAGTGATTGATCATGAAGTTGCCGAGGCTTTTGGTATTCCTGAAAATTGGAAATTACGTGCTCAATTGGTATTTGGCTCCATCGAAGCCGCTGCTGGAGAAAAAACATTTATGGATGATGCCGTACGTTTTAAAAAATTCGACTAAGTTGTTTTTTATTCAAGTTATACGGAGCGCTTAAATTGCGCTCTTTTTTATGCTTTAGAAATAGTAGATTGATAGCTATTAAGATGAAAAGCTTATCTCAACAAATACTTGAGAATACGGGGTATTAAAAATAGCTTTGTCATAAAATCGTCATTTATACATTGCATAGTGCAATTAAATTTTAATGATGAATAAAGAGAAAGTAGAATGGCTTTAAGATTAACTTTTGCTGTGGCTGCATTGCTAATGAGCGGTACTGTATTTTCAGCGGTAACGCTTACAGCACCAGAAGAAATCAAAATCCTTGCGGTGAATGATCAAGAAGTTAATACAGGGCTGTTTCGTTCCGCGGATAATAATTATAAAGTCGATGCAGGTGAAATTAGTCTTAGTGTGCGCTATAGCCAATATTTTGAACATCTAAATGGTGAGCATGATATTGTTAAGTCAGGCGTAGTTACATTGAAGACACCACCGTTAAAAGATGGTGAAAAGTACCAATTAAAATTAGTGAATACACCAGCAAATTTTGAAGCAGCAAAGAAATATGCTGAACAACCTATTGTGGCTTTATTTGATAACAACAACCAAATGCTGATTCAACAAACAGGTGCAAATACAGAATCAAAACCTTGGTTGGCACAGGGTATTTTTGCAAAAGCCACAGATTTAACTCAGAAGAAACGAATACCCGTTAACCAACCTGCACCTGTTTATTCACAAGCTGGAACTTCTGTAGCAACAACTTTGAATTCTAGTGTATTGGTTAATTCTACAAATACAGCCGATCAGCAACTTATTCAGCTTTGGCAAAAGTCGAGTAAAGTCGAACGTCAAAAATTCATGGCTTGGTTAGCTGAACAAGCAAATTAATTGACTCATCATTGAAAGAAAGAACCAGCGTAAGCTGGTTTTTTCTTTTTTGTTGCAATTAATCGATGAAAAAAGCCGAAAAAAGATTTAAAAAGTGCTAAAAATGGCATTTTAGTTTAAAAAATAAACGACTGATTGCGTTTTTAAGTTTTTTTGATAAATAGGGGTTGCGTAGGATAAGAAACTGTATAGAATACGCAGCATCCCGACGAGATAGACGGAAACAAGCGAAGCACGAAGTGCTGAGATGTTAAGGTTTATTTGGTTGAGCTGCTTAATTACTGACGAAGTATTAAGAAGATCATTAAGAGATTATGAAGAACAACTTGTGTGGATTTTTACTGGTTGATTGATCGAAATTATTTTCATTGATTGATGGTAGAAATTACTCGAAGTTTATTTGAGAAATATTTGTCAGAAAATTGATGAGCCAAGATTGGTGCCCTTTAAGGCACTAAGCAATATTAAACTGAAGAGTTTGATCATGGCTCAGATTGAACGCTGGCGGCAGGCTTAACACATGCAAGTCGAGCGGGGAAAAGTAGCTTGCTACTTAACTTAGCGGCGGACGGGTGAGTAATACTTAGGAATCTGCCTATTAGTGGGGGACAACATTTCGAAAGGAATGCTAATACCGCATACGCCCTACGGGGGAAAGCAGGGGATCTTCGGACCTTGCGCTAATAGATGAGCCTAAGTCAGATTAGCTAGTTGGTGGGGTAAAGGCCTACCAAGGCGACGATCTGTAACGGGTCTGAGAGGATGATCCGTCACACTGGGACTGAGACACGGCCCAGACTCCTACGGGAGGCAGCAGTGGGGAATATTGGACAATGGGGGGAACCCTGATCCAGCCATGCCGCGTGTGTGAAGAAGGCCTTTTGGTTGTAAAGCACTTTAAGCGAGGAGGAGGCTCCCTAGATTAATACTCTAGGAGAGTGGACGTTACTCGCAGAATAAGCACCGGCTAACTCTGTGCCAGCAGCCGCGGTAATACAGAGGGTGCAAGCGTTAATCGGATTTACTGGGCGTAAAGCGTGCGTAGGTGGTCTTTTAAGTCGGATGTGAAATCCCTGAGCTTAACTTAGGAATTGCATTCGATACTGGGAGACTAGAGTATGGGAGAGGATGGTAGAATTCCAGGTGTAGCGGTGAAATGCGTAGAGATCTGGAGGAATACCGATGGCGAAGGCAGCCATCTGGCCTAATACTGACACTGAGGTACGAAAGCATGGGGAGCAAACAGGATTAGATACCCTGGTAGTCCATGCCGTAAACGATGTCTACTAGCCGTTGGGGTCTTTGAGACTTTAGTGGCGCAGCTAACGCGATAAGTAGACCGCCTGGGGAGTACGGTCGCAAGACTAAAACTCAAATGAATTGACGGGGGCCCGCACAAGCGGTGGAGCATGTGGTTTAATTCGATGCAACGCGAAGAACCTTACCTGGTCTTGACATAGTAAGAACTTTCCAGAGATGGATTGGTGCCTTCGGGAGCTTACATACAGGTGCTGCATGGCTGTCGTCAGCTCGTGTCGTGAGATGTTGGGTTAAGTCCCGCAACGAGCGCAACCCTTTTCCTTATTTGCCAGCGGGTTAAGCCGGGAACTTTAAGGATACTGCCAGTGACAAACTGGAGGAAGGCGGGGACGACGTCAAGTCATCATGGCCCTTACGACCAGGGCTACACACGTGCTACAATGGTCGGTACAAAGGGTTGCTACCTAGCGATAGGATGCTAATCTCAAAAAGCCGATCGTAGTCCGGATTGGAGTCTGCAACTCGACTCCATGAAGTCGGAATCGCTAGTAATCGCGGATCAGAATGCCGCGGTGAATACGTTCCCGGGCCTTGTACACACCGCCCGTCACACCATGGGAGTTTGTTGCACCAGAAGTAGGTAGTCTAACCGCAAGGAGGACGCTTACCACGGTGTGGCCGACGACTGGGGTGAAGTCGTAACAAGGTAGCCGTAGGGGAACCTGCGGCTGGATCACCTCCTTAACGAAAGATTGACGATCGGTAAGAATCCACAACAAGTTGTTCTTCATGAAGATGTATCTGAGGGTCTGTAGCTCAGTTGGTTAGAGCACACGCTTGATAAGCGTGGGGTCACAAGTTCAAATCTTGTCAGACCCACCAATCTAACGAACGAAAATGAAGAGATTCATTTAGAGAGACAGAGAAACAGATATATCGAATCTAATGATAAGCTGGGGACTTAGCTTAGTTGGTAGAGCGCCTGCTTTGCACGCAGGAGGTCAACGGTTCGACTCCGTTAGTCTCCACCATATATTGAGCTGAGAAATTATAGAATTTAGTGAATACAATAAGTGCTTCGGTATTTATTTGATGTTTATTAAGTTCTGTGATTTATCACAGTGTAAGCATGACCTGACGAAGGCGTGTTTATTCATTAACAGATTGTAAATTTGAGTTGAAATAAATTGTTTAAACTCAGAACTGAATTGAAGTTCAAGTGTAGTGCGTAAGTATTGCAGTTGGATGAATATAAAGAACTGAGCACTAGCGATTAACTGAATCAAGCGTTTTGGAAAACGAACTAGATTGAAGCTGTACTGTGGTTAAATCCACGGACAACAAACTGTATGAGAAAGTCGAAAGGCTGAATCTGTTGTTACATCACTTGTAGGGTGTTAACGACTGTTTGGGGTTGTATAGTCAAGTAATTAAGTGCATGTGGTGGATGCCTTGGCAGTCAGAGGCGATGAAAGACGTAATAGCCTGCGAAAAGCTCCGGGGAGGCGGCAAATATCCTGTGATCCGGAGATTTCTGAATGGGGAAACCCACTTACCATAAGGTAGGTATCGCATGATGAATACATAGTCATGCGAAGCGAACGAGGGGAAGTGAAACATCTCAGTACCCTTAGGAAAAGAAATCAATTGAGATTCCCTTAGTAGCGGCGAGCGAACGGGGAAAAGCCCATTAAGTTATCTAAGTTCTAGTGGAATGCTCTGGGAAGTGCAACCGTAGTGGGTGATAGTCCTGTACACGAAAGGGCTTAGATAATGATGTCGAGTAGGGCGGGGCACGTGAAACCTTGTCTGAATATGGGGGGACCATCCTCCAAGGCTAAATACTCCTGACTGACCGATAGTGAACCAGTACCGTGAGGGAAAGGCGAAAAGAACCCCTGTGAGGGGAGTGAAATAGATCCTGAAACCGCATGCATACAAGCAGTGGGAGCGGACTTGTTCCGTGACTGCGTACCTTTTGTATAATGGGTCAGCGACTTATGTTCAGTAGCAAGGTTAACCGAATAGGGGAGCCGTAGAGAAATCGAGTCTTAATAGGGCGTTTAGTTGCTGGGCATAGACCCGAAACCGGGTGATCTATCCATGAGCAGGTTGAAGGTTGGGTAACACTAACTGGAGGACCGAACCCACCGTCGTTGAAAAGCCGGGGGATGACTTGTGGATAGGGGTGAAAGGCTAATCAAACTCGGTGATAGCTGGTTCTCCCCGAAAGCTATTTAGGTAGCGCCTCGGACGAATACCATTGGGGGTAGAGCACTGTTTCGGCTAGGGGGTCATCCCGACTTACCAAACCGATGCAAACTCCGAATACCAATGAGTACTATCCGGGAGACAGACTGCGGGTGCTAACGTCCGTAGTCAAGAGGAAAACAATCCAGACCGCCAGCTAAGGCCCCAAAATTATAGTTAAGTGGGAAACGATGTGGGAAGGCATAGACAGCTAGGAGGTTGGCTTAGAAGCAGCCATCCTTTAAAGAAAGCGTAATAGCTCACTAGTCGAGTCGGCCTGCGCGGAAGATGTAACGGGGCTAAAACTATATGCCGAAGCTGCGGATTTGCAATTTATTGCAAGTGGTAGGGGAGCGTTCTGTAAGCCGATGAAGGTGGATTGAGAAGTCTGCTGGAGGTATCAGAAGTGCGAATGCTGACGTGAGTAACGACAATGCGAGTGAAAAACTCGCACGCTGAAAGACCAAGGGTTCCAGTCCAACGTTAATCGGGGCTGGGTGAGTCGACCCCTAAGGCGAGGCCGAGAGGCGTAGTCGATGGGAAATTGGTTAATATTCCAATACTTCTGTGTAATGCGATGAGAGGACGGAGAAGGTTAAGTCAGCCTGGCGTTGGTTGTCCAGGTGAAAGGTTGTAGGCATGTATCTTAGGCAAATCCGGGGTACTCTATGCTGAGAACTGATAGCAAGCTGTACTTGTACAGTGAAGTGGCTGATACCATGCTTCCAGGAAAAGTCTCTAAGCTTCAGTTACACAGGAATCGTACCCGAAACCGACACAGGTGGTCAGGTCGAGTAGACCAAAGCGCTTGAGAGAACTCTGCTGAAGGAACTAGGCAAAATGGTACCGTAACTTCGGGAGAAGGTACGCTGTCGACGGTGATGGGATTTACTCCCTGAGCGGTTGACAGCCACAGAAACCAGGCCCCTGCAACTGTTTATTAAAAACATAGCACTCTGCAAACACGAAAGTGGACGTATAGGGTGTGATGCCTGCCCGGTGCTGGAAGGTTAATTGATGGGGTTAGCGTAAGCGAAGCTCTTGATCGAAGCCCCAGTAAACGGCGGCCGTAACTATAACGGTCCTAAGGTAGCGAAATTCCTTGTCGGGTAAGTTCCGACCTGCACGAATGGCATAATGATGGGGGCGCTGTCTCCAGCAGAGACTCAGTGAAATCGAATTCGCCGTGAAGATGCGGTGTACCCGCGGCTAGACGGAAAGACCCCGTGAACCTTTACTGCAGCTTGACATTGAACTTTGATCTTACTTGTGTAGGATAGGTGGGAGGCTTTGAAACTCGGACGCTAGTTCGAGTGGAGCCAATCTTGAAATACCACCCTGGTAATATTGAGGTTCTAACTCTGCTCCATTATCTGGAGCGAGGACCATGTCTGGTGGGTAGTTTGACTGGGGCGGTCTCCTCCTAAAGAGTAACGGAGGAGTACGAAGGTGCGCTCAGCGTGGTCGGAAATCACGCGTAGAGTATAAAGGCAAAAGCGCGCTTAACTGCGAGACCCACAAGTCGAGCAGGTACGAAAGTAGGTCTTAGTGATCCGGTGGTTCTGTATGGAAGGGCCATCGCTCAACGGATAAAAGGTACTCTGGGGATAACAGGCTGATACCGCCCAAGAGTTCATATCGACGGCGGTGTTTGGCACCTCGATGTCGGCTCATCTCATCCTGGGGCTGAAGCAGGTCCCAAGGGTATGGCTGTTCGCCATTTAAAGAGGTACGCGAGCTGGGTTTAGAACGTCGTGAGACAGTTCGGTCCCTATCTACCGTGGGCGTTGGAAATTTGAGAGGATCTGCTCCTAGTACGAGAGGACCAGAGTGGACGAACCTCTGGTGTACCGGTTGTAACGCCAGTTGCATCGCCGGGTAGCTATGTTCGGAAGGGATAACCGCTGAAAGCATCTAAGCGGGAAGCCTACCTCAAGATAAGATTTCCCAAGGACTTTATGTCCTCTAAAGAGCCGTTGAAGACTACGACGTTGATAGGTTGGATGTGGAAGTGCAGTGATGCATGAAGCTGACCAATACTAATTGCTCGTGAGGCTTGACTATACAACACCCAAACAGTTGTATTGCTCATCTATTTCGATACAAAATACTTGATTTAGTCTAAAAGCTAGTTACAATATCAACTCAAATTTAGCATAATCTGTTAATAAATTATTTGACGAAAGCTTGGCATCCAATAAGACCTAAGCGAGTAAGCATAAACAGTTGTGCTGGCGACAATAGCAAGAGTGAACCACCTGATCCCTTCCCGAACTCAGAAGTGAAACCTCTTCGCGCTGATGGTAGTGTGGGGTTACCCATGTGAGAGTAAGTCATCGCCAGCTCATTATTCCTGAAAACACCCCAACTCTAATTGAGTTGGGGTGTTTTTTTATGCACGGAAAATAAGTCAAAATAAAATAAGTCAAAATAAAAGGCTCTAAATGAGCCTACGGATCATTCACTTCTTAAGACGTGTAGTTAGTGTCCGCTTCTAAAATCTTTTCTGAACATCTTTTAATTGCAAAAAGCAGTTGAGGATTTAGAGTTTAAAATTAACTCGAATAGCGATATAAATACGTAACTTTTATAAAATCAACAGAGCTTTTATATTAAATTTATAATGCATTTTTCAAAATTTTCTGATTTTGTTGCACTTGATTCGCATATTTTTTACCTTTCTTCTTCATCTTATGGTTAGAGTTATAACCTGTCGGACCCACATTGTAATAGGCCAATGCTTTAGGCCAGCTGCCTGCTTTGTTGTTATAAGAGGCTAAAATATATGTACCACAATTAATGTTATTATTTTCTTTTGTCAGATCTCCAGAACAGATTTGTTGCCAGTAACGAGGGATAATTTGAGTGAGCCCGACGGCACCTGCGGGTGAAATAGCATAGTTTTTATAACTTGATTCTTGTCGAATCATGGCAGCTAATAGTAATGGATCAACATTATATTTTTCAGCACTTTGAATAATCATAGGCGATACACGATTTGCTGTATTGGGTTCAACAGCATAAGCTTTTTGTATGCCCGTAGATAATTTAGCAGACCGTTTAGCAATTGAGCCACTGCCTAAAGATGAACAACCTGTAAAAGCTAGAGCAACAATGGTTATAGCTGCGAATTTAAATGGACAAGCATGAGTGTTTAAGAATTGTGATCGTAAATGAGATAAATGATGTGTAATCAACAAGGCCAGAAACCAAAAGTAAAATTTTATTGAAAGTGATGCTAGGGGCCTTAGTAGCTAGAGTCAATAGTGGATGTTTTGTATTATTTAATCAATTTGTAAAAATGCTGTTGTAAAAACTAATTGCCAATTTTAAAAGTATATTTTCTATATATGCGTGATGTATCCCACCATTTTAGTGAAAATTATCAGTTAAAGAGTATTTTAACTGCTTAATTCTTTTAAGATAGCTTCATTAAAAGCTGGAATATCATCTGGGCATCGTGAAGTAATTAAAGGCCAATTGTGGGCATTACAACGATGAACCTCTTTATCTACCCAATTTCCGCCAGCATTTTCTAGATCTAATTTGATGCTTTTATAAGATGTTAAATTTTTATCTTTAATGCGTCCAGCATTGATTAAAACCCAAGGTGCATGACAAATAGCGGCAATAGGTTTTGCATTATCTGTGAAGTATTGAATAATGCTATGTGCATCTTGATTTAGCCTAAGTATATCAGCGTTTATGGTTCCTCCAGGAATCACCAAGATATCATAATCTTGTGCTGAAACTTTGGCTAAAGTGGTTTGTGGGATATAAGTGGTTGCAGATTCTTTACCATTTTTAACAGTATGTACTTCCTTTTGTTCTTCAGCAGCATGAATCACTTCAATGCCTTTCGATTGTAAAAATTCAAGTGGTTTGATCAGTTCATCGTGTTCTATACCAACATTAGAGGTAATAAATAATGCTTTTTTAGACATTTTCATGACCCTTAATCTTGTATTTGAATTTTGACATTAACAAAGTGTCCTAGATGAAGCTGTACAAATTTTGGCTTATTTTTGTTAAAGTTTGAAAATACGTAGCAAAAAATAAGCCCCATACGTGATGAGGCTTATTTTATATAGATTTCAAGTTAGACCATTTTCTTACTTTTATGCATCCTGCTTACGTCGTTTATTATTTTTATTGTTGGAAACATCCTGCTTCCTGATCATTTAAGCATATGTTTTTGGATTGATCTCAACTAGCCGTGATTGCATATTTGTGTTGTAAGTAATTACGGACAGGGAGTAGATATGGATAAAAGAGAGCCAAAGAATGACTGATTTTCTATCGCTCTAATATTTAGACATGCATTAAAGTAGTTTTTGCATCCAAATTTCACAAGCATGGCTATGTCCAGTATTGCCTTTAGGTTGGTCTAAATATTTAAAACCTAATTTTTCATACAGTTTGACTGCTTGCCACAATTCTTTGGTCGTTTCTAGATAACACGATTTAAAACCTTGTTGCTCAGTAAATTGAAAACTTTTTTCGAGTATTTGTTTAGCAAAGCCTAAACTGCGAATTTCAGGCAGAAAATACATTTTTTGAATTTCTAGTATGGTTTCATCACCTTTTAGTTCGGATAAACCACCGCCACCAAATATTTGACCATGTTCATTTTCAATGATCCAATATTGGCTGTTTTTCTGCGAATATACGGTGTATAAATCATCTAAAATTGGATCAGCTACGGCAAAACCAGATTCAGCAGCGAGTCCAAATTCTTTGGAAACTTCGCGAATAATGCGTGCAATTTCAGTATTGTCTTGGGCTTGGATGGGTCTGATGTGATACATAAACTTAAATCAATAACAATAAAAAAAGAGATGGATTTTTATAACAAAAAATCCATCTCTTGTAAGCTCTTTATCGATTAAAAAATCACAAAATTATTTTAATTCACTTGAACTTTTGCCTAATTCGCGACGTGCAATAATGAGTTGTTGAATTTGTTGTGTACCTTCAAAAATATCGAGAATTTTTGAGTCACGCGCCCATTTTTCTAATAATTCATCTTCGTTATAACCAACACTTGCAGCCAATTCGACACATTTTAACGTGATTTCATTGCAAATTCGTCCTGCCTTGGCTTTTGAAATAGAAGCTTCACGAGAGTTTGGTTGTTTATTATCAGCCATCCACGCGGCTTTCATAGTCAGTAAGCGTGCAGCTTCCCATTCTGCTTCCATCCGATAAATTTGTGCGGCTATATAGGATGTCTGTAAATAGGGGGTAGCATAATTTTCATCGAGTTGATCTTTAAAAATTTCTTTAATTCTTTCTAGCGATGCTTTAGCACAGCCCACAGCCATTGCAGCGACCAAAGGGCGAGTGTTATCAAAAGTTTCCATTACGCCAGCGAAACCTTTTGCGATGTCAATTTCGGCATGACCCAATAAATTTACACTGGGTACACGACAATCAATAAAGCTAATCACGGCAGTATCGGATGCTTTAATACCGAGTTTATGTTCCAGACGTTCTACTTTCATTCCCGCAGTTCCTTTCGGAACGACAAAGGATTTAATCGCAGCTCGACCTTGTTTTTTATCTAAGGTTGCCCAAACAACAACAGAGTCAGCACGTTCACCTGAAGTCACGAAAATTTTTTCGCCATTTAAAATGTAATCATCGCCATCTTTGGTTGCAGTGGTTCGGATCGCGGCGGAATCTGAACCACAACCAGATTCGGTAATGGCCATTGCTGCCCATGTGCCTTTGAAGCGCTCTAAGTTGTTCATCGTTTGCGACAGCAGCGATTGCAGAATTACCTAAACCTTGGCGGGGCATACTGAGTAATAATCCAGTATCGCCATAACACATTTCAATGACACCCAGTGCCGTGGACATATTGACACCATTTTTATTGCCGGCTTCGGTATTGCCACGTTTTCCGACGGCAGCACCTGCATTCATGCCTTCGCCACCATCGTTCATCCCATCAAGGATTGAGGCAAACATATCGAGTTCTTTGGGATAGCTATGTTCGGCTTTATCGTATTTACGTGAAATAGGGCGCAGTACATTGACAGCAGTTTCATGGGCTTGATCTATCAGTAGCTTAAATTTTTTAGGATTTTGTAAGTTCATGTGCTTTATTCCTTATTTTGATAGATTAAGCATGTAAGCCTGAATGTAAGATTGCTGTTGCACGTAAATCACGATACCAACGTTCTACGGGGTGTTCTTTGGTAAAGCCATGACCCCCTAAAATTTGCACACCATTCGTGCCAATTTGCATTGATTTTTCTGCACAGAGTAAGCGTGCTAAATAGGCTTCGCGATGAAAAGCTTGACCTGCTTCTGCAAGACTTGCCGCATTTAAAATCAACATACGCATAGCATCAATTTCAATCGCCATATCGGCAATCATAAATGCCACACTTTGACGGTGTGAAATAGGTTCACCAAAAGCAGTACGTTCATTGGCATATTGAATACAGTAAGTTTTCACTGCTTCACAAGTGCCGACAGCCATAGCGCACCACATTAAATTGCCTAAGTCCAAGAAAGCTGGATAATTAAAGTCTTCATCACCTAACAATTCAGCAGGGGTTTGGTTGAATTTTAAAGTCACGGTTTCCGCGGCTTTCATCCCCATAGCTGTACTTTTTTTGGCGGTAATGCTGTTGTCACGTTTGACAATAAAAACCTCTGGCGAGCCATTAAGTTCAGCATTCACCAGCAATAGATCAGCCGTTTCACCTAAGATAACCAAGGTCTTTTCTCCATCAATGGTGTATTTGCCATTGTTTGAAATCGCCTTGGTTTTTAAGTTAAATGGATTAAATGCAGGGGTTGCTTCTTGTATCGCAAATGTTGCTTGGATGTCGCTATCATTGGCAAAGCTGGGTAAATAGGTCGATTGAATTTTTTCCGAACCCCATTGTGTAATTGCATTTATTACACTGAATGTGGAAAGCAAACCCGCAGTTAATGTGAAATCACCTTTGGCTAAATGTTCGGCAATTAAAATATTACTTAAAATATTTTTTTCTGTTGCCACACCACCTAAGGCTTCAGGAAGTGCATAGTAATTTAATCCTAGATCCGTACAATGTTGCCAAAGTACAGCCGGAAATTTTTCATCTTGATCCGCTTGATGTGCCAAAGGATAGAGCACTTCAGATGCGAACTGATCCATTGCATCGCAGGTCATTTGTTGTTCTTCGGTGAGGCTTAAATCGAAGAGTGATTTTTGCTGATTGGGGAGACGTTGTTTATGGATATTTGCATCTGCTTTAAAGACCTTTTGGGTTTTGCTTAAGGTCTGAAAACTGATTTTTGAGCCTTGATATAAAGACTTTTCCAGAAATTTACGTAGCTTGAGCTGATCAAGAACATCACTACCCGCAATTTTGGTGATGAGGGAAAGCCCAAATCCTTGTGCCTTGTTTACCATATTGGTCATTATTATCGTCCATCAGTTTTTGATTTTTTGTATTTTTATGCTGACACGTGGACATAGAAAAGACTATGTCATCGCTGACAATTAAAATTGACTTAGATGAATGGTTTTTAGTTTTTTAAAAATTTATTAAATTATTGAATAATATTTAATTTTTTAGATTTTTATTTAGCGTCAAAAATAGGGGATTGACTAGAATGACAATAAGTTCATTCTAGTCTAGGTCGCTTTATAAGAATTTTTCGACCATTTTACGGACATTGGTTTTTGCATCGATCACCGTCATAAAGGTGTATGCACCAATGAATTTACGACTAATAAACATAAATTCTTTTGGCGGTACGCTGAAATAACGCGATGCCATTGATTTAGATGCACGCTGCATTACGCGGCTATGTAACTGGCTCTTTTTCCAATCATAGCGTTGCTGTTCGTCCATCACCCCTTCAGGTAAGTCTGGATTATTTGTGGTTGTACTAAAGGCTTCAGTGGCTAACAAAAAAACTTTAGCCATATCGGGCTTAATGCTTTGAGGAATGGAATCAAAGAATTCATAACCTGTCATCGCATTGATCATTTCATCAATATTATGATGATAGCCCGCTTGAATTAAATTACGCGCAACGCTGAGTAACTGTTCATCAAATTGACGAATCGCACCAAAATCTAACAGTACAATTTTATCTTTGTTGTCTACGCCATTGCCCAATCGCACCAAATAATTTCCAAAATTTGGATCAGTTTGCATTTCACCCCATTCAAAAATCTCACGCACGGCAATTTCTAAAGATGCTTCACCGAGTTGATTACGACGTTCTTGAGGTAGAGACAACATGACAGGACTATTGATCGGAACACCACGTTCAAAAGTCATGCAGAGAATTTGATCTGTGCAGTACTCATCAATAATATGCGGTACGACATAGCGTGGATCATCTTTTAAACGGTCTGCAAAACGACGTGTAGTCGCAGCTTCAATGTCATAGTTGACTTCACGATGCAGCATTTCGCGAACTTCATCAAACCATTGATCAAATTCACGCGTTTGCGGCACGATGCGCGTCAGTTTAAGCATATTTTTAAATAAGCTCATATCTGAATCAATGGCATCGGCTACACCAGGGTACTGGATTTTAAGGACAATTTCCAAACCATCCGATTTACGAGTGGCACGATGGACTTGCGCCAATGAGGCTGTGCCTAAAGGTTCATGATCAATTGTTAAATCATGCAATTTAGAACCTAGCTGTTGTTCTAAATGTTGTTTAATGCCTGGCCATGCGAGGGCAATGGTTTGATTATTTAAGGTGTTGAGCGCTTGTGTGATTTCTTCAGGTAAAAAATGTTCGCCATACAGCGCCATCATTTGACCAATTTTAACGATCGAACCTTTGAGTTTGCCAATTTCAGAAACAAGATAATCGGCTTGTTCTTTCATGGCTTTTTTACGTTTCTTTTCTTTTTCTGCGTCACTGGAAAACATAGTTGTCGCATTAGATGCAGCCCAACGCGTTCCTGCTAGTAAGGATGCTTTAGCGATAGATAAGCGTCGATCCATAGAGGAAGTTTTAAGTTGTTTAAGCTTGTCGTTCTGATCTGACATTAAACAAAATCCTTTAATCAGCAAGTCGCAGAATCATTAATTGTAGCGGATATTAACGTGGATTGAAGTATTAAAAAAGTTCAACATGCTTAAATAGGCGATGAATATGCTTAATATTTAATTCATTTTTCAATAAAAGCATCTATTTTACTCAGATGAATCGATACTTTCACGTTGCCAGCTCAAGCACTGAACGACAGTACTTTGTTAAAGGAGGTATATTTCAAAAGATATGCGTTGATCACTATCTATTTATTGGCCATTTACATATTGAATTGAATTTTAATGTCACTTTTTTGCTTTAACATTGTTTCATTGTCTTGAATGTGTTGGAAAATCATGGCTTGAACAGCATCATGCTGAAAACCAAGTGAATAACCTTTTACAATGATAATACTCGGTAGGCTAAAGAATAGATATTTGGCATCATCTTCAGTCGCTGTTGTATAAATACCGTGTTGGATCAGAATCTCTTGGAAAAACTTTTTCTCATGTAAAACTTGAGTGGATAAAGTGTCATTCCAATAATTTTGACGTATTGCCATTAAATTGTTGTGTTTATAACTCATAATGAAAGATTCGATGTTGAATTGAATGAGGCTGTGTTCAATATAAGGGCATTTGTGCCGAATTCAATATGAAAATTGCAGTGAGTTTTTTTGATCTTTAGATTTCAACATGCTGCGATAGGAATCTGTAGATGATTCCTGTACTATTCATAAAATAAAAGAATAGAATTTTCAATGAGTCATGTCGACAAGGGGAAGTCATGCGATTCGTATCAGCCATTTTTGTGTGTGTAGTTGCTTTGGGTTCAAGTACAGCTTTTGCTGATGGATACTCTAAGGTATATGCGCAGTGTTTAAATAATGCTTACGGTGATTTAGAGATCATTAAAAAGTGTGTCAGTACCGAACAGGAAAAGCAAAATAAGGTACTAAAACAGTATTACGAAAAGATTTTGGAAAATAACAGTCAGCACACTGTGAGTATTAAACAACAGCGTCAACTTTGGCAAAATCAGGTTGAACAGCGCTGTTATTCGGCGCTAAAGAGTGATTTTGGGAAAATAAGACAGGCAAAATGCCACTTAGAGATGACCATGAACCAAGTCGGTTATTATAAAAGTAAGCAATTAGGTCTCAGTTAATTGTGCTGAATGTCATGCAAGCGTTATAAAAACCAGTAAAACAAGGTATCATAAGGCGTTTAAAAATATCGACCTTGGAGAAGCCTTAAGTGGATCAACTGACCATTAGCCCTGAACATTTGCAGGAAGCCGCTGAAAACCTAACCACCATTCGCGATTTTATTCGTTTTGGTGTTTCAGCTCTACGTCAATATGATGCACATTTAGGTCAAGGTACTGAAGACTTTTTTGCTGAAAGTTCGGCTTTAGTGTTGCAAACATTGGCATTGGATTGGAGTGCGAATCCAGAAATTTTAGATGCGAAATTATTGCCAAGTGAAAAAGCAGAATTTATCAGTTTGCTTGAACGTCGTATCAATGAAAAAGTGCCAACATCTTATTTATTGAATCTTGCTTATTTCTGTGACAAGCCTTATTACGTGGATGAGCGTGTGCTTATTCCACGTTCACCGATTGCAGAATTGATTAATCAGCGTTTTGCACCGTACTGCTTAGATGAAAATGGTCAAGTACGTGAAGCTCTAAATAATCTGCCTGAGAATGCAAATCCTAAAATGCCACGTCGTATTTTAGATATGTGTACAGGTTCAGGTTGTATCGCGATTGCTTTGTCATATGCATTCCCTGAATCTGAAGTAGATGCGACTGATATTTCTAAAGAAGCTTTAGAAGTTGCTTCTATTAATGCTGAACATCACAATATGCAATATCAAGTTGCATTGATGGAATCAGACCTATTTGCAAAAATTCCTGCTGAAAATCAATATGATTTAATCGTGTCAAATCCTCCATATGTGGATGCAGAAGACATGGCTGATTTGCCTGCTGAATTTTTGCATGAGCCAGAACTTGCACTTGCTGCGGGTCAAGATGGTTTAGATTTAGTGCGTAAAATGTTAGCGCAAGCTGCTGATTACTTAACTGAAGATGGCTTAATCGTGATTGAAGTTGGTAATTCTGAATGGGCAATGAAACAGAACTTTAATACTGTGGATTTCCATTGGTTAACTTTCCAAAAAGGTGGTTCGGGTATTTTTGCTTTAACAGCAGAACAATGCCGTAAATACCGTGATTTATTTGTAAAATCTGTTCAAGCATAAGGGGTTGTGAACATGGCAGGTAATAGTATTGGACAGCTGTTCCGTGTAACGACTTGTGGTGAATCTCATGGCGTTGGCCTCATGGCAATTGTCGATGGTGTTCCGCCAGGTTTAGAGCTTTCTGAAGCAGATTTGCAACATGATTTAGACCGTCGTAAGCCGGGAACGTCTAAATTTGCGACTCAACGTAAAGAACCCGATGAAGTTGAAATTATTTCAGGTGTATTTGAAGGTAAAACCACAGGTACATCGATTGGTTTACTAATTCGTAATACGGATCAGAAATCGAAAGATTATGGCAATATTGCACAAACCTTCCGTCCGGGTCATGCAGATTATACTTATACCCAAAAGTATGGTTTCCGTGATTACCGTGGTGGCGGTCGTTCAAGCGCGCGTGAAACAGCGATGCGTGTAGCGGCAGGTGCAATTGCCAAAAAATATCTGGCTGAAAAATTTGCGATTGATATTCGTGGTCATGTAACGCAAATCGGTACAGAAAAAGCAGAAAAATTGGATTGGGCAGAAGTTCCGAACAATCCTTTTTTCTGTGGTGATGTGGATGCGGTGCCTCGTTTTGAAGCTTTAGTGACTTCATTGCGTGAACAAGGCACAAGTTGTGGTGCAAAACTTGAAATTGTTGCTGAAAAAGTTCCCGTGGGTTGGGGCGAACCTGTATTTGATCGTTTAGATGCCGACATTGCCCATGCAATGATGAGTATCAATGCGGTTAAAGGCGTTGAAATTGGCGATGGTTTTGCAGTTGCAGAACAGTTTGGTCATGAAACGCGTGATGAGTTAACAACCGATGGTTTCTTGGCAAATCATGCGGGCGGTATTCTGGGTGGGATTTCATCTGGGCAAACGATTCGTGTGGCAATTGCTTTAAAACCAACCGCAAGTATTACCACACCGGGTAAAACCATTAATATTGACCGTCAAGATACCGATGTATTAACTAAAGGTCGTCATGATCCTTGCGTGGGTGTACGTGCGACACCGATTGCAGAAGCAATGCTTGCCATAGTATTGATGGATCACTTTATGCGTCATCGTGCGCAAAATGCGGATGTTGTTGCGCCGTTTGCACCGATTGAGCCGAAGTGAAGAAAAAATTTTCTTTGCTTAAAGGTCATAAGTGAATAGTTTATCTACACGCTTTGATCAAAAAACCAGACTTTATGTCTGGTTTTTTATTTTTGAATTTAACCCAAGATCTGTTACATTTTAATTCATATTTCATGAATCACAGATCAAAATAAGAACAATGAAAAACTTAAGTTTGAGAACAGCAAATCATTCAGATATTCAAAATTTAGTGATTTTAATCAACCAAGCCTATAGGACGAATAATTCTACGAGTTGGACCAGTGAAGAAGGTATTGTTGCTGGGGCAAGAATCAATGAACAACAACTGCTTCACCTTTTGGCGCAGAAAAATGTACGGCTATTTGTCGCTGATATTCAGGACAATGCACAGCAGGCGTTGCTTGGCTGTATAGGTTTAACTTTTCAACAAGATACAGTGGAAATCGGGACGTTTTGTGTTGCATCTGCTTGGCAGAATCAAGGCATTGGTCGGCAGATGCTTGAATATGCAGAAATGAAGGCACAGGAAATATGTGTAAATTTAAAGTGTTATGAGATGTTTGTACTTGATGCCAGATCTGAATTAATTGAATATTATGAACGATGTGGCTATGTTAAAACTGCTTGCATCGAAAATTATCCAATCCATGCAAATGTAGGCATTCCATTAATTGATTTAAAGTTACAGCATATGGAAAAGTTGATCATTCAATAGATCTAAAAATGATAGGTGAAAAAAGGGGTACTGAGAAATGAGGCAGTACTAATTTTGAAGAATGGAATATTGATATTTTTTTATTTATACAAGCAATCTGCTGTCCTAATTAAGAACATAAAAGTGGTCAAAATAGGACATTGAACCCATATAAAATTTTAAATATCAGTGATGGAATGTAATCTATTTTAGATCCATTTAAATGCAATAATGTTCTTTTAAGTCTTTAATTTTTTGATATATATCTATTTTTTAATAAAATAAAATTGGTTAACAAATTTAATTAATTTAGTTCTCGCGAATGGTATAAAAATTGCTCATATTAAGATAAGTAATTATTGCAGGAGAGATGTTCTTCTGTGAACACGCCGAAGGAGCAACGACCCCGGAAACTCTCAGGCAAAAGGACTGTAATAATTTTAAAAATCTGGAGAGAAGCATATAAAGTATGCTCACCGAAGGGGATGGTCAGCGTTGAAATTTTTAGCGTCATGATCGAAGCTCTCAGGTACCAATGACAGATGGGGCTCATAGAGATGTCAGTACATTTCCAAGGAGTATCGTATGTGTCATATTGTTGTGATTGGATCGGGAATTACCGGTGTTACTGCTGCCTATGAATTGGCAAAATTGGGCTATAAAGTCACCGTTATTGATAAACATTTATATCCAGCCATGGAAACATCATTTGCCAATGGTGGGCAGCTTTCAGCGTGTAATGCAGAGGTTTGGAATCAAAAATCTACTGTGTTAAAAGGCATGAAGTGGATGTTTAATAAGAATGCACCTCTGTTACTCAATCCTTCATTTGACTTGCATAAATATGGTTGGTTAATAGAGTTCCTCGGTAATATTAAACATTATGAAGCCAATACGCGTGATACCGTAAAAATGGCGTTATTGGCACGTGAACGTTTATTCACAGTGGCTGAAGAAGAGAACATTCAGTTCGATTTAGAAAAACGTGGCATCCTTCATTTTTATCATAATAAACTTGATTATGACGTCGCAACTAAGACAAATGCTTTACTGCGTGAAGGAGGACTAGAACGAAATGCGGTTACTCCAGAAGAAATTAAAAGTATAGAGCCGAGTTTAACGGGCGAATATTATGGTGGTTTTTATTGTCCAGGGGATGCAACAGGAGATATTCATAAATTTACAATGGGTTTAGCCAAAGCATCTGAAAAATATGGCGTGAAGTATTTGTTTGGTATGGAAGTGAGCGATGTGAAGCATCATGCCACAGGTGTTACGGTGCTTTATCATGCGAGTAATGAAAATATGCTGTTGGATGCTGCCACAGAGGAATCACTAGAGGCAGATGCTATTGTGGTTTGTGCGGGGGTTGGAAGCTACCATTTGGCAAATTTATTAGGTGATCGAGTCAATATTTATCCAGTGAAGGGTTATTCGATTACGCTTAATTTAAATGATGAGGATAGTGTGAAACATGCGCCGTGGGTGAGTCTGCTTGATGAAAGTGCAAAAATTGTGACTTCGCGCTTAGGTGCAAACCGTTTAAGAGTAGCAGGAACAGCGGAATTTAATGGTTACAACCTTGATATTCGAGCAGACCGTATTCAACCACTGATAGATTGGGTGAATAAAAACTTTAATATTAGCACTGAAAATGTCGTGCCATGGGCAGGTTTACGCCCAATGATGCCAAATATGATGCCAACGGTTCGACGTGGTAAACGTGAACGCGTGTTTTATAATACAGGGCATGGACATTTAGGCTGGACATTGTCTGCCGCTACAGCAGTGATGATTAGTCAGGAAGTGGCATCACAACATCCAGTTTAAGCGATCAAAAATGGACAAGAATTTAAAAACTTGTCCATTTTTTTTAATTTAATAATGATTATTAATGGGTTTTAGGGAGGCTCAGAATAATGAATAAAGTCTGTCCAGTTATTTTAAGGAGGAACAATAATATCTCGGAAATTTTGCTTTTTAAACATCCGACAGCAGGTATTCAACTGGTAAAAGGTACGATTGAAAATTCAGAACAAATTTTTCAGGCAGCTATACGTGAATTGTATGAAGAATCGGGCATCGTTGTGGGAGAACAGCAATGTTATGATTGGGGATCACATCAAATAAGCAACCAAACATGGCACTTTGTTTTTTGCGATACTGCAAATCAAGGTTTAGAGGATCAATGGTGTTATGACACATTAGATGATTATGGGCATTGTTTTGAGTTTTTTTGGGAAAATATCAATACATATCACGTTCTAGATTTACATTGCAAGTATCTACAAGCCCTAGATTTGATCAGGCAAAAAATGAATCTTTATTTGCTTTAAGCAATAAAAATATTGCTAATATTGAAGATGAATTTTTTGAATGCTGTTCAATTTCCAAGAAGAATAATGAGTGCATTCAACAAAATTAGTCATAAACTCGATACACACCGACAAAACGTTCACAGCCTTTCTGCTTTGTTTTGACTGATAAAATCGCTTTATTGAAATCGAACTGATATTTGCAATCATGTTCGTTATCTATAATTTCATTTTTCTTTTCTGTTGTTGTATACGCTAAGAATGGAACGGTTTGGCTTTCTAATTTATTGTTCGGATTGCGGTAAGCAATACCTTCAATTTTAATTTTATCTTTGGTCAGTTGATGTACTTGTAAATGCACAGGTTGACTGGCAATTTTTCCATTTTCAAATTTTAAATAGTGATTGGTTAAACTCTGATTCAGTGAGGTATAAAAATTAAGATCTTCAATCCGTAATTCAAATTGTTGTTTATAACAATCTAGACTTTTACATTGCTGTAAACGCTTAAACCATAAGGTATGCGTATCTTCTAATAAATGAACAGGTGCATCACTGACTAAAAAAGCAGTTATATAATGATTGCTTAATTTCTCTCGAGATTCTGAAAAACCTTCAGCGCAAATATTTTTCATTGATGATGTATTTGGGCGAGAGCAGTCAATTTCTTGAGCATAAGTCATGGTTGAGCACAAACAGCCAATACTGAATAATGTGCTTAATGTTTTAATGAGATTAATATCGGTATTCACCAGCATGATCGCTTATAATTTCACTATGTTGCGCTGATGTAACTATAGCGAAATAGAAAGCGTGAATACAACATTTCAATCATTTATTTCTTAAGGATGCTAAAAGTGGTCGCACAAATTCGAATTGGTCAGGGAATGGATGTACATGCCTTTGAAGAAGGTGATTTTGTAACTTTAGCAGGTATTAAAATTCCACATACTCAAGGCTTAAAAGCACATTCAGATGGTGATGTTGTGCTGCATGCTTTATGTGATGCTTTATTGGGGGCGTTGGCTTTGGGGGATATCGGACAGCATTTCCCCGATACTGATGCAAAATTTAAAGGTGTAGATAGCCGAGTTTTACTTAAGCATGTCTATCAACTCATTTTAGATCGGGGTTATGTGTTAAATAATGCGGATATGACGGTCGCGTGTGAACGTCCCAAATTAGCCAAACATAATTTAGCAATGCGTCAAAGTATTGCAGATGTTTTGGATGTGCATGTCACACAAGTGAGTATTAAAGCCACAACCACAGAACAATTAGGTTTTACAGGACGTCAGGAAGGAATTTTGGCAATGGCAACTGTGTTGATTTCACATCAAGCAAAATGATCTGGATGGATGAGCGCCTGTTGTAATTCTTTGGTGGCTTTACGACCTTGCAGTTGTAAAGCGACCGCATGAATTAAACCCGTCCAAGTTTCATTCGGTTCCCAAATACTATGCATCAACTCTTGCGCCGTAGGCATGTCCATATCCATATAATATTGACGATATAAATACATCAAACAACTGACATGGTAATTTTTACTACAGTGCACCCAAACCATTTGTTCTTGTACTAGATGAGCAAGCATATCTAAGACCAGTAAACATTGGTCATCAGATGGGGTTTCTGTAGAAACGGGAAATTGAATATAGTTTAAGCCTAAATCTAAACAAATTTTATCTTCATGAGCTAAATGTTGCTCTGCATCAGACAATCCCAAGTTTATAATGGTCGTTACACCGTATTCTTTAATCAGCTTTAACTGTTCAGCAGATGGTTGAGCAGAGGTGAATAGGTGTTCGTGAATAAACTGGAAATTTTCAATGTGGCTTAATGCATTTTCAATTTCATTCATAAGATAAAACTTTTCCTAAGGTTAAAGTATAAACGCCATCAATCAAGATGGCGTTTTAAATCTCTTAGCGATTTGATAAAACGTCTTTGAGTGCTTCATGCATATCGAGTAGGGCTTTTTCAGTGGTTTCCCAATCAATACAGCCATCCGTTACAGATTGACCATATTCAAGATCATCCAGATTTTCAGGAATATCTTGACGACCACCTTTGAGATGGCTTTCAACCATAATACCGACAATCGACTTGTTGCCATCTAGAATTTGTTCTGTGATGTTTTTCAATACAAGTGGTTGTAAATACGGGTCTTTGTTTGAATTGGCATGGCTGGCATCAATCATGATTTTGTTGCTTACTTTGGCTTTGGCTAAAGCATTTTCAGCTTCTGCAACAGAGCCTGCATCATAATTTGGTTTGCCATTACCACCACGTAATACAACGTGTGCGTATGGATTGCCACTGGTGCGAATCACAGAAACTTGACCTTGGTCATTTAAACCGAGGAAGCTATGACCATGTTTAACCGATTGCATCGCATTCATTGCAACAGTTAAGCCGCCATCTGTACCATTTTTAAAGCCAACAGGAGAAGATAAACCTGAAGACATTTCACGGTGTGTTTGGCTTTCGGTGGTACGTGCACCAATTGCTGACCATGAAATAAGGTCTTGATAATATTGCGGTGAGTTTGGATCGAGTGCTTCTGTTGCACAAGGTAAGCCTTTTTGGTTCAATTCAACAAGGAGTTGGCGACCAATACGAAGACCTTTTTCAATATTGAAAGAGTCATTCATATCAGGGTCATTAACTAAACCTTTCCAGCCTACAGTCGTCCGCGGTTTTTCAAAGTAAACGCGCATGACAATATAAATGGAATCTTTAATTTTTTCGCTTAAAACTTTTAAACGATCTGCATACTCATGAGCAGCAACCGTGTCGTGAATTGAGCAAGGACCAATCACCACAAATAGACGCTTATCTTTACCATCAAGAATATTGCGAATGGTTTCGCGACCTTTTAAGACTGTTTGGTAGGCATGTTCAGTTAAAGGTAACTCTTTTTTTAATTCAGCAGGAGTTACAAGAGGCTGAATGCTTTGTACATTCACGTCATCGATGTCAGATTGTGTAATAGGATTTGACTGTAGTGTATTCATTGCCGTCACTGGTTTGATCATACAAGAGTTTTTTTAGTAGCCTGAATATAACACGATTTAAGCGGTGAGTTGCTATACAAAACACCAATAAATCCGTGAAAAAAACCAATTAATCGCATAGATAGTTTAACCGTTGTTCGAATTTTCAACAGTTAAAATCATTGCAGTTGTTGGTTTTTCAACAGGTTTTGCTTTTATCGGATGAAGCATGAAATTCACGCCTAATGCGAATAGGGTAATACCTAAAATCTTACGAATCATTCTTTCTGGTAAGCGTGAACTGATTAAAGTGCCCACCACAATGGCAGGGATTGAACCGACCAATAGCCAACCGAGTAAGTGTAAATCTACATTGCCTGAACTCATATGTCCAAGCCCTGCGACTAAAGTCAAAAGCACGGCATGCACCACATCTGAACCAATAATACGAATCATGGGTAAGTTTGGAAACATGAGCACCAATGCCATAATGCCAAATGCGCCTGCACCAACAGAAGATAAGGTCACAAACACGCCCAGTACGATGCCCATAATCACGATATAGGCACGTTTATCTTTGGCACTAAAGTTCACCTTTTCTAAATCTTCGGTCATATCGAGTGGTTCATTTTTACGGAATTTATTGAAAAAACGCTCAATATGTCCGCGAAAAACGATAGAAACACCTGTTAAAGTCAACATAAAGCCTAAAACAGTGGTTAGAACAGCTTTGTAACTACTGGATTGACTAAGATAATTGTCTAAAACCCAATGTGTGGCAAGCGAAGCAGGGATACTGCCGACAGCCAGCCAAATCACAATGGGCCAAACTATATTCATTTTTTTGGCATGTACAATCGAACCACAAAATTTGGAAATCGCGGCATATAGTAAGTCGGTTCCAATCGCGATGTGCGGTTCAATTCTAAAAAGACTAATCAGGATTGGTGTCATTAAAGAACCACCACCAACACCTGTAATCCCTACGCAGAAGCCGACTAAAACACCTGCTAAAACAAATTCCATTGGACCAAACATGGTTATATGCCAAATATCAAAAAACGTGCATATGTTATGACTATTTCATATAAGTCGTTGTCTTGATTATTGATTTACTTATTCCAAAAAACGCTAAAGTAAACTTAATTTGCTTAAACTTGCGCGTATTTATTTTAATAAAGGAAATGAAGGTTATTTATATCACGACTTTTGTTTAGCGCTAAGTTCATTAATATAAAGGATAAAAAAGAAAATTAGCGGCGTTGCAAAAACCCAAAAGCTGATAAAACCAATACTCGAGCCAGTTTGTTGTATCAATAATAAAGTTGAAAGCAACATGAGCATCAAACAGATAAATCGGCTAGTTCGAGGGTAAAGAGCTACAAAAGACCATTGAGATTGCAGCGTCTGCTTTATTTGTTTTTCACTGACCCGATATAGACCATAAACAGCACATAGAATAAGAAGGAAGCTGAACACTATATTCATGGAATGCTTTCCTCACTATTTACCTGAGCATTTTTTTTAAGCTTATTTCTGATTTTCGTTTGGGCTTTCAGTTGCATCGGCTGAATATTTTTGTATAGAAACACTGCCAATAAGCCAAAAATGAGCATAAATAAGTCGATTCTAAAGAAAGTCCAAAACTGAGCAAAGTTTTGAATCTGATTCTGATTTTGTTGTAGAAGAAAAAACAGATTAAAAATAGGTAAGCTAAATGCTAACGCAATAAAAATTGCCAGTTGCAGTTTCCAAAGATATTGTTTTTTAATACATAAGCTTATGGCGAAAGATGGATAGCCATACTGTGAAAAAAGTTGTTACTTCATAATTCTGAGTGCTTTGTGTGAGTAACCCAATTCTATTGGCATACAAATAGCTGAGAACCGCAATAGGTAAGCCAATAATCGCTGTGACATTCAGTCGTTGTACCAAATAATATCCAAAATGGAACTTTTCCGTTTTTGTTTGTAGTTGTCGCTTTAGACTCCAAAGTAATAGCCCTGAAGCAATCATTGCGCAGCCCAGTAAGCCTGAAAAAAATAAAGCTAAGCGGAGTAGCGGTTGAGCAAAAGTTGCCATATGTAATCCGTACACGCCCGCATTCAGTGTGGCAATAGCGCTGTCATTTTTGCGTGCTACTTAGTTTTTCTGCCGTGACTGCATTCAAAGTGATTTGTGCTGGATTACGGGTAATCGAATGATCTTTACGTTCTGTAAAAGTGATTTGTGCTTGCTGTGTATTGGGATTTTTTATATTGATAGAACCGTACTCAGTTTTACCCCATTCTTGATGAACTGGATGGAGTAAGTTTTGAATAGATAGCATTTGGGCGGGGGCGTTATCTTCAATTTTCGGGATGATTTTGGAATTAATTTCTTCAAAATATTGGTAATTATTTTCAGGATAAAGTTTTTGCATGCCCCAAGGCAAATATAAATAAAAGAAAATGGCCAAGCCGGTAAAAGTAATAGTGAGAAAGAAGGGTAAAGCAATCACAGAGCTGACATTGTGAAAATCTAAATAAGAACGTTGTCCTTTAAAGGCACGTAAAGTAAAGAAATCGGTCAGAATTTTTTTATGCGTAATAATGCCTGAAACTAGCGCAATCAGCATAATAAATGCTGCGAGTGAAACGATTAATCTGCCTATTAAATAGGGCATACCAAACAATTGAAAGTGGAATAGATAGAAAAAATCTCCCCCTTGAGTTTGCGTCAGCGTTAACTCTTTTCCTGTATTTGGATTTAAGGCTTTACTTTCATAGGCCCCATCTGCCTTTTGCCAATAGAGTTGGTTGACTGGTTTTTGTTCATTTGCGAGATTGATCATCCATGTTTTAGCATCCGGTGCATTTTGTTGTAAATATTGGTATGCGGTACGTATAGCTGTATCTTGATTGACTTGGATTTGGGCAAGCGGTGGTTGCATCCATAAGCTGATTTCATAACGATAATAAGACAGTGAACCCATCAGAAAAATGGCGAACAATAGCCATCCGAACATTAATCCTGTCCAAGAGTGCAGCCATGCCATAGATTGACGTATTGATTTTTGCATGACTTAACCTAATATCCAGTAGATTGCATAAAAACAAGCAGTCAAACTCATACTGATCAAGCTTAATTTAGGTAAAGAGTAGATACAAAAACTGCTAATCACAAAACCTAAAAAAAATAAAATACTCATAAATGCAGCTAAATAAATAGATTCTGCTTTTGGAAGTGAATGATGAAAAAGTATTGTCAGATTATTCATCAATAAAGACGTGCAAGCGTAACCAAAGATAAAGGCAATGATAAAGCGGTAGAGCACTGTCATTCGATAAGTGAAAGATAGAGAAGATGTTTTACGCATAGGGAGAGAGATCGCCGTGCTTATAAAAAACCAAGCCTGAGTACTCAGACTTGGTGGGTGAATTAGTATTTGAATTTAACTGCAACTGTATAATTAGCAGGTTCGCCATAAAAAGCTTGTCCATCTGGGAAGCTATTTAAGTATTTTTTATCGGTCACATTTTTAGCATTTGCTTGTAGCAGAATATGGTCATTCACTTCATAACTGGCCATTAAATTCACTAAGGCATAGGCATCCTGAGTGATGGTGCTATTTAAGGTCGAGTCATACAGTTTGATATTGTCTTGCCATTGCAGTCCAGCACCCATTTTAAGTTTAGGTAAAGTGGGTACAGTATAAGTCGCTAACAAATTGATGGTTTGATTTGGATTATAAGTACGTGCCGCACCGCCATTTTTCATATCTTTCAGGCTAAATTGGGTGTAACCAAAAGCTAAATTAATATCATCATTAATTTGCCCTGCTAGGCCAACTTCTACGCCTTGAGAAAGTAAATCACTGGTCTTAGAAGTACGATTTAATGGGTTACCATCCGAATTACGTAATGGATAATTATTTTGCTCAGTTCTAAACACGCTGATTGAACCCGTTAATTGATCATCTAACCATGAACTTTTAATACCCATTTCATAACTTTCACCTTCAACGGGTTTTAAAGCTTGGCGCGTCGTTTCTTCAATGCCTGTTTGTGGACGGAAAATAGAGGTATAGCTCATGTAGCCTGTATATTCAGGTGTGAAGTTATAGGTTAAGCCTGCATATGGCGATAACTTACTTTCATTATAGTCCATTGGAGAGCCATAACTGCTGCCACGACTTGTCGCTTGAACGTAATTTCCGCCTAAGATGAATTTTAAGTCATCGGTTAAATGAAGGCGTGTTGCAGCATAGTATGAGTTAATTTTTTGTCTATAGTCGGCTGCATCACTAAAGTCAGACCACGTTACCGATTGCGGTGTCCAGCTCGCCCAATCTGTTGTGGATTGAGTAATATAAGGAACGCCATTATAAATGTTCGTGACATTGTTAATATTACTGTCATTAATAAAACCACTGGATTGTTGGTCATACTGATGCGTTTGAATACGACTGTATCCTAAAGTTGCTTCATGTTCTTGGTTAAATAAATTGTAAGTTCCTTGAAAATTCAAATCAGCAAAGTGTTTACGCTGTTGTTCTTTGCCGCCCCAAGCTGTGAGTGAAACACCTGAACCATCTGCTTGCGGATTGCCATAGTAATAAAGCAAGCGGCTATCGTGTTCAGTATCGCTATAGTTGTAGGTGAGTTTAGCCGTCCATTTTTTGCCAAGTTTCTGTTGTAGTTCTAGGAAAGCATCTTGGGAGGTATTGTCCCAATGAGTCCAATCTGGATTTGGATTATAATTGCGGTCGTAAGAAAGTTGTTTGCCATCTGCACCGAGTAGGGGTAAAGCACCCCAGTTATTGGCATTTGGCTTGTTCTGATTTTGACTATAACCGACAGTTAATAATGTTGAGTCAGTAATATCTGCTTCTAATATTCCTGCAAAGCCATTTTTTTCAGAAGAATATCGGTCAAGATGAGAATCTCCCGTTTGTTCATAACCCATGAGACGACCACGTACGCGACCATCTGAAGACAATGAGCCAGAAACATCTGCTTCATAGCGCTGGGTATCCCAAGAACCATAACTCAGCCCTGCATTTACTTGTAATTCTTTGGTTGGGCGTTTACGAATATTATTAATGGTCGCACTTGGGTCACCAAAAGCATTGGATAGAGCATCGGCTCCTTTTACGACTTCGACACGGTCGTAAAAATAAGTGTCTGGATTGGTATTGTTATAGTTGTAACTACTTAAAGGGAAGCCTACACCGTCAGTCAGAATATTTGAAATTTCAAAACCACGCGCCATGTAAGTGGTACGTTCTGTTTCTTGACTCAGAACCGTGACTCCGGGCGTATTTTTTAAGATTTCACGTGTTGAATTTAAACCAAAATCTTCGATCTGTTGACGCGTCACCACATTAACCGTTTGAGGTGTTTCCTTCACGGCAATGTTGAGCTTTGATGCACTGCTACTATTTTTTACTGTGTAAGCCTTCGTTTTTTCAGAGCTTTCATTTGCATGATCTGATTGAGCTTGTAGTTGAATGGTGGATAAGGTTTGGCTCTGATTTTCTACGATGAATTTGCTGCAAAACTATACTGGACACTCAGAATTGCAAAACTGAGCAAAGACAATTTAAAGCCGTTTGAAAGCATAGGAGAGATGGATTTCATTATAAAATCTAAGTGAAAATAATTATCATTTATATTATTGTTTTGTTTTAGTGAGCGCAATGTTCTTATAATCGATATTTTAGATAGAATTATTAAATAGAAATGATAATTTAGATAAAAATAAACGGAGTCCAGTTTATTTGTGTGGACTTGATGGGTGGGAACAATTTCAAATATATGAGTATGCTAAAATAGTCATAATTCTAAAGAGGATAAACACTTGCAAAATCGGAAGCTTAAAATAGGAATAGTCGTAGGCGAGGTATCTGGTGACACACTCGGTGCCAAACTGATTCGTAGTTTTCGTGAGCAAGGCATTGATGCAGAGTTTGAAGGAATTGGTGGCCCTCAAATGATTGCTGAAGGCTTCAAAAGTTATTATCCGATGGATATTTTATCGGTCATGGGTATTGTTGAAGTTTTAAAAGATATTAAAAAACTGTTTGCTGTACGCGATGGTTTAGTTGCTACTTGGACTCAAGATCCTGTCGATATATTTATTGGTATTGATGCGCCAGACTTTAATTTACGTTTATCGAAAAGCTTAAAACAAAAAAATCTACCGATTAAAACCGTGCAATATGTCAGTCCTTCGGTATGGGCGTGGCGTCAGGGACGGGTACATGGGATTAAAGCCAGTATTGATTTAGTGCTGTGTTTATTTCCGTTTGAAAAATCTTTTTATCATAAATTTGATGTGCCTGCTGCTTTTGTTGGGCATCCCTTGGCAAGTCAATTGCCGCTTAAAAATCCAATTATAGAAGCAAAGCAAGAGCTTGGTTTAAATATTGAAGCAGAAGCATATTGCACTTTTACCGGGTAGCCGCCGTGGTGAAATTGAACGACTGGGCCCATTGGTGCTCGATGCAGCTCAAATCATCAGTAAAAAGCATCCTGAATATATTTTCTTAATTCCTGCGATTAATGAAGCACGTCAGCAACAAATTGAAGAATTATTAAAGCATTATCCAAGTGATTTGGTCGCCAAAATTCAATTGATGGAAAACACAGATACCGAATCTAAAATTGGTCGCCAAGTGATGAATGCTGCAAATATTGTGGCATTGGCTTCAGGAACGGCAACCTTAGAAGCGATGTTATTACACCGTCCGATGGTGACCTTTTATAAGCTCAACTGGTTGACTTATGTTGTGGTTAAATTTTTGATCAAAATTCCTTATTATTCTTTGCCAAATATTGTTGCAGGTAAAAAAGTCATTCAAGAGCTGATCCAAAATGATGCAACGCCAGAAAAGTTAGCCGCAGAAATTGAAAAGTTGATGAATGTTGAAACCTCACAAATTCAAGTCATGCAATTGATCACGATGCATAAAAAATTATTGGCAGGTAATAGTGAAGATCCTGTTCAAGCAATTTTGGCGACGTTAAAGGTAGAATAATTTACTGAAATTGTTGCCGATACTGACTGGGGGTTAAATCAAACAGTCGTTTAAAGGTTTGGCTAAATGCAGTTTCCGAAGAATAACCGACTCGATGGGCAATTTGTTGAATAGACAATTGTCCTTCACGTAAATGCTGAGATGCCAAACGGAAGCGATATTGCTGTAAATAAGCCAATGGTGTTTCACCGACAATCGTGCTAAATAAAGTCGCAAACTTGGAACGAGACATACAACATTGTTCAGCCAGTGTTTCAACTGTCCAAGCCAGTTCGGGTTTTCCGTGAATAGCGGCTAAAGCACTTGCCAGTTCGGTATGAGATAATGCTCGCAGCCAATTATTGCAATCTTGGAGCTGGGTAATATAGTCACGTACACATTCAATAAAAAGAATACTGACCAAATGATCGAGAATTTTGTCGCGACCCGGTCGAATTGGGTAGGCTTCAACTGCTAGAAAATGCAGACCAATTTGCAGCCATTCCGGTGCATTACTGCCAGTAATATGGTGAATATGAATAGAGTTGGGTAGGGCGTTAAGTAAAGGACGCGCCATGATGGTATCAATATGGCAGCGTATGGCTAAAATGAGAGCAGGTTCACCACTTTGGCTGCCAAACGCGATGGTCTCTTGTCTTTTTTGATCAAAAAGAGGCGTGATGTTAAGTGCTTCAACTAAATTATTTTTGTTATTGCTCTGACAAGTATGATTTTGCCCAGACGGAATCAGAACCAAATCACCCGCTTCAACCTGAAGTTGGCTTTGCGAGTCAAGTTGAATCGTCATATTGCCAGTAAGTACCACATAGCCAATCATGGCACCTTGTTCTTGATAGGCATATGCCCAGTCACCTTGGGGTTTTAAATAAATATATTCAGATTTATTGAGATGAATATCATCAAAAATTTTACTTAAAGCATCCATGTATTATCGTTCTATCATCATCGAATAAAATTATAAAAAGTCTTGAGTTATACAAGCATGTGTTTTTAGGTCAAATATTGGCTATTGATGCCAAGGACGTTTGCATAGGTTTTTTGGACGTTTACAACTGTTCTTGATGGCGCATTTCTAGAAATATAGCGGTAGAACAAAAAATAGGGAAGTCGCCAGCATGAATGCACCAGTAAATTTAAATCAGACAACAATTCAAACCCTACCAACGGCTACAGGTTTAGCACTAGATAAAAAACGCTATTGGTGGTTATTAAGCCCTGGTTTGCCTGTGATTGGGATGGGGATTTTGGCAGGCTATCAGTTTGGCCCTAAAGCAACGAAAAAAATCTTTGCTTTAGGTGGGCCGTTATTATTGCATGTGATTATTCCCAGTCTTGATGCCATTGTTGGAGCGGACAATAACAACCCGAGTGATGATCAAATTTCATCTTTGGTTGCTGATCCTTATTATGACCGTATTGTAAAATTATTTATTCCGTTGCAAATGGCAGCCAATGTATTTGCAGGTTATGTGGTCAGTCGTAAAAATACCTCGTTGCTTGATCAAATCCTGTTGGGGGTTTCGATGGGGGCAATTAATGGTATTGGGGTCAATACTGCGCATGAGTTATCGCATAGACCCAATAAAAAGGATCATTATCTTTCACATGCGACGCTCATGCCGCTGTTTTATAATCATTTCCGTGTTGAACATCCGTATGGACACCATAAACGTGCTGCAACACCTGAAGATCCAGCATCTTCGAAAATGGGGGAAACTTTTTATGAGTTTTGGCCAAGGACGGTATTTGGTGGGCTTAAATCTGCTGTTGAAATTGAAAGAAATCGTTTAAAACGCAAAGGTTTATCTTTTTTCAGTCCTCAAAATGAACTGTTTCAAGGTTGGGCGATGAGTGCGGGTTTTCATGCCACTATGTTGAAATTATTTGGTAAAGACATTATTCCATATTTGGCGACACAGGCTTTTTATGGGGTGAGTTTATTTGAAATTATTAATTATATTGAACATTACGGTTTAATGCGTGATCAAAAAGAAGATGGCTCTTATGCACGAACGATGCCAGAACATAGTTGGAATAATAATAACATTACCACCAATTTATTTTTGTATCAGTTACAGCGCCATTCGGATCATCATGCTTATCCGACACGTCCATTCCAAGCGTTACGTCATTTTGAGCAAGCGCCTGAATTGCCAAGCGGTTATGCCACCATGTTATTGCCTGCTTTAGTTCCATCGTTATGGTTTAAAATGATGGACAAACGAGTATTTGATCATTATGAAGGTGATTTAAATAAAGCCAATATTCATCCGAAACGCCGTGCGAAAATCTTTAAAAAATTTGGTGTGGTTGATCGATTATTAAATAAAGAAGAATAGATGAGGTTTGTTGAAGAGCGAATTAAATTTACTTATTCCAATCAAAGGTGCGAAAATTGATTAAATAATAATCGTGAAAAGTGGTAAATTTTTAAAAAAGCCCAATCCTAATTGATTGGGCTTTTGGTGAAAGCTTAAGTAAATAATTTGCATAAAAATGGAAGTATTTTGCATAAGCTGTATTTGGAAAATTTTAAAATACTCAAAAATTACTTGAATAGGGAACTCTCTAATTCAAGATTTTTTACGATTAATTTCATTAAAAACCTCATATGCTGCTTTAATTCTTTCTTGGTTTGGTATCTTTTTATTCATCAACATCACAAGCCCAAATTTTTCTTCAGGAATAAAAATGACATATGTTCCAAAACCATTCGTAGATCCAGTTTTATGGAAAACTTTGGATTTGAATTCAGTCGTATTCTTTTACAACAGGGTTTGCTTGCATAATAACTTTTTCAGAATTACTTTCTTGTAATATTTCTAAAGAAGTCGGATAAGAGAATATTTCCCACCCAAGTGCTTGAGTCATATTCCCAAGTTTATAATATCCCTTATGTGTTTCTAAAATTGCTTTTTGAAAATCCGGATTCATTTTTTCTGGATTTAAGTTCGCATCTAAAAAATTAAGCATATCTGGAAGCGTTGATTTAACGCCATATGCAGGAGCATCTAAAGCACCAGAACTCACTCTAATGGGATTATTCATCTGATCATATCCAAAAGCATAATGTACCTTTTGACTTTCAGGAATATTGACGTAGGTATGTTTTAAATTGAATTTAGGGAAAATCACATTTTCTAATAATGAGGTAAAATCTGTTTTCATAGATCTTGCTACTATTTCACCAAATAGCCCTATACTTGGATTGGAATATTGACGATATTGGCCAGGAGTTCTTTTTATATGCCAATTTTGGAAATATTCTAAAACTTGCTCATCTGTTTTTACATGATCTGGAAACTGTAATGGTAAGTTTCCACTCGTATAAGTTACTAATTCTAATAAACTAACTTTGTTAATTTCTGATTTTTTTAATGCATGCCAATATTTACCAGGGGTATCTTCAAAAGAGAGTTTTTTTTGGTTTTTGGCATAACCACCTGCTGTTGCTGTAAAAATTTTACTGACAGATCCTAATTCAAAAATTGTATTGCCGTCTATTTGCTTGCTTGCATTATTATATTGAAGTCCATAATAATTTTCGTACTTTTTGCCATTATGAATAATACCAATAGCCATCCCCGGAACTTGATATTTTTCCATTAAAGGTTGAAAAGATTGCTTAATTTTTTCTTCAATATAGAGCTGATTTTCTTTAATTTGATGTGCATTAGAATAAGCATTAAGTCCCATAAGGAATGTAAAAAGTCCAAACTTAAAGCTTTTTTTAGTGGCTAATAACATCACTATTATTCCTATGAATTACGTCAACCATAATAATGTCATTTTTATAGAAAAAACGCTGTAGTAAAGTCTAAATACTATTATTTTTTCTAGAATTATTGCTCATTTAATATACTGGTCTTGTATAAAATGAATTGATTAAAAACCATTTAAAAAGTCTGCACCTACAGCAATAAAAATGCCTAGTTTTAGAATGTTTAATTAGAGATTAATTTAGGTGAAAATAGCCTAAGCAAGCTAAACATTCACTTTAAAAAAGCATATAATTTAGTAAATTAACTATTTAAATCATTAAAAAATGACACCAGCTTGCAAAGTTTTAAAATCAAATAAAATTGAATTTTCTATCCATGAATATGAGCACAATGTAAATGCGAAAAGTTTTGGATTAGAAGCTGCCGAAAAGCTCAATTTAGAAGTACATGAAGTCTTTAAAACTTTATTGGTGACAGATAGCAAGAATTACTATGTGGCAGTTTTACCTGTTGCACATCAGTTAAGTTTAAAGAAAATTGCTGCGGCAGTTGGCGCTAAAAAATTACAGATGGCAGACCCTAAAGATGCAGAACGCTTAACAGGCTATTTGGTGGGTGGTATTAGTCCAGTGGGGCAGAAAAAGCGTTTAAAAACGGTTGTCGATCGTTCAGCAGAAACTTTAAATAAAATTTACGTCAGTGGTGGAAAACGAGGTCTAGATATTGGGGTCAAACCGCAAGATTTAGTCCACGTTTTGGGGGCACAGTTTGCAGATGTTTTAGATCAAGATTAGGACGGATCATAAAACGAGTCAAAATATACCTGTCTACATGCTGCTGATACGCTTTAATGTGATAAAAGCTGAATATAATTCACTTTTTTCTGAATGTTACTAAATCAACAGATTAAGAAAGCAAGCATCATCCATGCTTTAATAACAAGGTTGAATTTAAAGTGATTTACGCGTGTTTTTAAAACCATCTACACCAGTTGTTCCTACACTTGCAGGGGATTATCCCGAATGGCATCGTGGTCGTGAGCATTTTTCATTGTGGTACATCGAAATTGAGCATCCAGAATTATTAGATTATTTAAATCAACTACGTACAGATTTTTCCAATTTTTTATATACGCCAAATAACCGCCAATTTCACATTACTTTATTTGTCTGTGGTTTTATAACCGAACAAAACCCAGTGCTGGATGATGATTTTGGCATTGAAAAACTGCATCAACACATTCAAGATTTAACCTATAATTTTCCCAAGAAAATTCAATTAAAAACGGGTCGTATCAATAGCTTTGAGAGTGCTTTATTTGTCGAAATTATTGATGAAAATAATGTACTTTTAAAGTTACGTAATATACTTGGACAAAGTTGTGAAGAAATAGCACCGCTCGACTATTGTCCACATCTAACTTTAGGTTTGTATCATCAAGATTTTAATAGTGATTTAGTTTTTAATCATATTAAAAGCATAGAACAAAAAAGCTTTGAATTTTCAGTGGATCAACTGACATTTGGCACATATCAGGCAAAAATATTACAAGGTCAGCTGTATCCGTTTCAGCAATTTAAATTGGAAAATGCATGATGCAACTTATTTTAGGTGGTGCGCGTTCGGGTAAAAGTCGCTTTGCAGAACAAACAGCGAAAGATTCAAATTTAAACGTGACTTATATTGCAACGGCACAGGCGTCCGATCGTGAAATGCAGGCGCGTATTGATCATCATCAAGCGCAACGTCCACAACATTGGACTGTGATTGAAGAGCCGTTATATCTAGCGGATTGTTTAATCGAGCTTGATCAACCCAATCAATTGATTCTTGTCGATTGCCTAACTTTGTGGATGAGCAATTTGTTAATGCATGAAAATGCTGAGTTACAGATGCAACAATGCCAAAAGCTGTTGAATATTATTCCGATATTACAGTCAGAACTTATTTTAGTCAGTAATGAAACCGGTTTAGGTGTCATCCCGATGGGTGAAATTAGCCGTAAGTTTGTTGATGAATCTGGGCGTTTGCATCAACAGTTGGGGCAAATTGCCGAAAAAGTTGTATTTTGTGTTGCGGGTTTTCCCATGATGTTAAAAGGAGAGAAATAATGAACTGGTGGTTGGATGCGTGTAAAACGCCAAGTGCGGAAGCAAAACAATTGGCGGAAGAACGTCAATTACAACTGACCAAACCAACAGGTTCATTATCTGAACTTGAAAATACCGCGGTGCTATTGGCAAGTTTACAAGATAATCCACGTCCAAATGTAGATCGACCTTGGATTACCATTTTTGCAGGTGATCATGGTGTGATGGAAGAAAATATTTCTGCCTATCCACAAGCGGTAACACGCCAAATGCTACAAAATTTCACTACTGGCGGTGCGTGTATTAGTGTGATTGCCAAAGAATATCATGCAAAACTGCAAGTGATTGACTGTGGTTCAGTGGGTGATGCCTATGAATATGCAGGCGTAGAGCGTCATTGCATTATTTCGGGCACAGCGAACTTTGCTAAACAGGTTGCTATGACTGAAGCGCAATGTATAGCAGCGATGGATCTGGGTCGTAAAAGTGTTGAAGACTGCGGTTGCTTATGGCGCATCTATTTATGTCGCAGGGGAAATGGGTATTGGCAATACCTGTTCAGCTTCAGCAGTTGCGTGTTTTTTATTGAATGAACCCGCAGAACAGTTAACTGGTGTGGGAACGGGTATTCGTGAAGAACAGCTTATTCATAAGAAAAATGTGATTAATCAGGCTTTGGCTTTGCATCAAGACTATGTCGCGCAAGATGCCTTTAAAGCATTGTGTGCAGTTGGTGGTTTGGAAATAGCAGCCATGACAGGTGCTTATATCCGCTGTGCCCAACTTGGACTCCCTATAGTGGTTGATGGTTTTATTACCACAGTTTCAGCACTGGTGGCAGTCCGTTTAAATCCAGCAGTTCGTGAGTGGATGTTGTTTGGACACCAGTCAGCAGAATATGGTCATCGTCGATTATTAGAAGAACTTCAGGCAAATCCATTGCTCAAACTGAACTTACGTTTGGGAGAAGGCAGTGGTGCAGGGGCTTCCTTAGGGCTGATTAAACTGGCATGTAGTCTTCATAATCATATGGCAACTTTTGCAGAAGCTGCGGTGATTGGTGAAAAAGTTTAATTCTAGAATGATTGCATAGGGTATTGCAGATGTTAAAGATTGATCTATTACGGCATGGTGAAACGACTTTAAGTCATACCTTGCGGGGTTCTACAGATGATGATTTAACCGAGTTGGGTTGGTCGCAGATGCAGCAAACCATAGATCAGTCTTTACAGGCTTCCATACAACAACAGGCAGCATGGGATGTGATTTTTAGTTCACCGTTAAAACGCTGCCGTTTATTTGCCGAAACTGTCGCAGCACAACAGCACAAACCTATTTTTTATGATGCAGATTTACAAGAAATGCATTTTGGGGATTGGGAAGCACTGCCGACTCAAGTCATTTATGAAAATGAACCTGAATTACTGGCAAATTTTTGGCAACAACCAACTGTATTTACGCCGCCCAATGCAGAAAATATGCAAAATTTTCATCAGCGAATCACTAAAAGCATGATCAATATGCAACAACAGATGTTAGCAAAATGGTTGGCAACATGCTTTGGTGGTAACGCATGGCGGCGTGATTAAGCTGCTTAAATGCATCGCTTTGAATCATAGATTGGATGATATTCTCAAAATGAGCGCAGAATTGGGACAACTCAATTCCTTTGAAGTTCATGAAGATACTTCAATTCATTTGCTCAAGGAATAATCATGACACCATTTTTGATTGCTTTACAGTTTCTGACGACATTTCCGATTCAGTTAAAAGAAATGCCAAGCAAACAGCAAAATGGTCAATCTTTACTATTTTATCCACTGATTGGTTTGATTATTGGCGTCAATCTTATTTGCGATCGCTTCGTTATTACATGCACTACCGATTATTTTACTCAGCAGTTTAATTTTAGTGGTTTGGATTTGGCTAACAGGTGGCTTACATCTAGATGGACTGGCGGATACAGCAGATGCTTGGGTCGGTGGTTTTGGCGATAAAGAACGTACTTTAGCCATCATGAAAGACCCAAGTTGCGGGCCAATTGGGGTGCTCAGTTTAATTATTTTATGTTTAATTAAATGGTCGGCCATTTATGTACTGATTGAACAACAACATTATAGTGCCTTGATCCTTTTTCCAATATTGGGCCGTTTAGCACCACTATTTTTATTTTTAACCACTCAATATGTGCGTGAAAAAGGTTTAGGCTCTTCGATTGCAGAATTTATTCCTAAAATTGCGGCCGTAATGAGTTTTTGCACTGTGTTTATTGGCTTCAGCCTATTTCTCTTTAGCAGGTATTTTTACGGCAATGGTCTTTATGATGACCTTAGTTTATTTACGTCGTAAATTTATGCAGCGGATTGGCGGTATTACCGGAGACACAGTAGGCGCAAGTATTGAAATTTGTGAAACTGCCAGTGTATTTGCCTATAGTATTTTAATTTTTTATGTTTAAGAAGATATTTTAAGCTTCCAAAGTCCTTTTAGAATGAGACAAAATACCGTCTTAAATAAAAATTTAGAACAATGTTTATAAACAATTCGGCGGTTTAGGAATACCTGCCAAACGGCTTAAATGACGTGCCACCAAGCCCGTTTTAAATTGCTCTTGTAACACTGCATTATTGATGTCAGCGCTTACCGTTTTCATCAGGAATTTAATCAGTGGGCGAGTCGCAGGTGAATGACCAAACTGTTGCGTAAAATTGACGTACTGCATGTAAGACTTCAAAATGCCATGCGCTAAGTTCTAAATTCAGCGTGCTTTGCTAATTCTTGCGCCACGGCTTCATTCCAAATCGTATAATCGACTAAGTGACCATCTTGATCGAGTTCTAAATTCATCATTAATCTCAAATTAGTTCAAACGAATACAACGGGTATGATTTAAGCAAATATCTGCAAATTCAGCATAAGAAATAATCTGCATATTCTTTACTTTTTGACCCGCTAAAATTTCTGCATCGGTATCGAGGACGTAAACACAATTCAATTGTTGCAAAAAAGGCTGCTCAAATTGCAAAACCGATTCACCCATTAAAATCACGGTATCTTCAGGGCTATAGACTTGTTCTAATTTTGCCAGTACAGCAGGCGTCGCTGAAAAACTACTTTGCAGCAAATATAAGCTTTTATTCGACATGATTATTTCACTCTTCTACCAATACAGTACAAAATCGAAACTTTGAATGAACTCGCTATTGAGCTCAATAAACTCAATATCCTGTTGCGCTTGAGTCACAAAGTAAGCCTCTTTATGGTGATTTTCGACCAAAACTGGGGTGAGGTCGTAAAATTCAAAGCTGTCGACCATATTCGATGCGATTTTAAATGCATGTTTCATTTGTTCAAATGGTAATTCTGAATTTAATAAACTTAAAGCCCCATCTTGCAGTAAGACTTTGACTTCACAACCAAAAGTAGCCAGAACCATGGTTGCCGATAGGCTTTCATGCACATGTAAATTGACCAGATTGGCTTGAGTTAGAATGACGAGTACAGATTTCACACAATTAACCTTTTAAAAGCAACAAATTCAAAAAAATAACATCTTAGAATTGAATCAGACGTTGAGTCGATTGCACTGCATCGGCAAGTTCTCCTAACCCAACCAATTCAAAACCCTGAGCAAGGTTGTGTTGACTAATCTGATGTCGTTTTGCATTTTCTTGATCGCTAATACCGCGAGCCAATGCAGCGCTGACACAAACGGGTAAGCGAATGGCTAACTTTTGCCATTCTTCGGTCAAATTACGTTGATCATCAGGAACCCACTGTAAAGCATTCGCTACGGAAACGCCGTCTTGATAGAAAAACACACGAAATGCTTGGTTTTTAGTGTATAAGGCTTGTGCTAATCCAAGCGCATGCCAAGCATAGATCGAGGTTGGTGCGGAGGTAATTAGTAATAAGGTACTCATCGAAATTCACTTTAGGAATGCCCAATCCAATGTTGAAGCATCCAAACTTCATAAGAAAAAGGTAGTATACAATGATTTTAGTCACTGGTGGTTTAGGCTTTATAGGTTCGCATATTGCTTTAAGCCTAATGGCTCAAGGGCAAGAAGTCATTATTGTTGATAATTTATCCAATGCAAATTTACAAACATTAGAACGACTCGAATATATTTCAGGCAGATACGTGCCCTTTGTCAAAATTGATATTAGAAATACACCTGCTTTAAATAAAGTTTTTGAACAATATTCTATAGAAGCGGTTATTCATGCTGCTGGTTTTAAATCGATAGAAGAATCTGCGCTTAAGCCACTTGAATATTATAACGATAATGTCAGTTGTATTATGAGCTTACTGCGCGCTATGCAGCGTACAGGCATCCGAACATTCATCCATTTATCCAGTTTGGCAGTTTATGGACAGTCAAGTTTAACCCTGTCAGAAGATACACCTTTTAAATATGCTTATCCCAATCCGTATATCAAGTCACAACAAATGGTTGAAGAAATTATACGAGATACAGCACTGACGGACAGTGAATGGAAAATTGCCATTCTAAGATTAAGTAATATTGCGGGTGCATTTGAACATGCGGTATTAGGTGAATTTGTTGCACCCTTGCCTAAAAATATTATTCCTTTGGCGTTACAAGTTGCAGCAGGGCAACGCGAATATATTGAACTGCGTCAGCAAGCCCAAACCATCGATCATACGGTGGAACGGAGTTTCTTACATGTGTTAGATAGTTGTGATGCCATTATTGCAGCTTTAGAGTGGTTAAGAGGTCAACAATATGTTTGTGAAGCCTTTAATATTTCAGGGCAAAATATCTCGATTGCTGCTTTGCTGAAGGAAGTTGCCAAAGTCACCCAAGTCGAAATTAAAACCATCGAGGCGCAATTTTATCCCGCTGCTGAACTCGATCAGATTGGTGCAACCTCAGAAAAAGCGCATCAAGTTTTAAAATGGCAACCTCAACGCGACATGACAAAAATCATAGAAGATGCTTGGCGGTTTTATCAACAAACATTAATAGGACGTTAGAACGATTCAGATGTTAGAATCATTATGTAAATAATAATCATTTACAATTATAATTTGTTTGATTAAGATATTTAAATGTGTCAAAACATAATGAAAGAGCAAAGCTATAAAATTACAGGGAAATGAGGTTAATCATGCAAACACGTATTGAACATGACACGATGGGCGAGGTTGAAGTTCCGAGTGAGGCAATGTGGGGCGCGCAAACACAGCGTAGTTTGCAAAACTTTAAAATTGGGCAAGAGCGCTTACCACGACCGATGATTCGGGCAATGGGCTTAGTCAAAAAAGCGGCGGCTATGACCAATGCTGAATTGGATCAAATCCCTCATGAGTTGTCGCATTATATTGTGAATGCCGCAGAAGAAGTGATCTCGGGTCATTGGGATGCACAGTTCCCATTGGTGGTATGGCAAACAGGTTCTGGTACGCAAAGTAATATGAACTGTAATGAAGTCATTGCCAACATTGCCAATCAAAAACTGGGGAATCCTTTGGGTTCGCAAAAACCAGTACATCCCAATGACCATGTGAACCGTGCGCAATCAACCAATGACTCATTTCCAACCGCCATTCATGTGGCAGCCAGTTTACAAATCAATGAATTGCTAATTCCAGCCGTTACACGTTTACGCGATACTTTGGCGGCTAAATCTCAAGAATTTTCTGATATTGTGAAAATAGGTCGTACCCATTTACAAGATGCAACGCCATTAACACTGGGTCAGGAATTTAGTGGCTATGTTTCTCAGCTTGATCATGGTTTAAAACGTTTAGATTATGCCTTATTGGGTTTATATGAGTTACCTTTAGGCGGTACGGCAGTTGGAACTGGGTTAAATGCTCATCCTGATTATGCGGTAAAAGCAGCAGCACAGTTGGCAACATTAACAGGTTTACCTTTTGTGACTGCACCCAATAAATTTGAAGCTTTAGCAGGACGTGATGCCGCAGTTTTTGCTTCAGGTGCTTTAAAAACTTTAGCTGCTAGCTTAAATAAAATTGCCAATGATATTCGTTGGTTAGCCAGTGGCCCACGCTGTGGTTTTGGTGAGATTCGTATTCCTGAAAATGAACCGGGTTCAAGCATTATGCCGGGTAAAGTGAATCCAACTCAAAGTGAAGCCATGACTATGGTGGTGGCCCAAGTGCTGGGCAATGATACGACCATTAATGTCGCTGGTGCTTCCGGTAACTTCGAGCTAAATGTCTTTATGCCAGTGATTGCATTTAACTTATTACAGTCCATTCAATTGCTGGGTGATGCGTGTAATAGTTTCAATGATCATTGTGCTGAAGGGATTGAACCTAACCGTGAAAAAATTGATTATTTCCTACATAACTCACTCATGCTGGTCACTGCTTTAAACCCTGTTATTGGTTATGAAAATGCCGCGAAAGTAGCAAAAACAGCCTATAAAGAAGGCAAGACCTTGAAACAAGTGGCTGTTGAATTGAACTTAGTGACCGCAGAACAGTTTGATGCCGTGGTGATTCCTGAAAATATGGTTTCACCTAACAGCAAATAATCATTTGATGGCTTGAAGTTTTATCAATTGATCATCAGTGGTTTTTATCTCATACATAAGTGCGTACAATATACGTTGAAATTAAAACTGCTGATGATTGATTATGCTTGATGTTTATTTAACATGTATTTAAATACATATTAAGTGTTTGTTTTATATTGTTTTTAGTAGGTCGTTTTATCGCTAAAACATAGGAAAAATGACTATTATAGATATTATAGAAAACAACGAGTTATCTTATAGTTTTGCATCTGATTATTTTGGCAGCACAGTCAATTAAAAAGCCACTTATATAAGTGGCTTTTATTGTTTGAGGATCAATCAATATTAAAGGGCAGAGCAATACCAACGTCTGCGTCATTCCAAATGATCTCATGTCCTGATGCATAAAATTCAGTCATTTTTTCAGTCGCATGACCTGCCAATGTTTGAGCTGATTTACCAGCTTTCTTATGCAAGTGAATGGATAGAGCACGAATTTCATGGAAGCTTGGTAGTTGGCGACCATTTAGTTCGGGATATGCATTTGCTAATTTAATTGCTTTCAAAAATTCTCTAGACACATATTGAGCTTCGATTTGTGTCCAATGTTCTTTAATTTGAGTACGATTTTTAGTCTTTCCTTTTGGTACTCTGTGAATAATATATGGGCTTAAAACCTGATCTTTGCAACGATCTAAAACACGCTGCAATTCATCATTAATTTTAATTCGAACATACCCAGCACCTTCCAATAATTCAAAATCATCTTCAGGATCGTCCGTCGTTTTTTCCTGTGCAACATGTAAAAAGCCATCTTTAATGTCAGTCCATTTCATATTGATGATGTCTATACGTCGCTGAGTTGTAAGCATCGCTAAATCAATTGCATTTTTAAGCCATTGAGGGGATGCATTTCGAATAGCAGTTAAGCCTTCTAAAGTATGGCGTTTACGTTGTTTAACTCGATAACGCTTGATTGTTTGTGCAGCTGGATTGTCTACTAAAATACCTTTGCTTATAGCTAGATCAAATATTTGAATTAACAAACTTCGAGTCTCAATGCTTGTTGATGCAGGTATGCTTTCAAGTAATCTATTCACCATAAATAAAGTGACTGAAGAAAGTGCCACACTTTCCCATTCAGCACACCGGTTTAAACTGTGTGTATATGTTCTTAGTGAATTTGGAGCAAGTGGTCGACCATCTTTTCGACGTTTCTCTGCTAAGAATTTTTGCGAGAATTCACCAAAAGTTACTTCACCCATAACAACCGATACAAGATCGGTTGTTGGGGTTAAAAGATCGTTAAGTTTTCGAGCTGCATTTATGGCCTTAGCCTTATCCGCGCCCATGCCGTGATACTTACCAGTTAATGGGTGGCGGTAGCGCCAATTATTGCTACCGCTACGATACAAGTTCGCAGGTAAGTCTTTATTTCTTTTAGTGCGTGGTCGTGCCATAGCATACCTCAGCGTCCAAGTACCTGATCAACAAGATCATCACCAGTTTGTTTTTTATATACATCCCATTTGATGTACCAAAGTTTCCCTTTTTGTTCTGCAGGTAGTTCACCAATACGACATTGTCGAGTGATCGTTTGTGGAGTAGGTGGAGTTGAATCTTCATCACCATAAACGCGCTTGATGAATTCCGAAACCTTGATTAGACAAGCCATTCAAGACACCTCCTTCAAACTTTGAGTAACATCAGCAGGTAGATTGGCATCATTCCAAACTGCATATGCAACACAATCTTCAGCATAGTCATCTGTAACCGCAACTTGGCCAGTATGACCACATTCTTTACATTCAATTTTATCGCCGTCAAACAAAAGATCTTCAGTACCTTCGATGGTTTCAACTATTGCCCAGCCATGGCCACATTTATTGCATTCATCTAACCAAAAAACTTCAACTTTATGAGTCATGACTTTGCTCCTGAATTTCATACTCGCCATTCGCCCAACCATCTTCGTAATCAACATCTGGCATACCAATTTGTTTTGCTACATGTTGCACATCGCTGAAATTTAAATTATTTGCAGCCCAATCGTGAATTTCGTAATCATCTTCTTCAAAAAGAGGAACCGTGTCTTCTTCAAGGCTATCTTCTAAAGAAATTCCGTCTTTTTCCGCAAAATATTTAGCACGGTGTTCGGCAATAAATCGAACAGGAACAGCCCATTTACTACCATCTTCCATTTTTACAACATAGTTTTTATCAAGAATGCTCATGACTTTGCTCCTTTGCTTCGATCACGGTTTCAACATTCTTGTATCCAATTCCTTTGAACAAAGGATTTAAGGCAGAAATATCTAATTGTTTTTTTGCACGTGTCGCAGCCACATATAAGAGTCTGGCTTCATCATCTGTTAAAAGTTTTTCACCAGGCTCAGCCGCTTCTTTATAAAAGAAGTCACCACCAAGTTTGACCTTATTAAATTCAAGACCTTTTGATTTATGTGCTGTAGTTACAACACAGTCATAATCACTTGAATTGCTTTTGAGTAATGCTTCAATGAGTGCATTTTCACCGACTTTATTGATCAAACTTACAAGTGGTTTTAAATCATTGCCAGACACTTCTTCTGTGTATTCAGAAACTTCATCCCAACTGCTGAATCCCTCAAATACACTACCGTCATGTACCTTGATACCTGACTTAACTTTTTTAGCATCTTCGATGTTTTTAATTAATGATGCGGTATCCACTTCAAGACGAGGTTCACGTCCAATTTTCACCAACTCAACCATGTTTGAAAGGGCGGCTGCATTAGTACGATAAATAAAAGCATCTGCAACACTGTCACTGACTTCGCGTACATGCGAATCAATTTGATCAAAACCACGCAGTGGGATTTTTTCACCCAGTACATTGAATAAAATACTGTTGGCAAGGTCTGCAATGTTCTGACCAAAGCGGAAAGATTGACTTAATCGTGTTTCAGCAATATCTAAAGATTGCATGGCATTGACTGCACCACGAAATCCATAAATCTGTTGGTGACGATCTCCAACGTAAATAACCTGTGAACGCTGTTTATTGAGCACGCTCAACATGATTGGATCAGCATCTTGGGCTTCATCAAATAAGATGAAATCAGCATTAATAACTGGATTACTTAATGCCCAGTATTTTAAATAATGGTCATGCTCAAGACGGTTAATGCCATGAGGATTTAAGATATCCATCCAATAATCATGAGCCTTAGGTAAAAGTACATTTGCTAATTCAGCGCGATAGGTATCATTCATCCAATCTGGTAGTGCAGCGTAGACTTGTGATAATTGGATTTCTTCATAATTTGAACGGCAGAAATATCCAACAGCATTCATCATCGCCGTGGCCATACGCTTAGAATTAAATAAACGTTTTTGATCATCATCACCACGTTGTTTAATTAATGCGACTGGCACCTGATAATTTTCAAGATCATGACGTGATGCCAATTGATTGGACATTAAACGACGATTTTTTAATTTATTGGTCAACCAACGTGGCACAGAATTATAAGCAAGACTATGGAAAGTGCGGCATTTTACATTTTGGTGAAATTTACTTTGAGCTTCAGTGGCAATGGCCTTGTTAAATGCCAAGTACATACCAGACTCATTGTATTTTGCGTTACCGATAAATTTGAGTGTTGAGGTTTTTCCTGCTCCTGCATATGCAGTTACTTTGCAAGACTGACCTTGTACTGCCATATCAATGGCATGATGTTGTTCAATAGTTGGATTCATTTTAATCTCGCTATTGGTACCCTCATATATGAGGGCACCACATGCCAAAGTTATGCTGTAAGTTCAGCAGCTTTACGTTCGTAAATTGAATTGATGTTGTCGATCTGAGCATCGCTAAGATTTGAGCTTTGCGGTTCAAATCGTGTACCCATAATGGTATTGATCGCTTCTACATCGGTGACTGCTTCAAGATCGGCAATTAGCTGCAGGTAGAATTTTTGCCACCCATATGCACTTTTAATTTCTGATTGTGCTGGCTCACCTAAGTCGGTTGGAAATGTAGCAGCTAAGGCTTTTAAGTCCTCTAGGGTTTCAGTTGCAGTAATTTTTGCAATTAAACCTGATGTATTAAAGGTTGTAGCCATATCAATAACATCACCTTCTACGGCTTCTGCACGTTCAGCCATTTGGGCTTTTAAGCCTGATGCCCCCTGATGTTTTTTCACTGTAGATTGAGCAGGGGTAATATCAATTTCTCCACGCTCAATGACTTCATCAGGTGTGTACACACCCTGAATAACATCAGGGCAATACAAACGAGCCCAACGTTTAGTTGCTAAATACGCAATTTGTTGGCGTGGATCAGCAACCCAAAGTGGGGAATTGCGTACAGATCCTACTTGAGCCATTGAAACATCAATCACTCGGGGTGCATTTTCGCCACGCAATGTTGCATAAACTCGTACACCACGGTCAGGTGATTTATCATCTTTTCCATTTACTCTTGACCAGTCACCATACCAGTCAAAATGTAAACGCTCTTTAACTGGTGCACGTGCAGTAATCACAGCATTAACAAGTTGAGCTTCATAACCTAAGTTGCCGTTCACAATATGAGTTTTTTGAGCAACTGCGAACGGATTCATTCCCCATTGCATTGCTTGCATAATGATTGCCATACAGTCACCTTCATTACCCTGAAGATGTTTTGGTACGGTGATTTTGCTTGTAGCCATACGTACTGCTAATGATTCAATACGCGCCATAACTGCATCATTCATCATAATGTCCATAGAAGACATTGCTGATGTGGTGGTTTCTATCGTTTGTGGAATTACTACTGTATTCATGATGAATATTCCTTAATTAAACTGATTCTTTAAATTTGTTTGAGATACGGAAAACACGTGTAGAGCTTTCCTTGCAGTATTTTTTGAAAAGATCTGGTTCTTCAGCTTTCAGTGATTTGCTGTCGATACGGGTAGAGGACTGCTCTTTGTATGTGCAGATCGCTTTACCTTGATTAATCATGGTTTCTGCGTCTTGCATGGTGGAGACAATCTTTAATTTGATTTCATCCTCACGTGCTTCAGCATCTTTTTTGGTTTTTTGAACAGAGATCAGTTCTTCAGCAAGCTTGATATGCTCAAAGTCAGCTTCAACCTGTTTACCAACAATGTGCTTAGACCAACGATGTAATACATCATCAAAAGTGGATGGATCTGGTGGAACGTCCGCAATGACATGGTTGAACCAAAATGCTTTAACTTGGCTGAAAATTGATTGAATTAAATCTTCATCACGTTCAATGCGGTACATACGGAATTTGTTGCCACCAATGAGCACGGCAAGATCAATAACTTTGCATCCCGTAATGAGCAAATACCATAAGCATTGAGTGAGGTAGTAATCGGGAACTTGATCTGAACCCTCCTCACCAAAAAGCTTACTCATGTACTCAGATGCAGTTTTACATTCAAGTAAACGATCTGTTGTTAGAGCACCGTCTTTAAAGCGCACATTACCAGCAATATCAGGATTGATTACAGCACGATCAATGTTGCCAAGTGCCCAAGGATGATCTTCTAAAAATAACTGCTGAGTAACACGCTGAACTTTCACACCTGCACGACGAGAGAACTCTTTAGCAACTACATCTTCAAGCAAATTACCGAAATGAGCAGATTCATTTTGTGATTCTTTACGCTCACTACGACCTGTTTTGTCTAACCACAATTGGTATGGTGACTTGTATGGACTAAAGCCAAGGATTGCAGCAACATCAGAACCACCGATACCTTTTTTACGACCTGCAAGAAATTGGTCATGTTGAACTTGTGTATTCATGCTCTAAACCCTCTACGTGAGTTCATAATTTCCAAACGAATGGAGCCAATACCAACATCAATGACTAATTCACGGAAATCTTCATTTGAAGTGATGCCAAACTTGAATGCCCATCCACCGCCAAAACGCCCTGAATTTTTAACTTTTAGAGGATTCCACCCCCAGAATTCACCATTTTGCTTACCAAAAGGTTTATCTGTAGAAACTAGGTGCCAAGGGAAACCACTCATTAGGCAAATAACAGTTTTATTTCCAACATCGAATTCAAACTCGTTATATTTCACTGGCTCACCAAACAAAGCTTGATATATATCCGCTTGAAGGCTTTTAGATGGATCAGTTTTTCCACTTGTTGCTGTTTCAATTTCAATTAAATCAAGCATATCAACCTCTCAGCTTCTGTAATTTCACAGCGATTGAATTTTCAAGGGCATCATTGATTTTCACGATTTCGAAACGATCAAGATATGCATTAATGACCCCCTCATCATTGCTGACTGACTCAGGTTCTAAGCGATCAATTTGGATCCCTGTAGCACGATTAAAGCCATTACTGTCATCGAAACCTGAATAATCGAAATTCACATTAATGGAGTACTGATCATTAGTTGTCAGTAACGTCGCATGACAATCATTTTGGCAATCGTTGTATGGACCTAGATCCAATTCATCTACTGTGTAGGCTTCTGAAGCCACAGTGATTTGTTTTTCCAGTAAATCAATTGGTAATTTTGCAGGTTGATAAATTTGAAATGATGCAAAAACAGCTGTCATTGCTACAGCACCACCTAAACCCAACAAAATTGATTTGAAATTTAATGAAACCATGTTCATAATCTCCTTATAGCTTTTGCTATACCCCTTGAAAAAGCCCCGTCCTCGACTAAAATTTCGGGGCTTTTTTACGTTTATTATTTGCTGCTTAACGTATCGAATGTACCGATAAGAACAATTTGTTGGCGAAGGCTCCTGCGCCTAGGTCGGCAACGAATTGTTGCGCGCTGGTGGGTTTGTTTGACATTTTTGATCTCACGGTAGGTTGGTGTGTGAGATGTAATTTAGTGTTTACTAAATAAATAGTCAATAGTATTTACTAAATATTTAGTGAATTATTGTTAAATTTATATTTTAATAGGCAAAAGAAAACCCACACAAGGTGGGTTTGTCTTTAAGTACCAATCTTATTTTTTATATTCGGTAATGCTAATCGGTTTGTCTTTTACAAGCTCTACAATACCTTCACCACGCTTAAAGTGAATTGATACGCCTTGATCATTTGCTAAACGCACACCACTAGCTGCTACAGTTTGTTTTAAATGATGGACTCTACCAGAATTGTCTGTCATTTCTGCCGTTTCGAAGTTATCAGATGACTTAAGTTGAATGGTTAAATCCATTGGTCCAACAAAGTTAATCACTTGAGTTTCAGCAGGAGTGCTTGGTATGCTATTTTCTTGAGGAGCGTCTTTAGCAGGGTAGGAGTTGCAGCCAGCAAGTGCTAAAGCGATAAGAGAAGCGCCAATTAAATATTTCATTTTGAATATGCCATTTATTTATAAATCATAGGTATGCGTATATTAATTAGTTAAATTTATATATGAAGGCTTATTTACATTTGAATGACAGAAAAAAGCCACCGAATTGGGGTTATTTGTCATTTTTTCTGATTATAAAATATCACTAATAAAACAGCGACTATGATCAGTATCACAACAATTACGTATCTCTCCATGGTTTCACCTGTAAGTAATCAGTTAATTTGAGCAGGTAACATCAAAAATGTTTTTGTAGTAATTTAATGCAGAATCTAAGTTAGCCAATAATTGAGCTTCGGTATATTTATCTGGTGATAGCTTCAATAAAGCAGGCATGTAATTTGTTTTGTATTCTATAGGGTAGTCTATACACAGTATGTGAATACGCACATCTTTAGGTGTACTTGGATGATAGAGTTTACTTAGGTATTTATTGATATTCTTGCCCGATTGCTTAAATTGAGCTGAGGTGATTGTGTTGCTTAATGCTTCGGATGTTGATTGATCTGGAGGTTTTTCACAACCAGTAAGGAAAAGAGCTGTTGTTATAAGCCTTATTTTCATGATCAGTTTTCTTTTGGTTGTTTTTAGATCGATTATAGCGATGAATTTTAAAAAGAAAACCCACTAAAACAGTGGGTTAATTAATGCTACTTAGTTATTGCAGGTCATCGTCTGGATGACCTTGGCTTAAGATTAGTAATTGTATGTTTCAGAAATAAGAAAACCCACCGCTGGGGTGGGTTAGAGTGAATGGTATAAATTTATAATTTGGCTTTGTATTTTTCAATCTCTTGAATCAGGTTATCTTTAAGATCCTGATTTGCTAGTGATTGAGTGAGCACTTCTATCATTTCAATTAAAGATGTTGTGGGAATAATTATAGTGTATTTCTCATTTACTTTCTTTTTGTGGGGCTCTTCAATACCAAAACCCAAGCGAGATACACTAACCCCCATTGCTAAGCTACTCAACTTATCAACATAAATAGTTTCATGGGTTTCATCTTTATATGTTTGTACTTCATTTACCTTTTCAATTTTTATATTCTTATTGGACATGATCAAATACCTCTAAAAAATTATTTTTTACTGGGAAATTTATGATATTTACAGGAATTATTTTTGATTCACTTTCATAACTAAAAGCATCTTCACTAAATGAATAATCATCATAGAGAGGAATGACCCATGGTGAAGATACAAAGGTAGGAATTTTCTTGGGTAAAACAACCCCCCTAACTTTAGCTAAATCTAATATTGAATGTGGATTGCTTTGTGCTAAACGTAGAGCTGAATCCATGGGAAGACTCTGTATTAAATCATCATTTTCATATTTTGAAAAAGCTACAGGCCCACCGCCAAAAAGCTCACCAGCTAATTTTACAGTGAGATTTAAAGAGTTTCGGATAGCCTTAATTTCGGTGGAACTCAGAAGGCCATCTACTTCTTTCTGGAACTTAATCATTGTGCGTTTGTTTTGACGAAGTTGGATACTTGTAGCAGTTTGAGAATAGCAAAAATTACATTCGGAATAATGAAGATTTAGCTCCGAGGTAGCATGTTTATATGTTTGAAATTCTTTTTCAACTTTTGCGGTAAGAATGCCCATTTCACAAATTGGACACATATTTTTTTTATTTGTCATTTACCTATACCTACTAGCTTAAGTGACATGAAAAAGTACATACAAGATTCCCAGCTTTATTTATACAGAACTTTAGAAAGTAATTTGCATCTAAATACTTATAAGAGTATTCATTATATTCCTTCCGTATAAGCTCATAACTATCACAAGCATACCAAGGACTTTGATGGTTAATTTCGCACCACTCAGAGTCAATGTATCTGCCATTCTGTAATGTATCCATAATCAATGTTTTTAAATCATTATCATCAAAACCTAAACCTTGGAGATTAGATATACTCTTTCGAGTCATTGTTTTAGGTAAATTACCTTTCAAAATATCAAGAACTTCTTTAGGTGGATTCAATGGCCCTTGAGTTTGAATTTTTCTATCAGTTGATGAATCACTTGGAGGTGATCCACCATATTTACTTAATACAATTCTTACCATAATGGTAACTTACCTATAGGATAACATTAATTTAAATTTAATATAATTATTTTTTACTTTCTCTGTTTACAAGGAAACTTATAAAAAATAAAAACTTATGATCTTTTTAACACTAAGCTATACATTCCTAAACAACCTAACAACTTTATTCATCAGATTGCATTTTTTTAACTAAATAAAAAGCCGAATGTGCTTAAACTTTTTATTCGCTTCAATTTCAGTTTTATAGAATTTATCCCTATCATCAGAATCAATAAATTCTGCAAATGTGCTTGCCTCAAGAAGCCTGTATATAAACTTTTCACCAGTCTTAAGTTCAACCGTTAATAAGAGCCATTGATAAAGCACACGGCTGATCTTATGGGAGTTTATTTCAATTATTTGCATTCATATCACTGGACTATCCATAATTAGCTGTTTTGAGTATGACTTTTTACCAGTTTTCCATCGTCGAAATCTGCCAAATCCACCCAACAACCTCGAATTGTTGCTCTATGATTTCTTGAGCTGTTAGTTGGATTTCAGGATATTCAGCTGCGTTATCTGAAACGATACGAACTCCACCTAAAGGTAAGTTATATAGGCGTTTAGCTAAAAAAAGACCACCATGGCAAACTGCAAAAATTTTCCCATCTTTGATTGTTTTACGACCTAAATCTATATGGATAGTATCGCCATCTTTGATTGTTGGATTCATTGAATCACCAGAGGCACTAGTGGCTACAGCATTTTTCTTATCAATTGCTTTGTTACGTAAAGTCGATTTAGACATGCGCAATTTACGCTTTTCATTTGCTAAGGCTTCACCAATAGATCCTGACCCACAAGCAAAACTAAAATCTTTAAAAAATGGAATTTCTACTTCGTCATCATCTAGAGGTGTATTTGAATCCCATGATCTCCACTGGAGTTAAGTCGGTTATAGCACTTAAATTTGAGTGGTGAGCAATATCTAAATAACCGACTAACCAAACCAATCTTCTTTTCTAAATTACGAGCTGCACGCTCACAAAGCTACCGTGACCCTTAATTAACTGTGAAATTGGCTTGGGTTAAGGTCGTGTAGTTCGCAAAATGTTACATCTGTAAGCCGATTCTATCCTCCTGCTGCCATCTCTATTACTTTGCGTAAATTACTTCGTCTTATATAAACTACGTTCATACAACCCCCTCAAAACATAAGTAAAGGATAATGATTTTATAGTAAAAACTAAATCCGTAAACAGTAAATAAATATTGCCTATTTAATCTTAAAAATTAGGATTTACTAAATATATTTAGTGAAGGAGTACTCCATGAAAAATATGGATTCGATAAGTTGAAGATTTATTTAAAACCGATGAAAACACATGAACGTACTGCATTTGCTATTCGATGGGGTACTACATTAGGTAATTTAAATCAAAACTGTATGGCAACACTCAATGTGGCGCAGCACTAGCCAATTTCAATGGATTGTGAAAGTAAAGGGAATTCCTTTGATGATTTATGTCAATCAGCTGATTATAAGTACTCACGCAATCAAAAAGATGAAGCCTTAACTGCTTAATTGGAAAGTTACTAATGGCAAGGAAGGCAATCAAACGAGGTTTAACTATGGTGCAAATCTCTCGCATGAAGAAATCAGCTTCATCAACAGTACATATGCCACAAATTATAAAAGATCGTTTAGCACTTCTTGCCGACCACCAACGTTCTGGACAAGGGGTAAGTGAATACATTCTTGAAAATTTAGTCATTCCGCATCTCGAACAATTAGAAGCTGAAACTAAGATTAAGCAAAAAATATTTGAACTAACAGGGAACGGATAAATCTATGCGATGCAATCAGTTCTCTAAAAATAATAGACATAAAAAAGCCTGAGGTCAGAACTCAGGCTTTAATTCAAATTCAGCGAGACGAATAGAATATGGACGCAAATTTAACACAACACCCCTGCAAAAACAAATGCACTAACTTTGATGGTGAGCAGTGTAAAAAGCTTATGCAATTTGCATGAATAAACAAATTAAGAAGGTGACATCATGATCGATAACACCTCAATTCTTGCTTTAACAGACATTATCCAATTGCCTGAAGCTGAACGCTTACAGGCAATCAAGGATAAGTTTTCTAAAAAATCACCGGATGAATTACTTAATTTACTAAGCAATGTCTTAAATGTTGCAGTGAATTATGCCCAATCGTGTGATGAAACTTTATTTTTACATCTTGTAACCACTGGTGATATGCACCCACATGCAATTGAAAAATTGATTTCACCTAGTTTTCACGGTGCTTTGAATGTTGGTCTTGGCACAAAAGGCACCTAATCAAGATGTATATGTGAATCGTGTGATTATAGCTGTGGAATTTAGCAGATCATTGTCTTTCTACTCAATCTGACTTGGCTCATGCCTTGGAATCGGATGCAGTTTTTTATTGCCATAAAGATATTGAAAATTTGCATAGTCCATTGCTACAGATCGTAAGCTTATGAAGCATGTAAAGGATGGGCACAGCATGTGAAGCATAAGGGAGTAGCAGCATGAATTTAAATGAAGCTAAAAAACCCATGTATATCTTTACTGAATTAGGTAAAGAAAAACTTTGTAAACACTGTAATGAATACTGGCCTACAGATTCAGAGTTTTGGTTCATGGTGAAATCAAAGTTAAAGGATGGAACCATTACTTTTCGACCAGAATCAGCATGTAAAGGATGCTATGACCGAGTTTATAGACCACATCATGTAAAAGGCGTGAATAAAGTTCGTTCAAGTCATGAAAAGAAGGTGGCAGCATGATCATTGGTGTAGCTGTAAAAGCAGGGCAGCTGATGATTGCTTTACCCAAACCTAATCGCCATGCAGATTGCATCAATATTATTTTATCACTTGGTTTGGTACCAGATATTCAAAATCAATGGGGTAAATCTGCGCATCAAGGTTTTTATTGCGAGCAAGGTAAGTTTTATACACGTCCAGAGGCAAGATTACATGCCATTGAATGTGGTCAAGAACAATGGACTGAAAATGATTTAGAGCTCATTACCTTAGGTGAGATGAAATTTTCTCGCCTTGGGTTGTGTAGCGAAGATTTGTGGTGAGGTGGTATGAGCAATCAAGAAGTAGATATTTGGATGCCAATTTAATATATGCGTGACATGCTTGCTAAAACTACACGCATGACAACTGAGCAAATTGGTGCATCCTTTTTATTGATGATGGATTATTGGCGAAATGGGGCTAATGCCGAGATGACAATAATATTATTGCCAGCGTTACACGTTTATCAGTTAGTAAATCAAAAGCCCTAAAGAATATATTATTGAACTCAAATTTATTCGAAATTCACGAAGTGGCAAATGTCATCCTAAATATTTAGATGGTTTAAAGGCTCAAGCTGAAAACAAACAAGATACTGCAAGAAATCAGAGCGTGCAAAAAAAGCAGCAGAAGCACGTTGGGGAAATAAGCAATCCAAACTCTAAACGATGCATGATGCAAGTAATAAGCATAACCTTAGCAATGCAGATCCATATGCTCAAGCATTGCTTGATGATGCTAATAGCCAATGCTCAAGTAATGCTCGAGGAGTTCCCGTCATCGTCACCTTCATCCATTAATAATGATCTCTATAGCAAGCGAACAAAATTCACACGATGGAAAATCAAATGACGAAGATCGTTTTATTGTTTGATTTAGACACTGTGAATACAAAAATTAAGATACGAGGGCTGAATGAAATCACTCAAGTTGATTTGAACAAACTTCAGGATGATTTACAGGCTGCAGTATGGTCACAAAAACCAGATGGTGAAAAATCAGATCCTTGGGAAACTTGTACAGTGAGATTGAGCGTAGGCAAATTGCACCAATTGTTGCTGAGACGTGGAAAAAAAACAAGATAGGTCTAGACAATCTGTAAAGCCCCAACAACAGGTCTTAACGTCAATGAAGCGTGGAAAGATCAACCACAATCAAACCAACCATTTCATGGAACAGTTGAAATTCCAAAGGACTTTGTATGAATACAATGACGATGATTTCAAGAGGTTTACCTAAAGTTCAAGAAATTTGTACTAAGCATAAAATCGAAAAAGTTCAAGCGGGTCCTAACCAAATTTGTCCAGAATGTGCAGTTGAGGATTTAGAAAAATCTAAAGCAGGTCATCAACCTAAAGTGGATAAAATGGTTTTTGAAAAACATTCTTCAGGTGCAATGATTCCTCCACGCCATACTGATTCAGAATTTTCAAACTACCAAGTACAGCTACAAGGACAAGCAAACGCATTGCAACAGTGTATTGCTTTTGCACAAGCATTGATTGCAGGAGGGAAGTCAAATTTTATAATGACTGGTTCAACGGGGACAGGTAAAACCCACCTGAGTTGTGGAACGGCAAAAATTCTATTAAAAAAAGGGCTGTGCGTTCGTTACATTACCAGCGAAGAATTAGCTCAACGTGTAATGAATGCATGGGACAGGGACATTAAAGATCAATCTGAAGCATCAGTTATTTATGATTTTTCGCAATATGATTTATTAATTCTGGACGAATATGGCTTACATGACCGTGATAAGCGTTTAGAGTTAATTCATAAAATTTTGACTGCTCGTTATGACCGAAAAAAACCAACGATGCTAATTTCAAACTTCACTTTAAAACAACTTAAGCATGATTTAGGTGATCGATTGTGGTCACGTTTCCAACACGATGGATTAATCACTGTTGAATGTAATTGGTCAGATGCAAGGATTGAATCGTGACAAATCGGTACAGCAACGCAGATTTAAGAAAATTGGGGTTAGGTCATTTGCTTTCATCTACAGATGTACCAGATGAAAAGAAACGTAAAAGCAAATACGGTAATATTGTTGTAGAAACAGATGACATGAAATTTGATTCAAAAAAAGAGGAAAGGCATTACCGGAAATTGAAAGTAATGGAACGTGCAGGATTGATTAAAGATTTACAGCATCATGTCGTTTTTGAATTGGCACCAAGTGTTAAATATTCAATTGCACCTAAGGCTAAACCTGCAATACGCTATGAAGCAGATTTTGTTTATATCAAAGATGGTAAGAAAGTTGTTGAAGATGTGAAATCAGAGCAAACAGCGAAGAATCAAGTCTATATCCTCAAAAAGCATTTGATGATGTGGAGACATGGTATAGAAGTGATGGAAGTTTAAGGGGAATATTGCATGAGTAATAAAAACAGCACTGACGTAATTTTTGATGCAGTCGTTGATTTGCATAATAACGAACAGATTGTCACTCGTACAACTTTGGCTGCAATGTTGGATCTGAAAATTGGAATCATTGATGATCGTTTAAGCTACTTAGTTGATATTGAAAAAATCATGCGTGTAGAGCGTGGTGTGTATGTACCAGTGATTCAGCATCCAGTATCACGTATTATGTCTAAGATGGTTTTACCTGACGGCACAGTCAAAATTGAAATAGGGGATGAAGTGCTGACTCTCACACCAAAAGAAGCTCGAACATCTAGGTAATTTGGTGGTTGCAGAAGCTATGCAATATTCAAATATTGAGCTTGGCCATAACATGGCAATGATTCAAACCAATATTGCTGGTCAAATGCGTACCCTTTCACGCAGTGTGGAAAAGTTAATGGATAAGAAACAGCAGGAGTTAATTTGATGAAAACAATTTATAAATTTGAACTCACTACACAATCGCAACAGCATGTAAAAATGCCTGAACAAGCAACCATTCTGGATATTGAATATAAACAACACAAACTTTATTTATGGGCGATGCTTGATCCAAGCCTGCCTGAAAAGGATTATAAAATTCTGACAGTTGAAACAGGTGGATTAGTTGATTTATCCAGCCATATTTTTATAAAGACACTTCATGTTGAGAATGATTTTGGGCAACAATTGGTTCTTCATTATTTCAGGGATTTGACGAAATAAGGGCTTTAGCTTAAACCAAAAAAGACTGCAAATTAGCAGTCTTTTTACTTTGTGGCATGGTCCTAAAATTTATTTACAAGCAGCTTGTTTTAGAGCTACCGAAGTAGTGTTGCTAGGATTAAATACATTAATGTTGCGAAGACTGTCGTTAACACCAAAAGTTTGATATGACATGAGTGAACCACGTTTATCCAATTTTTTATTAATCACACCATTTGCTGCTGAAATGTAGTTAACTTGACCACAACCAATGAGCTGGCGTTTATAAAGTGTGTAGTCAGAACCGATGGTGGTCTTGGTATCAACTGTATAGATCTGACGTTTAGCATCTACAAGTTTTTTACTTTTTGTATCCACGTAAATTGGAGAATTATTATTAATATAATCAATACCATATTTCTTCCAAACTGCATTATTCGCTGGTAGCTTGTCTAGGTTTTTATCAGCTTTGATTGGTGGTTCATCAAAGATAGCTCCAACAGAATAAGGATCATTACCAGCGTGGGCAGCAGTCATCAAAGCCGTTGAAGTTAAAATCCCAATTAGTAATTTTTTCATATAAAAACTCAAGTTATTAAAAAGTTATATTCAAATAAATGTCTGAATAATAGTTGAAATTTAATGTAAAAAAGCTCAGATTGCAAATACTAATTTTTTAATAAATCATTAAAAAATATAGATAAACTAAAAAAATCGATGAGGTGAAATTGTATATACGAATATAAAAGCCCCGACTCTTAGTCATTGTAAGTTGTTTAGGGTTCGTTATAAGGTGAAATTAAATATACATATGTATAGAAATAAACTATAAAGAGGTAAAGGTTCCGTTTTAAACGAACCCCTAAATAAATAACTGAACGCCCATTAATGTTTTTTTACGCCGTAGAACATTCTAATTACTATCCGCATTGCGAACCTCTGTAGGGTTCGCACTTAAGCGCCGTGCGTACCATCATTACGTTATTGAGTAAGGCGTAGTGATATGACAGAAAAAATTTCACCAAATAATTTACAACAATTAATACGAGATGAATTGTCACGAATTCTTGAAAGTGGCGAAATTCCTCATGGTATTGAAAAAGATATAGTTCAGCAATTTAAAGAATCTACAGAGTGTGGGCACTTTGAAGATCGTATTCCATTGACTGCTAACTGCATATGTATTTATGAACAATCACTTAAATATGGTCGAGCTGATATTGTTATTTATCATTCAGACGGAAGTGTAAGTGTTATTGAAGCCAAGGATGGTGCTAAAGGTTATACACACACTGTATCTGGTATTGGTCAAGCAACTTTGTATGCAGTTCAGATAGGCATGTCAAAAGGAGCTGTGAAAAAAGTCAGAAAATGCTTGCTGTGGGCTGGCACGGGAAATAATGATCTTGATGTAATGATTGATATTGCTTGTGAACAAGCAGGAGTTATTTCGTTACCCACAGAACCTGTAAAGATCACAATGGCTTGCAGAAAAGCAACTTGTAACGTTATGGAGAGAACCAAGAAAAAGGAACTCAATAATGACAAATAAAAGACAGAAAATTGACTATGACCGAATTGAGAGTGGATGGAGAGCTGGGATACTTAGCCCTCGCCAGCTTGCAGCACAGTACACAGAAGAAACCAATGAACCTGTTTCGCACGCTGCAATCATCAAGCATTTTACAAAGTTAGGCATCCCACGAAACCTTGCGGAAAAGATCAAAGCCAAGTCTGACGACATGGTTACGCGAGCGATGGTTACAGAACTGGTTACACCTGTAACCATCAAACGCGATAAAGATATTATTGATGATGCTGCAACCAAACTTACAGATATCCGTCTTGGTCAGCGTAAAGACATATCTCGTGCTCGATCCATTTCAATGAAGTTATTCGATGAGCTGGAATTAATGGTCGGTGCAGAGAATGTAAACCTCCTGCAACAGCTTGGTGAACTTCTCTACAGTCCAGACGATAAAGGCATGGATAAATTAAATGATCTGTATATGAAGATCATTAACCTACCGAACCGTGTCAAAGCCATTAAAGAACTGAGCGACACGATGAAAACATTGGTTGCTTTAGAACGTCAGGCTTATGGGCTGGAAGAAAAAGAAAATACAACGGCTGATGCACTAACGACATTGCTTGAAAGCATTGCCCAAGGTAACAGTTCAGGATTCCAACCTGTGCAAGAAGATAAAGACTATTAATTCAAAGGCTTGTACGTAAATGAAGCGACTAACTATCCACGTCAATTTAATTTCATGCGCGTATACGCTCCAAAACTGCACCAATATTGTGCAAATGAGGTAAAAAGTGAGTAATAACACACCTTTACTACCTTTGCCAAATAATGCAGAGGAACTAAAACGATGCTTGGCTGATCCCAAATGGCGTATTTTTTCAGGCTGTTTGTATAAGATCAAAATTAAGGGTGATGATTTCCGGGATGAAGTATGGAGTATTGCAAGTAGCAGATACTTTTGAATTGCCATTCAAGCCCAATCATGCGCAGATTAAATTTTTAGATCGTTTGTGGTACCGCAACATCATCCTTAAAGCACGTCAGTTAGGTTTTACCACACTGATCTGTGTGCTATGGCTGGACCATGCGTTATTTAATGCGAACTAGAACTGCGGCATTATCGCCCAGGACTTGCCAACCGTTTTTGAAATCTTTGAAGATAAGATTAAATTTGCGTACGACAACCTGCCACCGCAGATCCGTGAACGCTTCCCATTGGAGACATGCAACCAAAGTAAGATGAAGTTTGCTCACAATGGTTCGTCCATTCGTGTGGCCACATCGTTTCGTTCGGGTACTATGCATCGTCTGCATATATCAGAGTTCGGTAAGATCTGTGCTTTATATCCGCATAAGGCGCAAGAGGTCGTAACTGGTTCGATCCCAACCGTACCATCGAATGGTGTACTCGTTATTGAATCAACAGCAGAAGGCCGCAACGGTGCCTTCTACAAGATGGTCAATACTGCACAGGAAAACTATTCAGCACGTAAAAAGCTATCTCTTAAAGATTACCGGTTCCATTTCTATGCATGGTGGCAAGAACCTAAGTATCGTCTGGATTCGTCAGATGTACATATCAGTGAAGCTGACCACAAGAACTCTGATGACATAGAAGAAAAAGTGTGGCAGGCAATGGGTATCAAGATGCGTCTTGATCCTGATCAACGTGCTTGGTACGTCGTGACACGTGATAATGATCTGACTGGTGACCAAGCGAAGATGTGGCAAGAATACCCATCATTCCCCGAAGAAGCATTTCAGGTTGCTACAGATGGTAATTACTATGCCAAGGAAATGCTTGCACTGCGTAAACGTGGTGGCGTATGCAAGGTTGAAATCTTAGACGTACCAACATGTACCTTTTGGGATATTGGGAATAGTGATGGCTGCGCGATTTGGTGGCACCAGATTATGAACTCTCAAGACCGCATTACTGATTATTACGAGGCGCATGGCCAAGACTTACGACTCTACGCAGCTGAGATCCAAAAACGTGGCTATATCTATCACACCCATTTCTTACCACACGATGCAGCACATCAACGTCTAGGTGACTATAACAAGTCAACATTAGAAACATTACAAGAGCTATTACCTGGTCATAACTTTGAAATCGTGCCGCGCATAACGATATTACAGACTGGTATTCAACAAACACGCTCGTTACTTAAGAATGTTTGGTTTGATGAGAAGCGTTGTGAATTGGGTATTCAGCGTATTGAAGGCTATCAAAAGAAATTCTCTCAAGCCGATAAACGCTATATCGATCAACCCAATAAAGCCAATGGATGCTCGGAAGGTGCAGACGCATTAAGACAATTAGCCCAAGCCAAAGAAGCAGGTCTGTTGGGTGAGCTTATTTATACGCAAAGTGCTACAACATCGGTTATGAGCACAGGCAATCAACAATCATTTAATCATCATAGTAGTTATCAAGAAGCACCAGCACCGGATTGGCGCATGTGATGAGGGGAAATTTAATGCAGGACTACGAAGCACAAGAGACTGATGTTGTGGATGCAGTCGATGAGGATGCACTCACAGTTGAAGAACTATCAGAGATTCAGGCTGAAATTCAGGAACAACCACATTGGCGACATATTGCTGATATGGAAATGGACTATTCAGACGGCAATCAACTCGATACCGATTTGATGAACCGTATGATGAAAGCCGGTATTCCTCCTGCTATTGAGAATATGATCGGCCCTGCATTGGTTTCTGTCCAAGGTTTTGAGCTTGAAACACGTACAGATTGGCGTGTTACTCCCAATGGTGAGTTAGGTGGACAGGAAGTTGCAGACGCTTTGAATTATAAATTGAATCAAGCAGAGCGTTTGTCCAAGGCTGATAAAGCATGCAGTGATGCCTTTCGTCCTCAAATTGGCTGTGGCTTGGGATTTGTTGAAGTTAAACGTGAGCCTGATCCATTCAAATATCCGTATCGTTGTACAGCTGTACACCGTAATGAGATCCGCTGGGATATGAAATCCACTGAATCAGATCTATCCGATGCACGATGGTTACAGCGTACACGTTGGGTTCATCCCAAGCGTTTAAAGGATTCATTTTCAAAGCATGCAGAACTGATTGATTTATGTGGTCGTTATGGTGGCCAATGGTGGAATGATGCTGGCTATTTAGATGGTGGCGTATCGACAGGCTTACAAAATGCTTGGAACAATGCACGTGCTTGGACGCATGCAGAAAACTATTGGTATAACCCAACATCAAAGGAAATGAATGTCGTTGAAATGTGGTATCGCCGTTGGAAGAATACTGTTGTCTTAAAGTTTAAAGATGGCCGTGTGGTTGAATACGATGAAGATAACATGGCACATAACGTTGCTTTGGTGAATGGATTGGCTCAAGCAAGCCGTGCGAATGTTTCTAAGGTGCGCCGTTCATATTGGTTAGGACCACATTGCTTACATGATGGTGAAACACCTTATTCGCATCATTATTTCCCATACGTACCATTTTTTGGCTTCCGTGAAGATAACACAGGCATTCCTTATGGTTTTGTCCGTGATATGAAGTACAGCCAAGACAGTCTAAACAGTGCATTGTCTAAGTTACGTTGGGGCATGTCGGTGACACGTGTTGAACGTACCAAAGGTGCAGTTGATATGACGGATGATCAATTACGTCGTCAAGTTGCACGTCCTGATGCTGATATTGTTTTGAGTCAACAGCACATGGCCAAACCCGGTTCACGTTTTGAGATCAAGCGTGACTACAATCTAACAGATCAACACTTTCAAATGATGGGTGAAAACCGTGCATCGATTGAACGTGTATCGAATATCACCAGTGGCTTTCAGGGTAAAAAGGGTAATGCGACTTCTGGTCGTCAAGAACAGATCCAAGTTGAACAGTCGAATCAAACGCTTGCCAAGATGATGGATAACTTTCGCGAAGGTCGAACAATGATGGGTGAGATGTTGCTTTCCATGATTGTTGAGGATTTAGGCAATGAGGAAGAAGTTGTGATTATCGAAGGTGATGCCGTCACAGCGGATCGTAAAGTGGTAATCAATAAGCCTGAAGTTAGTGAGGAAGGTTATCCATACCTGTCTAATGACGTTCAACGTACACGCTTGAAAGTCATATTGAGTGATGTACCAAGTTCTAAATCGTATCAAGAGCAACAGCTTAATGCGCTTTCAGAAGTTACTAAATCATTACCACCAGCTGTACAAGCAGCAGTACTGCCGTATGTTATTGCGCTTACTGATACGCCGTTTAAAAAGGATATTGTTGAAGCGATTAAACAGGCTTCACAAGCGCCAACACCTGAGCAGATTGAAGAACAGATCAAAGAAGCGGTTAAGCAAGCACTTGCACAAGCAGGTAACGATATTAAGTTGCGTGAACTTGAGCTTAAAGAGCGTGAGTCATTGAGTAAAGTCAGTGAAATTGATGCACGTTCAGTACAGATTGGGGTTCAAGCTGCTTATTCTGCAATGCAAGCTGGTGTTCAGATTGCACAGATGCCACAGATTGCACCGATTGCCGATGCAATTATGCAAGGTGCAGGTTATCAACGTCCTACACCTGGTGGTGATGATCCTAATTTCCCAACACCTACGCAGACAGCAGCAAGTGATATACGCAGTCCATACATTCAAGGGGAAGGTGCTGAGATCGGAAGTGAAGGGATTGCAGACATTCAGCAGAATACCAGTCCAATGAATCCACCAGTACCACAGCAGGTAGGTACAGGAATGCAGGGGATTGAGACGGAAAGAATGAGTGATAACTTCGGTTAATTTCTTAAATAGTTTAAGGTATCATGATCGAAATAATTAATTCAAATAAGGCCTTAGAATGAATAACGACCTAGACAAATTGTTAAAAGTAATAGGGGGTGTTGTTAATGGAGTGAATGACTTTTTAAATAAGGAAGAAGTTAAAAACTTAGCAAATAAATTAGTATCTGGTCTCCAACAATTGGGTGACTTTACTATTAAATTCTATACATATAGTCAAGAACAGAAAAAAATGTATATTGAAATGAGTCAATATGGGTGGTTTCCCTCTCACATAACCTTCAAGACACCTGTACTTGAAGGTGAGGAAGTGGATAGCTATATGGAAAGATGTTTAACCGAGAACTATGAAGATATTAAAGAATTAATTATGGAGTCATACCCGCATCGAAAACAAATATTTAAAGAAGCATTTAAACTGTATGAAGAGGAGAGGTTTATAGCTTCGATACCTTTATTTTTAAGCCAATTAGATGGTTTGAGTGTTGAATATGGTTTATCACCTTTTTTCACAAAGACTAGGCTATCAGGTTCTGAAAAGAAAAAATTAAGTGATTCTGAACAATTAAAACTAGATAAGTTCCCAATATATTTAAAACAAGCTTTAGAGCAGAAATTATTAGGACAAAGTCAGAATATTATTTCATATTACGAAGAAGTTATTACCAATGCTAGTAAATCTTTTATAGGTGAGCAAACTAAAAAACTTGATATGACTAATCCAATTAATAAATTAAATAGACATGGTATATTGCATGGGCATGTAGAGTTTTTAGAATATGCTGATAGAAAAAATTGCTTAAAAATAATTTCATTAATATTATTTGTAGATCACATCTTATCACTGATTGGAAATAAATATGATCAAACAGATGTTAATTCAATACCTGCAAAAATTGAAAAAAGAAATTAAAATCAAAAGAAAGTGCCCCCTGTAAGGTGTGACCATCAAAATTAATACTTGAATAATCAAGACAGCCTAATGGCTGTCTTTTTATTTTAGGAATTATTATGACTACTCAAATTACTTTGCAACTTGATTTAACCACTGATACCACTGGCAATGCAGAACAGGTTGCACGAATGATTGGTGTCAGTGCTTGGCGTATTTCAGGCGATTATTTAATTGTTGAAGATCCATTGCTTGATTATCGAGTTACAGATAATGAAACGTATAGCCATAAAACGCATCGTATTCCGAATGGCGCAGACGTTATTTTGGTTCAGGATGAATTAAAGACACCAGAACAACAGATTGAACAAGAAATTCAAGATAAGGGCTTAAATGCACCACGCTTAACGCCTGATCATATTGATTCAAAGATTAAGGGTGTTGAATATATCCTTCCGCGTGATGTATGTAAGCGTGATAATGGTGTGGAAATTTTTGATGCACCACTTCCACTCCAAACATTAACATTCTGTATTCTTACATTAGAAAATGGCTTCACTGTTACTGGTGAATCAGCTTGTGCTAGTCCTGAAAATTTCGATGCTGAAATTGGTAAAAAGATTGCATATGAAAATGCACGTGAAAATATTTGGCAGCTTGAAGGGTATTTGTTGAAAGATAAATTGCACACAGATAATCTTGTTGAAAAAGCGGTTGCAGGTCGTGGTGCTGAAAGTGTTGCTTGTAGCCCATCTTATGCACACAACCCTGTTGATTATATGCATGTACTCACACATATGGTGAATAACAATAGAATCGGCAAGGCATTACGTGATAAAGCCGAAAGTAAATTATTGCGCTTACTTGATGATTTACTACCTGAAGCAACACAGGAAGAATGTAATTTATAGTTATTGAATTAAGTTATAAGTGAACAAAGGCATTGCCTCTTCATCGCTTGGCAATGCCTTAATAAGTAGGAAGGGTTATCCTGCTTTTTTAATTTGCTTGTATTTATTCCGTACTGTCATCTGGACACCATTCAGTACTTAAATTTTGCAAACTAAGTTTCAACCAACGGGTTTCTCCGCCCGAACCACCACTAGAACGATCAATGAGATAAACAGGTTGTTTTTTTCGGGCTTCCAATAAAGAAACATCGACTGCTTCTCCAGCAGAAATTTGACTACAGATACCAGTAATCTTTATGCCTTGTTTTTTTAGTGATGGAGTTGGATCGTTAAAGCTAACCATGTCATTAATTTTGGGCTGTAGAGTAATTGAATTTACTCCAAATTTTGCATCTGTACTTTCATAACGAATTGACCAAGGCACTTCATATTTACGGTCTTTCAATTGTGAAACACGCTCACCCAATTGATGTACACGTACCAAACCTTCACGAGAAGATATGGTAGTTAAAGTATAAGAATTATACTCTTCTTTATGACCTTCCGTGATCCATCTAATTTTTGCATCATTGGCTAAATCATCCCATTGCCAAACTTCTGGCATTTGATCTTTTTGAGCATCAGGCATTAAATTTTTAACCAATTCACCCAACTCATAAGCATGAAACCCGATCAACTCAGGCTCAACTTCCAAATTCTCAGTAAATTGAGTGGTGTCTTCTTTTTGTTGTTGTTCTTCTTCCACACTGACAGGTTTTTTTTGCTCACTACATCCCATTAGCGTAAGTAATACACATAAGCCTATTAATTTCTTCATTCTTTATTGACCACAGCACAATGAAGATGAGAATTGTAAAAGAGTTTAAGTTTTAACTCTATGTTTTAAAAAATATTTTTATATTTAATTCAGAACCTACATACGATAATCAGCCATGTGTAGGTGGTGCAAGTTCGAATGGTTATCAAATTAATGCCAAGCGTGAAAATGCTTTTTTGGTAGTACAATTGCTAACTTCTAATAAAATTAGTCAGGCTGTGCACCATAAAGCTGAGGAAAAGATGCTTTTATTATTAGATGAATTGATTTAACAGTCATATTGATATTTTAAAGTCAGCAGGATTGATGCTGGCGTTATTGATATGAAGTCTTGAAAATTTTTAAATACACCACATATATGTTTTTTATAGTAATTTTAACAAATGGTTGTGTATGATGAATTTCACGGAATTTCTCGAAGAACAAGCTAATGAACCAGAATATATCTTAATCGAGGTTTCTGAGCAGACTTTAAAAACTTTAAATATAGCTTTAGAAAGCTATTGGCAATCTTATGATAGTAAGTGGAGTTATAGAGTCGATGCAGCTGATCCTAAAATTTCACAGCAACGGCATATACATATTGCTCAAAAGAAACATACATCTAGCAAAAATCAACAAGCATCATGGAATGTTGATGGAAGCCGACATGATAAAAATTCCTTTAACACAAATACTGGAAAAACAAAGAAAGCTCAGGAGATTGCTAGAAGTGTATTGAAATTAGGTCATTCTATTGCTCTTGAGCATTTTACAGTGAGCGATAGTGATGAAAGGATTTTACTTGAATGTGTGTTTGATAATGATCATATAAAAATTTTAATTATTAAATAGTTTTATAACCACCTTCGGGTGGTTTTTTTTATGCCTGAATAATTCCATATCTTCTTACCCCCTGTAGGGTTGGCTCTCCTGAATCAAACACTTGCAAACTAGCCGTAGTTGAGCAATCAGCAGCAAGCATGGACTCTTAAAGTCTGCACTAACCTCAATGCGGCTACAGCGATAAGTGGCAGGAAAGGCATGAATATTACAGAGCAACAAAACGATCAAATTGAAGCAACCGGAAAAGTATCTCCTGAACTTGCATCTCAGCTCCTTGAAGCTGCGATGAATGGCGAAACCATTGGACAGCCAGTGGAACCTGTTATCGATACGCCAGTCGTTAACCAAGCGAACGAAGAAATTAAACCAACGGAAGCTGCTAATACAGTACTAGCAGAAGATGAATTAAATGCATCTAACGCTAAAGTTCTCGCTAAAGACGGCATTCATACAATTCCATACGAAAGTTTGGAGAAGGCTCGAAAAGGCGAACAGGAATGGAAAGCTAAAGCTGAGGGTTATGAACAAGCCCTTGCCGAAGCACGAAGTCAGATCCAAACAGGTCAAGCTACACCAGCCGCAGAACAGAATTTGGCGACGGCCGAAGCTGCTATTGCTGCAAGTGGAGATAACACCAATGTAATTGCCATGTTCGGTGATTTTTCCGAAGAAGCGATTGCTAAAGGTGTGGATGCTTTACTTGAATTAAGAGTACCAGGTGCAATTCAAGCTGCCATTGATAAGGCGTTACAACCTTTTCAGCAACAACACCAGCAGCAGCAAGCACAACTTGCTAAAAGCGCAGAGCAACAGCACTTTGATGCAATTGCTTCGGTACACCCTGACTTTGAATCCGTTGCTGAATCTCAAGAGTTCCAAAATTGGAAAGATGCTCAGCCGAGTATTTTACAAGGTGCATACAACCATGTGTTAAGCCGTGGAACTGCAACAGAAATTAATGAACTTTTAACACTGTATAAACAAGCCAACAATTTGAACGTGGCCACACCTGATGTGAACAGCATTAAGGAACAAGCCAAGCAAGCTGTAAATAACGCTCGAACACAAGTACCGCATAGCGTCAGTGATTTACCAGCAGGTTCGCCAGCAGGAGTCACGCTTGATGAACGTATGGCTGCCATGAGTCCAGCACAACAAGTCGAAGCAATGGCGAGTTGGACTTCAGAACAGATCGATGCGTACGTCAGTCGCAATGTCTAAAAACTATAGTGGAGAGATTATAAATGTCTAAAACCAACACCGCTTACGGTGGAAAAATGAACATGGTGACACAGGCTGTTGGCTTGTTCGCTACACACATGAATCGTAACTCTACACTGAACTTGCTGTCTGGAAAAATGCCAGCTGGTGAAGCTGGTGCAGAAGCAACATTGCGCAAGCAGACTACATCACACATGCCGATTGTGCGTGTACAGGATTTAGGTAAAGGTAAAGGTGACGAAGTTACTTTTAACTTGCTTAATCCAGTCGGTGGTTATCCGATTATGGGTTCTGCGTATGCCGAAGGTCGTGGCGTAGGTATGTCTTTGTCAGAAGATAAGCTTCGCGTGAATCAAGCACGTTTCCCGATTGATTTGGGTAACGTCATGAGTCAGATCCGTAGTCCTGCCGATTTGCGTAAATTGGGTAAACCACTTGCACAATCTCAAATGGATGCTTATTGCGACCAATCTTTATTGGTTCACATGGCTGGTGCACGTGGTTATCACGACAATATTGAATGGCGTGTTCCAACGGATACCCATGAGAAATTCAATGAAATTATGGTGAATAAAGTCAAAGCACCGACTAAAAACCGTCATTTCTTTGCGGATGGTGGAGGTATTTCAAGTGTTCGTGTGAATGCTGGTGAAGCTGCTTTTGCAACGACTGACATGTTCACCATGGATACAGTCGATTCAATGAAGACCTTCTTGGATGAAATGGCATTACCACCGCCTATTGTGAAATTCGAAGGTGATGTGGCTGCTGAAGATTCACCGCTTCGCGTATGGCTAGTATCACCATCACAGTACAACAAATTTTCAACACAACCTGGTTTCCGTGCATTCCAAGGTGCAGCGTTAGTTCGTGCTGGACAAGCAAAACAACACCCATTGTTTTTAGGTGAAGTTGGTCTTTGGAATGGATTCCTCATCCGTAAAATGCCACGTCCAATCCGTTTCTATGCTGGCGATACCATTAAGTATTGTGCAGATTTCACCTCTGAAACTGAATCGGGCATCAAAGTACCAGCGTCATTTGGTGAAAAATTTGCAGTAGATCGTTCAATCATCTTGGGTGGTCAGGCTGTTGCTGAAGCACTTGCGGCTTCGGATAAATCAGGTGTGCCTTTCTTCTGGTCTGAAAAAGAAATGGATCATGGCGATAAGTGGGAGCTGTTAATCGGTTCAATCCGCGGTGTGTCTAAGATTCGCTTCGATGTGAATACTGGTACACGTCAAGAATTCACTGACTATGGCGTAACCGTGGTAGATACCGCCGTTGCTTGTCAGGGTCGCGATCAGTAATAGGGAAGGGTGAAAGCCCTTCTTGATTTCTTTCATAGATTTGGAGTTTAGCAATCATGGCGAATATTAAAAAGAAAGATGGTCGTTACGGTCAATTCGGTGGGTTCTCACCATACGGCAATCTCACAGCATTAACTTACCTATTGGCTACCAATGCCACTGGTGCAGTACTTGAATCAGATTCAACTGCTGCTGTTGGGATTGGTGATGTGATTGACTTGGGTGAATTACCTGAAGGTATGCGCTTAGACGATGCACAGGCATTTGTTACTACAGGTATGACGGCAACGGTGACTGGTTCATTAGGTTTTAAATATACCGATGGTATTGATGTTGCAGCCACTCCGCAGGACGCAGCGCATTTTATCAGTGCTGGTGACTTGGCAACGGCAGGGCGTTTACGTGCTACAGGTGCGAAGTTGATTACGTTGCCTAAGCCTGCACGTTTAATTTTGACTGTTGCTGGTGCGGCCAATGCCAAAGTCAGTGACATTAAAGTCGTTGTATATGGTGAATTGAAAGGTCCTCGTTAATCTTTCGCACATAAAAATAATGATTTACCAGTTTGGGGATGGATGATTTAGCAAAGGGTCGCCATCCCTTTTTTTCTCTAACAAGGAAAACCATATGAAACTTTCAACAATTGCAATGCTGTGCCACTCGATAAATGCTGCTTATTGCTTGTCTCAAGGGGATGATAGTCAACCGTCTTGGGATAATGCACCAGATGAGCAGAAAAAAAGTATTGAGTATGGTGTTCAATTACATCTAGAAAATCCTGAAACAACACCAGAACAGTCGCATGAATCATGGTTGCTGCAAAAAGAAAAAGACGGTTGGACTTATGGTGAGGTTAAGGATTTTAAAGCCAAGACACACCCATGCTTCCGACCTTATGACGAATTGCCAGCAGAGCAAAAAGCCAAAGATTATTTATTTAAAGCAATGGTACATCTGGTCAAAGACTTGCCTGAACCTGAAGAACACTTGGCTGTTGTCAATCAAACAGCACAATTACAAGCTTCACTTGCAGCCTTTAAACAATTGGCAGGTAATCAGGCACAAAGTCTGAATACTGCTCCAGCTGCCAAAGCTGTAGCATCGGGTGTGCGTGTTAAATACGTGGGCTTAAAAGAGGAATACATAGATCGTTTGTATGAGTCGAATCTCGTATTTAGTTACGGTCAAACACGTTCAGTCACCACTGATCTGGCCAATAAGTTACTCAAGCACCCTGAGTTTGTACGTGATGATGCGCCAGTAGCTTTAGCAGCAAGTTCTGATCAAGCGGTGGACGATACCGAAGCAATACTTAAAAAATCTCAGGAAGAAAAAGAAATCAAGGATAAGGAAAATACACAGCTGCTTGATGAAATTGATCTGGTACGCCGTATGGAAGATAAAGATTCTTTGTATGAATATGCCATGAAGAATTTTAATCAGAAGGTTCCTAAAAACCAATCTGTTGATTGGATGAAGGATAAGGTTTTAAACCTACTTGATACGATGGGAGTTCCTCAGTAATGCAACTTAGTGAATTACTCCGACGTTTCCGCGTACAAGCAAATGACAAGGTGGAGCCATACTTTAATGAAGATGAAGACGTTAAAGCGTGGCTCAATGATGCAGTTGAAGAAGCATGTATACGTGGTCGCTTGGTGCATGAAAGTCAGAACAGTGATGTGTGTAAGATAGCTGTCACGTCTGGTAATTCACACTATGTATTACATGGAGCACTATATGAAATTACCAATCTGCGCTTTGATCCTGATTCAAGTCGCACCTGTCGTCATCCAGAACTGGTTTCAGAGGAATATTTAGACCGTTGTTATTACGAGAACTGGCGTGAACTGACAGGACGACCTATGTATGCAGTTCAATCTGATACTGCATTGCGCTTGGTGCCTATGCCAGATGAAGATGGTGAGCTCAGGATTGAAGGGTATCGCACACCATTGGTTCGAATGGTCGATGATACCGATGCACCAGTCGATCTACATAAAGCGCATCATCAGCACTTAGTTGAATGGGCTTTACATAAAGCGTTTAGTGTTCCTGATACTGAATTCTTTGATCCGAATCGTGCACAAATCGCGGAAGGTAAATTTATTGAGTACTTTGGTGAACGGCCAGACAGTGATTTGCGACGTATTACGCGTGAAGATGTGCCGCAGCATGTGGAGCCATTTTTCCCATAAGCCCCATATGGGGCTTTTTTTATGCCTGTAAGGTTGGCGCTATGTTTTGACCCCAACAGATAATTCAAATCAAGTTTACTTAATTACGGATCAATCTAAGCATGGCCAACACACTCTATGACTTCGCACGTCAGCGTTTTTTAGAAGCACAAATTAACTGGATGACAGATACCGTTAAAGTCATTTTGGTTGATACAGGTGCATACACCCCACAGACAGGGATTCATCAATACTTATCGGATATCCCAACGTCTGCACGTATTGCTGGTCCTGTCACACTCACATCAAAAGCCACAACAGGTGGTGCAGCTGATGCCGCAGATTGTACCTTTGTTTCGGTGACTGGTAATTCAATTGAAGCCATCATTATTTATGCCGATACAGGTGTGGAAGCGACCAGTCCATTGATTGCCTTTATTGATACCGCTACCGGTTTACCGATCACACCGAATGGCGGTGATATTATTGTGACATGGGATAACGGAACAAATAAAATCTTTAAAGTTTAATGACTTGCATGATTATTTCGTTATAAAGCAGCCTTATATTCGTATGAGGCTTAACCCATTTAGAGGTGTTTACAAATGTCTGAAATTCAAGAGAAATTAGAAGCCGAGCCAGTTAAAAAAGTGGTCAAGCCAGGAACGAAAAATACCGTAACAAAAAAACCACCCACACAAGTTGTTGAAGCTGAACCAGTTAAAGATACCGTAGTAGTTAAACCACCAACCCAAGGCGTAGGTGTTGTTGGCTTTAAGGCTGATGTATACGCCGTGGATGAAGTTAAGATTAATTGGCCACTGTTGATGACCTTGCCTAAATTTCAAATGTACTGTGTTGAGTTAAGTCGTCGGCATCATGGTGAGGTCGAGCTTTGGATCGGTGGTTTTGTTAAAGATAAAGTGATGGAAGGTGAGCGCGTTTTCTTTGATCAGTATTGCACCTGGCATGATCAGAAAGGCTACTGGAAGCAGGAAGATTATTTCGGGAATTTACTATGACAGCACTTTCATGGATACCGCCACGAAGCACAATTGGTAGTGCTGTCACCGAAACCGCTACTGAAGTAAATGATTGGGTATCTGCTTTTTTCAATAAAATGCGTGAACTCGATCTTACTCAAACAGCTGATACAGGACAGTATGTTCAGGGAACAACAGATTGTTATACAAGTCTTGCAGCGAATGGTGGTGATTTAGCATATCAAGTGTATCGACTGAATGATGTGCATTCAGCAACACATCCTCTTTATGTAAAACTATTACTCAGTGCTGTAACAGGGTCAAAAACCAACGGTTTTAGTATTTCTGGTACGGTGACAGTAGGGACTGCTACAAATGGGTCGGGCGGTTTTGTTGGGGCGACATTAACCAAACAAGTTTATGCAGGGTATAACGTCAGTGGCGTGGGTCGTTCAGGAGGTAATCAATCTTTTGCATGCACAAACCCTTCGCGAGGTTTTTTTGCGCTCGTATTTAATGGAGGTGGACAATCCCCTGCATATGATCAGCGTTATGCTCCATTCAGCTTTTGTATTGAACGCATACCTAACCCTGATGGTACGCCATCCACAGACGGGTTTAGTTTATTCAGTACCAACTTAATGCATAATGCGAATAACGCTGTAAATAATACTGTAAACGGTTATGGGAATGTGGGTGTTTGCTCACAACAGACATTATTGTTCGTTAATTCTAAAGTTTATAGTCACGGATATGGTGTACCTGTATTCGGACAATCCGCAGTTCTTTCAACTGATATATTTGTAAATCATTTCTATCACAGCACTCCTTTACCAGTGCGTAGTGCGAACGTGGCAGCAATACCTTCTGGCATCATAAATAAAGGTTCGCAGTTTTCAACTACACCTTATGGCACAACACCAGTCAATTTTATATCGATGGACTATGTCTGTGCGTTCCGAACTAACAGCATTCTCGCGATGGATCTGGCTTTTACTTTTGAGTGATACCAATGACAATAATATATAACTCTCAGATTGACTCAAATGCGATAGCTAACCTTTCAGTGAGCCGTTCGCTTAAGGGTATTGGTACAATTGCTTTGCCACAAACTCGCATCGGTGAAAACGAACCGATACAGGCAGAAGTTGACGAAAAAGGCATTCGTCTTGAATTTGCACAGTTAGGCCATTTTACGTCCTTTGATGTAATCCGTTCTATGGTCAGTATGGCTTCTGTTGCTGATGTGGATTTGCCGACACCTATAGCGACCGGCTTAAAATCCATGTACTACGTGGATAGTGATGTGGTTGAAGGCTTGACTTATTACTACAAAATCCGTGTTTGGCGTGGTGCAGAGAGCTTTATAAGTTCGGAATTGAAAGTGATAGCAGTCATTAAGTATGTAAACGACTTCACTTCAATGGATGGTTTAGAGGTTTTTGGACTTGATACAACAGGTGTTTATATCGCAAGTGGTGGGGGCTTGATAATCGGTGCATCATCAAGTCAAAGTCTTATTGTTAAATTTCAACAGGCACCTGAGTTTAAAAACTTTGAAGCAGAATTTGATCTGACCTATCTGAGCGCAAGTGCATACACAACGGTATTATTTGCATACCGTAGCCATTTTTGGAGTAATGACGCGGGTAAACTGGCATATATTTTGGGTGCCAATCATCGGTTTGTATATCCCATCAGAGGGGCTAATTCTAGTACTTCATCCTCTGAAACTACTATGCTTGGTAATGTTGAGCAATCGAGTATTGTTGTAGGGACTAAAGCCAGTATAAGGATTCGTGTGCAAGATGGGCAGCATCAGATCTTTATCAACGATGTGCATAAAGGCACCCTTACCGACAATGTTCATGCTGATGAAGGTGGTTTTGGTTTTCGTATGTGGACGGATGGCAGTAATAGTGCAAAAGTTGAGAATCTAGTAATCAGTCCGTTGTGAGAGTGGGATGAGTACAAAAAAACCTGAAAATTTAGTCGGGAGGTTTTTATCTAACCCTATCCCATCACAACTAACTGCTTCATATAACTTACAAGCTAAGTTTCTGGGTGTTCCTGATACAGAGCTACCTGTTACACAGTACATCAACACGCTAGCGTTTTTGTCAGAAGTATTTGGTACAGGGGAACTGGTATTCTCTCAGTTTACACGTCCTGTTGGTCTGTCCGCACCAACAATACCGACACCAAAAATTGAGAACCTGACACGCTATATCCGTACTTTAGGTTTTGATGGTAGTGTATTTTCAAAACCTACAGTAATTAACTTTAATAAAAACATTGATTTGCAAGGTTTTAATACCTCTCTTTACGGTAAGCCAATCATCTACAACCTGCGCCAATACGTTTTGGTGCAAGGTCGTAATATGGGCATATATGGAACAGCTTATTTTCAAGGTGGTGTAAAGTACGTTTATGGGTCAGGATTTAACAGTTCTGCAATACCACAGCCAAAAGTAATCAATACTCGTGCCAATCAGATCATCAATCTAAATACACATGGTATTGTGCCAATCACACCACCAATGCCAAACGTATCACCACGGATTTTATATCCAAAAGGTATATTGGCTTGGTCTTTTGGAATGCCTATAGTCAGGCGTAATCCATCCCCGACAGGATTCACTACAGATCGTTATGGTACGGCTTGGGTATCGCATAGCCCACGTTATATTCAACCTGATTTTATCAAAGCATTTGAATCCGGTTATGCCAAAGTCTTTGATCCAACCCAATACATCCGACATGCTGACAGTCCACATATACCAGGTGGTATTTTTGGCGATATTGCCATTCGCAATAAACGCCGTGTCATTCAAGTACCAGGAACAGAACAAGCCCAATATGGTGACTGGTCTAACGTATTCTCTAATTTAATTGTTGTTCATGCGCAGTCTTATGATCATGCGTTATTCGGCAACAATGTAATTTTTAATAAAACCCCATCTGTCATCCCTAAGACATGGAACAGTCAAGCCTTTGGTTTAACTTTTGTCAGTGAGCGTATCCGTCGTATCAATGTACGTGGTTTCGGTCTTGCTGAAATTAATCGCTTTGGTCGGCATGTATTAACCAAGCCACCTGAACTATTCCCACGTGGTCTATTCAGTCAAGCCTTTGGTACAACCACGATTAGTAATCGTCGTCGTTATATTTTTGCCGATGGCATGGATACGCTTGCATTTGGTAACGAAAGCACCGTTTGGTTCCGTTATCGTCATCTTAAACCGACTGGTATTAAAGAGGTTGCACTAGGCAGTGCAAAAATTGAACATGGTTTGCGTACCTTGTTACAGATCGGCTCTGACCTTGTGCGGATTGGAACGCCTATTGTGTGGTTTAGAGTACGTTCAATTACTGCAACGGGCATTTTTAAGGACTTTGAAAGTAATCATACTGTCGGCGGTACGCAATTTATTAAACCTGCAGGTTTTATCGCGTCATTATTTGGTGAGCGTATTGTTCCTGAAAATCAAGCGATCTACGCTACAGGATTTAATACTCAAGGCTTTTCAGAACAGTATCAGATTGAATTACATACACGTTGGGTAAGAACAACCGGCTTTGCTACAGCCGGTCAACAACCATCAGAACGCTACGGTACTCCACGTGTATGGAATAAACGCCAATATATTCAACACGTCTATGATTCCGGTGATGGTTTAAATCCTCCTAGCTTTGGTCAGTGGACAGCAATACAGAATCGCAACAAGGTGATGAATGTCATTGGATTTAGCGGTTTACGCTTTGGTTATCATCAGATTGATAACCATGCACGTCCGTTATTTGCTTTAGGTCTTGATCAATCCAGTATAGGTCGTGCCATGGTTTCGGATCGTATCCGTCATCTTAAACCTGAAGCCATGGACGCGCCGTATATTTCAGGTTGGGGTCGTGTTTTCAATGCAGCTGCTCAAATTATTGTGCGTGGTGAACAGCATCATGCTTGGGGTAAGCCCTCAGTAATGAATACCCGACGTGAATATCGTTGGGTAGGTGCGTTTGAATCGATGTTATTTGGTACGCCAATGGTGGCTTTTCGGATCAGAAAATTAGCGATTGAAAGTCGTTATAGTATTGGCCCGATCTACCTACCCATACCTAAAGTTCATTTGCATACACGTTATATTGATCCTCCTGGTTCAGACCTATTGGCTTTTGGTGGTATTAATTTACATATTAAATGGAATACCTTTACCCCACGATGGACACATCGAGAGTTGTTTGGGGATGCGACTGTTCGTAATGTCACACCTGAGCTTAAACAACGCGGTAATAACAGTGAAGTGTTTGGTATAGCCAGTCTGCGCACACAATGGCGACATTTACCCATGGAAGGTTATGGCTCTGAATTATGGGGTAAAACCAATATTGCCTATCGGGATCGATCTATCAGCATTACAGGCTTTAATGCTTTTAGATTTGGTCAGCATAAGGTCATTCGCACAGGTGCACCGCCGTACAGCTTGCAAAACATTACCCTTGATTGGGCAGGTGAAGGTAAACGTCCTGAAGGATTTGAGGGAAATGGCATTGAAATTCCTAAAAACCAAGTGCCGCCCCCCAATGTAAAAAGCAATGTGTTATTTACTGAAGGTTTTATTGCGACCTTATTTGGAAGTCATCATATCCAATCAAACGGTATTTTGGTCTATCCAGGCATTCAAGAGATGACCATTGGTGAACCAGCGATTTCCTTAAAAAACCGTGTCATTGAAGTACCGACCATGGGTGATCTGTTACAGCTTGAAGATGTAAAACCGCGCTTATCGCCTCATACCATTTATGCGGTAAACAATGCCCCACAACAAGCTATTAAAAACCATCCAACACAAGGAGAAATTAAATACATTAATGATCATGGTAGTCATGTTGGTGAGATCTTTGGTCGAGTAACCGTGACCTTGCAGCATCGTAAAATTTTTGTGGGTGCCGGTGATGAGCTTTCAATGGGCAGAGCACAAGTATTTTTAAGCAAACGATATATCGAACCAACAGGATTTTTATCATTTCGGATGGGATGGCACCGTTGTTTGGATGGCTCACCACAGACCATGGTGCAGTATGACAGTGAGGATCAGGCACTCTTTGGTGAAACTGTCGTAAAAATCAATTACAAAGGCCCACAAAAAATATTAGGCCGTGGTTTTAATGCGTCTGTCTTTGGTGCAACCAAGATTGAATTTTTTAACCGTCCAATCTACCCCAAAGGTTATGAAGCCACCCTAATGGGTAGGCGTATCGCCGGTGATAGCCCCTACAAGCCACAAGGTTTATGGGTCGGAAAACCGATGCCAACCATACCCGATGGTTTTAATGCTGAACTGTTTGGTGATACCACCATTAGTTTACGTGTACGAGATATTACCGCTATAGGATTTGATAGCTTTGTCAGTGAAATGGATATTTCCAATTTTAAAGGCCGAATGAAAATTGAACTGGTTAAAAAGCCAGTAGTGATCGAACCAAAAGAAGTCTTTACCCAGTCATTTGTTAATACGAGCTATGGTGTGCCGGATATACGTTTAAAAACACATTATATTCGCCCTGATGGTAATTCAGATCAATATAGAAAAGGTGGGCCAACATGAAAGGATTAATGCCATTACGCGGCATAAACAATGTGTCTAACGATGAAGCACTCAGCAGCTTCGGCAAAGAAAATTTTGTAGCATTACGTGATGCAGTCAATGTCAATATTACTCCTACAGGTCGTTTACAACTGCGTGAAAGTGGCGTACAGGTGACGCAGATCCCCTATAAAAATTTATGGACCAGTCCATTACATGGCGATACCTTTGGCACATTGAACAATGAACTGGTGAAAATCAATCCATCGAACTGGTCAAGTGTGAGTTTAGCCATTCAATTACAAGGTCATGTGAATTACCTAGTGGTCAATAACTTCATTGTGATTTCTGATGCTTTGGCTCTGTATAAATATAATGGATCTAGTGTGGCCAAGCTAACGATTGATACACCACCTGAACCAATAGCTAAAATAACCGATGGTGCATTATTAGATGGGTTATACACCATAGCAATTGCTTGGTCTAAGCAGGGCCGTGAATCAGGCTTATCTACCAGTTTAAGTTTAAATGTTGTGGGGGGCATTGAATTAATACTGCCGTACAACTACAGCAATGATGCGGATCAGGTTGTGATCTATATGACTGAGCGCAATGGATCGGAACTGTTAAAAGTGGGGACGGCTGACATTAACAGCATGACCTTTATTATTGGCCATGATCAAGACCTAACACGTTCTGCACAATTTCAGCACCTATCACCAATGCGCCCAGGTCAGTTTTTAAAGTTATGGCGTGGTCGTTTGGTCACAGCACAGCGCAATATGCTGTATGTATCACAGGCTTTAAATTTTCATCTCTGTGATGAGCGTTATGATTATGTTGCACTACCGCAAAAGATTACCTTTGTGGAGCCGGTAGAAAGTGGAATATGGGTAGGCCAAGCCAATAGCGTGATTTTCCTCAATGGTGCCGATGTTAAGGAACTAAGTGTAGTGCAAACAGGTGCTAAAGCCCCTATACCTGGTACAGCCATGCGTGTAAACAGTGATTTATTGGGAGAAATGGCAGCCGGTTTAGATGCTGTTTTATGGTTAGCTGAAAATGGTTATTGTGTGGGTACTGCGACGGGTAACTTAATTGAAGCACATGCAAACACCCTAAAAGGCATTACTGGCAAGGGTGGACAGTCTGTAAGGTTGGATGATCGAATTGTGACTGTACTACATTGATAACTGGTTTAACTAATCCGGTTATGACAATGCAAAAAATTAATTCAGCTGATATTACCCAAGCCATTGAACGTGGCGAATATACTGAAACAGAAAATCAGATCACGTTTAATAAGCTCGGTGGCATCAGTTTTAAGGGTGAATACTTTGATCGCATCAATGGCGGTGAATGGCAGCGCACTGACAATATTGTCGTCAATGAAGGGATTTCACATATCCTAAATGTGGCTTTAGGTGGTAAAGCCAAAACAGCCAAGTACTATCTGGCATTGTTTAGTGGCAGTACTGCACCGGCACCAGCTTGGACAGCTGCGAATTTTGCTGCTGTAGCGGCTGAAATTGTTAGTGGCACCGAAGGCTATACCAATGCGACACGTCCTGAATGGGTAACGGTAGATACCAATGGTAACTCGATTGACAACATGGCGGCAGCTGCTCAATTGACGATTGCAACCTCGGGTACATTGACGGTGACTGGTGCAGCACTGCTGACCAATTCAACCAAAGGCGGCACCACTGGGACATTAGTTTCTGCGAGTAAATACCCAGTCGCTCGTACCTTCCAAAATGGTGATATTTATGAAATTGGTTATCGCCTAAGCGCAACGGTGTAAGCTATGGTCGGCCCTAAACCTTATGGGCTTCATGTAATTAGCGGTGAACTCACTAAAAACGATACTAATCGTATCGCATCAGTGATTCACCGCTTTCTTACGTTTAAGGAAGCCGCACAACTCGATCACTTTAAACAAGTCCATGACCTACCTGACGGTGGCTATTTTATCGTTCAGGAAATGGGCGGTATTTTTAAGGTTGTCGCTGATAAGCTGCAACTAGATCCATTCAAATTCACGCCTGATGGCTTGGTTAAACCACATATCCCAATGTTCTTTAGTGGTGTGATTGAAAAGGCAATCTTACGACCAGGTGAAGATGTGGTAATGAAGGTGACGGAGCAATGTCGCCGTCGCTTAAATAAGCAACTGGATATAGAGATTACCAAGCAACTCACCTTGCAGCGTTTTTCTATCGAGCAGAATTCACGCTTTCCTGAGTTTTTACTACAAACGCCATCGGTGCTAAAAAGAACCCAATATGTTGCACATAACCCTAGTTGGTACAGTGGATCAATGGCCAAGGTGATGCAGTTTGTTGGCGGTTATGGCATTCAAGACTTTACTGAATTGCCAGATAAACCCATTGAGCGGTGTCAATTTAAACTCAATGAAAAGTTAATCGCTGTATTTTTAGAAAAATATAAGGACATACGCTTACCTGGTTACTCAGGTTTGCCACCCAAAGAGGGTCAATTTCAATATTTCTATGCAGCACATAAAACCGATGGTATTGCTTTTGATGATCAAAACAGACCGTGGTTGATTCGGATCGATCATAAAGTATGGGCCATGCCATTGCCGATCATTCCCTTAACTGCCGATCCTGAATTTCATCTCTATGCCGAAGAATTAGGCGATGACGAGCTATTGGAAATACTCAGTACCTTTGGTGCAATGCCTTCAGGTGAAGGATTCCCAATCGATGCAACTGAGTTTCAACAGTGGAATCGTGCAGGGGTAATTATTGAAATTTGTGATAATGCAGAGTTTAGGCAACATGCTCCGATTTTTGATGCACGTGGTTGGTCGTTTCATAGTCGTGGTCATTCAGCCTTTAATACTGGCTATCGTTACAATGAAATTGGGATCATCGAGTGCGGAACCTTTAAACTGAGTTTGCAATTGGTCTTTGCCAAAAATCACTATGGCACAGATAAAATTGAACTAGGCAAAGCACTGGATGATGAGGAAAAACGTCGATTAGGTGAATATCTAGGCAAGTTATTCTCAGGCTTAACAAGTGAAGATAGTTTATCTCGAACATTGAGATATAAGCTGCGACAAATAGACCAATCGGTCTTACTTCAAAGGGCGACCAATGATCCCGATATTGAAAATGAAATCAATTATTGGGATCAATATAAGTGTGAGCCGATGGCCGCACATTTAGGCAATGTCAGAAAGCTGTATAACGGCAATTTATTTCATCCAGCTAAACCTGAATTTCAACCGCAGATTAAATTTCCCGATTATCTATTGGGCTTATGCGTATCCTTTGATTTTAGTCCATTGGAAAAGGGCGTATCTGCCAAGTGCGATACCATCATGTATGCCTACTATGATGACGATGTATTGAAAGTAGTGAAGTATTTTTATACGGCTCAGAACTTTTATAAAAAAGTCGATACTGACTATGAAGAATGCATGACTGTGGGTTCTTGGTATAAAAATGAAACCACGGGGACCACCACCATTGCCGGTCACTTCTACACCACCGATATTGATGATCGGGATGAAGTATCCCCAACCACCACCAATACCACGGTCAAGGGTGAAGATAAAGGCTATGACAGCAAACCATTCTTTAGTTTCATTCATTTTTTCGCTATGCAAGGGTCATTATGGCGGCATCGCTACTATACGCATCTAACCAAAAGCAAAACCGTTTATGGGGCTAGTCTTAATTTGGCGGTGCTGATTCCCATGTTCAATACAAGCACAGTATTACATGCTAAAAGAATGATCGGTGAAAGTAAAAAAGAATCAGAGGGCATTGAACTGCTTGCTGTTCGAGATCCCTATTCTTATCGCTATTGGACCTATGATTTTATATGGGCATGGAATACACCATTGTCCAAGCAGACCGGTAAGCCGTACCCAAAAAACGGAAATCCTGTGTGGGTCGAACTTCAAGATTATAGCCCAAGCGAATGTTCTGACTTTGCCGATCAAGGCCCATGGATACCGAACCTGCCAACCGATTACACATGGTTAATTCATCCTAAAAGTAATGAATGGAATCATAGTGGTGGTGGCGGTTCGCCTAAAGTCAAGGAATATAGTCATAGCACAACAAAAGCGGTTGATCCGACAGGCAATTTACAGTGGATGATCAAAGATAAACTCATCACCTTGCAGACCAAGGTTCCCGATGAACGCTATTTTTTACCCTCACCTGACAAGTATGGTTTTGGGATGGTACGTCATAGCAGTAGGGTTTTTCTCGGTCATGTCGAGTATGCCAATATAAGCGAAATTAATCAGAATAGTGATTGGCGATATACCGGCTTTACCAATTTGGTGAACCATTCTCGCGTCTATCATTTTATCGGGGTGATCAATGAGTAACTATCGTGATGATATGCAAGAAACAATTGTCCTGAGTTCGTCTGCATTTGGCAAAGTCACGTCCGGTGATGTGGAAAATTTTGGGTTTACCGAGCAAATTTTTAGCAAGGTTCGACAAAACCTAGAAGATATATTGCAACTGGCCGATTCAGAATTTTCACGCCGTATCGGTCAACTGGATGCTGATGTGGGGTTTTCCGATCAAGTCTTGCATACGGTTCGTAAATTCCAACTGATCGAGGAAGCCTTTGTACTGGCCGATCATACATTTGTTAAACATCGTGATCTTGTGACTGAGGATCTAGGCTTAGGTGAAAAGCAAAGTTCAAACTATAGGACCTTGCATATTGAGCCATTTCAACTCAATGAAGCGTCTATCACCTACAAAATGGCCTATCAAGGCGTATCGGACAGCATAAAACTGCGTGATTCCGTGAACAGCTTGTCATGCCTGACCGATACTGTAGAGGAAAGTTTCACGCTTGGTGTGACTGTACGTGAAAAGCTAAAAGCATTGCTTGTTGATACCTTGGTATTGGGTCAGCAATTGGAACAACATAACCTGATTCAATCTCAGGTGATGGAATCATTTAAGTTTCGTGATACTGCCATACAGATAAAGCGCGATCTGGTACAAGAATTATTTAGCATTGCCGATGAATACCAAAAAGTTTCACAAACCATCGATTTGATTGTTGAAAGTTTAATTTTTGCTGAACAAGTAACGGATCAACGTACTGTACGCCAAGTTGCTGAATCCATTTTAACGCTGAAAGATAGTTCAACCGGTCTTAAACGTGGATTCAGTCAGATACAGGATCTTCTAATACTAGAAGATGATTATCACGATGGTCGAGATATTGTTGGTGCATGGACGGCAACGGCAGACGGTTGGAATATGAGCCGTTATCAAGATTACCCATACGAAGAACTGATTGTGATTGAAGGTCGGCTTTATGGGGTGACGGCCAACGGTGTTGAAGAACTCAAAGAGGGTTCACGTGTGATTTCTGCGCAAATTAAGACGGCAAAACTGGATATTGGTGCCGGTGCTTTGGTGCATCCGGAGAGCATGATTTTAGAGTATAGCTTGATGGGTCATTTATCTGTTGATGTAGGTACCACACAAACAGGTCAACTGCAAAAATTTAACTATGTCCTGAAAAAAGAACCCAGTGACTATTTGACCAATGGTCGTGTGGTATTTGGTCGTGGCTTACGTGGTCGTCATTTTGATTTTACGGTCAATATCGAAGGATCTACCGCCTACATTAACGACTTGGTTGTGAATATAGCCAAAACCAAACGGAGAATTTAACATGCAGATCCCTACACTCAATGTCGTTGATCAGGCGATTTCCGAAGTTCAGGACAAAATGAAGTATTTTGAAGGTCGTAGTAATCATTTACTCGGAGAAATGAGTAATGCGATGACGAGCCTTTCAGGTATTAAAGTTGATCCTGTTGATGTTGTTCCTGAATTACCCAAGGCTGAAATTGCAAACTTTCAACCGATTGATACACCGCAAACACCGGATCTCAGCATTAAGGCACCTGAACCTTATGTGTTGGATCTCACCATAGAAAAACCTATCCCTTTACCACCGCTGACCATTCCGAATCTTGAGATTAATTTGCCTGATGCACCAATCATGCAAAATGATATTGAAATTCCAAAAGAATTAATCAATTTCTCATTACCCGATGTGAATACTGATATTGACTTGGGAACATTGCCACAACTGACGTTAAGTGGTTTGGACGTGCATCGAGAGAACATCGTTATTGATATATCTCAATTATTAGAGGGTTTAGATGTATCGGATCTTAATTTACCCGAAGCACCTGAAAACCCGATCCTAAATTTTCCAACATTGCCGAGTTTAAACACCTTTGATTTACCGGTTCGTCCTGACATTAATCTTGATGATATTCAACTTCCTGATCGTCCTGAGATTATTCTGCCTGAAATTGGTGAACTGCAAGCCATCAATTTACCAGTGTATGAAGCAGAAGCATTACCGGTATTTGATGAGTTGCCACCTGAGTTTAATGTGGAGTTACCAGGTGATTTGGACAGCATTATGCAGCAAGCCAGTGCTGTTGCTGCAACCGATTACCACAGCTACAACAAAGACAGTGCCATTGCGCCGTTAGTGGCTGAAATTCGCGCTTGGATGAGTGGTACAGCTTCCGGTACTGGATTACCCTCAGAAATTGAAACAGCTTTATTTAATCGCGCACGTGAACGCAATAGCCGTGAAACAGAACGTGCCGTACAAGAGGTGATTGATCAATGGGCCAGTCGGGGTTTTAGCCTTCCACAAGGTTCGACCCAAAAGCAGATCGATGCCATCCGAGATGATGCACGTTTAAAAGCTGCGGATCTGAACCGTGACATTATGGTTCAATCCTTTGAAAAGCAGCTTGAGCATATTCGATTCCTGACTGAGCAAGGTATTGCCTTGGAACGATTGAAACAAGAGCTTTGGGTTTCCTATGTATCCAATGTCATGGATGCAGCGAAATTTCAGATTGAAAGTAAATTAAGCCTGTTCAATGCACAGATCTCGATTTTTAATGCACGTAATGATGCATTTAAGTCGATGATCGATGTATATAAAACCAAGATCGAAGGCACCATTGCCAAGATTACAGCCTTTCGCGCACAGGTTGATGCACAAGTGGCCATCGGTCAAATCAACCAACAGACTGTAGATATTTTTAAAGCCAAAATTGAAGCAGTCATGGCCAATGTCGATGTGTATAAAGCATTAATCCAAGGCGCGACAGCAAAAGCAGACTTGGTAAAAACCAGTTTTGATGCGTACAAGGCCGAGGTTCAAGCATACAGTGAGCAAGTCGGTTCGGAACGGATCAAGGTTGAACTGTTTGATTCACAGATCAAGGCCGAAGGCACCAAGGTTCAAGCCTATGAATCTTTGGCACGTACTTATGCGTCCACGATTGAAGGTCTTGCATCTAAAGCCAATATTAAGATGAAAGAAGGAGATATGAAACTTGAAGCCGCACGTGTGAAAATTTCAGAATTTCAGGCCAATACAGAATCTTATCGGGCATCCATGGATGCACAGTCGAAAAAACTTCAATTTGAAACCGAAGCATATACGGCAAATGTCGGTGCAATGAAATCACAGATTCAATTGTCGATTGAGAAAATGAATGCACAGGGCAACATTGTAGAATCCAATTCGCGTACTCGAATTGCTTTAGCAGATGCTTTGGCCAAATATTCAGAAATGAAGATCCGTATTGGCTTGGCCAACTCAGAAACCTTGTCACGTTTTGCTGATATGCGCTCACGTACTTCAATTGCAGTATCAGAAGCCCATTCACGTTATGCAGATCTATCCTTACGGACAACGATTGCCAATAGTGATATTTATAATCGTTACATTGAATCCAGTACACGTGTGGCTTTGGCCAATGCGGATACTCAAGCCAAGTATGCCGACTTGAATTTACGCACCAACTTAGCTTATGCGGATACTCAGGCAAAATTTGCAGACATGAAAATGCGTACTTCGATTGCCAATGCTGAAACACAGGCAAGATATACCGACATGAATATCCGCACCAATATTTCTTATGCTGAAATGCAGATTAAAAAATATGAAGTGGATCTGAGTAATGCACTGAAAAAAGCGGAACTGGCTGCTGAAAGTATGAAGGGCATTGCGCAGTTCAATACACAGCTTGCAGCTGGTGCCATGTCAGCCATGCACGTGTCTGCAAGTATTAGCGGTAGTGGTTCAAGCTCTATCTCTTACAGTGCCAGTGAATCTGAATCTAAAAGCGAAAGCCATAACTACAGCTATTGATTTCAGTCTCTAAGGTTCGCCCTAATTTTTTAAGTTTTCCATAATGGATAAAATTTAAAAACGTAGGGTTTTTTTTATGTTCGGTATTCAAAAAAAGGGCAAGGCTCAACAGCCACAAGATGCCAAAGGTGGCATGATTAAAGGGAAAGGTACTGGTACTTCTGACGATATTAAAAAAAATGTCGAAAGTGGCAGCTATATTATGCCTGCGGATTCAACCCAACAAATCGGGGAGGATAATTTAGATAAAATGGGTAGTTCCCCCAGGGTTAATCTCAGTAACGGTGAATACGAACTCACGCCTAACGAAGTTCATTCGATTGGTGTTAGCACCTTGGAACGAATGAAAGACCAGACACATGCACCAGTGAATCAACCACAATTAGGAATTAAATCAGGACAAACACAACCTGAATTGTTTTTTGCTAATGGTGGTTTGGTGATTAGTCCTTATCCAAGTGCAGATGATATTCGCAAGGCAGCAGCACAAAAGCAGATTGGTGGCCCGACAATGCGTGATGTAAGCGGTGTTACACGTGATGTTAATCGCCCATTACCCCAAACATATCAGGCACCATCAACACCAGCTGCAAATCCTGCGAGTACAGCGCCAGCGCAAGGTGGTGGCTTTATGGGTGGTGTGAAGAATATGGCCAAAGGATTAGGTAAGTTTCATGGTGTAGGTTCAATGGCTGGTGGTGCGGTAACAGGTTTTAATACTTCAACAGAAGATTATGCTGAACGTATGGGGCTTGATCCCAATGCAGAACGTGGCGCATTGGTTGAAACTGGCATTCGTGCTGCAGGTGTTTTATCTGATGTGGGTAATGCGGCTAGTTTCGGAATATTGGGAAATCGCTTTCCCGATAAACAACGAGCCGCAGCAGAACAAGGGTTAGCAGAACAACAAGCACGCTTTGCTGCACATAATGCATCTAAGTCGGCTCAACCAGTGAGTAAACCTACAGTACCAGCACTGGGCAAACAGCCAAGTTTTAATGACACGCTAAATACCGAGCTATATGGAACAGCACCAACCACACCGCCAACACAAACTGTGCCACAACAAAATGCAGATCCTTATGCAATTCAGCAAAAAGGGAGCAGTTTTAGTTACGCTAATCCCAATGCGGCAAATCAGGCACGTGCAGCAGGTGTACCAGAATTACAAAGCAGCGGCTTTGCTGGTGGTATCCGTCCAGCGAATGACCCACGTGGTGTGGCAAATTTAATGCAAAATACACGTGAGCTTGGTCCAACTGATCAGCAAGTCAATCAAGCACTAAATCAATTGAATGGTCAGCAAGGGCAAGGTGTTACATACCCTAATCGACCTACAAGAACTGATGAGCAAGAAGCAGAGCGTCGCAATTTAATAAGTGATATTCGTGCACCAATTGCTGGTGCTCGTGGCATGACAACCAATCAGCGTGCGCAATTATTAGATTTGCAAAACGGTGATGATAATCGTGCAACTACGATGTATAACACTGATGCCAATAACGCGACCAGTCAGCTAAACAACTCAACCAATAATGCTGCATCGATTGCACAAACCATGATGCGTGAACAAGGTTCTAATGATCGTGCAGTATTGGGTGAGAATGGACAGAATTCACGTTATGGCATGGGCTTAGAGCAGGATGCAGCCAAGTTTAATGCTGAGTTTGGTTTAAAAAACCGTGAAGCAAAATTGAATGAAACCAAAGAGGGGTTTGGGATTCGTAATTCTCAACGCGTCGAAAAACTCTATGAAATGTACGACAAGGCAGAAACGGACGAGCAACGTGCATCAATTCAAGAGAGGATTAATCGATTCACTGGTGCCAAGGGTGAAAGTGGTAAAGATCGCTATATGACTGTAGGGGGTGGTCAAGAATGGAATGAGCAAGCTGCTGCTATGGTAAATCGTCCACAACAGATCTTTGATACCAAGACAGGTCAGTTACAGAATATGGGGAGTCAAACTCAAAGCGGAACCTCAGGCACAGCAGCACATAAAGAAGGTATGGTTTACACAGATAAGGATGGTAATCAAGCTGTATTTAGAAATGGTCAATTTATGCCTATTAAATAAGTAATAAAGCCGACTTAGTTTCGGCTTTATTTTTTTAATTACACTGCATTTGCCCACCTATATCACGACAAGTACGACCATTGTTAAAATAAGTACCGTTATTGCCATTATAGCGATTGCCCTGATTATCCCAGCAGCCTGATCCATCACAGCTTGTCATATGGGTTGGTGTTGGTACTTGTGTCGGAGGTGGCATGGGCGCTGAATATGATGAACCAGAATTGGAGTAACTATCGCCACTCGATACATTCACCCCAGCCATGGCTGCAAGCGTATCACGCTGAGATTTTGTTAACCCACGCGCCCCTTTATGTGGAGTACTGGCTTCTTCTATGATTTTTTTGCGTAATGTTTCATCTTCTGCACTTCGTTCAGGCTGACGTGGCGGTGTATATGTTGCCCGATTTTTGTTTTGATAATTTACATATTTATCGGGTATTGATGCATTGGATTGATACGTTTGCTTTGGTGTTGATGTGTTAGTTGTGCCTAAAGAGCGAATGGTTTCAATTTTTTGCTGCTTTGTACCGGTTGGTGGTGGTTTACTTGAATAAGTTGTATTCCCTTTTGAATCCACCCATTTGTAATATTGTTTCGCAAAGGTCTGATTGGATATAAGGCAAGCAAATATAAGGCCTAAATTAATAAAGTTTTTTATAAACATAATCTACCAAAAAATAATAATTATATGAGCTTACGATAGTTCAAAAATCAATCTATGACAATCCACCTCTAAGGTTCGACCTTATCAATATTAAAAATCATCATATATGGCATACGATAGGAGTGAGCTATGTCTGATTCTCAAACCAATAAAGATTCTCAGTTTAAATTTGATCCAACAACAGCAAAAGAAATAGAGCAACCACTTATTGCAAATATAGATGGATTTAATTTTGATCCTTCCTCTGCAAAAGAAACCAAAAAAGGTTTTGGTGGTCATGTAAAAGACCTTGGTACATCCATTGCATCAGGTGCTGCATCCCTTCCTGATATTGCTCTTGGTCTTGGTGATTTATATACAGGTGGTCGTGTTGGTAAAGCTGTTGAAGATTCAGGTCTTTATACACCAGGTTCAGGTAGTGATTATTGGCGTGATAAAAAAACCATTAATGCCAAAGCACAGCAACAAGAATTTGATGCCGCAGAAGGTGTGGTTGATAAAACCAAAGTTGCATTAAGCAATCCCACAATGATTTCCAATGCGATTGGTGAATCACTAGCACCTATGGCGGCTGGGGGGCTTGCTGGACGTGCAGTAAATGTTGCAAGTAAAGGTGCAATCGGAGCAGCTGCATCTGGTGCTATTGGTGAAGGTACTGTGATGGCAGGTTCGCAGGCTGAAAGCATTCGTCAGCAAACAGACGACGGTTTACTAACCAATGGTCAAGTGGGTGCAGCAGTTGCAACGGGTGTTGCCGGTTCAGCCTTTGGTTACTTAGGTGGTCGTATTGCGCAGAAACTTGGCTTTGCTGATGTAGATAGCATGATGGCCAATGGTATATCACGTGAAGCTACCGAACAGGCTGCAAAAGATATTCCATTTTCAAGCATTCCGAAAAGTGTGCTGATGGGGGCGGTAAGTGAAGGTATTTTGGAAGAATTACCTCAGTCACTTTCAGAACAAGCATTACAGAATATTGCTTTAGATAAGCCATGGTATGAAAATTTAGATGATGCTGCGGTGATGGGTACGCTCGCAGGCATGACCATGGGTGGTGGTATCAATGCGTACACGTCAACACAAGATTATCTAAATGCACAACGTAATGACAATGGAAGTGCAAGCCCAACTGATTCTAATGCACCGAACTTACCGGCTCTACCTAGTGGGAATGGTGGTGATGCTTTAACTGGTGAATATATCCCACGTGCTGATCAATCAAGTCAGCCAGAGCAAAGCCGTACCAATTATGAATATGATCAATTCTCTACCGATGCTGATAACCTTTTAGGGCAAGGTAATGGATTTAATCCAATGCAGGGCAACTATCCGGAAAATCCGGATAGTCCAATTGCACCCACTACGTCACCGTTATCACGTCAGTTAGGGATCAATCCTGAAGATGGTCCAATGTCTACTGCAGCAGCTTTAGCCGTGGATACTGGTGTTTCATCTGCGCAAGACCCAACAAGCAATAAAGATACGCCTTTGTCTGATAGTGCGGCTATGCTTGATCAAGATGAATCAAATTTTCCTGATTTCAAAGCGCAGCATGAATCCAATATAAAAACCTTATATGATCAAGGCATGGGTGAAAATGTCACCTTAAAAAATGGTGAACAGGTACGTTTAATTCAAACGAATGATGAAGCTAACGGTGAAGGTGCATACAATCTTAATGCTATAAACAATGATGGTGAGATTGTCGGAAGTCTAGGTTACTTTACGATAGAAGAAGAAGGTAATCGCTTTAATCCACAATTACACGTTGATGAGCAGCACCGACGCAATGGCATTGCAACGGCTATGTATGATTATGCAGAAGCCAATGGTGCCAAAATTCCCGACTTGGATGCAACAGCAGGTGCATTACGGACAGAGCAGGGACAAGCATTTCGTGAAGCACGTCATGCACGTGGAAATGGACAGCAACCGCAGCAAAAAGACGTTCCTGAATTTAATGTTGAACAAAAATTAGATAATGTTGACCACAGTATTGAATGGCACAAAGAAAATATCGAACTTGCCACCAATGAGTATGATAAGAAACACTCACAAGATGCGATTGAAGAATTGCAAAAAGAGCGTGAAGACCTAAGTCAGAAAAAAGCTGCCAACTTAATTTTAGGCACAGATGGTCAGAACAAGTGGTTCGGTAATCAAGATAAAGCCAATGCCTTTATCGAGAAAAAGAAATTAGGAGATTCACACCAAGTCGTAAAAACGGATAATAAACGTTTTGAGATTCAGCCAAAAGAATCACAACTTAGTGCCATCACCCCAAAAGCTGATGCCGCCACCCTAACGATTGATAATGAAATCCAAACTATGCAGCATCAGTTTGATTCAGAAAAAAGTATTCCGAAAAAAGTACATTTGCAGAAGCAACTTGAATCTTTAAAAGCACAACGTGCAGATATTTCAACACAGGAACAGTCGCAAGTTCCTGTGCAAAAACAAGCAACATCTTCCTCGTTCCAGACACAGCCACTTGATCATGGCACTTTAAATGTGCCTTTGGCTAAGCGTGGAAATATTGACAATCAACTGGATCGGTATAAGAAAGAACAGGCTGCTGTAGAAAATGAAAAACGTGAGATCAGAAATAGCGAACATGCTGACGCGAAGTCCAGTGCAAAGCCTATGTTCGATACTTTATCTTCGGATCATATAAAGGTTTATGCAGACAAAGCCGGCATTAAATCTAGCGAAGCCAAGAAAGAACTTAAAAGCATGGCACATTGGCAGCCTGAAAAGGCCGTTAAGGTTTTTGAGGCATTGAAGGCGGTTAAAGCTGAACAGGGTAATTCAGTTACCCCACCTAACTTACCTAACCTAGGTGGGGTAGAGGAAATTCAAGCACTTGAACAACAATTGGCAGTTGAAAAGAACGTACCGAAAAAAGCACGTTTACGTAAACAAATTGCCGAATTGCAAAAAGATAATCCTATTGATCAAGCTGCACATGCAGCAGCCACAAGTATACAGAATGATCTTCCTGAACCTAGTCAAGCCCAGATTGAAGCAGGCAACTATAAGAAAGGTCATATTAAAGTTCATGGTTTAGATATTGCGGTAGAAAATCCACGTGGTTCTGAACGTCGTGGTACCGATCCTGATGGTAAAGAATGGGCACATACCATGAGTGATCATTATGGATATATCAAACGGACTAAAGGTGCGGATGATGAACATATTGACACGTATGTAGGGAGTCATCCCGAGTCAGAACAGGTTTTTGTCATTGATCAACTTGACCAGCAATCGGACGGTTTTGATGAACATAAGGTAATGCTTGGATTTAACTCTCAAGAAGATGCAGTAAAAGCATATCAGGCGAACTTTGATAAAGGTTGGAAAGTTGGTCCAATTAAAGCCATGAATAAAGATCAATTCAAGGATTGGTTAAAAAATGGAGATACTTCTAAACCTGCTGCATCTAAAAACTTGAAAGACAGCATTGAAAATATTCGTGCGGAAAAAATAAGGAAAAAGACCGTAGATGATTTGCACCGTTTATTTGCTAGTGCTCCTGATATAGACCTTGAAAAGGCAATTGCTCGGCTGGATAAAGCCATTCAAAAGAATCATGAAAAAAGCATCGGTGAGATGAGTGGTGGTAAGCGTAGTACCCGTAAAGCAGTTGCATCTGGTGCAGTGGATACCTTTCGAAAACAGAAAATGGATTTAGAGGTATACCTTAAAGCAAGAAAATCTGGAGAAGCTAAACAGCGTGAAACATCTGCACCAGAAAAAGCCACAGTTAAATTTGATGAAGTACTTACTGAGACAGGATTGATTCACCATATTCCTAGCAACTTATTGGGCAAAGCGCATAAGTTAAGCGATATCGTTCATGACTTGGCGAGCATGAAAACAGATGGTGTGAAAACCAATGTGCTGCATGGCAAACGAGTTATTGGCCAGAATTGCAAAACTAAATCCCGATGTGCTTGTACATATTGTTTCTGATTTAACCAGTATTAAAGATAATACGATTCGTGCAATCTGATCGCCGGTGGCTATTTTGTCCCGGCACAGAAGACCAGCTACATTTATCCATGGTTCACATGCATGGCAGAGTTCGGCATTGGAACTGATAAATCACGAATTAGTGCATTCAGTTTACAGAACAAATCATTTTAAATGGTTTAATCCCTCAAAAACATGATCAGAAGTTAGATAGCATCATCACAGAAATTAGCGATGTACTTATCGAAAATAGTGAATTATAAGTCTGTAGAACTCGGTAAATCGATCTAGATCTATGCCATTAACTACTAATCCCCATCATGAGATTACTTGCTGTAGGCATTGCTGAAACAGAAGTCCGTGATAGTCATGAAAAAAATATTATTGGTGACAAGGGTTGCAACATCTAGATGGTATATTTACAACAATATTCAACAGAAAGGAAACTCAAATGAGCAACGCAAGCAAGGCGGAAATTCGAGAAATGGTTCGAAAAAACTGCAATAAACATGTATCAAAGCCTGACGAAGGAATCACAGAAGAAAAACCAAAAGGATCTACAGAAACTGAAGCAGACAGAAGTGTCGAAAGAAATACGCAAAATAAAAGCGGAAATTTATCTGAAAATGAAGGTCTGAACATTCCTCGACAGTAGAGGACATTAAATCGAGTGAAGTAGAAGATCAAGAAAAACCGCTTTTTAGCCGTCAATCAGGTAACCAAAAAACAGGAAAGACCATTGACCAGGTGCGTGATGCTTTAATCAAGCGTTTTGGCAAAGACACCATTGAGGCACTTGAAAAGGCTGGAAAGTTACGCATTGCTCAATCCTATGACGTTGATGGTGTTGAGGGTTTTTACCATAATGGACGTGTGACTTTAATCGCTGACAACTTAAATGATGACAGTATTATCCCGACTTTTTTACATGAGTTAGGCGGTCACGGTGGTTTTCAAAACATGATGAGCAAGGCTAAATATGCCGAGCTTATGACTATGTTCAACGATATGGTCAAGCGTGGCCATCCAATGGCCATAGCAGCAAAAGAACTTGCTGAACGTGAAAGCAACAGCGAAACACAGCAGCTTGAATACTTACCTTACCTACTTACCCTTGCATCAACCATGCAGATCACCAATGCACTACAGCGCAATGCTATTCAGCGTTTTATTGATAAGTTGGTATCGACTGTAAAAGCATGGGCGTTTGATCAATTGGGGATGGATCTCAATTTAAACCCGAATGATATGGTCGCACTGGCTGAACGCATGGTGCAACAAGCGCAAGTACAAAATTCAGCACAACAAGTACAAGCGCAATATCAAGGTACTAAACAATGGATGAAGGCTCCTAATGGTCAGAACAGCAATCTAACTGAACAGCAATGGTTACAGGTGCGTACCCCTGAATTTAAAAATTGGTTCGGTGATTGGGAAAATGATGCTCAAAATGCATCTGAGGTTATGGACGAAAATGGAGAACCTAAGGTTGTTTATCATGGTACCGCAGCACAGTTTACTGAGTTCAACTTAGGTACGGGTTTATTGGGCAATGGTATCTACCTGGTGGACAACTTAAATACAGCTGAAATGTACGCCAATATTCGCAGTAAAGATAACACTGGCGTAGTGATGCCATTGTTTGTGAATATGCGCAATAGTTTTAAAACCAATGGTACCGCAACACGTGATGATATTTTGGCGGCAACCGCAACAGGTGAGTATCAGGGCGTATTACATTCATTTGAAAATGACGATTTTTTAGTCGCTTTAAATCCGAACCAAGTCAAAATGGCGATTGGTAATGTTGGTACTTTTGATGGCAGTACTGCGAACGTTTTATTTAGTCGTAGTTCTAATTATAGTGATATCACTAATCGCATTTCTAATGGCTTGAAAGATTTACCAAAAACAGGGGACTGGATTAACAAAAAAGGGGTTGATTGGTTAAAAATTGGATTAGGTTTTTTAAGTCGCAGACATTTAACAGAGGTTTACGGCAAATTACTACCACAACTAAACAAATACAATGAACTTGCTGCTCAAATGGATGCTGACAAAAATGATATTGCTGCTGAGGCAGATAATATTGTGCGTGAGTGGTCTAAATTAAAGGATGAGGAAGCTTTAGCAAATGTAATGCATGATGCAACTTTAGCTCAAATTGACCCTGCTAAACCATACCAACAGGGCGATAATAAAGTTAAATATCAACAATTGCTTCATGCTTATAATAATTTATCCCCTGAAGCTCAAGCAATGTATAAAAAGGCTCGAAATGCCTATAGTGGGCATTATGCCAAAGTTCGTGAAGCGATTAGAGAGCGCATTTTACGATCAGCGTTAAGCAGCCAGAAAAAAACAGATTTATTGAAAAAAATCGAAGGTTCTTTTGGTCAAATTAAAGGTGTTTACTTCCCTTTAGCTCGTTTTGGTAGTTATGTCGTTGTCATGCGAAATAAAAATGGTGATGTGGAAGCTGTGAGCCGAGCAGAAACCATGAATGAGGCTGAAACTGTACGTGCTGAGCTGATAGAAAAATACCCACAGTTTAAGGCTGATGATGTAAAAAAAGACGCAGAGTTTAATGCAAGCCGTGACAGTGTTGGTCGTGGATTTATGTCCGATCTTTTTGATGAAGTTGGTAATTTAGGTTTGGATAAAAAAGCTCAAGCGGAATTTGAAGATACCTTGAGTCAATTATACCTGTCATCAATGCCTGACTTGTCTTGGACAAAACATGGTATTCACCGAAAAGGCACTGCAGGATTCAGCCAAGATGCTCGTCGTGCGTTTGCTCAACATATGTTTAGCGGTGCAAATTATCTAGGAAAATTGCGATATGGCGATCAGTTAGCGCAGCAACTTGATGAAATGAAAAAGCATTCTAATGAGCAGTTTAGTAAGGGTGTTGGGTATGATCAGCGTTCAGCTCAAAGTGTCATTGATGAGATGGAAAAACGCCATGATAATTTAATGAACCCTAAAGGGCATCCATTATCCAGTTTTCTCACCAGCGTTGGTTTTATGTATTACATGGGGTTATCTCCTGCAGCTGCCATGGTCAACTTGTCACAAACTGCGTTAATAGCCTACCCATTAATGGGGGCGAAGTGGAACTATGATAAAGCTGGAAAAGAACTACTCAAGGCATCGAAGGATTTTGCCAAAGGTGTTGAATTTAAAGTGCCTGATTTTTCAAGCCTAGAGAGTTTTAAAAATAGTATTGGTGATGTTTATAGCCCAAATACTGATAAGGTAGTAATAGGACTAGAGTTGGATGCTTACAATGAAGCTGTAAAACGTGGTGTTATTGATGTTACACAAGCACATGATTTAGCAGGTATTGCTCAAGGTGAAGATAGTAAGGTGATGTGGTATTTCCGACCTGCAATGCGTTTGGCAAGTGGTATGTTTCATCATGCTGAGAGATTTAACCGTGAAGTAACATTTATTGCGGCTTATCGCTTGGCTACGAAAGCAGGTGCTAATCAATCTGAAGCATTTGATCAAGCCATGGATATGGTCTATAGAGGACATTTTGACTATTCAACCGGAAATAGAGCGCGCTTTATGCAAGGCAATATTGCTAAAGTAGTTTTGTTATTTAAACAATATGCACAGAATATGATTTATACCTTGGTGCGCAATGCTCATCAGTCAATTTACGCTCTTGATCCTAAAGAGCAAAGAGAGGCACGTCGTGCTTTAGCTGGTATTTTAGGGATGCATGCGTTAGCTGCTGGTGCAATTGGCTTGCCTATCACAGGTATGCTTGCCACAGCATCTATTTTAATTGCCAAGAAAAGCAAACTTGGTGCTGCTGCATTTGGTATAGCAGCTTTGGCTGCACTTGCATCCGGTGGTGATGACGATGATCCGTATAAACTAGAAAATGTGATTCGTAATTGGTTAAGTGATATTCATCCTAAATTTGCTGATCTGGTTTTTGGTGGTTTGCCAAGAGCCTTCTCCCCTGTAGATTTGTCAGGTCGAGTTGGTTTAAACAACTTAATCATTCCTGATGTCCAAGATGGACTTGAGGGCGCAGATTGGGCAAAAGCTATGCAATCCGCATTACTTGGGCCTGTTGTTGGGATTAGCACCAATGCGGTAAAAGGTATGCAGGAAATAAACAATGGTGATTATGGTCGAGGTATAGAAACTATGTTGCCTGTTGTGCTTAAAAATGCCATGAAGTCTTATCGTTTTGCGAATGAAGGTGTCCTAACGAAGAATAAGGATGTGATTCATAATGAAGAAGTGACTGGGGTTGAGTTATTTTCTCAAGCTATAGGTTTTTCTCCTTCGGACATTAAGACTTCAATGGAGGGTCGATCTGCAATTTATGACTATAAAACGAAGTTGGAAAATCATCGTAATGATTTAATGCAGCAATGGGTTACGGCAAAAAGAGATGATGATAGTGATGGCATGGATAAGGCGTGGGCTGAGATTTTGGAATTTAATAAAAAAACCAATGATAAAAATCCAGATATGCGGATTAAGCGTATCAATTTAATGCAAAGCTATAAGTCTAATGAGCGTAGGGCAAAAGATACAGGTGATGGAGGGGTTTATCTCACTAAGCGTCAGAAAGGGGCTGAAGATCAGGGTGGATTTGCTTTTAATCGTTAATAAAAAAGCCACCTTACGGTGGCTTTTTTATTTTTAAACATTAACTTTTATACTGATTTTCTTGAGCTTGACTAAACTCAAGTGACTGATCAATCAGGTCTTCAGTAATACGAATAAGTCTTTTTGAATCTCTAAAAACTGATTCAGGAATTGCATAAATTTTCTGTAAATATTCAATCATTTTTTCATGTTCACATTGAACCGCAGCCATCATTGCAGCTAAATCAGAAACTTGCTCATATGCGAGAGCGAAACCTTGTGCAACATCACTTGCATCATAGGCTTGATTTTGAGTCGTACTTTGTATAATACTGCCCATTGTTGCATTTCCTTTGTGACAACTAAAAGCCCTTTGTTTTCGAAGACTGGAGGGCTTTTTTTTGTCTAAATTTAATATTTCATTTGTTTTATGATTCCCCAAATCAAATAAATTTAAGCTACGCTTAAATAAAATTCTCAGTCGCTTAATATAATCTTTCATGATGAAAGTCCAAGGTTGAAGTGGGATGATATATAAAATGATCAAGCTTTATATAATTCAAGCTGAATGTATATTATATGAATAATTTGTGTCAAGTTTATTTTTGGTTTTTATTATAAGTAAGTCAGCGGTGATTTATGCACTTTTGCACTTAAGTTTTTGTGCACTCCAATATTTACTCATTTACTCATTTACTCATTTACTCATTAATTTGTTCATTTGAACATTGTGTTCATTTACTACCTATCATTACATCCTAGATAATTGAATTATAATTTTATTAACTTAACATTAGTTTTTGGATTAATAAATTTAATTATATTAATGGATTTATATTTTGTTAAATTAATATAACATTAATGGATTTTTTTGTATTAATGCGTCAATTATATTAATGAATTTATATTTTATTAAATTAATATAACAGTAATACTTTCTTTTACATTAATCATTAATAAGCCAATTAACTTAATGAATTAATGTTTTATTAAATTAATATAACAGTAATACTTTCTTTTACATTAATCATTAACAAGCCAATTAACTTAATGAATGACACCCTGTAGGGTTGGCGCAGAAACTCTGAACAGTAAAGACTCTACATCAAGATATGGAGTCTTTTTTTTGGAGTGAGGAACATGCAAGAGAATACGATCCCTTGGGCAATCAAAGTTATTCCTGCTGTCGTTGGGGCGATATTGGCACTGGTATTAAGTGGCGATATTGATAAAGACGGAAAAATTCAAGTTTCAATGAATGTTATCGTTAAATTTATGGCCAGTGTCACCGTGAGTTTGTATGGTGGTTCAGCATTTATTGAACATTTTGAATTAGTTAAAACGTCCACGATGTATCAGGGCGCAATTATGTTGTTCTTTGCAGTCTTCGGCTTGCTGGGAATTGGTATTGCATATCAGTCTATCGCTTTACTACAAGGTAAACCGATTTCTGAAGTGATAAGTGAGGTTAAGGCTGCATTTCTTGCCATTTTAGGGAAGGGGAATGACAAGTGAGTATTGATCAATCACAACAAGTTGCTCAAGCATATTCATGGCTTCGAGCTTTATCTGGTGGGAAGCTATCAAATGAACAAGTCGTGGCAGGTGACAAAGTTATTGCCATGCATGGACTACCAGTATTCGCAGATATTATTGGATTTAAATTAAATGCCTTAGTTTCTGGACTTCGTGATATTTCGGAAAAGGGTTTTTCAATCATCCGTGAATCAGAAAGTCTTGAATTGAAAGCCTATTTAGATACTGGTGGGGTATGGACCATTGGATATGGAACAATTAAGTATCCCAATGGTGTGCGCGTTAAGAAAGGTGATGTATGTACACGTGGACAAGCAGAAATTTGGCTTAAAAATGATTGTCTTTGGGTCGATGCTTGTCTTGATAAACACGTAAAAGTGGCGGTAAGCCAAAACCAATTTGATGCACTGGCATCCTTTGTTTATAACATTGGCGAAACTGCTTTTATTAAAAGCACGATGTTATCGCTAATCAATAACAACAATTTTTCTGGTGCTGCTGGTCAATTTGATCGTTGGATCTACGACAACGGCAAAGAAATAAAAGGGCTTGTTAATCGGCGTGCGAAAGAAAAAATGCTATTTCTGAGTTAGGGGAATGCCATGATAGATGCACTTTTAGCACCGTTTTATAAATGGATCATTTTAGTTTTATTACTCTTTATGACTGGTTATGTGTGGTACTGCAATTCTTTAGCTGGTGATTTACGCAATGCTGAAACCGTATGTGATGTACGTGTGGCCAAAGCCATTAAGCCTTATGAAGATGCGATTGATCAAGCTCAAAAAGAAAAAGCCACCATCATGCAAACATGGTCAGCAAAAACAATAGAGGTCGAACAGAATGGGATTAAAAAAATACAAGATGCGAATGCTGCCGCTCGTGACGCTGATTTGGCTGCTATGGGGTTGTCAAAGCAACTCAGTGAAGCCAATAAGCGTTTGTCCAATGCTCCCAAAGAAACCATCGTTGAGTACACCATTACCAATTCAGAGTTACTCGAAGCTTGCACAGCAGAATATCGAGGTATGGCAGAAAAAGCAGATGGCCACGCAATTGATTCAATGAGGTTGAGTGAAAGCTGGCCAGAAGAAATAGCCCTCAACTGAGGGCTTTCTTATATAAACTTTATTATGTTAGGCAGGTATGCTACCTATCCCTCATTAAACTTATGTCCACACTCCAAACATGCATAGTTATTAAGGATATGCTCATCGATAGCACGCCCTGTAACAGCCCCAGCAGTTGCTCCAATTGTTCCACCAGCAAGAGCCCCAGCAATTGCCCCAGTGACACTTCCGACTGCAGCACCCGCAAAAATACCCACTGGACCAGCAAAGGCCCCTATCATAGCTCCAGCTTTTCCACCTGCAGCAGCACCACCTAGCGCAGCAGCACCCCCACCAACGGCTCCCGCAGTACCACCAACGGCAGCACCTGCGCGTTTTCCATAATTACGCTTATCAATTCTTATGGAATTACAATTCGGACAAGTTGTCATATTCTCCCCTTATTTATTTTTTCCTAAAGTTTTAGTTTAGGATTTCTAGAATAATACATATTATCGCAAAGATTTAAAATTTTACATTAACAGATATTTATAAAAAAATTTGCACAGCAAAATATAAAAGAATGGCAGAAAAAGCCCTAAAGTGAGGGTCAATCAACAGAATTATTTTTAAACATCTATAACTGTTTTTGATTGAAAAACAAACACATTGCGCTCAGGAATAGTTTTGGAATAAAAAACTATTAAAAAGTCTAAAATTATGACTGTAATGACAATATTGTCAAAACAAGTAAAAAACGTGCGTATCATGTATATAAAATTGGTTTTTTCTAAAAACTCTAATACTTTGTTAGACACTACACCCACTTTAACTTAGTCGGAATTTCGATAGAAAAGCTTTAACCAAGTGGTATGCCCCCATTTTTATAGCGATTTATGCAGACTTGCACATTTATGCAAGCTTGATGTTGTTTCGGCATATTTTATTTAGCTATTTGCAATTTAAGGTGGGGTTTTAGTATCTATACATATCTAGGTTTATTTTAGTGCTAAGCCTAATTCTTGTTTATAGAAATTGACGGCTTTGTAAAGTTTATCTTTGTCACTTAGAGGGATAACTGATAAGAAGAAAAATTCACACACATCATTCGACAAATCCTCTAATTTTAAATAATTCTCTAAGCATTCCTTTTGGAATGGATTCATCTTCCTAAAGTTATCTTTAATTATATCAAAAGACTCTTTTAAGTGGTAATCAACAAACTTGCGAACAAAACCTATGAGAATGTCTGACATTTGAATGCGATAGTCTGTTAATGAGTCAACAAACTTAATTAGTGTATTAGTATTATGTGATGAGTGAAGTACAGATTCTTGAATATCTTCTTCCTCATCAAATACATGAGAGCAGTTTGAAAGCGTTGTTATACGATGATAGTAGCAACCACTAAAACTATTAATCAATAGTAGGCTTTCATCAGGAGCAGGGTATCCATCCATAAAAAGATCAGCTTTATTTTCAATACGCTCAAAAACACTCAGGATTAATTGTATTTTTATTTGATTATCTGTAGTTTTGAGGTTTTTGATGAAATCAATAAATTGATTCACAAAAATTTCTGAATTATGGATATATGGGAAATTTGTTCGATTAATAAATTCCAAGAATATGATTGTATTTTCATTAAATATGCTGTGGAGTACATCTTTAAAAGATGCGCAAATATTAGAATCCATTAGCTCATAACTGTATTGAGGATAAAGTTCATAAAACTTTTTCACTATAGGATGCTCATCTATAAGATCAGTCACTATCATGTAGATCATGTCGATTGCTTGATAGTGGATACAAACATTATATTCAATCAACAGTTTTAGATATTGTTTTAAATGTGCGGATTTTAGTACCGAGAAGAAGTCATTTTTAGCAACATCATCAAATTTTAATTCAATTTTAGTTCTATTCACTCTTTGTTTGAAAGCTTCATATGTTTGCTTTAGCTCAACCTCTTTGCTGTATCCATTGGCAAACGCAATACCACCTAAATAGAAAATAGTATTATTGAACTCAATTCTATCTGTATTGAGATTACCTAGATTTTTATTCAAAACAAGTTTTCTAAAATTATTGGTTTCATCATAAAACATTTGATGTTTTTGGGATTTCATTTGTTGAGAATGTAGTGGGTGGAGCATTTTATTTTTCCATTTATAATTTATGGGCGTTTAAATGATCTAAGGTTTTAAAGTCATAATTTTAATTAGTTTTTCTTAAATTTCAGAACCCATTTTTTTCTCAATAAAGCATTTAACAATAGCTTCGATTGCTGTATCAGCTGTTTGCTCGGCTTCTTTGCTATCAGAACGTGGACCAACATAAAATGCCGTCCATCTCGAATATGAACGTACCAAACTGATTTTTTCTTTTTCGATTAGCTTTCCGCATAGATCCCAATCGAGTATTGGTGCATTTTTAACTTTCATTGCAGTAGCTAGGGCGCTGGGCAATTGATCAGAATTCAGATTCAGATACTTTCATTTTTCTTGTCTAAAAGTCAATTTATCAAAAAACAATATTAAATGTTTTGAATGGGTTTTGCAGGCTAGTTTTTCATATTGCTCTAATTTTTAATACTTCAATTGGCATTGCATAAACTGTCATAATTGTTAAAATGCCTCTCTTTTTCTTTTCTCATTTTGTTTTAGTTTTGCATTTATTTTGCAAGCCTAAAAATAAATGCGATAAAAAACAGTACTTTATTTAAGGGTTTTTTTAATGTTCCATATTTATTTAACGGATGTTCAGAAAAAGGTGCAATTTAAGGATTATCCGGGTGAGCATCCTGTTAAATTTATTTTGAATTTTAAAAAGATTTTTCCGAGTATCATGGAACTTCTTCTTCCTGTTCTTCCAGATGATGAAAATTTGGATGAAATGACTTGGGAATCAACCACAGAAGATTTTGAGTTGTTCAAATTATTATTAACCGGTTGGGGCGTAATTGAATTACGTTTAAATGCTATTTCTCAATTTAAAAATAAGAATTATGCAGATCAATTGGTTAAAACTGCGCAACAAAAGCGTAAGGCATTTGCTAAAACCAATAAAAAATTGAAAACAGTCGAATTGGATTATTTATTTATGCACGAAATTCATGCATTGATTGATGCCGAGTTGGTTGAAATTGGTGAAAAATTCTATTTACCGACTTTACGTGATCTTTGGAAGAATAAAGTATCGCAAAGCATTTTGAATGCAAAATTCTAAAACTCAATAAAGTGTTGTAAAAATCCTCCAAAATCGGAGGATTTTTTAATACTATTTCACGACTAATCAAAATATTTAAATTAAGTAAAATATTCTCTATATAAAAAATTAAAGATTTAATTATCAATAAAATGTACTAGATATTGGAATTATTATTGCATATGGTATGACGACAACACCTTTGCATGTGTACTGTTATGAAAGTTGATATTTCACATTTTCTTAATAGTGTTTGCAGGTTGTTTAAAATCTTCCCGAGGAAATATCACAGGATTTCATTAAATGTCGAATCAATTTTTAGATTTAATTAATAAACGCCGTACAATTTATGCAGTGGGTAAAAATGTAGAGCAAAGCCCAGAACATTTAACTGATTTGATTCAACATGCCATTAAGCAAAGTCCATCATCGTTTAACTCACAATCGTCACGTGCCGTCATTTTATTTAATGCTGAGCATGAAAAGTTTTGGGGCTTTGTGAAAGAAAAATTGAAATCTTATGCAAAAGATGCCGAAGCTGCGGCAAAAACCGATGCCAAAATGGATAGCTTTGCGGCAGGTGTGGGTACGGTTTTATTTTTTGAAGATCTAGATGTGATTAAAGGCTTGCAAGAGCAGTTTCCATCTTATGCAGATAATTTTCCAGTGTGGGCAGAACATTCAACGGCAATTGCACAGTTTGCCACTTGGACTGCATTACATACGGACGGTTTAGGTGCTTCACTTCAGCATTACAACCCAATTGTCGATGAGCAAGTACATGCAGAATGGGATATTCCTGCAAGCTGGAAACTTCGTGCCCAGTTGGTTTTTGGTTCTGTTGAAGGTGAAGCGAAAGACAAAGCTTATATCGATGATACTGTGCGTTTTAAAGTCTTTAAATAATTTGAGTCTTTAGCCCTAAAAGAAGAATTAAGCTATTTAAATCAAACGCCTGATGTCATTTCATCGGGCGTTTGATATTTTAAGGCGAGATACAGCGTTCATCGATTATAAATTTCTATTCATTCAGATAAGGCATCACACCAAATCATTCATAATGAATTGGCGCATCTGACCTATTTAAACTTTGATTATTGATAAAGTCTATTTACTTTGTTTACGATAGACACTCGGTTTTATTGGACGGCTACTTTTCCATAAACCTTTTTTCTGTTTTTTGGCTTTATCTTGCAGTGACAGCATATAGTGCAGATGTTTTTTATCTTTGATGTATTCTTCATACACCCAAGCCGCACCGCGTTTGACCATCTCTTCATTCATGCTTTTGCGATAGCGGTAAATAACCCCCACGCAGCGCCCATAACGGTCAATATCGGTAATTTTTACCCGTACCCATTTTTGGTGCACCATGCTTTTAATCAGATGTGCTGACTCTTTGCCATAAGCTTGACTCGATTCTGGTGCATCGACATAGGCAAAACGTAATTTGGTTTCTGAACGTCGGAAGTTTAAGCGGTGGCAGGTAAGGGTATCGCCATCACTAATGGCGGTGACGAGGCAATAATAGCTTTTTCCTTTTTTAAAAGGCTCAAAAAAAACACTTAAAAATGTATAAATTTTGCGGAAAATAAATAAGAAAATTAGACAACAGATGAAGCCTAAAACCATAAGCCAAACAGGGGAGAGATTTGCCAACATAAAAGAAAACTTTGTTGAAATTAGTTTGAAAAATTCAGTCTAAATTCAGCAATAAAAAGAGAGATGAAGTATTAGTTTAATTGAAATCGCAAAAAATAAGAGCTGAATAAATAGGCAAATGGTGCTGCAAGTATTGTTAATTCGGTATTTCGCCTATTTAAACAACAGATTAAGTGTGAAATACAGCTCAAGGATAAATAAACAAAAGGAATGAAAAATAGCCTAAGCATATCTAATTAATACATAACACATAAATAGCCTAAGCAAAAATTTTTAAAATTTCGCTTCGCAAAAACAAATGTCTCGAATTTTCTTGCAAATCCTTATGCCAAAATATCCCCATATTTATATTCGGCAGTACTACAGGCACCTCAAAAATATTTAAACATGCTGCCATATTTAAATGATCAAGCATCATTTTAGGAATCGTCAGAATGACAGCAGCTTGTTGTTCTAAAATTTGTAAAGCTGTTGAATAATGCTGGCAACGTAAAAAAATCTGACGAGAAAATTGTTTGCGGTTTAAATAAATATCCTCAAATAAAATACCTGTACGTCGCGAAGAAACACCGATATGCGGTGAGGCAGCATAAATTTCAGCAGTCATACTTTGTTGTTGGGTACACACCACAAATTGGTCTTGTAACAATTTTTTAAATTGAATTTTATCATTAAAATTTTGTTCTAAATCAATTACAAAATCGATTTGTTGCGTGGCCAAATCGGTTAGCACATTTTTACGATCTAATTTAATACTGGAAAATTGCACCTCTAAATTGAGTTGATGAAAATGCTCAACCAGTTTCGGCAAAATAATCGGTTCAATTTCATCATGAATGGCAATTTTGAGTGTTTGTACCATACTTGGGTCAAAACTTTGCTTTTGTAGAGAAATGCTTTGAATAGCAAATAAGGCATTTTTAATGACAGGATAAATTCGTTCAGCAAATGGTGTAGGCAACATTTGACTGCCAGCACGGACAAATAAATCATCCTGCAAATGTTGTCGTAGTCGTTGCAGGGCATGACTGGCTGCGGACTGACTAATACAGAGTAACTGTGCAGATTTAGAAATACTTTTTTGTTCAAAAATAGCAATAAACAAAGGATATAAATTGATGTCAATTTTATGAAAGACAGCCATGTCTAAAACATTTTTATGATGAATATTATTCATAGTGAAGTATGGAATTAAATCATTTTATTCATAATAGTTTTCAGGTTATGTTGTTGTAAAGCGAAGTTAGCATAATATTTTAAGGGATCATAAGATGTTTGAATTGTCAGCACGTGCGCAAGATTATATTGAACGGACGAAAGCCTTTATAAAAAATGAAATTGAACCGATTGAGACCGACTTTTGGAATGAAGTTCATGAGCTCAATCAAGGTGGTGATTGGACCAAATGGCAATGGCCCACACAAATAGAAGTCCTAAAAGATAAAGCCAAAGCAGCAGGGCTTTGGAATATGTTTTTGCCTGATGCTGAATTAGGTCAAGGCTTATCTGTTCAAGAATATGCACATATTGCTGAACTTACAGGACGCAGTTTAATTGCTCCAACCGTGTTTAATTGCAATGCACCTGACAGTGGCAATATGGAAGTATTGTGGCGTTACGGCAGTGAAGCACAAAAACAACAATGGTTAATGCCACTATTAGATGGAAAAATCCGTTCAGTATTTTGTATGACTGAACCTGAGGTTGCTTCAAGTGATGCGACCAATATGCAAGCTACAGCAGTCGTCGTTGGTGATGAAATTGTTTTAAATGGTCGTAAATGGTGGTCGTCAGGTTTAGGTGATCCAAACGCCAAAATCATTATTTTTATGGCACATACACCAGACGAAACCAAAGATCGTCATCATCAACATTCCATGGTTTTAGTTCCTGTTGAAACGGCAGGCGTTAAAATTGAACGTATGTTGCCTGTATTTGGTGATTATGATGCACCACATGGTCACGGCGAAATTAGCTTCGATAATGTTCGTGTGCCTGTAGCCAATTTTATTGGCGGTGCAGGTCAAGGTTTTGAAATTGCCCAAGGACGTTTAGGGCCTGGACGTATTCACCATTGCATGCGTTGTATTGGTGCTGCGGAAAAATCGTTAGAGTTGATGATTGACCGTGGTATGAGCCGCACTGCTTTTGGTCAAGAAATTCTTAAATTGGGTGGTAATTTAGAACGCGTTGCAGAAGCACGAGTTGCGATTGATCAAGCGCGTTTATTGACTTTGTATGCTGCTTATAAAATGGATACTTTAGGCAACATGGCCGCTTTAACTGAAATTTCTGCCATTAAAGTGGTTGCGCCTAGTGTGCTGGAAAAAGTGGTTGATATGGCCATTCAGATTCACGGTGGTGCGGGGTTTCACGTGATACACCTTTAACCGGTTTCTTTGCTCAAGCACGTAGCCTACGTTTAGCCGATGGCCCAGATGAAGTACATAAAGGCATGATTGCTAAACTTGAATTGGCAAAACGTGGTTACAGTTCACGTCGTAAGTCAGATTAAAAAATATAAATGATGCTAGATAAGACCTCTTACAATTTTGCTTAAATTTTTCTGTTTATGCACGGAAAATTAACAAGGTATAAATAAAGTAAGAAGTCTTTTTTAAATTGAAGATTTAGGGAAATAAGAATGTCAGTGATTGATGTTGGCGGAAATGTCCGTGAAGGCGAAGAACTTGATATCGTTGCGGTAGAAAATTGGCTTAAAACACAAGGTGTTGATCTGCAAGGTCAAGTTGAAGTGACTCAATACTCAGGTGGTGCTTCCAATTGGACCTACCGTTTAAAATATGACAATACTGATTTAATTCTACGTCGCCCACCAAAAGGCACTAAAGCTAAATCTGCCCATGATATGGCACGTGAATATCATGTACAAAAAAATCTGGCGCCTTTTTATTCAGCACTGCCTGAAATGGTTGCACTGTGTCAGGACGAGTCCGTTATTGGCTGCGATTTTTATGTGATGAAACGCATCAAAGGGATTATTCCTCGTGCAAAATTACCCCCTGAATTGCAATTTGATGAAGCCGATATACATCAACTTTGTACCAATGTTATTGATAAGTTGATTGAACTGCATCAAGTACCCTATCAAGGGACTGAACTTGAACAATTAGGCAAAGGTGACGGTTATTGTCGTCGTCAGGTCGAAGGGTGGGATGCTCGTTATGCAAAAGCCCATACGCTGAATGTGCCTTCATTTAAGTTCGTGCGGAAATGGCTACACGACCATATTCCAGCAGATTCTAAAACCTGCATTATTCATAATGATTGGCGTTTTGATAATGTGATTTTAGATCCTAAAAATCCAACTGAAGTGATTGGTGTATTGGATTGGGAAATGGCGACTTTGGGTGATCCATTGATGGATTTAGGTTCTGCTTTGGCCTATTGGGTAGAAGAAACAGACAATCACATTTTTAAGTCTACACGTCGCCAACCCACAAATTTAAAAGGCATGTTTACGCGTAAAGAAGTGGTTGAATATTATTTAAATAAAACAGGTTTACAGACTGAAAATTGGACTTTTTACGAAGTGTTCGGTGTTTTCCGTTTAGCGGTCATTGCGCAGCAAATTTACTATCGTTACTATCATAAGCAAACCAATAATCCTGCATTTAAGGACTTTTGGATTATCATTCATGCTTTACATATTCGTGCCTTAAAACTTATTGGCAAACAAAAAATCGAAGCCAATGAACTTGCACAAAAATATATAGCCAAACTACAGGAAATTTTAGCGAAATGACCACAATTTATCTGATTCGTCACGGGCAAGCTTCTTTTGGTGCAGAAAGTTATGACAAACTTTCTCCGAATGGTGAATTACAGGCAAAATTATTAGGTCAGTATTTTAATAAGATTCTAAAAGAAGAACCCTATGTTGTGGCAGGTTCGATGCAACGACATCAACAAACGGCGAATCTGGCTTTGGCTGAATGTTTCCCAGAAGCCAGTATCATGACTGACCATGCTTGGAATGAGTTTAATCATCAACAAGTTTTTGCCCAGTATGAGCCACGTTTTAATGAACCACATTTGCTTAAAGCAGATGTAGAAAAAGAAACAAATCCACGAGAGTATTTAGCCAAAATTTTTGAAGGTGCGATTGAACGCTGGACGGGCGGTGACTATCACCATGAATATGATGAGTCTTGGCCCGATTTTAAAAATCGTGTGGAAACAGCACTGCAAAATTTAAGTGATGAACTCGCAAAAACCAAACCTCGTTATGCGGTGGTCTTTACATCGGGTGGTGTGATTTCAGTGGCGGCAGGTAAATTACTTGAACTAAATGCAAATCGAACTTTTGCTTTAAATTGGGCAATTACCAATAGCAGCATCACCACATTACGTTTGGTTGGAAATGAACCTCAACTACTGAGTTTAAATGAGCATCATTTTATAAAAGCTGAAGATCCTCAATTGCTTACATGGATTTAATTTAGAAAAATAGGAAAAATAGACAGCATGGCAAAAACAATTTTAATTACAGGTGCAAGTTCTGGTATAGGTGCAGGAATGGCACGTGAATTTGCACAAAAAGGCTATAATCTTGCAATTTGTGCACGTCGTTTAGAGCGTCTTGAAACGTTAAAGCAAGAACTTGAAAGCAAATACGGCATTAAAGTCATCGCAAAAACTTTAGATGTAACTCATTACGATCAAGTGTTTGAGGTATTTAAAGCATTTAAAGCAGAATTTGGCACGATTGACCGAATTATTGTCAATGCAGGTGTGGGAGATGGTCGTCGTATTGGGAAAGGTAACTTTGCCATTAATAAAGCCACGGTTGAAACCAATTTTATTTCTGCACTTGCGCAATGTGAAGCTGCGGTTGAAATTTTCCGTGCACAAAATTCAGGTCATTTGGTGATGATTTCATCGATGAGTGCAATGCGTGGCATGCCAAAACATTTAACCGCTTATGGCGCAAGTAAAGCAGCAGTGGCACATTTAGCAGAAGGCATTCGTGCAGAACTGATCGATACCCCTATTAAAGTTACGCACAATTTTCCCCGGTTATATTCGAACTGAACTCAATGAAGGTGCGAAAAAATTACCTTTTGAAGTGGACGAAAAAACAGGGTCACATTTACTTGCCAAAGCCATTGAGAAAGAACCTGTTAAGGCCTATGTGCCACAATGGCCGTGGTTACCACTTGGTTTGGCAATGAAAATATTGCCATTAAAGTTGGTGAATAAATTGGGTTAATCTAAAAAGGCTCGATATGAGCCTTTGTTATTTTAAAATGAATCTTAAATATGTTTTTAAAAATCTCGACTATCGTGTTAATTCCAGCACTACTGATTCAAGGCTATGCAGTCAAAAAAAATACACTACGTTTGCCTGAACCCGATGGAAATCGTCAGGGAACGATCGGTGCAGGAAACCCATTGTCAATTTTGATTCTAGGCGATTCAGCTGCGGCAGGTGTAGGCGTACAAATACAGGAAGATGCTTTGCTGGGTTCAGTATTGAAGCAGTTAAAAAACCAGTATGAAGTTCGTTATATGTTAGAGGCCACAACGGGCTATAGCAGCGCACAAATTATAGAAACAGCTCAAAATATGCCTCATCAGCATTTTGATGTGGTTATTACCTCTGTCGGGGTAAATGATATTACCAAACTCACACAGCCGAAAAACTGGATTAAAAAACAACAGCAGCTTTACAGCGAAATTAATCAAAAATTTACCCCTCATATCATTATTGCATCGGGTGTGCCACCCATGGATTTGTTTCCAGCTTTGCCTAATCCCTTAGCGTGGTTATTTGGTCAATATGCCAAGAAAATGAATCAGGCACTTGGGCAATTTGTGCAAAAACAACAGAATATGCAGTGGATTGAATACGATCTGGTTCGTTTTAAAACATTAAATTTAGAAATGGCCGCAGATGGTTTTCATCCTAGTAAGGAAATATATGCACTTTGGGCTGAGCAAGTAGCAGAAAAAATTCGCAAAATGTTTTAAATTAATCAGAATCCTTTGAAATAGCTTGTTATGTCGACTGAATCAGAAATTGAAACGCATCCACTTCAGCCATTCCTTCCTGAAAATGCTAAATTGTTAATGTTGGGAAGTTTTCCACCGCCTAGAACACGTTGGAAAATGGATTTTTATTATCCCAATTATCAAAATGATATGTGGAAAATCTTTGGTTTAGTGTTCTTTCAAAATAAAGAACACTTTCTTGATCTAGCAAATAAAAATTTTAAAGAACAACTTATTCGTGATTTTCTAACGGAAAAGGGCATTGCTATTTTTGATACGGCGTATCAGGTCATTCGTTTAAAAGGCAATGCATCTGATAAATTTCTACAAATAGCAAAGCCGACTGATTTAGCACAACTTTTACAAGATATACCTCAGTGCCACAATGTGATGACGACTGGAGATAAAGCCACAGATACTTTAATGCTTTCTATGCCAGAAGGGACTGAAAAACCTCAAATTGGACAGTCTTCAAAAACATATTTCGCTGAACGTGACATGACTTTATACCGTATGCCTTCATCTTCACGTGCTTATCCTTTAGCAGTTGAAAAGAAAGCTGAAGCCTATGCTCAATTATTTAATGAAATAGGCTTACTTTAAGTAGGTTTATTTGCTAATAAAATTTAATTGTCATACTCGACATAATCCCACAGATTTAAACGTGCTTTAATTTCTGTACGGATTTTTGGCAACATCGGGAGGAGCGTGCCATCTAGCCACAAACTTAAAGCTTGTGCAGAAATTTTCTTCTGTTCTACATCAATGATTTGCGCACCTTTGACCAAGAGTAGCGTTTCTTCATTGGTTTCAGTTTCAATACCTTTAAATAAAACCTGAAGTTCAAATCCTGTATCTAAAATAAGCCACTCAAGTTCAATTTGAATATTTTCATTCGACTTTAAAACGACTTGACCTTCTAAAAGATCACTTTCAGATAAACAGTTATGTTCTACTCGAACTTTAGACAAAAACCATTCTTGGCGACCTAAATCATCGAGGGTTTTATAAGGCAATAAAATATCATTTAAATTAAATTGACGGCTTAAATCAAAAAATTGCATGGGAGAGAGTCACGATCAGGAGAAAAAGAGTTTAATACTCGAAAAGTGAAATGTTAAAGCAAAGGGGCAGATGAGTAAAACCTTTGCAAAGCTGGATTGAATTTATGTATAAATATAAATCAAAACCTTATAAGTTCTAAAAAACAATGTTAATAAAAGAAGTTGCTAGCCCCATTGATTTAAGAAAACCTGAAGATGCAGCGCAATGGGCAAGTGAAGTGAATATTAAAAGGCTATGGCGATATGCATTTTTTGATTATTATGCCGAGCTGATACAACAGTCAAATGCTAGAAATGTTCTAGAAATTGGCGCTGGCCCCGGATATTTGGCTAAACACCTCTTAGAAAGATGTCCGAATATTCACTATACTGCTTTTGACTTTTCTGAAGCGATGCATGATCTTTCAAGAAATAGACTGCTTGCAAATGAGTTACAAAGAACCCGTTATGTGGTTGGAGATTTTAAACAACCCGATTGGGTCGATCCACTCACTACATACGATGTCATTATTATGCATCAAGCTTTGCACGAGCTACGCCATAAAGCATATGCAATGGATTTTCATCACATTGTAAAAACAACACTGCTTAACCCGAATGCAACTTATTTGCTATGTGATCATTTATTTGCTGAAAGTGCCATGACCAATAATGAACTTTATATGTCAAAACAAGAGCATTTAGTCAGTTTGCAGCAGGCAGGGTTTACACAGATTGAAATTTCACTCGAAATAAAAGGCTTATGTGTATTTAAATGTCATTAATTTGTCATTACATCATCCATTCAATCGGCAAGTAGGATACCGCTTGCATAGCAAAGCGCTGGAATTTCGTCGTTTCTGGGTCATGTTTATATTCTACAATTGAGCCATCTTTATGCTGATCAAGCCAAATGATTTCGCCTTGTTTATTTAATTTTAATTCGTAGGCAATTTGCGGTAAATATTGATCAAGTGATTTGGAAATATACTTTTGTAGAACATCAGATTCGACCACAAGTCCGACTTCGCTGTTTAAATTGGCTGAACGAGGGTCGAAATTAAATGAACCAATAAAGACCATGCCATCTATATCAAAAAATTTGGCATGTAAGCTAGAGGTATTTTTACCTTTGGCAGGAATGACATTTCCTGTGACCACTTCATACCAAGTCCGTTTATTACGTTCAATATAGGGCTTAAATTCATACAGTTTAATGCCATTTTGCAGTAAATCATGACGATATTTTTGATAAAAGGCATGCACCACTGCAACATCATTGGCAAGAAATGAGTTGGTTAAAATTCTAATCCGGACATCATTTTTGCTTAGATTAACTAAATAGTCTGTACCTTTACGCGTAGGTACAAAATAGGCTGAAACTAATTCAAGATGCTGCTTCGGCTCCCCCATAATATTGAGCATTTGACTATAAATAAGCTGATCATTGGTCGCCTCGCCACGAATTTTATTTGGTGAGTCTGCGATAAAATGAGCTTTTGCCCAATTAATAGGACGATCTTTTAAGTGTTTATTGATTTGTTTTTCGGCTAATTCAATTCGTTTTTTTAACTGATCTTTTTGTAAAGCAGTAAGTTCATAATACTGACGCAATTTAGAAAGCTGTTCTTGATTGCCATTGCCCAAAAGTTGTGGCACTGAATAACTTAAGTTGTCATTCCAAAACTCATGGAAAACGTCATTGGCATGCTGAACAGCAGTGCCATAGAACAAAATATCCATATCGGTAAACTGGAAATTATCACTCGCATCAAAATATTCACGGCTAATATTACGACCACCAGTAACCGCAATTGCACCATCGGCAATAATGAGTTTATTGTGCATGCGATGATTAATATGTTTTAAACGAAATGCGTAATCAATGACGCGTAGTTTTCTGAATTTATAAGGATTAAATAATTTAATTTCAAAATTGGGATGTGCTGCAAGTTGTTTTAAGGTGGCATCAAGTTTGGTTCCGTTCTGATCATCAATGAGTAATCGAACCTTAACCCCACGATCTGCTGCTTTTAAAAGTTCAGCCAGCATGAGATGCCCAATCGAATCATTTTCCCAAATGTAATACTGTAAATCGATATTATGCTGTGCTTTATTAATCAAATGTAGTCTTGAGGCAATGCTGCTAAAGGCATCATCCAAAGCCAAATAAGCGGTTAAGCCTTGCGAAATTTGCGCGTCGACATTTGAACCGTTTAACCAGTGTTCCGCATGAATCTGAATAGGCGGTTGTTTATTTGATTGATTCATAGGCAAACTACACCCCGTCAACGTAATGAGTGCTAAAGAAAACATGACAGCATGAGTGAATGGTTTAATTAGCATAATTATTATGGCGTCATTAAGTTATAAGTACATATTATCATCATGTTAAAGGTTGAATCTGATAATAAAAAGCGGTTACTGTAGCTCATCTGTTAAAGAACTAAATAAAGGATAGCTCTGTTATGAAATCACGTGCAGCAGTCGCATTTGGTCCAGGTGAACCGCTTCAAATTGTCGAACTGGATGTTGCTCCACCAAAGGCGGGTGAAGTTTTGGTTAAAATTACCCATACAGGTGTGTGCCATACCGATGCGTTTACTTTGTCGGGTGATGATCCTGAAGGTGTATTTCCAGCGGTACTGGGTCATGAAGGTGCCGGTATTGTGGTTGAAGTGGGTGAGGGCGTAACCAGTGTCAAACCGGGTGATCATGTAATTCCACTTTATACGGCTGAATGTGGCGAATGTTTATTCTGTAAATCTGGAAAAACCAATCTTTGTGTGGCTGTTCGTGCGACTCAAGGTAAAGGTGTGATGCCTGATGGTACGACACGTTTTTCTTATAACGGTCAGCCAATTTATCATTACATGGGCTGTTCAACCTTTAGTGAATATACCGTGGTTGCTGAAGTATCTTTAGCGAAGATTCATCCTGATGCAAATCCTGAACATGTTTGTTTGTTGGGTTGTGGTGTAACAACAGGGATTGGCGCTGTACATAATACGGCTAAAGTGCAAGAGGGTGATTCAGTCGCAGTCTTCGGTTTAGGGGGGATTGGTCTTGCTGTGGTACAAGGCGCGCGTCAAGCCAAAGCAGGTCGTATTATTGTGGTTGACATGAACCCAGAAAAATTCAAACTGGCTGAAGAATTTGGTGCAACTGACTTCTTAAATCCAAAAGACTATGACAAGCCGATTCAACAAGTGATTGTGGAAATGACAGACTGGGGCGTAGACCATTCATTTGAATGTATTGGTAATGTCAATGTTATGCGTTCAGCGCTTGAATGTGCGCACCGTGGCTGGGGACAATCCGTGATTATTGGTGTGGCAGGTGCAGGTCAGGAAATTTCGACTCGCCCATTCCAATTGGTCACTGGTCGTACTTGGAAAGGCACTGCATTCGGTGGTGTGAAAGGGCGCTCTCAACTTCCTGGAATGGTTGAAGATGCAATGAAAGGTGACATTCAGCTTGAGCCTTTTGTCACGCATACCATGGGGCTAGATCAAATTAATGAAGCTTTTGATTTGATGCATGAAGGTAAATCTATTCGTTCAGTGGTGCATTTTCAAGATTAATTCATTTTGCGCAACATAAAAAACGGGCAGATTACCTAATACTGATTGGTTAAGGAGGGTTACAATTAACTCCTTAGCTTTTTAGTTATTCACAACGGAGTCTTATATTTTTTCAATCAAATACTTGGAGCTCATTTATTATTTGGATAAGCCCAAAGTAACCAAAGGCTTTTGTCATCCGCAAAACTCGTCAAATCCCTTTTACTGATTAATTAATCGCAGAAACCTTACTTTTTTAAAATAGTTTTGCCTCGAACAGTTGCGGATGACGTTTTCGCGTATCGAATATTATTATGAATTCAAAAAATGCCAATCAATTTCTTAACTGACTGGCATTAGGCAATTGCCCGTTTTTTTAGCAGCGTATTTTAAGCGGTTGCTTTAATGACTTCAGCAATAGACTCAGCAACATAATCAATATTATTTAAGTTTAAACCTGCAGCACACATACGACCACTACGCAACAAATAGATGGCGTATTTATCTTTTAAAATATCCACTTGTTCAGCCGTTAAACCGGTGTAGCTAAACATACCTTGTTGTTTAACCAAATAACTAAAGTCATATTCAGGTAACGCTTGGCTTAATTTTTCATTTAAAAGTTGACGCATTTTGATAATACGTTCGCGCATTTCTTTCAGCTCTGCTTGCCACTGTGCAGTGAGATCCGCATTATTCAGTACGTTATCAACCAATAAAGCACCCGTCGTTGCTGGGCTTGAATAGATACGACGTACAGTGGCTTTAAGCTGACCCAATACTTTTTGTGCCGTGGCTTGATCATCACAAACAAATGTTAAACCACCCACACGCTCACCATAAAGCGAGAAAATTTTAGAGAATGAATTGCTGACAATAAAATTCATCCCCGATTGATCTAAAGCGCGAATCGCATAGGCATCTTCTTCTAAACCCTGACCAAAACCTTGATAGGCAATATCTAAAAATGGAATTAGGTCTTGTTTTTTTAACACTGCAATCACTTGATCCCATTCCGCAGGGGTTAAATCTGCACCTGTCGGGTTATGACAACAAGGGTGTAACAGCACAATGCTTTTAGCAGGAAGGCTACTTAATTTTTCCAGCATTGCCGCGACATTGACACCATTGGTTGCAGCATCAAAGTAAGGGTAGAAGTGCGAGTGAATCCCTGCGCCATTAAAGATCGCAATATGGTTTTCCCACGTCGGTTGGCTGACCCAAACATCCGATTCAGGAAAATATTTTTTTAAGAAATCTGCACCGACTTTAAGCGCACCAGAGCCACCTAAAGTTTGAATGGTCACCGCACGACCATCACGGCGAGCTTGACTTTCTTCACCCAAAACAAGGGCTTGCGTTGCTGTGTTATACGACTTTAAACCATCCATTGGTAAATAAAGTTTAACTTTGTCATTGCTTGGTTCAATGTTTTTATATGCTGCTTTAATGGCATTGAGTTGCGGAACAATATTGTCTTCATTGTAATAAAGCCCAATGCTTAAATTAACTTTTTCTGTCCGTTCATCTTTTCCAAAGGCTTCCATCAAAGAAAGAATCGGATCACCTGCATAAGTATCAACATGTTGGAACATGAATACATCCTTCATTATATGTAGTAAACAAATTAAGCTTTTGCTATAGACCGTATTTTATCTTTTAATGCCAATGGATTGTCCGTTATTTTCTTATTTTTAAACTTTCTTATTTTTTTAGAAAGAACTGATTCAAAATAGGATATGTTGAATCAAGCATCTGTTGTGTTTATGGCGAAATAGATTCGATGATTTTGACCTAAATGAGAAATGGTAGACAGATTCAAGTAAAGATTAACTGATTTATGTCATTTTATTTTGTATAAAACTATTGTCAAATGTATAAATACAGCGTATTTTTATCTCAAGACACATACTTTTTTGAAGAAATAAAGATGTTAAAGCAACCAGTAATCTCAAACGCGACTTATTATTTTTGGCAATTTAGATAATTGCCTGAATGCGTTCGGGCAAGAAATGGTTGCCCACCAAGTTAATACCTGATCGGCAACCCTGATCAGGTTTTTTTATGCTTTATTTTTTACACTTTTTTGGAATGACCTCATGAAAACATTTAATTATTCATATTTTAGCAACTTTTATTGGTTTTACTTTAATCAAATGATGACGCAATCCATTAGACCCATAACGCTCAAATAAAAGATTGGACTGAAAAAAGTCCCTAGGAAAGTCCCATGAATGCCTTAAATACTGCTTTACAACAAACTCAAACGACTACAAAAGAAACCATTTTAAGCTTGCCTCATCAATTGAAGGCGCAATTGCCTTTGTCTACAAAATTGGCGCAACAAATTGCCGATCAGCGTCAGACGATTCAAAATATTTTAGAAGGCAAAGATCATCGTTTGATGATTGTGACAGGTCCATGTTCAATTCATGACCCGATTTCTACACTTGAATATGCTCAAAAATTACAACAATTACAAAGCCAAGTCTCAGATCAAATTTTCCTTGTCATGCGTGCATATATTGAAAAACCACGTACCACGATTGGTTGGAAAGGTTTTCTATATGACCCAAATTTAGATAATTCATCGAATATGCAATTGGGCTTAGAAAAATCACGTGAGTTATATTTACAAATTATCGACATGGGCTTGCCGATTGCAGCTGAAATTTTAAGCCCGATGGCAACGGCTTATTTCGATGACTTACTGGCTTGGGGTGCAATTGGTGCACGTACCAGTGAATCACAAATTCATCGTGAAATTTCAAGCCACATGCCGTACAGCATTGGTTTCAAAAATGGTACGGATGGCTCAATTCAAATTGCACTTGATGCGATTCAATCTGCTTCTCATTCACACCAGTTCATGGGCATGAGCCAGTCTGGCTTACCTTGTATTTTGGAATCACAAGGCAATAGAGCAGCGCATTTGATTTTACGTGGTGCAAATTCAGGGCCTAATTATCAATTGGCTGAAATTGAAAAAATTAAAGCAAAAAGCAAAGCTGAATTACCTGCGTTAGTGATTGATTGCAGTCATGGAAACAGTCACAAAAACCCATTATTACAAGCTGAAGTTTTACGTACCATTGTGGCTGAACGTGTACAAACCAATGTCCGTGGTGTGATGTTAGAAAGTCATTTACAAGATGGACAGCAAAAAATTTCATGTGATATGACCTATGGTCAATCGGTAACAGATGGTTGTTTAGGTTGGGATAAAACACAGCAACTTTTATTGGATGTTGCAGATTCACTGCGTGTTTCTCCATTGAAACGCAGTGCTTAACATTACTGAAAATAGTATTGTTTCCTAATGAAGCTCTTTGAAAAGGGCTTCATTCTTTTAAATGTATCCATTTATGTTATATGTTTAAATTTAAATCACCACTTTGTTGATGCTATATACAATTTCTTAAAATTCTTTTAACCAATTAGAATTAACAAATTTGAGTCACTTCACTTCTTTATGCACAATATTAAAAATTGATACTAAGATAACGACTTATTTAATAAATACATAATTAACGATGTGCAATTGTTATTTAGTACTTTAAATAATTTTGAATGGGGAAGAATATGTATAGTGCGGAATTATTGGAAGAAGCGCGTAAAATAATATTTCATATGCTGACTAAAGTTGTGGAATATGGCGGATCTGACTTATTTATTTCAGCAGATTTTCCACCCAGTATTAAACATCAAGGATTGATGAAACCTATTGGGCAACAAGCTTTAACTGCGGATAAAACTAAATTATTTGCCTACAGTTTAATGAATGAGACTCAACGACAGGAATTTGAAAAAGAACTTGAGTGTAATTTTGCCATTAACGTTCCCGATGTTTCGCGTTTTCGTATTAATGTGTTTCAACAACAATTACAAGTGGGGATGGTGATTCGTACCATTACCGCAGAAATTCCAAATTTTGCGAAGTTAAAATTACCCGAATCATTAAAAGATGTAATGATGGCAAAACGAGGTTTGATTTTAGTTGTTGGTGCAACAGGTTCGGGTAAATCGACGTCTTTAGCTGCCATGATTGATCATCGTAATGAAAATTCAGCAGGGCATATTATTACGGTTGAAGATCCGGTTGAATATGTACATAAACACAAAAAATCGATGATTACCCACCGCGAAGTGGGCGTCGATAGTCATTCATGGCACAATGCCTTGAAAAATACTTTACGCCAAGCACCTGATGTAATTTTGATTGGTGAAATCCGTGATACTGAAACCATGGAACACGCTATTGCATTCGCTGAAACAGGGCATTTATGTTTAGGCACTTTACATGCCAATAATGCCAATCAAGCGCTAGATCGAATCATTAACTTTTTCCCTGAAGAGCGAAAAAATCAATTGTTGATGGATTTATCTTCAAATATGAAAGCGATTATTTCTCAGCGTTTAGTGCGTACTCAAGATGGTCGTGGACGTCGTGCAGCCATTGAAATTTTGCTCAATACACCATTGATTGGCGATAATATTCTCAAAGGTCAACTTCATGAACTTAAAGAAATCATGAAAAAGTCACGCGAACTGGGCATGCAAACTTTCGATCAGGCTTTATTTGATCTTTATGATGAGGGTTCAATTAGTTATGAAGAAGCCTTACGTAATGCTGACTCTATGAATGAATTACGTTTACAGATTAAATTAAAAAGTACCCGATCAGATCAACCTGCTGCAAGTCCAGCTTCATCATTTAGCATGAAACAAGAAAGCGATTCAAATGAAAATGATGCGAAACAAGAGTCTGTGACTTCTGGTTAAAAAATAAATTTTTAGTGTGTTAATTGATTAAATGGGCATGATTCAAATCTTGGATCATGCCCATTTTATTTAGATTTAGAGATATTCAATTTTTTGTAATACATCCATTTTTTATCCATACAATGATGACTTCGAATGATTAAGCTTCTTTTGGACGGTCTACATATAATTTATAAAATATTAAACTTAATGCGGTAATGAATGCACAAAGTAAATATGCAAAGCTGTAACTTTGCTGGGCAATGATAAGACCCAATAAAATTGATCCCAGTGCAATGCCTAAGTCGTAACAGGTAAAAAAAGTAGATGTTGCATGTCCAATACGATCTTTCGGTGAGCGCTGAATAGAAAGGGTTTGTAAACAAGGTTGGGCTGAACCAAAACCCATTCCGACAAATATCGCAGCAATCATCAAACCAGTGACTGAATTGACTTGACTCAAAATGATTAGCCCCATTGAGAACAATGCAATCGCAGGATAAACCACATAATTGGCACCTTTTCGATCATAAATTTTCCCTGTAAGTGGTCGTAAACTCATCATTGAAATTGCAAAGACCACAAAAAATAAACTGGCGTAGGGCAGTAAGTTTTTGGATTCCGCAAATGTTGAAATAAACGACATAATACTGGCATAAGAAAAAGAAATGATCATTGCCATAATTGAAACAGGTAGTGCTTTTTTCTCGACAAAATCTTGCAGCGTTAAACGGCGCTTTATTTGGGTGATTGCTGATTTAGCTTCTGCTTGAATTGGAATCATGAAGCAAAAAATAAAACCGAGGCAAATAATTGCAGCAAGAATTCCTGCAACGGTGGTGTATGAAAGACTTTGGATTAAAGTAAGACCGAGTAATGGCCCAAGGACAACACCTAAATTAATAGACATGATGAAATATCCCATGCCTTCACCTTTACGTTTTGCAGGAATAAAATCATTGGCAATTGGGACGGTCACAGTGGTTAAAATACTAAACCAAATTCCATGTAAGAATCGAATCAGCAAGAGGATGGTCAGATTATCTGCGAGTAAGTAAGCAAAAGAGAATAGACAAAATAAGGCTTCGGAAATATAAAGTGTTTTTTTACGTCCAAATTTTTCAATGATTAATCCACTAAAGGGACGAACCGCAATGGATGATGCCATAAACAAAGTCATAGCTAAACCTGCTTGCGCTAAAGTGCCATGTAATTCATTTAAAATATAAATAGGCAAAATTGTCGTTTGTGCAAAATAAAACACAAACAAAAAAAGGTTATTGGCTAGACATAGAATAAAAGATTTATTCCACAGTTGTTGGACATTCTCTGAAGACATAATTTACCTAGATAATCATAAGTGAATACGGCTGATGAGGCTTATCAAGCAATTATTTTTAAGCTAGGAAGATCATTGTTGTAATTAGTAGCGATAAGTCAAATCGTCGTTAGATGCTATAAATCTTAGATTGTTTTTATTAAAAAGTATAGTATTTTGAGAATTATTAATTTTATTTATTAAAATTTAACATTTTTTTTAATAAAAAAATCATATAATGATTTTATGTTTATTGGTTTTTGTGTTTTTACATAAATAAAAAATCAGCCATGAAGGCTGATTTTTTATGTTGAAGACTTAGATTATAAGCCTGCTTCATATTCACTGCTTGAGAGTAGTTTTTCTATATCCGCCATATTGTCTGGCTTAATTTTATAAATCCAACCCTTACCATATGGGTCATCATTGACAAAATCAGGATCATCTTCAAGGCTTGAATTCACTTCAACCACTTCACCTGAAATAGGCGCATGAATATCGGATGCTGTTTTAACCGATTCAACCACACCTGTTTGCTGACCTGCGGTAATTTGCTGACCGAGTTCAGGGGTTTCTACATAAACTAAATCGCCTAATGCGTCCTGTGCATGGTCAGAAATACCTGTAATGACCAGATCACCTTCAATTTTGACCCATTCATGGGTGCTTGCATACTTCAAATCTGAAGGATGATTCATTGATGACTCCTTTAAAATATTCAAATCATTTTTGCCATGTTTTATACATGTTTTTTGATCAAAACAAAAGTTTATAAATAAGGATCTTTACGCCAATTACTTGGGCTACGACCACTCCAACGCTTAAATGCCCGACTAAAATTGGCAACATCACTATAGCCAAGTTCATCTGCAATCAGTTCTAAGGTGTAATCTGTTCGTGAAAGGAGCGATGTTGCATGACGATAGCGAACTTCATCGACTAAGGTTGAAAAAGACGTTCCTTCGGCAGCCAACTGACGTTTTAAAGTCCGATCAGACATATGTAAACGGTCTGCGACATTTTCAATACTTAAATAATGCTGTTCCGAATTGGTCAAAATGTCACGTACACGCATAGCTAGACGGCGGCGTTCACCTAATGCAGATAATTCAGCTTCACATTGATTAATCGCAATTTGACTGGCAATCGGGTCAGCATTCACCATTTTAAAACCAAGGTATTTTTTATCAAAACTCGACAATAAATGCGGTTGTTCAAAACGGAAGTTATGTGATGGAAACTTATTGATATAGCGTTCAAAACCGGAAGGTTGAGCAAAATCAAAATCTATATCACCCGATAAATCATCACTACCTGTTAAAGCTTTCGCCATCGTGATAATGCCAAAAGTCAAAGCAATGGTAATTTCCGTCCGTAAAGGCTCAATATCAAAATCACATTGTAATTGCAGCGTTGCTTTCTCGCCAAAGGTGGAAAAATAAAGCTGTAAAAAGGGCATACGCAGCTGAATAAAGCGGTTAGCCAAGACCAGTGCATCGGTAATATCATGTGCTGTCATAATGGCATAGCCAATAAAACCATGAATTGAGATTCGCATTTGTGTACCCAAATGAAAACCTAAAGTCGGCTCTCCCGTTAAACGTAATGCATGTTTAACCAGCTCATTTGCAATAGGTGTCGGAATGCGAAAATTCGGATCTGCCAATAGTTCACTGGTTAAATGAAAGGGTGTAAACAATGCTTCGGCATTGTAGCCCCAACGAGACACCACATCTAAAAGGAGCAGACCATAAACACCGGGGATTCCTTGATCTTGTTTTGGAGAAATCGTTTTCATGCGCCATCCATTGCACTTTCGTTGTTTTTCTATTTGTTGATTTTCATATTGGCATGAAAAGAAACCGTATTCTATTAAAATTGTTCGACAATTATTTTAAAGTCTTTAAATTAAGCAGGCTTAAATTCTTTTTTAAAGACCACAATTTTTGTCGTAGAAATTAATAAAACATCATTATTTTGATTCAATGTTTGCGTTATATAAGTCACGATAGCGCGGTCTGTTTTGGTTTTTGAAGGGGTAATTGCAACAATTTCAACTTCAACATGAATGTTATCGTCAGGACGTGTTGGTCTTGGCCAGCGAATACTGGATTCTGAACCAATCAGCCCATACGCTACAGGAAAACATTCTGTCCATAAGCGCATGGTCACCGCAGAAGTATGCCAGCCACTTGCGGCAATACCCTGAAAAATAGGATGTGCTTTGGCTTGATCTTCATCGGTATGGAAAATTTGTGGATCATAAGCATGGGCAAATTGTTTAATTTCTTCTAAAGTCATTTTATATTCACGACTAATGAAACGATCACCCAATTTTATATCTTCTAAGTACAACATTAATCCAATTCCTTTTTCTTCAAAGCTTGTTGCTCGATCAAAAAACCGCCTGTTTGTCTTTGCCATAAATTGGCATAAATCCCACCCAGCGCGACCAGTTCATCATGCGTACCTTGTTCAGCAATGTGTCCTTGATCTAATACAATCAAACGATCCATTTGAGCAATCGTTGAAAGTCGATGCGCAATTGCGATGACGGTTTTCCCTTGCATTAATTCATCCAAACTGGATTGAATTGCCGCTTCAACTTCCGAATCTAAAGCACTGGTTGCTTCATCTAAAATTAAAATAGGCGCATCTTTTAAAAATACTCGCGCGATAGCAATACGTTGACGTTGCCCACCAGAGAGTTTTACACCGCGTTCACCAACATAGGCTTCATAACCCGATTTACCCCGTAAGTCGGTGAGTTGAGGAATAAAATCTTCTGCTTTGGCTTTGCGAACAGCTTCAAACATCTGTTCATCAGTTGCATTGGGACGACCATATTTAATGTTTTCAGCCACAGTACGATGTAATAAAGAGGTGTCTTGGGTCACCAAGGCAATACTTTTACGCAGACTATCTTGGGTTACATCTTGAATGTTTTGACCATCAATCGAAATACGACCTTGGTTGATCTCATAAAAATGCAATAACAATTGAATTAAAGTCGATTTTCCTGCACCAGAACGACCCACGATGCCAATTTTTTCACCGGGTTTAATGGTTAAATTTAAATGATCAATCACATTTTTATTGCTATAAGCAAAGCTGACATCTTCAAACTTGATCTCACCTTGTGGCACTTGTAATGGGGCAGCATCTTTTTTATCTTGAATGTGAATAGGACGCCCCAGTGTTTTCATGCCATCTTGAATAGTTCCGACATTTTCAAAAAGTGCAGAGGTTTGCCACATCATAAATTCAGCAATGCTATTGAGTTTTAAAATCATGGCTGTCGTTGCCGCAATAATTCCCAATTCCGCTTGCCCATTAATCCAAAGCCAAATGGCTGTACCTAAAACACCAACATATAAAACCACACTCAATAAATTGATGCTGATTTCATACTGCACGCCTAAACGCATTTGCTGATAAACAGTAGTCATAAAGCCTTGCATAGACTCTTTGGCATATTGGCTTTCATGACCCGCATGGGCAAATAATTTAACGGTTTGAATGTTGGTATAAGCATCGGTTACGCGCCCCGTCATGACAGCGCGAGCATCGGCTTGTTTATTAGAAATTCGGCTTAAACGAGGAATAAAAAAGCAAGCAGCAGCAATAAACAGCAGCAACCACAGCATCAGAGGCAAAATCAACATTGGGGAAATTGCACCCAATACAAAGCTAATGGTCACAAAATAAATCACGACATAGGCCAGCATGTCGCCTAAAATCACCCAAAACTCACGTACTGCGAGCGAAGTTTGCATAACTTTAGCAGATAAGCGACCAGCAAAATCATTATGGAAAAAATCCAAGCTTTGCTGTAGTAATAAATTATGAAAACGCCAACGTAGGCGCATTGGAAAGGTACTGTAAAGAATCTGATGTTTAATAATGGATTGGAAACTTGCAAAGACAATATTGGCAAAAAGAATACAGGTCAAAAGGGTCAAATTTTGCGTGTGTTCGGCTAAGAATGTTTCAGGTTGGCTTTTGCTTAACCAATTTACTAAATCGCCAATTTTTGCATAGAGTACCGCTTCAAAGCTCGCAGCTCCTGCGGTACACAGCACAAGTAACAATAAATAGGGGCGAACACCTGTTGCCGCTTGCCAGACAAAAGGGAAAAAACGGGTTGGAAGTGGTTCGTTTAAACCTTTAGATGGATAAGGATCAACGCGTTTTTCAAACCACTTCAACATAGGTTATACCTTTTATTTATAAAGACTTTTAATATCAGAAATTTATTCATCAACGATGATAAACAATAATTTATAGCGTGAATCATAATGGAATACGACAATTTTACTGTCAAATTTGACCTAATCGAGTACAGCCGCTTAATCTATTATTGACCAAACAAAGCAAAGGTATACTTTGTTGCTATTGCACTGTGTTTACCACCTTCATTGTAATAGCGATCAATATGGCATGTTTTGGTATTTGTATCGCAGAAAATGCCATTTTCAAATGTAAACTGAGTTTTATCAAATTCACCTTGAGAAAAAATGCGCTCAGCCTGTTTTTGACCTAGATATTTGCTAGTCAATTCTTTAGAAATACCTTCTGAATTTGCACATATAAACTTATCACATAAAACCATCTTTTCTGGATTTTTTAAATCGATTCCTGTGAGAGCCGTTTGCTGATTTGAAGGGGAGGATTGGCAACCCATCAGCACTAAAGTCATTAATGATAAACCGAATAAAGTTTTCAAATTACGTCCTTTAAATAAACTATTCAATGAGTTAGTTATACTATATCTGATCTAGGTAAGAAATATTGTATAGATTTTTTGCTACGACTATGAATATATGTTTGAGCTAAAACCTTGCTACATCAGTGATACCGTTTATTGGAATCAATAAAAAACCGCCTGAAAGGACGGTTTCTTGCAAGGTTGATCAAATTATATCGATATACGGAAATTTCTTTATTTTAAAGCTTAAACCAATAGATTATTGGATTTTACGACAGGCGTTGACATCGCAACGAATTGTTTAAAGTCAGAACCAGAAGGGGCTTGATAAATTTTCAATCCAAACTCTGGCATAATTGCAATGAGATGATCAAAGATATCGGATTGTATTGCTTCATAATCCTTCCATACCGTGGTATTGGTAAAAGCATAAATTTCAAGGGGTAAACCTTCACTGGTGGGCTGCAATTGGCGAATGATTAACGATTGATTTTGTGCAATACCTGAGTGCTGTTTAAGATAAAATTCGACGTAGGCTCGAAATGTACCTAAATTGGTTAAACGGCGTTGATTGTATAAAGACTGATTCGACAAATGCTGATTAAAGCTTTCAATTTCATCCTGTTTAGTATCTAAATATTGATCTAACAATAAAAATTCTTTCAGTTTTTTCTGCTCATCATGACTCATGAAATGCACACTGCTTTGATCAATAAAAATAGATCGTTTGATGCGACGAACCCCAGCATGTGCCATACCACGCCAGTTTTTAAATGTATCAGTGACTAATTTATTGGTTGGAATGGTGGTAAAGGTCTTATCAAAATTTTGTACGGTAATGGTATGTAATGACATATCAATGACATCGCCATCTGCATTTAAGCTCGGCATTTCAATCCAGTCACCAATACGAACCATGTCATAAGATGAAATTTGAACCGATGCAACCAAAGACAAAATGGTATTTTGGAACACGAGCATCAGTACCGCAGCCATGGCACCGAAGCCTGCCAGTAAGGTAAAAACATCTTTTTTAAGGAAAGTACCTAAAATCATTAGGCCACAGACAATAAAAATAATCAGCTTAACCAGTTGTAAATAACCTTTAATCGGTTTATTTCTGGATTTTGGATTACGTTGATAAATCAGATTAAAAATACTTAAAAACTCACCAATTGCCAGTGCAATGGTGAGGAAAATAAATGCTTGCGCGCCCATTTGAATAAAGGTGATGATTTTTTCTGAAAGGTGTGGAACGGTCACTATTCCGTTCATAATCACAATCGCAGGGACAATATTTGCAACGCGGCGGATGACACTGTGTTGAGACAGTATTTCACTACTGGCAAATTTCATTTTAGAAATGAGTTTACGAATCCCGCGAACCACCACTTGTTTGGCAATAAAGTTGGCGAAGGCTGCCAGCAAAATTAACAGACTTAAAGAGCTCAGCATTTCTAACCATGGAAATTGATCTGACCAATCTTGAATATTGTGTATAAAAGCAAAATGCTCCAAAAGTACACCTTTAGCATCGTTATTTAAAAATTCTTTATAGTTTATATAGTTATATTTTAATTGCCGTTAAAGGTAACGTTTTATATACATGAACTCAAACTAAATTAACGACATGAGTATCAAAATTAAGCTAATTTTTTCAATGTCGTTTTGAGTGCAGCCTATATGAATATAAGTTGCACTCTTTTTGACTATAAATGCGCTGAACTTACCACATTAAATCATCAGGAATAACATACGCTGCATATGGATCTTCTTCATCTGTGATTTGTTCATTCTTTTCAGAATTATTGACAATAATAAAGCCTTCCATTTTGTCATTGATACGATCGGCTAAGGCTTTTGGTAAAACGGCATAGCCATCATTTTCTTTAGCAACCACCAATGAACCAGAAACGAGCGCATTATAAATTTGTTGATTGAGATAAATCTTTTTGACTTTACTCTCATCAATAAATTGATAGGACACGTCGCCATCTATATGACGAATTTTATGCTGATTGATCATTTGGACAATGGCAGCTTTCAGCTCTTTACCTTGCAATAGACGTTTTTTCTCTAAATCTAAAGCTTGGTCTTTCTCCAGTTTCTCTTGCTGATCTTGTGCAATTTTCGCTTTTAATGCAGCTTCATCGCTTTGCCCAGTACGTTGCTCATGAACCGCCTGTTTAGACAGTTTTTTAGCCTTTTTATTATCGACTAAACCCGCTTTTAGCAATTGAGCCTGTAATGCATTTTTGACCATAATAAATTCCGAAACTACTCTTGAATACGTCGATAACGAAAATAAATAACCCAATATACGATGCTTAGCATCCAACTTAGCAACGCAGGGACAAGGAATGAATTTAATTTTAAATAAGGATAAATCATGCTGGCAACTAAGCCACCCAAGAGAAAGCCAAATAAAATGACCAAATGTAGAATAATCCGCCTTCGATCTACATCTAAGCCACGTAAGCGATAACCTAACGCTAAACCTAAATCAGTCAAAACACCAGATAAATGGGTGGTGCGAATAATCGTGCCTTTGTAATGGCTGATCATCGCATTTTGTACGCCCATCGCTACACATGCCCAAAGTAAGGCATAACGAGGGAAATAGGGCAATAAAGTCCAACACAGTACAATGAAAAAAGCCACCAAGCTTAAAGGCAAACCATAACGGCGCCCTAAACTAAAGTGGCTATTTCCAAGAATATATCCGCTATAAAATGAACCGATCACATAGCATAGAACAACTAAGGCTAAGTAGATGATCGGTTCTGGTTGCCATTGAAGCAAAGCCATCGCCAATATACTGACATTACCCGTCATATGTGAAACGGACTGGTGTAATACGGTCACCAGTCCAAGGACGTTAATCATTCCTGCATTCACTGCAAGAAAAAAAGTACCTAATTGCACCCAAGGCGGTAAAGTTTGAAAAGGCATAACGTCATAAAAAATACTTAATAATGACTATCTTAATCTAAACCGCGGTCAACAGCAGCAGTAAAAAGCACATCTGTAGAAGAATTTAATGCAGTTTCAGTCGAATCCTGTAACACACTAATCACCATACCAATGGCAACCACTTGCATGGCAATATCGGAACTAATGCCGAATAAGCCACAGGCCACAGGAATCAGCAGTAAAGAACCCCCTGCAACACCCGATGCACCACATGCTGAAACAGTTGCGATCACAGATAAAATCAACATGGTAGTGAAATCAGTCGAAATCCCCAAAGTATTGACCGTTGCTAAAGTCAGTACCGTGATGGTCACAGCTGCACCAGCCATATTAATGGTTGCACCCAATGGAATAGCCACATTTGCAGTGGATTCATTGACGCCTAAGCGCTTGGCTAAATCTAAGTTGACTGGAATGTTTGCCGCTGAACTACGGGTGAAAAAGGCAGTAATACCGCTTTCACGTAGGCATTGAAACACTAAAGGATATGGGTTTTGACGTGTAACAAATGCCACCATAATCGGGTTGATGACCAATGCGACAAAGAACATCGTGCCAATCAATACGACCAATAAGTGAGCATAGCTTGCTAAAGTACTTAAGCCTGCTTCAGCAAATGTGACAGCAACCAGACCAAAAATACCCACAGGAGCAAAATTAATCACTAAACGGATGACTTGGTTGACTGCCGTTGCAACATCAGTCAACAATACTTTGGTGGAGTCACTTGCATGACGAAATGCAGCACCTAAAGCAACAGCCCAAGCCAAAATTCCAATGAAATTTGCTTCACTAATTGCAGTAACCGGATTTGCCACAAAGCTTAAAAGTAGATTTTTGAAAATTTCACTTAAGCTACCAGGTGGGTGTAAATCGGCTTGTGTAGAGATGTCCAGAAACAACGTACTGGGAAATACAATACTGACAATCACAGCACATAAGGCAGCCAAGAACATACCAGTCGCATACATCAGGATAATGGGTCTGATGTTGGCACCATGCCCGACTTTAAAATTAGCAATTGAGGATAAAACCAGCACAAAAACTAAAATAGGAGCAACAGATTTAAGCGCTTTGATGAATAAATCACCCAATAGACTTAAATATGGAGCAACATTTGGAAACAAAACAGCAACACCAATACCTAAAATAATGGCGATAATAATTCGCGAGACTAAACTCAAACGCATTAAAGCAGAGAACATAAAGGTGCCTTGTTAGAAAGACGAGGGCTAAAAAATTTACAGATATGTGCGCTATTTTATACCTAAAACTAGAATTGCTAAAAATTAATTTTTATATAAAAACTAACTGTTTATTTTTAAAGTTGATATTTCCGTTTTTTAACTTAAATTTTAAAAAATCATAGAATACAAATCTGTTAAATAGACAGCACATTAAGCGCATTGTGATAACAGACATAATAACTTTTATTTTCAAAAGTAAGCAGGTAATGAGCTGCATTATTCCGTAAAGCCACTTTTTCTCATGTGCTGTATTTTACCATTCATTATATTTTCTCATTGAGAAATACTTTTGTTATTTAAAAATGTCTGGTGAAAGTTGTTGCATCGCTTGGAAGTGAGTCAGATAAATTTGTCCACTTAAATGCTTTAACAGTTTGGAGTGCTGTAATTTATCCATAACAGGGCCTTTAATTTCGGATAAATGCAATTTAATATTCAGTTTATTTAATTCCGCATTTACATCTTCCAGCATTTCTAAAGCACTTAAATCAATCGTACTAATACTGGAACAATTAATCACGACATGTTCTAAATCAATATTATGACTGACGGCATTAATTAAAAAACCTTTGAAAATATTGGCATTTAAAAAAGTAAGATTTTCATCAATTCGCATGGAAAGTAATTTAGACGAGGTCAATACATGATGGCGTTGAACATTCCTAAAATGTTGCGTGCCTTCAAGTAAGCCAATAACCGCAATATGCGGGCGACTAATGCGCCACAATAAAAGCATAAAGGTTGAAACAATACCGATCATTAAACCTGTCGAAATATCAATACAAACCACCCCAAAAAAGGTGATCCACATCGCAATACCATCTGCTTTTGAATAACGCCACGTTTCGATAAAAGGTTTAAAATCGACTAACTTCCAAATGGAAACAATAATAGTGGCCGCCAGAATAGCTAAAGGCAAATCACGAAAAAAACCTGTGAAATAAAGGCTGACCAACACAATTAGAAGTGATGAAAAAACACCTGCTAGTGGAGTTTTAGCCCCAGAGTCTGCATTAACAACCGTTCGCGATAAGCTTCCTGTGACTGGAAATGCAGAGCTTAAACCTGCACTTAAATTGGCTAGTCCTAAAGCGACCAACTCTTGATTGCTATTTAAGTCACTGCGTTGCTGTAAAGCGGTCGCCTGAGCGATTGATAATGATTCGACAAAGCTAATCATCGCAATCATGGCGGCACCCGGTAACAAGGTGATGACCAAATCCAGATTCCAGTAGGGCATGCTAATGGGTGGAAACCCTGAAGGTATTTCCCCGACGGTTTTAATTCCAATTTCTTTTAAGTTGAGAAAATAGACCGCAGCAATTGAAGCCACCACAAGGACTAAAGGCAGTGCTTTTGAAATAAAAGCGGTAGAACCCATTCGGCTTTGAATGGCGTTGGAGCTTAATATTTTGGGCATATAGATGAGAAAGCACAAAGACAGCATGCCAAAAATAAATGTTTCAATATTGCTATAACGGATGTGCTGCCAAAAACTGAGCAAAAATTCAGGAATATTGTTGGCTGCTAAAGGCACATCGACCAGAAACTTGAATTGTCCTAAAGCGATGAGTAACGCTGAAGCAATAATAAAACTCTTAATGACAGGGTGGCTAATGAGTTGAATGAGAAAGCCAAATCTCAACATGCCTAACAATAATGAAATGATGCCAACCATAAAAGCCAGTAAACAAGCCGCTTGGATATAGACTGGGGATCCGACTTCAAACAATGGATTTAAAGTCGCAAAGGTCATCATGGAAATAATAGCAACGGGGCCAATAGAAAGCGTAGGGCTACCACCAACCATGGCATAGATCATCATGGGAAGGATACTGGCATACAAGCCCATTATAGGCGGTAAGCCTGCAAGCATGGCATAAGCCATGCCTTGCGGAACCAACATTGCAATCACAATAAGGGCAGACAAAAAATCCGATTTAAATTTAGCTTGGTTATATTTGCGCAGCCATTGCCAAGCAGGCAATACCGTCATTAAGCGAGAATTTAAATCTGACATATCTAAAACTAAATCACTATTTTAGATATATTATGCACAAAAAATGCTAAGAAGTCTTAATCTGCTTAATTTCTCTCTTTTATTTAATGCTATTTGTCTGATTAAATTATACTTTTAGGGCAATACAAGTGGTATAGCGTATTTAATACTTGCACCAGTTTTTCATCTTTAATGGAATAAAAAATTTGCTTACCATCACGACGCGTAGAAACCACATCACTTTTGCGTAGCATCATCAACTGTTGAGATAAAGTAGGCTGATTAATTTGAGTCATTTCTTCTATTTGTGAAACATTTAATTCTTGTTTGGCAAGGTGACACAAAATAAGTAAACGATCTGTATTGGCTAATGATTTTAATATGGTGACGACAATATCCACAGAATCATACATAGAAGCAATTTCAAGATCGGTGTTCATACAAGTTTCTCATATTACTTAACACTAATACCCGCAGTATAATGCCTCACTAATTGAATAGATTAGGAAAAATGCATATTTTCAATTCTTTTTAATGAACACAAATATCAAATATTCTTATATAAATTTAAATAAGGCATTTAATTTAAGATAAATGCCTTATGTTGGTGCAAAATACCATCAATTTATTATTTTTTATTTGATTGTTTAAATCCTCTTAATTCTTTTTCAGTAAAGTGCAGTGCTTCGATGATTGCTTGACGCATTTCAGAATCATACCAACTAAAAATAGCTGACATTTTCTCTTCAAAATCATCACTGATAACAAAATAATCATCCTTAATACTCAGTAAACTATTTTGTTTAAGCATTGAAATAAAGCTTTTTAAAGTCGCACTATCAAAATAATAACCAGATTGAATTTTTTGCGTTTGAGAAAGTTTTTGTAGTACCGCTTTGCTCATATTTTCTAATTCTTTAAGCGTCAACGATTGAGCTGGAGCGTATTGTTGCAGCAATGCTGAAATGATCAGCATATTATTCAGGCTAGACGTCGATAAGCGCGCAAGTGATAGCAACTTACTTTGCATGTGCTCATCTGATGTCATTGAAATCGTATTATCTTGGCGAATAATCCAGCCTAAATGTTCTAAACTATTTATAATTGAACCAATTTCATTTTCTAATTCAGCTAGATTCCATTTTAAGAAAAATTCTTCTTTAAAATAGGGATACATATTTTTAATGGTATCGATTAAATAATGACATGAGACTTTTTTATAGGATTGAATAATCATTGCAACTAATGCAGGCAGAATAAAACAATGCAGAATATTATTACTAAAATAACTGAGTAAAATTCTTTGACTTTCGGCAACACGAATCCAGTTTTCATTATTTTGGCTAAAAGTTTCAACTTGTTTTAACTTGAGGGCATATTGAATAATTTCAACAGGAGATAACTCCGTCATCATCATTCTTGGATCGTATTTTACCTCATTAAGTAAATAACGATACTGTTCAATCTGCGAGATTAAATCATTTTCGTTTAATGCATTATTTTCGGCATTTAATAAAATAAGTGAGATTAAGGAAATAGGGTTGACCACAACGGCTTTATTAATATTTTCTAAAATTGAATTTGCCACTTGATCCACGGTTTGAATTACAGGTTGTGGCAAGTCATCATGAATATTTAATTTAATCTGATCTGCGTGGTTGGCGGCTAACACTTGATCTAGAAAAATGGGTTCACCAAAATTGACATGGACTTGCCCAAAGATTTTTTCAATTTTACGTGCTGAACTTAAAATGCCCCAAATTGATTCTGCTTCCTTGGGTTTACCATTTAATTCATTTAAGTAAGACGTACCTTCTATCAGCTTTTCATAGCCAAAATAGGTTGGAATAAAGGCAATGGGTTTGGTTGCACCACGTAAATGACTTTGCACTGTCATCGAAAGCATGCCTTTTTTCGGTGGTAACAGCAGACCCGTACGTGAACGTCCACCTTCAATAAAGTATTCTAACGGTGTGTTTCGTGATAAGAGGCTGTGTAAATATTCTTTAAAAACAGAAGTATATAAATCATTTCCACTAAAGGTTCGACGAATAAAATAAGCGCCTGCACCGCGCATGATTTGCCCGACCACAGGTAAGTTTAAATTAATACCGGCTGCAATATGCGGAACCATTAAGCCGCGATTGAAAATCACATAAGAGAGCAGTAGGTAGTCGATATGGCTACGATGACAAGGTGTATAAACAATCTCATAATCCTTGGCTAACTCGCGAACGGTATCGAAATTATGAACTTCAATACCATCATAAAGCTGCGTCCACAACTTAGTCAGTGCAATTTCAGCAAAACGTAAAGTTGAATATGAAAAATCAGAAACCACTTCGGTTAAATAACCTTTGGCACGATTTTCTGCTTCAAACATACTAATTTTATGATCGATACTTTCTTTGCGAATGGCATCTTGAACCGTTTCAGTTTTCATTAATTTATTAATGAGATTGCGACGGTCTGATAAATCGGGGCCTAAAATTGCTTCTTTATATTTATTAAAATTTGAATTGAGTTCTTTGACAATAGAATGTGCAGGAGAGAAGTTTGGACGCTCAGTTTTGGCTTTTTCAATTGCGGCTTTAAGTGAAATCGGTTTGTGAAACTCAATGTAGTTTTCACGCCCATATATGGAAATATTCAAAGCTTGTTTTAATTTGGATGGGGTAGACCAAGCATCGGAAAATAAAGCCTTAAACCAAGAATCTTCATATTCAGGCGAACGTCCCCATAAAACAGTCACAGGCACCAGTTCAATATCGTATTCAGGATATTTTTCTAAGACTTCAATCATTCGAATCAATTTTGCCGAATAATGATAAGCCTCACTTTTTGAGCTGGGCATATTCAATGCCAGTATGGAATCTTCTTCTTGGAATTCTTGAATCATTAAAGGGGCAAAAACAGAAGGTAATTTGCGCGCTTTGGCTTCAGTGTCGATTAATACCGTGTTACTCAGCGATGAATCTTGCAACACATAACAGACTAATTTTTTATCGAATTGGTTTTCTATATTTTTTTCTAATTCGGTGGTGTTGCCTAAGACTTGAGGAGTGACGATCTTATCTAGGAGTTTTTGCGTAAATTGGCGATAGAATCGGCTATAACCCTTATTAGACATCGTATTCTCTAAATTAGTTTTCATTTGATGGATATTGTGTGCAATAACCTGAATAAATACAAATGTTATTGATGACAAATAAGTCATTTAAGTTGTAACTATTTAAGAAAATTAGAACGGTGATTATCAACAAAAAAAATTATTTTTTAGCTTTAAATCGGCAATTAAAGTTGCATAAAAATTGAATTAGAAAAGCTTATCTTCAATGTATAAATGGCTTATGATGAATCCATGACTTTAAAACCAAAAATCGCTCAATGGAGTTAAAATGAGTACAGATTCTGCTTTTCCAACACCAAAAAATTTAGGTATCGCGGTTTATAGCAATAATGCTGAAGCAATTGGCAATACGCCATTAATTCGTATTAATCGTTCAATTTCGTCACCTGCGACCGTATTGGCTAAAGTTGAAAGTCGTAATCCTGCTTTTTCTGTGAAATGCCGTATCGGTGCAGCATTAATTGCAGATGCTGAAGAAAAAGGTTTACTGAAATCGGGCATGCATATTGTAGAGCCCACCAGTGGTAATACGGGCATTGCACTTGCATTTGTTGCTGCTGCAAAGGGTTATGCGATTACTTTAACCATGCCTGCAAGTATGAGTATTGAACGCCGTAAAGTGTTAAAAGCCTTCGGTGCAAACTTGGTACTGACTGAACCTGCAAAAGGGATGAAAGGTGCTGTCGATGAAGCGGTTCGTTTAGCCACGGAACAACCTGATTTATATTATTTACCGCAACAATTTGAAAACCTAGCCAATCCTAAAATTCATGAGCAAACCACTGGTCCAGAAATTTGGGAAGCGACAGGCGGTAAGGTTGATATTTTAGTTGCTGGCGTAGGTACGGGCGGTACGATTACGGGTATTTCTCGTTATTTTGAGCAAGTCAAAAATCAACCGCTTTATTCAGTTGCAGTTGAACCCGCTGAATCGCCAATTATTGGGCAAACCAAACGTGGTGAGGCATTGACCCCTGCACCACATAAAATTCAAGGCATTGGTGCAAACTTTATTCCTAAAAATCTAGACCTAAATTTAGTTGATGAAGTGATTGCTATTGATAGTGCTAAAGCGGTTGAATGGGCACGTAAAACGGCAACGCATGAAGGTATTTTGGTCGGAATTTCAAGTGGCGCAGCAATGGCAGCCGCAGCTGAATTGGCAGCACGCCCTGAAAATGCTGGAAAAACCATTGTGGTGATTTTCCCCGATGCAGGTGAGCGTTATTTATCTTCTGTATTATTTGAAGATATCTCTGCTGAATAGTTTTTAGCTAATCGATCAAATGTTTGACTTAAATATGAAAAACTCAGTTTTAAGTCAAACAGATTCCATCATTATTTTTAATCGTAATGCTTGATACAAAAAGTCTATTCTTGTCTTTCCTTATTCATTTATAATATGAAACATCATTTAATTTCGATGAAACAGCATATTCGGAATAAATAGATATAGGAAATATATCTAAAAAAGTAGATGATGTATCACCGTTAGACATAGAAAATAGTAGGATTTCGATTAGTGTTTGAGCTTGACTGTAAATTACTCAGTGTTTTTCTGTATATTTATAAATATAAAAGTGTTTCGCTTGCAGCAGAATATCTGTCGATGAGTCAACCGACGGTCAGTAATATTCTGAATAAAATCAGACAGCATTATAACGATCCTCTTTTTTTAAGGATTGGTAATGAAATGGTTCCAACCGAACTTTCTAAACAACTTTTTCCTTTGGTGAGTGAAGCACTCAGTAAAGTTGAGATCATTAATAATTTTACCATTAATTTTGACCAATCAACTTCACAGCAGAAATTTACCATCGCCATGACCGATGTTTCACATTTGGTTTTATTGCCTAAAATTTCCCAATATTTAAAAAAACACGCTTCACATATCCGTCTAAATGTTCGCGGTATTACCTCTGAAACCAGTTATCAAATGGCAAATGGTGAAATTGATTTAGCCATTGGTTTTTTGCCGAATTTGGAAAATGGCTTTTATCAACAAAAATTATTTGAACAATACTATGTAGTCATCGCTTCAAAAAACCATCCTCGACTCAATAGTAATAATTTGACGATTGAACAATATTTAAATGAACCACATATCGATATTGATGCGGGGTTTGGGCATTATCATATTGAAAATGAGCTATTAAATTTAGAATTAAAACGTAATATTTTAATGCGACTGCCGAGCTATTTAGGGGTGGGGTTGGTGGTGCAGGAAACCGATGCAATTGCGACAGTGCCTTATTATTTGAGCGAAGTTTTATTGTCACGTGGTAATTTGCAAATTTTTGATGCCCCAATTACCTTTCCGACTTATGCAGTAAAACAATATTGGCACATGTCATGTCATCATAAAACCAGCCATCAATGGTTGCGTCAGATGTGTTATGAATTATTCAGTCAAATGAATGATTCAGATGGTTCAAGCCATGGCATTATTCAGCAATAATCAAATGACAAAATAGATGTTTGATCATTTGCATCATTTAACCTATAGCGGTGGAAAATGTGTGGCATCCATGCCAATCACTTGATGAACTGTTGGCTCAAGTTTTAATTCAGTGTTTAAAATTCACACATACAGTAGAGAGACCCAAAAATAGTTTAGATTAGAAGCCAATTGATTAATCCACTGACGTAATTTTATCTGGTGTCATGAGCGCTTGATTAATATATAGTTTGATTAAGCGTTCTCGTGAACCAATTGATTTTTGATAATGGGTTGAATTGAGTAATAAAGATGCACCATAAGTCACTGTCCATACATAAGATAAATAATCTCGAATCGACATCGCGCTATCTAAAGATTTTAGATATTCATCAGTCATATCTTTGATTTCAATAATCCGTTCTTCGCGTACTTGATATAATTCTTCAAATAATTCTTTTAATTTTTTTTCATTATTGGTTAATCGGTCCTCAATTACATGTAATAAAATTGTGCGGTTAGAATTGAGCATGTTGTAAAGCATGTATTGAGCAACATAAGTTTTAATATTGTTTTTATAATTTTTTGAAATTTCTAATAATCTTCTTTCATTTAAAATAATCAGTTCTAAATAAAGCTGATTTTTACTTTTAAAATGCTTATAAATTGTACCCTTGGCAATATCAAGTTCAGAGGCAAGTTCTCCAAGCGTAATATCTTGATTATTATCCAGCAACAGCGTTTCTGCCATGGCTAAAATTTTCTCTTTCCGTAATAGAAAATTTTGTTGGCGTACTGTATTCATTGCAACCGTCCCAAAAAGACATCAAAAAGCGAATTCATCATACTACATAAAATAGCAATAACTATTCCACTATTATCGAGTATGACCAAGAATTAAGATTTTAAATAAATATTTTATTTTGACAAATTTAATCAACCATATAGCCAAAATTAAAAGCACATTAAAATAATTCGATGCCCTTAAAACAAAAGCCCCACAAATAAGTGAGGCTTAAGCATTTGATTTTTATGTTAAGCAATAAAGCGTTGAACTGCTTGATTGAACTCATTTGGACATTCAATATTTGAAATATGTGAAGCATTGATTTCAAATATTTGAGCATTCGGAATGCGATCTAACATAAATTGACCATCTGTAACCGTGGTGACAGGGTCTTGAATACCCGCAACAATCAAGACTGGAACAGTGATGTCTTTGAGTTGTTCACGGAGGTCCGCTTTAGCCAAAGCTTCACAACAATTTGCATAACCTTCTGCGCTGCTAGCTGCGAGGTCGTTACTCAGCGTTTCCACAATGGTTGCTTGGCTTTGGATAAAGGGAAGGGTAAACCAACGTGATGCTGCTGTTGATGCAATTGGTGCTAGACCTTGCTCACGAACCAATGCTGCACGTTCTTGCCAAGCTTGTTCCTGACCAATTTTTGCAGCAGTGTTACAGACAATCACATGGTTAAAACGTTGTGGATGATGAATTGCAAGCCATTGACCTGTTAAACCACCCATTGAAATACCACAAAAAACAGCTTTTTCAATATTGAGATGATCAAGTAAATTCACCACATCTTGCCCTAATTGCTCGATGCTATAAGGGCCTTGAGGGGCGGTGGATGCACCGTGACCACGGGTATCGTAACAAATCACAAAAAAATCATTTTGCAGTGCATCAATTTGTGGTTGCCACATTTGATAGTTTGTTCCCAAAGAATTGGAAAAAATAATCGCAGGTTTACTCGCATCACCAAAAGTTGCGTAATTGATGGTTGCATCATTTGAAATAAATGTTGGCATTCCTAGTTCCTTAAAGCTCCTCCCTTTATTAAAGGGAGGTTGGGAGGGATTTTTTAATATAGAAACTGATCATTAAACCCGTTGAATAATCATCGCGATGCCTTGACCGACACCGATACACATTGAACAGAGTGCATATTGTCCGCCTGTTTGTTCAAGTTGGTTCAGCGCAGTCGTCACCAAACGCGCACCCGATGCACCGAGTGGATGACCCAAAGCAATCGCTCCACCATTCGGATTCACTTTCTCTGAACCATCGGCAATGCCTAAATCACGCGTCACTGCCAAAGCTTGTGCTGCAAAGGCTTCATTCAGTTCAATCACATCCATTTGCTCAAGGGTTAAACCCGTTTGAGCCAATAGTTTTTTGATCGCAGGTGCAGGCGCAAAGCCCATGATGCGCGGTTCAACACCGACTGTGGTTGCGCCAATAATTTTGGCACGGGCTTTTAAGCCGTATTTTGCAATGGCTTCATCCGAAGCAATCAACAAAGCTGCTGCACCATCATTAATGCCTGAAGCATTGCCTGCCGTTACCGTACCTTCAGCTTTCACCACAGGTTTTAGTTTGGTTAAGACTTCAAGGGTGGTGGCACGTGGATGTTCATCTTGAGAGATGACCACAGGCTCACCTTTACGCTGCGGAATGGTCACAGGGACAATTTCTTGGTCAAAGAAACCACGGGCTTGGGCATCTGCGGTGCGTTGTTGACTGGTCAATGCAAACTGATCTTGATCGGCACGGTTAATATTAAATTGTGCTGCCACGTTTTCAGCGGTTTGTGGCATGGTCTCAACGCCATACAGCTCTTTCAGTTTGGGATTGATAAAACGCCAGCCCATGGTGGTGTCTTCCAGCTTTTGAGCACGACCAAAAGCAGTTTCAGATTTACCCATCACCAAAGGTGCACGGCTCATGCTTTCCACACCGCCAGCAATAATTAAATCTGCTTCACCGGCTTTAATGGCACGTGCTGCCATGGCAATAGCATCCAGTGATGAACCACATAAACGATTCACTGTGGTGGCAGGCACTTGATACGGCACACCTGCAAGAAGTGCGGACATACGACCGACATTACGGTTGTCTTCACCGGCTTGGTTGGCACAGCCATAAATCATGTCATCGACCAATTCCCAATTCACCGATGGGTTACGTTGCATCAAGGCTTGAATTGGAATGGCACCCAAGTCATCGGCACGGATGGGAGATAAACCACCGGCATAACGACCAAATGGGGTACGAATCGCATCGACAATATAGGCATTTTTCATTTTGAATTTATCTCCTTTATTCCTTGTCTCCTTTGAAGGAGAGGGTTAGGGAGAGGATGTTCTTTAAATTCCCCTCATTCTAACCTTTTCCCTGTGGAGAAGTAACTTCAATTACTTAATAGAAGCATGTAATTTTGTTCTTATACAGTCGCATCAATCAGTTTTGCACCGGTCAAAGCCTGAAGTTCAGCAAAAGTTAGACCATCCACTTTCTCAATCACTTTCATGCCCTCTGGCGTGACATCAATCACACACAGATCGGTATAAATACGATCGACACATTTTAAACCTGTGGCTGGATAAGCCAGTTCAGCGACAATCTTCGGTTCGCCTTTTTTGGTCACGTGATCGGTGGTGACAAAGACTTTTTTTGAACCCACGGCTAAATCCATCGCGCCACCAACGGCAGGAATCGCATCAGGTGCGCCGGTATGCCAGTTGGCCAAGTCACCATTTTCAGCCACTTGGAACGCACCTAAAACACAAATATCAAGATGACCACCACGCATCATCGCGAATGAATCACCATGATGGAAGTAAGCACCGCCTTTAAGCAAAGTCACGAATTCTTTACCGGCATTAATCAATTCAGGGTCTTCTTCACCTTTGGCAGGGGGTGGGCCAAACGCCAAAAGACCATTTTCAGAATGTAAAAAGACGTCTTTGTCTGCAGGTAAATAGTTGGAAATCTTGGTCGGTAAGCCAATGCCTAAATTGACATAAGCACCATCTGGAATGTCTTGCGCCACACGTTCTGCAATTTGATCGCGGGATAGTTTTGTATAGCTCATTGTTTAATCCTCACGTCATTAAGCAGATTGTTCAAGTGGTTTCGTGCCCACAGCAACCACATGCTGGACAAAAATACCTGGGGTGATGATGTGTTCAGGATCTAAAGCACCGAGTTCAACCACTTCAGCCACTTGTGCAATGGTGACATCCGCGGCCATCGCCATGATTGGGCCAAAGTTACGCGCAGATTTGTTATAGACCAAGTTGCCCCAACGGTCGCCTTGATGGGCTTTAATGAGGGCAAAGTCAGCTCGGATGGGGTTTTCCAGTACGAAGTCTTTGCCTTCGTAGTTTAAAGTCGGTTTGCCTTCAGCCAGCAAAGTCCCAAAACCGGTTGGGGTATAAATCGGACCTAATCCCATGCCTGCCGCTTGAATACGACAAGCCAAGTTACCTTGTGGAACCAGTTCTAATTCAATTTTGCCGGCACGGTATAATTCGTCAAAGACCCAAGAGTCGGACTGACGCGGGAAAGAACAAATGATTTTACGCACGGCTCCTGCTTTAAGCAGTTTAGCTAAGCCATAATCACCATTGCCGGCATTGTTGTTGACAATGATCAGATCTTTAATGCCAAGTTCGATGAGACCATCAATCAGTTCTGCGGGTTGTCCTGCGGTACCGAAGCCGCCAATCATGATGGTGGAACCATCTTTAATTTGGGATAGGGCTTCTGTCAGTGAAGCTGTGCTTTTATCAATCATAGTGTTTCCTCGTCAAACGTTTTGCCTACTTAACCCTGAGTAGAACTTTGGGTTGAAGGCAGAGCAGTTGTGGTCGGTTGACGCTTGGTTAAAACCAAATGAGCGATCATTCCGATACAAATACCCCAAAATACTGAGCTGAGCCCTAAAAAATGCATGCCAGAAACAGTGGCAAGAAATGTAATGAGTGCTGCATCTCGTTGAGATTCATCTTTCATGGCTGTACTCATGTTGGTCGCAATTGCACCAAGCAATGCAAGACCAGCCAAAGCTGCAACCAATTCTTTCGGCAATAAGCTAAACAGCATGACAATGCTGCCAGCAAATAAACCACCTAAAATATAGAAAATACCGTTGGCAATACCGGCGATATAACGCTTTTCTTTTAATTCGTGTGAGTCTTTTCCTGTGCATAGTGCGGCAGTAATGGCGGCCAAAACAATGGTGATGCCCCCCACAAAAGCAACGGCTAGCGATACGATACTGGCAATACTTAAAATGGGTTTAGCTGAGGTGTCATAACCACTTAATTTTATAATCGCCATACCCGGTAAAAATTGTCCAGTCAGACTGACAATGGTCAAAGGAATTGCAAAATTAAGCGTAGAAGACCATGTCCATTCAGGTGTAATAAACTCTGGAATCGCTAAAGAAAAACTCATTGCAACAGGATTCATTTTTCCAAAAATCAAACTTAATGTGATGCCAGAAAATAAGCACCCAAATAATGGCATAACGTGGTGAAAAACGTTTTGCCAATAAGAAACAAGCCAACATGCCAAATACCACATAAGGCATACTGTCTGTGGCTTTAAAGAGCCCCACACCAAACTGAAATAGAATTCCTGCCATCATGCCAGCGGCAATGCCTTGTGGAATCCATTTCAGTAATTTATCGAAAGAACCAGTCATACCAATGAACAAAATAATCACGGCAGAGGTGATATAGGCAGCAACCACTTCATTGAGTGAAATGTGCGGAAATAATGCGACCAATAAGGCTGTGCCGGGTGCAGACCACGCGGTAATAATCGGGACTTTAAATTTTATGGATAAGAAAATACCCGTGATTGCGGCACCAATTGAACTTCCCCAAATCCATGACGCCATCATGCTTGAAGAAACATCGGCTTGTTGTGCGGCTTGGAAAAAGATAATCATTGGGCCAGCATAAGAAATCAGCACGGCTAAAAATCCTGCAACCGTCGCTGAAATTGACCAATCTTGTTTTAATGTTTTAAACAGGTGTGCCATTGAAGGCCTCCATGCGCAATGATCCTGTTATATAATCAAAAAAGATCAAGGTTTAACCTTGATCTCCACCTCCGACAGGAACAACCGTACCTGTCATATATGACGACTCATCTGAAGCAAGGAATACAATGGCATTCACTTGTTCTTGGATGGTGCCATAGCGACCTAAATAAGAGCGATCGATGGTTTGATCAACCACTTCTTGCATCCATGCCTGATCTTGTTCAGTCAGGGGCTTACTGTTACGTGGGATTTTACGTGGTGGTGCTTCTGTACCACCCGTTGCCACAGCATTAACACGAATCCCATCTTTGGCATGTGCAAAGGCAAGTGAGCGGGTGAGTGCATTGACCCCACCTTTGGATGCCGAATAAGGAATACGATTGATGCCACAGGTCGCAATGGAAGATACGTTTACAATTACGCCTGATTGATTCTTAATCATTTCAGGCAGTACAGCTCGGCAGCACCACAGTGTTGGGAATAATGAACGACTGACTTCTTTTTCAATTTCAGCAGGGGTAAATTCATGGAAGGGTTTCATCCAGATTGCACCACCGACATTGTTGATTAAAATGTCCACACGACCATAGTTCGCTATAGCCGCTTGCACAACAGCTTCCGCGCCTGCAAATGTTTCGAGGTCAGCTTGAACCACAACGGCTTGACCATTTTGAGCTTGAATTTCAGTAAGCACATCTTGTACAAAGTCTGAGTAGTCTGCCATGACGACGAAACCACCTTCAGCTGCAACTTGTAGTGCCACACCACGACCAATGCCTTGAGCAGCACCAGTCACAATAACGACTTTATTTTGAAATCTTTGACGATCTGACATGTTTGTCTCCGACTTAGTTTGCAGAGAATTTTTCAAATAAGAAGCTTGCTGGTTTCACGCCTTCGCTATCTAACCAACCGCGAACAGCTTCGACCATTGGTACTGGGCCGCATGAGATAAATATCTACATCGCCATCATTTAACCAATCATTGTCAATATGACCTGTGACATAACCTTTACGTTCATGTGCAGAATCTGGGCTTGCAACCACTGTACGGTATTCGAACCAAGGGAATTTATCTTGAAGTTCATTGAGTTTTTCAATCGCAACCAAGTCAAAGTCATTGGTTACACCAAAAACTAAACGCACTGGATGTTCAGAACCTTTTTCTTCAAGCACTTGTAACATGGACATAAATGGCGCAATACCTGTACCACCTGCAAGCATAACCACAGGACGAACAACATTACGTAAATAGAAACTACCAAATGGGCCAGTAAAGCTCATCTGATCGCCAGCTTTAACAGTTTTGCTTAAAAATTCACTCATTTTTCCATTTGGCACATTACGAACCACAAAACCCGTTAAGCGATTGCCCGGTTTTGAGCTGAAAGAATAAGAACGCGTTTCCGTTGTCCCCGGAATCGCAACATTGACGTATTGACCCGCAAGGAAGTGGATATCTGGCTGACCATCATCAAGTTGAATATCAAAAGTAATGGTTGAGTCAGACAAATTTTCAACGCGTGATAATGTGCCTTGGAACTGATGAATTTCAGTTTTACACACATCAGAAGAGGCTTGAATTTTAAACACAGCATCAGACGTTGGTTTACATTGGCACGCTAAAATATAACCTTCGGCTGCTTCTTCTGGCGTTAATGCATCTTCAATATAGTTTTCTTCTGGCATGTCGTAAGTACCAGATTCACAAAATGCACGACAAGTCCCACATGCACCATCACGGCAATCTAGCGGAATATTAATTTTTTGACGGTAAGCAGCATCAGATAAAGTTTCGTTTTGAGCAACGGAGATGAAACGGGTAACGCCATCTTCAAATTGTAGTGCAATGTTATGACTAGACATGGGAGAAATCCTTTCAAAATTAATTTTTTGAATCTCTCAGCAAAAAAGTTTTCTGCTGAGAGAGCATCGCATTAGAGGTGATAAATATCGATCACTTGGTTGATATAATCATTTTTCAGTACCACATACTTACTGATGATTTTAGGCTGATCGCCAGAAAAATCGATGACGTAACGTGACATACCAAAATAGCTATAGCTGGTTTTATAACGGAAACTCAAGGTGTGCCAGTTAAAGCGTACAGTGACTTGATCGCCATTGCGCTCGACAACTTCAACATTCGCAATATTATGGCTAGTACGTGTATCAGGCATGGTTGCAGAAGAACGTTCTGTTTTAATACGGAACACGCGGTCTTCTAAACCTTGACGATTTGGATAGTAAATCAGCGAAATTTCTGTTTCAGGATCTTCAACCAGTTTGTCATCATCATCCCAAGCAGGCATCCAAAATGACGCTGTTGGTGCATAGCACTGCAACCAGTCATCCCATTGTTCATCATCTAGAAAGCGTGCTTCTTTATAGAGAAATTGCGCAATATTTTCTAAAGATGTTTTATCTGAAGTCACTACTGTATTCATGCACTTTCTCCTTCAGTTGCCGCCAATTCCTTTTCAGCTGCAATCGCATGTTTCATGGTTTTGAGCCAGTATTGATGTTGAGCAAGGTATAGACCTTCATCTTCAGTTTTAATCCCTGAAAGTAATGGTTTTAAACCAATTTCATCTGCTGCTTCATCTGGACCATGAATCCAATGCTTAGAACCACGGCACATGTCGTTCCATTCAAGCTCAATTCCTGCATAACCTGCTTGGCATGCACGGAATTCTTCTAAATCGTCTGGCGTTGCCATACCTGAAGCATTGAAGAAATCTTCATATTGACGAATACGACGGGTACGCGATTCTTTATCTTCACCCACTGGGGCGATACAATAAATGGTGACTTCAGTTTTGTTGACTGAAATAGGGCGGAGGACACGAATTTGTGAACCGAACTGATCCATAAAATAAACGTTTGGATACAAGCACAGATTACGTGAGCGTTCGATCATCCATTTTGACATCGGCGCACCGAATTTTTCGGTATATTCTTCAGCTTTCGGGAAGTTTGGACGGTCTTCTGGGTTTGCCCATTGTGTCCAAAGCAACATGTGACCATTGTCAAAACCGTAAGAACCACCGCCTTGTTTGCCCCATGAACCTGCGCTCATTGCACGAACATTATCAGCAGCTTCTTTTTCTTTACGCTGTTGAGTGGTTGCTGCATAGTTCCAATGTACGGCAGAAACGTGATAACCATCTGCGCCATTTTCAGCAGTAAGTTTCCAGTTACCATCATAAGTATAGGTTGATGCACCACGTAAAATTTCTAAGACCTTGATCTGACTGATCGACAATCATATCGATAATTTTTGTCGTCTCACCCAAGAATTCTTCAAGTGTCGGTACGTCAGGATTTAAGCTACCAAACAAGAAACCTTTATAGCTTTCAAAACGTGCAACTTTTTTAAGGTCGTGTGAACCTTCTTTGTTAAAGCAATCTGAATATCCTGCATCTGCTGGATCTTTTACTTTAAGCAATTTACCTGAGTTGTTGAATGTCCAACCATGGAATGGGCAAGTATAAGTTGCTTTATTGCCACGTTTATGACGGCAAAGCTGTGCGCCACGGTGTGAACACGCATTAATCATGGCATTGAGTTCGCCATTGCGGTTACGCGCAATAATAATCGGTTGGCGACCAATGTGTGTGGTGTAATAATCGTTATTATTTGGAATTTGACTTTCATGTGCCAAGTAGACCCAGTTACCTTCGAAGATATACTTCATTTCTAGGTCAAAAAGGGCTTGGTCAGTAAAAACTGAACGATGAAGTTTAAATTCACCCGTTTCAAAATTGTCTACAAGTAATTCATCAATTCGATCTAGATGGCTGGTATTGATAACAGGAATACGTGGCATGTCCGTTCTCCGACTTTCCAATGTGAGGAAGTCACCAAGATGTCAACGCAAGTACATCTTGGTTTCTATTGCTAAATGATTAAGCGCTTACGCGACGACGATCAATTTCAGTGGTTGGTGCAGCAGCAACATCTTTTACAAGTTCAACATTGAACTGAATGTGTTTGAATGCTTTATCTAAATTACGACGTGCAATTTCAGCTGCATCAGTAACATCTTCAGCAGTCGCAACCAGACCATCACGTGTAGCGAAAGCAAAGTCGTCCCAAAGGTATTTGTCACCTTCGATATTGAACTGAGTGGTTAATTTGCGGTAGCCCGGTGCAGAGATGAAATAATGCACATGAGAAGGACGGTTACCATGACGACCTAATTTGTTCAGAACAAATTGCGTCGTACCTTCAGGTGGGCAGCCATAGCCTACTGGCATTGTGGTTAAAGCGGTATATTGACCATCAGCATCGGTTAAAATAGTACGGCGTAGGTTGAACTCAGACTGAGATTTATCAAAGAATGAATAGTTACCTAGGCTGTTGGCATGCCAAATTTCAACTTTAGCATTTGGAATGATATTGCCTTCAGTATCAGTCACTGTACCTTCAATAATCAAAGTAGCGATTTTGTCAGATTCTGAACCATCATCCATACGCGCAAAACCAACTGATTCAGGTGCACCCGCAACATATAAAGGACCTTCGATGGTACGTGGTGTACCACCTGTAATACCAGCTTTAGCATCAGCTTCGTCAGCACGTAAATCAAGATAATGTTCCAGACCTAAACCAGCAGCCAAAAGGCCTAATTCATTGGCTTGACCTGCATCAGTGAAGTATTCCAGACCTTTCCATAATTCAGTTTGAGAAATATCTAAATCTTCAATGGCGTGGAATAGGTCACCGACCAAACGAACCACAATTTGTTGGACGCGTGCATCAACAGATCCTGTTGCCGTATCCACATTCATTTGTTTTACTAATTTATCGATTTCTTGACGGTTCATACTAATGCTCCTGAAGTATGAGAAGTTTTTTTAAGTGGCTTGCGATGCTGGCATCTTGCTAGCTCTTTTACTCGCCACATTTCCTTGTTTAATACCAATTTGGATCTTATTTCTAAAGCGGGCGAATCATTTCACCCATTTCAATTTTTAAATTAACTGTCATCACTACGCACTGAAGATGGGTGACGATTTAATGCCATAACTTCAATATTCATATAAGGATAGAGGGGCAGACCTTGCAAAATATTGTGTAGTTCTTCATTGCTTTCAACATCAAAAATACTGATGTTTGAATATTGACCTGTAACGCGCCAAATATGACGCCATTTGCCTTGCTGCTGTAAGTCTTGTGAATATGCCTTTTCAACAGCCTTAATTTCATTGACTTGTTCAGCTGGCATATCACGAGGGATGTTCACATCCATGCGTACTTGGAAAAGCATATTCAGCTCCTACTATAATGTATATAACGATCGGTATTAACGACGTAAGTTTTCAATTTTGTCTAAATCCAGTTCAATACCCAAACCAGATACAGTTGGCAGCACCAACTCATAGTTTTGATATTGAAGTGGGGTTTTTAAAATTTCTTCGGTTAGCAGTAATGGACCAAATAATTCTGTGCCATACGCTAAATTGTCAAAAGTTGAAAAAACATGCGCTGAAGCAATCGTTCCAACTGGACCTTCAAGCATTGTGCCGCCATACAGATCGATTCCTGCAAGTTTGGCAATTTTCCCAACTTCACAGCCTTCAATCAGACCGCCAGATTGAGCGACCTTAACCGCAAATACAGATGCACCATTGTTTCGTGCAATTTGATAAGCACTGTGTGGGCCGTTTAATGATTCATCCGCCATAATGGCAATATCAAAACGATGCGTTAAACGCTGCATTGCATCAAGGTTTTCAATGGCACAAGGCTGTTCAATTAAATCAACGCCACCATCTTGTAACGCTTGAATCCCTTTAATCGCTTCAAGTTCTGACCATGCACGATTGACATCGACACGAATGGAAATATCAGCACCTAAAGCTTTTTTAATCGCAAGGACATGTTCTACATCTGCTTCAACAGGGCGTGAACCAATTTTGAGTTTGAAAACATTATGGCGTTTTAACGCAATCATTTTCTGCGCTTCAGCAATATCTTTTTCGGTATTACCTGAAGCAAGTACCCACAAAACGGGAACGCTGTTACGTAGACGTCCACCTAAAATTTCACTGAGGGGTAGACCTAAACGTTGTGCTTGAATATCTAGTAATGCGGTTTGAATCGCACATTTAGCAAAGCGGTTACCATTAATGTGACGTTTAATGGTTTGGATGGTTTGGGCGAAATTTAGGTCTGAAAGTGATTTCAATAACGGCGCAAAATATGTTTCTATATTCGTTTTTACACTTTCTGGGCTTTCATCACCGTATCCCAATCCACCAATCGTGGTTGCTTCGCCCCAACCTGTAAAACCATCTTCTGTGATAATTTTGACCAGTACCAATGTTTGGGTTTGCATCGTCGCTACCGCCATTTTATGCGGGCGGATGGTTGGAATTTCGACAAGCAATGTTTCTATAGATTTATACATCTTTAGCCTTCTCAATCTTGCTTTGTGTATCTCTTGTGGTATACCTTAAAAGAATAAACATTTACTGTCTAAGATTAAATTTGCATTTTATTATACTTTAAAGGTATGTATTGTTATGGAACTGAGACATTTACGTTATTTTGTGGCAGTTGTGGAAGAGCAGAGTTTTACGAAAGCAGCCGAAAAACTGTTTATTGCGCAACCTCCTTTAAGTCGTCAGATACAAAACCTTGAAGCAGAGCTGGGAATTCAACTGTTTGAGCGTGGTAGCCGTCCATTATTAACCACGGAAGCAGGTCAATTCTTTTATCAACACGCTGTTAAACTTTTGTCTAATGCTGAAGAAATTAAAGCGATGACTCAGCGTGTAGGCATGGTCGAAAAAACCGTCACGATGGGTTTTGTTGGTTCTTTACTGTATGGGTTATTGCCTAAAATCGTGTATTTATTTCGTCAGCAGCAGCAACATTTAAAAATTGAGCTGATTGAAATGAGTACCAAAGAACAAATACAGGCGCTTAAAGAAGGTCGTATTGATGTTGGTTTTGGTCGACTGCGAATTTCAGACCCAGCAATAAGACGGGTACTTTTGCGAGAAGAGCCTTTAATGGTGGCGGTGCATGCGAGTCATCCACTGGCTTTGCAAAAGACTGGGGTATATCTCACAGAGATCGTCGATGAAAAATTATTTTTATATCCGAGCCATCCGAAACCGAATTTTTCTACGCAAGTCAGATCACTTTTTTCTGAATACAGTCTTGACCCAAAAAATTTAAAAGAAGTCCGTGAAATCCAGCTCGCACTGGGCTTGGTTGCAGCAGGTGAGGGGATTTGTATTGTTCCTGAAAGTGCTAAAACCATTCAGTTATCACATTTGCACTATATTCCATTACTGGATGATGCCGCCGTCAGCCCAATCTTTTTGGCAATACGCAGTATGGATGAAAGTGAAGATATTCGTTCATTATTTGACTGTATTTATCAGGTTTATGACCTAGAAGCGATTAAATATGATCGAGCTGTTGTTTAAAAATAAAAGCAAATGCCCCCAGTTTGAGTCCAGTACTCAGTAAATTGAAAGCATCATTTTTAAAAAAGACCTGCTCATCAAGTCACACGATTTGATGAGCAGGTCTTTTTTTATATCAAATAAAGCTCGATTTTATTTTTTTGATATTTTTAAAGTATTGTTTTTCTAATTATAAAATTAAACACAAACTTTTAAGGTATGAATATATATGTAATCGGTTTTGGACAAAAAAAATGCTTTGCCGCATTCTTGACACAAATCTAGAGATTCATATGCAGGAGCGCAAAGTGAATACCAATAAACTGAACATCAATACTTTAGTGGACGAAGCCAAATTTACCCCTTTTCATTGGGGGGTGCTTATTTGGTGTTTAATGATTATTATTTTTGACGGTTATGATTTAGTCATTTATGGTGTGGTTCTACCGATCCTCATGCAAGAGTGGGCGTTAACGACAGTACAAGCTGGATTGCTTGCCAGTACTGCATTGTTTGGCATGATGTTTGGTGCCATGAGTTTTGGTACGCTTTCAGACAAACTCGGTCGTAAAAAGACCATCATGATTTGTATCGCTATTTTCAGTGGCTTTACCTTCATGGGCGCATTTGCAACCACGCCAACTGAATTTGGAATATTACGATTTCTTAGCAGGTTTAGGAATTGGTGGGGTCATGCCAAACGTTGTGGCGCTCATGACTGAATATGCACCTAAACGCATTCGCAGTACTTTGGTTGCCATTATGTTTAGTGGTTATGCCATTGGTGGTATGGCTTCAGCATTATTGGGTGCTTGGTTAGTGGCAGATCATGGTTGGAAAATCATGTTCTACATTGCCAGTATTCCTTTGTTTACCTTACCGTTAATTTGGAAATTCCTACCCGAATCGCTCATGTTTTTGACCAAAAAGGGCGAAACAGAACAGATCCGTGTGATTGTACAAAAAATTGCACCAGAACAAAAAATGACTGCGGAAACAACATTCGTTCTAAATGAAGCAACTGTTGGTGATGATGTACCGTTACGCGCTTTATTTCAGCAAGGTCGTACGTTTAGTACCTTAATGTTTTGGGCTGCATTCTTTATGTGCTTGCTGATGGTGTATGCATTGGGAAGCTGGTTACCAAAACTGATGATTCAGGCAGGGTATTCGTTAGGTGCAAGCTTAATGTTCCTATTCGCATTGAATATTGGCGGCATGGTTGGCGCAATTGGTGGCGGTATTCTCGCGGATAAGTTCCATTTAAAACCAGTGCTGACCATTATGTTTACTGTCGGTGCGATTGCGCTTATTTTACTGGGTTTCAATAGTCCGCAAGCTGTGCTTTATACCCTGATTGCCATTGCGGGTGCCGCAACGATTGGCTCGCAAATCTTACTTTATACTTTTGTTGCACAGTTCTATCCAACCGCCGTTCGTTCTACAGGTATGGGCTGGGCTTCAGGTATTGGTCGTATAGGCGCAATTGTTGGGCCAGTTCTAACGGGTGCTTTATTAACTTTGGAACTTCCGCATCAAATGAACTTTTTGGTCATCGCAATCCCCGGAATTATTGCAGCACTTGCGATATTCCTTGTAAATTTAAAAGCTTCTGTGGATGGTCAAACCCGCGTACAGCATAGCGTTAACACTGCACCAATAACGAGAAAAGTAACTCAATAATTTTCTATATTTTTCAATAAAGACAATAGTCTAAGTGATATAGATCGCCATCGTAGCACTGGTGATCTATTGCTAGAATCTTGTTGAACAATCATAAATATTGTCGAATAATCATAAGTGAGTTTAGGATGAACACCACGAAATTAACCCAACCAACAGTAAAACGTAACCTTATGATGAGCATGATTGCTTTAAGTATGGGCGGTATGAGCTTGTCAACTCAAGCGCAAACCCAAGTACCAAGCAAGCAGTCTCAAGAAATTGAACAGCTCAGACAAGAAGTCCAAGCTTTACGTGAGCTTATTGAACAACAAAAAGTACAGACAGCGCAGACTGCAACTGCTATTGCAGTGATTCAACGCCCAGCGCCTGTGGCTATAGCAGCACCTGTAGCAAAAACTGCCAAAGGTGCCGAGCTTAATTTTTACGGAAATGTTCGTTTAGATGCCTCTTATCAATCTGAAGGTGGCGGTAATGTCAATATGCCGTACAATCAAATTAATTCGGTGCCACTGAAAGGAAATGCTGAAAACAGTGATCGCTTAAAATCGACATTGGCTGCTACCCGTTTAGGTGTTGATTTTAAAAGCCAAGTGGCTGATCAAGAAGTAAAGGGTAAAATTGAGGTGGATTTTCTAGGCGGAGCAAGCCTTGATAATTTACGTATCCGTCATGCTTACTTAACCTATGCCGATTGGCTTATTGGTCAAACTTGGTCCAACTTTGCAGTGCCTGATTATATGCCTGAAACCATAGATGCATTGGCCTATGTTGGTGGCGCTGTGAAACGTACTGCACAGGTGCGTCATACCACTAAATTTACTCCACAAACCAATCTGGTTATGGCGCTTGAAGACCCGAAAGATGCTTCAATTACGCAACGTTTGCCTGCTTTAACTGCGCGTTTAAATCATCAATTTGCCAACAACTTTAATGTCAGTGCACGTGCCATGGGGCATGAAAAACGTGTCAATAATGATGAAGAAATGGCATGGGGTGTGGGTTTGGGGGCTAAATATGAAGTAGTTCCGGGAACAACTTTAAAAGCAGACTACTACCATGTGAAAGGCGACAGCAGTTTTGTTTCCTTTGCCAACAGTGGTGTAGCAGTTACTAATCTTAATAATGGGGCAATTACAGCAAATAGCCGTATTGCTGCTCAAAATGAATTTGATTCGATTACTGTCGGTCTTACTCAGCAGTTTAATGAAAAACTGCGTGGTACTGTCGGTTATGGTTATATGACTTTTGATGAAGACCCAGACTATATCAATGCATTAGCGGATAAAACCAAAGCCAATAAAGACTTATGGCAAGCTTGGGCAAATGTTTTTTATAGCCCAAGCAAACCTTTAAGTTTTGGTCTTGAATATGTCTATGGTGAACGTGAAGCTTTTGCTGCTGCGCCAAATGGTAGCAAGACAGGTGAAGATAATCGTGTAAATGCAGTTGCTATCTATAACTTTTAATATTTTATAATTGCTAAACAAAAAGCCTCTATTTGAAAATAGAGGCTTTTTTATATGGCTCATTTTTTAGATTTTATCTATGCATAAACATTATTCTGTGACTTCTACAGTTAAGCCATAAGTAAAGTTTTCAGTTGCCGGTTTTTTTGTTGCATCAGGATTTGCTTCTGGGTAAGCCGTAGTAATTAAATAAATACCTGCTTGATCGAATTTAATTTCCACTTCGCCTTTAGCATTGGTTTTTACATGCGGCTGTTCACGTTTGGCATTTGGCTCATAACTGCCTGCACCTTTAAAGATATCTATTTCAAGGTTTGGAACAGGTTTCCCATTCATTAACACCTGAGCTTTGAGTGATTCACCTGCATATAATTCGTTTGGATGAGTCAATAGTTTGAACTCAAAGCCTTTTTTACTTGGTGCAGGAATAGCAGTAGGTTTGCCCTTAGTGACATAACTTTCAGCAATAAAATGATTGGTCACTTCAAGGGTTTTTGCATTTGCAGGAACTTGATCAGCTGCAATCGCACGCGGTGGTTGAGCATTGACGGGTGCTTTTTGTGTTGCGGCTGTTTCAGCAGGTTTATCAGCAGGCGCTTGCATTGGCATTGGAGCGCGAGCTTGGCGAACACGTAACCAACGACCATCAACCAATGCATATTTACCATTATTACCTACTGCATCTTGCGTGCGGATACGGTAAGTACCTTCTTTAGGCAAATCAAACTCTGCAATGTTAAAGCGTTTTAATGCTGCGGCTGCATTTATTGGTTTTTGTTGACCATCAGGTTCAGTAATGACATAAGTGGTTTTAAAATTATTTCCCGCAACAAAGAATTTTTCTACCGTGATGCCGCTCTGAAAACTGATGCTTTGCGCTGCTTTGGTGTCAAACACTTCAGGGAGCAGAAACGGACTCATGGTATGTGCATGACTAAGTACAGGCAATGACGTGAGTAAAGCAATTTTTAACCAATGATTCATTGTTTCAGACTCCAGATCAACTTTATTTAATAGAATGTACGTAATCTACTTGATAACTACTATCATTATCAATAATATTCATAAAAATATTCCGGAGAATCAGTATGTCATCTGCTTTAAGAAATTTTTATCCTATTCGTAAGGCATTTCGTCTGTCACCATTGGTTATGGCGTTGGCACTGATTTCTCCTTTTCACGCAAATGCCGCTGAGCAAAGTGAAAAAATAGAACAATCAGAACAGATTGCGACACAAACGCATCGTTTCCATCGTGACCATATATTGGGTACGTCTTTAGATGTGGTGGTTCAAGGGGCTTCTAAACAAGATGCTAAACGTGCTGTAGATGCCATTCAAAAAGAAATTAGCCAGTTAGATCAGGTGTTGTCGACTTGGCGGGATGACAGTGAAATTACGGCTTTAAATAACAATAAACAGGCGAATGTTTCAGCGGAACTTTTTGAAGTGATTGCAGCTTGTGAAACGTGGCGTGATAAAACTTGTGGTGCTTTTGATGCACGATTGGGGCAACTCATTACTTTATGGGAACAATCACAAGGTGTAGTGAAACTTGATGAAGCGACCCGTGCGCAGGTTTTAAATCAGTTGCAAGCTGACAGTGTCAAATTAGATGCAGAACAGCGCAGCATCGCAATCGATTCAGCAGTGAAATTTGCACCTGATGCCTATGCGAAAGGTTACATTATTGACCGTGCATTGGTTGCGGCACGTCAAGCCGTACCAAGCCTTGAAGGTTTGTTGGTTGATATTGGGGGTGACATCCGTGTTTGGGGTAATGCACCACAAAAAGAGGGCTGGAAAATTGGTGTGCAAGATGCCTTTGTACATAATGACAATAGCGCGCCACAACAAGTTTTGAACTTAAATGATCAAGCGATTGCATTTAGTGGACAGGGCTATCGTACATTGGCGGGACAAAGCCATTTGCTTGACCCGAAAACAGGCATGCCTGTGCAGCAAGTTGAACAGTGTGTCGTGGTCGGAACGTGTGCCGCAGATGCCGATGCTTTAGCCACGGCTTTAGCTGCAATGACACCATCAGAAGGCTTAGCGTTGATTGAAGCACTTATTGGTTATGAAGCGAAAGTGACTTTAACCGATGGGCAAGTGCATCAAAGTTCGGGTTGGAACAGCTTGGTTCAAATGCCGCAAAATGCAGAAATGCGCACTGTTGCAGCAAGTCAATCTTCGGCTAAATGGCCAGCAGGCTATCAAGCCGTGATTGACCTGACCATTCCTAAAATGGATGTTGAAAAATACCGTGCGCCTTATGTTTCAGTATGGGTGACTGATGCCAATAAGCAAATTGTTCGTACATTGGCAGTTTGGGGTAAAGATGAAAAATGGATTAACTCCAACTATGTATGGTGGCGCCGTTATGGTCGTCAAATGCCAAACTTAGATGCCGTGGCTAAACCATCACGTCAGCCCGGTCAGTATAAGTTGGCTTGGGATGGTAAAGATGAAACAGGTAAAGCGGTCGCAGCAGGAAAATATCTGATTCATATTGAAACATCACGTGAGCATGGCGAACATTCTTATCAAACCTTTGATTTGGATGTCAAAGCCAAAGGTTCAAACCAAACATTGCCTGCACAAAAAGAAATTGGTGCAGTCAAACTCAATTTTCAGAAAGTGAACTAAGGCTAAATACGTGTATCAACGTCGTGATTTTTACCGCCATTCACGTTATGTGCATGGCTGGCTTTCTGCTTTCGCATTTTTGACTTTACTGTTTTTTTCTGTGACAGGATTATTGTTAAATCATCCTGAGTGGTTTGAACCGGCTAAAACAGAACAAACCACTCAATTGATTTTGCCTGAGTCCGTTTTAAAGTCGATTAAGCAGCAAGAAAACCCAAGCGATACTATTTTGAATTACGTACGCCAACAGCAAAATGTGGTGGGACGTTATCAAAGCAGTGAAGTCATGGACAATGAAGTGATGATTCGCTTGGAAAGTCCTGCCGGCGCGACAGATATTTGGGTCATGGCAGATACGGGTGAAACGGAAATTACTCAAAAACCAGCTTCAACAGTTTCTATGCTGAATGATTTACATCGGGGTAAAAATTCAGGTTCGGCTTGGAGCTGGCTCATTGATATCAGCGCCATTATTGTGATCGCGTTGTCCTTAGTCGGCTATATTCTATTTTTAAGCATTAAAACCCGCTTGGTTACTCATCTTGTGCTTACTGCTGCAAGTTTAGCGTTGATTATTTTGCTGATTTGGTCTGCGGTATAGGTACTATCATTTAATGACATATTCTGTGGCTGTTGTTTTAATTGCATTAGTAATTTTATTGCTACTTTATGCCGTGATCATTGCTGACTTGATTTTAAGTAATCGTAAGCAAAAACGGCTAGCGACTTTCAAGCAAAATGATTATCTGATTGTTTTTGCAAGTCAGTCTGGTCAAGCAGAAAATATTGCAAAGCAGACAGCACAACAGTTACAGGCTGTGGGGCAAAAGGTTAGCCTTGTCGATATGCAATATTTGACAGTAGAACAATTGTGCCAAGCCAAGCAAGTGCTGTGGTGTGTCAGTACCTATGGTGAGGGTGATGCGCCTGATACTGCACAGTTCGCAATCAAGCAGATCTTTTGCCATGCAAATTTAGATTTGTCACATCAGTCTTATGCAATTTTAGCTTTAGGGGATAAACGCTACACACATTTTTGTCGTTTTGGACAAGTTTTAGATCAATATTTACAGCAGCACCATGCTCAAGCTTTATTTGAAATGGTCTGTGTCGATCATTTAAAACAGGCAGATTTAGATTGCTGGCTCAAACACTTAGAACAGTTAAGCGCACAAAAATTATCTCGAATAGCACAACAGCATGATTGGACTGCATTGATTTTAAAAAATCGAACTTGTCTCAATAGTGGCAGTCAAGGCAATCCAATTTACCAAATTCAGCTATCCTATGACGATGCGCTAAGCTGGTCATCTGGAGATATTCTTGAAATTCAATGTGGAAATTCGCTTAAAGAGATACAGTACTTTTTAGCAGCACAGCAACAAAAAAGCAGTGAAAATTTAGTTGCGATATTGCAGTTTAAAGATTTAAGACAATTACCAGAGCAACGCCCTAATGAATCCTTTCAAGATTGGATTTTAGGCTTTGATGATTTAGCGATACGTGAATATTCTATTGCCAGTATTCCTGAACAAAAAATAGTGGAATTGGTGGTGCGACAGGAAAAAACTAGCAACATGGTCTCGGTTTAGGTTCAGGCTGGTTAACTGAGCATGCTGTACTTGGGCAAATGATTGCTGCAAAAATTCGCTCTAATCCATCATTTCACTTAAAAGCATGGCAACCACCGCTTATTTTAATTGGTAATGGAACAGGTATTGCTGGTTTAGTTGCTCATTTGTCGCAACGACAACAATACAGTCATCACCAGAACTGGCTTATTTTTGGTGAACGACAACAGCAATTTGATCATCTTTATAAACAGCAAATTGAGCTGTGGCAAGAACAAGGTTTTTTACCTGACGTGGACTATGCTTTTTCCCGAGATCAAGCTGAAAAAGTGTACGTACAACATATTTTGCAGCAAAAATCGGAACAGCTTGTAAATTGGATAGAAGCGGGTGCTGCAATTTATGTCTGCGGTAGCCTAAAAGGCATGGCACAAGAAGTGGAGAAAACTTTGATTAATATTCTAGGTGCAGAACAACTAGAACAGCTAAGGAAAACTGATCGTTATCAACGAGATATTTATTAAAAAACTCAAATAAAGTAGCATTCAGTACAGTAAAACTTAAGATACTCTATTTGTTAAATATCAATTAAGCGCTTTGCGTATTCATTTATCTATGATAATTAAGGCAATACTAATTTAAATAATGACGATAGGTTTAAAAAAATGAGTCAAGTAGACCCAAATGTCTATCAGAATTCAGTAGCTCCAATTCATAACCGACTTTTTTTTCGTTTATTTCAGGCCAGTAATACTTTAGATCGCCAATGTCAAAAAGAATTAGGTATTTCAACTATACATTGGGCCGTTCTGGGGGCTTTATCACGTCCATCAGTCAAGACTGGCATGTCTTTTTCCGACTTAACCAATTATGTAGGGGTTAGCCGACAAAGTTTGGATGGCGTATTAAAGCGTCTTGAACGCGATGGGGAAGTCCAACGTGTTAGCGATACACAGGACCGTCGGGTTAAAAATGTCGCCCTCACTGAAAATGGTCAACAAGCATGGTTACAATTACAACTTAAAGTTGCTGATTTTTATCAACAAACTTTCGAAGGCTTTTTATTTGATGACATGGTGACCCTTGCTCATTTAATGAATAAACTGAATGACAGTATTGCGAAAGTGAATCTGACGGATTCAGATGTAAAATAAAATCTTATCGACTACAGCCCAAAATATATTGATTGTTTTTTCATATGAGCTAAATCTTTTTAGATTTAGCTTTTTATTTGGGTGGATTTATGACAATCCGCAGAGAAAGCCGATCATCGAGCAAATCATTATTTTATTTAAAACAACTGCATATTCAACCTATTTAAATATAATCACGTGAAGTTTCACTTATTATTTCAGCATTGATTTTATTTCTTTAATTCATCTCAACAAATTCATTAAAAAATGTCTTAAATACAATCTTTTAAATCATCATTATTTATCAAGTTGAAATCTGAAATAGGTCAGTTAGATGACATTTTAAGCCTAAATCATATTTCTATCTTATTGAATTTTATTGATTAAAAAATAAACATAAAATATATATGTAATGCTGTTGACATATATTGGCTTTATAACTAGTTTATTGAATGATTCGATATTTTAGATGAGGTAGAGGTCAAACCAATAAGAAATAAAATAGAAACTGATTGCCTGATTAAAACAGTTTGAAGAGATTTAAATTGAAAAATCTCTGATAAGAATAAGTAAAGTTTTAAAAAAAATTGGATGAAAATTAGGAAAACTCAAAAATTGATTTTTTCTAAAAATATTTAGAATAATTAATGATCATAAATATCAAGGAGATGATTATGCAGTACATAGATGTACATAAAGTTGCAGATGAAGCGAAATTTAATAAGTTTCATGCAAAAGTGCTAGCTTGGTGTTTTATCATTATTATTATCGACGGATATGATATTGCAGTTGCTGGAGCTGCATTGCCCTCTATTATGACCGAAATGGGCGTGACTGCTTCGACGGCTGGTTTTATGGCCAGTTCGGCACTTTTCGGCATGATGTTTGGCGCCATATTTTTAGGTGCATTGTCAGATAAAATTGGTCGCCGATTAACCATCGCAATTTGTGTATTTTTATTCAGTGTTTTTACCGCTGCTGCCGGTTTAGCCAATGACCCAGTGACCTTTAGTATTCTGCGTTTTATTGCTGGATTAGGCATTGGAGGGGTAATGCCGAATATTGTTGCCCAAATGACAGAATATTCTCCTAAAAAAATCCGCAGTTTAATGACCACATTTATGTTCTCGGGTTATGCAATTGGCGGTATTTTAGCAGCGGTGATTGGTAAACAATTCATTGTTGAATTTGGCTGGCAAGTGGTGTTTTTTGCTGCGGGTGTTCCTGTTTTATTACTGCCATTTATTATGAAATCAATGCCTGAATCTTTGGCTTATTTATTAAAACGTCAAAATCAGCAAGATTTACAAAAAGTAGTCAAGGACATCAACCCAAGTATTCAAATGAACGATTTGGTTGAATTTACCCAAACCATAAAAGCGGATACTGAAAATACCCCGATGGTTCAATTGTTTAAGGAAGGTCGTTCATTTAGTACCTTAATGTTCTGGGGCGCGTATTTTACCGGTCTATTCATGGTTTATGCCTTAAGCACATGGTTAACCAAATTGATGGCAATGTCAGGTTATACCTTAGGTTCTGCCTTAAGTTTTGTGATTGCATTGAATATTGGTGCAGTTGCAGGCTGTATTGTCGGTGGCTGGTTGGCAGACCGTTTCCATATTAAATGGGTTCTGGTTTCTATGTATTCATTGGGCAGTGTGTTCTTGTATATGATGACGATGCCAATGCCGATTGAAGTATTGTATTTCAATATTGCTATGGTGGGTGCATGTACAACAGGTGCTCAAATTGTGGCGTATGCTTATTGCGGTCAATTCTATCCAAGTGGAATTCGAGCTACAGGTATTGGCATGGCAGCGGGTATTGGCCGTATGGGAGCAATTCTTTCTCCAGTACTGATTGGTTTCATTGTTGCGTTAAATCTACCGATTGAACAAAATTTTATGGTGATTGCAGCGGCAGGTTTAATTGGCGCAGTGGCATTATCATTTATTAATCATAATCGTTCTGATGCGGTATCAAGTAGCTCTAAAAGTACAGTAGAAGAAGATGTAAACTATATAGAACCGCTTAAAGATTAAGTCTGTTAAATAGCTCTACAGCCTGAAACTTATTTTATAAATGATATTCATCAATCATTAAAAATAAGTTTCAGGTTTTTTATTGAATATAAATTGGCTGATTCTATTAGAAAATAAAAAAACTAACGCACCGATCGAGAGCTTCTCGGGTGAGAAGCGCCGTTCCGCAAGGAAAAATGAATAGTTCATCATCATAACTATAAAAAAGGAAGATAGATAAATGGTTCTAAATCGTAAAACATTTTTTGCCTTTATTTGTGTAGTTTTTCTAATACTCTGCTTTAACTTTTTATAGGAGAGTCTAACTGTCGAAAATAGTAAAATTGAAAAGCTAAATATCATTGATGATAATTGTTATCAATATGATTCATCGAGTAGTGTCATTAATATCGTTAAATATTCTGTTTCAAAAGAATATGGGGTAGAAGAAATTAAGAAACAAAGGAAATTTAAAATTGTTAAAAATAATAATTATATTCTGAGGGTGGAGGGGGTGCCAAACTAGAGTGTTAAAAAGGTACTTCGGAAAATATGTTAATCCTGTTGTTGTGGAATTTGAAAAAAATAAAATAATTAAATATTTATTTATATTAGATATTTATAAATATAAAGATTGATATTTTAGCTAAATAATACGTTTTTTAGGATGTGCATTGAGTACAATACGGTTGATGTAAATGCCCGAAAAATGGATTTTATCGGGATCTAAATCGCCAATTTAAACAATTTCTTCCACTTCAGCAATGCTGATTTTTCCTGCCATGGCACAAACTGGATTAAAGTTTTGTGCCGTTTTACAAAAAATTAAATTACCCGCTTTATAGGCTTTAAGCACAACGGGTTTGCCAATAGGCATTGGCATAGTTGGATGGATTGGTGCGATTTAACACTTGACTGATATTTTGACTGGCACGCATTAGCGCATCTAAGTCAAGCCCCGTTGCAAAACCCATTTTAGACAGCAGGTAATACAAGTCTTCGGTTGCCACATTGCCAGATGCGCCTTTGGCATAGGGGCAGCCGCCTAAACCGGCAATGGATGAATCAAAGACCCGAATGCCTTGCGTTAACGATTGATAGATGTTGGCAATCGCCATGCCATAGGTATTATGGAAATGACCCGCTAAAACGTGGCTGTCCATTTCAGCCAAACACACGTCCCAAACCTTTTTGACGCGATCGGGTGTGGCTGTGCCAATGGTTTCACCTAAGGAAACTTCATAGCAGCCCATATCCAATAAACGTTTGCTGACTTTGGCAACGCGCTGAGGATCAATTGCACCTTCATAAGGGCAATCGACCATACAAGAGACATAGCCACGGACTTTAATGTTGCTGGTTTTAGCGGCTGCCATCACATCTGAAAATTTTTCCAAGCTTTCGTCAATTGAACAATTGATATTTTTTTGGGTGAAACTTTCAGAAGCTGCGGTAAAGACCGCAACTTCTTGACAGCCCACAGCACGTGCAGATTCAAAACCTTTTAAATTCGGGGTAAGCAGGCTGAACTGAATATTCGGGTCTTTGGGCAATTGGGCAAAAAGTACATCGCTTTCTGCCATTTGTGGCACCCATTTTGCCGAAACACAGGAACCGACTTCAATCGACTTTAGCCCAGTTTTCATCAAATCTAAAATAAAGGCTTTACGTTGTTCCAGCGTGAGCGGGGTCTTTTCATTTTGCAAACCATCACGTGGGCCAACTTCCACTATTTTGACAAATTCACTCATGCAACTTGCTCCAAAGACTGAAACTCCACCAGTTCATCACCCGCTTTGACCTGATCACCGACCTGAAAATACCAAGAGCTGATCATGCCATCATGCGGAGCACGAATGGCATATTCCATTTTCATGGCTTCAAGCGTCATCAGCACATCATCTTTTTTGACCTGTTCATTTAAAGCCACCAAAACTTGGGTAATCACACCCGGCATAGGGGCTTTTAAATTCGCGTCGGTACTTTGTGTCTCATCGGCGGAGAATTTTTGGCTAGGATAAGCAAACTTATAGCTTTGACTGTCTTTAAACAGCGTTAGGCCCTGACTATTTCGGCTAAAGGCAAATTTATCCTGCTTGCCATCCATTTTAATTTGAATGCTATTTCTACTGAGAATTTCTCCTGCAATACGATATTTATGGCCCTGATATTCGGCAATAAATGCATCATTTTCAGCCGTGAAGCGAACCTGAACAGGCTGATCATCCTGCATCAATTTTAAGCAATAGTTACTGTTAATATTGATGCGCCAAAGTGACTCAGTCTGCCAAACTGGATTACTGGCAGTTTTATTTTGGCTAAAACGGGATAGCAGTTCAGTCAATGCAGCGGTGATTACAAATTGGGGTGCAATGCTGTGTGCCGTTGGAAATAAAAAGGCATCTTCACGCTGAATCAAATTGGTATCTAATTGCGCCTGTTTAAAGGAATCACAGCGCACAATGCGGTCAAGAAAAGCAATATTATTGCCCAAACCTTCGACATGAAACTGACCTAAAGCATGGTGCATCTGTACCAGTGCTGCTTCACGGTTTTCACCCCAGACAATGAGTTTGGCGATCATCGGGTCATAATAGGTGCTGATTTCATCACCTTCAACAATGCCGCTGTCGACACGTACAAACTGATTTTGTTCTGGATAATGCAAATAGCTGATTTGACCAATAGCAGGTAAGAAGCCTTTTTCAGGTTCTTCTGCATACACACGGGCTTCAATGGCGTGACCATGAATGCTTAATTCATGCTGCTGTTTAGGCAATGGCTCGCCAAAAGCTACGCGAAGCTGCCATTCGACTAAATCCACACCAGTAATCATTTCAGTAACTGGATGTTCGACTTGTAAGCGGGTATTCATTTCCATGAAATACGCTGTACCGTCTTGCTCAACAATAAATTCAACCGTGCCTGCGCCGACATAATCAACCGCACGAGCGGCATCAATCGCGGCTTGGCGCATAGCATCGAGTTTGTCTTGTGATACCAATGGTGCAGGCGCTTCTTCAAGCACTTTTTGATGACGGCGCTGTACCGAACAATCACGTTCAAATAGATGCACGTAGTTGCCATGTGAGTCACCAAAAACTTGAACTTCAATATGGCGCGGATTAATCACGTAGCGTTCAATCAATACTTCGTCATTGCCGAAACTCGATTTGGCTTCGCTTTTACAAGAGCTGAGCGAACCGAGGAAGTCATCGCTGCGTTCCACTAAACGCATGCCTTTACCGCCACCGCCAGCACTGGCTTTAATCAGTACTGGATAGCCAATGGCATCGGCCTGCTGTTTTAAAAAATTGATGTCCTGATTGGTGCCGTGATAACCCGGAGTTAAGGGCACACCCGCTTTTTCCATCAGGGTTTTAGAGGTGGCTTTTAGACCCATTGCCAGAATGGCTGCGACAGGCGGGCCAATGAAGGTAATGTTATTTTCCTGACAAGCCAATGCAAACTGGTCATTTTCTGATAAAAAACCATAACCGGGATGAATCGCCTGTGCACCTGTATCCAGTGCCGCCTGAATAATGCGTTCGCCCTGTAAATAGCTTTGTGCAGCAGGGGATTCACCAATATAAATGGCTTCATCTGCTAATTTAACGTGCTGCGCATTGGCGTCTGCATCTGAATATACGGCAACCGTTGCAATGCCTAATTTTTTTGCGCTGCGGATGACACGGCAGGCAATTTCACCACGGTTCGCAATGAGAATCTTTTGAAACATCGTCATTTCCTTATTGTTGTTATGCGGTTGTCTTGATCCAAGAAGGACTTTGTTTATCTAAAAAAGCACTTAAGCCATTTTTAGCTTCATTTCCCTGACGCACATGAGCAATATGCTGTGCGGTTTGCAGCAGCAGTTGTTCTGTTAAAATCTGCTGATCCACCATTTGAATCAGCTGTTTGGAAGATGCCTGTGCTTGAGGGCCACCCAGCAGTAGCGCTTGTATAATTTCATCCAGCTTGCTGTCGAGCTGTTCCGGTGGGGTGACTTCATGCGCTAAGCCAATATCCTTAGCTTGCTGCGCGGAAATGCGCTCTGCGGTTAAGAAATAGCGCGAAGCCTGACGTGCACCAATGGCACGGATTACATAAGGGCTAATGGTCGATGGTGCTAAGCCTAGACGAACTTCAGAGGTTGAAAATTTTGCATCAGTGCTGGCAATACAAATATCGCAAGCCGAAGCCAGTCCCATGCCGCCACCAAAAGCAATGCCATGTACGCGTGCAATAGTCGGCTGTTTTAAGCAGGCAAGGCTTTGCAGCATCTTCGCCAATTTCAGTGCATCGGCTTCATTGTCTTGCTGCGAAGCTTGTCCAGCCTGTTTCATCCAGTTCAGGTCAGCGCCTGCGGAAAAACTTTTGCCGCGTCCCGCCAACACCACCACACGCACATCATCCTGTGCATTTAAGTGGGTAAAGCAGTGCTGCAACTCTTCAATGACGACGGTGTTGAAGGCATTGTGCAATTCAGCACGGTTAATCCAAACCGTTGTAACCTGATTGAGCCTGTTCGAGCTGTAAAAATTGATAGGTCATTTTTTCATCCTCTTACATGCGGAATACGCCAAATTTAGTCGGCACAATAGGAGCATTCATTGCCGCAGCTAAACTCAGACCCAATACATGACGCGTTTGTGCAGGATCGATCACGCCATCATCCCAAAGGCGCGATGATGCATAGTAAGGATGCCCTTGACGTTCGTACTGATCACGGATTGGTTGTTTAAATTGATCTTCTTGTTCTGCCGACCACGTTTCACCTTTTTGTTCAATTTGATCGCGTTTTAAGGTCGACAATACGCTTGATGCCTGTTCGCCACCCATAACTGAAATGCGTGAATTTGGCCAAGTCCAGAGAAAACGCGGGGAATAGGCGCGGCCACACATACCGTAATTGCCTGCACCAAAAGAGCCGCCGATCACTAGAGTCAGTTTAGGCACGTTGGCATTGGCAACCGCCATAACCAGTTTGGCGCCATTTTTGGCAATGCCTTCATTTTCATACTGGCGACCAACCATAAAGCCAGTAATATTTTGAATGAACAGCAATGGAATATTGCGTTGGGTACACAGTTCAATAAAGTGCGCACCTTTTTGCGCAGACTCTGAAAACAAAATCCCATTATTGGCAATGATGCCGACTTTCATACCAAAAAGTTCAGCAAAACCAGTGATTAATGTGGTGCCAAAACGTGCTTTAAACTCATCAAAACGAGAACCATCAACAATACGGGCAATCACTTCACGCACATCAAAGGGTTTACGTGCATCACTTGGTACAATGCCGTACAACTCTTTTGCATCAAATAACGGCGCTTCAATTTCATCTGCGGTTTTATTCGGTTTTTTATTCAGGTTTGCCACAATGTTCCGGGCAATCGCGAGGGCATGTTCATCACTTTCAGCCAAATGATCCGCTACACCAGATAAGCGTGTATGTACATCGCCGCCGCCTAAGTCTTCACTGCTGACCACTTCACCAGTTGCTGCCTTAACCAAAGGTGGGCCACCCAAGAAAATTGTGCCTTGATTGCGGACAATAATGGTTTCATCCGACATGGCAGGTACATAAGCACCACCTGCTGTACAGCTGCCCATCACCACAGCAATTTGTGCAATACCTTGGCTCGACATCCGTGCTTGGTTATAGAAAATGCGTCCGAAATGATCACGGTCAGGGAAAACTTCATCCTGCATTGGCAGGTAAGCGCCGCCTGAATCGACCAAATAAATGCACGGCAAATGGTTTTGTTCGGCAATTTCCTGTGCACGTAAATGCTTTTTAACCGTCAGTGGATAGTAGGTTCCGCCTTTGACTGTTGCATCATTGGCAACAATCATGCAGGTCACACCATTGACTTGTCCAATACCTGCAATAACGCCAGCAGCAGGGACATCATCCGCATAGACTTGGTACGCTGCCAATTGGCCAATTTCTAAAAATGCCGTACCTGCATCAATCAGATGATCGACTCGTTCACGGGGTAACAGCTTGCCGCGCGCTAAATGTTTTTCACGGGCTTTTTCACCACCACCCAATGCAATCTGCTGCGCTTTTTGTTTTAAGTCATCGACCAGTATCTGCATTGCAGCCTGATTGATTTTAAAATCATCACTTCGGATATTAATTTTGCTTTGTAATCTATTCATTCTGAACATCCCTGTTAATGCTGAAAATGCTTTTTTATTTGGTTTCGTTAAACAGTTCACGACCAATTAACATGCGACGGATTTCAGAGGTTCCTGCACCAATTTCATATAGTTTGGCATCGCGCCATAAACGACCTGCGACAAATTCATTGATATAACCATTGCCACCTAAGGTTTGTATGGTTTCACCCGCCATCCATGTGGCTTTTTCAGCAGCATATAAAATTGCACTGGCAGCATCTTTGCGTAAGCTGCGGCTATGTTCCGCTTTGTCACATTCAGCACCTACAGCATAAACAAGCGCTTTACACGCCAGCCATGTCGAATACATATCGGCAATTTTGCCTTGCATCAACTGGAATTCACCTAAAGCCTGACCGAATTGTTTACGGTCATGAATGTAAGGGATGACCGTATCTAGACAGGCATCCATAATGCCAAGCGGCCCTGCACTTAAAACAGCACGTTCATAGTCCAGACCACTCATTAAAACTTTGGTGCCATTGCCGACACCACCCAAGACATTTTCTTTAGGTACGGCAACATTATCGAAAAATAAAGGATAGGTATTTGAGCCACGCATACCCAATTTATCCAGATGTGTACCATGACTGAAACCGGGCATATCTTTTTCAACCAAAAAAGCGGTCATGCCTTTTGCACCCGCTTTAAGATCAGTTTTGGCATATACCACCAAGACATCAGCATCGCCACCGTTGGTGATCCACATTTTTGAACCATTGAGCAAATAATGGTCGCCGTGGTCTTCGGCTTTTAATTTCATGCTGACCACGTCAGAACCTGCATTCGGTTCAGACATGGCAAGTGCGCCAACAAAATCACCTGAAACCAGTTTAGGCAGATAGCGTTTTTTTTGTTCCTCTGAACCATTACGCTTAATTTGATTAATACATAAATTAGAATGCGCACCGTAGGACAAACCAATAGAAGCGGATGCACGGGAAATTTCCTGCATTGCAATAATATGGGCTAAATAACCAAGGTTAGTACCACCATATTCCTCACTGACCGTCAGACCCAATAAACCCATATCGCCAAATTTTTTCCATAGGTGAGCAGGGAATTCATTGTCTCGATCCACTTGCTGAGCAATTGGTGCAATTTCCTTTGCACAAAATGCAGCGATTGAATCACGAAGGGCAAGTAAGGTTTCATCTAAACCGAAATTTAAACTTTGCAGATTCATTTCTTCATTCATCCTGATGATTATATTTGTTGTTCAAAAAGCATTTTTATTGTGCTTGATTTTTACCATACAACGATTTTACAAAAAAGTGAACCAAAATTCACAAATTGATTTACAATTCATTTTATCTGGTTGAGAATAAGATTATGAGTTATAAAAGATCATCATTGATGCAGGAACGTATGGAACAGAATCGTCAGACGATTTTGCAATCCGCACGTGAACTGATTGCTCAAGGTGGATTTAAGGATGCACAAATACAGGCGATTGCTGAACGTGCAGGCGTATCGAGCGGTTTGGTTTATCGTTATTTCGATAACAAAAGTCAGGTGTTAATTGAGATTTTGGCAGAGGCCATACAGCATGAAGTTCAGATTCTGAATGCCATTGCTGCCAGTGAACTTTCAGCAAAGCAAAAATTACACAAGGCGGTGACCACTTTTGTTAAACGTGCTCTGAACAGTCCACAACTGTCGTATTCGTTGATGTTTGAACCTGTCGATCCGTTGATAGAGCATGAGCGTTTTCGCAGTAAGCAGCTGATTAAACAAAGCATTAACCAAATTCTTGCTGAAGGAAAAATTAATGGTGAATTTGGTTTTGAAGATTTAAACACCGCAGCGCTGTGTGTGGTGGGCGCAATGACTTTTGTGGTGATTGAGCCGTTAAATCCATCAAAAAATGTCATGTTTGATCAGACGTATAAGGATTACTTTGTCAAACAAATTGCCGATTTTTGTGTCAGTGGAGTATGTATAGCAGAGGAGAAATAAGCGGTTAAACACAAAAGTTAAGCACAAGAATAATGCTGTTTGAGAAAGTCGTCCTGAGTCAAAACAATGAACAATTAAAGTGAAAGAATCATAATTACAAAGAATCAAGGAGAGTGATTCAATGGCACAAGTACGGTTAAGTTATGCCTATGGAACAAGCAGTCAGCCCTTACTTGGGATGACCATTGGTGAAAAGTTTGACCAAGCCTGTCAGCAATATGCGAATCAGGATGCTGTCATCAGCGTGCATCAAAATGTACGTTTAAGCTATAAGCAGTTGCAGGCGCAAGTGAATGCCTTTGCCTGTAGTCTGCTTCAATTAGGCTTAGAAAAAGGCGATCGAATTGCGATTTGGTCACCCAATTGCGTGGAATGGACGATTACCCAATTTGCAGCATTTAAAGCCGGTATTATTTTAGTCAATTTGAATCCTGCATATAAAAGCAGTGAGCTTGAATATGTGCTCAATAAAGTGTCCTGTAAGGCATTGGTGATTGCATCACAATTTAAAAGCAGTAATTATCAGGAAATTTTAACTAAAATTGCCCCTGAAATTACGCAATCAGCCAATAAGCTACTGTCGATTAAACGATTACCGCATTTGAAACATATCATTAAAATTGATGAAGAAGCACATGCTGGCATTCATCGTTTTGCGGATTTATTGCCTGAACCCACACCCTTGCAGCTTGACCAGTTACAGGCGATTGCCGCAGATCTTCAGTTTGATGAAACCATTAATATCCAATTTACATCTGGCACCACGGGCAATCCCAAAGGGACCATGCTGACGCACAATAATATTTTAAATAATGGATATTTTGTCGGTGAAGCCATTCATTTAACACCCCAAGACCGCGTCTGTATTTCTGTGCCTTTATTCCACTGTTTTGGCATGGTTATGGGAAATTTAGCCTGTATTACGCATGGTTCTGCCATGATTTATCCATCGGCAGTGTTTAATCCACTTGATACACTCAAAGCGATTCAGCAAGAAAAATGTACCGCTGCTTACGGCGTTCCAACCATGTTTATTGCATTGCTTGAACATGAACAGTTCGATGAGTTTGATTTGTCTAGCTTGCGTACAGGCATTATGGCAGGCAGTCCGTGTCCACGTGAAATTATGCAGCGTGTGATTGAACGGATGCATATGTCAGAAATCACCATTTGTTATGGCATGACTGAAACAGCACCTGTGAGTGCGCAAAGTTCAACTTCAGATTCTGTGGAACGCCGTGTCGGAACAGTCGGGCGCGTTCATCCACACCTTGAAATCAAAATTGTCGATGAAAATGGTAAAGTTGTGCCACGTGGCAAACTGGGTGAACTCTGTGTACGTGGTTATTCCGTCATGTTGGGCTATTGGGAAGATAACGATAAAACTGAGAGAAGTCATTGATGTCGCTAAGTGGATGCATACCGGTGATATTGCCGAAATGGATGATGAAGGCTTTGTAAAAATCAAAGGTCGCATTAAAGATGTGGTCATTCGTGGCGGTGAAAACTTGTTCCCTAAAGAAATTGAAGATTTTCTTTATACCCATCCAGATGTTTCTGATGTGCAAGTCATTGGCTTACCTGATGCACGTTATGGTGAGGAACTTTGTGCATGCATTATTTTGCACGATCATCACCAAGCCAATGAAGAAGAAATCCGCAAATATTGTGCAGAGCATATTTCTCACAATAAAGTGCCACGTTATGTGCGTTTCTTTACTGAATTTCCAATGACGGCTTCTGGCAAGGCACAAAAATTCAAATTGCAGGAATTTATGCGTCAAGAGCTTAATCTAATTGAAGATATTGCCTGATATTTATTATCAGCTATTGATTATCAGGTTCTGTATTTCTCCTTTTATTTCAGTGTATGGAAATAAAAGGAGAAGCGATATTTCAATCTTAATTCAAATGATCTTCGCTTCACATCTACATGATGACAAAGCTAAATGATCATATTGAAAAATTAAATAAATTCAGCATCCTAAAGTAAAAGCCAACACCTAAATAGGGAATATATGTCAGCTTATTATTCATTATTAAACAGTGAACAACATGCCGATGGCAGTGTCACGGCTTATTATCGTTCTAATATTCATGCGCAGGGTGCATGGAATCCACATGAGCAACATATGGCACCTGCAACAGGTATTATTTGTGCTGAATTGGAGCAATTCCAACTGCGAAATGACATGCGTATTGGTCGCGTCAGTTTGGATATTTTTGGTTTAATTGCATTTGGTGAATTTAGTATTACCACGCGAATGATTCGAGCAGGGAAAAACCATAGAGTTAATTGAATCTGAAATGCAAGCCAATGGAAAGACCTGTGTTGTGGCACGCGCATGGAAAATGATGACACAGGATACAAAAGCCATTGAAGGGCTAGAAGACCAAAGGGTTGAGCATCCAGAAAATTTGGCGATTTGGGAGGGGATGAAACATTGGCCGGGTGGATTTATTCAAAGTATTGAAACACGTGCAAACGCAGCGCATCGGGCTGGTAAAGGCGTTGTTTGGCTCACCACGCCTTTGGATATGGTTGAAAATCGGCAGAGCACTGATTTTGTAGCTTTGATGGGCTTGGTCGATACAGCCAATGGCATTGTTCCAAGACAAAAACCGACGGATGGCTGGGCATTTCCAAATCTGGATTTACAGATTCATCTGCATCGTTTACCACAAGGGAAATGGTTGGGGATCGATGCGATTCAGCAATTTGGTACAGATGGTATAGGAATGACCAGTTCAATTTTGCATGATGTTCATGGACCTTTTGGTCGGAGTGAGCAAATTTTGACATTAAGAAAATTAGCGATTTAGTGCCATTGCAACACTGCTGAAATAAAAATAGCGAGTCAGGTAAATTCAATGACTCAAAACAAACTTACTACTCGCTATATCTTCAACAATGCTCAATGATAAAAACTGACAAAATATAACCTATCTTGACTTACCATGATGAAAGTTAATAGCCTCTAATTAAGATCCTTGATCACAACATCTTTATGATAAGCCACAATAGGTTGTCCTCCTATTGGACGGTTCATAATACCGCCTTCTTTCCAGCTTGCTCTATAGATGCCCATTTGGAAATAAGGCGGCCATGCTTGATGATAGTTGTTCTCACCAGAAATTCTAGCCACTTCTCTGTCATTATGTTTCACCACAATTAAGCCCGGAATCACTTGATTATTAGCATCTAGCTGCGACCATGTGATATCAAAATTCCAATTATTCCATTGATCATAAGTCAAAGGCACATCAAGGATATAGCGATTTAAGCTCATTTCTGGTACGGCTGAAGGCGAAGATAGTGGCTTTAAATGATATACATGTAGCTGCCATTCAGGTTTTTCCCCATTCAGGACGAGTGCAATCGGTGGGTTTAGATTTTTATTGTTTAAGCTATACCCATGCCATTGAGCCAAAATGGTTCCATATTTAAATATTGGCCATGTAGAGGGAATGTAGTGGGAAACTGAATAATTATAATGCCCCCATTTGAACTGCTTTCTCTGGATTTCTGCTCTATAAGCTTGACCGTCATCAGGAACTGTAAATTTAGCAACATTTTGATCACTACCGGCAGGATCTTTGACAATCTCTGCTGAACTACTATTTTCCATATGCAGTGCCATTGCACTCCATGTATAGTCATTCGCGTTAACATTTGCCTTATCTACATTGATTTTCCCAGTCCAGAAACCATCACGGAACACGACTTTACCCAACGCATTGGGCGGTTGAGTGATTTCTTTTTCAATAACTTGTATCGATACCACACTGATTTGACTATTTAGTTCGCCGTCATTAACGATCAAGCTGACTTCATAATTGCCAACGGTGTCAGGCGTAAAATTAAAAGTTTGAGTATTGGTTGACCCGATAGAAGGAGAACTGTTTTCAGGCTTTGATTTGACTGACCATTGATATGTGAGAGCACTCGAACGATCATCCGTACTTTCTGAACCATCCAGTACAATTGAAGATCCTACGATTATCGGGTTGCTCTCTACTTGAATGCTTGCAACAGGAGCCATATTCTTAGATTCGTTTGGCGGTACTTCTGTTGCAACTTCGTTACTACCTCCACCACATGCGGTAACGCCCAAAAGTATAGAGAATATTAAACAATATTTAGTTTTTTTCATTCAAATTCATTCTCATCATAAGTACTAGATTGATTCAGTGTTTTATCCATATCCTTGCTTCCAAAATACAAATTAGAAGGGGAATGACAAGCCCAATATATGGGATACAAAAAATTACCAAAATTATGCTTGCTATCATACTCATGATGGAAATATTTTTGGATTTTTTTTATTTACTTTTCAGTTTCTTACTCATGAGTCAATATATTGGTTATTCAAAAACATTCTATGTAAGCGTTGTGAGGCTTTATTCATTCCGAAATTATATTGCTGAATAAGCATCTAATGGTAGGTTTGTGCAACAAAGCCGATCTACTATGCTAGAAGACTTGCAAGAATCAGATTTAGATAATGATGAAGAAACTTTCTGGGAGAGTAAGTCTTTGACGTTCGAGTTTGTTCGACATAGCCATATGATTTGAATCTAAACCTAATAGTTCAGCTATTTGGATAAGTCAAAAAGATGAATACAATGATATTTAATAACTATAATATGAAATATTTTCACTATAAGTGGTGTTGGTAGAAATTTCCTATACATGGACTTTCCAAGTTAAGCACAACATTCAATTTATGCAATTGTATTACAATTTCTATACTCGCCTTTTAAATATCTTTTGAGATCTATTACATTTCTTAGTCATTCCATTTTCATACTTTTTTGGATATAAAACCTTTATTTTCAACAATTTCATGTTGGTTTAACTGACTTAACTTATCAAAGATTGGGTAGTCAGCTTTTCACCTTTGATTCTTAATAAATACAATAAAATCTCTAAACATGAATTTAACTCATCTTAGTGTTAGATAAAATCATTTTTATTCATGTAGTGATTCGGGTATAAATTACTGCATAAAGAAATTCAGATTTTATTGCAGAAATTAGGGTAGCAGATCGCCATGAGTACAGAGTTTGCATGTTCAATTAAACGCATTCGTTTTGATGAAAATTATCAACCAGCAGATAACACACGTCTAACGACTAACTTTGCCAACTTGGCCCGTGGTGAAAGCCGTGAGCAGAACCTACGTAATACGTTTCGAATGATTAACAATCGTTTCAATGCTTTAGCACAAACAGATAACCCGAATGGTGATCGCTATTCACTTGAAATCGATATTATTTCTGCAAATTTAGATATTGAAGGTAATGGTAAAACTTTCCCGATCATTGAAATGCTTAAAAGCACGATTACGGATCATCACACCAATCAACGTATTGAGGGCATGATTGGTAATAGCTTCTCATCTTATGTACGTGACTACGATTTTAGCGTGGTGCTTAAAGAACATAATCAAGCGAACTCGACTTCGTATGCACCTGAAGGTTTTGGTGATTTACATGGCAAGCTTTATCAATACCTCGTCAACTCAGAGACTTTTAAAGCAGAGTTTAATCAACAGCCTGTCATTTGTTTGAGTGTTTCAACCGCTAAGAAGTATCACCGCACTGCCAATGAGCATCCTGTTTTAGGTGTTGAGTATAAACAAGATGAATACTCACGTACCGATGAGTATTTCCATAAAATGGGCTTACAGGTTCGCTTCTTTATGCCGAAAGGTAGCGCTGCACCTTTAGCATTCTATTTTGCGGGTGATTTACTGCGTGATTACACCGATTTTGAGCTTATCAGTGCGATTAGCACCATGGAAACTTTCCAAAAGATTTATCGTCCTGAAATTTACAATGCAAATTCATCAGCGGCCCAAGTCTATCAAGCAAGCCTAGAGTACCCAGATTACTCATTAACACAAATCGTCTATGACCGTGTTGAACGTGGTCAGTTAGCGGTAAAACAAGGTAAATGGACTGAAGAGAACTTTATTAAGCCTTATCAAAACATTCTTGAGCAATGGGCTGCGAATTACACCGTAGACAGTAACGCTGCTTAATTTACCTGAAATAGAACATAGAGATAGAAGATTTAAAATGGCAATTTTATTACCAACATCAACTGCGGGCAGTTTACCTAAACCTTCTTGGCTTGCTGAGCCTGAGAAACTTTGGTCACCTTGGAAACTCGAAGGTGAGGCATTACTCGAAGCGAAACAAGATGCTTTACGTTTGTCATTGCAAGAACAACAACACGCTGGGGTTGATATTGTCAGCGATGGCGAGCAAACCCGCCAACATTTTGTCACTACGTTTATTGAACATCTGGATGGTGTCGATTTTGAGAAACGTGAAACGGTTCGAATTCGTAATCGTTATGATGCGAGCGTTCCGTCAGTGGTTGGTGCGGTGAGCCGTCAAAAACCTGTTTTTGTTGAAGATGCTAAGTTTTTACGTAGTCAAACAACACAGCCGATTAAATGGGCGTTGCCGGGTCCGATGACCATGATTGATACGCTGTATGATGGTCACTATAAAAGCCGTGAAAAACTGGCTTGGGAATTTGCCAAGATTCTGAATCAAGAAGCACGTGAGTTAGAAGCTGCTGGCGTGGATATTATTCAGTTCGATGAGCCTGCATTTAATGTGTTCTTTGATGAAGTGAATGATTGGGGTGTTGCAACGTTTAGAGCGAGCACTGGAAGGTCTGAAATGTGAAACTGCGGTACATATTTGCTATGGCTATGGCATCAAAGCCAATACAGATTGGAAAAAGACTTTAGGTTCAGAGTGGCGTCAATACGAAGAAGCTTTCCCTAAGCTGCAACAATCTAAAATTGATATCATCTCGTTAGAATGTCAAAACTCTCGTGTGCCGATGGATCTGATTGAACTGATTCGCGGTAAAAAAGTCATGGTGGGTGCGATTGATGTGGCAACCAATAGCATTGAAACACCTGAGGAAGTTGCCAATACCCTACGCAAAGCATTGCAGTTTGTCGATGCCGATAAGCTTTATCCTTCGACTAACTGTGGCATGGCGCCTTTAGCGCGTCACGTTGCAAGAGGCAAGCTCAATGCTTTAAGTGCTGGCGCGGAAATCATTCGAAAAGAACTCACAGCCTAGTACTCACCAAAAGTACTAACCAAAGTAGTGATGTGTAAAGGGTTACTCGTTTAATCGAATTTTATTCACAATCAAACGGGTAATCCTGACCTCAATGCAAAGGGACATATCGTTTCTACTCAGAACTCATTCAGCAGATGATATACCTGCGTGACGAAATCGCGTGGGATATAAAATACAGAAAAATGTACGGTTTCATTTAGGAACTTAGGAACAAAGTGATGATTGAAGCAACAGACTTTAAAAATGCAATGTCTTTGTTAACAAGTGCGGTCAATGTGGTGACCACAGTAGGCGCGTCTGGTCGTCATGGATTTACTGCATCTGCCGTGTGCAGTGTCACGGATACACCGCCGACATTATTGGTCTGTATGAATAAAGCGTCTCGATCACATGCACATTTTATAGAAAATAAAATTTTAACAGTGAATGTTTTAGGCGCACATCATCAGCATATTTCCAACGTATTTTCATCCAAAATGAGTTCAGAAGAGCGTTTTAAACACGGCATTTGGACAGAATTAGAAACTGGTGCACCCGTTTTAGAGGATGCTTTGGTGAGTTTTGATTGTGAGGTTGAGCAAATTCAAGAAGTCGGAACGCATACTATTTTTATTTGTCCTATTGTCGCTATTCAACAAAGTCAGCATGAACATAGTCTGGTTTATTTTAATCGCGCTTATCATCATGTGGGTGAGGCGGAAATCGCTTAAACCAACTTTTTATTTAACATCAAACTATGAAGTAAGTATGTCGTGGAATTAATCATTTTTTTAGCAATAGGTGCATTAGCAGGATTTGCTGCTGGGCTCTTTGGTGTTGGTGGTGGGCTTATCATCGTACCACTTTTATATGTGGTCTTTACGCAAATGGGCTATGATCCTGAGGTTGTGATGCATTTAGCTTTAGGTACATCGTTAGCGACCATTATTGTGACATCTATAAGTTCATTGATGGCTCATCATAAAAATGGTGCAGTCATTTGGTCTGTATTCAAAAATTTAGCACCAGGGCTGGTCATCGGATCTTTTTTAGGGGCAGGTGTTGCGGGATTATTATCGAGTGCTAAGTTACAGTTAATTATTGGATTATTTGCAATTTGGGTTGCATACAACATGTTTGTTGGTGCAAAAAAAGTAGTAGATCAGAATAAAGCACTTCCATCAGCAACTAAACAAGTATTTGCAGGTACTGGGATAGGCGTTGCATCAGCAATTTTTGGAATTGGCGGTGGTAGTTTAACTGTACCTTATCTAAATCATTATAGCGTGGTCATGCAAAAAGCGGTTGGAACATCAGCAGCATGCGGTTTACCTATTGCAATAGCTGGTGCGCTGGGCTTTATGTTTTTTGGGGCACAAGACAATATTTTGGTTTCAAATAGTATTGGCTATGTGCATATTTATGCTTTTATTGGCATAAGCTCAATGAGTTTTTTTACAGCGAAGTTAGGTGCTAAAGTGGCACATTCATTATCACCACAAATGTTGAAAAAATGCTTTGCTGTATTGTTGCTTAGCGTAGGATGTTTTTTCCTTTTTAAGGGATTTCTTTGAAATAAATTCAGTTGAGTTACTATGATGAAAAGCCCACTAAGTGTGGGCTTTTCTATATCAATATTAATGAACTTAATATTACTTGTTATTTATTTAACTTATGAAACTAAAGTACTTTGTAGTTGATTTGAAGTACAACTCAATATAATCAGTATCCGTGAAATCGCCAAATTTATTCAACTATTCATCTAATATCAAAAATTTAGCTTCTTCAGATTAAGCAGCATAATCTCAGGATGTACCACAGTTTCTGGTGCTTAACACAATACTCGGAACATAAAACTGTTTATAACCAATCAATAAATAATTCATAGATTCACCTCCGATATTATTCCGTAATTTTTAAGATGACTTTACCTTTGGCACGCCCAGTATTTACATATTGAAGTGCTTCTTTTATTTGTGAAAAATCATAAGTTATATCGACGACTGGATTTATTTTCCCAGCTTCAACCAATTGTGAAATTTGCGCTAGCTGTTGACCATTGGGCTGCATAAACAGAAATGAATAACTAATGTCACGTTTTTTTGCTTTACGACGAATCGACCAGCTTAAAAGGGGAATAATACATTTCAGTAACCCGTTGGCATTGATCGCCTCAGCAAAGTCTCGATCTGGTGGCCCTGAAATGCTGATAATACGACCACCACGTTTAAGAACATTGAGTGATTTTTCTAAGATTTTTCCACCTTGGGTATCAAAAACCACGTCATAATCTTTAAGTTCTTGCTCAAAATCCGTGGTTTTGTAGTCAATAATAATGTCGGCACCCAATGCTTTGACCCAATTAATATTTTTACCACTCGTGGTAGTCGCAACAATCGCACCTAAGTGTTTGGCAAGCTGAATAGCGATTGATCCAACACCGCCCGAACCTGCATGAATCAGTACTTTTTGTCCTGCTTGAAGTTTTGCAATTTCGACCAGTGCTTGCCATGCAGTCAATGAAACAAGGGGCAGAGATGCAGCAAGTTCCATAGAAATATTGTGAGGTTTTAGCGAAAGTGACGATTGTTGAACCACAGTATATTCGGCAAAAGCACCATTCTGATCTGTCTTGGCATACACTTCATCACCCACTTTAAACTGAGTAACATTCGACCCTACCTGAACAACAGTACCTGCAAAATCATTGCCTAAAATAAAAGGAAACTTAACGGGTAAAATTACTTTAAATTCACCTTCTAAAACTCTTAAGTCGAGTGGGTTAATACTTGCTGCATGGACTTTAACAAGTACGGCATTTTCTGTGATAGATGGTTTGGATTGTTCACCTAGTTGTACATCATCAATATTGCCATAACGTTTAATGTAGGCTGCTTTCATATGAGACCTCTATTTTTTGAATTTTGTTTTAATGTTTTATGAGCTTAAAGCCATATTAAACTTTCAAGCTACGCTGAATTAATTTGTCAAAGATCTTTACTGGCGCAAATCTTCTTAAATTCTTTAAGTGTTTTGCCATCTTGCCTACGGTATAGCGCGGCAATATGTGTTGACTATTGATTACCGCTAAAATGATATTGGCAACAACACTCGGGTCATCTGACTTGTTGATTGACCTCATCATTTGCTGATGCAACTTCTCATGAATTTGCTCGTAAGCTGTGACTTTTGCACCTGCTTCGAGTAAGTTCATTCCTAAAAAAGTATTGGTATATACCAGAAGATGCACCTGTAACGAGAACCACTTTAGCAGCCATACCATGTTCCTTACTTAAAGTTTTCAGCTGATTGAGTAATCAATTGCGTCTAGATTTTTTCATCATAATCTAAAAATAAAAAAGTTGATACTAAAAAGATAGTGACTATTTTGTATTGCTGCTGTATTGTTAGTATTAATTCGATAGTAACTTGTTATTGCCATCGAAGGTAACGTGATAGGCCAAACTCAAGCTATGAATGATTCCGAAAATGTGAGGTTCTTATTTTTAGGGTAGTGGTTCAGGCATAAATTTAGTTTTAGGAAATTAATCATGCATGACTTATTCAAAAACAGCCTGATTTCAATGGCTTTAGCTGTATCTAGTTCAGTATATGCAGATGTAAATACAAGGATGACCCAAAACTCAGGAGTGGCTGTCATGGCGGAAAAACAATATCAATGGACAACTGTCCCCAATCAATTTATCTCAGCGGATGGCGTTAACTTCGCATACCGAGAGTATGGTCAGCAAAACGGTGGAACCCCCGTGATTTTCCTCAATCATTTGGCCGCTGTACTAGACAATTGGGATCCACGAATCATTGATGGTATTGCAGCGAAACATCATGTGGTTGTTTTTGATAATCGCGGTGTTGGTGCTTCTACTGGTGAACCTGCAAAGTCCATTGAACAAATGGCAGATGACGCCATTACTTTTATTCAAGCGAAAGGGTTTAAAAAAGTCGATTTATTTGGCTTTTCAATGGGCGGCATGATTTCGCAAGAGATCGTCCTAAAACAGCCACAGTTGATTCGAAAAATGATTTTATCGGGAACTGGCCCCGCAGGTGGGATTGGAATCAGTACCGTCGGACGAATTTCCAATTGGGATTTGGTGCGCGGGATGGTGACGCGTCAAGATCCTAAAGTTTATTTATTTTTTACCCGTACAGACAATGGTAAAGCTGCTGCAAAAGCATTTGTGCAACGGATTAATGAACGTACTGAAAACCGTGACAAAGAAATCACCATTTCCGCATATCGTGCCCAGCTTAAAGCATTAAAAAAATGGGGAAATAAGAAACCTGCTGATCTCTCTGTTATTCAACAGCCAGTATTGGTGGCAAATGGTGATCATGACCGTATGGTTCCAACGGTAAATACTTATGACTTAGCAAAACGCCTTCCAAATAGCACACTCATTATCTACCCAGATGCAGGACATGGTGGCGTTTTTCAGTTTCATCAGGATTTCGTCAAGCAATCGCTCACTTTCTTAGCTCAATAAATTTCAATCTAATCAGATATTCAAATTCGAGATAATGACGATGATAACAATTACACACCAAACAGCCAAAACTCAGTTCATTGAAGTCAATGGAGCAACTTTTGCTTATCGCCGCTGGGGAAATCCAGACACGCAGCAACCTCCTTTATTTTTTCTGCAACATTTTCGTGGCGGTTTAGATAATTGGGATCCGCTGATTACTGATGGATTGGCGGCAGGGCGAGAAGTCATTTTGTTCAATGGTCGTGGTGTTGCTTCATCTACAGGACAACCACGCACTCGCATTGAAGATATGGCAGATGATGCAGCAGCCGTTATTCGAGCTTTAGGCTTGAAAAAAGTGGATTTGTTGGGTTTTTCATTAGGTGGATTTCAAGCTCAAGATTTAACCCGTCGTCATCCTGAATTGGTGCGTAAATTAATGCTATTAGGGACTGGGCCACGAGGTGGAAAACCACGCGGAGATGATCCTGAAATTCCAGCTTTGGTATTGAAGCATGCAACCAGTGCTGTGCCTGCTGAAGAAGATTTTCTGTTTTTATTTTTTGGTCGATCAAAAGCCGCGATTCAAGCAGGCCATGAATTTTGGCAACGTCGCCATCAGCGTAAAGATCAAGATCCAGCAAGTTCAGTTGAGGTAATGCAGGCGCAGATTGAAGCCAATATGCACTTTTTACCGAAGCTTGATGAACAAGATCCATTTGCACATTTACGTGAGATCAAACAACCCACTTTTATTCTCAATGGTGTGGATGATGTGATGATTCCAACGATTAATGCCTATCACATGGCGCAAAATATTCCAAATGCACAATTATTTATATATCCAGATGCAGGACATGGTGCGCAGTTTCAATATCCTGAACGCTTCGTTAAACATGCAATACAATTTCTTGATGAGTAATCCATCAGAATTCCCAAAGCGTCTTATTTATATATTGATGAACTGAGAAATAAAAATGATGAGATTTAAGTTATTACTGTGGATGCTGACGAAGCTGTTACAACGGGCGGTGAAAACAAATCCGAAATGTGCTGCGTTTGTGAAAGATAAAAATGTCACGTTCCAAATACAAACTGCAAGTGGTGAAGGGCGCTATTTTGAAGTTAAGAACGGTAAAATCAAATCTTTCGCGGGTCAGGCCAAATCACCAAGTTTTACCTTTACTTTTAAGACGGGCAGTAAAGGTTTTGCAGTGTTGTCTGCTAAAGACAGTGTTAATACGTTTCTAACTGCCCTGAGAACAGAGGATCTTGTGATTACAGGAAATTTTGTAGATGTGATGTGGTTTCAAAGTTTAGTGGACTTTATTCAACCACAAGCTAAATCATCTTCAACGGTGTGAGATAAAACCATAAGTCATTTGATTTGAAAATAGTCAGCAGAAAAAAGCACTCATATTGAGTGCTTTTATAGATTATTCAGTTTGTTGGCGAATAGATCGGCTGCCAATTTCGGCTCCTGTCACTTGATCAATCACGATAGGCTTAATTTCAGTCCCATGTTCAGCATCAAGAAATGTAACCATCTGTTCAGGGTGTTCATAAGGTTTATATTTACGGCCCCATGCACCAATCACAAATAAAACAGGTAAAAAGTCTTTTCCTGCTTGCGTGAGTAAATATTCTTCACGTGGTGGATGCTCCGAGTACTGTCTTTTTGCAAGCAAACCTTCATCGACTAAAACAGATAAACGTTTGGTGAGCATGGTGGGAGCAATGCCTAAGCTTTTACGAAATTGATCAAAGCGTGTAAAACCTGCATGAGCATCTCGTAAAATTAACATGCTCCAAGCATCACCCAAAACGGATAAACTTCTTGCGATTGGGCAAACTTCAAGACTGCTATTTTTACGCATAAGAAATTAATAGATTCAAAAGTAACTACTATAATAATAGTAACACATTTTAATATATCCAAAGTATTTTTTAGTGGTAGGGCTTACTCAGATTGGGCTCAAGAGTGACTGTATCAAACCAGTCATTTTCATAAATTTTTTCAACTGAATAACCTAAATATTCAATAAAAAACCAAATTGAGTGAGTCCACTCAACTTGGTTAAACTAAGGGGTTACTTTAAGTTTTTAGTAAAAAAATCAGTCAATTTATCAAATGGAATGAGATCGGTACGGTCATATAAATCAACATGTCCTGCGCCTTTAACGTAATACAGTTCTTTCGATTGTCCTGCAAGTTTATAGGCTTCTTCACTAAACTCTTTTGAATGGGCCTGATCACCAGTAATAAACAACATTGGACGAGGTGAAATGGTTTCAATGTCATTAAATGGATAGAAGTTCATAAACTTCACATTACTGGTCAAAGTTGGATGTGTGGTTGTTTTTGAGTCAGCACCTTTAGGCGTAAATTCACCGCGTGCTGTACGATAAAAGTCATAAAACTCACGCTGAATGGGATGTGTATCTGCTGTTAATTCATGCACTGTTCCACTGGTATATTCAGTTTTCCCACCCGTAAATTCAACATAACGTTGTTGAGCTGCATCTGCAATGATTTGTTTTCTCTGCGCTAAAGTCTGAGAGTGGTTTAGGGCATTACGGTTTGCAGCACCCATATCGTACATACTGACGGTTGCAATGGCTTTCATACGGGGATCGATTTTAGCCGCGCTAATCACGAAACTACCACTTCCACAAATTCCCAAAGCGCCAATTTGATTGCGATCAATAAAATCACGTGTCCCTAAATAATCCACCGCTGCACTAAACGCTTCTGCATAAATATCGGGTGCAACCACATTACGCGCTTGTCCTTCGCTTTCGCCCCAAAAAGATTGATCAATCGCCAAGGTCACAAAACCTTGTTCAGCCAGCTTTTGTGCATAGAGCATCGAACTTTGCTCTTTTACTGCTCCCATTGGATGTCCGATCACAATGGCAGGTGCTTTGCTATTCTTCTTTAAATTTTTTGGAAGGACTAAATTACCCACAATATTCATATTGTATTGGTTTTTAAATGTCACTTTTTGAACAGTGACTTGAGAACTTTGATAAAAATTATTTGCACCATTTGACATATCTGCTGCCATTGTTGAGGGGGTAGAAAATAGACCTATTGTTGCGACTAAAAGTGTGCTTGCTGTAGAAACTCGAAGTTTCTGTGTGAATTTAGAGAGTTGCATGATGATTTCCAATAAACATAAAATTGATAAAAGGGCAGTTGATGCTCTATTTCACTTGGCTGATCAAAACATTCAGCTCATCTTTTTGAGAAAAATCGTTTGGCAATGCATCCATTTTTCCAAGGAAAATTAATCCGTTGGCATATCCAACATCAGAATCTTTATAGAAAAATGCAAGATTGCCCCACGGTGCGAAATAAGTAAGATCACCTGATTTTCCTGCATAGCCTTTAGGTGCGCCTTGAGTTGATAATTTTTGAGGAAGATGGGCAATTTTTTCTGATGCTGCATAGTCTTTTAGGGTCAAAGTTAGAGGCAGTTGTTGAATGAAATCTTGCGTCGTAGGTGAATCAATTAAGGTCACCGAAATCGGCTGTTTTGATCCTTCAATCTGAATTCGAATATTCATGTTTAAGACTCTTCTTTTGCGAATGATGATCTACACGGTTTTTGGCTTCGGCATTTAATGTACAGTTAAACTTAAAAGAACACAGAGCAAGCTTAAACAGCCAAAAATAACCAAGGAATACTGTGTTTTATTCATGATTGAGACTCATCTCAATGTCATTAAACTGAAGGATTCAAATACTTTTAAATCGGTTTTGAACGCATCTAAAATAGCAACTCAAAGAACTCCAATGAATTGAGTGTAAGTGCTTTCAAGAAAAATGATTAGACTAAAAAACAGACATAAACTTATGAGTAAATTTCATCAATTAAGCTAAAATCGCTTTGATTAAGCGATATACTTAAAAATAAACATGCTTTAACCTTGAGTTGGATACACTGATGATCACCAAAGAAAATTATAATGATTTGTATGCATTTCTCATGGTGACTCGAGAAGGAAGCTTCACCAAAGCCGCTGGAAAACTGGGGGTGTCCCAATCTGCATTAAGCCATACCATTCGTGGTCTAGAAGAACGACTCGGGATTTTACTGCTCACTCGTACCACGCGCAGTGTTTCAGTCACTGAAGCGGGTGAGCGGTTACGACAGACCATTAGTCCTAATTTTGACCAAATTGACAATGAACTTTCACTGTTGACCAAATTGAGAGATACCCCAGCAGGTACAATTAGAATTAATGCCAGTAGTCATGCCATCCGACAAATTTTATTACCGAAACTCAAAAATCTGAGTCTGCTTTATCCCGATGTCAATGTTGAATTAACAGCAAACAGTGGCATGGTGGATATTGTGGCTGAACGTTTTGATGCAGGCGTGCGTTTTGGGAGCCGCGTTGCAGATGGAATGATTGCAGTTCGTATCGGTCAAGATGTCAATATGGTGGTGGTGGCGACACCCGAATATTTTGAAAAAAATGGGATTCCACAAATACCGCAAGAATTGACACAGCATCAATGTATTGGTTTTAGACTCACCACACATGGCGGAATTTATGCTTGGGAATTTGTCAAAGATGGTTTAGAAGTTAAAATTAAAATACAAGGGCAGTGGGTTTTTAACGAGTCTTACCATAGTGTGGATGCGGTACGACTCGGATTAGGAATGGCTTATATTCCTGAAGATATGGTGCAAGACGATCTGGAACACGGTCGTTTAATCAAAGTACTGGAGGATTACAGCATTACATTTCCCGGCTATCATTTATATTATCCACATAGAAGACAGCAATCGCCCGCTTTAAAACTGGTTATTGATACTTTACGTGTAACAGATAACGCCAAGTAAGTAATGAAAATACCGCACTTAAGATCAAAATCAGTGCGCTGAATATAAAGGTAGATTGGTAGCCTTGGGAGTCAAACAATACTCCGCCGAGTGTCGCGCCTAACGTAATCGCCAGTTGTATAATGGCCACCATTAAACCCCCACCTAATTCTGCCTCATTGGGTAAAGTACGTGTAAGCCATGTATTCCAAGCCACAGGTGCTGAAGTCCCAATAAAACCCCAGACTGCCATCAACAACGCGACGATCCAAATTTGATGCCCAAAAAAAATAAGAGCAGTTGCGACGATAGCCATGCCGATTGGAATAAAGAACAGGTAGCGGTACACATGGCGATGTAAAATATGACTAATCACAAAGGTTCCAAACAGTCCCGCTAGACCCAAGACCAAGAGAAGTGTTGAAAGCATATTGGTATTGACCATGGTTACGTTTTCTAAGAATGGACGTAAATAGGTAAACAGCGCAAATTGCCCCATAAATAAGAACAAAACACCGAGCATTCCTAAAATGACGATGGGTCTTTTTAACAGAGAAAATACATTTCCAGCTTTTTGTTGCGTATTTAATGCAGGTAAAGAGGGCATACTTTTCAATTGCCAAAGCAAAGCTATGATTGCAATAGGAACAATACAAAAGAAAGCGCCACGCCAGCCAATCACTGAACCTAAAAAACTTCCAAGCGGAGCAGCTACAGTTACGGCCAAAGCATTGCCACCATTTAAAAGTCCCAGTGCTTTGGGTACATGGTTAAAAGGCACCAATCGCATCACAATTGAAGTGGATATGGCCCAAAAACCACCAATCACAACACCTAATAAGGCACGTCCAGTCATAAATAATACGGCATTATGCGCAAGGGTCACCAAGATACCTGAAATGATCATCAGGATGGTCAAAGCAAGAATGACATGACGTCGATCCCACTGTTTGGTTATTTTGCTGATGGTTAAACTACTAATGACTGCAAAAATCCCTGAAATGGCAATCGCTTGTCCCACTTGTCCTTCGCTCATTTTTAGATCTAATGCGATGGGTGTGAGTAAACTGACTGGCATAAACTCAGAGGCAATCAAAACAGCACAGCACAAAGACATAACCAAGACAGCACCCCAAGCAGGAGGGCTTGATGGTGTGATGACTGGGTCAATTTGATGAGGAGAGATAGACATAAGACTTCCTGCTTTGAGAAAACAAAGCATTGAGTTGTTCGAAGAAGTCAGGAGATTAACAATATTTTGAAGAATTGATTAGATTCTGAAATACGAATAGAGTTATGAGTTCTATGCATGAATGTTTAAAAAAGCAATGACGCTTTCGAATTCTATCGCTATAAATTTTTAAAGGGTTTGTATAAGAGGGTTGATAGCCCATACGCTTGTATACATCGACCTCACTTTACGAGAAGGTATCTTAAGATCATGTGGCACCACACGCAGTATGATGCAAATTTTCCAATTAGACAGCTAGGGGTATCTTTTTTATTTTACATAAATTTTAACCTTTAACGAACATAATCTTCAGTCGAGATGACTTGAGCATAAGCAAATTCAAAAGCAGCCATTAATGTTGCATGGACATGAGCGGCAGGTACTTTAACACCATTAAATTCTAGGTCTAGTGTTGCACAAGCATCATGAATAACTTTCACTTTATAACCAAAATCAGCCGCCGCGCGCACAGCAGCATCAATACACATATGGCTCATTGCACCCATCACAACGAGTTCAGTGATGCCTTGGATATCTAAGATTTCTTTCAAGTTGGTATTTAAAAAAGCATTGATGTTATTTTTCACGATGACGGTTTCATCTACTTGTGGCTTAACTGTGTCCTGAAATTCAATACCGTTTGAATTGGGTTCAAATATAGGAGATTCACCATTAGCAATATGTTGGACATGAATCACTTGAGTGCCATTTTGACGGGCTTTAGCAATCACTTTTACGGCATTCTCAGTAGCCTGTTCAATATTTACCAACGGTAATTTACCAGTAGGTAGGTATTCATTTTGTAAGTCGATGACTAATAAAGCTGATTTTGACATGCCTTTTCCTGTATTTAACTAATATGTGTTTTGTTCTGGCTTCTTTAAAAAATGATTAAAAAGAAAGAGTTTCACCATCTAGTGGAATTAAAACCTTATCTTGAATACCTTTTGTTTTTACATACTCAGAAAGCTGAGCACGCGTTAAAGACATATGGTTAATTGCATCCATATGGACAGCAACAATTTTGGCATGAGGTGCTTTTTGAGTAGCAAGGTAAGTATCTTCTTTACCCATAATGATGGATTCTTTAAAGCCATTGAGCAAGGCATTACCTGTATTCAAAACAATCACATCAGGATTGAATTTTTGAATCGCTTGATCAACTTCAGGACGCCAAATGGTATCGCCGGCAACATAAATAGTCTCATGTCCTGCTGCTTCAAAAACCATACCCATAGCTTCACCTAGACCAGCTTTTAGCTCAGGATTCCGATACATTTCATCAGTACCATGTTGACCACCAGTTTTAGTTAACTTAACACCTTGAAAAGTCGTTTGAGTTAAGATACTGACATTTTTAAAACCCTGAGATTGAATCACTTTTTGATCTTGTTTGTTTTGTACAAAAACAGGCATATTCTTCGGAATAGCGGCTTGTGCTGCATCATCCCAATGATCTAAGTGAGTATGCGTAATAATTACAGCATCAACGCCCTCTAGAATCGTTTCAGGTTTAATCGGTAAATCAACCAGTGGGTTACGCAGATAACTACGATGGCTATTTGGAAAACCTTCATAGAAGCCTTTTTTGCAAACATTGGGTCAATTAAAAAAGTCGTGTCGGCATACGTCACTTTGATTGTTGCATTACGAATTTCTTGTATATGCGTTACTTTAGACGTGTCTCGTTGAATATTGTCACTGGCATACAAATTCAATGAACCTGCTGCTATGGATAGGGCAATAAGTGAACGACTTAAAAATTTATTCATATCAAATACCGAATGATTTACTAATATTGAAATTATGGTGATATTCAAAGTGAAAAAATATTGTCCTTAAAGACAATTATCGAAACTATTGGGACAAAATGTTATATTCATTATTTTAGAGAAGGTAAATTGAATGGCTATACCCGTAATTGGACTGTTCGTTTATCCAAATATAAGTCCCTTTCACTTCTCTATTCCTCACATTATTTTTAATATCAAGATTGAAGATAAACCTTTATTTGACCTTAAAATATTTTCTATAGATGGTCAGCCTGTAAAAACAGAGCACTCAATGGTTATTATTCCTGATGGCGGAATAGAATTAATGAAAGGTTTTGATCTTGTCATCATTCCGGGATGGGATGATTTTAATCATAAGCCTGAAGACTCTCTTATAGAGGGACTCAATCAAGCCTACCAAAAAGGAATAAAGATCGTTGGTTTATGCTATGGCACTTATGCCTTGGCCTATTCAGGTCTATTAAAAAATAAAAAAGCGGCTACGCATTGGATGGCTGAACAAGATTTTAGTGAAAGATTTCCAGATATTAAACTTCGATCGGGATGCACTATATGTGGAAGACCAGAGGAGTTATTACCTCTGCTGGGACAGGAGCCGCATTAGACTGTTGTTTATATTTAGTGCGTGAAATGTATAACGCACAAATTGCCAATAAAGTATCGCGAGTAATGGTCATTCCTCCACATCGTGAAGGTGGACAGGCTCAGTTCATTGAACAACCAATCGCAAATTCGGGTCAAGATGCACAAATTAATGTCTTACTTGATTTTTTAAGAAAAAATTTAGCTCAGCAGCATAGTATTGAAGCATTGGCTGAACAGACACACATGACACGTAGAACGTTTACTCGACATTTTAAAAAAGCCACAGGAATGACTCTAGTAGAGTGGTTAAACAATGAAAGAATTAGATATAGTTGTGAGCTGTTAGAAACAACAAAGTTGTCTATTGAAAAAATAGCTGAACTTTCTGGATTTAATAATACAGTAGTGTTTAGGAAGAATTTTCGAGAAACCTATGGTACAAGTCCTAATGCTTGGAGAAAAGCATTTGGTATTGGTGGTGACGATATCAGCCCTATTTAACTTATGTTCACCTAAAATCTAATTCATAAATTATTTTTTAAATTTATCTATAATTTACAATATCTTATTTCTGAAAATTATTTAATTAAAAGAATCACGGTTCATGAACCTAACGAATTTAGTAGTTCATTTGAGAAGATTTCTAAAATTTCTTTAGGGAGTGGTGGCAGTCCAAACTCAGAAAATAACCTTGAACTTTGACACCTTTCGCTTCACATGTAACTTCATCTGGTTTGAGATCATATTTACTGTAGCCATTAGATTATAAATATTAAGTAGCTGAACCTGATCTATAACCTTAGTATCAATACAACCTAAGTTTGATTCTGTAT
>CAWETQ010000007.1:0-584079 GCA_963812025.1 uncultured Gammaproteobacteria bacterium
AAGATCATTAAGAGATTATGAAGAACAACTTGTGTGGATTTTTACTGGTTGATTGATCGAAATTATTTTCATTGATTGATGGTAGAAATTACTCGAAGTTTATTTGAGAAATATTTGTCAGAAAATTGATGAGCCAAGATTGGTGCCCTTTAAGGCACTAAGCAATATTAAACTGAAGAGTTTGATCATGGCTCAGATTGAACGCTGGCGGCAGGCTTAACACATGCAAGTCGAGCGGGGAAAAGTAGCTTGCTACTTAACTTAGCGGCGGACGGGTGAGTAATACTTAGGAATCTGCCTATTAGTGGGGGACAACATTTCGAAAGGAATGCTAATACCGCATACGCCCTACGGGGGAAAGCAGGGGATCTTCGTGACCTTGCGCTAATAGATGAGCCTAAGTCAGATTAGCTAGTTGGTGGGGTAAAGGCCTACCAAGGCGACGATCTGTAACGGGTCTGAGAGGATGATCCGTCACACTGGGACTGAGACACGGCCCAGACTCCTACGGGAGGCAGCAGTGGGGAATATTGGACAATGGGGGGAACCCTGATCCAGCCATGCCGCGTGTGTGAAGAAGGCCTTTTGGTTGTAAAGCACTTTAAGCGAGGAGGAGGCTCCCTAGATTAATACTCTAGGAGAGTGGACGTTACTCGCAGAATAAGCACCGGCTAACTCTGTGCCAGCAGCCGCGGTAATACAGAGGGTGCAAGCGTTAATCGGATTTACTGGGCGTAAAGCGTGCGTAGGTGGTCTTTTAAGTCGGATGTGAAATCCCTGAGCTTAACTTAGGAATTGCATTCGATACTGGGAGACTAGAGTATGGGAGAGGATGGTAGAATTCCAGGTGTAGCGGTGAAATGCGTAGAGATCTGGAGGAATACCGATGGCGAAGGCAGCCATCTGGCCTAATACTGACACTGAGGTACGAAAGCATGGGGAGCAAACAGGATTAGATACCCTGGTAGTCCATGCCGTAAACGATGTCTACTAGCCGTTGGGGTCTTTGAGACTTTAGTGGCGCAGCTAACGCGATAAGTAGACCGCCTGGGGAGTACGGTCGCAAGACTAAAACTCAAATGAATTGACGGGGGCCCGCACAAGCGGTGGAGCATGTGGTTTAATTCGATGCAACGCGAAGAACCTTACCTGGTCTTGACATAGTAAGAACTTTCCAGAGATGGATTGGTGCCTTCGGGAGCTTACATACAGGTGCTGCATGGCTGTCGTCAGCTCGTGTCGTGAGATGTTGGGTTAAGTCCCGCAACGAGCGCAACCCTTTTCCTTATTTGCCAGCGGGTTAAGCCGGGAACTTTAAGGATACTGCCAGTGACAAACTGGAGGAAGGCGGGGACGACGTCAAGTCATCATGGCCCTTACGACCAGGGCTACACACGTGCTACAATGGTCGGTACAAAGGGTTGCTACCTAGCGATAGGATGCTAATCTCAAAAAGCCGATCGTAGTCCGGATTGGAGTCTGCAACTCGACTCCATGAAGTCGGAATCGCTAGTAATCGCGGATCAGAATGCCGCGGTGAATACGTTCCCGGGCCTTGTACACACCGCCCGTCACACCATGGGAGTTTGTTGCACCAGAAGTAGGTAGTCTAACCGCAAGGAGGACGCTTACCACGGTGTGGCCGACGACTGGGGTGAAGTCGTAACAAGGTAGCCGTAGGGGAACCTGCGGCTGGATCACCTCCTTAACGAAAGATTGACGATCGGTAAGAATCCACAACAAGTTGTTCTTCATGAAGATGTATCTGAGGGTCTGTAGCTCAGTTGGTTAGAGCACACGCTTGATAAGCGTGGGGTCACAAGTTCAAATCTTGTCAGACCCACCAATCTAACGAACGAAAATGAAGAGATTCATTTAGAGAGACAGAGAAACAGATATATCGAATCTAATGATAAGCTGGGGACTTAGCTTAGTTGGTAGAGCGCCTGCTTTGCACGCAGGAGGTCAACGGTTCGACTCCGTTAGTCTCCACCATATATTGAGCTGAGAAATTATAGAATTTAGTGAATACAATAAGTGCTTCGGTATTTATTTGATGTTTATTAAGTTCTGTGATTTATCACAGTGTAAGCATGACCTGACGAAGGCGTGTTTATTCATTAACAGATTGTAAATTTGAGTTGAAATAAATTGTTTAAACTCAGAACTGAATTGAAGTTCAAGTGTAGTGCGTAAGTATTGCAGTTGGATGAATATAAAGAACTGAGCACTAGCGATTAACTGAATCAAGCGTTTTGGAAAACGAACTAGATTGAAGCTGTACTGTGGTTAAATCCACGGACAACAAACTGTAAGGCTTAGGCCTGTCAAAGACACGTACTTGTAAGTGTCAGCGACTGTTTGGGGTTGTATAGTCAAGTAATTAAGTGCATGTGGTGGATGCCTTGGCAGTCAGAGGCGATGAAAGACGTAATAGCCTGCGAAAAGCTCCGGGGAGGCGGCAAATATCCTGTGATCCGGAGATTTCTGAATGGGGAAACCCACTTACCATAAGGTAGGTATCGCATGATGAATACATAGTCATGCGAAGCGAACGAGGGGAAGTGAAACATCTCAGTACCCTTAGGAAAAGAAATCAATTGAGATTCCCTTAGTAGCGGCGAGCGAACGGGGAAAAGCCCATTAAGTTATCTAAGTTCTAGTGGAATGCTCTGGGAAGTGCAACCGTAGTGGGTGATAGTCCTGTACACGAAAGGGCTTAGATAATGATGTCGAGTAGGGCGGGGCACGTGAAACCTTGTCTGAATATGGGGGGACCATCCTCCAAGGCTAAATACTCCTGACTGACCGATAGTGAACCAGTACCGTGAGGGAAAGGCGAAAAGAACCCCTGTGAGGGGAGTGAAATAGATCCTGAAACCGCATGCATACAAGCAGTGGGAGCGGACTTGTTCCGTGACTGCGTACCTTTTGTATAATGGGTCAGCGACTTATGTTCAGTAGCAAGGTTAACCGAATAGGGGAGCCGTAGAGAAATCGAGTCTTAATAGGGCGTTTAGTTGCTGGGCATAGACCCGAAACCGGGTGATCTATCCATGAGCAGGTTGAAGGTTGGGTAACACTAACTGGAGGACCGAACCCACCGTCGTTGAAAAGCCGGGGGATGACTTGTGGATAGGGGTGAAAGGCTAATCAAACTCGGTGATAGCTGGTTCTCCCCGAAAGCTATTTAGGTAGCGCCTCGGACGAATACCATTGGGGGTAGAGCACTGTTTCGGCTAGGGGGTCATCCCGACTTACCAAACCGATGCAAACTCCGAATACCAATGAGTACTATCCGGGAGACAGACTGCGGGTGCTAACGTCCGTAGTCAAGAGGAAAACAATCCAGACCGCCAGCTAAGGCCCCAAAATTATAGTTAAGTGGGAAACGATGTGGGAAGGCATAGACAGCTAGGAGGTTGGCTTAGAAGCAGCCATCCTTTAAAGAAAGCGTAATAGCTCACTAGTCGAGTCGGCCTGCGCGGAAGATGTAACGGGGCTAAAACTATATGCCGAAGCTGCGGATTTGCAATTTATTGCAAGTGGTAGGGGAGCGTTCTGTAAGCCGATGAAGGTGGATTGAGAAGTCTGCTGGAGGTATCAGAAGTGCGAATGCTGACGTGAGTAACGACAATGCGAGTGAAAAACTCGCACGCTGAAAGACCAAGGGTTCCAGTCCAACGTTAATCGGGGCTGGGTGAGTCGACCCCTAAGGCGAGGCCGAGAGGCGTAGTCGATGGGAAATTGGTTAATATTCCAATACTTCTGTGTAATGCGATGAGAGGACGGAGAAGGTTAAGTCAGCCTGGCGTTGGTTGTCCAGGTGAAAGGTTGTAGGCATGTATCTTAGGCAAATCCGGGGTACTCTATGCTGAGAACTGATAGCAAGCTGTACTTGTACAGTGAAGTGGCTGATACCATGCTTCCAGGAAAAGTCTCTAAGCTTCAGTTACACAGGAATCGTACCCGAAACCGACACAGGTGGTCAGGTCGAGTAGACCAAAGCGCTTGAGAGAACTCTGCTGAAGGAACTAGGCAAAATGGTACCGTAACTTCGGGAGAAGGTACGCTGTCGACGGTGATGGGATTTACTCCCTGAGCGGTTGACAGCCACAGAAACCAGGCCCCTGCAACTGTTTATTAAAAACATAGCACTCTGCAAACACGAAAGTGGACGTATAGGGTGTGATGCCTGCCCGGTGCTGGAAGGTTAATTGATGGGGTTAGCGTAAGCGAAGCTCTTGATCGAAGCCCCAGTAAACGGCGGCCGTAACTATAACGGTCCTAAGGTAGCGAAATTCCTTGTCGGGTAAGTTCCGACCTGCACGAATGGCATAATGATGGGGGCGCTGTCTCCAGCAGAGACTCAGTGAAATCGAATTCGCCGTGAAGATGCGGTGTACCCGCGGCTAGACGGAAAGACCCCGTGAACCTTTACTGCAGCTTGACATTGAACTTTGATCTTACTTGTGTAGGATAGGTGGGAGGCTTTGAAACTCGGACGCTAGTTCGAGTGGAGCCAATCTTGAAATACCACCCTGGTAATATTGAGGTTCTAACTCTGCTCCATTATCTGGAGCGAGGACCATGTCTGGTGGGTAGTTTGACTGGGGCGGTCTCCTCCTAAAGAGTAACGGAGGAGTACGAAGGTGCGCTCAGCGTGGTCGGAAATCACGCGTAGAGTATAAAGGCAAAAGCGCGCTTAACTGCGAGACCCACAAGTCGAGCAGGTACGAAAGTAGGTCTTAGTGATCCGGTGGTTCTGTATGGAAGGGCCATCGCTCAACGGATAAAAGGTACTCTGGGGATAACAGGCTGATACCGCCCAAGAGTTCATATCGACGGCGGTGTTTGGCACCTCGATGTCGGCTCATCTCATCCTGGGGCTGAAGCAGGTCCCAAGGGTATGGCTGTTCGCCATTTAAAGAGGTACGCGAGCTGGGTTTAGAACGTCGTGAGACAGTTCGGTCCCTATCTACCGTGGGCGTTGGAAATTTGAGAGGATCTGCTCCTAGTACGAGAGGACCAGAGTGGACGAACCTCTGGTGTACCGGTTGTAACGCCAGTTGCATCGCCGGGTAGCTATGTTCGGAAGGGATAACCGCTGAAAGCATCTAAGCGGGAAGCCTACCTCAAGATAAGATTTCCCAAGGACTTTATGTCCTCTAAAGAGCCGTTGAAGACTACGACGTTGATAGGTTGGATGTGGAAGTGCAGTGATGCATGAAGCTGACCAATACTAATTGCTCGTGAGGCTTGACTATACAACACCCAAACAGTTGTATTGCTCATCTATTTCGATACAAAATACTTGATTTAGTCTAAAAGCTAGTTACAATATCAACTCAAATTTAGCATAATCTGTTAATAAATTATTTGACGAAAGCTTGGCATACAATAAGACCTAAGCGAGTAAGCATAAACAGTTGTGCTGGCGACAATAGCAAGAGTGAACCACCTGATCCCTTCCCGAACTCAGAAGTGAAACCTCTTCGCGCTGATGGTAGTGTGGGGTTACCCATGTGAGAGTAAGTCATCGCCAGCTCATTATTCCTGAAAACACCCCCAACTCTAATGAGTTGGGGTGTTTTTTTATGCACGGAAAATAAGTCAAAATAAAATAAGTCAAAATAAAAGGCTCTAAAATGAGCCTATGGATCATTCACTATTAAGATGTGGTCAATTTATTGCTTGAAAAGCATTAAAATAAAGTCCTTTACCAGATTATAAAAATTATCTGCTATTTGGGGACGTTCTGAAGAAGAACTTATGGCAAGATATAAGGCATTATTTAAAGAATAATTTATGGTTCATCTTATGAAACTCAACTCATTCTCTCCAATTCCTGAAGATAAGGAAGAACTTCATCTTCCTGAACTGGTGTACTGGTCATCTTTAGGTGATCTTGAACAGGTCGAACAATTACTCTTACAAGGAATTGACCCAAATCAGACCGATGATGAAGGTTATAGTGCACTTCAAGCTGCAGCTGAAAATAATCATTTAGAAGTGGTTAAATTATTAGTGAGTAAGGGTGTTGATATTGATCATCGCAGTACCTATACCGCTTTAGAACTTGCTGAAATGGCAGGGTGTATAGAGATCATGACTTATTTAAAAAATCTAAAAGGCATGCACTAAAATAAAAAAGCCCCATTAATTTGATAGGGCTTTTTTATATGGATTGCTTAGGTATAACTTTTGTCATACCTCACATTCTGATGTTTAAATTTATTATTATTGATTTGGAAATAACTTGTTTCCTGATGTTTTGAGAATAATAAAATTCCATTAGTCGCTATATAAGTAAAGAATAGCAGTGTGTACGTTATTTTTGATAATGTAAGTTGAGCATTCTTAGGATCAAGGCTAGGGAGGTTATGGTGCTGTCGTTGTATATGGTGTGTTAGATTTGTCTGATGCTCAACCCACAGCTTAAAGATTTAAAAACCATTTGGCCATAGGTGCCTAAATTTTAGGGACAAGGACATTATTCGCATCATATTTTATTTGGTAAAGATGGGAAACTCTGGATGAGTTCAGATAAATGATGGGCGAATCAATACATGATTTAGATGAAATAACGATAAATGGATTCATTTAAGATCAAGATGGTTTCTTATCTATTCATTTCATAAAATAAGTGAATAATTATGCCAGCAGTACAAATTGATATACGACAACAATATCCGCATGTGATTGAAATAGGGATAATAGATGCTGTGCATAATGCTTTAAGAGAAGCATTTCAACTCCCTGAAACAGATCGTGATATTCGTTTAGTGGTGCATGAACTACATCGCTTTGCTTGTCCACCGCATTTATTACAACCCGAACTGTTTACGTTCATCAGCATTGATTGTTTTGCAGGGCGGTCTTTAGATACTAAACGTGCTTTATATCGCTTGATTGTCGAAAAATTACATCATTTCTCAATTCCTTCAGATCATATCAAAATTATTTTAAGAGAAAGTGCTTTAGAAAATTGGGGCATACGGGGTGGGCAAGCTGCGTGTGATGTTGATTTAGGATTTCAAGTAAACCTTTAATTGGTAAATTCTGAGTGTCCCAAGCATTCAATAAAAAAAGCCCCGACATCCTGTCGAGGCTTTTTCATATTCATTTTAAAGGTATAACTCCTGTCGTACCTATCAGCTTCCTGCTGATGACGCTTATCGTTATTGTTTTATGCTTTAGAGACTTCCTGTCTCTGTATGCGTTAAATATAGCGTGATAAATCATGTATGAAAAGGGGAGATTTTCTGCAACGCTTGTAAGCCAAAACCGACAATAGACTAAAAAACATCAGGCACTGACATATTGAATTAATTTATCCAAAACGGATGTCAGCATTTTTTCATCAAATGCATTGGGTTCAAATTCTTCCGTTTTATTGCGTGAGAAGATGTCACGAATTTCAATCACAGCATTACTGTCGATTAAGCCCAATTGTGTTCCGACTTGACGAATTTGATCAATCGAACGTGATCCATTGGTTGCACCATAGCCAATATAGGCAGCGGGTTTACCTTGCCATTCTTTGCCTAAGTAATCTAAAGCATTTTTTAAGGCAGGACTGTAGCCATGATTATATTCAGGACTGATAAAAATAATGGCATCGGCTTGGGAAATTTTGTCTGCCCATTCTTGTTGCTTGGGTTGATCATAAATACCCGTGATTGGAGGGTGTGCTCCTGCAAAAATAGGCAGGTTCCATTGTTTTAAATCGACCAGTTCAGTCTGAACGGTACTGAAATTTGCTTTTTCGATACTTTGTTGTACCCAACGTGCGACTTTAATTGCGGTACGTCCTTCACGCACACTACCAACAATAATTTGAATTTTCATATATTGAACCTGTATTATTTTTATGCAGTTAGGGTCTAAATTAATATGAATATGAAGGGCTGAATATGAGGGTTTTGTATTTTACCAAAGCTAAAAAAGCTCCCGAAGGAGCTTTTTTAATGAGGTCTCAGCGAATGCTGAATTACATGATTTTTACACCTTGCTGACCCGCAGGCGTTACTTTGAAGATTTCGACTTCAAAAGTAATATCTTTGCCAGCAAGCGGGTGGTTGAAATCAATTTCAGTGATATCTTCACCGACTGATTTCACCACACCAAATAAGCTTTGTTTGGCTTTATCTTCAAATTCAATCATATGGCCGATAATTGGCGTTTGTTCGAATTTAACCGTATCAAATTTTTGAATATTTTCAGCGTTCCACGGACCAAAAGCATCTTCGGGTGGAAGACTTACGGTACGACGGTCACCAGCACGTAAACCAAACAGTGCTTTTTCAAAGCCCGGAAGTAAGTTGCCATCGCCGATGACAAGGCTGACAGGTTCTTCACGGCTACGGGTATTGTCAATTTCTACGCCATTTTCAATAGCAACAGAAAAGTGAAGCTCTACTTTTGAGCCTTCACCAATACGGGTTTCTTCATTGGGATTAATCATTTCAGTCATTTTGTTGCGCTTCAGCACGTTGAATACGTTGTTTTTCGAGGAAAAACGTATCGATAAGCAGCAGAATTGTGCCTAAAGTAATGGCACTATCTGCAATATTAAAAGCAGGGAAGTGGCTGTTGTTGTAGTACACATGAATAAAATCGACCACATAACCTAAAGAGACACGATCAATTAAATTACCAATGGCACCACCCAAAATGAGGGCAATCGCCAGCGGTAAAATCACGATTTTTTTTGGCATACGCATCAGCCAAAATACAAAAATCACAGACACTAAACCTGCCAGTGAAGTAAAGAAATAACGTTGCCATCCACCTGCATCGGACAAGAAACTAAAAGCTGCGCCATAGTTATGTAGCAATGTCCAATTTAAAAAGGGCAGTACCGGCACAGGATCTGCATAATTCAGATGTGTCGTTGCAATCCCTTTAGTCCATTGGTCGAGAATAATCGCGACAATGGATAAAGCCACCCATATTAAATTGTGTGGGTAGAACTGGAATAAGCCCTTTTTCGGTTGTGGATTAGGCATATTTTCTCTCTTCGCCTTGACCTGTAGGAAGGTTAATAATACAACGAGAACAAAGACCTGGATGTTCGTGATGTGTATTTACATCTGGAAGAACATGCCAGCAACGCGCACATTTTTCACCTTCCGCAGCCGATACTTTCACGCGTAAGCCGTCAAGATCTGTTGCTTCACCTTGTGCTTCATCAAATGCATTCACAATCACAGTTGAGGTAATCAGGACGAAACGAAGTTCATCATTTAACTGATCTAGTGCTGTTTTGAGTTCAGCATTGGCCCAAAGTTCAACTTTGGCAGACAGGTTTGAACCAATCAATTTGGCATTACGTGCCGCTTCAATTTGCTTGTTCACTGCAGATTTAACCGCAATCATGGTTTGCCAATCGGCTTCTGAAATCAGGTTCGCAGTTGAAGCAACAGGAATGTCATACCATTCTGTGGTAAATACATATTTCTCGGTCTGACCCGGAATTAACGGCCAAGCTTCTTGCGCAGTAAAGGTCAAGATTGGTGCCATCCAACGGACAAAGGCTTGTACCAAGTGATACAACGCAGTTTGTGCAGAATGACGCGCTTGAGAATCTGCTTTGGTGGTGTACTGACGGTCTTTGATAATGTCGAGGTAGAAACCACCCAAGTCATTAATACAGAAGTTGGTCAATGAACTGGCCACGATATGGAAATTCATATCTTCATAGGCTTGTTGAATGGTTTTTTGTACCTCAGCCGCACGTTGCAAGATGTATTGATCCAGCGCGATCAATTGATCCACTGGCAAGGCATCTGTCGCAGGGGTGAAACCATTTAGGTTCGCCAACAAGAAACGCAAGGTGTTACGAATACGACGGTAGCCGTCTGATGCACGGTTAAAGATTTCTTTACCTGCGGTCATTTCATAACGGTAGTCTGAAGATGCGATCCAGAAACGTAAGCCGTCTGCACCCATATCTTTAATGATGTCTTGTGGTGTGATCACGTTGCCGATTGACTTCGACATCTTACGACCTTTTTCATCCACCACGAAACCATGAGTCAATAGACCTTTATATGGCGCACGTTTGTTGATGGCAATCGACGTCAATAACGATGATTGGAACCAACCACGGTGTTGGTCTGAACCTTCAAGGTACAAATCAGCAGGGTCGGTTAAGTCTTCACGTTCACGAAGCACGGCAAAATGCGTTGTACCCGAGTCAAACCAGACATCTAAGGTGTCACGCACCGCATTGTAGTGCTGCGCATCTGCACCGATAAAATCTTTGGCTTCACGGTTATACCAACCGTCAATGCCTTCTTGCTCAATCAGTTTCGCAACTTCTTCAATCAGTTCAGGTGTACGTGGATGAAGTTCATTGGTGTCTTTATGTACGAAGAATGGAATTGGCACACCCCAAGTACGTTGACGTGAGATACACCAGTCTGGACGACCTTCGATCATTGATTGAATACGGTTTTTACCCCAATCTGGCACAAAGCTGATGTCATTTTCAATCGCATTGAGCGCATCTTGACGTAAGCCTTGATCATCCATGCTGATAAACCACTGTGGGGTTGCACGGAAGATGATTGGTGTTTTGTGACGCCAGCAATGTGGGTAGCTGTGTTTGATCGCCACATGTGCCCAAAGTTTTCCAGCTTCACTGAGTGCTGCAATAATCTGTGGATTGGCTTTATAGATGTGTTCGCCTGCAAAAATGGGTGCAGTCGGTAAATATACCCCGTTACCACCGACAGGATTATCCACTTTTAAGTTATACAATAAGCCAACTTTATAGTCGTCCACACCATGGCCGGGAGCAGTATGTACCGCACCTGTACCACTGGTTGCAATCACGTGTTCACCTAAAATGACGGGTACTTGGCGCTCAGCAATTAATGGATGTTGTAATTGTAGGTTTTCAAGTGTGCTACCGGTAAAGTCCGCAATGCACTTCAACTGTAGTAAAGCCATAGCGTTCAGTGGCAGATTCAACTAAATCTTTTGCCAAAATAAAGTTTTGTGCAGCTTTTTCTGTCCCACGTGCTGTAACCAATTGGTATTCAATATCCGCATGTAGGGCAACCGCTTGGTTGGCTGGAATGGTCCAAGGTGTTGTTGTCCAGATCACGATATCGGTTGAATCTGCAACAGTGATACCCAAACGTGCAGATAAATCGGCTAAATCAACAACCGTGAAACCCACATCAATTGCATCAGATTTTTTATCTTCGTATTCAACTTCCGCTTCTGCCAGTGCAGAACCACAGTCCAAACACCAGTTGACTGGTTTAAGACCCGGTTGGATATGACCTTGTTTTTGAATTTCGCCCAATGAACGCACAATGTTGGCTTCTTGTACAAAGTTCATGGTTAGGTATGGATTGTCCCAATCACCGAACACACCCATGCGCACGAAGTCTTTCTTTTGTAATTCGACTTGTGTGTAAGCATATTCACGGCAGTGTTTACGGAACGTTGCGGCATCGACTTTAACGCCGACTTTACCCACTTTTTCTTCGACTTTCAGTTCAATTGGTAAACCATGACAGTCCCAACCCGGAACATAGGGTGCATCAAAACCATCCATAATGCGGCTTTTGATGATGATGTCTTTGAGGACTTTATTCACCGCATGACCGAGGTGAATTTGACCATTGGCATATGGAGGGCCGTCATGAAGCACATATTTTTTCTTGCCAATACGCGATGCACGAATCTGCTGATAAATGTTGTCGGCATACCACTCTTCTAACCATTTTGCTTCACGTACTGCGAGATTTGCTTTCATTGCAAATTCAGTACCTGGGAGGTTTAGCGTGGCTTTATAATCCACTGCATTTTCAGGAGTTTGCTTATCGCTCATGCAAGATGTCTTCCAATTTAATCAGGCTTAGGCTGACGCGTTTTACAGTAAAAAATTAGGGATTTAAAAGGGGAAATGAGGCGTGTTTTGTCGAAACTCAAGCAGTTTCTCCACATCATCATCAATTCCCGCTTTTAATGCTTCAAGCGAAGGATAGTCCTTTTCACCATGTAAATAGTTTAAGAACGTCACCCGCATTAATAGGCCATACAGATTAGCAGAAACATCAGGAAAATGTACTTCTAATCGCCATTCAGGATGTTCCTGTTTGATGGCTGGCCGTGTACCAACATGTCCTGCACCAAACAGTGCAGTAGGGTCATAAGCTGCAATCCCGAGTTTTTCAGGATGATCGGCTTTGACCTTATCTTTTAAAGATTGGGTTTCACACAACACTTCAACGCCGTAAATACCATTTAAACAGGGTTTATGACGGTTTAGACGCACATTGATGGTGGGGAAATTAATCGTCCGTCCAATTTGATCACCATATTGCACCCGACCTGTGATGCTATACGGGCGACCCAATAATTGTGCGGCAAGTGCTAAATCACCGGCTTGTAAGGTTTGGCGAATACGGGTGGAACTGACCCGTTCACCCGCTTGTTCGACAGTATTTAAATTGGTGACTTGAAAACCATAGTGGCGAAGAAATTCGCTATTGCCCTGACGGTTTTTGCCAAAATGGAAGTCATCACCCAGTACAAGGCTGTGTGCATTGAGTTTTTGTTTGAGTATTTGTGCAAATTCTTCAGCACTTAAGCTACGGAAATAATTATCAAATTTTGCGATCGCAATATAGTCGACGCCAAGTTCAGTCAGATATTCGACTTTTTCACGTAATGAGCTAATGCGGGGCGGTGCTTCATAGCCTTTAAAGAACTCTAAAGGTTGCGGTTCAAAAATCATCACCAAAGTTTTTAAATTTTGCGCTGCTGCGAGTTCTTTTAATTGTGCAATCATCGCCTGATGACCCAAATGCACACCGTCAAAATTACCAATGGTGACGGCAGTTTTTGGCAATTGAAAATTGGGCGCTAAAGCATTCAGGCGGAGCAGCTTCATGGGCGAATCAATAAATGAAAAATTATCAGGGCTATATATTGCCATAATCTTCAGCGTTCGTCTTGTTGTTGTGTTTTTACTCAAAAAAATTAATCAAAGATTGCTGCTTGTTATCAATTAAATTGATTAATTGAATAAAAATAAATCAATTTTTCTTATTTTAAAAGCCTCGTAAAATGCAGATATAGCCTTTGATGAGCAACCGCGATGAAAAAGCCATTTTATCAACTTGAACAAATGCAAGATATTGTGCGCCAATTTACCCCAAATTGGTTTACTGCCAGCATGGGGACAGGTGTTGTGGCATTAATTCTAGCTGAACTGCCATTTGCCCACAGCATGATGGTGCAATTGGGGGCATCATTATGGCAACTGAATATTTTATTGTTTATGAGCTTTTGTCTTTTATATGGGCTGCGTTGGCTGATTTACCCGACTGAAGCGAAACAGATTTTTTCTCATGCCAGTATGAGCCTGTTTTTGGGTGCCATTCCGATGGCACTGGCGACCATTATTAATGGCTTATTCAAGTTTGGCATTAGCCTATATGGGGATTGGGTGATTCAGTTGGCGCAGATGTTGTGGTATGTCGATGTCTTGCTTGCGGTTGCCATTGCTTGGGTGGTGCCATTTTGTATGTTCAGTCGGCAGGAGCATCAATTACACAGTATGACAGCAGTCTGGTTATTGCCGATAGTGGCCTGTGAGGTTGCGGCAACCTCTGGTGGTTTGTTACTGCCACATATTGCTGAAGGTCAGCAAGCGGTGGGCATTTTGGTCGGGAGCTATGTGCTATGGGGCATTTCAGTGTTGCCTGCTTTTGCAATTTTAACCATTTTAATGCTGCGTTTGGCGCTGCATCAATTGCCCAGTAAGGAATTGGCAATCACCAGTTGGTTGGCATTGGGGCCGATTGCGACAGGTGCATTGGCCTTGTTGGTACTGGGTGCACAAGCACCACAAGTACTGGCAGCTGTAAATATGCAAAGCTTAGGCGTGTTTTGTCAGCAAGCGGGAATCGTGGCAAGCATGCTGTTACTGGGCTTTGCTCTGTGGTGGTTGGGCATTGCTGTTTTGACCACCTTGAAACACGCCAAAACAGATTTACCCTTTAATTTGGGATGGTGGGGGTTAACGTTTCCATTGGGGGTATTAACCCTTGCAGTGTTGAATTTGGGGCAACAGATCCACGTCAGTTTTATCCAGTCTATTGCTTATGCTTTGGCGGTAATCTTGGTGATGTTATGGCTGTTGGTGGTCAGTAAAACAGCACAAGGTTTTTACCGTGGTAATTTGTTCTTTTCGCCGTGTTTAAAAAGCTATTTGGAACAGAAATAATTTTAATGTTTGTTTGGAAGTGAAGAGCCAGTGATTTAATTCCCGCTTTGAAAAAGCGGATTAAAATTTGCACCTGATGGCATTTTCTTTTCTAATGAGCACACTTTTTATCTTTCTCCATGAGTACATCACATGATTTCTGACATCGCTTTAATTATGGCATTGCCGAATGAATCGAAAGGCTTATTTGAGCAAGCAGGGATTGATGTGCATTACAGTGGTATTGGTAAAGTCAATGCGGCATTTAAAGCCTTTGAAGTGATTCAAAAGACTGGCTGTAAAACGCTGTTAAATTTGGGCACAGCAGGCAGTTCACATTTTGATGCGCATAGTTTGGTCGAAGTCATGACTTTTGTGCAACGTGATATGGATGTTTCACCATTGGGTTTTCAGGTGGGTGTAACCCCGATGGATCATGATTATCCGGCTGAAATTGCCTTAGATGTGCATTTTGGAGATTTAGCTCAAGGGATTTGTGGAACGGGGGACAGCTTTGAAACAGGTCTACCGAAAGTGCCGTGTAACCTTGTCGATATGGAAGGTTATGCCTTGGCCAAAGTGTGTAAAAAGTTAGATGTACGTTTAATTTCAGTCAAATATATTACCGATGGTGCAAACGATACGGCACATTTGGACTGGGAAGAAAATTTATTATTGGGTGCACAAAAATTATTGGCGCTTTATCAAAAGCATTTTGTGTAAAACTCAAATTAGCAATTTTTATTATTATTTATTAGTAAGTCATTTATTGGGGAATTCGGCGACCATAGAGGGCTATGGTCGTATGCCAAAATTATCGCGCACGATAATTTAAGGTTTATGCACGAGGAATAATGCCATATAACATCATATGCACCGTATGTTGAATAATACGTTGTTGCATACTGCGGTTACGTAAAGTCTTGCCTGTCACCATTTCCATTTGGGTGGCAAAATCCGCATAGTTTTGTGTAATGGCCCAAATATTCAGGATTAAAAGTTCAGGATCAATTTCCTTGGCAATTTTTCCTTGTTCTTGCCATAAGGTAATGACTTTGGCTTTACGCTTGACCAATTTCTTTAATGGGCCTTTTAAAATAGGCAAGATATGCGGCGCACCTTGAATCACTTCCAAAGCAAATAATCGAGACGCTTTCGGTTGAGTACGAGAAACTTCAATTTTTTGCAATAAATAATTGGTGATTGCTTCTTCAGGTTCAAGTTCTGTTTCTAGCATTTGTAGTGGAGAAAGCCACTTCTGTAATACCGTCGTCAGTACTTCAACGTACAAGGCTTCTTTATTTTCATAGTAATAGAAAATATTAGATTTGTGCATTTCAGCAATTTGAGCAATTTCGTCTAAGCTTGCCCCATTAAAACCATAAAGGGAAAATACATCGAGTGCTGCATTCAGCAGTTGATGTCGTTTTTGAGTACTCTTTTTTTGTTCCATCGGCAATGTGAAAATAATCAAAATTGGAATCTTAAATTGTACGGCAAATCACCAGATTTGTGCACAGACAAAAGTTTTAATTTTATGAATATTGGTGATTTATTTTTTAGATTGACGATTAAATTACTCAGTTTTTGCGCAATGTAAAAAGATCTTGAACAAGACCAGATGGAATCGATTCATGAATATTTATTAAAACTTTCAATAAGATTGAATTTTTATCTTTTGTCATGCCTTACATTTAAGTAGGTGGATGATCCAGCAATGCTTAAAATGATTTAAGAATAAGATTACGTTTAGACAACAGAATGATGAAATGAGCGCAAACTAAACCATAGCGATGTGCCCATTTCACAGCTCAGACATTATGTTGCCAACACTGCATTTAAAACCTGTTGCTCTAATTCGGTAAAGGCATAATCTTTTTTTCGTGGTCGCGCTAAATTGACTTTAAATTGCTGCGCAATATGTCCCTTATCCAGCAGGATAATGCGATCGGCCAATTGTACGGCCTCACTGACATCATGCGTGACCAAAATAGCGGTAAAGCCTTGTTCACGCCACAATTTTTCAATCAGTGCCTGCATGTCTAAACGCGTCAGTGCATCGAGTGCACCTAAAGGTTCATCGAGTAATAAAATGCGCGGCTTGTGTGACAGTGCACGTGCCAAAGCAGTGCGTTGGCGTTGCCCACCCGATAACTGTGATGGCCACAATGCGGCTTTATCTTTGCAGTCCGACTTTTTCTAACAGGGTGGAGGCGTTGCTTTGCTGTTCTTTGGCTAAACCCAGTTGTACATTTTGTTCAATGCTGCGCCATGGCAAAAGTCGTGGGTCTTGGAACATGACCCGAATGTCATCACTGGTAATACCTTCACGAATGTGACGGGCTGATTTAAACTTAATCTCACCATAACTTGGTTGTTCTAAATCGGCAATCAGGCGCAGTAACGTACTTTTACCACAACCACTACGCCCGACAATGGCAAGGAATTCTCCCGCTTGAATATGCAGGTCTAAATCTTCTAAAACGCTGACTTCACCATAAAATTTATATAATTGCTCAATCAAAATTTCTGCACCGACCACAGCACTTGGATTGATGTCGGTAGTGACACGATGTTTGGCGTTGGCGGCATCTTCTGCGACATGGCGCCCTATACTTAAATCAGTCATGACCTATTCCTTATTTTTGATATCCAGCATGCCAACGCAGTAGGTATTTCTCTAAACCCACAGCCAATACATCGGCTAATTTACCCAGTAGGGCATAAAGTAAAATACCGACCAGAACCACATCGGTTTGTAAAAACTCACGCGCATTCATGGTCATGTAGCCAATGCCCGATTGAGCTGAAATGGTTTCGGCAACAATCAGTAGTACCCAAACCAAACCCAGTGAAAAACGTAAGCCCACTAAAATGGACGGCATTGCACCGGGTAAAATAATGTCTTTATACAATTGCCAACGTGTCAGTCCGTAGCTTTTACCCATTTCAATCAATTGTGGATCGACTGAACGAATCCCGTGATAGGTATTAATATAAATTGGAAAAAATACCCCAATCGCCACGAGAAATAGTTTTGCTGATTCATCAATGCCAAACCATAAAATCACCAAAGGAATTAAAGCCAATGCCGGAATGTTACGGATCATTTGCAAGGTGGTATCCAGTAGCGTTGATGCCAGTTTAGATGAGCCATTGAGTAGACCCAGCAGTAAACCCAGACCACCGCCAACCAATAAACCCAGTAGGGCACGTCCAGCACTGACTTTGACATGTTGCCAAAGTTCACCACTGATCAATAGATGCCAAAATGCAGTCACGACAGCACTCGGTGCAGGCAAAATACGGCTTGCTAAAAGTCCCGTGCTCGACGCGATTTGCCAAATCAAGATCAGAACGATGGGGAACAACCACGGCAGCAAAAGTTGCCCAAAAGGTGTTCCACGTGAAACCTTGGCTTTTACCAAGGCTTCGGCAGCAATGCTTTTGCTCATTAAGCCGACTCCTGAGTTTGCACAGGTTGCTTCACTGCATCAGGTACATAGTGATGCGCGATGATTTCACCAAAAGGCCCTGTTAAATTGGGTTGTGTTAATTTTTCACGGGTTTCTAATGGCAGCAGAGGGAACACTAATTCGGCAAAACGAATAGATTCTTCTAAATGAGGATAGCCCGAGAAGATGAAGGTATTGATACCCAAATCGGCATATTCCTGAATACGTGCAGCAACCGTTTCTGGGTCTCCAACCAGTGCTGTACCTGCACCACCACGGACAAGCCCGACACCTGCCCAAAGATTAGGTGATACTTCAAGTTTAGTCCGATCACCATTATGCAATTCAGCCATGCGACGTTGACCGACAGAATCCATCTGTTTGAATTTTTTCTGTGCTGCGGCAATGGTGGCATCATCGACATACTGAATTAGCTCATCTGCTGCTGCCCATGCTTGTTCAGTAGTTTCACGTACAATGACATGTAAGCGAATACCGTAATTTAACGTTCGGCCACGAGCTGCCGCTTTGGCACGCATGGTCTGTACTTTTTCTTTTACCGCAGCAGGCGGTTCACCCCAAGTTAAATAGGTATCGACTTGTTCCGCAGCAAGTTCAAGGGCTGCATCAGAAGAACCACCGAACCAAAGCGGTGGATAAGGCTTTTGTATTGGTGGATAAAGTAGTTTTGCATCATCGACCTGTAAGCGTTCGCCGTGAAAAGTAAAAGATTCACCTGTATGCGAACGGGTTAAAATTTCACGCCAAATTTTGGTGTATTCAGCAGCGGTTTGATAGCGCGTTGCATGGTCTTCATATAGACCATCACCTTTGAGTTCTTGTTCATCTCCCCCAGTGACTAAATTCAGCAATACCCGACCATTGGATAGACGATCAAAAGTTGCAGCCATACGTGCAGCCAGTGCAGGTGTTGTAATGCCGGGGCGTAATGCGACTAAGAATTTCAAATTTTGGGTGGCATCAATTAAACTTGCTGCGGTAATCCACGGATCTTCACATGAACGACCAGTTGGAATGAGTACCCCTTCATAGCCCAAGTGATCTGCCGCAACCGCAATTTGTTTCATGTAGGCATGATCGACTTGGCGTGCACCTTTACGAGTACCTAAATAACGACTATCACCATGGGTCGGAATAAACCAAAAAATTTTCATACCAGATTTCCTGCGTTAATTTTGAATAAATTACTATTTGTTCGAAGGTGTCCAGACCGCGTCTTGAACATTAATTTTTTGCGGAATGAGTTTTACTTGCTGAAATAAATCAGCGATATTTTGTTGTGTCTGGATCACTTCAGGCGTCAAGGTCTGAATTGGGGATGGTTTTAAGCGTCGATTAAAAACCTGCTCCGCAGTCGCTTGATTGAGCCCTGTGCTTTTTTTATAAATATCTAAAGCCACAGTCTGATTTTTTAAAATCCATTGGTCTGCGCTATTCAATCCGCCAATAAATTGCGCTACAGCCTGTGGGTGTTCAGTAATGAACTTGGGATTGGCAATATAAAATGAATAGGTTTTTGGAAAATCTGCCGCACTGGTCAGAACTTTCGCTTTACTGTCCAATTCAGCCGCACTTAAGTAGGGATCCCAAATTGACCATGCATCAATAGATTGCTTGTCAAATGCAGCGCGAGCATCCGCTGGTGGTAACCAAATGGGTTGAATATCTGTCCAGCTTAAACCTGCTTTTTGTAAGACCTTGGCCAGTAATTCATGGGCACTCGACCCTTTTTGTACCGCAATGCGTTTACCTTTTAAATCGGCAATGCTTTTAATCTGACTGTTGCTAGGAATAAGTAAAGCTTGAGATTGTTCAGGCACCAATTCATAAGCGATGTAACGTAAATCTTTATTGGCTGCTTGAGCGAAGATTGGCGGGGTATTACCGACATAGCCAAAATCGACGGCATTCACGGCCAATGCTTCAAGCATTTGCGGGCCGGCAGGGAACTCGCGCCATTCAATTTTGGCTTGAGGAAATTGTTGTTCAAATATTTTTTGCTGACGAGCAACCAATAAATTTAATGATGATTTTTGATAGCCAATAGACAAGGTTTGCACTACAGCTGCTGTATCGGGTGCAGTGGATACGGCTTGTTTGTGTTCTGGTTTTTGGCATGCAACAAGCCCAAGACTTAGTGTGGTAATTCCAATGAGGCTAAAAGCTTTAAGTACACCCATGATGCTGATCCTATTATTTATTTGTTGGTCTGATTTAAAATGGCGGCTTGAATATTGATTTTGTTGGGAATGAATTTTTGTTGCTAAAACGCATTAGTGACATCTTGCTGTCCTTGAGCTACTTCCGCAGAAGTGGGTTGCACAACGAACAGCAAGTGTTGAATATTGAACGCAGGCTAAAGTTTTTTCTTTTGCAAAAAAAATAAAAAAATAGGGATTAATCATGAATAAAAAAGATAACTAAAAAACAGCAAAGCTTCGCTAAAAAAATGATTTATATTGCCAATAAAATATGTGAAATTATTTTTTAAATTATTGATATTTATTGTATTTAATTATAAATATGACACAGCCATAAGCTTATGAAAAAAGAGCATAAGTTAAATGCGCTAGATTTAGCCCAATGCGAGATAAAGTTATAAAAAATAAAGATATAGCAGAAATAAAAAAAGCCACTTAAAGTGACTTTTTGAATACCAATGAATTACGTTGATAGTTATACAGCGCCTGACGTGTATTCGGCAGATCATCGACACTGGCAGGTTCAAAGCCATGTTCCACAAACCAATGCGCGGTACGTGTGGTCAACACAAACAGTTGTTGAATGCCTAAGCCTTTCGCTTTATCTTCCAAATAATGCAGAATTTGGCTGCCCCGATTGGATTTTCGATAGCTTGGATCGACCGCGACACAGGCAATTTCAGCCGACTGAATTTCATTGGCAGCCGTAGGAATAGGGTAAAGTGCTGCACAGGCTAAAATCATGCCATCTCGTTCAATCACTGCAAATTGCTCAATTTCACTTTCGAGTCGTTCACGTGAGCGATAAACCAAAATCCCTTCATCTTCGAGTGGACGAAGTAAATTCATCAAGCCACCAACATCTTGAATAGTGGCAGTGCGAACCTCTTCATAATGGGCATCGGTCATCATGGTGCCTGAACCATCACGGGTGAAAAGTTCTTCCAGTAATGCACCATCATAAGTATAGGAAATCAGATGAACGCGATTGACCCCTTTCAGTGAGGCATTTTTTGCCCCACGCAGCTGTAAGGCAATATCGGGATTGGAGTCTTGATATTGCAAGATATGCTGATCGAGCTGATGGGGCGGAATTTCACGTTGTAATTGCCCCAGCTCATTGACTAAACCTTGTTGCTTACCCAAGAAAATCAGCTTATCTGCTTTCAGTAATATTGCGGTATTGGTGGCCACTTCTTCTGCGACCAAGTTAAACACTTCACCGGTGTTGGAATAACCCGTTGGCCCCAGCAAGACAATATTATGATTTTTAAGATGGCGTTGAATCGCGTGGGTATCTACAGTGCGCAGTTCACCGGTCAGTTGAAAATCAATGCCATCACGAATGCCATACGGTTTTGCGGTGACAAAATTGCCTGAAATCACGTCAATACGTGCGCCGTACATGGGTGAATTGGCCAGCCCCATCGACAGTAAGGCTTCAATTTGCAAGCGAATAGAGCCGACTGCGTTCATGACACAACTTAAAGATTCGCGTGTGGTAATGCGGCGGTGATGATGAAATGGCGTTTCAATACCACTGGCTTTTAAATTTTGATTGATTTGCGAACGTGCACCATGAACTAAAATCAGGTGAATGCCTAAAGAATGCAGCAGGGCAATATCATGAATAATATGTTGGAAATTTTCATGTTGTACTGCTTCGCCATCAAACATAATGACAAAGGTTTTATTCCGATGTGCATTGATATAAGGCGCAGAATGTCGAAACCAATGCACATATTGCAAAGTTGTGCTTTGTGATGTTTCAGAGGAATTCGCGTGCATACCTATCTCAAATGAAGAATAAAATCCTATGCATGATTCTAATCAAAAAAAAGCGGAGCGGAACAATAAAATAAAAAAAACACCTTAACGATAGTTAAAGTGTTTTTAAGAAATGAAAATGGTTGAACTTAAATGACTTAGTTTTGAATGCGAACAATACGATTGTTACGTTCATTGACCAACACATAGTCACCATTTACTTTATACCATTGTTGATAACGACCTGTTTTGGCTAAGCGGCGTGCTTCACGGTCGCTGACTTGAAAGCGTGAGTTGTCGTATTGACGCGGTAGGGTTTGACCCACACGCCAGTCACGGCTTGGGTTGACACGATTACGGTCATCACGATCGTGGTCATAATGGTTGTTGTTATTGTTCCAACGATTGTCTTGAGTATGGTTGTTATAGCGTTGCTGATCGTCATAACGATGATCTGATGCTGCCATTGCAGACGTTGCCAGTAATGCAGATAAAGACAATGCGATTGTAGTGATGATTTTTTTCATTTCTTTCACCTTATTTCAAATAGAATGTTTATTTCGATAAAGCAAAAATAACGAAAAAGTCGAGATAAAAGATGAGAGCTGTATAGTTGAATTGTGAAATTCGTGGAGAAAAAAAGAAGATTATAAAAATGCTGAAAAACCTACAGCGCAAGACTTGGCGCTAAAATAGACAATGCATGAGACATAAAAAAAGCCCAAACTTCAGTTTGAGCTGAGGGTATTTAGAATAGGCTTTAGAAGCCTTGAATACGCACAATATTATTACTATCGGTATCGACTAAAATATAATCATTATTAATTTTGTACCACTGTTGATTACGCGACGGTTTGGGCAAGTCATGCTCTTTATAATCGACTTTATAACCATTACCACGATAATGCTGTGGCATCACATAACCGGTTTGCCATTTATGTTGTTGTAGCCGTTTGACCCCACGTTCTTCGCGAACCCGACGTTTATCTTGCATACGGTCATCATCATCATTGTCACGAAAGTCGCGCCCTTTAGACTGATGACGTGGTTGATCCCAATCACGTTCATTATCGTGAGGTGCAGCAGTGGTTACACTGTTTGCCATCAATGCACTGAAAGAAATTGCCAAAATTGTCAAAATCTTTTTCATGTTGAACCCTCATAAAAAACTATTAATTTCACTAACACTAATGTACAAAATAATTGCAGAGAAACTGTGAAGATCAATCACTCATTTATTAAAAAATGCAGAGATAATCAGGATATTCTGTATCCATATCTCGCGCTTTAACAATCTTAATCTATTTTATCGTTGGTATTAAAGACTATAAAAACAGGATATTGTATCTCATTTTTGCAATTCATTTTATGGGTTCAAAATGCTTCTGTCAAAATGTGGCAATAGTCGATTATCACTGTTCAGTCCAGCATGTTTTTAGTTCCATTGTTCGGCTAAGTCTTGTAAGGAACGGATGGCTTCAGCAATGCTTTCTGCTTGTTTGGCATCATTTAGACCGATAATTAAGGCATTTGAAAGTTGTAAGTTTTCAATCGAGCGAATGGTATCCATTTTACGTTTTGGGTCAGCCATTTTAGATTCCTCAAATGTGGTGTTTTACGATGAGGATCAGCATAGCTAGATGGGTTTGATTTGAAAAACCGAATATTTTTATTAAATTGATTTAAAAATACGATTTAAAGTCGTGTTTGTGCAATAGAGAGCGGAATGCTTTAAAAATTAGCCATAAAAAAGGAAGCAGAAACTGCTTCCTTTTTAGTTTCAAAGATTAATAGAAGAAGTCTAATCCTGTGCATCAATACTTTCACCATTCATTTCTAAGCTGTCTTCACCCATTAAATATAGGTAAGCCGGCATAATCATTTCAGGTGTGGCTAAGGTTTTAGGATCTTCATCTGGATAGGCTTTAGCACGCATGGCTGTTCGGGTCGCCCCGGGATTAATACAGTTGAAACGTACATTGGGGTAGACATTTTCTTTGGCAAAGATCTGGTTGACGGCTTCAATGGCAATTTTGGATACCGAGTATGCACCCCAACGCTCACGTGCTTCACGACCCACGCCTGAACTGGCAAAAACCACAGAGGCATGATCTGATTTGTTGAGTAGCGGCAACAGTTCTTGGGTCAAAATAAAAGGTGCGCGTAGATTCACCGCCATCACATCATCCCAAACATCAATCGGGTAATGGGCGAGTTCAGTACGTTCACCTAAAATACCGGCATTATGCAAAATACCGTCTAGGCGACCAAATTGTTTTTCTAAAGTATCGACCAGTAATTCATAATCTCGAGGAGAGGCACTGGAGAGTTGCAAAGGCAGAATAGCCGGTTGGGGTGCACCTAAACTTTCAATTTCATCATAAATGACTTCAAGTTTATTTAAGGCACGTCCATGCAGTACCACTGTTGCACCGTGTAGGGCATAGCTCAGTGCTGCTGCACGACCAATACCATCGCCCGCACCTGTAATCAGGATAATGCGATCTTTTAACAGATCGGGGCGAGGTTGATATTCTGAATATTTCATTGCAGACCTCCTCGTTTATTGTATTTTTATGTGTTTATGAAGTTAGAGAATGATGCTGTTGCTTGGGCATGACCAATTGATGAATCACCTGATGTAATTCAGCAACAGTGTTTACTATACAATCCGCTTGCCATGCTGTTAAGTTATCTTTGTGCTGCAATGGTAAATAACCATAAGCCGCTAAGATGGTGTACATATGGGCATGACGACCGGCATCGATATCACGTGGATGGTCACCGACATAAATACAATCTTCTGGCTGAATCTGAATGTGTTTGGCTGCCAGATACATCGGTTCAGGATCGGGTTTGGTCTTGCTGACATCTTCAGGACAGACCAAAACAGCACAGCGATCGGTCAAATTCAGCGCTTTAAGTAAGGCTTCACTTAACCAACGTGGCTTATTGGTGACAATACCCCACGGAATATTTTGGCTTTCTAAGGCTTCCAGCAGTGGATACATGCCTTCAAACAGGTCAGTCTCTACCGCAATATCGTCGCCATAGACATCTAAAAAACGTTGTCGATGGGCGAGAAAAACCGGATCTTCAACATCCAATTCTGGGTAAACCAATTTCACCATGGCACGTGCGCCTTCCGACACTTGGGTGCGAATCAGATCCGCAGCCACCACGTCACATTGTTTATCGCGGCACATGTCTTGAATAATGCGAATAAAGTCAGCAGCCGTGTCAATCAGTGTGCCATCTAGGTCAAACAGAACCGCTTTCATTCGGCACCTGCTTTGACGGTATAGACCATGTAGTTCACGTCAACATTCGGTGCTAACCAATAACGCTTCGTGAGCGGATTGAAATGTAATCCAGTCATGTCTTTCAGGGTTAAGCCGGCATTACGAATATCATGTGCCAGTTCAGACGGTTTAATAAATTTATGATAATCGTGGGTGCCTTTTGCCAACATGCGTAATACATATTCAGCACCAATAATGGCGAATAAATACGATTTTGGATTACGGTTAATGGTCGAAAAGAACACATGGCCACCCGGTTTGACCAGTGTTTGGCAAGCTTGAATAATCGATGCAGGATCAGGTACATGCTCCAGCATTTCCATACACGTCACCACGTCATATTGTCCCGCCTGTTCTTGGGCTAATTCTTCTACCGGAACTTGACGATATTCAATATTGCTCACGCCTTCTTGTTCGGCATGAATACGCGCTACATTTAATGGGGCTAAGCCCATGTCGATACCCAAAACCTGAGCGCCACGACGCGCCATACTTTCAGATAAAATACCGCCACCACAGCCAACATCCAGCACTTTTTTACCTGCGATGCCACCTGAATGTTCATCAATCCAATTTAAGCGTAAAGGGTTAATTTGATGCAGTGGACGGAACTCAGAATGCTGATCCCACCATATGGCTGCGAATGCTTCAAATTTGGCAATTTCTTGTGGATCAACATTCAATTGCGACATCGGTGTCACCTCAATCAAGTCGTTATAATTTAAAAAATCTCATCTGCATTAGTGTAGCGTTAATTCTAAAAAAAGCGATAAAAGCTGTAAAAAAGTTCACAGAATGAAAACGAATTTGGAATAATTGATTTATAGTGATCGTATAAACTCATCATAATGATTTAGAGGACAATAAGGTCAATGAGAAACTTTCTTTTAAGTAGTGTGGCTACCGCTATTTTTGCCTTTTCAGGCACGGCAATGGCTGCCAATTTTGTCGCGGGTAAAGATTACACCGTGGTTGCCAATCCAGGTAAAGTTCAAGTTCCGGGGAAAATTGAAGTCCGTGAATTCTTTTGGTATGGCTGCCCGCACTGCTTTAAATTAGAACCTCATATGCAAGCATGGTTAAAGAAAATTCCTAAAGATGTGAACTTTATCCGTACTCCTGCTGCAATGAACCCGTTATGGGAGCAGGGCGCGCGCGGTTATTATGTCTCTGAAGCTTTAGGCATTCGTAAAAAAACCCATCTTCCGCTATTCCATGCGATTCATGAAGGTGGTCAACAAATTTTTGATCAACAAACACAAGCCAAATTTTTTGTGAAATATGGCGTGCCAGAAGCTAAATTTAACAGCATGTTTAATTCATTTGCGATTACCTCGAAAGTGGCGCAAGCAAAACAGTTGGCACAGCAATATCAACTGACAGGTGTTCCTGCAGTCGTGGTCAATGGTAAATATGTGGTGCAAGGTGAAGACGGTAAAGTGACGCAAGTGGTGAGCTACTTGGTGGAAAAAGAACGTAAAGCAAAATAATTTTTGCTGTATAAAAAACCCGCAATGATTGCGGGTTTTTTTATGTCTGATGGTTCAGTGGCTAGATGACTCTGCTGCTGTGGTTTGCGCCATATCCCAATTGGAAATTCCCCGAAAAATTAAGTGCACTTGGGTAATGGTCTGTAGCTTAAATTGTTTTTGTTGTTCTAGGCGTGCTTGGTCTTGATATTGACGACTAATGTTCATCCACGTCATGGCCCAAGTAAAGGATAAATTGATTAAAATATTGGCAAGGACTTGTAAGTCTTGCACATTGCGAATGTGTTTGACGGATTCAATGTGAGTTAAATCATTGGCCAAATCTTCAATTAAAAAATTAATTTCACGTGCAATGGCATGTCGAATCACTTCAGAGCCTCCCCAACGCTCTGCAATTAAAAACACCCAAGGTTCAGGATTATGCTCAACGGCTTGGAAAAATAGATCTAAGCTAATTTTTGTTTTGGTATTGGGTTGATAAATATAGGCTTGTCCCAGTTGATGCAAAATGCCTTTTAAATGCAGCGCAACTTGATCCACCAGCTCTAGTCCAAGCTCATTCATGTCTTGAAAATGACGATAAAACGCTGTCGGGACTAAACCGACATGGCGTGCGATTTCACGCAAACTAATGCTACTGAAAGAACGTCCAGACGTGCTTAAAGCAAGTGCAGCATCCAAAAGTGCTTGGCGGCTCTGTTGTTTGCGCTCATCCCGTATCGACATTCGACTACCCTAAAAAGATCCTGAGCGAAGTCTATCAAAAAAACACAAATTAAACGACGAATGTCAGTGAACAGGTGTTGACTGAATTGAAAAATAATTATAGTGTACAAGTGTTCACTATAAGAACATCTGTTCACTCAAATAAATAGCCAGCAATAAAAGAGGAACGTCATATGAGTCATGTGATGCAGTATCAGCCGCAATGGATCCGAGAAGATTTCGTCGATTTTATTGCTGAAAAAATAAATCCACTGTGGGCGTGGAAAAAAGTGAAAGCCACGATTGTGGATATTCAAGCCATCGCGACTGATTTTTATCAAATTCAGCTGCAACCGAATCACAACTTCCAAGCCGAGGCTTTTTCTGCAGGGCAAAGTATTTTAGTGACCGTGGTGATTGCAGGTGTGCGTCAGCAACGTCATTACTCGATTGTGAAAATAACCGAAACGGGCAACATCATCATTGCCGTGAAACGTCAGGGAAAAGTATCTGATGCTTTAACTCATTTGATGGTCGGCAGTGTGGTGGAAATTTCGCAGGCTCAAGGTGATTTCAACTTAAATCCATCGCAAAATTCTATTTTATTGTTGGCTTCAGGCAGCGGCATCACCGCAATTTATGCGCTCGTGCAACAGGCACTCACGCAAAAGATCAGCCAGATTGACCTGATTTATTTTAGCCGTGATGAGGCTTTTCATGCCGAACTGTTGCAATTGGCAGAGCAATATCCACAGCTGCAATATCATTATTTTAATACCGTGGCACAGCAGCAACATTTAACGTTGCAACTGCTGGAAAGTACGGTGGCAGATTTCGGGCAGCGTCAAAGCTATGCCTGTGGTGCTGCGGGCATGATGCAAAGTCTCAATCAAATTTATCAACAGTTGGGCATTGCTCAGCAGTTGAAACAAGAATATTTCCAAGTCTTTGTCGATGAAACAGCATCGGTACAACCGGTGGTGTTTTTACGTGCTCAACAAGAGTTTGAGGCCAAGAGCAATTTATTGGACAGTGCTGAACAGGCCGGTTTAAGACCCGCGCATGGTTGTCGTATGGGCATTTGTAATACCTGTACCTGTACCAAAGTCAGTGGTTCAACCAAAAATTTATTGACCGGTGAAATTGACCACGATAGCAATACCCAAATTAAATTGTGTATCAGCCAAGCGGTAAGTCCCGTGGTGATTAACCTTTAACAATACGCACAGCGCTTATTTTGGCTGAGGAGAAAAACAATGAATATGTCAGTTAAATTTGTAGAACAGGGTAAATCTAAACATCTAAGTGCTGAACAAATTGCAGCATTTGGTCAACAAGTCGATGCCATCCGCCGTGAAATTATGGACAGCATTGGCGAGCAAGATGCCCAATACATTTATAAAATTCGTAATTTTGTGCGCTATAGTGAAATCGCATCACGCGGTATGTTGATGTTTGGCGGCTGGATTCCACCGATTTGGTTGTTGGGTACAGGCTTGTTGGGCATTTCTAAAATTGTGGAAAATATGGAGTTGGGGCATAACGTGATGCATGGTCAATTCGACTGGCTGAATGACCCAAGCTTAAATGGTGCCAATTATGATTGGGATACCATGGCAACAGGCGATGATTGGAAATATACGCATAATTATATCCATCACACCTATACCAATATTGTTGGCAAAGACCACGACGTTGGCTATGGCTTACTGCGTGTCAGCGAGTCGCAAAAATGGGAACCGCGCTTTTTATTCAATATTCCTTTAGCCATTCAATTGATGGTGTTTTTTGAATGGTATGTCGGCTTGCAAAATTTGCATATCGAAGATGTCGTGGCTTATAAAACCAAAACATGGAAAGAAGTTTGGAAAGATTCAGCGAAATTCCGTAAGAAAGCAGTGCGTCAGGTCGCCAAAGATTATGTATTTTTCCCGCTGATTGCAGGACCCAATGCGATTCCTGTGTTTACGGGCAATGCTGTCGCCAATGTCATTCGTAGCTTATGGTCATCAGCGGTGATTTTTAACGGTCATTTCACTGAAGATACAGAAACTTTTGAAGCAGACAATACTGAACATGAAACGCGTGCAGAGTGGTATTTACGCCAAATTCGTGGCTCAAGTAATTTTACCGGAACCGAATGGTTGCATATTTTAAGTGGCAATTTAAGTCATCAAATTGAACATCATTTATTTCCAGATATGCCCGCCAATCGTTATGCAGAAGCGGCACCAAAAATTCGTGCTTTATGTGCAGAATATGGCATTCATTATAACGAAGCCAGTTTTATGAGACAGTTTGGCAGTGTTTGGGTGCGTTTAGCCAAAAGTTCATTGCCAAATCACTGGTCGTCTAGCCTGACGCAGTCTATGCAAAAGGTAAAAGGGCTTTTTGCCTGATTGAATTGCGTCGATGTTGAGTGATTACCTAAATGTAGTCTGGAATTCAGCATTTTGGCGCAGGCATAAGATAATTTTGATCGCGCAACGTGATTAAACCGCTGTGTTGTGCGAAGGAGCATCTTTGTTCCTCAGCACAATGTCTCTATTCCTTTTTCGTGGATTCAATATTTATTGTGTTGCTTAGAGGACGATAGGCAAAAACCGTCAAGTTGTAGCAAAATCATCTGATCTGCTTCTGTTATACTAAGCCGCAATGAATTTTAGCCCCAATAAGGACCCATTATGCGTATCGACCAACGTACATTAGATCAATTACGTGATGTAAAAATTACCCGTAACTATACGCGTTATGCGGAAGGTTCAGTATTGATTGAATTTGGTCATACTAAAGTTCTTTGTACTGCCAGTATTGATAATTCAGTGCCACGTTTCCTGAAAGGTAAGGGACAGGGTTGGGTGACAGCAGAATACGGTATGTTGCCACGTTCGACCCATACCCGTAGCGACCGTGAAGCGGCGCGTGGTAAACAAAGTGGTCGTACGCAAGAAATCCAGCGTTTAATTGGTCGTAGCTTACGTGCCATGGTTGATTTGAAAAAACTGGGTGAAAATACCATTACCATTGACTGTGATGTGATTCAAGCCGATGGCGGTACACGTACCGCAGCCATTACTGGTGCAGCAGTGGCTTTAATTGATGCGATGAATGTATTGCTTGAGAAAAAGAAAATTAAGCAAGATCCACTTAAAGGTTTAGTGGCTGCCGTTTCTGTGGGTATATATCAGGACGAAGCTTTACTGGATCTTTGTTATGAAGAAGATTCTAGCTGTCAAACCGATTTAAACGTGGTGATGACACAATCTGGCGAGTTTATTGAAGTTCAAGGAACAGCTGAAGAAAAACCATTTACCCGTACACAATGTAATGAAATGCTTGAATTGGCTGAAAAAGGCATTCAAGAGTTAATTAAAAAACAACAAGAAGCTTTAGGCTGGTAAGTTGTTGATTTCTAAAATGCACCATGAGGTGTGTTTGAGATGAAGAATAAAACCCCATCACAGTTCTCTGAATGGGGTTTTATTTTGTCTGTGGCTTCTTTAAAAAATTTGAAAATAAAAACAGTCAGATACAAAAAGGGTGCAATTGCTGCACCCTTTGAAACATTGGCTTAAGATGAGCTTCATATTTGCTGTTTAGACTCAGCTTTTCACTTTCAGGGGGCTTAAAATGTTGAATATCTTGATCATACGTTATTTCTATGGTGACGCTCGCACTGATGACCAGCGACCCAAGAGCATCCGCACAAAAGACCGAGCAATCCGCTTGGCAACAACCATCGACTGACATTCAAGATTTAGCTGCTAAAGCAGAATTAGCCTCTAAAGCAAAAAATAAGACCGAGCAAACTTAAGCATTAAAACGCATGGATAAATCGACCGCTGTTACGTCTTTGGTCAAAACACCCATCGAAATATAATCGACCCCTGAGGTTGCCACTTCACGCAAATTTTCAATGGTAATGTTACCTGAAGCTTCTAATTTACAACGACCAGCCACATGTTGCACCGCATCAATCATTTGTTGCTGACTAAAATTATCCAGCATCACAATATCGGCATGCGCTTCTAAAGCTTGGTTCAGTTCATCCCACGTTTCCACTTCTACTTCAACGGGTTTGCCCGGAGCAATCTGACGCGCTTTGGCAATCGCTTGTGCAATGCCACCTGCCGCCATAATATGGTTTTCTTTAATTAAAAAGGCATCAAATAAACCTAAACGATGGTTTTGTCCACCACCAATCGCCACGGCATATTTCTGTGCAATACGTAAGCCCGGCAGGGTTTTGCGGGTATCTAATAATTTAGTGTTTAAACCATCAAGTTGTTTGACATATTCAGCTGTTTTTGTCGCAACTGCCGATAGGGTTTGCACAAAGTTCAGTGCAGGACGTTCAACCGTCAGTAAGCTGCGTGCTGAACCGGCTAATTTTAAAAAAGCTTCATTGGCTTGAACACGGTCGCCATCATTTTTAAGCCATGTCACTTGTACATTGGCATCATAGGCTTGAATTAACGCATTCACCCAAGGTTGCCCAGCCAATACCATTTCTTCACGGCTAATAATGGTCGCTGTGGCTTGCTCATCTTCAGGAGTTAATAAAGCGGTGAGATCACCTTCACCAATATCTTCTTGTAAGGCGTGTTGAATATTGATTTGAATCGATTGTTCAAGCAGCGATGGAGAGATGCTCATAAGTATTTCCGTATCTTTTTTAACCCATGAAAATTGCGCGTTATATTAGCATTGTTCATTTAAAAGAAATGTTTTTTCAATGGATTTTATCTTTGTAATTTCAGATTTTAAGCTTAAAGTTTAAGGATTGCGCTAAAATCAGCGGCTTAAACCAATAAGACTCAGGATAGGAATATGCAACAGGCACCGTCTTTTCAGGTCATCGATGGTCAGTTAATCGGTGCAAGGCAAATCGCATCCCCAAATTATAATCAACGTCCTGAACAGACCGAAATTCAGTTGCTTGTGGTGCATAATATTAGTTTGCCACCCTCGCAGTTTGGAGGGGGCTATATTGAACAATTTTTTCAAAATCAGCTCGATTGGTCTGTACATCCTTATTTTCAAACCATTGAAGGGATGCAGGTTTCTACCCATCTGTTAATTTTGCGCAGCGGTGAAGTCTTGCAATTCGTCAATTTTAACCACCGTGCTTGGCATGCGGGGCGTTCGACCTACTTAGCGAAAAAAGAATGTAATGATTATTCGATTGGCATTGAACTCGAAGGCAGTGATGACACGCCTTTTGAAGAGGTTCAGTACACGGTTTTAGCTGAAGTGATTGGTGTATTGCAGGCAGCATATCCTAAAATATTACAGCATTTGGCAGGGACATTCCGATATTGCACCGGGGCGTAAAACCGATCCCGGGCCATTTTTTGATTGGTCAAAAACCAGAGCGTTAATACAACAATGTAAAGCAGAGCAATAACACCTCGAGTTTATGATTTAACAACGAAATTCCTGTGGAGTTTCTTTACAATAGCGACTTATTTTAAGACTAGGTGGAAACGATGGCGCTTTGGCGATCGACCTTTATTGTTAGTGCAATGACGATGTTGTCTCGGGTCTTGGGTTTAGTCCGAGACATCGTTTTGCTTAATGTATTTGGTGCAGGTAAAGATTTCGATACCTTTGTGGTGGCGTTTCGTATTCCGAATTTCTTTCGGCGGCTCTTTGCCGAAGGGGCATTTTCACAAGCTTTTATTCCGGTCTTAACCGAATATAAAAGCACCAAAACCCATGCCGAAGTGCAAATTCTGATTAGTCGAGTGTTTGGTTGCTTAGCGACCTTCATGACCGCTTTGACGTTTATTGCGATGATTGCGGCACCTGCGATCTTGTATATCTATGCACCGGGTTTCCATGATGACCCTGAAAAATTTGCTTTAGCAACGGACATGTTCAGGCTGACGATTCCTTATTTACTGTTTATGTCGCTGACTGCTTTTGCCAGCAGCATTCTCAATAGTTACGGTTCATTTTCAACGCCTGCTTTTGCACCCGTTTTATTAAATATCACCATGATTGCAGGCGCATGGTGGTTAACGCCGTATATGGCTGAACCGATTATGGCCTTGGGTTGGGCGGTCGTGGTGGCAGGTGTGCTGCAACTGGCGATTCAAATCCCAGAGTTATGGCATAAAAAGCTGCTGATTCCACCTAAAGTTGATTTTAAACACGAAGGTGTCGATCGCATCATGAAACTGATGCTTCCTGCATTATTTGGTGTGTCAGTGACGCAAATTAATTTGCTGTTGAACACCATCTGGGCATCATTTATGCAAGATGGTTCAGTCTCATGGTTATACAGTGCCGAGCGTATGACCGAATTGCCTTTAGGTTTAATTGGCGTTGCCATTGGTACGGTGATTTTACCGTCTTTGTCGGCACGTCATGCCGAGCAAGATCAGGCCAAGTTCCGTGGCATGATTGATTGGGCTGCAAAAGTGGTGATGTTGGTGGGTATTCCGGCCAGTATCGCTTTATTTATGCTGTCGACCCCGATTATTCAAGCATTGTTCCAACGCGGTCAGTTTACCTTAGAAGATACGCAAATGACGGCACTGGCATTGCAATGTATGAGTGCTGGGGTGATTTCCTTTATGTTGATTAAAGTCTTTGCACCCGGTTTTTATGCACAACAAGACACCAAAACACCGGTACGTGTGGGCTTAATGGCTGTTGCAGCGAATGCGATTTTAAACGTCATTTTTATTGGTTTCTTTAAGTTGATTCATTGGGAAGCCGAGCACATGGCATTGGCATTGGCATCTTCAGGCTCTGCCTTGGTCAATGCAGGGATGCTGTATTTTTACCTGCACAAAAAGGATATTTTCCGTTTTGGCGCACACTGGAAAAAACTGTTTCTTCAGTTTGCGATCGCCAATATCAGCATGATTGCGGTGCTTTGGTATGCCTTGACTTGGTATAATGGCGAGCTATCACAATGGATTCGTATCTTTGAAGTGATCGGGCTGTGTGTGGCGGGTGTGTTGGCTTATAGCATTGGTTTACTGGCGACAGGTTTTAGACCACGCCATTTAAAGCACTAAACGATCCTTAAAAAATGATCCTTTAGCTTAGAAAAATGACTGTTGGCTTGAAGTTAATTGCGAGAAAATATTGTTCATCAATTAACTTCAAGTTGTGTCTGTGATGTCGCTGATGAAATTTAAATATCAAAAAAGAGCCTAAAATAGACTCTTTTAATGATGTTTGAAAATATTTAAAATATAGCAGGTTGTTATACTTTGCCTCGTGATAGAAAACCGACAATCACTAAAATCACCGCGACCACCAGTAAAATAATCGCAAAGTCTTTCGATAAACCTGCGACACCACCGAAGCCGAGTAAACTGGCGACCAGTGCAATCACTGCAAAAATAATTGCCCAACGAAACATAAGCTTTCTCCATGCGTTGTTATTTTCAGAGTAAATTCAGTATAGAGCTTAGAAATTTATAAGATTGTTATGCTTCTGTTTGTAAAATGTTCAACATTTTAGTAAGTATATGATTCAAGACAAAAATAACATTCACACATTGTCAACTTGAACACGTTATAATAAGCATTATCTTCTATTTTTTCATCTTTATGACTGAACAACTACGTCCGCAATTCTGGAAAAAATATCCTTTAGCTGAACTGAATCCTACTGAATGGGAGGCATTATGTGATGGCTGTGGTTTATGTTGTCTAATCAAACTAGAAGATGAAGAACTGCAAGAAGTGGCTTATACCAAAGTGGCGTGTAAACTGCTAGATTGCAAAACGGCACAGTGTAGTAACTATGCACAGCGTCTTGAGTTTGTCCCTGATTGCATTCAGTTAACCCCAGAAAAATTAGCGACCATTCATTGGCTGCCAGCAAGTTGTGCTTACCGTCGTTTAAAAGAACAGAAAAAATTACCCTCTTGGCATTATTTAAATACCGGTACACGCAGCAGTGTGATCCAAGCCAAAAAATCGGCAGCGGGTCGTTGTATTTCCGAAGTTGACGTCAATGAAGATGACATTGAAGACTATATTGTCCGTTGGGTACGTTAATTGGATGGATTGAACAGTTCAAAAAAAGCTGCTTCCGAGATCACCTTAAAACCATGCTGTTTTAAGAGGGCGGTTGTCACGCCTACACCCTTGATTTTTTGATTGGAAAATGTGCCGTCATAAATAAAATGACTGCCACAAGATGGGCTATTTTCTTTTAGTACCACGGTGGAAACAGAGTGCTGCTGCGCTAAAGTTAAGGTTTTATAGGCACCCTCAATAAAAGCTTGCGTGACATCAACGCCATCTAGGTCGATAACTTGCGCATGACCTGCTAAGACATCCTCTGCTGTACCGCCAATAATTTCGGCGGGTTTGCGTGGAATAGCCAGACCTGCTGAAACTTCAGGGCAAGCCGTGATGACTTGTTTAAGTTGAATGAGTTGTTGAATTTGATCATAAAAATATGATTTTCCATCATAACGTACAGGCTGACCTGCGAGACAAGCACTAATTAAATACATGGCAGCACCAAGCTTTATCGGTTATGTGATCTGAATGGAATCAGCTTTTGTAATAAAATAATGATCGAACAGATTTACTTATTCTCTATATTGGCGCATAGCTGAGTAGAGCGTTTATATCAAGAACCAATCGCATCCATTGACTGCAACTGTAACGTGAGATGATGCAACATCATAGGATGATGAAAACCCTTGTTCAATATGACCATCGCATGTGTTAAGTGCATCTAATAATTCGAAATATTCAATCTATTACCCCATCTATAATGTTGCATAAACTTTAAAAAAGCGAGATGATTTTTTGTAAAACATTTCAATTGAAATACGCGATGTTAAAATTACATAGTAGACTTGGGTTAAGCACAGTCAAGAAATAACAAGATGTCAGACAGCAACATTCCTCTTCCTGAACGGCTCCGCCCACGCGATTTATCCGAAATTATGGGTCAAGAGCATTTATTAGGTCATCAAGCACCTTTCCGTCAAATGATTGATCAGGGGCATTTGCCTTCGATTATTTTTTGGGGGCCTCCTGGTGTTGGAAAAACCACGCTTGCTTTGCTTTTGGCACAAGCTGTAGATCGACCTTTTGTCAGTTTATCTGCACTCAATACGGGAGTGAAAGAGCTCCGTGAAGTGATTGCTGAAAGTGGTGACTTACTGACACCTGTAGTTTTTATTGATGAAATTCATCGCTTTAATAAGTCACAACAAGATGCATTACTCAATGCTGTGGAAAAAGGCAAAATTACTTTAATTGGGGCGACCACTGAAAACCCTTCTTTTGAAGTCAATAATGCGTTGTTATCGCGTTGTCAGGTCTATACCTTAAATGCATTAACCGACGATGCCATTCAGACCTTGTTGAATCAAGCATTGCAAAATGATGATTTTTTAAAACAGCGTTATATTCAAATTGAAGAATATGAAGCATTGATTCAATTTGCTGCTGGAGATGCACGTAAGGCACTCAATCTTTTGGATCTGATTGCCAGTACTTTTGAACCAGAACTGGAAAATAGCATTACCAATGCCGTGGTGGTGAAAGTCGCACAGCAAAATATTGCCCGTTATGACAAATCGGGTGAGCAGCATTATGATTTGGTGTCTGCATTTATTAAGTCCATTCGCGGCAGTGATCCAGATGCGACCTTATACTGGATGGCACGTATGCTCAAAGGCGGTGAAGATCCGGTTTTTATTGCCCGTCGTATGTTAATTGCAGCCTCGGAAGATATTGGCAATTCCAACCCCAATGCCTTGCTTGTTGGCTGGTGAATGTTTCCGTTCGGTTCAAGCGGTCGGCATGCCAGAATGCCGAATTATTTTGGGACAATGTGCCGTGTATTTGGCCACCAGTGCCAAGAGTAACAGCACCTATTTAGCGATTAATAAGGCTTTGGATTTAGCTGAAAAAACCGCTAATTTACCCGTGCCCTTGCATTTAAGAAATGCCCCGACCAAGTTGATGAAAGAGCAGGGCTATGGGGTCGATTATTTATATCCGCACAATTATCCTGAACATTTTATTCTGCAAGAATATCTACCGCCTGAATTAAAAGGCACGAAATTATACGAGTCAGCACGCAATAAACGCGAAGTGGAAGGTGAGCGCTTACAACAGCGCCGTTGGCAGCAAGAACAGCAACAGCAATAAATAAAAAAAAGCCCAACTCTTGGAGATGAGTCGGGCTAAAAAGGATGTCTTAGATTGGGAGAGGACATCCTTTAGGAAGAATGGGTAAGCAAAATTAAATTTGGCTTAAAAGCATTAAACTTCATCTTGTTTGCTATACGATTATTTTAGCGTGATAACTAAACTTTGTAAAAACGATCATTTTTATTAAGTGAATTTATTTATCCGATCATTGTGGGCAATATAGCGTCATAAAAAAACCGAGCCATCAGGCTCGGTTTTTTCAATCGGTATACGAATTAGATATCAGAAAGATCGATACCTAAACGTGTAGCGACTTCTTCATAAGCTTCAACAACACCGCCTAAACCTTGACGGAAACGGTCTTTGTCGAGTTTCTTTTTAGTGTCTTTGTCCCATAGACGGCAACCGTCTGGAGAGAATTCATCACCAAGAACGATACGGTCGTGGAACACGCCAAATTCAAGTTTGAAGTCAACAAGAAGCATATTGCCTTTGTCGAACAAATCTTTCAGTACGTCGTTTACTTTGTAAGTCAGTACTTGCATTTGTGCAAGTTGTTCGGCAGTCGCCCAACCTAACGCAATCGCTTGAGATTCGTTGACCATTGGATCGCCAAGCGCGTCGTCTTTGAAGAATAATTCAAATGTAGAAGGGGTAAGTTCTTTACCTTCTTCAACACCTAAACGACGGCACAAGCTACCTGCTGCGTAGTTACGAATGACACATTCAACAGGAACCATCGCTAATTTTTTCACTAGCACTTCATTCGGAGAAAGAAGTTTCTCAAAGTGAGTTTCAATGCCAGCAGCAGCCAATTTTTCCATGATAAAGGCGTTGAAACGGTTATTAACCTTGCCTTTGCGATCTAGTTGTTCGATTTTTTCGCCATTAAACGCAGAGGCATCATCACGAAAGACTAAAATCAGGTGATCTTCACTGTCTGTTTCATAAACAGATTTCGCTTTACCAGTATAGAGCAAGGTTTGTTTCAACATTGGGGAACCTTTTTCAAAAAAAAATGCCTAGTACGACTAGGCTGGCCAATTTTGGTAAATCTGGGTTAATAATTCTGCAGCTTTTTCTTGGTCTGCAAAGCTATTATCGGCATTGAACACGGCTAGGTTATGACTTGAACCTACAGAGGTCAGTCTTAATACATACACCTTCTGATCGACCTTAATGGTTACTTCGTAACGATTTTTGCTCTGACCAACAATGTTATGGTTAAGGCTGCTGAGGGTAGCAAGTGTGTACTGCCAAATTGTAGCAGAATTTCCATCAATTTTGAGTAACGGATTTTGATTTCCATCACGAACGAGCTGTGGACGACTGACATTTGTACTGTCGTTTTGGCTATTGATTGAGCTGTTTTCCTGCGCTTGATCTGGACGGGGAATCGCAAAACGGTTGCCCTTTTTATTTTCCAGTTTAGGTGCGTTTTCAAGAGCAAGAGGGTCAACCTTTGGAGCTGGATACAATGGCGTTGCAGGTCGAACCATTGAGCCTTCAGGATATTTCAGGGGTTCAAGCGATGCAGTATTTTTATAATCCAGAGAACCATTGTTGACTCCCATGGAACTACAACCCACTAAACCAAATGCTGAAAGTGCAAGGGTTAAACCAAAACGTAATTGCATAGTGTTGTGCTCTTTATTGAATGACACCCGAAGCGTTGAGTGCTTCACGCAACGGTGTACGATATTGTTCTGCAAGAGGAGTTAATGGTAAACGAATACCCGTACCAATTAATCCCATTTCATGGAGCGCCCATTTCACAGGAATTGGGTTAGATTCACAAAATAGAATATTGTGTAAATTTGCAATCTCGTTGTTCAAAGCTTCAGCACGTTCTGCATCACCTGAAATAGCAGCAGCACAAATTTGGCTCATTTCTTTCGGTGCAACATTTGCAGTTACAGAGATGTTGCCTAGTGCACCTAGCGCGATCAGTTGATAAGCCGTTGCGTCATCACCAGAGTAAACGGTCATTTCTTTACCGCGTAATCCTTCAATCAGCGCTTGACCACGCGGTACATCACCTGTGGCATCTTTAATCCCAACAATTTGCGGGATATCAGCAAGACGAATCACGGTTTCATTGAGCATGTCTACGCCAGTACGACCCGGGACATTATAAAGAATTTGAGGTAAATCAACCGCTTCAGCAATTGCTTTGTAATGCTGATATAAACCTTCTTGAGTGGGTTTATTATAGTAAGGGGTCACTAACAGTGCGGCATCTGCACCCAGTTCTTTTGCTTTTCTGGTGAGTTCGATTGCTTCATGGGTCGAATTTGCGCCCGTACCCGCAATAATTGGAATACGTTTGTTGGCTACACGCACGATTTCTTTAATCACTTGTGTATGTTCAGCTAAACTTAAAGTGGATGCTTCGCCTGTCGTACCAACCGCAACAATGCTGTTTGTCCCTTGTGCGATATGCCACTCAACGAGCTTCTCTAGACCCTTCCAATCTACGCTGCCATCTTCAAACATCGGAGTGACGATTGCGACAATTGAACCTTGGATGATCTGTGCTTGCTGAGTCATTTTAAAAAAATATCCTATTTGTCCATCCGGCAGAGGTAGAAAAACATAAATTTGGATGGGTGCGTATTTTGATTTATAGCAATTTCAATACAATTGAATAATGCTTATGCAAATTATGAACGAACAAACGATGAAGAACAATACGCTTTAGTCAAAGGGACTAAAAACTTTATGAAAAGCAAGATGAAAAAACCTGATTTGATACACAAACACAACTTTTATAGAGCATCGCTCACTTTTTAAAATAAATTTCATCGAAAAGAGAGAGTTTCATATTTGATCGCTTCAATTTTAGTGCCGATATGATGGGGGCGTGAGTGATCCGTAAGCGTTAAAACGGCAACAATATGACTCAAGCATAATGACTCAAGGTTTTTTTATGATGAAGCCTACATACTGAAATTTATTTTGTTATATGCTGAAATATCAACAGACCCTAGTAACAAAAATGACAACAAACCCATAATGGATTGAAAATGATGCAAAACAATACCGCGCTGATTGTCGTTGATGTGCAAAATGGCTTTACCCCAGGTGGAAATTTAGCCGTGGCACATGCGGATCAGATTATTCCGAACATTAACCAATTGGCGCAGTATTTTGAAAATATTGTGATTACTCAAGATTGGCATCCTGAAAATCATGTGTCATTCGCTGAAAATCATGCCGCTAAACAGCCGTTTGAAACGATTGAGCTGGATTATGGCACGCAAGTATTGTGGCCTGCACATTGTGTTCAAGGCACCTCAGATGCAGAACTTCACCCAAATCTAAATGTGCCGAGTGCTCAATTGATCATCCGCAAAGGCTGCCATACGCATATCGACAGTTATTCTGCTTTTATGGAATCTGATCAAAAGACCACCACAGGTTTGGCCGGTTATTTAAAAGAACGCGGCATTGATACGGTGTTTATTGTCGGCATTGCCACCGATTTTTGTGTGGCATGGACGGCAATCGATGCGTGTAAGTTTGGTTTTAAAGCCTATGTCATTTCCGATGCCACCAAAGGAATCGACTTAAATGGTTCATTGCAGCATGCATGGCAAGAAATGCTGGCGAAAGGGGTGAAACGGATTTTGGTGAAAGATATTATTCAGCAGCATGCATCATAAAGTGCACAATCAGGTTTAAACAAAATACTTTGCCTTAAATGAGTCTTGTAAAAAGTCATCTCAAGATTTGATACTCGGATAAATAGGGGATGTCACCGTTATGTCTACTTTTTTACGCTTTACCCAATTGATTCAAAAAACCTTTGCGCTGTGGGTGGTGCTCTTTGCGGGTATTGCGTTAATCGTACCTGAAGCTTTTGTCTGGCTTAAAGCCTATATCATCTGGATGCTGGGTATTATTATGTTCGGTATGGGCATGACCATGACTGTAGATGATTTTAAAGGGGTCTTACACAGTCCTAAAGCGGTGGTGATTGGCGTGGTGGCACAGTTTATGGTGATGCCTGGACTGGCTTATCTATTGTGTCAGCTGTTTCAATTGCCGCCTGCCATAGCCATTGGTGTGATTCTTGTCGGTTGTTGTCCGGGAGGAACCGCATCCAATGTGATTACCTATATGGCTAAAGGTAATACCGCTTTATCGGTGGCATGTACTTCTGTCTCGACCATTTTAGCGCCTATTTTGACCCCAGCGGTTTTTTATCTTTTAGCCAGTCAATGGATTGAAATCAATGCCTTGTCGATGCTCGGTTCAATTTTACAAGTGGTGCTATTTCCCATCATTTTGGGACTGATTGTTCGTTCGGTGTTGAAACAAAAAGTAGAGGCTTATATTCAAGTCATGCCGCTCATTTCGGTGATTGCAATTGTCGCCATTGTCGCCGCGATTATTGCAGGCAGTAAGACGCAAATTTTAGAATCAGGTTTACTGATTTTAGCCGTGGTGGCATTGCATAATGGTTTGGGTTATTTACTGGGTTTTGGGGCAAGTCGCTTCTTTAAATTGCCCTATGCCGACAGCAAAGCCATTGCCATTGAAGTCGGTATGCAAAATTCGGGTTTAGGTGTGGCTTTGGCAGCGGTGCATTTTGCTGCATCACCGATTACAGCAGTGCCAAGTGCCATTTTTAGTTTATGGCACAACATTTCGGGGCCAGCTTTAGCGACGTATTGGGCCAGTAAAGCCAATAAAATAAAAACCGATGCCATCGAATAGCCTGTTGTTTTAAGCGAAAAAAACCGAGCACATAGGCTCGGTTTTTTATTGAATCAATTTTAAGACGCTTTCGATTGTTTGGCTTTTAAAATTTCAGTTCTAAAGGTTTGTGCCAATTCAGCCACTTCGCTGTCCATACCATTCATCATAAAGGCATGACGAGTCAGCACATTGGTTGGATTAGGGATGCTGACCAATTGGTAACGATCTGAAATTTCTTTGAGTAATTCATTGGGTAAATGAATCGCACTTTCTTTTGCAGCCAATTGTTGCACCAGACGTTCTGCCGCTTGTACTGGCGTCAGTTGCATAGCATCGACATGACTGGAAATGGCACTACGGGTTTGTAAAACAAAGCGCTTTTCTTCACGATAGCGTTTGTATAAGACATCCGACAACAATTGAAATACGGTACTGATCATCACCAAGCATTGCACTGCATTCGGTGTTTCTACCGACATGCTAATGGTTGCGCCATGTTCATCAAATTTATGTACGGTAGAAATATCTGAACGATTGAGTTTGTAGTGTTGGACACACAATTCTGCCGTTTTATTCAGGAAAATCTGACACAAATTAAAATAAGGCACAGAGACTGTTTTATTGACCGAATCCATCAGTTGTTTGGGATCATAGAACTGAATATTTAAGGCAATGCAGTTGTCATTCAGTACGACAGGTTTTGACTCTTTAATTTTAGCTTTTGCTTGCGCATGGTGTTGTGCTTGGGCAATCGTGAGCGCGGCATTGTGTTGTTCTTGTTGTAAAGCTTGAGTCAAGCTTTGAATTTCATGTTTCAGGCGTGATTCATTATTAATCCGTGCCAAATATTCGGTACGACTTGGGCGGGCAATCGCGCGGTAAGCCAACCAAATTAAGCCATGAATGATGAACGATAATAAAATCGCCAGCCATTGGGTACGTAAAATTTCACCAATACTGGATTGAATTAAGGTGATTTCAATACTGCCGACTTTCTTTTCATTTTGCAGTGCTTCACGAACAAAGACTTCACCTTGACGTGTTTTGGTTAAACCACCCGTTGCAAGCACCTGATTATTGGCATCTAAAATACGAATAGAGGCAACACTTGGGTTGGTGGCATAACGGTCAGCTAATAATGCTAAGGACACGGTATTGGCAGGTTCAAGCTCGGATAAGCTGTCCGTGACCAATTGTGTGGTCATCAGTTGTCCCTGACTGGCACGGTTTGCATTGAGTTGGTGCGTCGTCGCAAGTACCAGTAAAAACGTGTGTAAAGCAAAACTTACAATCAGTAGGCTAGCAAATAGCCCTTGTCTAGGCGCATTCAACGTAAACTTCCAAGGCATTTATATTCAAATTCGATTATGATTCTTACAATAGTTGTAGCTCAGATCCGAGTCAATTCATGCGAGAAATCATTCTTATATCATTTTTGGGACCAGACCAGCCTAATCAATTTACACGATTAATGCAGGTGTTGTCCGTACATTCTTTACAAATTTTGGATGTTGGACAAGCCGTCATCCATAACCAACTGACCTTAGGTATTGTTGTTTCGTCAGATGACCAAACTGCGACAGCATTAGCCATGAAGGAGATCTTAATTCTAGCACATGATATTGGCTTAACAGTGCGCTTTAAACCAATCTCTACAACAGAATATGATCAATGGGTCAGTGAGGGTGGTCAGACCCGCTATATCGTCACGGCACTTGCACCCGAATTGACTGCTTCACAATTACAAGCTGTAACTAAAATTGTTTCAAATCAAGGCTTTAATATTGAAACTGTGACGCGCTTATCCGGTCGTCCAGATCTGCATAGTCAAGCCGATGAACCTAAGCGTTCTTGCGTACAATTTGGTTTAAAAGGGCAAATGTTAGATGCCATTGCCATGCGTGCGGCATGCTTACGTTTATCGACTGAACTGAATGTGGATGTTGCGGTTCAAGAAGACAATGCCTTCCGCCGTAACAGCCGTTTGGTCTGCTTTGACATGGACTCGACTTTAATTGAACAAGAAGTGATTGATGAGCTTGCCATTGAAGCCGGTGTGGGTGAACAAGTCGCTGAAATTACTGAACGTGCCATGCAGGGTGAACTGGATTTCCAACAAAGTTTCCGCGCTCGTGTTGCCTTGTTAAAAGGAATGGATGCATCTGTCTTACCTAAAATTGCAGAACGCTTAACGATCACAGAAGGGGCGGAACGTCTGATTTCAACCTTGAAAGCATTGGGCTACAAAACCGCGATTCTTTCCGGTGGTTTCCAATATTTTGCTGAATATTTGCAAGCAAAATTAGGCATTGATGAAGTGCATGCCAATGTTCTTGATATAGAAGATGGCAAGGTAACCGGTGAAGTGAAAGGTCATATTGTCGATGGGGCACGTAAAGCCTTATTGCTGCGTGAACTTGCCGATAATATGGGGATTTCATTAGAACAAGCCATTGCTGTGGGTGATGGTGCAAATGATTTACCGATGTTGTCGATTGCCGGTTTAGGGGTCGCATTCCGTGCTAAACCTTTGGTTCGTCAAAATGCCAATCAAGCGATTTCAAGCGTCGGTCTAGACGGTGTGTTATATCTTCTTGGTGTGCATGATAAAGATCTTAATCGTGCCTAAGTATTGAAGTTTATTGACGAAACGCGACACTGATGTCGCGTTTTTTGTGGCAAAAGTCGCGAAAATACGATGAACGGTTGACTTGGGTTGCTGATAAAAACAGCGTTCGATCGATTCTGAAAAAATATTTTTTTAAGGCTTAAAAGGCATGGTTTTTTTGTAATGACACGGCAAGTCCGTGCCCATCTGGCTTTTAGAAAAAGTTAAAAATAACAAAACGTAATGACAAAATAATATAACGACAAGGTGTGTCGCTTTATAAAAATACAAGACTTTTTTTCTTGTAAAAACTCAGCATAATGTCTGCATAAGAAATTGATATAGATATATTCCATCATTTATTTAACGGTCATCGGGGATGTGGTTTAGGCAAAGATTAAATGTCCAAATCAGATCTTAGACGGAGGTTTTTATGGTCACAGCAAATTTAGCAACCCTTGTGGGCTTAAGCTTTATTGCGGCTGCGTTAATAGCTGTTTTCTTCTCACCTTATCGTCGTTTGTTAAGCTTTATGTTCGCAGGTATGCTGTTTTGGGGATTGATTGAAGTCGTCCGCTTTAGTACAGAAATGGTGTTTGAACTGCCCATGACCTATAGCTATCTCACTGCAATCACGTCAGCGATGCTGATTGTGACGATGCTTTTATTACGGGAAGATCACCGTGCAGAACGTGCTTTAGCCGAACGTCGTTGTATTGAACATACCCCCGTGTACGAAGATGACCAACAACAATGCTCGAGCCGTTAAAGCGACGGATCTCAAAAATTCTCAAAAAAGAGGTGCTCTGGGCACCTCTTTTTTTGTTGATTATTGTTATACAAAGCCTTGCTTCAAAAAACACAACTTATGTTAGGATAAGTCGTCAATTTTCCAACAATTACAATAGGCTTAAATGTCATGAAACTTTCTTCGATTCCTGTCGTAAAATTACCACTGGTCGATGTCAGCACGGATCCGCTTGATTTGTTAGTGGCGGGCTTAGCTTTGCGTATGAAGCAGTTGGCGCGTACTAGCCCAAAATTTATTGAGCTGGTTCATGAGCGTCAATTCCGTATTCAAATTGGGACAGATTTGGGTGTTGCACGTCAAATTATCGTCAACAATGGGCAAATTGACAGCGTCTCTGGTGCTGCTGAAAAAGCCGATTTTATTTTGCAATTTGCAGACAGCGAACAAGGGGTAAAAACCTTAATGAAAGGTGATCCGACCGCTTTCATGACAGGCATGCAAAATGGCAGCATTAAAATGGAAGGCGATTTTGGTCTTTTGGTTTGGTTTAATAAGGTTGCGAAATTGATTCCACCTAAATTACCAAAACCAATCCAAGAAAAAGTAAAATTGGTGCGTTCATTTATTCGTGAAAAAACTGGTAAATAATTATTTTTTATTGAATATTTAATTCTTGTTGTGAATAATACCTCCTATTTTTAGGGGGTATTTTTATATGAAATTATTTTTAACGACAGCCTGTTTAGCTGCTGCTTTAACAATGACGGGTTGTGCGAGTATTTTTTCTGGTACAACACAGACCTTAACTTTTAAATCAGTACCCGATGCAGCCAATATTACCATTACAAATAAATTAGGCGAGAAGATTCATACTGGATCAACGCCTGCCACTGTAACGTTGAAGCGTGGTCATGGTTACTTTAAACCAGCAGGTTATCAAGTCACTTTCTCTAAAGACGGTTTCCAAACTAAAACGGTACAAGTCAAAGCGACCGTAAATGGTTGGTACATTGCCAATATTATTTTTGGCGGTTTAATTGGTTTTCTAATTGTCGATCCTGCAACAGGTGCGATGTACACTTTATCTCCGAGCGATATAAATACGCTATTAGATGCGACTCAACTGTCTACGACAAAAAAAGGGCAGCAATCTCTTACTGTGATGTTGGTGCAAGATATTCCTGTAGATATGATGAAACGTGCGCAATACATTGCAACATTATAAAAGATCAAAGCCCTCAAGTTAAAATGAGGGCTTTTACATGATGGATACATCAATCGTTTATTCAACTTCCAGATTGAAAGTCACAGGGCCATCATTGACCAAATGTACTTTCATGTCGGCGGCAAAAATACCGGTTTGCACATGTTCAAATTGGCTTTGAGTATAAGCCACCAATTGTTCATATAACGCTTTGGCTTCATTGGGTGGCATCGCTGTGCCAAAGTCAGGACGTAAGCCTTTCTGTGTTTGCGCCATTAAGGTGAACTGAGAAACCAATAATAATCCGCCACCCGCTTGAGCGACATTCCAGCCCATCTTGCCGTGTTCATCATCAAAAAAACGATATTTTAAAATTTTATCGATCAGCTTTTTGCCTTTATCCAAAGTATCATCTTTAGCTAAGCCTAAAAAAACTAAAATCCCTTTGTCGATTTGTCCTGTCGTTTCACCTTCGACCACCACTTTGGCTTCTAGAACACGTTGTAATAATGCCCGCATATTCTGTATTCACATGTTAAATTTAACTTTGAATCAGTTTAACAAAGCGACTTATAAAAAGCTTGGATCGCACTATTTTATGTTAAAGTGATCGAGACAAGAAAGGCATACTTTAAATAAGGGTTTGTCTGTATTGCTGATTGTGATAACTTTGCAGAGGTGCATTAAAATAAATAGATTTAAAAAAGCATGGCTTGATAATATTTAATGATAATAATATGATAATAATATGATAACTTTGCAGTGAATAAAACGTATGGAAAGTAAAACCGCAAGATTGACGATTTTGATTGACCCAGTTAAAAAACAAGCATTTGAAGAGTTGTGTTATCGACAAGACTTAAAACCATCACAAGTCGTGCGACAACTGATTCGTGAGTATTTACATACACATGGTGTGGAATATGCGACAAAAATGAATTCGTCCAATTTAGACCAAGCAACAAAAGATGAGTAGATTTTATGCGGCTATTTTATAATGGTTTCGCTAGATTGATTTTATTTTAAATGAGCTGAGTCAGCGCAGTGATACCGAGAAATGAAAAAAAACTGTCCTAGAACGATGCTATGACAGTTTTTTTATGTCTAACTTAAGAAAAATCTAATTCTTTTTCAAAAGCTTTTAATTCATGACGTGCCATTGCTAGATTGGCTTTTTGACGATCTAAAATCAAATACAGGAAAAGGTCTTCATTACGATCTAATGGACGTAACAAATGATATTGTTTACCCAGTGTAATTAAAAGATCTTCAATTCGATCATTCAGATTAAGTGCTTTCGCCACTTTACGTTTTGAGCGAAGAACTTCTGTATTTCCAGCAGCAGCAAGCTCTAAATCAATACTTGAACCAATAGTTGCAAGTGCTAGGCCACTTGAGCTGTCTACAAGTGCGGCAACCACGAAACCATCAATGTCATTCAGTTTGTCTAGGCTTATTTTAGCCATAGTGCAATTCCTTTTTTAAAAAGTACATAATTTATGGATTTGAACATAAATAAAACAGTCGAATTTATTGCGTGGATTGCCAATAAGATACTATTTCTATTATAAATTATGTTAATGAATAAATAATTTTATTGCAATACCGGTGAATGAAAAAATATTTAATAATCATTATATGTTAATAACATGTTAATGTTTTGAGTCGGGCAAAAAAGATCCTCGGTTTATGATCCAGTCCTCCATTTTTTGTTAAAATGATAAAAATCTGATTATTCACATCTTTTGGGTTTGCAAGGGTAAATTAACTTTTTATCGTGATAAAAGAACTTCTTAGTGGGTCTGCTATGCAACCAATCATTCAATCTTTACTTGATACCGACTTGTACAAATTCACAATGCTGCAAGTGGTATTACATAAGTTTCCTCAAACGCATAGTGTCTATCATTTTCGTTGCCGTAATTTGGAAGATACGGTTTATCCACTGACGGATATTTTGGATGATTTGAATGTGCAGCTGGATTATTTATGTCAGCTAAAGTTTAAGGAAGATGAGCTGCTTTATCTGCGAAGTTTACGTTTTATCAAAAGTGACTTTGTTGATTATTTAGAATTATTCCAACTGAAGCGTCGTTTTATTCAAGCCAGTATTGATCCAGAAGGTCGTTTGGATATTTGGGTTGAAGGGCCGATGGTTCAAGCGATGATGTTTGAAATTTTTGTCCTTGCCCTAGTCAATGAATTGTATTTCCGCCGTATTCGTAGTGATGAGGTTTTAGCAGAAGGCGAACGCCGTTTACAAGCCAAAATGGTGCTGCTGAATCAATATCAACAAGAACAAAATCCGAATGATCCACCTTTTTTAGTGTCCGATTTTGGCACACGCCGTCGTTATAGTTATGACTGGCAAAAACATGTGATTGAAGCCTTTCATCAAGCTGCGCCTTATATTTTTCGTGGCACCAGTAATGTCTTGATTGCTAAAGAGTTGGGTCTGACCCCGATTGGAACCATGGCACATGAATTCCTGCAAGCCTTCCAAGCTTTAGATGTGCGGTTACGTGATTTTCAAAAAGCAGCGTTGGAAACATGGGTGCAAGAATATCGTGGCGATTTAGGCATTGCGTTGACCGATGTCGTCGGTATGGATGCGTTCTTACGTGACTTCGACCTGTACTTTGCCAAACTGTTCGATGGTCTACGTCATGACAGTGGCGATCCCTATGAATGGGGCGATAAGGCCTATGCACATTATAAAAAACTGAAAGTCGACAGCAAAAGTAAGATGCTGACCTTTAGTGATGGGCTGAACCTAGAAAAAGCATGGGCTTTACATCAATATTTTAAAGATCGTTTCCAAGTGAGTTTTGGGATTGGCACCAACTTAACCAACGATATGGGGCAAACGCCCTTGAATATTGTGTTGAAATTGGTCGAGTGTAATGGTCAATCGGTGGCTAAAATTTCCGATAGTCCCGGAAAAACCATGACCGATAATGATACTTTCCTTGCGTATTTACGTCAGGTGTTCCAAATCACTGAAACTGAATAAAAGTTATTTTTCTATATCTGATTTTTTGCTAAGTGAATGCAAAAAATCAGAATAATAGTGAAAATGACTTGTGCTAAGATCAGGGATATTGATCTAAATAAAACCCGAAAAATATGACTGTATCTACATTTAATTTTGGTCTGCTGATTGAAGCAGAAGAGCTCTTGCCACATTTGGGTCACGAGAAATTACGTATTGTCGATTTAACGCGAAGTTCTGTTTATGATCAATTGCATATTCCGTCATGCAATTCATGTTAAGCCCAAGCAGTTGGTTCGACAAGAAGAACAGGCTTCAGGTTTACTGCCAGATCTAGCTGAATTAAAAGCACTGATTGAATATTTAAATATTTCTCCAGAGCATCATGTCGTGGTCTATGACGATGAAGGTGGTGCATGGGCAGGGCGTTTAATTTGGAATTTACATTGCTTAGGTTTTAAAAAGACCAGCTTACTCAATGGTGGCATCCATGCTTGGTTGGCTGCGGGTTTGCCGACTTCATCTGAAGTAAAAAAATTAACCCCTGTCGAAAATTTGCTTGAAATTAATCAAATGGATATCAATCAATATCGTATTGAATATCCAGAACTGCTGGATAAAGTGCAAAACAATAAAATTCAAATTTGGGATTGCCGCACAGAAGATGAATACACAGGGCTGCGACTTGCAGCGCGACGCGGCGGTCACATTCCAAATGCCCGACATTTTGAGTGGAGTACTGCCCTTAATCGTGAAAATCATTTAAAATTGCATCCCTTAGAACGCACACAACAACGCTTAGAACAATTGGGATTCAATTTAAATGAACCTGTCGTGGTGTATTGTCAGTCTCATCACCGTTCAGGTTTAGCCTATATTTTGGGTCGTTTACTCGGTTGGAATATTCAAGCTTATGATGGTGCGTGGAGTGAATGGGGCAACCGCCTCGATAGTCCGATTATTACCGGAGAGTTACCATCTTGAGCTTCACATCACGTTTAAAAAAACAATTTTTTATTCAAGCACAACGTGTTGTGCCACAACATCAATTATCACGTGTGGTGGGTAAACTGGCAGCCAGTGAAAACCCCATTGTCAAAAATACGGTGATTCAGGCTTTTAAAGCGCAGTATGGTATTGATATGTCGATTGCTGAACAAAGCAATGCATTGAAATATAAATCATTCAATGAATTTTTTACCCGTTCACTAAAAGACGGTGTACGCGAAATTGATGCTAATCCGAGCAGTATTGTTTCACCCGCGGATGGTGCCATTTCACAATTGGGTAAAATTGAAGATGGCGATATTTTTCAAGCCAAAGGTCAAGCCTTTTCCGTTGAAAAGTTAATTGCTGATCCACAATTGGCTGAACCGTTTAAAAATGGTCGCTTTGCAACGGTGTATTTATCACCTAAAGATTACCATCGTGTACATATGCCTTTTGCAGGAACCTTAACTGAAACGCTTTATGTACCGGGTGAATTATTTTCGGTCAATCAAACCACTGCGGAAAATATTCCGGGTTTATTTGCACGCAATGAACGTATGGTGTGTTTGTTTGATACTGAATTGGGTCGTATGGCTGTGGTTTTGGTCGGTGCAATGATTGTGGCTGGAATTGAAACTGTAGCGACAGGGAAGGTGAAACCTACAGGTCGTTTAGAACTCAATCAACATCACTTGTTCCTTGAAAAAGGTGCAGAACTGGGTCGTTTCTATTTAGGTTCTACCGCAGTTATTTTATTTGAACAAGATAAAATGGCATGGGATGCCACATTCAAAGCCAATTCAGCTGTGGTAATGGGTGAGGCTTTAGGACATACAGTTTAAGTTAGATGCTTCCCAATAAATCCCTCCCAATTTGTCTTTTCAAAGGGGATCTGGGGGGATTAACTGATCTGAATAAAAAAGAGCCTGATATCAGGCTCTTTTTTATATTCTAGAAGAATTTTTTCTGTATTAGCGTTTGACCACAATGGAATCAATACCGCTGCGTTGTAAGGTTTGCTGGGCCATGATTGCCGCTTCAGGTGAATCATAAGGGCCAGACATGACACGATACCAAGTTTGACCATTTTCCACTGATTTAACCACATCGGCAGAGAGACCATTTAAAATAATTTCAGCACGTCGAGCATCGGCACTATCTGGATCCGAATAGCTACGGACTTGCAGAATATAACTCGGCTGATGTGCTACGGGTGCTTCAGATGTTTCAAGACCTGCTTCGCTGACTGGAGGATTAATTGCGGGTTCTGCTTGTGGTGCTTCAACAATCACGACAGTACTTGAATTCTTACTTTCAGGAACGGCTTGTTCAGGAATAGGTGTGACTTGTTGTTGAGGCAATAAATCGTAGAAACGATAGTCTTTATTGGTCTCTTCTTGATAATGTTCAGAACTAATTTGATTTTTGGGTTTAACGGGTTCCCACGGTTTCCACAGCATTAACGCGACTGCAAAACTCAACACGATTAAAATGACCACAAGTGTCCCGAGCCATGTCGGAATCAATGGCTTTTTAGGCTTATTTGGTCGCTCTGAAACACCGCGTTGCGTTTTTCCAAACACTTGTGAACCTCATTATTCTAATATTCAATTGGTGGTGCTTTAAGCATGGCTCACATCAGGAGCCATGCCAGTATGATTTCATCTACGGGATAGAGTATTTATTTCGTGAGCATAGCAAAGCAATGTTTGCATGCTCACTTGCAGCAATATCAAATATTACATGCTCTCAGGAGCAGATACGCCTAATAATTCTAAACCATTACGTAACACTTGTTGTACGTTTACTGAAAGCAATAAACGTGCTTGGGTAAGTTCAGCATCATCATTAAGTACTTTATGCTCATTATACCAACCATGGAATAAGGCAGCCAATTCTTTCAGATAGTTACCGACTTGATGCGGTTCATAGCTATTTGCTGCGCGAATCACAATTTCAGGATAAGCGGCAAGTTTAGCTAAAATTTCAGTTTCAGCATCAAGATCCAGTTTTGCTGCAAATTGACGTGCATTTACCGCATCAAAATTCACATTCAGAGACACTGCTTTTTCGAGCATACGGCAAATACGTGCATGGGCATATTGAATGTAATACACCGCATTGTCTTTACTTTGTGACACAGCAAGGTCAAGGTCAAAGTCAATGTGCTGTTCAGATTTACGCATCACGTAATAGAAACGCGCGGCATCATTACCGACTTCTTTACGTAGGTCACGTAAAGTCACGAACTGACCTGAACGCGATGACATTTGTACCATCACACCGCTACGCCATAGGCTGACAAACTGAACCAAAAGTACCGTCAACTTTTTCGAATCGTAACCAAGCGCATCAATGGCTGCTTTGACACGGGCAATATAGCCGTGGTGGTCAGAACCCCAAATATCGATGATGTCGGTATAACCACGTTGTAATTTATTCAGGTGGTAGGCAATGTCAGAGGCAAAGTAAGTGGTTTGACCATTACGACGTTTCACCACACGGTCTTTTTCATCGCCAAATTCAGTCGATTTAAACCAGATGTTGCCTTCTTTTTCGTAGAGAAAACCACGCTGATCGAGCATTTGCAGTGCTTCATCAATTTTTTCAGTCAAGCTTGCTTCACTGAACCATTGATTGAAAGTGACACCGAATTCACCTAGGTCATCTTTAATGTCATTCAGAATGGCTGTTAAAGCGGCTTGATGAAAAACACGGTAGCCTTCACCAATCAAACGATGTGAATTATAGATTAAGCCATCGATGTGTTTTTCTTTGTCGCCTGAAAGGACAACTTTGTTGCCATCGCTATCAGGCTCTGCCGCATATTGCACATCTTCAGGTACATCTTGATAGACTTCAGCAACAGGGCGAACGTATGCATCAGCATCTTTGTCGATAATGCTTTGTGCAATTTCTTTAACGTAATCGCCTTGATAGGCATTTTTTGGGAATACTAATTCTTGACCTGTTAATTCAAGGTAACGCAAATAAGTCGATGTTGCGAGGATGTCCATTTGACGACCCGCATCATTGACATAATATTCACGGTCAACTTTTGCACCCGTAGCTTCAAGTAGGGTCGCGACGGTCATACCGTAAGCTGCACCACGACCATGACCGACGTGTAGGCTTGAAGTCGGGTTGGCTGAAACGAATTCCACTTGGATGCGTTTTTCAGCATTGGCTGTCGTGCGACCGAACTGATCTTGTTGTGCTTGAATTTGATCCAGTACAGTAAAGCGTTGGTCGGCATTTAAAAAGAAATTAATAAAGCCAGGGCCTGCAATTTCTGCTTTGCTGATATCCGCGACTTCGGGAAGATGTGCGAGGATTTTTTCCGCGAGATCACGAGGCTTCATACCCGCAGCTTTAGAACCAATCATTGCAATATTTGACGCGAAGTCGCCGTGCGTTCGGTCTTTGGTTCGCGTTAAGTTACCACTGTTATTAAAGTCGGATGGGAGTACACCTTCAGCTTGAAGAGATTGCACTGCATGTTCGAGAGCTGCTTGGATTGCCGTATTCATAATCAGTCGAAAAATAAACGTCGCGGAAAAACAATAAATATAGCAAATTTCACCGTCTTTAGGTAAACCCATTTGTACTGAATGAATATTGTCCGACATCTATATGCAGTGGAAGGGGACAAATTCAGGAAAAAATTCCCAAAAGCATGATTTGTGGCATAGTTAGAGAACTTCAAAAAGATCCGAGACGAGCATATGCAATCTAAACGGCCCATGATTATTGGCAATATTCCTAAACTTGCAGAAAAATGGGCTATGGTGGTGATGCCGTTTATTTTGTCTTGTCTGATGAGTGGCATTATTTCTTTTATTAATATGCTGCGCAATTTGGGTTGGATTGACGGTTTTATCAATTTGTGGCTACATAATTGGATGATTTCTTGGGCTTTTGCTTTTCCCATTGTGTTGGCTCTTTTACCGCTAGTGCGTAAATTGACCAGCAAGCTGGTGGATATGTCTCCTCCGAATGCACCGAAGTAAAGCAATTTTGAGCGCAGATTGTGTGTTGCTAGAAGATGACGTTCTTTATCTGCAACACATTTTTACAGCACTAAATCAACCAAAGCACGAATAACCCCAAGCACCAGACCAATAAATGCACCGACCACCACACCATTGACCCGAATCATGTGCAAATCACCACCGACTTCGTTTTCAATTTTGTCGATCATTTCTCGTGAATCCCATTCATGAATGCGTTCGCTAATAAAGCGAATGACTTTTTCACTATATTGGTCACTTAAATTGATGGCAATGCCACTCATTTTTTCATTCAGCAGATCACGCACGGCTTGATTGGAAACAATATTTTCACCCACTTGTTGAATGGAAACACGCAGGTTGTGGGCAATGCCTGAATCGGCTTTGAGTAAATCCGCTTTAATGGCATCACATAAAATCACCACCGCACCGCTAATAAAATTCAGCACTTGTGGGCTATCGAGTAAGGCATCTTTGGTACTGTTTAAGCGATCACTGGCACTACTTTCATCATCTGCCAATTCAAGCATGAGCTGATGCCCGATGTCTTCAATCTTTTGTCGCCAAGGATGCTGAGCATCGGCGAGCATGGATTCAACCCGTTCAATCAAAGAATCAATGGTGCGTTGTTGCACATCAATGCCAATCCAACTGGCACCTTTAGCCAGTTTCAATACGCCCAGTTCTTTGAATAATCGGTGGGTCAGTTCACGAATTTCTTCAGGATGAGAAAGCATCCATTCATGGGCTAAATCAAGTCCGCGTTGTAATACATCTTGATGGAAATCATTGTCTAAAACGGCACGGAGCATTTCACTGGCGAGGGTGTTGACTTGGGTATTACGCACCCACTGCACGCTATTACTTTGAATAAAACGTCCAATTTGTTCTTGCCCGACAAATTCAAAAATCTTCGGTACGGTTTGCTGAATGATCTGCGTAACTTGGCTGTTATTTTCAGGTTTTGCCAACCATTGCCCCACAGCAAGGCTAATGTCGGTACTTTGTAGGCTTCTTTCGACCACTTGTGGCGATAAAAAGTTTTCTTGAACAAAGCGACCCATCGATTCTGCAATACGAGCTTTATTGCGAGGAATAATTTCGGTGTGATCGAGTAAAAATTTAGGAATGGGCATTTTCCCAAACGGGTTGCGAAACAGCACGGTAATGGCGTACCAATCTGCTAAGCCACCCACCACTCCAGCTTCAGCAGCGAGCATTAAAATGTGAATCAGCCACACATATTCAGGAAGGAGCTTGGCAACCACCATCAGGATTAACCAGGTAACAACAGCCATGATTAAGGCAATGGTGGCAAGGCGTTTACTGCGTTGCAAACTTTGAGTGTTTTCTGCTTCCGCTGTGGTCATGCAAGCTTCCTGTTAATGTGTGGCACATGGTTATTTTGTTTTGGGTGCTACTTGCGGTGCTAAGACTTGCCCCGTTGGGCTGAGTCCGTATTTTTGACCTAAAGATTGTAAAATGAGAGAGGCATCAAAAGCATCGCTTGGTGCTTTCCCCTGATCTTTATAACATTCAATAGTATAGGAAACTTGCACAGGGTCAATCGTGACCACTTGTGGCATATCATAAAATGGGTCAGGCCAGAAACCTGGGTAACGACGATAATAACCGTATGGATAGTACATTGGGGTTGGATAGACCACTGCCTTGCGTGGTGGTTGATTGACATTGCTCGGATCATTCAGCACTTTAAAATAGCGAAATCCGTTTTGTAGTGTGGTTTGCGCTGCTTTGACGAGCGTAATTTCTTCCGCTGTGCCAAAACTCATATTGGGACGTGCCTGAAAACTAATGCGATAGGATTGTGCATTCAAAGGCGTGTTACTGAATTGACCAAGTTGGTCAAAAGTCAGGGGTTTTGAAGGCGTCATTGCACAGCCAGAGAGGACAATGGCCAGCCCCATACTCAGACCGATAAAGTTATTCTTCATGTTAAACCTCCATACTGAATTTATTGTGTAAGGGAGGAGACACAATAAAGACTTAAAAATGACTGTTGGGTTGCGTTAAAAATTCGAGTTCTTCTGCGGTCGAGGTACGCGCCAAAATTTGGTTACGATGCGGATAGCGCCCGAAACGATCAATAATGACTTTATGCTTTTTTTCATAATCGAGACCTATAGGCTGGCCTAATTGTTGAAACAATTTTAACCCAAATTCGTGGATCAATTTCGATTCACTGTGCATAAAGGGCATATATAAAAAAGCACGTTGTTCAGGCCTTAATTGCTGATCTAAAGCTAGGTCAATGGCTTCTTGAGCAAGTGCCAAGGCTAAAGCATCTTGTGCAAAGGCTTGCGCCTGATCACGAAACAAATTACGCGAAAATTGGTCGAGGATAATAATTTCAGCTAAGCGACCATCAGCGGTTTTTCGCCAAGACCAGAGCTCGGCTTGTGCAGCTTTTTGGTGAATATCATGAAACTTTTGATGAATTAACCGATCAAAATCATCACTTTTTGCAAACCAGTGTGGCTGTGTGTCTGGATGAAACCAAAAGTCCAAAATGTCTGGATAATTCATAATATTTACAATTCCTTAGCATTTATTATTCAATAGAATCACAAAATTTAGATGTCTTGTAGGGTAACTTTGTGATAAAAATTTGCCAGAAATTAAATTGACGGTTTAGTTGAAAAATATATAGCAGGTCATGTGACAGTCCAAAATCACGTTATACTGCTATAAACTGATGATTTTATTTTATTAGTAGTTATCTTCCGATAAGCGAGATTGTAATGAGTCAACCCGAATCGACCTCTCACGTTGTATTGCCAACTTGGGTGGATTCTTCGCTGTTTAAAGGCATGTTGCGCGGTATTGAGCGTGAAAGCCTGCGTATGCAAAGTAATGGTTTTTTATCGCAAGCATTGCATCCAAAAGCACTCGGGTCGGCTTTAACACATCCGCACATTACCACGGACTATTCTGAAGCCTTGATGGAGTTTATTACCCCTCCACAAGACAGCATCAAAAAAGCCTTACATTATTTAGCCGATATTCATGCGATTGCACATCGTCATTTAGAAAATGGTGAAAAGCTCTGGCCGTTGTCGATGCCGTGTATGTTGGATGATAAGGAAGAAAACATTCGTTTAGCCCAATATGGAACGTCGAATGTGGGTCGCTTTAAGACCTTGTATCGTCATGGTTTAGGCGTGCGTTATGGTCGTCGCATGCAGACCATTTCAGGGGTGCATTATAATTTATCTTTCCCTGATCAAGTCTTTGAAGCACTGCAACAGCATGAGAGTGATGATGCTTTAAAAAGTTTGAGCTTGCAGGATTATCGTAGTCATCGTTATTTTGCTTTAATTCGTAATTTTATTCGTTTAACCCCATTGGTGATGTTCTTAGTTGGCGCAAGTCCTTCGGTATGTCAGTGTTTTATGACCGGACGCGAGCATCACTTATTGCCTTTACTCAAAGGCACATTGTTTCTGCCTTATGCCACAGCATTACGCATGGGCAATTTTGGCTATCAAAATTCAGCGCAGAAACAGTTGGGTATTCACTACAATACCATGTCGGGTTATTTAGCAGGTTTACAGAAAGCGGTCAAAACGCCTTATGCACCGTTTAGTCATTTAGGTTTAACCGATGAACAGGGTGAGCCGATTCAAATCAATGATCATGTGCTACAAATTGAAAATGAATACTATAGTTTAGTGCGTCCGAAACAAGTGCCTAACGCGGGTGAAACGCCATCACAAGCGCTTGAAAATCGTGGGGTGGGCTATGTTGAATTACGTGCCGTGGATGTCAATCCGTACAGTTCAATTGGCATAGATGAAAACACCGCAGCCTTCTTGGAAGTGTTAGCGCTGCATTGTTTATTACAAGACAGCCCTGATTTATTGGACAAAGAACAACAGCAGATTGAGCGTAATCAAGCGGAAGTGGTCAACCGTGGTCGTGCGCCAAATGCATCCATTATAGATGCGACAGGTGAACATCCGATTGAAGCATGGAGCCGTATGCAAGTCATCGCAATGCAACCTTTGGCTGATTTACTGGATGCAACCTATAGCACAGATCTGTATTCAGCCGCCTTGGCATTGATGCTCAAACGTATTGATGAGGTGGATGAAACACTGTCTGCACAGGTGATTGCCGATACTTTAGAAAATGGCGGCACATGGGGCTTTGGTAGTTTGATGGCACAACAACATGCCATGAGCTATGAGCAACATCAATTAAGCCCAGATACATTGTCATATTTTGATGATTTAGCTGAGCAGTCATTGCAACAACAACAGCAACTTGAACAAGATAATAGTCTCAGTTTTGAGCAATATCTTACCAATTATCGATAAAAAATAAGAGGATCTGCCATGCAATGGAGTTATCGCTTCGTGAGTGGTTTTTTGTTTTTAGCCAGCGTGATTGGCATGGCTTTTGCGCTGTATTTAGAGCATGTACAAGGTCTTGAGCCTTGTCCGCTCTGTATTTTTCAGCGCGTTGGATTGATGGGTTTAGGGCTGATTTCTTTGCTAGCCTTTATCCATAATCCGAGTTCAAATGGCACGAAACGCGTGTATGCCTTTTTGGGGACGCTTTCTATTCTTTGGTCAGCAGGTGTGGCAGCACGTCATGTTTGGCTGCAAAATTTGCCACCTGATCAAGTGCCAAGCTGTGGTCCGGGCTTGGATTATTGGTTAGATACCTTGCCATTAAAATCGGTTTTTCAACAGGTCTTAACGGGTTCTGGGGAATGTGCCAAAGTTGATTGGACGCTTTTAGGGCAATCATTGCCGGTCTGGTCATTCTTATTCTTTGCGGTATTAGCGCTGATGAGTGTGTGGCAATTATTGCGTAACCATGCTGTGGTCAAGGCTAAAGTGGCGAAGAAGAAGTAAAGATTTACATTAAAAAAGCCACCGAAAGGTGGCTTTTTTGATGCTGTATTTTACGTTTGTGCAATGTTGGATAAATCGTCTAAATGCATCCGGTATTCATGCACCTGTTCTTTGATTGGCACATCAGGCGCTGGATAAAACCATCGCACAATTTGTTCAGCCACATTGGCGTGATAGTGAATCTCAAAGTGATTGATCCCATAGAAAATGGCTTTATGTGATGCAGGCAGCTTCAATTGAAAACGTGGATTCGGATGTTCTCCCAACGCACTTTTAACACTGACTAAATAGTCACCTAACATGTCGAAGTGACGATTTTTCCTATTTTCATAGGCAACCGACCCTGCAATCAAAAAGGTGTTGATATGCGAAGGTAAGGGGGCAGGTTTACGATTATCATCCATACCACCAATTCGGGCATTGTTATGTTCCCAATCATCATCACGCACGCTGCCATAACGCAAATCTAGAATGCCATTACTGCGAATATTCACGATATGGCGCACGATTTTTACAAAGGGAAAGTGTCCCAGTCGATCTTGTAAGATAAAACCAAAACGTTCTAAAACAGCCCCATGATGTGGTGAACCTAAACAGACTAAATTTTCAGTCAGGTGCATCCATTGATGCATATTTTGTTTGCCATAAAATAAGGCACTGCGTAACACCAAGCCCCCCATGCTATGCCCAATTAAATCAATGCTGGTAATCAGAGGGTTGTGCTGAACCAAATCTTCTAAAGTGTTGGCAAGGCTGCGACCATTGGCAGAAATACGACGTCCAGTATTGTAGCTTAGGTAGAGCATGGTGTTATGGTCACGCTGAGCCAATAACTTCTCACCAATACCGCCATATTGACGGGCTGACCAGTCTAAATGGTTCATGCATAAGCCATGGGTGAAAATGACAATGCGACCAGATAATTCACCGTGCTGAAGCGCACCGTAGTGATCGTAAAGCACCATCGGAAGTGCAAGCGGATTTTGATATTTTAATAAATAATCCCCCAGTACCCCATTTAATGCCCCAACTAAAAAATGCAAGGCAGGTGTCAGTGGTTTTTCATGTAATTGGGGATATTTTTCAATAATTTGACGCAAGCTTGGCGCAAGTAAGTAATGACCATAATTGAGCAAGGTGTCATAGACAAACTGGTACAGTTTATCTATATAGGGAATATTTTGTAATTTTTTCGAGCGTTGTTCACTCATCCCAAATAAGCTAATCAAAATTTCGCGTTGAATCGCCTGTATAAGGTCTTGCACCACATCCCCTAAACGAGTCGTCACCAATTGAGCAAGCCCCTCTAATACATCGGCTTGGCTTGGCGGTGTACGATCCCATTTACAATAGGTTTCATGCAATGGTGTTAAACTTGGCATTTTATCCTATCCCTTTTATGGCACTGCATCTCAGGCACTTTATTTTTTCTTAAGATCACGATATACATTCGTTGCTTTTAATTTATATGATTCATCTCGAATAGCTTTTACAATAACGAGGATGCGCTTTAAGTTTTCATTTTTTTGTCTGACAATTGCTGTTATATACACATTAAAATAAAGTTGCGCTAGGCATCTTATGGCTATCATTTTAAATTAAACTCACTAATATGTTATAAAAAACAATGAACATCATATATTTACATGGGTTTCAAAGTAGTGCTTTATCAATTAAAGGGCAATACCTTCAGGCATTTTGTCAAAATCGGCGTAATATTCAAGTTCATTTGCCTGATTTAAATATGCCACCGCAACAGGTGTTGGCACATGTTGCAAAAATGATTGAAGGTTTAGATCAAGTGGTCTTGATTGGCAGTAGTCTCGGCGGCTTTTATGCGACACAATTGGTCGCAACACATGCTGTACCCGCTGTTTTAATTAATCCCGCTATGCGACCATGGCAATTATTTCATGACTTATTTGGCAGTGAGCTGCCTTATGTGGTCAATGCCAAATGGACTTTAGATCAGACACAACTGGATCAACTCGAGCAGATGGCACTGCCATTTGTACAAGATGCAGACAAAATTTTAGTGCTATTGCAACAAGATGACGAAGTTTTGGATTATCGTGAAGCACAGCGTTATTATAGCAACGCTTCACATTCGTCGATGATCATGACTGAAGCAAATGGCAATCATGCGATGGATAATTTCGCAGACAAAATACCGATGGCATTACAGTTTTTATCGGATTGTATAAAATAAGGAAACAGTACAACGTGTCTCAATATACGGCTCAATCACTTGAAGTTTTATCTGGTTTAGATCCGGTACGTCGTCGTCCCGGCATGTATACCGATACCACTCGTCCAAACCATTTGGCACAAGAAGTAATTGATAATGCAGTGGATGAGGCACTTGCAGGACATGCCAATAAAATTACCGTAACGGTCTATAAAGACGGTTCTTTGGCGGTAGAAGATAATGGTCGTGGCATGCCCGTCGATATCCATCCTGAATATGGTCAAAGTGGGATCGAGATTATCCTGACCAAGCTCCATGCTGGCGGTAAATTCAGCACCGATAATTACCAATTTTCTGGTGGTTTGCATGGTGTGGGGATTTCCGTGGTCAATGCACTGTCGAATCGAGTCGAAGTTGAGGTACAGCGTCATGGTAATCTTTACCAAATGGCATTTGAGCATGGTGAACCTGTTTCACAGCTTGAAGTGTTGGAAGGTAAAGCGCCGAAACGCGCTACAGGAACCAAGGTTCATTTTTGGCCAGATGTAAAATATTTTGATTCACCCAAATTTTCCTTAAAAGCGTTAAAACATAATTTAAAAGCCAAAGCCGTGTTAGCCGCAGGTTTACAAATTATTTATTTCGATCAAATTAATCACGAAAAAATTGAATGGCAATTTGAAAATGGTTTAGTTGATTACTTGATGGATGAATTGCAGGATCGCGACATTATTCCGCATCCTGCCTTTGTGGCAACCGGTGAAGCTGAGCGGGCCAGTGCTGAATTTGCGATTTGCTGGAATGCAGAAGGTGGCGAGCAAGTTCAAGAAAGCTATGTCAATTTAATTCCAACCGCACAAGGTGGTACGCATGTGAACGGTCTACGTTCAGGTGTGACCGATGCGATGCGTGAATTTTGTGAACTGCGTAATTTGCTACCGCGTAATTTAAAATTGTCTGCGGAAGATGTTTGGGACGGGGTAAATTATATTCTGTCGTTAAAATTCCAAGAGCCGCAATTTTCGGGGCAAACCAAAGAACGCCTTTCTAGCCGTGAAGCATCAGGTATCGTACTGAATATTGCCAAAGATGCTTTTGCACTATGGTTGAATCAGAACTCTGATATTGCGATGCAGCTTGCTGAATTGATGATTGCGAAAGCCGGTCGTCGTTTAAAAGCCGCCAAAAAAGTAGAGCGTAAAAAAATCGTGGCTGGCCCGACGTTACCGGGCAAATTATCCGATTGCGTTGGGCATACTTTGGAAGAATCTGAACTGTTTATTGTGGAAGGGGATTCTGCGGGTGGTTCAGCCAAACAAGCACGCGATAAAAACTTTCAGGCGATTATGCCGATTCGTGGCAAAATTTTAAATACTTGGGAAGTGGCATCCGATGAAGTTCTCGCTTCGCAGGAAGTACATAATATTGCGATTGCCATTGGTGTAGATCCGGGCAGTGATGATCTTTCAGAACTGCGCTATGGTAAAGTTTGTATTCTTGCCGATGCTGACTCGGATGGTTTACATATTGCGACATTATTGTGCGCATTGTTTGTGAAACATTTTCCGACCTTGGTGGAAGCAGGGCATTTGTATGTGGCCATGCCGCCTTTATTCCGTATAGATGACGGCAAAGATGTGCATTACGCGCTAGATGAGGCTGAATTAGAAGCAACTTTAAAGAAAGCCAAAACCAAGTCGCCGCAAATCACCCGCTTTAAAGGTTTGGGTGAAATGAATGCCAGTCAGCTTCGTGAAACTACACTAGATCCAGACACGCGTCGTTTGGTGCAGCTCGATTTAGACGATGCGCATTTTACTGCGAGTTTACTGGATAAGTTGTTGGCAAAAAAACGCGCAGGTGACCGTAAACACTGGTTGGAACAAAAAGGTAATTTAGCCGATTTGAGTGTTTAGAATATCAATTATAAAAAAGCCCTGAAAAGGGCTTTTTTATTAGAATTCTATTTCTTCTGACCAAAGAAAATAACCGCCATATTGGTTAGATTTGAACTCACCACCAACAGCTTTACCTTGTTCTGTTAAATAATGTTTACCTGTGTCATTTGTATCCAAAAAGCCTTTTTTTACAAACTGCTCAAGTAATTCTGCTGTTTTTAATTTGTATTTAGCTGCAAGTTTTGAAGAAGTCAATTTACTTAAATTTTCAGAGAGTTCATTAGAATTTTCTTCAACAGTTTCTGTTTTTACTTCATCTAAAGAAATACGGACTTCATCACTGATACGAATAATGCGTTGAGCTTCTTCATAAGCATCTTTAAAGACTTCTGAATCATCCTCTTTTTTAATCAATATTCCCATCTCATTGTTATTCACTTGACTGAATTCATATAAGTTAAGGCTAGTAATAATGCAACTTTCCTCATTGATATAGCATTTTGCATGCAAATTTTTACAAAAACTTAAACGGACATAATCGAGTTTTTGCATCCATTTGATTTCATCAGGATGTAAATCACTTTTACCGTAAATGATACGAATATCAATTTTTAAACGATTTTTGTCTTCGAGTAACTCTTTAATTCGATCATTGAGCCTCAAATAAGGACTAATCAGAATGAGGCGTTCTTTCGCATTTTTTATGAGTTCTTCTAAGAAAAAATTGGTTGCACTGGTATTTAAAAATTTTGCCATAAAAGTCCCATCATGAAGTTTATTCACAGTGTTTATTATTAAAACATATAAGTATTATTTATTTAGCAGTAAATAAACAAATTTCAAGCATGATAGTAGCGAATTTTAGAGTAGTAGTAGGCTAATCAAAAGTGAGTTGCATTAAAACCAAATCACGCCATTGCCCAAATTTTTGCCCAACTTGTGGCAGATAGCCCGTTTGAATAAAGCCCAATTTTTCATGCAGCACAATAGAGGCTTTATTTTCATGATCAATCGCCGCCACCATGACATGGATCTTATGCTGCTGTGCATGATCGATCAGTTTTAGCATTAAGGCTTTGCCTAGACCTTGACGGGTAAAGTCTGGATGAATAAACACAGAATGTTCAACGGTCTGTTTAAAACCATGAATTTGACGGAAAGCGGAATAATCAGCGTAGCCAGCAATTTTTTTCGATGCCCCATGTTCAGCAACAAAGAGTGGAAATTGTTGCACCATTAAGTTGCTAAACCATGTTTGAAAATCATCACTCGACTTGGTCGTATTGTTCCAATTCGCAGTTCCATCTAGAATTTCAGCATTATAAATAGCCAGAATCTGTTCTAGATCTGATATTTGAGCGGGACGGATGAGAAAGTCCATGACATATGCCGAATCAATAAAGACTTTATTGTAGAAATAATCCTCTTTTAGGGCAATAAAAAAGCAAGACCGAAGTCTTGCTTTTTTGACATCAACAATACCGATTAGAAATGGTATTTAACCAATGCACTGACGTTATTTTCGTCCATGCCATCAATCGCGTATTTATTTTTCCAAACTGAATGTTCGATACCAAGGTATAAACGTGTATCTGGAGAAATGTGTTTACCTGCATTCCATTTCCACTGTGTAGTCCAGTTCATTTCACTTGCGTGATTTGTACCTTCGTCAGTTGACCAGTCAAGGAAACCATCTGCAAGGAATTCTTCAGCGCCTAATTTAAATGGCACGCCGTAAGCAAAAGTCACTTGGTAGTCATCTTCTGACACATCGTTATTTGCACGGTAGAAGTTTAACTGAGCATATTGGAAATAAGGAATCGCTAAATCGACACCAACACCGTAAAGGTAGTTGTTGAAGCCTTCACCACCTTCCCAAGTGGTTGCAATTAAAACATCTTTAATTGGACCCAGTTCAAGTTTTTGACCTGAAATAGCACCTAGGCTTAAACGAGGTGATACTTCAAAATAAGTTTCTTTCCCGCTAACGTCATTGTCTGTACGGTCAGCAAAAGCAAAGAAATCACCATATTGTAACTTTGCAGCATATTCAAAAGTTACGGTAGATTGCTTGTCTTCATCGTGCGATCAATTCATAGTTTTCACCATAAAGACCGGTCACGCTGAAGTCTTGCCAGATTGGTGCAGCTTGAGTAAGTGCAGCAGTTGAAGCAAGTGCACATGTCGCAAAAATTTGTGTAAGTTTCATTAAAAAATGTCTCCCCCGAGAAGCCAACAAAGCATACAGATTCTTAAGCAAAAATAAAGCCAAAATTGATCAATGACCTAAAAATAATATATTTTCTAAAATATTCAGTTATTCAAATGACAGCACAACTTAAATACCCAAAAATACATGCGGATAAAAATATGCAAAACACAGTTTGAACTGAAAGAAAAAATAATCTGAGATTTATCAAATAATTTAAGCCATAAAGTCGAATTAAATGCTGACGATCGGACATTGCAAAAAATATCAAAATACTACTTGCATATGCTTCGCTTAGACCCTTATATTCAAGGCATAAGGACACGATTCTGCAGACTCAAAAGTGTTCATCGTTCAATGTGGAGGAATTCGTTCCAAACTAAGTTGAAGATGCTCAGCGCTGTTTTTGACAGCAAGTTAAACGTGCCAAGATAAGAAGTTTTGCACAAAAAGATTAAAGCAATAAAGAGGATGATATTATATGAACATTGAAATCCGTACTGATAAAAACATTCAAAATAGTGAACGTTTAATTACTTATGTTCGTGCAGAACTGAATGCAGAATTCCAGCGACACAGTGAACGTATTACCCATTTTTCCGTACATTTGAGTGATGAAAATGGTCCCAAAGGTGGGGCAGATGATATTCATTGTATGATTGAAGCACGTCCAGCAGGATTGAAACCTGTGGTTGTGAATCATAAAGGTCATAATATCGATACCGCGATTCATGGTGCGATCGATCGTTTAAAACGAAGCCTTGAACATGTCTTTGAAAAGAAAGAGAACCCACGTGGTGGAACTCCTGAATTTGCTGAAACAAGTGATGTGAATGATGCAGATGATTTTGATGATGACTAAGCGAAATTTTGCGTAAATTAGACAGAAAAAAAAGCTCTTCGGAGCTTTTTTTATTTCGGGATGAGACAGGGGTTCAATTAAAAAAGAATAAAAATATACTTGTTATACATTTACGCAAAACAAATGACAGTTTATTCGGCATAATAGTTTAAAACTGATTGAAGAGAACTTTCCCCATGTTAACAGCGCAACAACAAGTCTTTGTACAAGCGATAGAAGAACTAGATCTTGCTCAAGTGCAACGCCTTTTAGCAGAAGGTCTCGATCCTAATTTTATTGATCTTGAAAAAGGTCCTGCCATTTCTGTCTGGTCAGATGGTTTGTTCAAATGGTGGGAACAAATTTGTGAAGCGCATGAAGCGGGTACACCATTATCTGAACAAGAAAAACAACAAAATTTGGCTGCTCATATTGAAATTTTAGATGCACTGATTCAAGCCAAAGTAAATTTACATTTATGGGATGCAGAAGAACTGTATGGTCCATTATGGGATGCTGCAAGTTCAGCGTGTGTTCCTGCGGTGCAACGCTTATTAGCAGCAAATGTCGATCCAAATAGCAAAGATGAAGAAGGTCTCACCATTTTATCTTCAATTAGTGACTTATTCTTCGATTGTGATTTTGATGAAATTAACTGGTCAGAAGCGTTGGCTGAAGAAAAACAAACTTTAGAATTGCTTCGTAGCCACGGGGCTAAAATGAGCAAAGAACTAACATAAAAGAACCAACAGAATAGGGAGATAAAAATGTCAGCAGTAAAAACAGCAGGTTTTATTTTTGCAGCAGCTTTGAGTGTGAATGCAATGGCTGCCGATTTTTCCTTTGACCGCCCTGGCGCAGGTATGGGTACAGGCATTACGCCAGTCGGGAAGCTGGCATGGGAACAATCTTTACCCAGCGCCAGTTATAACGAAACTACAGTAGATGGAGCAAAGCAAAAAACCGTCACTTTAAATGGTGACATGTTGTTCCGTACAGGTTTGGCTAAAGACTTAGAATTGCAATTGGGATGGCAAGGACCGGCATGGACAAAAGTGAAACGTGCAGGTCAGTCGGTTGAAGAAGATGGTTTAGGCGATGTCAGCATTGGGGTGAAAAAAGCCATTCATTTAGATGATGACAAGCTCTCGATGGCTCTTTTAGCCGAAGCAATTTTAGCGACGGGCAATGATGGCTTTACGAATCATGACGATATTTACAGCCTCAGTTCTGTGGTTGCTTATGATTTGAGTGACTTAATTTCGACCTCCATCACCATGCGTTACGAAGCACAAGACAGCAATTGGGCTGTGACTGCCGTGCCGACGATTGAATATAAAATTGCCGATAAGTGGTCAGGTTTTTCTGAATTGGTTTATCGTAAAGCAGAAAGTGAGCCTTACCAATATTCATTGGGTTCGGGTGTTATTTATGCTTTGAATGAGCGTATGCAACTAGACGCGAGCGTGGGCGTGGACTTGAATGGTGAAGATAAAAGCTATCAATCAGGTTTGGGCGTATCCTTCTTATTTTAATTAAAAATATAAAATCCTATGAAAAAGTATCTTCAAGATCTTGAGTTTTTGGGCAAGTCTGCAATCAGTGGATTGATTTGTAGTGTCATTTTATTATTTTCAATGACCTTACAAGCGCAAGAGCAATTACTTTCCGCAGAAGATGCTTTTTCTTTTACGGTTGAATCTAATCGTGAGCATGAAGCACAGCTCAATTGGAACATGCCCAATCGTTATTATTTATATCAGCACAAATTTGAAGTTCAGCAAGGCACACAAAAACTGGCTTTAAAGCTACCTCCGGCAACGGATTTGTATGATGAAAATTATGGGCATACGCAAGTTTATTTTCAAAATGTGCAATTTAATATCGCAACTGAAGCATCGAAAACCTATCACGTCACTTGGCAGGGCTGCGCACAAGACCGGATTTGTTATCCACCGCAAACCGTGGAGTTTCAGACCGATGTCGATGGTTTAGTGCTACTGCAAAATCAGGCCAAATCCAGTAAACGCTTACTCGATCTTGCCCAAGCATCCAATAGCATTATACAACAAGCTCAGCCGAATTTTACCGCTGAAAATACGCCTTCAAGTACAACCGATCAACCTGTGGCTATTGATACGGCTCAAGATCAAATGTGGTCAGAAAAACTGGCGGAAAGCTCTTTGTTTTATGGCTTATTGTTGTTTTTTGGCTTAGGCATATTATTGGCATTTACGCCGTGTTCATTGCCGATGTTACCTATTTTGACCTCACTCATTGTACGGGACAGTAAAGGCCTAAAAGCATGGATGATTGCTTTGGTCTTTGTTTGTAGCATGGCGATGGTGTATGCCATTTTGGGCTTGGTTGCATCCTCGGCTGGGCTGAATTTCCAGCGCTGGTTACAACAGCCTTCAACGCTGATTGCTTTTAGCGTGCTCTTTGTCCTGTTCGCCCTGAATTTATTTGGTTTGTTTGAAATAAAATTGCCACAAGCTTTAGTCAATCGTTTAGATCAGGCTCAGTCAGTACAAAAAGGCGGTAGTTTAATTGGCGCTGCGATCATGGGCATGATTTCTGCCTTATTGGTCGGCCCCTGTATGACGGCACCATTGGCAGGCGCATTATTATTTATTTCTCAGACGCAAAGTCAGTGGCAGGGTGCACTATTACTGTTCACACTGGGTTTTGGTATGGGAACGCCGTTACTGTTGGCGAGTGTTTTGGGGGCAAAAGCACTGCCTAAAGCAGGGCTGTGGATGAACCAAATTAAGGTATTGTTTGCCTTTATTATGTTGGCTTTAGCGCTGTATTTTATTCGTCCTTTAATGTCTGAAGCGTGGATGCAATGGCTCAGTCTGGCTTTGGGATTAAGTTTTATTGTTTATGTGTTCTCTCGTTTAGTTGGACAAAAAACCCAGTTCAAATGGCTGTATATTGTGGCATTGCTGATCGTGGTTCCTTATTTGGCCTATAGTCAATATCAACAAAGTCAGCGTTTTTTTATTGAACAAAGCGACACGCAAGCGACATGGCATATCGCGAAAACAGCAGCTGAATTTCAGACCTTATTAGCCAATGCTCCATCCAACCAAGCCATTATTATTGATGTCTATGCAGATTGGTGCATCGCCTGTCAGCCGATTGAACATCGTGTTTTAAAATCAGCCCAAGTTCAGCACGCGATAGCACCCTATTTTTTAATTAAGCTGGATTTGAGTGATTATGATGCAACGCATCAGGCTTTATTGAAACAATGGGATATTTTAGGCCCACCAACCTATTTATTTTTAGATCCGAAACAGCAGGAAATTCGTGGTTTGCGTTTAACCGGTGCATTTACCGAGGCTGAATTAATCAAACAAGTTGGTGTATTTCAAAACCATCTAGGACAATAAATCATGTATCAGCTGTATATTGCCAATAAAAATTATTCCAGTTGGTCAATGCGTCCGTGGTTGGTGCTTGAAGCCTTCAATATCCCATTTAAAGAAATCATGCTGCCATTTCCATCAGAACGTCATACAGGCACTTTTAAGCAGGATGTCTTGGCCATTAACCCGAATGGTAAAGTCCCTGCATTAACGCATGATGGGTTGTTGCTGTGGGATTCCTTGGCGATTTGTGAGTATTTGGCAGAACAACATCCAGCGCAAAATTTATGGCCAAAAGATTCGCAGCAACGTGCTCGCGCCCGCTGTATCGCTGCGGAAATGCACAGTGGATTTCCACATTTACGTAATGCCTGTGGGATGAATATTCGAGCCAATTTAAATGAGGTGGGCAAGCGTTTGTGGCAGGAAAATGCAGAACTGCGTGAAGATGTGGCACGTATCGAGCAGATTTGGTCAGAACGTCCAGAAGCACAGGGTTTTTTATGTGGTGCATTTTCAATTGCAGATGCATTTTATGCACCCGTCGTGACACGTTTAATGACTTATGCTTTACCTGTAAGTGATGCTACGCAGCAGTATATGCACACCATGATGCAACATGCTGCAATGAAAGCTTGGCTTGCTGCGGCATTACAAGAACAGGCTTGGGTGAATTATTTAGAGCCTTATCAACAACAGGTGCTTTAGCATGGTTTTGCTTCGACCAAGCGTTCCCGATAACATTTGACTTGATTACGACCACAGGCTTTTGCTTCATACAGTGCTTTATCAGCTTGGCTTAATAATTTTTGCGAGTTGATATTTGTACTGGATAATGCGATGCCAAAGCTTGCAGTCACTTCAATGCTTTCGCCGACATTGCTGAGTAAATGCAGGGCTTGAATTGCTTGGCGACAGCGCTCAGCAATATTTTGTGCTTGTGCTAAAGAAGACTGATTGAGAATTAGAATAAATTCTTCTCCACCAAAGCGACCGACCACATCGCTATCACGAATGATTTGTGAGAGCACTTCACTGACTTGAATGAGGGCTTCATCGCCTTTGTCGTGACCATATTGGTCATTAATTTGTTTAAAATGATCCAAGTCAATCAAGACCAGTGCATAAGATTTTGTCGGTTTACATTCTAATTTTTCTAAACAGGCGTTAATACTGCGTCGATTCAGTGCATTGGTGAGCGGGTCAATTTGACTTAAATGTTGAATCAGTTGTTCTCTATGTCGCCATTGGCTGAGTAAAATTTCAAATAAAATTAAGCAAATAATCAGAATCGGGGCAATGAAATACAACATCGAGATGACCCAAAACTTATTTTGATAAGGGCTTGTGGTGAGATTAAAGATCGGGGCGTAGCTGATGTGACCTTGTAAGCTTAAATAATTGGAAAAAATTAAAAACAGGGTGACTGGAATTAAGGTGTAGTAAACAATTTTACGGTTAAACAGCACCAAACCCACCGTGACTAAACTGACGTAAGAGACCATTGTCGCGGGGCTAAGTACGCCAATCATAGAGCCATTACGGCATAAGGAAAGAACCAAAATTCCAACCGATAAGTAGGGCAACCACTGTCGTGCCCACTTTTCTTTATGCCAAGAGGCACAGGGGAAAACCATCAGGATAAAAGGAAGAAGAATAAAATATCGAGCTTAAGTTGTAGTTTGAGTAAAGGTAAATTTACCCAATGCCATAAATTGGGGGAAAGAAGAATAAAACTTTTCCAAATAATCCAAATGACGTGAACCAAACTGCCTAAAATCAGGACGAGGATGCATTTATTGAGGACACTCCAATTCATGATGACTTCATCTTCGAGCAGATATTTCGCAACTTTTGCTTTGAATGAGGTCAGGGGATTGGGGGTCAATTTTTTCTTCATTGGATAGCGATGACCTTTAGATCTTTAAATGATAATTTAAGGATAAGTTGATCTAATTTATTTTTTATAATTCACAACATAGCATATTTTTTGTGCAGAATAGCGCTTATATTTTGTACTTTTTAAAAAGCATTTGATCTGAATGATGATTGTTCTAAATATAAAACAGTGTGTTGTGTATAAGCATATTATTCTATTTTTAAAGATCGATTAAACTGCTGTTATTGAATAAATACAGATGAAGGGTTTAAGCATGAAAGTTTTACATATCGATTCAAGTATTTTTGGTGATGCTTCTGTTTCACGTCAACTCAGTCAAGCGATTGTTGCGCAAGTCACTGCGAAACATAGCGATGCCACCGTGGAATATTTAGATTTAGCCACTCAGATGATTCCACATTTAACTGCTGAAATTTTGATGGGGCAAGATGCTGAACAAGCTGCTTTAGGCGAAAAAATTATTCAGCAATATTTAGATGCAGACGTTGTGGTGGTCGGTGCTGCCATGTACAACTTTGGATTGCCTTCAACCTTAAAAGCGTGGATTGATCGTATTAGTGTGGCGGGTAAAACCTTTAAATATACTGAAAATGGCCCTGTTGGTTTAGCGGGTGATAAAAAAGCCTATATCGCCAGTAGCCGTGGTGGTGTTTATGGTGAAAATAGCCCAGCAGATTTCCAAGAAGGCTTTTTGAAAACTGTCTTTAATTTCACGGGTGTGACAGATGTTGAAATTATTCGTGCTGAAGGCGTGAATATGGGCGCTGAGTTAAAAGAGCAAGCGATTGCCACTGCTTTAACTCAAGTACAAGCCCTGTAATTTTTAACTCAACTATTTCTCTTAGGTCAGCTTCGGCTGACCTTTTTTATGGGCGTGACTTGATCAATTAAGATCTAATCTCGATCGAGTTGATGGGCAAATTCGGCAAGATCAGCCAAAGCCTGTCGTGCTTCTGCAAACCAAGTATGGAACATCTGAAAATTGTGCCACATCCCCGTATAAATTTTAAAACTGACGGCAACATTGGCGTGTTCAGCCTGTTCTTTAAAACGCCGTGCATCATCCAATAAGATTTCTGTAGAACCGACCTGAACCAAGGTGGGTGGTAATCCGCTTAAATCTGCAAATAAAGGTGAAAGGGCGGGATCTGATCTGTCCATAGATTGCGGGACGTAATAATCAATTCCTGTTTCCAAAGCTTCAATGGACAATAAGGCATCAAGTTTGCGGTTATAGCGTAAGGATTCACTGGTCAAGGTCAGATCTAAAAAAGGTGAAAGTAAAATCAAGCCACTGACTTGGGGTAACTGTTCTTGTTTAATTTTAAGTGCGAGAGCCAAAGCCAAATTTGCGCCACAAGAATCCCCCGATAAGATGATATCTTTGGCTTGAATCCCTTGATCCAGCAAAGTGTTATAGAGATTGAAGAGCGCATCAATGGCTTCAGGATAAGGATGTTCAGGTGATAGCGGGTAGTCGACGTGAATCACTTGCATTTGTGTACGTGCCGCGACATGGGTTAAAAATGCCCGATGGGTGTTGAGTGAACCGAGAAAAAATGCCCCACCATGAATATGCAAAATGAGCTGCGATGATTCACTTTGAGGTTTTATTTCTTCAGCATCTAAGCCAGCTAAATGTAGTGGTCGAACTTTAACCTGTTTATTGCTTGAAAATACACGACACATTTGCTCTAATGCAAAACGTAGCGTGTCGGGAGGTAAGTTCAATTGGCTTGGCGTACGGATAGTCATTTTTAAAATGCTTTCTGTAATGAGTTGTTTCCATAACGGACTTATCTTCATATTTTTTTCCATCTTGTTATTGCTTTTACGAGATGTTGCTGTATTTACCAATACCAGTTACAAAGTTACACTAAACTAAATAGTCACATTCAAAAATTGCAAAAATGCTGTGACTTTTTAACAATAAACAAGTCTAAACCAGACTAGGGAAATGAACAAAAATGAAAAAAATTGCACTTGCATTAGGATTGCTTGGATTAACAGTTTTAGCGAACGCTGCTGATCCATTAAATGGTACTGTGTGGAAGACAATTGATGACAAAACCAAACAACCAAAGGCTATTGTAAAATTTACTGAGCAAAAAAATGGCTCACTCTCTGCAAGCATTCAAAATGTTTTGACGGTAGGTGAAGAAAATGCCTGTAAAAAATGTGAAGGTCCATACCATAATAAATCTTTAAAAGGTTTAAGAATTGTTCAAGGTCTTCAAAATGCGGGTGGTAACAGCTATGAAAATGGCACAATTCTTGATCCGCAATCTGGTAAAACCTACAAGTTAAAAGGTCAAATCGTGGAAGGTGGTAAAAAATTAGAATTACGTGGCTTTATTGGCGTTTCTGTTTTGGGTCGTAACCAAGTTTGGATTCGTGCAAACTAATTCAAAATAATCATAAAGCAATAAAAAAAACCTAGCTGATATTCAGTTAGGTTTTTTTTATTGCCGAGATTGATGCTGAATTTTTACTTTAAAGCGTTATAGGCTGCTTCATCAAAACCGACAATATAGCCTTGCTCAGTTTCCAGTACAGGACGTTTGATTAAACTGCGTATGAGTCGTTAAGGCATGGATTAAATTTGTTTCATTCGAAAGCGCAGTTTGTTGTTCTGCTTCGGTTAATTTGCGCCATGTGGTGCCTTTTTTATTCAGAATCACATTTTGTCCAACGTCATTTAGCCATTTTTGGACTGTTTCAGCATCAATGCCTTGTTTTTTGTAATCATGAAATTCATAGGCCAGCCCCATTTCATTGAGTAAGTCGAAAGCTTTTTTCATTGAGCTGCAATTTTTGATGCCATAAATTTTAAGCATAAGAGGGGATTCCATTTTCTATTGCTTGATAGCGTAACGAAAATTTTATAGAAGCTCTAGAGAAAATAAAAAGTATTGAATATTCGAAGATCGCGAAGCATGTCATAAAATTGACATTAAGATTTGCCAAGATAGCGCTATAGATCAGCAGAACGTGATGATTAAAATAATAGATGTATAAAAAGAGAAAACCCGCATTTAATCATCCTGATCATGCGGGTCTCAATATAACGTCCATTGTCACATCCTTGCAAAATAAGCGACCGAAGTGGTTTATTTTGTTTTCATCCTACGGCGTCCTATCCTTTTGCTGTCATCCTGACATGTCCTTTTGCCGTGAAGCTATAATGCACTTAAAACCGTTTTAGAAAAATGCACAAACGCGTCAAGCGTTGTAGGATTTTGGATGGTATTGAGTGAACTGGTGTTCACTCAAATAAACATGATTGATTAGATTTTATAATCAATAATCACCGGTGCATGGTCGCTAAACCACGTCTCTTTATAGACCCAAGCATTGATGGTGCGTGCTTTCCAGTCAGGTGAGCAGGCTTGGTAATCAATGCGCCAACCGACATTATTGGCACGTGCTTGTCCGCGGTTTGACCACCATGAATAAATTTCAGCTTCTTTACGCACTTCACGGAAAGTATCGACATAACCTAAATCATCATAAATATGATCGAGCCATGCTCGTTCATGTGGTAAACAGCCAGAAGATTTTTGGTTACCCGACCAGTTTTTAATATCGATACGTTTATGCACAATATTGTAATCGCCACAGACAATGACGGATTTATCTTCATCACGCCATTGTTTGAGGATATGTTGATATTGATCTAAAAAGTGGTCTTTACGCGCTTGCGCTTCTTCACCCGAAGATCCTGAAGGTAAATATAAAGAGCAAATATAAACGGGTTGCGCTAAACCTAAGTCAAATTCCGCAGCAATGAAACGTCCTTGAGAGTCGGCTAATTCAAAACCTAAACCATCGGTTACCGAAACAAAAGGTAAGCGGCTATAAATAGCCGTGCCTGCATACCCTGCACGTTCAGCAGGGAAGAGGTGGCTATACCAGCCTTCAGGTCTAAATTTATCTGTCCATTGAGCATGGGTAATCCGACTTTCCTGCATACAAATCACGTCTGCGTCGGATTGTTCCATCCACTCCAATAAGCCTTTGGTGACAGATGCACGCAAGCCATTGACGTTAATTGAAACGACTCGTAGAATTTTTTGATCACTTGGATAGCTACTCTTTGGTATCATGCGCAGTCATAACCTCTATATTATGAATTTCGGAGCACCTCATGACCTCGCAAGCGACTTTTAACCCTCAAGCTTTTATCGAACTTGCACTCTCACGCGGTGTGCTTAAATTTGGTGAGTTTACTTTAAAATCAGGTCGTGTGAGTCCTTATTTTTTTAATGCGGGTTTGCTCAATGACGGTGAAGCGTTAACACTATTGGCTTCAGGCTATGCAGATCAATTAATCGCTTGTGATAATGTGGAAGTGATTTTTGGCCCTGCCTATAAAGGGATTCCATTTGTTGCCGCAACGGCTGTGGCTTTGTCACAAAATCATGGTGTAAGTGTACCTTGGGGCTTTAACCGTAAAGAAGCCAAAGATCACGGTGAAGGTGGTGTTTTGGTCGGTGCTGCTGTTGCAGGCAAAAAAGTTTGGATCATTGATGATGTGATCACGGCAGGGACTGCGATTCGTGAAGTGGTAACGGTTCTTCAACATGCTGGTGCGCAAATTGCCGGTGTATTGGTCGCGCTTGACCGTCAAGAAAAAGGTCAAGGTGAACTTTCTGCGATTCAAGAAGTGCAAAAAGAACTCGAAATTCCAGTTCATGCCTTAATTACCATGAAAGATTTGATGGACTTCTTAGCTGCGAAAGGTGAGAAAGAGGCTTTAGCGAAAATGGAAGATTACCGTGTGAAATATGGCATCTAATTGCAGTATTGCTAAGATTTGAAAATAAGGAGTGTAAGCTCCTTATTTTTTTATAGATTAAAAAGAATAAAAATTATATGTAGATCAAACCGTGGTGCCATGATTACGATTTCTGACCGAGATCATTATTGCGCTATTCGTGCGGCAACGATCCTGACATTAAAAACTGTCCTCAAAGGCATGGCTTGATCTTTGTAGACATTGAATAAAAACAAATTTTAGTCAGCTATCGCTTTGCTGTTACTTTTCATTTTATTCGTTGCTGTTTCATGCATGGCAGGGATAAGGATTGTGTGGTCGTCAAACGCGCATGAGCTTTCAGTGTTTTTGGGTTCTGTATAATAAAAATTGCTTAAAATACAATCTATTGAAAATCAATTTAGCTATGAATTTTTTAAAATAATTACACCGGCATGGAATTATACTTTTTGGTTAAAACTTAACAAAAATGTTTCTTTATGTGTTTAAAATCATATTTTGTAGTATTATTTGTAGAGAATTGTAAACAAACTTTGTCTTTATAATAAATTCTGCAGGTTCATAACCATGGTAAGCCCATTCAAGAAAAGTGTTGTTTCAAAAACGTCATTCATCACTTTACTTGGCTTATTTATTGGATTGCAAAGTTCAGTGGTTTTTGCTCAGCCTAAAGCGGGAAGCAGTATTACCAATATTGCCAGCGGTGATTTCTATGATGAGCAGGGCAATCTGCAAGTTATTAATTCTAATGCTGTTGTTCTGACCGTTCAGGCGATTTATGCGCTCAATCTGCAAAGCGACCAACAGAATATTGGCACCATTGGTAGTAAGCTCAATTTTCCACATGTATTAACAAATACCAGTAATATTGTTGACGATTATAAATTGAGTCTAAGTCAGCTCAGCAATGATCAATTCAATTTAGACAATGTCGCTGTTTATATCGACCGTGATCAAAATGGCGAGCCCGATGACAATAATAATCTGCTTAATTCCAGCGCCAGTCTGCGATTAGAAGCGGGTGAGTTTGCTTCATTGGTGGTGGTTGGGGATATTCCTGCCAATGCTACGGCGGGCAACGTTGCGAATTTTACTTTAACGGCTATTAGTCAGCACGATAATGCGATTACCAGAACAGTCAACGATACCGTAAAAGTGGTTGATGATGCTGTGATTCAAGTGACGAAAGCACAAAGTATTGGTGCTGGTAAAACGGGCACAGAAATTACCTATACCCTGACTTATAGCAATACCGGCACAGCAGCGGCTCGACTGGTGTTACGAGATACATTAGCCGCGGATGTGAGTTATAAATCTGGCAGTGCGAGTTGGAGCAATGGTTTAGGCGCTCTTACTGATGCCGATGATGTTGAAACGGGTGCCAATGCTGCAATTAAATATAAAGTAAGTAATGGTCAAGTCGATGTTGAATTAACAAGCATTGCTGCTTTAAGTAAAGGCACAGTCAGCTTTAAAGTGACGGTGAACCCGAATGCACTAGAGAAAGTTCCAAATACTGCGGACTATCAACAATATAATGCATCAAATGCAATTTTAAAAAGCACCAAAACCAATACCGTGATTTTTAATGTACAGCAAACTTTAGCGGTGGTATTAAACAATAGCTCTGCCAATGCCAATGATGATGGTGAGCCAAATAGCGGTGCGAATAATTTACAAATCCAAAATAATACCTTTGCCGGAACGGCCAAAGAAATTCAATTTGACAATTATGTCTGGAATACTGGGCAAGCAACGGATACTTATAATTTAAGTTTAATCAAAAGCAATGTTCCAAGCTGTGCTGTGGTTCGTTTGTACCATGCGGATGGTCGCACGCTGCTTACAGATAGCAATGGTGATGGGGTTGTCGATACGGGCGGTTTAGCTGCGGGCTTACCCAAAGCCATTAAACTGGGAATCTATTTCCCTGCGAATTGCACTTCAACAGCAACCATGGATTTTGATGTTACAGCTGCGTCAATCACCGATACGGCAGTCAGAAATAGTACACGTGACCGATTAATCAATACGCTGAATATCGGTGATAGTGATTTATATAACAGTAATAATTCGGGTCTAGGTATTGGAAATGTTGCGGAGTCAGCTGGACAAGCCTTGCTGATCAAAAATGCGGCAAAAGGTGCAAATGCAGTTTTCCCGCTGGTGATTAAAAATAATAGTACGGTCTCAAATAATTATAATTTATATGCCTCGAGTGCGAGCATTGATATCAATAGCCTGAGTACAACTTTGCCCGCAGACTGGAAAGTGAAGTTTTACAATGGCGATGCCTCTTGCCAAGTCCTGCAAGGTGAAATTAGCAATACTGGAACTTTGGCGGCTGGGGCGGCTAAACAATATTGCGCTGTGGTCAGTGTTCCTGCCAATAGCAGCTTAACCAATTTTCCAATTTGGTTTGCGATGAAATCGCCGATGAATGGGCAAGGGGACAGCATCAAAGACCAAGTGGATGTTGCGCATAGACAGTTGACCTTAGCCAATGATCAACAAGGCCGAATTAATATCGGCGGTACTGTGGTTTATTTACATAGCTTAAAAAATGTAGGTTCATTTGTTGAAGGTGATACCCATGGCAAAGTGAGCTTAAATGTCGTGCCGCAGAATCCAAATGATGGCTTTAGCTATACCTTATATTACGATGCAAATAATAATGGGGTGACTGGATGGTACAGACCCAATCGCCACGGATTTATTTATTTCCAGCGGTTTAGCACCTCAAAATTCAATTCAGCTGCTGCTAAAAGTTCAGGCGCCAACCACAGCAACCAATGGTATGTCGAGCGTTGCCAATATTGTGGTTTCAGCGACCAATACCATTCAAGGCGTGACGTTAGCATCCGTCCAAAACACCGATTTAACCACGGTTGATCCAACACAATTACGTTTGACGAAAGAGCAGGCCAAAGATGAAGCATGCGTGCTCAGCAATGTCAGCTCAGCAAGCTACAGCAGCATGCCATTGACCATCAAGCCGAAGCAGTGTGTGACTTATCGCCTAACCATTAAAAATGAAGGGGCAACTACAGCTGCCAATGTTGTCATCAATGACATGGTGCCGGCATATAGCATTTTACGCAGTACTTTAGCGCCGTCGGTCAGCAAAGGGACAGTCGTGGTCAGTGGGAATCAAATCTCAGGAAATATTGGAGCGCTTACACCGCAAGAGCAGGCTGCGCTGTATTTTTCTATTCAAGTAACACCTTAAGTTGGGCGGATAATAGAAGATGAAGATTATGAATACATTGGAAAATTTCCGTACCACAGGCATTTCTTTGGCTGTTTTAGTTAGTACTGTACTGCTGATGCAACAGTCCAGTTTTGCGGCTGCTTCGACTCGGCAAATTATCAGTAATATGGCGATTGGTGAATATACTGAAGAAGGCTCTACGGTGGTTCAGGTCAGCCGCTCGAATTTGGTGCAAACCACGATTCTGCCTGTTTATTCAGTCAATTTAACGGCCAATAACACTAAAATCGCCACGGCAGGTCAAACCGTCTATTTCAGCCATACCTTAAGCAATACCGGTAATGAAACAGATCAATACAGTTTTGCTGTCAGCAATAATAGCGGTGATGATTATGATTTTAATAATGTATCGGTCTTTTTAGATAAAAATAACGATGGCGTGCCGGATGGCGCTGCAATAACATCCTATGCGCTGAGTGCAGATGAATCTGTCGGATTAATTGTTGCAGGCATCTTGCCGAATACTGTGGCTTTAGGGCAGAACGGAAAATTGACTTTAAATGTCAATTCATCCAACAGTGCTTCAGGCAATACAACCAATATCGATACAGCCACGGTTACCAATCAGTCGGCTTTAACGGTGCGTAAGAAATTTTCTCAAACCACTGCGGCCCATGGTGATGTGGTGACCATTCGTTTGGACTATCAAAATCTAAGCAATGTGGCGACGGGCAGTGTGACTTTAACCGACACGTTGGATGCCAGTTTAATTTATCAGCCAAGCACGGGTGAAAATTGGAATGGCGCAGCCGTTAATTCGAATACAGGAAATAATGACCCAGCAGGGGTGGATTACAGTGTGACGTCCAATGTGGTGAGCGCTGTATTGAGCAGCGTTGCGGCAAACAGCGTCGGCTATATCGAATTTAAAGTCAAAATAAATAAACTAGCGGCTGGGCCAATCAATAATACGGTCAACGTCCAATACGATCATGATAATAATATTTCCACAGCGCCAATTGCTGATTTAAGTAATATCGCAGTGGTCAATGTGTTGCCAATTTATGCAGTCAAGATTAATGGCAGTACAAGCGATGCAAATGACAGTACTGCAATTACTGCTGCGTCAGTCATGCAAGGTGGCGAGCTGATTTTCAATAACTATGTTTGGAACATGGGAAATAGTGTTGATCGATTCAATCTAACTTTGACTGGAAGTACATTTCCTGCGGGCAGCCAAATTGAGTTTTATCGTGCCGATGGCGTGACGCCACTATTAGACAGTAATGGTGATGGTATTGCTGACACGGGTTTACTTGCAATCAATGCCAATTTGCCCATTGTGGTGAAAGTACGTTTACCGAGCAGCTATGCAGTCACAAGCAACACGCCATTTGAAGTATTTCCTCAGGCACAATCGATTGCAGATCGCAGTAAAATCAGTACGATTAAAGATCAAGGCAGTTTAAACCCTGTGGCGGCTTTGGTCGATTTAAGCAATAGCCCTGAAAATAATGCTTTGGGTAATGGCAATGTTGATAATGCAGGCAATGCGTGGAAAACACTGGTTACAGCGTCTAGCGGTAATTCAACAGCTGGCGGACAGGCCATTTTTCCCTTAAAAGTCAGTCATACAGGTGTGGGTACAGAATATTTACTCAGCGCAAATGCCAGCAGTGATTTTACCAGTTTGACTTTACCTAATGGCGTGAATCGAGTTCGCTTTTATGTGGCGCAGAATGGTACAAATTGTGCTGTTTTAGGGGCTGAAATTGGTAAAACGCGTTATTTGAATCATGGCGAAAGTCAGCTTGTGTGTGCCGTTGTTGAAGTGGATAAAATAAATAACAGTGTGACCACACCCATTTATTTCCGTGTTCTTTCAGCCAGTTTTGTCAGTGGCAAATAACAGCAGCAATCCAAGTCAAGATACGGTTAAAAATGCGCTTACGATTCAAAGTGTAAATGCGGTTGCGCAAGTCGAATTTATGCCGAACTCTCGCGGTCAGGTGGCACCGCTCGGGACGGTAATTTATAGCCATACATTAACCAATAACACGGCTATTGATCTGATAGGGAATTATAGTTTTCTGATTAGTGATGATCAGCAAGCCTTTAATAGCACGCTTTTCTATGACAGCAATGGCAATGGCATTGTTGATGGCAGTGACTTGGTCATTAAAAACTTGGCAGATTTGCCAAATGGCAAGCTGGCTGCATACCAACAGGTAAAATTGCTATTACAAGTTCAGAATAGCGCTGCGAATAACGCCACTCAAGCGAACAGTACTGTGGTGAATCTGACCAATTCAAGCAACAACCAAGTTTTAGCTTCCATTGTTGATGTGACAACAGTGGCTCAGGCACAGCTTAAGCTGAATAAATTGCAAGCACGAGATTTGGACTGCAACGGTACAGCGGATGAAGCCTATAGCACCAGTACTTTGAGCATTGGTCAGCAAGCGGATGGTCAGGGTCAGTGCGTACTATATAAAGTGATTTTGACCAACAGCAGTGCAGCAGATTTGAATCGTGTCTTTACTTTTAGGGATATGACGCCTGCTTATACAGTTTTGTCGAAATCTCCAGTCTGTACATCTTGCAGCAGTGTCACCAGTCCTGCCATGGGGCAGGTTGGGGCATTAACTGGAACGTTAAATAGTGTGATGGCAAATCAAAGCTACGAATTTAATTTTGGGGTGCGCTATGTGGGGCAGTAATTCAATGGAAAAAATCAAGATGATGAAACTGGTCAATCACACCATTTTAAAATTATTAATTGTATTTATTTCACTGATTAGTGGGATGAACATTGCACAAGCTGCCTATCAGCGTAGTTATTTAAACTTTGATTTTGAAAGTAATACGTTGGCTTCAGCATGTTGGGTGCAACTGGATGCCTCTAGTATTCTAGGCTGGAATACTACACATAGAAGTCAACAAGGTGGTGGTAGTTGTTCATCACCCTCTAGTCAAACGGGTAAGTTGATTGAGCTGTGGTCACATGGGTTTAGTGGTTATCCTGCTCGACAAGGAAATGTATTTGCCGAATTAAATGCTGACGAATATTCAGAAATGCAGCAAAACGTCTGTCTGATTCAGGGTGAGCCTGTAACGTGGAAACTGAGTCATAATGGCCGTGGTGCGATAGATAAAATGTCGCTACGTGCAGGTGCACAAACGATTGTGAGTGTAGCAACATCTAAAAATGGAAATGGTTCTATTTTAAATTGTGCTTCGGGTAACTGTAATGTGTCGTCAGGGGTTATGACTTATAATGGTAATAAATTTTGGGCAGATTACAATGGGACATTTAATTACACGGGTACAACAGGTCAAACGGTTTTAGGTTTTAAAGCAGACACAGGCTCATCAGGTTCGTTTGGTAATTTTTTAGATGCAATTCAAATTTCGGTAAAACCAATTATTGAGTTTGCCTCAGCAAACTATAATATTCCTGAAAATGGTACTCCCCAAGATATTAAAGTCATTATTGTCGGTATTATTCCTGCGGGCGGTTTAAATTTAACTTTTAATGTAAATGATGGAACACCTCCGAAAAATGCTGAAATCAATTTAGATTACAAAATTAATGGCAACACCAATAAAACGTTTACTAAAACCATTCCAGCAGGTGATTATGGGATGGGCACACCCTATACATTAAGTATTCCTGTAGAAATTTTAAATGATAATGTTAAGGAGGAAGACGAACAATTTACTGTCACCATTCAAAGAGACGATAGTAATTTTTACTTATATTCTTCATCTGTTTGTGGTTCAGCAGGAAATGGTACAACCACCTATACAATTCTGGATGATGACGCGCCGACCCAGATGAATGTTGCAATAGGTAAGAGTCAACGGGCAGGAACTTCGGGAATATTTAGCAGTGATCCTCTAACTGTTGGAACAAGTGGTACTGTCCAATATCGATTGGTGATGACAAATTTGGGTGAAAATCCAATTAGCCAAACTGCATTGGCAACATTTACCGATACATTGCCTGCTAGTTTTTCATCTTCGTCTATATCTGTTGTTTCTGCAACCTCATCGACATCGGGTGAAAACTGCTCTGCCATAAAGTCGAGTAATACGATTAGTGGTACTTTTAGTGGAGCTAAAAACACAACCTGTACCGTCATTATTCAGGCAACTGCACCGTCTACAGGAGCTATACTTACTAATACTGCATCGACAAATGTACCTATTGGCAATACAGATATTGATACTTCAAATAACAGCAGTAGTGTACAAACAACAGTTGCCGCAGCCACACTTATATTAAATAAGGAAACCGCCAGTGGTATTGGAACATTTAGCTATTCATTGACCAACACTTTGCAAAATTCAGCGAGTGTAGCTATTGATATGCCAGGAAGCTCAACTCAAGTTGATAGTGATACTATTAAGTCAGGAGTACAGCCTTTTATTATCAGTAGTATAGGTAGTAATGTGGTGATCACAGAAACCCTGCCTACAGGGCAGAGATGGGAGCTTTCGACCGCCACCTGTAAAAATGCAGCGGGAACGACTATAACGTCCTCCATTTCAGGAAGTGCATTAACCATTAATAGCAGCGGTATCACGGCAGGGGCCATCATTACTTGTAATCTCATGAATTCAAGGCTACCTACTGTTAAAGTACAAAAAATATCCTATGGTGGAACAGGAACATTCTCGTTTACCAAGACTAACCTGACAGAAACACTCAATAATATAAGTACATCTAGTGCAGGGATTCCTGCTCCAGCGAATCCAACAGCATTATCCGTGACTGCAAAAGGAACGGATGTCACTATTACAGAAAGTTCAACACCCACAAACTATGTCCTAACAGAAGCCAGTTGTAGAGATGACAATAGCCTTGTAACAGGGAATACAGGGACTTTTGGTAGCTTGGTTAACTCAAGTAGGGTGCTCACCATTCCTTCTACCTATTTAGTTACAGGCGGGGCGGATATTACGTGTACTTTTGTGAACAGACTTAACCCACAGACCGATTTAAATATTACTAAAACCAATAATGAAACGGCATTACTCAAAGGGCAAAGTACTTCTTATTTAGTACGTGTCACCAATAAAGGCAGTACTCCTGTGATGGGTGCAACGTTGGCTGATGCTGCTGGCACCAATCAAACAAAAACCAGTGTGACCTGTAGTAATGCAAATAATAATCAATGTACGCCAAGTTCTACGCCTGCAACGACTCAGATCGAGAGCGGATATGCGTTACCAAGACTTGATATTGATGAGTTCTATGAAGTTATTGTAACGGCGACCATATCGTCAGGTGCTATTTCGACTACCAGTAATACTGCGTCAGTCGCAGCGCCTTCAGGGGTGACTAATTCAGGTGCAAGCTGTACTGCTAGTAATTCAGGTGGTGTTGTGCGTAGTTTTAATACGACTACGCGAGTATGTAGTATTGCAGATACTGACACTGTCTCTGATGCTGGCCGAACTTTAACAGTTCAAAAAACATGGGCAAATGCTAAGCAGTATGACAAGGCAACGATTACTGCAGATACCACTACTGGCTTGGTAAAACTCGAGTCAATTGCGACAGGTGTGGCGAGTCAAACGGATAGTTCTAGTATTTTGATTGCAAACAATACCAGCGTCACATTAAAAGAAGTCATTGATATAGGTGATGGTAACTATACAGTCGCAACACCGACTTGTTCGGCAGGAACAGTGACCAACAATAACGATGGCACTTATAATTTAGCGATTCCATCTAGTGGTACAACAGGAATTACATGCACTTATACTAATACACGTAAAACTGCGACATTGAAACTGGCAAAGACATGGACAAATGCAAAAATAGGTGATGTGGTTGCAATTCCTGCGACGTTGGGTTTAGCAGTTAACACCAATAAATTTAAAAGCACTGCGCCAACTTCAAGCGATTCGGGTACTGCGATTACCGTCTATGCGGGTGACACCATCACATTAGGTGCGGAAATAGGTCTAAATGACTATGCATCTGGTGACCCAAATTATGACGCAACTGTAACCATGAATAAAGATAACTATGATGCCAACCTGAGTTGTACCGCGAATGGGGGAGCGACGGCAAATTTATTGTCTGGAACGAATGCCAAACAAAGCAACACCTTAACGATTGGTGCTAGTGATATGGGCAAGTTAATTACCTGTACATATAACAATAGCCGTATTGCACAGCAAATTAAACTTGTCAAAGAGTGGAAGAATGCTGTTATTAGCGACCAGATAAAAGTAGTTACTACAGGTGGAACGAATAATCCTGGCATGATTTCTATTTCTAGTGGAAATAATATCGAATCAGGTGGTGTTGTAACAGTATATTCAGGAGATGTCATTTCATTACCAGCTGAAAATTTTATTAGTGGGAATGCAAGTCAATATACGATAACTACAGCTTGTAATGGTGGAACACCATTAAATGATGGGTTGGTTGGACGTACAATTACCGTTAGTAATAATACAGTTATTACTGTATGTACCTATAAAAATACGCGAACAGCATTGGATGTGATCGTTTCAGGTAAAGTATTTACTGATAATAGTGGTACTACAGTCGATGCTAGTAAAGCATACAATGCTGTTCAGGATACTGGAGAAGTTGGAATTGCTAATAGCACTATTCGTTTAACCGATTGTAGTTCAACACAATTAGCATCTACAGAAACCAATGCAAATGGTGAGTATAGTTTCAGTATTACTCAAAGCCAGTTGCCAGCAACATTTTGTATCGTACAAACCAACGTACCTGAATATACCTCGGTAAGCGGTTTTAGTCCGAGTGATACTTATAATCGAAGTACTGATACTATTACACTAGAAAAAACGGCTGCTGTAAGCTATCCAAACAATAATTTTGGCGATGCTAATCTGAATGTTATCTTCACTGAAGACGGTCAGCATACGGCTGTGGCAGGCGATGTCACTGAATACCCACACCGTTTAATTGCGCAATCTCCAGTACAGCTTACACAATTAAATCAAGTGCTTTCCCAACAGCCAAGCTCGAGCAATGATCAGCCGTGGCAAGCTTTGGTTTATCGCGATACCAATTGTAATGGCAATGTGGATGTTGGAGAAACGGTCTTTAATCCGAGTGCGGCAAGCTCAGTTTTATTGCAGCCAAATGCGGATCTTTGTTTAGTTCAGCGTGTGCATGTGCCGACAAATGTAGTGGCAGGAGCACAGCATATTGGAACTTTACAGGCAAGCTATGCTGCGGCTTTAGCGAATCCAGTGCAGACAACTACAGGGCAGTCCACTAAACGTCAAGATGTGACACTTATTGGCAGTGCTGGCTTAACTTTGACAAAAAAAGTCCGTACAGTTGCAAGCTGTCCATCAACGGCGGCTGATCAAAGTGTTTTTGCTATCAATAATCAAGCGAAAAAACAAGATCATTTAGAGTACGAAATTATCTATAAAAATAATAGCAGCAAGAAACTTCAGAACGTGAAAATCAAAGATAGTTTACCAACTGGTACACGCTTCGGCAGTATCAGCTGCGCTTCAACGCCTAGTGGAAACACTTGCAGTGCAAATAGCTCTGGTGGTTCATTGCAATGGGATTTAACGGGAGTGTTAAATCCTGCATCTACAGGATCTTTAAGATTCTGTGTGGCTCAATAACTGCCGAAAGCTCCAAGACAAATAAATACAACTCAATATATCAAAATTAAAAAATTGGTATGAAAATTGCTTACCTGAATCAGTTTTTATTTTGTTTAGAAAGTGTGACTTTTTTCAACAAAAATGTATAGAATTGATGTAGTTTTGTAATTATTGATAATTTTTTTGAGAGCGGTTTCGAAATATCGAAACTTGAGTTCAAAAAATAGGCTGTTGAGTTTGGGAGCAATAAAGATGCATTTAAAAGATAAATGGAAGAAGAGTTTACTTGGCACAGCCGTTTTAATTTTAGCCGTAAATGTTTGTGCTGAAACTAAAATTTCAAAAGATCCTGTTTCAGTAGAATTAAAAACCTATCTGGTGAGTGCAAGTGCAGATGGAAAGCCGACAGCTAAATTAGTCACGAAAGTAAAGCCGAATGATGTGATTGAGTATCGCGCAACGTATACCAATAACACGGCTGGAAAAATTAAAAATCTTGCTGCGACTTTACCGATACCAGTAGAAACCCAATTTTTGGCAAAGTCACAGCCAGCAAATGCACACGCAAGTACAGATGGTATGAATTTCGCCCCAATGCCTTTAAAGCGCAAAGCGGGTAACCAAATGGTGACTGTTCCGCTTAAGGATTATCGCGCATTGCGTTGGACCATTGCGGAGCTTCCAGCAGGAAAATCAGTCACAGTTTCAGCTCAAACACGCGTTAATAGCGAAAAAAACTAAACAAACAGATATTGAAGATTCAATCGGGGTTAGTTCCAAATGTCCAATCAAACACAACGTTTAAAGTTCACGCAATTAGCAGCATCTATTGCATTGGTTGCTGGCGGTGCTGCATTTATTCCAGCAGCACATGCGGCGGCACCAGCAGCGGGTACAAATATTAGTAACGTTGCATCTGCTAGCTATACCGACAGTACAGGTCAATTCTAAAAGTGAATTCAAATATTGTCACTACAACAGTATTGCCAGTTGGCAGTCTTCACTTTAGTTGCTGACAGAACAGTAACAGCAAATGCGAATAATTAGGTTTCTTTATCACATACCTTAACCAATACGGGTAATGGTAGCGATACATTTACCTTAAATGTAAGTAGACGTCGCTGAATGGTACTGCTGGGGATAACTATGACTTTAGTAATTTAAACATCTATCTTGATGCCAACAAAGATGGTATTCCAGACAGTCAGACACCTGTTACCAGTGTGACTTTAGCAGCGGGCGAGTCAGTTAATTTAATCGTTCAAGCAACACCGAGCAAATACGGCTAAGGTTAATGATTTAGGTAAATTGACTTTATCTGCTGTGAGTACATGATGATACAACGGATCAAAGCTGAACAAAATACTGATACTGTTAAAATTACTACGGGTGCAGTGATGAGTTTAACAAATCAGCAAGTGTAACGGCAATTGATGCAACTCAAAGAGCAGAAGCCGCTCGTGAAGTTGAATATAAATTAGTGTATCAAAATACAGGGAATAGCACTGCAAATCAGGTAATCGTGACAGATGACGTTACTAGCAGGCTAAATTAATATGTTGTGGGTTCTGCAAAACTTGCATGGGGTGACACAAACAGATGCTGATGGTGATGATAGTCGATAAATTTGATAGCAGTTTAGGTGCTCAGGGAACTGTAACTTTAACAATTCCTAGTTTGGCTCCAAATACCACAGGTGTATTAACCTTTAAAGTTCGGGTGAATCAGAATACACCAGCGTTGGCGTGATTACCAATATTGCAAATGTTGACCCAGATGGTACAGGTTTAGAAGGAAAGACGCCATCTAACCCGAATGATGTCACAGTATTAGGTGTTAAAAAAGGTACGATTAACGATAGTACATCAGATGACTATGCGGATGATGCAATTCCAGCAATACAGTGCTTAAGATAACCAGATTATAATTATTCAATTAAGCAGGGTCAGGAAGCTGTATTTGGTGCAGCAGCGGTGAAAAAATCGTTATCCATAATACCGGTAACGTCGCGAAGAATTTAATGTAATTGCTCGAACATAAATGTAATCCATTACCAGGCGGTGGTTAAACAGGTAGTATTGTGACTTTATATCAAGCGGATGGCGTAACGCCATTTGTAAGTACAGGTCTATTCCGAGTGGTGGTACATATAATCTTGTTGCGAAAGTAACTTTGCCAGCAAATTATTCAGCGCTAGTACCAACACCTATTAAAGCTATTTTAACTACATCACCTGTATCCGATCCAACTAAGACAGATACATTGAACTTAGTGATTAGTGCAGTGACACCTGCAACTGTCGATTTGCATAATGGTGAAGCGCACAGATAACGATGGTGATACTACTAAACCAGCGACTGGAACAGGTAAAGATACTGGGCAATTTGTTGATGCGCAGTCGGTTTTACCAGGTCAAGCTGCTAACTTCCCACTGCAAATTGATAATCAAGGCGTAACAGGGCGATAACTTTAATTTAACGCATAGTTTGCCAGCAGGCTGGGATGTTAAATTTTATGTTGCAAGCGGGTACAAATCCGACAGGTGCACCATTAACCAATACAGGTAATATTAATGCGATGGTGCCTGCGCAAACAGATAATCTAAAACTAGTTGCTGTGGTAACACCACCAGCAGGTGCTACAGCAGGCGATAATGAGGTGATCTTTACGGTGACTTCATCAGCAACAGGCTTAACCGATAAGATGTCGGATAAAGTGACTGTTCAGGCAGATCGTAAGTTAAGCTTGCAAAATGACCGTATTGGTCAGGTTGCACCAGGTGGTACGGTTGTTTATAAACATACCTTAACCAACAATAGTAACCTTGTTGAAGGTGCAGCAGCAGGAACATTGGTTTACCATTTACCTTAACAATAGTTCTGGTGATGGTTGGGCAACCAGTCTGTATATTGATGAAAATAATGATGGCAATATTGATGCAGGTGATACTTTAGTTACAGGATGATTTAGCACACTGCAAATGGTAAAGATCATGCAGAAGGCTTCTGTAAACTTACTTATCAAAGTTCAGGCACCAATCAATGCAACAGCTGGAACACCAAATTTAGTGATCTTCACATTCTCCAACAGTTGTTAACAATACAATTGCACATCCGCTATTAAAAATACTGACTTAACCACTGTTACGAATGGTCAAGTACGTTTGGTGAAAGATCAGGCATTGGTAGATTGCTCAACAGGTAATGTTGCAACTTATACACAAACTACAGTGAATGCAAAACCAGGTGAATGTGTACGCTATCGTATTACCGCAACCAATGAAGGTAATGCAACTGTTACCAATGTGGTGATTAGTGATAATACGCCGTCTTACACTACATTGAAGGCGATTGCTACGGTTGGATCTGAATCACCAAAAGCAAGCAAATGCAACGCTTAGTGGTATTTCTACTGATGGCGCAACAGGTACAGTGTCTGCGACCCAGCCTTCTTTAGCACCAAATACAAGTGCATTATTAGAGTTTGTTATTAAAGTTAATAATTAAGATTCATTTGATGATTTCTGATCGTCAGCAATGAATTGATTAAGCATGTGAGCACTTGTTAGATGCAGGTGCTCACATCATATAATTTTAATTTTTTTTATTTCGACTATATTTTAGTTAAAGGGTAGAGCGCTGTGCAGCGACGGAAGCAATTTCCAGTATGTCAGAACATGAGTTTCATGTTATCCACGTTGGCAGTGTCTATATTGTCAGCGCAGTACGGTCATGCGGCGAATATGCCTGAAGTCGGCAGCACTATTCAGAATATTGCTTATGCAACCTATATCGCACCCAATGGTATACAACAGCAGTCAGTTTCAAATGCTGTGGAAGTCAGTGTCTCAGCATTATATGCAATTGCGTTAACCTCACCGCCTGTACAGGATATTGAACCGAGTGTTCGTGTGATTTGGGCGAATACACTGTCAAATAATAGTAATGCGTCAGTGAATGTTCAGCTAGATGCAGTAACCATAAATGAACTCAGTAATATTAAAATTTATATAGATAGCAATAAAAATGGTCAATTCGATGCCAATGACCAGCAATTAACAACGACAGTACCTTTACAAGTGGGTCAGAGCGTTAATTTGTGGGTTGTTGCCACAGCCAATGCGAATTTAATTGAAGCAAAGCAATTTAATTTGCCGATCAAGGCAACCGTTACTGAAGATCAGAGTGCGACAGCCACAGCGACCGATAGCGCTGTGAGTTATGGCGCAAAATTAGTCGCCACGAAAGAAGTATTACAAAAGACCTTTGAACCATCTACGACTGCAAATTATGACTTGAACTATACCTTAAGCATCAGTAACCAAGGTCAAAAAACAGCGAAGCCTACGGATGTCATGGTTGATGGCCAATTACAGAAAATGGTGCTGTTGGTCGATGAGCTGCCTGCAAATACCACGTTTAAATCAGCTCAGGTCAAAAATGCTCAAGCTAAAATTTTGTATAAGCTTGCAAATGATCGTTACAGTACGATTATTCCGAATGATGTAAATCAAATCAATCAATTGGTGGTTGGATTTCCGCAAATTGATGCCAATACCACCGAGCAGGTTGATCTTGTCGTTAGTATGAACCGTAATATTGCCAAAACCACGGTGAATAATACCTATCAAGTCTCTTATGCGGTGACAGATAGCCAAAAAACGATTTTATCCAATACCGCCTCCACGGTCGTGGGTGGTTCAGCAAATATTAGCAATAACTCTGGCGACTTTAAAAATATTTTAGCGACTGGCAGTGTGAATAAGCCGCTTTATATTGCGGCTCAAAATGCCAGTTGCAATGCAGACCGCTATAGTTCAGATCGGGTCAAAATTCGGATTAAGTCCACCAAAACAGGTGACATTGAAGAAGTGATTGGCGTGGAAACTGGGGTGAATACAGGCGTATTCCAGTATACCTTGCCGACCACATTTTCAGACAAAGGCATTTCATTTGACTTTGTGCTGCAAACGCTGAAGCGCGACCAAGTTGATATTCGTCTAACCGATTGTTTAGATGCTCAAGGGCAATCCACAGGTACGATTACCGATATTAGTACCAACGTATTGATGGATCCATATGGCACCGTCTTTGATGCCAAAACAGGCTTGCCCGTTGCTGGGGCAACAGTGACACTTTTAGATCAAAGTGGTCAGCCAATCGGGGCGAATGTTGCCTTTGAAGTGAACCCGCAAACGGGTGATTTAACTTCCTTGCCGGCAAAACAAGTGACCAATAGTGCCGGTGAGTTTGTTTATCCGTTGGTGAAATCGGGTACCTATAGTGTCGTGGTGGATACCAGTACGATTCCGGGAAATTCTCGCTATACATTTGTGAGTGATCAATCGGTTTATCCAAGTTTTGCAGCAGATAAAGCAGTGGATTTTAAATGGTCATATGCAGGACAGTTCACCTTAAATAATGGTGATCCTGCACTGAATATTGATATTCCAATTGACCCAGAAGCGCCAAACAGCAGCTCAGCGTTATTTGTGAAAAAGGCGGCATCGAATAAAACCGCAGAAATTGGCGAATTTGAAGAATATACGGTCACTGTGGCCAACCGTGGCACTATAGATTCAAGCAATGTTGCCATTACCGATACGTTACCGAGAGGTTTTATCTACGTGCAAGGTTCTATGCGCGTAGACGGAACCAAAGTGGATGATCCTGTTGGCGGTAAAGGACCTTATTTAAAACTTGGATTGGGCACACTCACCCCAAATAAAGAAGTTAAAGTTCAATACCGCGTTTATATTGGGCCAAATGCGCTCAATGGCGATGGTATTAACCGTGTGCGTGCTAAAGATGCTCAAGGTCTTGAGTCCAATGAAGCTGCTGCAAAAGTTGAAGTCATACCGGGTGCCATGATTTCGGATGGCTTTATTGTCGGCAAGGTGTTCACTGATTGCAACCGCAATGGGATACAGGATCCGGGTGAGATTGGCGTGCCGGGGGTGCGGATTTATCTTGAAGATGGTAGTTATGTGATTACCGACAGTGAAGGTAAATATGATTTCTATGGTATCAGTGCCAAAACCCACGTTTTAAAAGTTGACCGTACCAGTTTGCCGCTTGCGTCTGAATTGGTCTTGATCAGCAACCGCCAAGCGGGTGATCCCAATAGCCGTTTTGTGGATTTAAAACGCGGCGAGCTGCATCGGGCGGATTTTGCCATTACCGATGATGCTTTGCAGTGTTCACAACCTTTGATGCAGCGGATACTCGATCGGAAAAAACAGATTGAACAAGACAATACCAATTTGGAGCAAGTGCTGCGTTCAGATTTAACCCTCGATCCGATTTTCTCTAAAGTGACGTGATGTGCGTGGCCAGCCAGCCAGCGGCTGTATTTCTGCGCAAGGTGTTCAGGCCAACTGTAATCTTGATTTCTCTAAAGAGCAGATTAAAGCGTTAAAACAAGTTCAGTTTGAACCAGATCAATCAGGGATCAGACCTTCTGTTGCTTTACCGATATCTGAAGCTTTAGTCATCCCGAATGGCTCGCCAACTGAATTGACGAATGTCGTGAAGATGATCGATTTGGAAAGTGCTTTAGAAAGCGCTGCCAATAATCAATTAGAAATTTTGAACTTAACAGATGGGCAGGTTTTGGCTTACCCTCAGACGTCTGTTCAGTTGAAAGGCGCTGCGGGTACACAGCTACAGCTGTGGGTAAATGGCGAGCAAGTGCCAGAAAAACGTATCGGTAAACGGGCCGTTTTACCGAGTTTGCAGGTTTCAGGTCTCGATTTTATTGGCGTCGATCTTCAGGCAGGCCGCAATGCGATTGAAGTCCGTCAAGTGGACATGATGGGCAATACTCGCGACACAAAACGCATTGAAGTGATTGCACCTGACCAATTGGATAAGTTGCAGCTGGAACCAAGCAAGGCCGCAGCACAAGCCAATGGTTATGACCGTTTTAATGTGGCTTTGAAAATTGTGGATCGTCATGGCACTTTGGTTTCAAGCCGTACGCCCATTACCTTAGATAGCTCCATCGGTAAAATTGACTTATTAGACTTAGATCCAAAACAACCCGGTATTCAGGTCTTCGTTGAAGGCGGTACATTGGTTGTGCCTATTCAAGCACCGATTGAAGCGGGTGAGGGGACATTATCGGTTGAGAGCGGTATTTTCCATGCCAGTACTCCTGTACGTTTCTTGCCTGATTTGCGACCAATTATTGCCGTGGGTATGCTTGAAGGCTCAATTAATTTTAAAAAGTTTGATCCGAAACAATTGAGCGGCATCCATTCAAATGATGGTTTTGAAGAAGAGCTCAGTGAAATTTCTTCTTCTCATGATGGTCAACGCAGTACCACTGGACGGGCCGCTTTGTTCTTAAAAGGCAGAGTTAAAGGCGAATATTTACTCACCTTGGCCTATGATTCGGACAAAGATAAAAATCAGCGACTGTTCCGTGATATTCGTCCAGATGAATATTATCCAGTTTACGGTGATTCAGCCGCGAAAGGTTTTGATGCGCAATCGACCAGTAAGTTGTATGTGCGTGTGGATAAAGGTCGTTCATATGCTATGTATGGCGATTATGTGACCCGTACTGAAAATGATGAAGGATTATCTTTAGGCCAGTATAACCGTTCTTTAACTGGTGTCCGTGGTGCAGTAGAAACCGATCAATACAAAGTGACTGCATTTGCAGCAAATACCAATACCCAGCAGGTTGTGAATGAACAACGCGCAATGGGTATTTCTGGCCCTTATGGTTTGGGCAGCGTGAATGCGCAAGACATCCGTGACAATAGTGAAAAAGTCGAAGTGGTTACCCGTGACCGTAACAATCCCGGACTTATCATTACGCGCACGACATTAACCCGTTTTACCGATTATGAAGTGGATTCATTTAGCAACAGTATTTATTTAAAAGATCCTGTGCCAAGTGTTGATGCAGATCTGAATCCAGTTTACTTACGCATTACCGTAGAATCTGACCAAGGCGGTGAAGAGTACACCGTTGGCGGCGTATCGGGTTCAATGAAAATAACTGAGCAGGTTAAAGTGGGAGCCGCTTATGTCAAAAGTGATAACCCGCTTGCTCAAGATCAACTTGCCAGTGTGAATACGGTGGTTAAATTTGCCAATGATAAAGCTAAATTCATTGCTGAATTTGCCCGTTCAGAAAGTGTGAATGATGGCCTTGATCGCTTAACGCAGATTAATGCTGAACCCGATGCATCTGGAAAATTATCAGGCAATGCGGGGCGGATTGAATTAAATTATGCTTATAAAGACTTGGAGATGAAGCTTTATCATAACCAAGCGGATAGCGGATTCTATAACACCGCTGCATCCATTACTGCCGGCCGTAAAGAAAGTGGCATTAAAGGGCGCATTCAGTTAGATAAAATTGGTTTAGCCAAATTAGAAGCGATCCGTACCGAAGATCAGTTAAGCGGCGTAAATCAAGGTGTTTCGGCAAGCATTGAACGGGCGATCAATCGGATCGTGGCAGTCGAGCTTGGCTTAAAATATTATGATGAATCGGCTGATCCAGCGACGTTGAATACCACGCAAATAGCGCCTTATCATGGTACATCGGTTCGAACAAAATTGACGGGTCAGCTGCCTTGGCAAGGTTCCAATGTCTTCGCTGAATACGAGCAGGATATATCGGAAGCAGATCGTCGTGTTTTTGCTTTGGGCGCAAATTATCAGATTAATACCAAATTAAGAGCCTATGGCCGTCATGAACTGGTCTCGAGTATTAATGGCTTATATGATTTAAATAGCAGCCAGCGCCGTAATGTCACTGTTTTTGGTGTTGACAGTAAATATAACAACAATGGCACTGCATTTAGTGAATATCGTGTGCGTGATGGCATCAGTGCGCGCGAAGCTGAAGCGGCCATTGGTTTGCGTAATCGCTGGGAAATTGAAAAAGGCTTTTATGCCAACACCAGTTTTGAGCAAACCAAAGCATTGTCCAATGCCAACAACCTGAGTTCAGACAGCACCGCAGCATCCTTAGGGGTGGAATATTTGAAAAATCCGAACTGGAAAGCTGTTGCGCGGATTGAAGCGCGCTGGGCAGACCAAGCGGATACGATTTTGAATAATTTAGGGCTGGCTTATAAATATTCGGATGATGTGACCTTATTGGCAAAAAATGTCATTAGCCAAACAGACAGTAAGAGCCAAAATAGCGGAGACCGTTTGGTTGATCGCTTCCAACTGGGTTTGGCATACCGCGATACTGAACGCAACCGTTTTGATGCGTTGGCGAAAGTGGAATATCGTTATGACAATAATCAAACAGATTTAACCAATGCTTACTTAAAGCATGTTTATATTTTCTCCAATCATCTGAATTACCATCCAACGCAGGATTTCACTGTTTCTGGTCAATATGCGGTAAAAAATGTGGATACCACCTTCTCTGGATTAGAGTCTAGCGGCATGACCCATATGTTGAGTGCGCGTGCCATGTATGACATTAATGAACGATGGGATGCAGGCGTGCATACGGGCGCCTTGTGGTCCAATATGAGTTCGGGGCAGCGCATTTTGTTGGGTGCTGAAGTGGGCTATTTAGTGGCTGCAAATTTATGGGTTTCAGGTGGCTATAATTTCTCTGGCTATAAAGATGACGACCTTGTAGATAGCGATACCACGCTTCAGGGCGCATATGTGCGTTTTAGATTTAAGTTTGATGAAAACTTATTTGCCAGTCAGAATGGGTCAAGATAACCCTAAAATTGGAATGGCTTAAGATTTAACAATAGGGAGTGTCAGCTCCTTATTTTTTTGTAGTGCACACTTCTTACATTGCAACATCATCGCTAATTTTTCTTGCCGTCCTGCTGCTGTCATTACCCAAGGGCGGTTTTGCCACGGTGGATTATGCCGTACATGTTGTGCATGACCACACGCAAGCTCAGCAACCCAATCTTGCTCATCATCCAAATGAAAACCAATAATGGCTTGCTGCATAGATTTCTCCTCAATCATCTTCACAATTATAGATAAAGCTTGAGCAAGAATGTGAAAACACATTGTCGTAATCTCCGCTATACTTTTGCCAATCTAAAAATATCAGAGTAAAAGATATGCGCGTACTTGTGGTGATGGATCCGATCGAAAACGTCAACTTGAAAAAAGATTCATCTATGGCCATGCTGTGGGCAGCCAGCCGTCGTGGACATACCTTGGGATATGCATTGCAGCAAGATTTATATATCGAACAAGGCAAAGCATTCGGTTTAATTTCAGCGCTAAAAGTGTTTGAAGATTACGATCATTATTATGAATTAGGTGAAAAACAAAAAGAATCGATTGCCGATTATGATGTGGTGTTGATGCGTAAAGACCCACCATTCGACATGAACTTTGTCTATACCACCTATATTTTGGAACAAGCAGAGCGAGAAGGGGCGTGGATTATTAACAAGCCACAAAGCCTGCGTGACTGTAACGAAAAACTCTTTGCCACGCAATTTCCTGAACTGCAAGTGCCGACTTTAGTGACATCACAAGACCGTTTGATCCGTGAATTTCTGAAAGAACAGGTGGATGTGATTGTTAAACCACTCGATGGGATGGGCGGTACAGGCATTTTCCGCTTATATCAAGATGGCATCAATATTGGATCGACGATTGAAATGCTGACCAATAACGGCACTCAACCGATTATGGCACAGCGTTATATTCCTGAAATTGTCGAAGGTGACAAACGCATTTTGATGATTAATGGCGAAGCTGTGCCTTACTGCCTTGCGCGTATTCCACAAAATGGTGAAGTTCGTGGCAACTTGGCCGCAGGTGGTTTAGGACAAGCACGTCCATTAAGTGAAAATGACAAAGCCATTGCTGCAAAAGTTGGACCTTTTTTACGTGAAAAAGGGCTGATTTTTGTCGGGCTAGATGTGATTGGTAATTATGTGACAGAAATCAATGTCACCAGTCCAACTTGTATCCGTGAAATTGATGACCAGTTTGGAACCTCTATTGCAGATGACTTATTTGCTGTTTTAGAAGCCGGTTTGAAAGCTTAAAGCGTATGTTGCTAAAAAAGAGTCCAATACGGGCTCTTTTTTTTAACAATAGCGATACGCCAGAGCAAGATTAAATTTATCGTCCAGTTAAAACTAAGCCCACAAAACCAGATAAAAAAATGCGTAATATTGTATATTTTCCATCAATTCATAATAAAACTAGTTTAAACTTTTAAATCCGTAGAAAAAAACAATCAAGCACTTCGTGAAAAAAAGTAAATACGCTTCCCCGACTTAGTGTTTGTGATTACAATTGAATGCTTAAAAATGAATTTTCTATTGCCTTTATTTTGAATTGAAGAATTAGACTGTGACTGAAGCAATGAAAAAAAAGCCCCAACATGTCATGATGATGGCTGCAGGTACAGGTGGACATGTTTTTCCTGCATTAGCTGTTGCTAAAGCATTACAGCAACAAGGCGTACAAGTGTCTTGGCTTGCAACGCCAACAGGCATGGAAAACCGATTATTAAAAAATCAAAATATTCCAATTTATCAAATTGATATTCAGGGTGTACGTGGCAACGGTGTTGTGCGTAAATTATTGGCACCATTTAAAATTTTAAAAGCAACACTCAGTGCGATGCGTTATATGAAACAGCTCAATATTGATGCTGTTGTCGGTTTTGGAGGTTATGTTGCAGGACCGGGCGGTTTAGCAGCACGTGCTTTAGGGATTCCTGTCATCATTCATGAGCAAAATGCGATTGCAGGTTTTACCAACACGCAATTATCGCGCATTGCGAAAACAGTGTGTCAGGCCTTTCCAAATACCTTCCCTGAAAGTGCAAAAATAGTGACCACAGGGAATCCTGTACGCAAAGAAATTACTGAAATTTTAAATCCATCTTGGCGTTATCAAGAGCGTGCCAGAGCAGAGATGCCTTTACAGATTTTAATTGTCGGTGGCTCTTTAGGTGCTCAAGCATTAAATCAAATTGTTCCAGAAGCATTGAAACAATTGGATATGCCGATACATGTGTTTCATCAATGTGGTCAAGACCACAAAGATGCGACGCAAGCCCGTTATGCGTGATGTACCGACAACGTTACAGGTCGAAGTACAACCCTTTATTGAAGATATGGCAAAAGCGTATGCCAATGCAGATCTGATTATTTGCCGAGCGGGTGCTTTAACCGTGACTGAAATTGCCACGGCGGGTGTGGCTGCAATTTTTGTCCCACTGCCCAGTGCGGTGGATGATCACCAAACAGCAAATGCCAAATTTTTAGCCGATATCAATGCTGCGAAAATTTGCCCACAAAGCAACATGACAGCAGAAAGTTTAAAAGAATTACTAACACCACTGATGAATCGCCAATTGCTGTCTGAAATGGCAGTCAAAGCACGTCAAAAAGCACAACCCGATGCAACTCAGCATGTGGTTGGTTTAATTCAAGAATTGTAAATTAGAGTTATATATGTCTCCATCTACTCCTGCTGATCAAGCGAAAAAGTTAATTAAAGTGCCTGAAATGCGCCGTATCAAGCACATTCATTTTGTGGGAATCGGTGGTGCAGGGATGTGTGGCATCGCGGAAGTATTAAAAAACCAAGGCTATAAAGTGTCTGGTTCAGATATTAAAGCCTCTAAAACTACGGCTCAGCTCGAAGAAAATGGCATTAAAGTTTTCATTGGTCATAGTGCTGACAATATTAAAGAGGCCAATGTGATTGTGGTGTCGACTGCCATTGATCAAGAAAACCCAGAAATTAAAGCCGCGATTGAAACCCGTACCCCAGTGGTTCGTCGTGCTGAAATGTTGGGTGAGTTGATGCGTTACCGTCATGGTATTGCAGTTGCAGGAACCCATGGTAAAACCACCACCACCAGCCTTGTAACCTGTATGTTGGCAGAAGAAAATCTGGATCCAACCTATGTGATTGGTGGTTTGCTGAACCGCACGGGTGTGAATGCTGCGTTGGGTGCGAGCCGTTACATTGTGGCTGAAGCAGATGAGTCTGATGCGTCATTCTTACACTTACAGCCGATGGCAACCATTGTGACCAATATTGATGCTGACCATATGGATACTTATGGCGGTAGCTTCGATGTATTAAAAGATACTTTTGTCGAGTTCCTGCATAAACTGCCATTTTACGGTTTAGCCGTGGTGTGTGGTGATGATGCTAATATTCGTGAAATTATGCCGCGTATCGGTCGTCCACTTTTGACCTATGGTTTTGATGAAGACAATGACATTCGTGCTGTCGATGTTGATCAAGATGGTATGCGCACGCATGTTACTGTGCTGCGTAAAGACCGTGAACCACTACGTGTTACAGTCAACCAACCGGGCTTACATAATGTATTGAATGCCTTGGCTGCGATTGGGATTGCGACCGATGAAGGCGTTTCTGATGGTGCAATCTGCCGTGCATTAGAAGGCTTTAGTGGTGTAGGTCGTCGTTTCCAAGTGCAAGGTGAATTTGAACTGGACGGTGGCAATGTTACATTGGTGGATGACTATGGTCACCATCCTAAAGAAGTGGAAGCCACCATTAAAGCGGCACGTCAAAGTCATCCTGATCGTCGTTTAGTCATGTTGTTCCAACCACACCGTTTTAGCCGTACCCGTGACTGTTTTGATGATTTTGTCGATGTATTGTCACACGTTGATCAATTATTATTGCTTGAAGTGTATCCTGCGGGTGAAAAGCCAATTGTCGGTGCGGATAGCCGCAGCTTGGCACGAAGCATTCGTTTACGTGGTGAAGTTGAACCGATTTTGATTGATCCTGTCGAAGGCAATTTAGAAAATGTGATGCATAAAGTGTTACAAGCGAATGACTTGTTATTAACCCAAGGCGCAGGTAATGTGGGTGCTATCTCGAGTGAGCTGGCACAAAATAGATTGTATTTAAAATAATCGCCTTGTGTGATTTTGAATTTGATTGTTCAGTTATAAAGTTTAAGGATATAAACGTGGCAAATGCTTCAGAATTCGGCAAAGTTGCCGTGTTGCTTGGTGGGAAATCAGCTGAGCGCGAGGTTTCTCTAAATAGTGGTAAAGCTGTACTTGAAGCATTGGTACGCTCTGGGGTGAATGCTGAGGCTTTTGACCCGCGCGAGCGTAGCGTGACAGAACTTGTGAACTATGATCGTGCCTTTATTGTGTTACACGGTCGTGGCGGCGAAGATGGTCAAATTCAAGGTGCATTAGAGTGGTTGAACCTGCCTTATACCGGTACGGGTGTACAGGGTTCGGCCATTGGTATGGACAAAGTCAAAACCAAGCAAGTGTGGCAAGGTTCAGAACTTCCAACCGCACCATACCGTATTGTGACCAAAGATTCCGATCTTAACGCTGTAGTGGAAAGTATTGGTTTACCGTTCATTATTAAGCCAGTACATGAAGGTTCAAGTATTGGTATGAGCAAAGTTGAACGTCTTGAAGACTTTGCGAATGCGATTGCGAAAGCGACTGAACATGATGCTATCGTCATGGCGGAAAAATGGATTACAGGGCGTGAATTTACCATTGTGATTCTAAATGGTCAGGCATTGCCGGTGATTCGTCTTGAACCGCCAAAAGACGTGGCGTTCTATGATTATGAAGCGAAATACAACCGTGATGATGTGCAGTACGGTATTCCGTGTGGCTTAACAGAAGATGAAGAAAAACAACTTCAAGCTTTATGTTTACGTGCATTCCAAGCCGTTGGTGCCAGTGGTTGGGGTCGTATTGATGCGATGCAAGATGAACACGGTAACTTCTGGTTGTTAGAGGTAAATACTGTGCCGGGCATGACCAGTCATTCTTTGGTGCCGAAAGCTGCGCAAGCAGTGGGTTATAGCTTTGATGAACTGTGTGTTGCGATTTTAGAACAAACATTGACGGGTGTGGCTCACTAAACTATGGCTCAACTTCCTGCTTCAATGCGCCGTAAACGAGCAGCAATCACATCAATACATGATAAGCCACCGACACGTAAGGAAAAGCTTGCGAATGTGGGTGGCTGGTTGTTATTGCTTGTTGCACTCGCAGTATTGGCTGTAGGGGTATATGGTTTATATACGGTCATGACCGATGCGCAGGTGGCTGAGCTTAACGTGGTCGGAACACGATCAGATGCTGAAAACCGTCAGGTCATGGCACATGTTGCACCGACAGTGACAGCCAATTATTTTACCGCTGATTTAGAAAAAGTCCGAGATCAAGCATTGGCATTGTCTTGGGTTGATCGCGTGGTGGTATCGCGTGCATGGCCAAATTCAATTCGAGTCCGCGTTATGCCGCGTCATGCGATTGCTCGTTGGGGAACGGGGCGATTATTGAGTGATAGTGGTGATATTTTTGCAGAGGTGATACCGCAGAATAATCAGAAATTGCCCTTGCTGCATGGGCCCACCACGCAGTCAAAAATGATGATGCGTCGTTACAATGAAATTAATCAATTATTTTTGCCAATCAATGTTCGTTTAAAAGAATTATATTTAACAGAACGTATGACTTGGTTTATGCAGTTTGATTCTGGTTTACGCATTATTGTGGATCAAGATCAGACCATGAGTAAACTTCAACGCTTGAGTCATCTGGCACAAAGTGATTTAAAACCGGTTTGGTCTAAAATTTCATCAGTGGATTTACGTTACAGAAATGGATTGGCCATACAATGGAAGAATTCAGCAGCACCCAATATTGTAAATGGTCACTTTGTTGTAACGATTGATGACACAAGCATTGCAGATGCAAGAACGGTAAAGCCATAATTAAGCGGCTTTATATAAAATAGAGGCTTTAAGCCAAAAATTAACTAAACACGTCATGGTAGTAGTAGATAATGAATGAAGCTGTTCCCTCGGTTGTTGCGATTGACATTGGGACACACAAAGTTTCAGTTTTGATTGGTAAGGTACATGCGCCAGACAATATCCAAGTAATTGGTATGGCGACCGCTCGTAACCGAGGCATGAATAAAGGGAAAATTGTAAGTCTCGACAAAGTCATTACTGCAATCAAAAATGCCGTACAAGAAGCAGAAGATATGGCTGAATGCCGGGTGCATTCCGCTTGGATTTCAATTCCAAGTGCAGAATTAAAAAGCTTTTATGCATCAGGTCGTACACCTATTGAAAATAGTGACCACACCATTACCACCAGTGAAGTGGTACGCGCACTAGAGTTGGCCAAAGCCAGCCATTTGACCTCTGACCATTATTTAGTCAGTGCTGTACCTTTAGGTTTTGAATTAGATGATTCAACAGAATGGGTGCAAAATCCGATTCGGATGTCTGCGCACAGTATGAAGGGGCATTATCAGTTAATGATGCTGCCGATTAGTACCATGCAAAATTTGGATCGTGCGCTTAAAGGTGCCAATATTGGCGTTGAAAAAATGGTGGTGTCTTGTTTAGCCACGGCTGAATCGAGTTTGCTCAAAGATGAAAAAGAGTATGGCGTATGTTTGGTCGATATTGGTGCGGGTACCACCAATATTGCGGTGTATTTGGATGGTCGCCTTGCTTTAACCCATACTTTGCAACGTGGTGGCGAGCATGTGACCCGTGATATTGCGGCTGTACTGCAAACCACAACAGAAGAAGCTGAACGAATTAAGCTATTGTATGGTTGTGTTGAGCTGAAAGTAGTGAAACCAGACCATATGATTCAATTCCAAGGGATTGATGGGCCGCAAACGATTAGTCGTATTGAATTAACTGAAATTATTATTGCGCGTTATGAAGAAATTTTGAATCAAGTGCATCAAGAGTTACAACATAATGGTGCAATTCATGGTTTATATCATGGTGTAGTGCTGACGGGTGATGCAAGTCAAATCGAAGGAATGGTAAATTTGGCACGTCACATGCTAGGTGTTTCTGCTCATTTAGGCAATCCACCGGTACAGGTCTATGCTGAAGAACAAAATCAGGCTGCTTTGCGCCGTTCGCAATATGCAACAGCTGCCGGATTGTTAATGTTTAGTCAAAGTGACACGCAAGAGAGCATTGTGGAAGCTACGGATCCTGAAAAACTGTCTGTTTTTAAGCGAGTCGGGCGAGCATGGTCGGCATTAAATAATCAGTTAAAATCGATATTTTAAGTTGAATTTTTGGGAATATTGTTAGGAAGTTGTACGTCTAACGGCTTGCACTTGACAAGCGTGCAGTTGAACAGCATTCTAAAAAACAATTTTTGTTTATTAAGATTAAGGCAGTATACGGGCTTAAGTGACTGCCAATTACGAATTAGGAAATCCAAAGGTCATGGCCTCATTTGAATTTTTAGAAGATGATCAAAACGATGGCAACGGTCAAGCCCGTTTCACTGTATTTGGTGTAGGTGGTGCTGGTGGTAATGCTGTACAACATATGCTTGAGTCGGACATTCAAGGTGTAAAATTTGTTTGTGCCAATACGGATAAACAAGCTTTAGATCGTATGAATGCACAATTCAAAATTCAGTTGGGCGAACAAAGCACGCGTGGTTTGGGTGCTGGTGCAAATCCTCAAGTGGGTCAAACTGCTGCTGAAGAAAGCCGTGAAATCATTCGCCAACACCTTGAAGGCACAGACATGGTTTTTGTCACTGCCGGTATGGGCGGTGGTACAGGTACGGGTGCTGCACCTGTTGTTGCTGAAATTGCCAAAGAAATGGGCATTTTGACCGTAGGTGTGGTGACGACTCCGTTTAACTTTGAAGGTAAACGTCGTCAACAATCTGCTGAAAAAGGCATTGAAGCTTTAGAAGCGCATGTGGATTCTTTAATTATTATTCCAAATCAGCGTTTGCTTAAAGTCTTCCGTGATATTTCAATGAAAGACGCGTACAAAAAAGCAGATGACGTATTGTTAAATGCGGTACGAAGTATCTTTGATCTTGGTGGTTCGCCCAGGACATATCAACCTTGACTTTGCCGATTTAAAAACTGCAATGAGCACGCGTGGTTATGCCATGATGGGTGTGGGTTCTGGTCGTGGTGAAACGCGCGCACGTCAAGCTGCTGAACAAGCCATTCGTAGTCCATTGCTTGATAATGTGACCATTATGAATGCCAAAGGTATTTTGATTAACGTCACCGGTGGTGATGACGTGACGTTTGGTGAAATTGAAGAAATTACCGATGTCGTGAATCAGATTGTGGATTTAGATGAAGGTCAAGTGTTCTACGGCACTGTATTTGATCCAGATGCGCGTGATGAAATTAGCGTAACCGTGATTGCTACAGGTTTAACGCGTAATTCAGCGGATTCTGTCGATACGGTAAAACGTCCAACAACGCAGTCTGCAACTCGTCCAGTAAATTCAGCTGCTCAAGCTGCTGTGGAAGATGACGACGTGCCAGCAATTCAACGTCAGCAGAACGAAGCAAGTGCGACTGCTGCTCCAGCAGTCGGTACAGCGCGTCCAACGCCAATGAGTATTCAAGATTACTTGAAAAATCAGCAACGTAAATAAAGATGAATTAATGTAATCTGCATAAATTCAACAGAAAAGGTAGCCTAAAGGCTACCTTTTTGTTTTTGATCAATGGCTAAATATGCTAACGTATAGCGGTTTGATGAGCAGATGATAGAAAATATGTTGAAACAACGAACCCTACAACGTGTCGTGAAAGCGAGCGGTATTGGTCTTCATAGTGGGCAAAAAGTCTTAATTAACTTTGTGCCGCACCATGTGGATGGGGGAATTGTGTTTCGACGTATCGATTTAGATCCACCTGTCGATATTCAAGCCGATGCGATGCTGATCCAAGAAGCATTTATGTGCTCTAATTTGGTTCAAGAAGATGCCAAGGTGGGCACGATTGAGCATGTGATGAGTGCGATTGCTGGATTAGGAATCGATAATCTGATTATTGAAGTTTCTGCTTCTGAAGTGCCGATTATGGATGGCAGTGCAGGCCCATTTATTTACTTGCTGATGCAAGGTGGTCTGGCTGAGCAAAATGCGCCGAAAAAATTTATTAAAATTTTAAAACCAGTGGAAGCATTGATTGATGATAAACGTGCTGTTTTTCATCCACATCAAGGGTTTCAGTTAAACTTTACCATTGATTTTGATCATCCCGCATTTAAAAAAGAATACCAGTCAGCGACCATTGATTTTTCAACTGAAACCTTCGTTTATGAAGTCAGTGAAGCGCGTACTTTTGGCTTTATGAAAGATTTAGATTATCTCAAAGCCAATAATTTAGCCTTGGGTGCCAGTTTAGACAATGCGATTGGCGTGGATGAAACCGGTGTGGTGAATGAAGAGGGACTACGTTTCTCTGATGAGTTTGTACGGCACAAAATTTTAGATGCGGTTGGGGATTTATACTTACTTGGGCATCAAATTATTGCCAAATTTGATGGCTATAAGTCAGGACATGCATTAAACAATCAGTTATTACGCAATGTTAAAAGTGATCCAAGTAATTACGAAATTGTAACATTTGATGACGAAACGCAATGTCCAATTCCTTATGTAAGTGTGACATAAGTCATTGTCTTTTAATGTGTGTGTTATAATATAACAACTATGAGTGTTAAATCGATCACATAATTTCTGACTGAATTTAGCGACCTTAAAGTGCTGGTTACTTTTTATTGCTTGCCAAACGTAGCATTGCTTGGCTAAGCTTGGGGTCGCTCACAAAGTCAGCAGCACCACGAATTAAATCTTGAGTATCTGGGCTAAGGGATCTGGTCAGCGCTTCAGCTTTTAAGGGTGTTGGTGATTGAATTCTTAAACGGACTTGCAGTTTATGCAAATCTTTGAATTCTTCTAATTGTAATAATTGAGCAATATATTGCGTTTGAAGATATGCCAGTTGACTAATCATGGCTTGATTTTCACCGGTAATGGTCAAAACGCCATTTTGATAACAAACAACTTTCCATTGCTCCGGTTGGGGCAAGATAGGTTGAATGATTTTTGTAAGTTTCTGCCATGCAGCAACTTGTGTAGAGAGAAACGTAAAGTTTCCTGTTTTTAAGTGTTTTCTTGTTTGTTGAAAGAGCTTCACTGGTTCAGACATACATTGTTCCTTCATATTTGTGTCTTAATCTTATGCGTTTCTTTCAGTAGATATCAAGGAAGAGATCACACAAGGACATTAACTAAGAACAGTTAAAAGAGGTTTTTTATGCATACGCGCCGTATTTTATTAGCGTTTTCATTGGCAGCATCTGCCGCATCTGTCGCTTTTGCTGATTTAGTCGAACTCAATTCTAACGACGGATCAACAGATCGTATCGAACAACTGACTCGTACTTTAGCTCAGGGTTCTTATGCAGAATCAAGTGATCTTGATCTTCCTGCTGAAATTCAAATGAGCGTTCAGTTACGTGAAAAAACGGTTGAATTGAACAATGAATCGCTTGCAAAAAAATACCGCTCAAGCACCTCAAAAAGCTATTCGAACAATCCTTACTCTTGGTTGGTCGCTCATCCATTGCCTAATATGAATCGTGTCAGCTCAAACTATGGTGGTCGTACCATGGGTGGTCGTGCTGAAAATCATTCAGGTTTAGATATGTCAGCACCAAGTGGTACTGCTATTTATGCAACTGGCCCAGGTGTAATCACTAAATCGGGTTGGGGCACAGGTTATGGTCAATATGTGGAAATTAACCATGGCAATGGCTATCTAACGCGTTATGCACATGCCTCTCGTCTGATTGCCCGCGTTGGCGATAAGGTACAAGCAGGTGAGCATATTGCCAATGTCGGTTGTACAGGTCGTTGTACGGGTCCTCATTTACATTATGAAGTAGTCAAAGATGGTGAACGTAAAAATCCGTCAACTTATTTAGCGATGTTGCCATAAATTTTTCAATGACGGGTGATCAGTCTATTCTCAATAGCTCAATGGTCTTCAAGAATATGGTCTAAAGCACTTATCGCTTTTAACTCTAAATAATATCATTCAAAAGAATACTCATTGTATAAAAAACCGCCTTTATTGGCGGTTTTTTGTGTTATTGCGTAAATAATAGTCAATATGTATTTATTTTCTAAATAATTGTGCTATTCCGTATTCAGCTGTAGCAATAACTGAAATCAACCAAAGTATGGTACATATAGAGACTATAAATAGGCTCAAGGAATAGGTGGAATATGGCGTTTTATGGTGATACTGACGCGCAAGAAACCCAAGAATGGCAAGATGCTTTCGACTCGGTTTTACAACACATGGGGACGGAGCGAGCGGCATTTTTACTCGAAAAACTTTATCAGCGCGCAATTGCTACGCATGTTCCTATTCAGCGCCTAAATACACCTTATTTAAATACCATTTCAGTTGAAGAAACTCCGGCAATGCCAGGCGACCAAGATATGGAACGCCGTATTCGTGCATTGATTCGTTGGAATGCTTTGGCAATGGTGCTTCGTGCCAATAAAACAGGTGATGATCTTGGTGGTCACTTAGCGAGTTTTGCCTCTTCAGCAACCTTGTATGATGTTGGTTTTAACCATTTCTTCCGTGCTAACAGCAACAGCTTTGGCGGCGATATGATCTATTATCAAGGTCACTGTGCGCCAGGTATTTATGCACGTTCATTCCTTGAAGGTCGTTTGACTGAAGAACATTTAAATAATTTCCGTCGTGAAGTTGACGGTATTGGTATTCCAAGTTACCCGCATCCCTATTTGATGCCCGATTATTGGCAGTTCCCTACAGTATCAATGGGTCTTGGTCCAATCATGTCGATTTATCAAGCACACATTCAAAAATACTTGATGAACCGTGGTTTGATTAAGGAAGAAGACCGTAAAGTTTGGGCTTATCTTGGCGATGGTGAAATGGATGAGCCAGAAAGCTTGGGCGCAATTTCACTTGCAGGCCGTGAAAAATTAGATAACTTAATCTGGGTGGTGAACTGTAACTTACAGCGTCTAGATGGTCCTGTACGTGGTAACGGTAAAATCATTCAAGAACTTGAATCATTGTTCCGTGGTGCTGGTTGGCGTGTCATTAAAGTGGTTTGGGGTCGTCATTGGGATCCGCTACTGGATAAAGACGAAACTGGCGCGTTACAAGCGATCATGGAAGAAGCTGTTGATGGCGATTTCCAGCGTTATCAAGTGAAAGGTGGCGCATATACACGTGAGAAGTTCTTTGGTAAGTATCCTGAAGCTGCGGAACTGATCAAAGATTTAAGCGATGAAGATATTGATAATCTAAACCGTGGTGGTCATGACCCATACAAAGTCTTTGCTGCTTATGCGGCAGCGAGCACAGCCAATGGTCAACCGACTGTTATTTTAGCGAAAACAGTCAAAGGTTATGGTTTATCTGAAGAAATTGAAGCGGTCAACAAAACACATCAAATTAAAAAGATGCAGCTTGAATCTTTAAAATATGTACGTGATCGTTTTAATTTGCCATTTAACGATGAGCAATTAGAAGAAGTGCCTTTCTATCGTCCAAGCGAAAACTCGCCTGAATTGAAATATATGAAAGCGCGTCGCGAAGCATTGGGTGGTTACTTACCTGCACGTCGTAAAGAAAGTGAACAACTGGCTATTCCTGAATTATCTGTATTTGATGCAGTGTTGAAAGGTTCAGTGGTGGTAAAGAACAGTCAACCACGATGGTGATGGTGCGTTTAATTTCTGCATTATTGAAAGAAAAAGCCATTAAAGACCGTGTTGTACCTATCGTTCCAGATGAAGCGCGTACATTTCGGTTTAGAAGGAATGTTCCGTCAGTTGGGTATTTATGCCGCGCATGGTCAAAAATATACCCCTGAAGACCAAGAACAGTTGATGCATTACCGTGAAGCAAAAGATGGTCACATGCTTCAGGAAGGGATTAACGAAGCCGGTGCAATGAGTGCATGGGCAGCGTTGGCAACCAGTTATTCAACCAATAACTTACCCATGATTCCAATGTACATGTACTACTCAATGTTTGGTTTCCAGCGTATTGGTGACATTGCATGGGCAGCAGGCGATGCACAAGCACAAGGTTTCTTGTTGGGTGCAACGGCTGGTCGTACGACATTGAATGGCGAAGGCTTACAGCATCAAGACGGTCATTCACATATTCTTGCAAACACCATTCCAAACTGTGTGTCGTATGACCCATGTTTCGGTTATGAGCTTGCTGTGATTGTGCATGACGGTTTACAACGCATGTATGTCAACCAAGAGCGTGTGTTCTACTACTTAACCGTAATGAATGAAAACTACGAGCATCCTGAAATGCCACAAGGCGTTGAGGAAGGCATTAAGCGTGGTATGTATTTACTTCAAGAAGATGAAAAAGCCACTGTGCAATTAATGGGTTCAGGTGTCATTCTTCGTGAAGTGATTAAAGCAGCTCAAATTCTACGTGATGAATATCAAATTCATTCCAATGTGTTTAGCGTAACAAGCTTCAATGAATTAGCGCGTGACGGTATGATCTGTGAAGAATACAACCGTTTACACCCAATGGCTGAAACAGCGAAAGAAGCATGGGTATCTGAACAGCTTCGCGGTACGAAAGGTATTGTCGTTTCAGCAACAGATCATATGCGTGCCTATAGCGAACAGATTCGTGCATATCTTCCAGACAACCGTCCATTCGTAGCATTAGGCACAGATGGTTATGGTCGTTCAGATACACGTGCGAAATTACGTAGTTATTTCGGTGTAGATGCAGCACACATTGTCGTTGCGACATTGAAAAAATTAGCGGATGAAGGCGAAGTTGATGCACGCTTGGTAAAAGATGCAATCTCTAGCTTTGAATTAGATACAGATCGTCCAGTTGCTTGGGCGCCACAAACGCATCCTGAACTTCACGCTGTTGCTGATTACAAAGAGGAGAACTAAGCATGCAAATTACGACTCCTGATATTGGCGTAGACAAAGCAACCGTTGCTGAAATTTTAGTAAAAGTTGGCGATACCATTGCAGTTGATGAAAGTGTTGTTTTATTAGAATCTGACAAAGCCTCTGTTGAAGTGCCTAGCACTTCAGCAGGGGTGGTGAAAAGCATTATCGTGACTGTTGGTGATGTGGTCACTGAAGGTGCGGTATTGATCGAACTAGAAGCAGAAGCTGCTACGGCATCTGAAGCCGTTGTAGCAACGCAGCCTGAAGCTGTGGTTGCTGCTGTTCAATCAAATACAGCGCCAGTGCTTGAAGAAAAAGTATCAACTTCTACTGCAAACACATCTACTATCGTTGAAGTACAAGTGCCTGACATTGGTGTAGAAAAAGCCTTGGTCGGTGAAATTCTGGTACAAGTGGGCGATGAAATTGATGTTGAGCAAAGCATTGTTGTGGTTGAATCTGACAAAGCGACTGTAGAAGTACCAAGCTCAGTTTCAGGCACAGTGGTTAGCATTGAAATTCATGAAGGCGACACCGTAAAAGAAGGTGTGGTGCTGCTTAAAGTGAAAGTTGCGGGTACAGCTGCAGGAAAAAGCACCAGTTGAAGCTGCAAAAGCAGCACCTGTAGAAGCGGTTGCAACAAAAACTGAGTCTGTAGCAGCAGTTGTTCCAGTCGCTAGCGGTAAAATTGAAATTACTGTACCTGATTTAGGTGTAGATAAGGCACTGGTTGCTGAAATTTTAGTGCAAGTCGGCGATACCGTTGAAGCGGATCAAAGCATTATTGTGGTTGAATCTGATAAAGCGACTGTGGAAGTGCCAAGCTCGACTGCGGGTGTAATCAAAGCGATTCATGTTGCATTGGGTCAAAGTGTTAGCCAAGGCGTGGCTTTGGTGACGATTGAAGGTGCAGTCAAAGCAGCACCTCAAGTTGCTCAGGCAGCACCTCAAGCAGCAAAAACTGAAGTGCCTGCTGCTGCGAAAGCAGTTGCAACACCAGTGGTTGCAGCGGCACCATCAGGCCCTGATAAGTTGACGAAAGAGCAAAGTGCTGCCAATGCTAAAGTTTATGCAGGCCCTGCCGTGCGTAAATTGGCGCGTGAATTGGGTGTCGTACTGGCCGATGTGAAAGCATCTGGCCCTCATGAGCGTTTGATGAAGCAAGATTTGGTTGCTTATGTAAAAACGCGTTTGACAGCGCCTCAGGTTGCTCCAGTCGCTCAAGCGGTTGCTCAAGTTTCTGGCTTGCCAAAACTGCCTGACTTTACAGCATTTGGTGGTATAGAAGAAAAAGCCATGACGCGTTTGCAACAGGTTTCTGTTCCGCAATTGTCATTGAATAACTTCATTCCACAAGTCACACAGTTTGACGCAGCGGATATTTCTGAGCTTGAAGCATGGCGTAATGATCTTAAAGGCAACTTTAAGAAAGAAGGCATTAGCCTGACCATTATGGCATTCATTATTAAAGCCGTTGCGCATCTACTGAAAGAAGAGCGTGATTTTGCAGGTCACTTGGCAGATGATGGGAAGTCAGTCTTGTTACGTAACGAAATCCATATGGGGATTGCAGTGGCAACACCTGATGGTTTGACTGTTCCGGTATTGCGTAATCCAGATCAAAAATCAATTAAGCAAATTGCGGTTGAACTGGGTGTGCTGGGTCAAAAAGCGCGTGACAAGAAACTTTCTCCGAAAGATCTTCAAGGTGCGAACTTTACCATTACCAGCCTCGGTTCAATTGGCGGTACAGCATTTACACCGTTAGTGAACTGGCCTCAAGTGGCAATTTTAGGTATTTCACCTGCGACCATGCAACCGGTTTGGAATGGCGAAGGTTTTGATCCGAAATTGATGCTTCCATTGTCATTGTCTTATGACCACCGTGTGATTAATGGTGCAGATGCTGCGCGTTTCACCAATAAATTGACCAAGCTTTTGGCTGATATTCGTAGCTTATTGCTCTAATTTTTTAGTCTAAAAATACGCACAAAAACCCTGCTTAGGCAGGGTTTTTTATTGGGAAAAATTCGTTGCTTGATATTTTATGGACGAAAGAAAAATCTCATTTGAAAAAAAATGCTGTGTCACTTACACTAGCGCTACTTCATTGGGGAGTAGCCGCTTTTTACGCAATGTAAAAAGGTGATGGTCAACATAATTGTTCAACAGAACATGGTCATCATAGCAAAACACCAATTCAGCTTTTCAAAAAGCTTTATTTTGTTGGCAAGACCTTTGATTTATTACTCTGCAGATTTTGGCTAGCAGGAGTGATAAGTCATCGGCAAATTTTGCTAGCCAGAGAAAGCTATTATGTATGAGTTCCTCATCTCGACCGCGATTGTTGCACTTGCTGAAATGGGTGATAAAACCCAATTATTGGCACTCCTGCTCGCAGCACGATTCCGCAAACCAATTCCAATTTTACTGGCGATTTTACTCGCAACCTTATTAAATCATGGCATTTCAGCGGTTCTCGGTCAGTGGATTACCACGGTTCTGAGCCCCGATGTGTTGCTTTGGATTGTATCGCTTGGTTTTATTGCTATGGCACTGTGGATGCTGGTTCCAGACCAATTGGATGATGAAACTGACAGCATTAATAAATGGCAAAGATATGGCGTGTTTGGTGCGACTTTTGTGTTGTTTTTTCTGGCTGAAATTGGCGATAAAACTCAAGTGGCAACCATAGCGCTCGCTGCACGTTTTGACAGCATTTTTTGGGTCATGTTGGGAACGACCGTTGGCATGATGATTGCCAATGCACCCGCGGTCTTTATTGGCGGTAAGTTGGCAGATAAGTTGCCTATTTCACTGATTCATAAAATTGGTGCGAGCATATTCCTAGTGATTGGTGTTTCAACGCTAGTACAACATTATTTCTTCTAAACCTGAGACAGCATAAGAAATCCTTGCATTTTTGTCGGGATTTTTTAGCCTTAAAAGTGACACAATTTATTGATAAATTTAAGAATATTTAAATATATGTTGGTTGTAAATTTATATAATTCCATATATGTTGTGGGGGATTAAAAAGGCAATTAAAAAACAATATTTTTGGGGGAATAGGTTATGGCGTTTGATCGCACGACATCACAAGTGTTATTTGATAATGGCACACATAAATGTATTAGTTTTACCAGTCTGGTCAAAGGTGAAGGCGTACAAGCGAACCAATTTCTTATTTTAGATAATGAACGTGCAGCGGTACTTGATCCAGGGGGGGATTTAACCTATGTCCCTCTGACCATGGAACTGAATAAATATACCCGTTTGACCAATCTTGATTATGTCATGGCATCGCATCAAGACCCCGATATTATTACTTCAATGCCCCGTTGGTTGGTGTATACCGAAGCCAAAGTGGTGGCATCTAAACTTTGGGCACGCTTTTTACCGCATTTGAATTCTGCATTTATGAGTGATCGAATGAAAGGTGGATGGTTGGAACGCTTGATCGAATTGCCAGACCATGGTGGGATCATTCCTTTGGGCGAATCAAAAATTATTGTCGTTCCTGCCCATTTTTTACATTCAGTTGGCAACTTCCAATTTTACGATCCGATTGCAAAAATTTTATTTTCAGGCGATATGGGTGCATCTATGGTGGATGATGCCAATAAGCCATTGGAAAATTTTGCTTCGCATATTCCGAAAATGAAATCGTTTCATCAGCGCTATATGTGTTGCAATAAAATCATTCGTTTATGGGTGAAAATGGTACGCACGATGGATGTTGAAATGATCGTCCCGCAACACGGTACACCCTTTATTGGGAAAGAGCAGGTCAATCAATTTTTAGATTGGATTGAAACTTTACAGTGCGGTACAGATTTGATGGATGAGTCGGTTTTTACCTGCCCAACTTAATCAATGCCACAGGTTTTTTATCCTTGCACTGCATTTTAAAGCAGTGCTTTAAAACTTGCTCAGAATGTTCTGTATGGGAAACAAAAGGTCTTGCGCGGTGCTGCTTAAAAGATGACGATATAGATAAAGTATATTGAGTATAATTTTATAAAAAATTGATGAATATTCAGCAATGTAAATTTATTTTACCCCGCTGTTTGAAATTAACATGAATAAAACTGTTTTTTTTGTTTATAATAGCGCACGGAAATTACCAGTGAGACTGTTATGTTGACCATCGTTCAAGAAGCGCTAACCTTCGATGATGTCTTATTACTCCCTGCCTACTCAACTGTCCTCCCAAAAGATGTCTCCTTAAAGACACGCCTTACTCGTGGCATTAATTTGAATATCCCCCTTGTTTCAGCTGCAATGGATACTGTGACAGAATCACGTATGGCAATTGCGATGGCGCAAAACGGTGGTATCGGCATCCTGCATAAAAACATGGATATTTCTGCTCAAGCAGCTGAAGTACGTCGTGTGAAAAAATTTGAAGCAGGGATGGTGAAAGATCCAATCACTGTGACACCAGAAACCACGGTTCGCGAACTCATTGCAATCACTCAAGCCAACAATATCAGCGGTGTACCTGTTGTTAAAGATGGCAAAGTTGTGGGTATTGTGACAGGTCGTGATACACGTTTCGTGACCAATTTAGAACAGCCTGTAAGTAACATCATGACCGGTCAAGACCGTCTGGTGACAGTTCGTGAAAACGAATCTAAAGAAAATATCCAAGCATTATTACAAAAAAATCGTATTGAAAAAGTATTGGTGGTTGGTGATAACAACGAGCTGAAAGGTTTAATTACGGTGACAGATTTCCGTAAAGCAGAACTTTATCCAAACAGCTGTAAAGATGATTTAGGTCGTTTACGTGTCGGTGCTGCGGTTGGTACTGGTATTGAAACACCTGCACGTGTTGAAGCATTGGTTGAAGCGGGTGTCGATGCCATTGTGGTTGATACAGCGCATGGTCACTCTGCGGGTGTCATTGAACGTGTGCGTTGGGTGAAAGCAAACTACCCACAAGTTCAAGTGATTGGCGGAAACATTGCGACTGGTGATGCTGCATTGGCATTACTCGATGCAGGTGCAGATGCGGTTAAAGTCGGTATTGGCCCAGGTTCAATCTGTACCACACGTATTGTTGCGGGTATTGGTATGCCACAAATGTCTGCGATTGACAGCGTTGCCAATGCATTAAAAGAACAGATTCCTTTAATTGCTGACGGTGGTATTCGCTTCTCTGGCGATATCGCGAAAGCGATTGGTGCTGGTGCAAGTACCATTATGGTCGGTTCATTGATGGCAGGGACTGAAGAAGCGCCTGGTGAAGTTGAATTCTTCCAAGGTCGTTATTATAAAGCGTACCGTGGTATGGGCTCATTGGGTGCGATGGCAGGGGCAACAGGTTCTGCAGACCGTTATTTCCAAGACTCTAAAGCCGGTCAAGAAAAACTGGTACCAGAAGGGATTGAAGGTCGCGTGCCGTATAAAGGCCCGATGGGTAACATCGTGCATCAAATGATGGGCGGTTTACGTTCATCGATGGGTTATACCGGTTCTGCTGTGATTGAAGATCTGCGTCAAAATGCCAAGTTTGTCAAAATTACATCGGCAGGGATGTCTGAATCTCATGTCCATGATGTGACCATTACCAAAGAAGCACCAAACTATCGTGTTGGTTGATTTTTAGTAATTCGTTTCAGGAAAAGCCGTCATTTATATGACGGCTTTTTTGATTTTGGTGTAAAGTAATTATGGAAAAAAATTGGATGATGAATCTCATCATAGATGTATAAGAAGTGAGTGAAAAATGAGTTATTTTGGAACAGATGGTATTCGTGGGAAGTTTGGGGAACTTCCAATTACGCCTGAATTTGCGCTCAAGCTAGGCTTTGCAGCAGGTAAAGTTTTAAAACAAGTGAGTAATAAAAAGAAACCGATTGTTGTTTTAGGCAAAGATACCCGTTTATCTGGCTATATTTTAGAATCAGCATTACAGGCGGGTTTAAATGCCGCTGGTGTTTATGTCCATTTATTGGGACCCTTGCCAACCCCTGCGATTGCACATTTAACCCGTGCTTTGCATGCCAGTTTAGGCATTGTGATTTCAGCTTCGCATAATCCTTATTATGATAATGGGATTAAATTTTTCTCCAGCGAAGGCAAAAAACTGCCCGATGAAGTTCAAGAAGCCATTAATCAAGAACTTGAAAAAGAATTAAAGATTGAAGATACCGCAAATTTGGGTAAAAGCGTTCGTGTCAAAGATGCCAATGGTCGCTACATTGAATTTTGTAAATCGACATTTCCCTACCATTTTGACCTGAGCAATTTAAAAATTGTGGTGGACTGCGCCAATGGTGCTGCCTATAACGTAGGTCCTGCGGTATTTAAAGAATTAGGCGCTAAAATTGTCGCGCTCTATAACGACCCTGATGGCTTAAACATCAATGAACAGTGTGGTTCAACCCATCCTGAAAAATTGCAAAAAGCGGTCGTTCATCATCATGCAGATTTAGGGATTGCCTTTGATGGCGATGCTGACCGCGTGGTTTTGGTCGATCAACATGGTCAATTGGTCGATGGCGACAGTATTTTATATATTCTTGCCACTCAAGCCAGTCATAAACCCGCTGGGATTGTCGGTACAGTGATGAGCAATATGGCACTGGAATTGGCTTTAGAAAAAGCACAAGTGCCATTTGTCCGTGCCAGCGTGGGTGACCGTTATGTGTTGCAAGCATTGGATGAAAAAGGTTGGGTCATTGGAGGTGAACCTTCAGGGCATATTCTGACTTTAGATAAAAGCACCACAGGTGATGCGATTATTGCAGCGTTACAAGTCTTGACGGTAATGGTCGAACAGAAAAAAGCCTTGCATGAATTGGTTGCTGACTTCCATTTATTGCCGAATGTCTTGGTCAATGTCCGTTTAGAGACAATGTTTGACCCGTATGCTGTTCCTGCGTTGGTTGCAGAATTTGAAAAAGCGGAAGCACAGCTCAAAGGTCGTGGACGTTTGTTGATTCGTAAATCAGGCACTGAGCCTGTGATTCGTGTCATGGTGGAAGGGGATGATTTGCAAGAAGTCACGGCTTTAGCCAATCATCTTGCCGATGCTGTACGTGCCAATGCTGTTTAAGGTCAGCCTATGAATGATGTGATTAAAGACTTAAGCGAACTGCGCTTAAGTTACCAAAAAGATGAGTTATATGAAACTCAGGTGGATGAAAATCCACACCAGCAGTTCTTAAATTGGTTTAATGCTGCTTTAGCCGCTCAACTGCATGAACCTTATGCCATGTCTTTGGCAACGGCAAATGCACAAGGTCGTCCGCATGTACGTACCGTATTATTACGGGGTGCAACGACATCAGGTTATGATTTTTATAGTAATTATGACAGCCAAAAAGGCCTAGATTTAATGGCAAATCCCTATGCGGAATTGTTGTTTTATTGGCCTGAATTGGAACGTCAAATCCGTGTCAGTGGTAAGGTCGAAAAGATTTCTTTAGCCGAGTCGACGGACTATTATCATAAACGTCCACGTGAAAGCCAAATTGCAGCGCACATTAGTACGCCGCAAAGTGGTGTCATTGCCAGCCGTGAAGAATTGCAAACACGTTTTCAAGCCTTGCAGAGTGAGGTCGCAGAAAAAGCAGAATTGGCGAAACCTGAATTTTGGGGCGGCTATCGTTTAGTGCCCGATTATTATGAATTTTGGCAAGGTCGTCCAAACCGTTTACATGACCGCTTAAGTTATGAAAGAATCGATGGTCTATGGACATTACAACGACTCATGCCTTAAATGCCAAAAATACTGATTCAGCAACGCCCTTTGATTACACGCCCTGAAAATATTCAGGGCGTGTCGCCATTTATTGCCCAGATTTTAGCGCGCCGTGGCGTGCAATCAGAACAAGAACTTGAGTTTAAACTGAAGCATTTACTTGCGCCCAATATGAAAGGTTTAGAGCAAGCCATTCAAATTATTGATCGAGCGATTGATGAAAATAACAAGATTGTGATTGTCGGTGACTATGATGCCGATGGTGCGACCAGTACCGCATTAATGGTTTTAGCATTACGGGATATGGGTGCCAAGGTCGAATATTTGGTTCCAGACCGTTTTAAATATGGTTATGGCTTAACGCCTAAAATTGCAGATTTGGCTTTTAGTCGCTATCAGCCTGATCTGCTGATTACGGTCGATAACGGTATTTCAAGTCATGCAGGTGTCGAACAAGCACAGGCACATGGCATGCAAGTGATTATTACCGATCACCATCTGACCACCAAAGAAACACCCAAAGCTGAAGCGGTAGTGAATCCCAATCAATTGGGCTGTGAATTTCCAAGTAAGGCCTTGGCAGGGGTTGGCGTTGCATTTTACCTGCTGGCACGACTGTCGAGTTATCGCAGTCAATTGGGGAAATCGACCAGTAAAGTGGCACAGTATTTAGACTTGGTGGCTTTAGGCACTTATGCGGATGTGGCAAGTTTAGATTATAACAACCGTATTTTGGTGGATGCGGGGGTGAAACGGATCCAGCAAAATCAATGCCGTGCAGGAATCAGCGCACTTTTGGATATTGCAGGACGTGACCCCGCACAGCTTAAAGCCCAAGATTTAGGTTTTGTTTTGGGGCCTCGGGTGAATGCCGCAGGGCGGATGGAAACCATGGACATTGGCATTGAATGTCTATTGGCGCAGGATATGCAAACCGCTTATCCACTGGCACAGCAACTCAATGATTTGAACCTTGAGCGTCGCCAAGTCGAATTGCAAATGAAGCAGCAGGCTTTAGCTGAACTGGAAAAATTACAGTTAGATCAGCAGCATTTACCTGCCACGTTGGTGATGTTTGATGAACACTGGCATCAGGGTGTGATTGGCATTGTCGCAGGTCGCTTGAAAGAACAATTTCATCGTCCAAGTATTGTGTTTGCAGCGGATGATGATGGGATTCATATCAAAGGTTCTGCAAGGTCGATAGACGGTGTGCATATTCGTGATGCCATCGAGAGGATTGCAGAGCAATATCCACATTTGGTCAGCCACTTTGGTGGACATGCTGCGGCAGCAGGTTTAACCATTCAGAAAGCGCATTTTGAACAATTTAAACAGGCTTTTGAACAATTGATTTCGACCATGGATGAGTCGCTGTTTCATGCCACTGTATGGACAGATGGTGAATTAGCGATAGAAAACTTTCAACTTGAAACGGTGAAGTTACTACAGAACTTAACCCCTTGGGGACAAAAATTTCCATCGCCTATTTTTGAAGGTGTGTTTAAGGTTCTAGATTCTCGTTGGTTAAAAGAGAGCCATTTAAAATTACGCTTGGCTTTAGACAATGGGCAAAGTGTAGAAGCCATTGCTTTTAATGCCCGTGAAAAATTTGAATTTGATGCCATGCAAGATCGTGTTCGATTGGTCTATGAACTCGATCAAAATGAATTTAATGGCAAGGTGAGTTTGCAACTACGGGTCATACATTTAGAGCATTAAAAAAAACCGCTCATTTGAGCGGTTTTTGATGGAATGGATATATATTTTATTTGCTTAGAAACGGTATTTCGCAGCGACACCAAATGAGTTGTAGTCGTTGCTACCGACTTCACCAAAACCAACACGGCCTTCAAGGCTGACTTGTTGATTCAAGAATTTACGTGCATTAATCCCAAATTCGCTTTGATCACGTAGATCGTTATTGCGGTAGTCAGCACCAATGCTGAGCGTTTTATCAATGAAGTAATCTGCAGCGAGGTTGTATTCGTCTAGATCACCAAATGCTGCGCCAGCTTCTAAGTTAATGTCTTTACCATTACTTAATTGAGTGACATATTTAGCACGCAGTGTTGGATCGACGCCGTCGTCATTGTCGTTATCATAACCTTTCACACCTGCGGCAATTAATAAGCCCGGTGCAGGAAGATAACCGACTTCAGCGGCATAATAGGTGGTATCGAAGTCATATTTTTGACCCAATACATTACGATATTCAGCATTGTTACGGCTGATATCACCACCTAGATAGAAATCTGAGTTTGGAACATAGAATTCAGCACCAATACCGTAGGTATTGTCATCGACATCACCACGGTCAGCAAATGTTGCGTGTGCATTGACGTTGCTTGCGCGGTCAAGGAATGCTGCCTCTGCAAGCGGGGCATTACGTGTTTGTACGGGGTTAAAGTAATAAGTACCATCTACACCAAAGGCATTGCCTGAACCACCATGATCGGGGTCAAGATAAGCTGCTGATGCGCCTACTTCAGCTTGGTATGCATGAGCTGTACTTGTAAGAACAAGTGCTGAAAGTATAGCAGATGCGATAGCTAGTTTTTTCATGGATACTACCCCTCAATTTTATGGTTAAAATTAATACATTTCTTGTTACAACTTTTAGTCTAGACCAAAATGAAACGAGGTCAATCATTGCAGGGTTACAGAAATGTTGCGAACGTAATATTGTGTAATTACTTTATTTTAAACAATTGAAATTTATAAAAATATTAAAATGTTTTGTTTTATTAAAATTGTGGATGCTTTATGGATTTAGTGGATTTTTCTATAAAAAATTAAGCATTTTGTAACATTTTAATTTTTTGGAAATAAAAAACACGCTGCATTGAGCGTGCTTTTATCATCATTTTTACCGCTTATTTTTAAGCTTAGAAACGATACGTTGCGTTGATATTCACGGCTTGAACATTATCACCAAAACCAACTGCGCCGCCCACGGCGAAGTTAGAATGAATGAAGTATTTAGAACGGATCGAGAAGAAATCAGCATCATCTTCTCCATCATCTGCAATGCTATATGCAGCACCAAGGCTAAAGGCATGATCGAAGTAATAGTCAGCAGCAACAGTCACTGAGTCTGTATCACCAAAAGCGCCATCGGCTTCTAAATTAATGAATTGACCTTGAGCCAAAGGGGCAACATATTTGGCACGGACTGCAAAACGGTTGTCATCTTTGTCATTATCACCTTGAAAACCATCCATACCCGCAGCGAATAATAGGTTAGATAAAGGCATATAACCGACCAATGCACGATAAGTCGTTAGGTCAGAATCTTTTGAGTAAGATTCACTCCCTAAGGGTGTTACAAGTTGGTATTTATCTTCAAGTTGACCAAAACCAATTTCGCCATTTAAGTAAAATTGTTCAACAAAATATTCAATTCCGCCGCCCAAATGGTGTGCACTGATTTCCTCTGAAAGGCTAGCAGCCATATTGTTTGCTGTGTTTTCTACATAGTTATAGCTATAACCGACATAGGCATTGCTGTGATGACCTAAAAATGCCGTTTCATTTAAAGGCGCCTCTGTTTCTAAAACGGGGTTGAAGTAAAAAGTCCCTTTTAAATTAAACTGATGGTCTGTATCGGTATAATTATTCTTATGATCGGCATAGCTAAAGCCGCCATCTAATTGCGCATTATAGGCAAAACTTGAAGAAGCCATTGCAGCAAGACCCAACGCGAATAAACTGCGTTTCATAAAACCCCCAAACGATTATTGTTGTAAAGAAATTGTAATCATGTTTCAAAAACACGCACATTGTTCATAAAAAAGACATTTTGGTCAATCACTTATACAAAAATAATCCGGCTCAAATTCCTTGAATGCTCTGTGATATAATTTGCGGCTATTTAAGCCTAATATTCTGATTGCGAGTAATTCACGTGGAAATTAATCCTTATCTAAACCAATTAAAAGACTTAAACGACCGTGGTCAAACACTACGGGGGTATCTTTGACTACGATCTGAAAAAAGAGCGTTTAGAAGAAGTTCTCCGTGAATTGGAAGATCCAACTATTTGGAATGACCAAGCCCGTGCGCAAGCCATGGCCAAAGAAAAAGGCGAGCTTGAAAACGTACTGAATGTCTTAGAAGGCTTATCGACGCAGCTGGATGATGCACAAGCACTGCTTGATTTGGCGGTTGAAGCCGATGATGAAAGTTTGCTTGAAGATGTACAAGCTGAATTAACCACGGCTGAAGACGAGTTAGCAAAACTTGAATTCCGTCGTATGTTCAGCAATCCAATGGATCCAAATCCATGCTACGTGGAAATTCAAGCCGGTTCTGGCGGGACAGAAGCGCAAGATTGGGCATCCATGCTGCTGCGTATGTACTTGCGTTGGATTGAACGTCATGGCTTTAAAGCCGAATTGATGGAAGAATCGGGCGGTGATGTAGCTGGGATTAAATCGGCAACGATTCGTGTCGAAGGCGAGTATGCCTATGGTTGGTTACGTACCGAATCGGGTGTACACCGTTTAGTGCGTAAATCGCCATTTGACTCGGGTAACCGTCGTCATACGTCATTCTCTGCGGTGTTTGTTTCGCCTGAAGTCGATGACAATATTGAAATTGATATCAATCCAGCCGATGTTCGTACCGATACTTATCGTGCGTCAGGGGCGGGTGGTCAGCACATTAACAAAACCGACTCTGCGGTGCGTTTAACCCATGCGCCAACAGGTATTGTGGTGGCGTGTCAGAACCAACGTTCACAACATGCCAACCGTGACCATGCGTGGAAACAGTTACGTGCAAAACTCTATGAACGTGAAATGCAAATTCGTAATGATGCAGCAAAAGCTTTAGAAGACTCTAAGTCTGATATTGGTTGGGGCAGTCAAATTCGTTCATACGTACTAGATGATTCACGGATTAAAGACTTGCGTACCAGTGTGGAAAGCTCGAACACAGGTGCAGTACTCGATGGTGATTTGGATAAATTTATTGAAGCCAGTTTAAAACAAGGTCTCTAAGTTTATTTCTAAAAAACAGAGGCGAGTCCTCTGTTTTTTTAACGTTAAAATTTGGTTAAAAGTGTTAATCAACGGCATTGGTCGAACAATGTTAGAATAGAATAAAGTTGTACAAAATTTTAGCAATTTACAAAAAGATTTCTTGTATCGAAAAATAACGATATTAATATCGTAAAAAATAGATATAATGATTCTAGGTAAGGTGCTGATCATGAACATGAGTGAAATGAGATGGACACAGAAGCGATTTATAAAGCCTTAGCTAACCCGATTAGACGTCAGATTCTGCAATGTTTAAAAGAACCTAAACGTTTTATTTCCTCTGAAGAATGTGGAAATGATTTTAGTCGCGGGGTGTGTGCAGGGCATATGGAAAAAATCGCGGATATTTCTCAATCGACCATGTCCAATCATTTATCGGTGCTGCAACAAGCAGGATTGATTCATGTCACCAAGTATGGACAATGGTCTTATTTTTCACGTAATGAAGCACTGATCAAAGAATTTTTACAACATTTACAGCATGCGCTTTAGACTTCAATAAGTCCAAGCAAGCTGTAAGAGGATTGCTTGATGACAGATTTTTCAACACCGATTCAATTTGGTGAACTCAAACTTAAAAACCGTGTCGTGATGGCACCATTAACGCGTAGCCGTGCAACAGCAGATCGCGTACCTACAGCGATGATGGCTGAATATTATGCACAACGTGCAAGTGCAGGTCTGATCATTTCAGAAGCGACTGTGATTTCAGAAGCAGCCAATGGTTATGAAAAGACACCGGGTTTATTTACCGATGCTCAAGTCGATGGTTGGAAAGTAGTGACCGATGCAGTCCATGCCAAAGACGGTCTGATCGTTGCACAATTATGGCATGTGGGGCGTGTTTCACATCCTGATTTACTTAAGGGTGAAACACCTGTTTCTGCAAGTCATGTGCAGCAAAAAGGTCAAGTCAGTTTATTACGTCCTAAGCGTGATTATGTGGTGCCACGTCCACTGGAAATTGCTGAAATTAAAACGATTGTTGAGCAATATAAACAGTCCGCTATTCGTGCCAAAGCCGCAGGTTTTGATGGGGTGGAATTGCATGCAGCCAATGGTTATTTAATTGACCAATTCCTGCAAAGTTCGACCAATCAGCGTGAGGATAGTTATGGTGGTTCAGTTGAAAACCGTGCGCGTTTCTTGCTTGAAGTGGTGGATGCTTTAATTGAAGTTTGGGGTGCAGGTCGTGTCGGTGTACATTTGGCACCGCGTGGCGATGAGCATGACATGGGCGATGCGAACCCGAAAGAAACCTTTGGTTATGCCATGCAAGAATTAGGTCAACGTCAAATTGCCTTCTTCTTTACCCGTGAATATATCGATGCTGCAAGTATTAGCCTTGACATGAAAGCGCGTTCAAATGGCGTGCCCTATATTGCCAATATGCGTTTAAGCCGTGAAGATGCATTGGATTTATTGGCATCAGGTCAAGCCGAAGCAGTGTCTTTTGGTAAAGATTATATTTCTAATCCTGACTTGTATGAACGTTTAGTGGAAGATGAAGCGCTGAATGAATTGAAGTTTGAAAACATGATTGGAACAGATGTAGCAGAAGGCTATATCGACTATCCATTTTTACAGAAGCAATTCGCTGAAAGCTAATTCATTGCTGTACACAGCAGAATAAATCATTTGGTAGGGCAGAATTCATTAACATGTGAAGGCTGCTCTGTTATATTTTGCCGATTGAATATTATTTGAGGCAACTTGTTTGGCTACTCCTTTTTGGTACAACGCAGCATTATCAATCATCAAACCCTTGTATAAATGGCGGATAAAAAAACGTGCGTTGAATATGGAGCAGTTACAACAAGAATGCCTTGAGCGTTTTGGCCCGTTTCAAGCACCGAAAAACCGCAATGCCATGTGGTTTCATGTGGTTTCTGTCGGGGAAACCAATGCCGCACAACCGTTAATTGAACACTATTTAAAATTGGGTCATGCTGTTTTAGTGACCAATACCACCAAGACGGGTCAAGCCCGCGCTAAATCACTCTTTTTAAAAGCACCGTATGAACCTTTGTTCCAAGCGGTGTATTTGCCTGCCGATCAGAAACAATTGGTACGGGCGTTCTATCAAAAATATCAACCCAAAGTATTGGTTTTGGTCGAAACAGAAATCTGGCCCAATTTAATCGATCAAGCCAAACACTTTAACGTGCCTTGTTTATTGATCAATGCGCGTCTTTCGGAAAAATCAGCGCAAGGCTATGCCAAAGTGCCAAGTTTAACCCAAGGTATGCTCAATGGTTTAGATGCCTTATTGGCACAAGATCAAGCCACTTTACAGCGTTACTTAAATTTAGGTATGTCTGCAAATAAAAGTCAGGTCTTGGGCAGTATTAAGTTTGATATTCATGCCCCTGAAAGCTTCATACAGCAAGCTGAGCAATTAAAACAAGCGTGGAATCTAACAGCGCGTAAAATCATTACCCTTGCCAGTACACATGCACCCGAAGAACAAAAATTACTGACCGCTTTAAAGCCTTATTTAAGCCAATGTCCTGAGCTGTTGGTGATTGTGGTGCCGCGTCATCCTGAACGCTTTGATGAAGTCTTTCAGTTGGCACAGGACTTACAACTCAACACACAGCGCCGTAGTTTAGGGCAAAATATTGCAGCGGATACTCAAGTCTATTTGGCCGATAGTATGGGCGAAATGTGGTTGTGGTATGCCTTAAGTCAAGCCTGTTTTGTCGGTGGTTCATTGAATGAACCGGGTGGTGGGCATAATATTTTAGAGCCGATTGCGTTGCATGTAGCGACGGTGTTGGGCAAAAATTACTTTAACTTCCAAACCATTGTCGATGAGTTTGTGGCTGTTGAAGGCGTAACTGTTGTACAAGATGCCGAGCAAGCGGCTCAAGTTTTAATTGAACTTTTGACCGATGAAGCTAAAGCCAAAAGATTAAATAGCGCAGCGCAGCAGATCATGCAGAAAAATACAGGTTCTTTAGCAAAGCATATTGCGGTGATTGATCAGTATCTTTAAAAGTTCTGTGTACATACGCTGAAATTTATTTCGCGGAGGCGGCATGGATGCCGCCGTTAGGCTATGGTAAAGGGATTTACCATTAGCCTAACAAAGAGTTTTGCGAAGCCTTGCTTCGCATCTGTCAAAAGTAGGAACATGCCTACACAACGTAAAATAAAGTCATGAAATAATAAGTGGCTGTGCAGTGTATTCTTTTAAGAGTTTTTGTATCTTATGAATATTGTCCTGTTAGACCCACGCCAAACCGAATCTGAGCTTTGGTCGATTACATCGAAACGTCAGCTTGAACATTTAAAACAGCATGTGAATGTGCAAGTGGGTGATCATCTCAAAGTCGGCATTCGAGAAGGGCAGCGTTACCTGACCGAAATTGTCGAAGTGACTGAACAAGCAGTTAAACTTAAACCTATTCAAATTGAAGCTGTTCCAGCAAAGTTACCCGTCACTTTAATTTTAGCCATGCCGCGCCCGAAAGTGCTGCGCCGTTTAATGATGGACAGTGTCACGTTAGGGGTAGAAAAAATAATTCTTTTGCACAGTTATCGGGTGGATAAAAGCTATTGGCAAACGCCATTTTTGCAACAATTGGATCAATATGTGACGCTTGGTTTGGAGCAAGCAGGCGATACGGTTGCCCCGCAAATTGAAATCTATAAACGCTTTAAACCTTTTGTTGAAGATATCTTACCCAGTTTAATTACAGCGGACAGACCTGCTTATGTGGCACATCCTTATGCAGAGCGCAAAATGCCGTTTGCAATTGAACATGCCTGCACGATCGTGATTGGGCCCGAAGGTGGTTTTATTCCTTATGAGATTGATTTACTCACAAAAAACGGCTGCCAAGCATTCAGCTTAGGCAACCGCATTATTCGTACTGAAACCGTGATTTCTTATGTGCTAGGTCGCTTATTTAGCGCGAGCTGATACATCGTCCTGTATGCTGCATCACCACGATACACTTTGACTTCCTGTACTGGATAAGGAATCGAAATGTTGTGTTTTGCAAAGGCTTGAATCACCTGTTCTTGAACCGTACTGATGGATGTCGAAGTCGAGGTTTCCGTAGTATCGACCCACCAGCGCACATTCAGATTCACCGAAAAATCGGCAAGTGCACTGACATTGACACTAAATGCCGGTTGGCTCAGGATGCTGACATCTTGATCCAGAATGGTCATGATAATATTTTTGGCTTTTTGAATATCATCTTCATAGCCAATACCGACCACAAATTCACAGCGACGACGTTGATAGGCGGTATTGACCGTGACTGGACTGGTATAGACCGTGGCATTTGGAATGACGATACGACGACCATCGGGTGAGCGTAAATAGGTGGCACGAATTTGAATATCTTCAACGGTACCTTCCATGCCTGACACAATAATGTCATCACCAATTTTGAACGGTTCACTCAATAAAATCAGAATACCTGAAAGCAAATTTTGGAAGATGTCTTTAAATGCAAAACCGATGGCGACCGAACCAATCCCCAGTGCGCTCATCAGCTGACCGGGGGTAAATCCGGGAATCGCAATCACCATGGCAATCAGGAAGCCAAGGAACATAATGGCAGAACTACCGACCCGATTAAGGACTAAGACCAAGTTTTGCCGAGTATAAGAGCGGTCAGATAAAGTTTTACGCACAAAGAATTTAAAGACTTTGGCCAACAGTAAAAAAATACTAAAAACCACGATGGCGATACATAAATACGGCATCCGTTCCCAAAATCCATCGACAAATTTATCGATGGTGGAATAGGCATCATTATATTTTGCGGTATGTGCGATCACGGTTTCCGCTGTTTTCTCAGTTGCTTCATGTAGAAGTTGAGACGTACCTTGGGTGACTTCACTCAAGGCATTATTTTGTTCAGCCACAGGATGTCCGAGTTTGGGTTGATTGGTGCGTATTTTGCCTGAAACTGACGGGGAATTTAACCAAAACTCAGGGCTTTTGCTGTAGTTTTGTGAAAAAGTGCTGAGTGCATTTTAAAAATATTCACTGCCTTTTTGAATGACCTGTTGCGGTATTTCTAATTCACCTGCACCGACCAGATAAGACACTATGCTGCTTGAAGCCAAAAAACTGAGTAACATCAGAACAATCATCAGCCATGCCAATATTTTTTCCCAAACCGGTGTTTCACGCGGCAGACCATAGTTATTGATGCCTGCTGTGCCTGAACCTAACAGTAAATACATGCCCAGCAAAATATTCAGCAAGGGCAGCATAAACAATAAAACAAACCAGCCACTGCGGTTCATATCATGTAAACGGCGCACCGTAATCACGGTTAAAAAATAGAGATACAGCAGCAAAATGATGACAAAACCTAGCCCCGTGATTCCTGTTAATGTATTGACGAACTGATTGTCCATAGACAGGGTATTGAGATTAAAAATCCCCACCGTTAGGCTTAAGGCAATGCTGGCAAAAAATGTAATTAAATGCACAAAAGCATACCAGCCGATTGAACTTAAACGCCCAAAACGACCTTGCGCTGACAAAGGATGATCTGTGCTTGCCGGTTGATGTTTGGAAAAAAAAGGAGCTGCATTTTGCCGGTTCATACGCTTTCCCAAATAAGCTTGCGCTAAGAAAATGTTCTATTTTGCAAAGTCATCATTCGATTTTATGGTTAAATTATAAGATTAAAAGAACAGATCCGATACGAATAAGACGATTATTCTTGTTGAATACGATAAAGTGTTTATGTTTTAAATTGTATAAATAAACTACGACCAAAGCATGATTGAATTGGTTGAAAAATAATCGCCATACTGTAAGTATGCAGTTAATAAAATTAATAACGCGGCATAGCATCTCGTGATGAGATGAATAAGATCAAGGAAGTGAACGATGAAAGAGATCTATCCTGTACCAGAAGAATTTAAAAAAACCGCTCGTCTTGTAGAATCTGAATATTTCGAGCGTTATCAGCAATCCATTGATCAGCCAAATGAGTTTTGGGCAGAACAAGCGCATAAACTGGATTGGATTAAACCTTTTACTCAAGTCAAAAATACCAGTTTTAACAAAGATAACTTTAAAATTGAATGGTTTGCTGATGGGCAGCTCAACCTGAGTGCCAATTGCTTAGACCGACATTTAAAAGAACACCCGCATAAACCTGCGATTATTTGGGAGGGCGATCATCCTTCACGGCATAAAATTATTTCTTTTAAAGAACTGCATGATGAAACTTGTCGTTTTGCCAATGTATTAAAGAAACACGGTGTGGGCAAAGGCGACCGTGTGGTGCTGTATATGCCCATGGTTTCTGAAGCGGCCATTTCAATGTTGGCGTGTGCTCGAATTGGGGCGGTACATTGTGTGGTTTTTGGTGGCTTCTCACCGGATGCCTTGGCGAGTCGGATTGAAGACAGTCAAGCCAAAATTGTGATTACCGCCGATTCAGGTATGCGTGGCGGTAAGCCCATTCCACTGAAAGAAAATGTCGATGCTGCACTGCAAGTTCAGGGCACTGAATCGGTTCAAAATGTGATTGTGGTGCATCGCACTGGCAATCCGATTGAGTTAAAAGCAGGGCGAGACCTGTGGTATCACATGGAAATTATGTCGGTCAATGAAATTTGCCCACCCGAGCCGATGAACGCAGAAGATCCACTGTTTATTTTGTATACCTCGGGTTCAACCGGTAAACCGAAAGGGGTGTTGCATACCACGGGCGGCTATCTCACCTATGTGAATTCAACTTTCCGTGAAGTATTCGATTTAAAACAAGATGATGTATTTTGGTGTACAGCGGATGTTGGCTGGATTACCGGACATTCTTATGTGCTGTATGGGCCATTGTCGAATGGCACGACCACGCTGATGTTTGAAGGTGTACCGCAATATCCGACTTGGGCACGTACTGGTCATATTGTTGATAAGCACAATGTCACCATCCTCTATACTGCCCCGACTGCCATTCGCGCCATGATGCGTGAAGGTGATCAGTTTGTTCGGGAAAGTGACCGCAGTAGTCTACGTTTGATTGGATCGGTGGGTGAGCCGATTAATCCAGAGGCATGGAATTGGTACTATACCGTGGTGGGGGAAAGCCGCTGTCCTGTGGTTGATACATGGTGGCAAACGGAAACAGGCGGTATTTTAATTTCCCCTTTACCGGGAGCCACAGATTTAAAACCGGGTTCTGCAACGCGCCCGCTATTTGGCATCCAACCGGCCATTGTCGATGCTGAAGGTCATGAACTAGAAGGTGAAGCCGAAGGGAACTTGGTGATCAAAGATTCTTGGCCGGGTCAGATGCGCACCATTTGGCGTGATCCTGAGCGTTTTATTGAGGCCTATTTCTCAACTTATCCGGGTGTGTATTTCACTGGAGATGGGGCACGTCGTGACAAAGACGGTTATTACTGGATTACAGGACGTGTCGATGATGTGCTGAATGTCGCTGGACACCGTTTAGGCACAGCAGAAGTCGAAAGTGCCTTGGTTGCCCATGAGTCTGTTGCCGAAGCGGCTGTGGTGGGTATGCCGCATGAAATTAAAGGACAAGGGATTTGCTCTTTTGTCACTTTACAAGCGGGCACAGCGGAATCAGAAGAGTTACGCAAAGAATTGGTCGATTGGGTGCGTAAAATTTTGGGGCCGATTGCCACACCAGATGCACTGCATTGGGCACCCGCTTTACCCAAAACCCGTTCCGGTAAAATCATGCGTCGGATTTTAAGAAAAATTGCCGCCAATGAACTGGATAGTTTAGGCGACACTTCAACCTTGGCGGAGCCACAAGTGGTCGAAGCTTTAATCCTCACCGTGCATCCCAATAGATAAATTTTTTAGGGATACCGTCTGATGGTTCAGGCGGTATTTTTATTTTAGGGATAAGAACTCTAGAGCTTGAGACAGGTTTGAGTTTTAAAAGCCCTGAAATGTGAGTCCCAACGTTGCAATGCCATAGCGACGGTCTAGACGCGATGCAGTCACCCCGTTATATAAAAATGGAATATTGCCAATAAGATTATGTTGGTAAAACTCAGCTTTCATAAAGGTCGATATTTTTGGGGTAACGTCATAGTTGAGTTTAAGACCCAGACTATGATTATTGTTGATTGGTGTCTGACCAAAATTACGCACGCGGTCATCAACTTGGTCACGCCATAAATGCTGATACTGGTAGGCAATTTGACTTTCAAATTGACGATATCTCCAGTTCCATGAACCACCTAAGCTGGCAAAATAAGCGTTATAGTTCAGGTCATCTTGTATCTCAAGGCCATACTCACTGGCATCACCGGAAATATCCAGTTTGGTCAGCAATAGACCGTCGATAGAACAGGGTTTATTTAAATTTCCTGAATATTGATTACTGGAATTAATAGCGATGTCCATCAAACAACCACGATATTTTGCCTGAATATTGAGGCTATCTACCTTGACTTGACTATAACCCGCTCCAGCAAATAAATTAATTTGGTTCATAGGATCAATTTTGCGAGAAAAAACGCCATTCAACTGGAGTTGTAAATCTTGCGGTTGATTGACCTGAAGTTGATTAAACGTGTGCTGATTCACGGTGGTGGCTGTGGATTTCTTCAGCTCATTGGCTTTATTGCCCCATAGCGTTGCAGCAATAAAAAAACGGTCTTTTTTATTTAAATTAAAATCGGGGAAATAGCGGATACCCAGTGAGCCAGAGTGAATGGTATTGGTATCGGCAGAGTAATCAATTTCTCTATACCAATAAGATCCATCAACGCTCCATTGTGGATGGAACTGGTATTCCATGGACAAGTGTGTCCCCATGTAGTCGCCCGCATTGCTATCCTGCACGCCTTCGCTTTTTCTGATATCCAAAATGTCGATGGTGTCATTCACCGCATTGAGTTCTACTGTCACTTTTAAAGGTGATTGGGCTGCTTTGGATAGGCTCTGTGCCTGTAAAAAAAGATCTTCAGGTGCAGCATATAAAGCAGTTGGGCATACACATGCCATATATATAATTAAATTACGATATTTCATACAATCCAAAGACAAATATTTTAATGCTGAAGATAAAAATGCCAGCCTGACGGCTGGCATTGAATGGATTAATTCAGTTTAAAGTGAGCGACTAAGCTTGATCCTTGGAATTGAGTTCCATTCACATTGATCGTGCCATTTTGTAGTTCAAGAGCTGGATCAACTGTATAGGTGATGGGTAATACATAAGCAGATGCTTCTACTAAATCATTCACTGCGAGTTTGCCAATGTATAGATTATAATATTTCTGTAGGGTTGCACTGCTACTGACAACACTTGATAGCGGAATTGAACCGTTGCTGACATTAATCACGATATCTGTCTGGGTAATAAACTCTAATTGAGTTACATCTTTAAGAGATGAAGCAATATTAATCTTGGTATTCGACGGAATTTTGGCACTGAGTATTGTGCCATCTGCTTTAAAGGTCACTCGAATATTACTAATGATGACATCCAAGTTTTCTTGTGCTGTGCCACGGCTACCCTTAAGTTTAAAACCTAATTTAATCGTATCGGTTAATTCAGACTTGGTATTGTTCAGTTTAAAGTTGACAGCCAATGTCGTATTTAGGTTGGTATGATTTAACGCTAATGGTGCAACAGCACTAGACCCTTTAAGCGCTGCTAATGAATGGCCCGCTAAAGTCAAATCAGTATAAATTGGCGTTTTTAAGTTCTCTTTAATTCCGTCCAGTGTCGCTTTATTGGCATCAGCTTGTAGCGCCGTTTGTAAATCCTCGCCCTTTCCGTTTGGCTGTAAAATAATACTATTGATCGCTGTTGATACTTGGGTAATATTACTTTGATATTACCTTTAATATTAGAATCTACTGGTGCATTGATGGCTGTTTGGGCAGCTATTACGGCATCATCCAGAATTTCATTTAAAGCATTTGCTTGAAGTGCACCATTACTAAATAGATTTTTCCCTTGAGTCTTTAATGCATTTCCAATAGCGGTAAAAGTAATTTGTGTCGCCTGTTCTTGCGTCAAGGCAACAGAGCCATCACTTTTGTTGATGGCTTGGAAGTTGTCTTCAATTTGAGTTGCAAGTTGTTGTAGCGTGAAAATGACCGCCATTTCTTGTGCGCTGCCATCCGTGACAGGATTGAATGACTTAAGATTTGCTGCTGTTACACTGGTAAGACCGAGATTATTTAAAACCACCTGAAGGTCGGCAGAGCCAAGATAATATTCAAGCGATGTCAGTGGACTGGCAACTAAATCATTATTTGAAAGATTTTGTAAATCTGTTTTTTTGATTTTGAGTGTGCCAGTAAATGGAAGTCCTGTTCCTATATCTGTACCCCCAGTAATGGTAATTGCGGAGTTATTACAGTTGGCAGTGGTCTCAAAAGAGAACTCACCATTTTCATCTGTTGTGGTGGTCAAGCCATTACAGTCATCAAATTTTACCGTGGCATTCTTTAAATAGAAATCGACAGCAGTCCCCGAGATTGTTTTTGGTGCAAAAGGCGTTCCTGAACTATCACTGCTACCACCACCACCGCCGCCACATGCTGTAAGTAATGCAGCGACACTTGTTGCAAGAAAAGTATGTTTTATAAATTTATTAATTAACATTTTAAATCTCTAATGATGTATTTAACTTTATTACTTATAACAAATTAAGTATTAAAAAAAACTAAAATAAGGTTTATTTTTCATAAATATTTAAATTATTTGATTGATATTATATTGGTGTATTTTAAACCGCTCAAAATACGATTTATTATTCATTTAATTTTTATTTATCATTAATTTTATTTTTATTTATTTTTCAAATAGATATTGTTTTTAGTTTACCCATTATTAAATATTTTTTTTTAAAGCCCGAGTAGTGGGCGACTGACAGCATCGTTGTCCGCTCATAATGTCCGCTGCGATGTAAAAAGAATAGACAAAATTTTTCTAGTTGCATTTTTTGATTCAAAGTCTATTTTTATATGCTTATCGATGTAACATAAATCCGCCATGTTTATCTCAAAGTTGGCTTAAGTTTTTATAAAAAAATCCCCCAAGCCGAGCCTCGAGGGAGAATTAAAGTGACCTTGTTGCTTATTATTATAATTTCAAAGCAGGGGTACTCATATTGAATAGCCGATTTAGCATATAGCGTTTGCTATTTTTTTATAATGTAGGCGAGATTCCGCAGTATTTAAATTTGGCACAGCAGCAGAAGGTAAAACATCATCTTGCTCAATGTGTTTATTGATGCCCAAGTTTTGCTTCGCCAGTTGGGTTTTTTCTTTCACCACTTCAGCACGTCGACCTTTTGCAGGTGCCCATTCCAAAATAGGCAATGCACGTGCGACAGCCAAAGTAATACGGTCGCGTAAGAATTCACTGTGAATGGTATATTCAGGTGTGAAATCTTTGTCTGTTGCATAGACACCAATTGGTAAAGTCTGTGCTTGGAAGAAGCTAAACAATGGACGTAATTGATGCTCAAGTACCAAAGCATGACGTTCACTACCACCCGATGCGGCTAAAAGAACAGGCACATCAACCAATGCAGTTTGTTCAACAAAGTCAAAAAAGTGCTTAAAAAGCCCCGTGAAAGATGCACGATAAACTGGTGTTCCCACAATCAGGGCATCCGCAGCTTCAACCGCAGCCAAGTCATCTTGTACCCGTTGTGGCAGTTGATGACGGTAAATCGCACCGCCCAGTAAATGCCCAATTTCACTGAATTTAATCAAATGCACATGAATGGCTGTGGCTGCACCCAATTCATTGAGAATTTCTTGCACTAAAGCTTCTGTTTTAGACGGCTGATTTAAGCCACCCGATATAGCGACAATATTCAGCGGTTTGTGTTGATTAAGAATGCTCATGAACCTTGAACCTCAGTTGAATCTCGGAATAGGGTTCATTTATCAATATTGAGGGAGGGCTGTAAAATAAAGAAAAAAAAAGAGCTTATCTGTTTTTAAGATATCGCTGTTTTTAAAATAATGATGCCGAAAATGGTGATTTAATTAATTGAAAAGTAAAGTTATATTGAATTTGAATAAGCATTTTCATGGCATGAATAAAATTTATATCAAAATCTGCTTAGATTTGATGATTTTTAGCAAAACTTAAGAAAAAGTAATTTTTTTTATAAAATAATGGTATATCGAGTAAAAAAAGTGATTCCTGCATATCCTTAACGAGGATTGTGTGGTTAGAATAGCCATCACTGTGCACAAGATCTTTCATGTCGCTTATGAACATTTTAATCGTTGATGATCATCCGTTATTTCGTCATGCTTTAATTCAAGCAGTTCGTTATAGCTTACCGCAAGCTCAAATTAATGAAACGGCTGCAGTAAATGAGTTCTATGAACGTTTAGATAACGGACCAGAACCAGATTTGGTTTTATTGGATCTCAATTTACCGGGGGCTTCAGGCTTTTCAGCATTGGTTCATGCACGTGCACAATATCCTTCGATTCCGATTATTGTGGTTTCCGCACACGAAGATGTTTCAATTATTCAGCGTGCGATTGCGCATGGGGCGATGGGTTATATCCCTAAATCAGCGCATCCAAGCCATATTGGTGAAGCGATTCGTCACGTGCTGGAAGGTGAAATTTGGTTACCGCCTAATTTTCCTGCCAATATGAATTTTGATCCACGTGCGGCAGATGAAACTGCGTTGGCAGAACGAATTCAATCGCTTACCCCACAACAATTCCGCGTTTTAATGATGGTTGCGGAAGGTTTGTTGAATAAACAGATTGCCTACGAATTAGATGTTTCTGAAGCCACGATTAAAGCGCATGTCACGGCCATTTTCCGTAAATTGGGTGTACAAAATCGTACTCAAGCGGTCTTGGCGATTAGTGCTTTAAATATTGAAGAAAAAAGAATGTAATTTTTTGAACACAGCATGAAATGAAAAAAGGCACTTTATTTGAAGTGCCTTTTTTGTGGGGATCAATTTTGCAATTTAAATAATGCCGATGTTTAAACTAAATGACCCAGCTTTTTTTAGGTGTGAGGTCTGTGCAAAATAATGGATTGAGTGCGCATTGCAGATCATCAATCTGTTCTTGAGAAACATAGGATTTTTCTTTTAGGTATTCAGCGACGCTATCATCACGTAGGCTTAAAAAAGCAGCATCATAGACGCCTAAATCGACAAATAAAGCAGCCGTTTCTAAGCTGTTAAAATGGTCGAGGTAGATGTCATTGCCATACATCAGAAAAATATGATCTTCATTGTTCTGTGTATTGACTGCCAAGTGCTGAGCCAATTCAAAAGGTGAGGTTTTAATAAATAACAGATCTGATAATTCGTCAAATTGTGTGGTGTCTAATCGATTTTCATCGGTTTTTACTTTGCCAAGCCATGCTTTAAAGACCAGCACCGCACCACCACGGAGTAACATGCTCCAAATTTGATGACGTACATCATCATTTAAGCCATTCGATTCAGCCTTTAAGGATTGAATCAGTTTGTCTTCTTGTTCAGCCAGTCGTTCAAATAGACCCAAACCTTGCGGTTTATAGGCGGCAGGTGTGAAAACATCAAAATTTAAATCGGCAAATACTTGTAATGCAAGTGGCACAGCACTTTGATACAAGGTGTTTAAAGCTTGAATATGAGTATCATTTAATTTGCTGTTCTGGAACAGTTCATTCCATTGAATTTCAGGCAATAGGGCATTGGCACCATATTGACGATAAAATTGTTGCGATTGATCTAAACCGTGCTTTCCAACTTGCGAAATGTTCATCTGTAAACTCCTATATTTGGGTCTGATGATCAGTTTCTGTAGGAAGCATTTTTGAGGTGCTTATCGCGAGATAAAACTGATCTTTTCTTGTTGTTATATATGGGGGAGCAAGGGGATGAGCGAAATACGACTAAAGTTCTAGATGGGCTTTTATCTGTAAAAAAGTTATTTAAAAACAATATTTTGGAAAATTGTAACTAAGTATACAAGTGTTCACCTAAATTTTGGCGCTCTTTGCCATAGCAAATATAAGGTTGGAATTTTTAGTCAATCGAGCAGGGCTTAAAATGCAATTTTTTGAGCAGTTTTGCCTAAAGGAAAAAATAAATTGCCAGTGTGCGTAATAGGCGGTGTATTGGGGTTGTAAGCCCCAAATAGAAACGTCCATTTCATTGCTTTGAAATGGACGTTTGATTTTGCAGTTTAGGATTCAGAACTGGAAATTTTTAAGCCAGAAAGCCATGAACGCAGGGATGCTGGTTTTAACGGTTTTTTCAGTAAGACAATATTGAGTTCTTTCAATTGTTGAGGAAGTTCAGGATCAGAATCTGCAGTAATCAGTGCTACAGGAACTTGCTCTTGACGATTTTCCAGAATGAAATCTAAACCAATTTTATGGTTGTTCAAATGTTGATCGACCAACCAGACTTGAATATTTTCTTGCTGAATCAGGGTTAAAGCTTGCTCTGGCTCAGTCGCTTTAAAGACTTGATAGCCCCATTTTGTCAGTAGGGTCGCCATGCCTTCTAAAATGGTTTCATCGTTGTCTAAGCATAAAATTTTATAGGCTTTGCTTTTCAGTGGAATGGCTTGAGTCGGGGTTGTCACCACTTGAGGGGCTTCGACAATCGGCACTTCAATCATGAAGCAAGAGCCTTTGCCATATTCAGAATAAACATGTACAGGATAGTCCAGCATGCTGGTCATACGTTGCACAATGGCTAAGCCCAGTCCAAGCCCTTGTTCACCCCAAGGTGAAGTGTGCCCACAGCGTTCAAACTCTTGGAACAGTTTAATGCGTTGTGCTTCGGCAATCCCCGGGCCGGTATCCCAAACGCCAATGCGAATATGCTGTGGTTTTTCCGCAGAACGCAGTACCCCGACAATCACCCGACCTTTGGCGGTATAACGCAAGGCATTACTGACAAAGTTTTGAATAATACGGCGAATCCATTGTGGATCGGTGTCAATCCAGAACTGTGCATCATGTACGCTAAATTGAATGCGACGTTGTGCTGCAATGGATTTAAATTGCAGTTCTAAATCGCTAAGTAAGTCATGCAGTGGATAAGGCTGACGTTTTGGCTGAATGGTGCCGCCTTCTAAACGTGCAATATCCAATAAGGCTGACAACATACTTTCTGCACCATATAAGGAACGGTCAAGTTGTTGCAGGGTCTTACGGTCTTCATCGGACTGTACACTTTGTTCTAAAGCGGTACTAAACAAACGTGCAGCATGCATCGGTTGCAGTAAGTCATGGCTTGCTGCGGCAATAAAGCGGCTTTTTGACATATTGGCGCGGTCAGCTTGTTCTCGTGCCAATTGTTGCTCAGAAAGGGCATTGGCAAGCTGTTGGGTACGATCTTGAACGCGACCTTCGAGTACTGCTTCATTTTCACGGAAAGCGGTAATATCGGCAAAGGTCGTGACGAAACCACCGCCTCCAATCGGATTGCCACGCATTTGAATGACCCGACCATCTTTACGGATGCGTTCAAATTCATGCGCACTTCCCATTGCCATCCAATGAATCCGTTTGCGTACATGTTCTTCCACTGAACCGGGACCACATTCGCCACGTTCTGCGTTATAGCGAATTAAATCGGCAATCGGGCAACCGACATAGACAATGTCTGTTGGATAATCAAACAGTTTAAGATATTGATTATTCCATGCCACCAAACACATATTTTCATCCACCACACTCACCCCTTGGGTCATGTGGTCAATCATGGTCATAATCAGATTTTGGTTAAAACGCTGCCATTGCGAGGCTTGGTCTAGAATATTCGCCACTTGACCTAAGGCTAAACCATTATTGACCATGGCTGTGGTCAGCAAAGTACGTGCAGAAGCTGAACCAATGGTTCCGGCAAGATATTGTTCGGTGAAGCGCCACCACATGCCGTTGGCACTGCTATTTTCATTCAATACCACATTATTTTGCGTACAGAATTGTTGAAATGCTTGCGTGGTCGGGCCTTCACCGGTAATTCGTTTGGCTAGGGTAATTAAATCACCGACTTTTAAACGTGCAACATCATGCTGTAAATAATTGATATCACTTGAGGTGCTGTGAGCGGGTAAGGGTTTGGTTTCATAATAGAAGAAACTTTCCGCTTGAATTTGTTCTGCAATACTGGGACGGAAAATTCGCGAGACCCAAATATAGAGCAAAATATTCAGCCCCAAAGCCCACACCACACCATGGGTCAGTGCGGCAAACGATTGAAAACCAAGCAGGGCTTCTGGGCGTAACCAATTAATTCCTAAAGGCCCTAGGCTAAGGAATTGTTGGGTAAATTGGCTATATTCAGCAGGAAGGCTACGTAATACGGTCGGTAACAGTAAGGTATATGCCCACATTGCAAAGCCCGCAATCAGACCGGCATAAACCCCTTGTTTACTGCCACCACGCCAATATAGCCCGCCAATCAGGGCAGGGGCGAATTGTGCTACTGCGCTAAATGCCAGTAAGCCAAACACGGATAACTGATCAATATCATTGAAGAAATGGAAGAACAGGAAGCCCAGTAACATCACGGCTAAAATACAGACCCGACGGGTAAATTTAAGCACCAAAGGTAGACGTTTGTCATGACGTGAAAGGATTCCTGTACGCCATAATGCAGGCATGATCAGGTCATTACTGAGCATAATCGACAAGGCGACAGAAGACACTAATAGCATGCCTGTAGAGGCAGAAAAGCCACCCAAAAACGCCAATAGGGTTAACCACTCTTGGTTATAGCTCAAAGGCAGCGATAGCACGGCAACATCGGGAATGGCTAAAAAGTGCGGTGCAGCATGTAATGCCCAACTGGCAATTGGAATAATGGCAATCGTCGTAAGAATCAGATAAACGGCAAACCAAAGACGTGCCCCACGAATATGCTTTTCATCGCGGAGTTCAACCACAGCGACATGAAATTGACGCGGCAAACAAATGATCGCCAGTGCTGCCAATAAGGTTTGTATCCAAAAGGTATCGGGTACACCAAAAAGCTGAACCTGTTTAAAGGTATCTGCGACATCACTGGAAATTTGCCCAATATTATCGGGAGAATCGAAGACAAAAAATAACGCCACGCACAGCAGCGCAAATAATTTAACAAAGGATTCAAAAGCCACGGCCAGCATTAAACCGCCATGTTGTTCAGTATTGGCAATTTGCCGTGTACCAAAAATCATGGCTAAAATAGCTAAAATACCCGTGAGGAACAGGACGCCATTGGTGGTGCTTTCGATGCCTGTATCGTGTTGTAAAATCACGCCAGCACTTAAGGCAATGGCTCTGAGCTGTAAAGCCAAATAGGGGATAATGGCAATGACGGCAAGAATCGTGACTAAAGACGCCAAAGGCCCACTTTTGCCATAACGCGCAGCGATAAAGTCAGCAATGGAGGAAATGGCATGGTGCTGACGGACGCGACCTAAACGTCGCCAAATATCATAACCCACGCCAACAAAGATCAGTGGGCCAAGGTAAATGGGCAGGAAGATAATGCCTTCACGAACAGCGGCACCAGTCGCGCCATAAAATGTCCAAGATGAACAATACACGCCTAAAGTTAGACTAAAGAGAAACATGCGACCGCGGGTGCTTAATCGGCTCGCGTGTTTCTCTCCAAAAAATGCACAGATAAAAAGTAATGCGATATAGAGGGCGAGAACCCCGATGATGAGCCAGCTATTCATATTGCCTACAGTCTGAAACTATGACGTCATGATACCCTATCTGATAATCTGACCAGCGCAATTGGTTAAAATTTAACGACCAAAGTATTAATTACAACAACCCAACAAGATTGTTAAGTTATACAACGTAATAATTCGAATTAAAAAACAGTGCCCATGGCTGGGTACGAACAGGAGTATAGGTTATGGATGAGAGACAGGTAGAGCAAATTCTACAGAATCCAAAGTTTAAGGAAATGGTTGCAAGAAAAAGTCGTCTTAGTTGGATACTTACTGCAATTATGTTGTTTGTATACGTCGGGTTTATGCTGCTCGTGGGTTACAACAAAGAATTTTTAATGACTTCTTTCAGCTGGTGGCGTGACGACGATTGGTATGCCACTTGGTTTAAGCATCATCGTATTATCATTTTTACTTTGCGGCGTGTATTCCTATATTGCGAATAAGACGCTTGATCCATTGACAGAAGATGCAATGCGAGAAGTAAAAGCAATTGCCAATGAAAAAGGACAGCATTAAGATGAAATGGAATTCATTGAAAGCTCAAGCACTTGCAGCGTCAACGCTGCTTATGTCAGGTATGGCAATGGCAAGCCCAGATTTAGGCGAGGCTCAACAGCAAGCGACTAACTGGCATGCCATTATTATGTTTGTTATTTTTGTTGCGTTTACTTTGGTGATTACCAAATGGGCAGCAAAACAAACCACAAGTACTCAGGATTTTTATACCGCAGGTGGCGGTATTTCAGGTTTCCAAAATGGTCTGGCGATTGCCGGTGACTATATGTCGGCAGCCTCTTTCCTTGGTATTTCAGCGTTGGTATTTAGCTCAGGTTTTGATGGTCTACTGTACTCACTTGGTTTCATGGTGGGTTGGCCAATTGTATTATTCTTGGTTGCAGAGCGTTTACGTAACTTAGGTAAATACAACCTGTCTGACGTCGTGTCTTTCCGTTTGGAAGAAAAACCTGTCCGTACATTGGCAGCAGTGAGTTCATTGGTTGTGGTTGCGTTCTATCTGATTGCTCAGATGGTGGGTGCAGGTCAGCTGATCAAATTACTCTTCGGTCTAAACTACAACATTGCTGTGGTGATCGTTGGTTTACTGATGATGGCTTATGTAATCTTCGGTGGCATGTTGGCAACGACTTGGGTACAGATCATTAAAGCCGTTATGCTTTTATCTGGCGCAACGTTCATGGCATTCATGGTCATGAAAGGTGTAGGCTTTAGCTTTACCAACATGTTTGAACAGTCGATTCAAGTCTTCAGTAAAGTACATGACATGAGCCTTGCGGATGCAGGCAACATCATGGGACCGGGTAAGTTGGCGGCAAATCCAATTGACGCGATTTCATTGGGTCTGGCTTTAATGTTCGGTACAGCTGGTCTGCCACACATTTTAATGCGTTTCTTTACGGTAAAAGATGCCAAAGAAGCACGTAAATCAGTGGTTGTGGCAACAGGTTTCATTGGTTACTTCTATCTTTTAACTTTCATCATTGGTTTCGGTGCGATCCTTTACGTATCAAACAACCCGCAGTTCATTGATGTTGCTAAAATGGCAGTGACTGGCAAGTTAGAGCTTGTTGGTGGTAACAACATGGCTGCAGTTCACTTAAGTGATGCTGTTGGCGGTGACTTGTTCATGGGCTTCATCTCAGCAGTGGCATTTGCAACGATTCTTGCAGTCGTTGCTGGTTTGACACTATCAGGTGCATCAGCAATTTCACATGACTTGTATGCAAACGTATTCAAGAAAGGTCAAACAACACCTGAATCTGAACTTCGTATGTCTAAAATTGCAACTTTAGGTTTAGCAATTTTTGCCATGATTTTGGGTATTTTGTTCGAGAAACAAAACGTTGCCTTCATGGTAGGTTTAGCATTCTCAGTAGCCGCTTGTGCCAACTTCCCAGTCCTTGTACTTTCAATGTTCTGGAAAGGTTTAACCACACGTGGTGCGGTCATTGGCGGTCTCGCTGGTTTATTAACAGCAGTGACGTTGATTGTTCTAGCGAAAGCCGTTTGGGTAGATACATTGGGTATTTCTGATACAGCAGTGAATCCATTTAATGGTCCTGCAATTTTCGCAATGCCATTGTCATTCTTCTGCTGTTGGTTGTTCTCTGTGACGGATAACTCACCACGTGCACAAGCAGAGCGTAAAGCGTTTGATGCGCAGTATGTACGCTCTCAAACAGGGATTGGTATCTCTGGTGCATCTGATCACTAAGACTTAAAATAGAAGCAATAAAGAAGTCCCTCAGGGGGCTTTTTTTATGCGCTGGATATTTAAATTAGATTTAGCTTGAACGTGCTATTTTGCTAATTCAGTCGGCTGATTTGAGTTCAAATTGGATTTTATTTTTGATCGCATCAACGCTTTTGTGCAGATAAATTTTTTCGGTAATTTTCAGACCGTGATTTACAGATCATAATTTTCAGACCGTGATTTTCAGACCAACGGATCGCTCGTATTGTGTGCTCAATTCATGCTAAGTTAATCAGATTCAAAAAGATAGAAAACACCGAAATAAACAAAAACAAACAGCAATATCTTGGAGGTGTAAATGCAGGCGTTTATTGATGTTTGGAAAGTTTTTCGCTTATTGCCTTCAGCTTGGCTGATTTTATTGCAATTCATTATTCTAATTTTATCCATTACCGTTAATTACAGTATGACCTATCGGACTTTGACTTGGGTTCTCGGGGTGCTGGTTTTACTGGTGATTGCCAAAGTGATTCGACAAACCCCGATGTTTACCATTTTAGGACTCGGTTTTGTCGGTGGGGCGGTGCTTTTTTCTTTGCTGATGTTATTGGGCTTCAATCATCCAATGATTCAAGTCATTGCGCATGGCTTCGAAGCCGCAGCTTATTTTAGTGCTGCCTATGGTTTATTACGTTATATGTTTGAAGACAACTATTTAACCCGAGATGAAATGTTCGCTGCGGGTGCGGTATTTACACTGCTGGCTTGGGGGTTTGCATTTTTATATAGTATTTGCCAGATTTTAGTACCCGATAGTTTTCAAAACCCCAATATGAGCGGTGTACAGACGTGGCTGAATTTATTGTTTTTAAGTTTTAGTTTGCAATCGGCGACTGGATTATCGGACTTAATGCCGATGAGCGCGCCAGCACGGGTCTTGGCAATGCTGCAAATGTTCTGTGGTGTCATGTATTTAGCGCTTATTGTCTCACGGCTGATTTCCTTGCAATACATCGCTCATTTGCCTAAATCTGATCAAGAGCATAAATAAGAAATGCATCGCTGAATCAATCTAAAAAATAAAAAAGGACTCAAATTTAAATTTGAGTCCTTTTTTTAATTCAGTTTCTAAGCTTACTTAGAAGCGGAATTTAGCGTTTACACCAACAGTTTGAGTGTCAAGCGCTATTTGTTCTGCATTGGCATTGACGTAGCTTGCGCCCACTGCAACAGCAGGAGTGATGAAGTAGTTTACGTTTGCACCCCAAGCATTGCTAGGCGTGAAGTCGTAGCTAGATTCAGCATATGACGCGCCAACGCTTAATTTAGGCGTTACGAAAAGATCAGTTTTTAATTGGTAAGCCGTGTCTTCACCGTAGATGATGCCAGACTCAAAACCAATCGCCATGTTCGTACCGTCGATGGCACCCACGTATTTAGTACGTGCAGTGATTGCATCTTGGTCATGGTTAATTGTAGCTGTTTCAGCAACAGCTTTAGCAACGCCATTACCCATTAGGTTAAAAGCATCAACAGCCGCTTGGTCAGCAACGCTGGTATAACCTACAGCAACCAAGAAATTAGGTGCAACAACAGCACCAAGTTCTAAAGCATAACGGTCGCCGTTGCCTTCAACTACTACAGAGGCATTATTTTTTGCATCTAGACGTGTGTGACTATAAGAAGCACTTGCGTATACAGGTACGATTTTGGTTGGTACATAAGCTTCAGCTTTAACACCGTAGTTATGTGCAACAACATCCATGCCAGGAACAAAACTAAGTTCACCGTAGTTATAGGCTACAGAAACATTAGAAGCTTGGTTTAAAAATGCTGCTTCAGCCAATGGACCTTTAGATGTATCAACATCTTTAAGATAATAAGTACCTTGCACACCACCAGTAAAATCTTTGTCATTTACTGTCGCATCGATGTACTCAGATTGACCTTGTACTTCGAATTGATACGCTTGAGCACCGGTCATGGCTAATAATAAAGCAGTGGCTAAACCGAGTTTTTTCATAATAATTACCAGTTTTGTTAAAAATGGATTAAACAGTGGTCATTGTATTGTAACAAAGTATTAAGTCAATGAACTAAAAGGATATTATTTTATTGAGCTTTTACTTTAAATGGTGTAAGTAACAAAAATGATACAATCCGCAGATTGCTTATCAACGGCAAAAAACTTTTTCAGAACAACAGAATATGTGAATGAATAGAACTTATCTTTTGCTAAATTGATGAAATAAAACTGATTTTTACAATGTTAAATTAGATTGATATTTTATTTTTGATTGTAAAAATCAATCAATATCGCTTGTTATAGCGTGATGCATTTGTCATATTTTTAATGTAATGTAAATTTTTGTAAGAAATTTGAGTTGTAAAAATCATCTTTGCTTAAAAAACAAGCGTGTTGGTCTTGGTTTTGCGACATATTTCACCTTTTTACTTTGTTTTGCTGGCTAATTTGAAAACTGACTGTTTTCATAGGCTTTACTTATTTGGTTATTTTTTACATAATAGAGCGATCAAGTCATATTAGATTGAAATAATGTGATGCTGATTTGATTCTCCATAGAAAAGTTTTTGTTTTATATGCCCAACTTTCCCCAAAGTTGGGTTTTTTTTATCAAAAAATTGCTTTGACACTTTTTTACGTCAGCAAGCGTATTTGGATATCAAAACGATTCATAAAGTGCTGTGATGACTTTAGTGATGTTTTTGGATTGATGAATGAATGATTCGTTTTTAGACTCAATATTGATAAAAAGATGAATTTTGAAATATTTACGCACTTATTTAGTGCTTATTTGTTGGGTTTTAAACTTATTTGATTAATTTAAAAGAATAAAAAAACCCAGTTTTCAAAGAAAACTGGGTTTTTTTAGCCAAAAATTGCGGGAAAATCAAAAATCCTGCTGAGGAATGATTTTGATTCGCCCTAATACGGTGCATTATGCACTGGTTTGTTGCGTGTGTAAATATTTGCGAGATTCGCTGAATGATATTTTTTAAAAATGACAATTATTTTTGGATTGTTCTCTGTTTTTCTATAGGATTGGAAGTACGATCCTGAAAAGGTTTTGGTCATAAAATGATGATGAAGCTCAAATTTTTTGGAATATTATTTTTTGCGATGGGTGTTGCATCGTGCAGTACGGGCAATTTAATTGTACAACCTCATTTACAAGCCAAAGCCCAAAATTTAATACCGAATAGCCGAAGTGCCGACATTCCAAAGCTGTTTGATGAAGCAGGGAAGCATGCTGTTTTTGTGACATTTGATGGTCAAAATGATCACAGTTATGGCAATGATCTGCAACGTGCCAAGAATGCATATGTACCTGCATCAACGTTTAAAATGTTGAATGCTTTAATTGGTTTACAACATCAAAAAGTCACGACCACAGAAGTTTTTAAATGGAATGGTGAAAAGCGTTCATTTCCTGCATGGGAAAAGGATATGACTTTGGCGCAAGCCATGCAGCTTTCAGCAGTTCCCGTGTATCAGGAGCTTGCTCGACGTATTGGGCTCGATTTAATGCGTAAAGAAATTAAAAACGTTCAATATGGTAATCAGATTATTGGCCAACAGGTCGATCGTTTTTGGCTGGATGGCCCATTAATGATAACGCCTGAACAAGAAGCGAAATTTGCCTATCAATTGGCAACGAAGCAACTTCCTTTTGATGCGACTGTGCAGCAACAAGTAAAGGATATGCTTTATATAGAGCGTCGTGGTGATGTCAAGCTGTATGCAAAAAGTGGTTGGGGTAGTCCTAAATCAGCAGCCTCAGGTCGGTTGGTATACAGGTTGGGTCGAGCAACCGAATGGAAAAATCACCGCATTTTCTTTAAATATGCAAATGCAGGATGGTGATGATGTTGGTGAACGTAAGCAATTGACTTTAGATATTTTGGATAAGTTGGAATTATTCTTTTATCTTTATTAAAAGCAAAACTATAGAAATATGACATTTAAAATATTTGTGTCGTTATCGTTTCATCGACAGTTCTATTAGAAAAAACAAAAGGGAAAAATATAGTTGAGGGGTGAGTGATTCACCCTTTATCAACGTATACATTGAACGATGGATTAAACCTTGATTATTCTTCATCGCTAAATTTGGATCTACAGGTTTTTGTACTCATGGCTTTAGCGGATTCATCCCAACATTGGGCATCTATAATTTTTCCTGCTTGGTAATTTAAAATTGCTTCGGGTTGACCATCTGCATACCAAGATTTATATGTGCCATGACGTAAGCCATCTCTGTATGCGCCCAAGCGTTCTAATTTTCCATTTCTGTACCATTGTTTCAGTTCACCAGCCATTTTGCTATTTTCAAAACGTGCGTAAGTCCAAGGTTCACCATTTTCATACCAACGTTGTTTCATACCGTTTTGCATGACCATCTTTATAGCCCATTGAAAGTGCCAATTGTCCGTTAGGATGCCAGATACGGTATTCACCATCAGATATGCCATTGCTCACATTGGATTCTTGTTCTTTTAAACCATTGGCGAACCAGAAGTTGATTTTGCCGTTATATATACCGTTTGTATATTCAATAAGGCTACGTGGTTTTCCATTGGGATAAAAGCTTTCGAAAATTCCAGTGCCTTGCATGTTGTCTGGAAAATGAATCTGATGTTCGCATTCAACTGGTTGGGTCGAAGGTTTTTGTGTGGTGAGGTATGTTGAGGTGAGTGGGGTGTGATCTAGATAGGTATATTGCACATACCATGTTTTAGGGGATTCGCCATTTTGTAGGACTGGAATACATTTAGGATGGTCTTTCCATGGACTTTCATCTGGATCCATAGAGGATGTAAACACCACCATATTTTCATTGATATAGCCTTCGGCATGTATAGCGAGTGATGAAATAGAAAGACAAATGCTGATAGCAAATTTTATTTGATTTTTATGATGCATGAGTTTTCTCAGTTTTTATAAGTATGTAGTTCATTTCATGAATGAAATTTTTGAATATACTTTTAGCTTATTTTGTTTTTTCAATCAAATAATTAATAAAATTGGTACATGCTACAAGCATAAATTTTGCATCTATATAGCTTAAATTTGATTCTTCTAGCATGGCATGGCGAATACCGTCAGCATCAGAAGTATAACCATAGAGTTGGCTTAAACTTCCTTTTAGAGCAGGGTGTAAACCAAATTTATCCTCAACGATTTTTAAAGCTTTACCTAAAGTTGCTTTTTCATCATTGGTCACGATTTTGCAAATGGATTCAACAGCACTAATCGACTCTTTGATTGAGTTTCGATAGTCAGGTTTTTGACGATCTGACATAAGCTGTAAAGCTTGATTTAAATGCTGTTGCACACCTGAAAATTGATTTGTATTGGCTAAAGCATCTTCGATGGATTGGATTTCTTGTTCGGAGGTGATTTGTATAATTTCTTGTTAATTACTCTATATAGATCTATAATTTTTATATCAAAAATAAAGTTTTCTAATTCTAAAATTAGCTTTCATTTATAGAAAAAACAATCTGCATCGGTAGATTTTTTTTATATTGATTAAAAATAAAGAAATTGATGATGATTCCAAAGCCCATTTTTTAATTCATCATTAATACTTTTTTTTGAAAAATATCTCTAACAGATTTATATCCATTTCTTTCAGAAAATCGCATTATTTACCTCAAAATAAAATATTTTATTTTTATCAATTTCTTAAATCTCCCCTAACCCCTCTTTAAAAAGAGGGGAACACCATTTGATAAATGATGGAAACACCCTCCTTTACAAAAGGAGGGTTGGGGAGGATTTAATTACTTCAACATCGTCTTTAAGAACTTCGCTGTATGTGAAACTTCACTCTTGGCAACGTCTTCAGGTGTACCTTCGGCAATAATCATACCGCCACCTGCACCACCTTCAGGCCCTAAATCAATCACCCAATCGGCAGTTTTAATCACGTCCAGATTATGCTCAATCACCACAATGGTATTACCCTTATTGCGTAGCTCATGCAGAATATCTAACAGCTTGGCAATGTCGTGGAAATGCAAACCTGTGGTCGGTTCATCTAAGATATAAATGGTTTTACCCGTATCCCGTTTCGCCAGTTCACGTGCCAGTTTCACCCGTTGCGCTTCACCACCCGAAAGTGTGGTCGCAGATTGACCTAAACGAATATAACCCAAGCCAACCTGATGTAGCGTTTCTAAACGACGGTGAATCACAGGAATCGCTTCAAAGAAATGCATCGCATCTTCAACGGTCATGCCCAAAACATCCGAAATGTTTTTGCCTTTATAGCCGACTTCCAAAGTTTCACGGTTATAACGGTCACCATGACAGTTATCGCAAGGCACATACATGTCGGGTAAGAAATGCATCGCCACTTTAATCATACCGTCGCCTTCACAGGCTTCACAACGACCACCTTTTACGTTAAACGAGAAACGACCCGCAGCATAACCACGTGCTTTGGCTTCAGGCGTTTGTGCAAACAGTTCACGAATAGGGGTAAATAAACCGGTGTAGGTTGCAGGGTTTGAGCGCGGGGTACGTCCAATCGGGCTTTGGTCAATATCGACGACTTTATCAAGGAATTGTAAGCCATCAATTGAATCAAACTTTTCAGCCGTGAGCGTGGTTGCACCATTCAGCTGAGTCGCTGCAAGCGGTAACAGGGTACGGTTAATCAGGGTTGATTTACCCGAACCCGAAACGCCCGTGACACAGGTCATAATGCCTAAAGGAATGGTCAAATCGACATGTTGTAGGTTATGACCACAGGCACCCATCAGCTTAATTTGTTCTTCAGGTTTTGGTGGTTGGGTACGAACTTCAGGAATCGCAATTTTTAGCTTGCCTGATAAATATTGTCCTGTCAGTGAGTTCGGGTTGGCCAAAATTTCTTCATAGGTTCCTTCGGCAATAATATGCCCACCATGAATACCTGCACCCGGCCCAATATCAATAATATGATCGGCTGCACGAATGGCATCTTCATCGTGCTCAACCACCAGTACGGTGTTACCTAAGTCACGTAAGCGCACCAAAGTTTCCAGTAGACGGTCGTTATCGCGTTGATGTAAACCAATTGATGGTTCATCCAGCACGTACATCACACCCATAAGACCCGCACCAATTTGCGAAGCCAAACGAATGCGCTGTGCTTCACCGCCTGACAGGGTTTCGGCAGAACGTGACAGGCTTAAATAGTTCAAACCGACAGAAACCAGAAAGTGTAATCGCTCACGAATTTCTTTAAAAATCTTGTCGCCAATTTCGCCTTTAGCCCCTTCAAGATGTACATGTTGATAATACTGTTCAGCATCACCAATCGACATTTTGGTAATTTGGGCAATGGTCTTGTCTAAAATTTTAACATTACGTGAAATTTCATTCAGACGTGAACCATCACAGGCATCACAGGCTGCATTCGACAAGTATTGTGCTAAATCTTCACGTACATAATTCGATTCGGTTTCACGGTAACGACGCTCAAGGTGCGGCAAAATACCTTCAAAGGGTTGTACACGTTTATGCGAACGACCACGTTCATCGATATAACTGAGGTCAACTTTGTCTTTGCCCGTACCATAAAGAAATTTCTTTTTGGTTTCGGCATCCAGTTCATTCCATGGCGTATCTAAAGAAAAACCAAAATGTGCTGCGACTTTTTCAATCATGCTGTAGTAATACGGACGCTGTCTGTCCCAACCACGAATCGCACCTTGGCTAATCGAAACTTCATTGTTTGGAATCAGTTTGTCGGCACTAAAATGGCTGCGCGTACCTAAACCATCACATACAGGGCAGGCGCCAAAGGGATTGTTGAACGAAAATAGACGCGGTTCGAGTTCTCCAACAGCACGTTCACATTCTGGGCAAGAGTGCTTTGCAGAAAACACGCGATCTGGATGTTCGGCATTCATCCATGACAAAATGACAATATCACCACCCAAACGTAACGCAGTCTCGAAACTTTCTGCAATACGGTTGCCGAGGTCATCACGGACTTTAAAGCGATCGACCACCACTTCAATGGTATGTTTTTTCTTTTTATCCAGTTCGGGCGGTGGATCAATATCCATCACTTCGCCATCGACACGGGCACGGACAAAACCTTGACTTTGCAGTTGTTCAAATAAGTTGCTGTATTCACCTTTACGATCACGTACCACAGGGGCAAGCAGCATCAGTGCTGTGCCTTCTTCTAAACCTTTTACTGCATCGACCATTTCTGAAACAGTTTGTGCCACCATCGGCAGATCATGTTCAGGGCAATACGGTGTCCCGACACGGGCATAGAGCAGACGTAAATAGTCGTAAATTTCGGTGATGGTTCCCACGGTTGAACGTGGGTTGTGGCTGGTTGATTTCTGTTCAATGGCAATCGCGGGACTTAAACCCTCAATGGAATCCACTTCGGGTTTTTCCATTTGCGAAAGGAATTGGCGCGCATAGGCAGACAGTGATTCCACATAACGACGCTGACCTTCGGCATATAAGGTATCAAAGGCAAGGGACGATTTGCCTGAGCCTGAGAGTCCCGTAATCACCACGAACTTGTCGCGTGGAATATCGAGTGACACATTTTTTAAGTTATGGGTACGTGCGCCTCGAATACGGATATGACTTTGGCTCATAAAACATCTCGGTAATGTGCAAATTGAAGGTTATATATGATAGCGCATGAAAAATGTTCAAGCTGTATTAAAAAGAATTTAAACGTCATTTTGTGTCGGATCGGTCAAGGATTGAAAATAAATGGCTTGTCATGGTGTTTTTTTATACCTGTAAGTCAAAAAATTAGAAGTTTAAATTCAGCAGGTCGACAGATTCGTGGCTAAAATGCAAAATATGCTTTGAAAAATAAAAAGGAAATCACATGATCGTTGCTCAGGTTCTGATTGCTGTTATTGCAATTTTACATCTTTATTTTTTAATTTTAGAAATGTTCCTGTGGGATAAACCTTTAGGCATGAAAGCCTTTGGAAATACGGCTGAAAAGGCAAAACTCACCAAAGTTTTAGCGCAAAATCAGGGTTTATATAATGGTTTCTTAGCCGCAGGACTGATTTGGTCACTCTTTGCATCTGCACCCTTCGCCATTCAACTGGCCAACTTCTTTTTAGGCTGTGTTTTGCTTGCTGGTGTTTATGGTGCAATGACGGCAAGCAAAAAGATTCTTTATATTCAGGCAATGCCAGCATTGATTGCTTTAATTGCGTTGAATGTGTTCTAGGTAGCGCGATTGGCATAAACTTAGTGGCTGAAAGTTTTTGCTGTTGGATCTGTGAATATGTTGTCTTTATTTTTGAAATGTATGTTAGGTGCCGCTGCGGTACTGGTGATTTCGATATTTTCTAAAAGTAAGGCATTTTATATTGCAGGTCTGGTTCCACTTTTTCCGACTTTTGCCTTGATTGCGCATGTGATTGTGTCACAGCAGCAGGGCGCAGAAGCTTTACGCAAAACCGCATTATTTGGTTTATGGTCTCTGATTCCATATGCCATTTATTTGTTGATGGTGTATATGCTGGCAACAAAAATGTCGATGTGGTCATGTCTAGGGATCGCTACAGTGTGCTGGATTGTCGCTGCGGCAGGATTGATTTATGGATGGCAGATGTTTCAGCAGTAAAGAACCGGAGAAACCAAGTTCCCTGAATTTGCTGTCACGGAAAAGCCATTCGCAACTGTTCGAGGCAGCAATATTTTTTCAATAATAATGTTTTTGCAACAAATTTTATATTTTCCGAGTGATTGACGAGTTTTGCGAATGGCAAATGCCTTTGGTTACTTTGGGCGAAACCAAAGTAACAAATCGAAGCTGCTTCAATTCATGTAATAGTTGTAAAACTCCGCCTAAAAGAAACAACTTTTTCACTATTATTAATCCAAGCCTAACCACTGTCTTTGATCATAAGCACTATCCCAGAATAACCATTCCAGTTTGGCAGCCGTGGTATAAGCGTGATGCATTTTCTCAAGCGTATCGGCATCACAACGTGCAGCGACTTGATCAATGGTCGTAATCACATTGCGTACCGCTTGATGGAAGTCTTCACCTGAATAGGTATCAATCCACGCTTGATATGGATTATTCGCAATTGAATGCTTCACAATGTCTTTACCCACTTCCGCATAAATCCAAAAACATGGCAGCAACGAAGCCAACACCACAGGATAACTTTCAGACCATGCCGTCGCAGTTAAGAACGAGGTGTAATGATGGCAAGCCAAGGTCAGTGGCGTGGTTTCAAATTGCACTTTAGAAATATCAAATTCGTGCATAAAGCTATCATGCAGACTGCGTTCAACCACAATGGCAATTTTTGCCGCTTCAGAAAATTGAATCACATCGTCAGCGGTAAAAGCTTTTGCCGCACAAACTGCTAGCGCACGACCGTAAGCCAGTAAATAATGGGCATCTTGAATGACATAATGGCTAAACACCTCTTTGCTTAATGTGCCTTGAGCAAGCTCTTGGTTAAATGGCAGCGCTAAAGTTTTTTGATATAACGCTAAATTGCGTTGCCATACATCTTGAGAAAAGCTCATGTCGTCATCCTAATGAAAAGAAGAATTTACAGATGGCGGGGACTATAGCAAGAGTTATTGCGCGAGGATATGACACACAATAAATAGTGCATGTGTAGTCCAAAAAATCATACGAAGAACTTTGGCTTAATCTGAAAAAGTCGTCATAATTGTGCGCATAAAATCTTAAGCACTCTTTTTAAGTTTTACCGAATTTACTTGTTCTAAATATTTCTCTATAGGTCGATCTATCATGATGAAACATTTTGGTTTCTCAATCATTTTTACGATCGTGTGTCTGGCTATTTCTGCATATTGGGGTTATACCCATGGCCCAGAAGCAGGTTTAAAGACCATGTTCACGGCATTGACCATTACTGCCATTTTAGCAGTGATGGAAGTGTCGCTTTCTTTCGATAATGCCGTGGTGAATGCTTCGGTACTACGCGGTTGGGATCATTTTTGGAAAATGATCTTTTTAACTGTTGGTATTGTGATTGCCGTATTTGGTATGCGTTTAGTCTTCCCGATTGTGATTGTTGCCGTTACTGCGGACATGGGCATGCTGGATGTGGTGAAAATGGCGATCAATGATCCGCTGCTTTATTCTGCAAAATTGATGGCACATCATGCTGAAATTGCAGCCTTTGGTGGCTCGTTCTTATTGCTGGTGTTCCTGAATTTCTTCTTTGATAGCGAAAAAGATACCCACTGGTTTAAATGGCTTGAAGCACGTTTAGCCAATTTAGCCAATGTTCCTGCAATGTCAGTCTTCCTTTCATTGATTGGTTTATTGATCATGGCTGCAAATGTCGATGAAGCTGCGCGTTTAGTGGTGACCATGGCGGGTATTTGGGGCATCGTGGTTTACATTGGTGTGCAAGTGCTCAGTCACTTGTTAGGTGGTGAACCTGAAATTGATGAAGACGGCAATGCTGTCAGTCATGATGCCAGTGGTGCATCAACAGGTGTGATTAAAGCCGGTATTGGTGGTTTTATTTACCTTGAAGTCTTAGATGCATCGTTTAGTTTTGATGGTGTGATTGGTGCGTTTGCCATTACCTCTGACGTGGTGATCATCATGCTTGGTCTCGCGATTGGTGCGATGTTCGTGCGTTCAATGACGATTTACTTGGTTGAAAAAGGCACCTTAGATGCCTATGTATTCCTTGAACATGGTGCGCATTATGCCATCGGTGCTTTGGCATTTATTATGCTGGCAAGTGGTACAGGCTTACATATTCCTGAAGTGGTCACAGGTTTAATTGGTGTGGCATTTATTGTTTGGGCAATCTTTGCTTCTATTCAATATCGTAAGCGTCAAGAACAGATCGGTTAATCGTTGTTTAAGAAAAACGGTTACAATAAGGGCGCATGAAAATGCGCCTTTTTTTATGGTGGCTCATCTTGGAATAAAGCAGCATCTGTCATATGAATGTTGTAGGATAGCCGATCGAAATTAAACTCATAAAACCAAGCTTATTGATATGATGAATGCTTTAGAACGCCGTTCAACCTTTGCCTTAAGCAGTATTTTTGCTCTGCGTATGCTGGGCTTGTTTATGATTATTCCTGTGTTTTCTGTAGCAGGGCAGTCATATCAAGGTGCAACGCCTGCGCTGATTGGTTTAGCTGTCGGTGTGTATGGTTTAACCCAAGCCATTTTACAAATTCCATTTAGCTTGCTGGCAGACCGTTTTAGCCGAAAGCCTTTGGTGGTTTTAGGTTTATTGTTGTTTGCGCTTGGCGGTGCAGTCGCGGCAATGTCTGAGAGCATTTATGGCGTGATTATTGGCCGTGCGATTGCGGGCGGTGGTGCTGTTTCTGCGGTGGTGATGGCATTGCTTGCCGATGTCACGCGTGAGGAACAACGCAGTAAAGCCATGGCAGTCATGGGCATGAGTATTGGGGTGTCCTTTATGGTCGCTTTTAGTCTCGGGCCTTGGTTAACCAGTTTGGTCGGCATTTCTGGACTGTTTTGGGTGACCACGATTATGGGACTCGCTGCAATTTCAATGTTGTTCTTAGTGCCTAAAGTGACGCGTCATCATCGAAATTATCAGCAAGGCTATGTAACACAGTTAAAACAAGTCTTGAAAATGGGTGATTTAAACCGTCTGCATGTTTCGGTCTTTGCGCTGCATTTATTGCTTACCGCGATGTTTATTTACATGCCATCCCAACTGATCGAATTTGCGGATATTCCACTTTCTCGTCATGGTTTGGTGTATTTGCCTTTACTGGTGATCAGCCTGTTTTTTGCCTTTCCCAGTATTATTTTGGCGGAAAAATATCGCAAAATGCGCGGTATTTTCTTAACCGCGATTGGTGGGATTGTTTTAGGTTTATTGGTGCTGATTTTCGGCTATCAATCGAAATATATCTTACTGTTAGGCCTCGCATTTATTCTTTATTGCCTTTAACGTCATGGAAGCATTATTGCCTTCTTGGTTGTCCAAATCTGCACCCATTCAATCCAAAGCAACGGCTATGGGCGTAAATGCCAGTAGTCAATTTTTAGGCGCATTTTTTGGCGGTATGATTGGCGGGCAACTGTTAATTTTAAACAATACCGCAATGGGTTGGGGGATTTTGACCGCGATTGCCGTGGTTTGGTTATTGATTAGTTTTGGCTTGGTTCAGCCGCGTTATCTGTCATCGTTAGTGATTCGTTTGCCTGAAAGTAAACAAACGGATGAATGGACTTCTCAACTTTTGGCAATTCGTGGTATTGAAGAAGTCGTGGTCATGCCCGACCAACAGGTTGCGTATATTAAAGTCGATAAACAGCAAATAGATGATGCTGCACGACAAGATTTAACGCACTTGTTAGGTAAAGAGGTAGCCATTTAAGCATAACTCTTATAAAGTAAAACATAGTAATAAATAGGAAGAATACGTCTGATGCGTGGTGTTAATAAAGTCATTTTAGTGGGTACTTTAGGCAAAGATCCTGAAACCAAAACTTTTCCAAATGGTGGTTCTCTTACTCAGTTCTCAATTGCAACCAGCGATTCGTGGACGGATAAAAATACCGGTGAGCGTAAAGAACAAACGGAATGGCACCGTATTGTGTTACATAACCGCTTAGGTGAAATTGCGCAGCAGTATCTACGCAAAGGCTCTAAAGTTTATATTGAAGGTTCATTGCGTACGCGTCAGTGGACAGACCAAAGCGGTCAAGAACGCTACACCACAGAAATTCGTGGTGAACAAATGCAAATGTTAGACAGTGGTAATCGTCAGCAAGGTGAGCAAAGCACGGGTGGTGATAACGCGGGTTATAATCAACCGCGTTTCAACAATAACCAAGGCGGCGCTAACTCGGGTTATAACAACAATAATAATAGTAACCAAGGCGGTTATGGCAATAATCAAGGTGGTTTTAATAACAACCAGCAAAGTGGTTATGCCAACAATAATCCAGCGGGTTTCCAGCCTAAAGCACCTCAAGCAACACCTTCAGCGCCTGCACCTGCTGATTTAGATGATGATCTTCCGTTTTAGACTTATACAATAATTAAATATTGTATTTAATATAAAGTAAGAACCTGATTTAGATCGGGTTCTTTTTTATGCACAAAAAAAGATTGATATAGAACAAAGAGTGGATAGCCACCGATTTCGTTGACACGCTTTAGTTAGATAAAATTGTTAATTAATCGTGAAAATATCACTATTTGCTTCGATCCTAAAAGCCAATGTTAAATTGGCAATTAAGGTGCTGTTGAAGTAGATTCATAAATATCCTCATGTTTAGCAGGATAATTATTAATTTATAATAAATTATTCGAAATAAGAATATATAAGCAAAGGAAGACGATTCTCACTTGATTAAGAGAGAATCGTAGAGGGACTAACGTTTTTGTATTTGCATCCAAAAACCTAAAATAACCATCAAGGCAATCAGACCTGCAAGGGTAGCGAGTAGGATATCTCGAAGTGTTTTATCTATTGGTAACCAAGTCCATTTATGTAAGTAAGCAAAACTAAATCCTTCTAAAGCATCTTGCTGCGTGACTTGTGCGGCAATTAAACCGCTACTTGGTTCGATATAAAGCCTGAGCTGATTATTTAAGCTCGTTTCGACTTTAACAACAGGCAAACGTTTATTGATAAATCCATATTCTCCACTAAAACTGGTGACCCATGAACTCTGAGTAAATTGATGGGCAGGAATGTGTAAATAATTTGCAGCCAATCGTTTACTTTGCTCAAGAATATCCAATTTTGCAGAAGTTTTAGCATCAATCAGTTCAATGGTAGGTGCTGCACTTTTGGCCTGATTATGATGATCATGTTCTTTAACAGCCGTCATACTACCTTGCATTTGAGGCGTTCCTACGAATTGAACCATCCAACCAGCAACAGCTTGCGCGTTATTCAGTGCAATTGGGACAAGGTTTAATCGTTGTAATGGTTGTTGAGTCGCAGTTTGCCATGCTTCTAAACTCAAATCCTGAGTATTAAAAATGGGTTGAATATTTTTAACATCAGGTTTCTTTTGCCAAACATGATAAAAACCACTGATTACCCACAATGTAATGAATACACTTAAACTAATCCCTAAATAGCGGTGTAAAAAGCGACTCGGTTTTTGGCGTAAACGATGATTTTTACGATTATGGATTTTAAAAAATAATCCAACACCCATCACCACCAATACCAATATGCCAATTAAGGCAATTTGCATGATGATAGTTTGCCCAAGCCAAGCTTGATCACCCCACGTCCATGTATGACCTAAACGGAAAATTCTTGCCATCCACATTTTTTGATCATTGGATAGGGTGGCTAATCGAGATTGTGATGGATCAATATAGGCTCTCAGGCCATTATCAAAACTTACACGCCAAACAGGCAATAAACGATTAACACTCGGATAATCATCACTAAATTCAGTGATCAGTTTAGCCGAAACAATCTGTTCTTTGGCTAAACCTGTATACCAAAGTGCTAAGCGTTTTGCATCATTCTGTTCGCCATGTTCAATTAATTGACTGGTTTGACTATCATAATATTCAGCACTATTTTGATTCGGCTTTAATACGCGATAAGCCACAAGCTTGGGTTGCAGCTCAATGGCTTGTAATGCCGAAAATTGCGTAATGCTATGTTGTTGCAACACTTGCGAGGCAGGCATTGCATGTTCTAAATGAAGTTGCTGAAATGGAGGCATTCGTTTTGCGGGTTGAGGTTGTGTTGCACTCATGATTGGATGCAACACACCAGTTAACGACCACATTAAAACGAGAATGCCGAGCACCATTCCAAAACCCCGATGAAACTTCATCAGCTTTTTGAGTTGGCTGGCATTCATAAATTATTCCCCAAAATGATAGCGTAGACCGAGTAAATAAGTACGCGGCGCAGCAGGTGTGTAGCTCGCTTGATTATTACTAAATGACGTACTTTCTGCGTAGTGAGCATCTGCCACATTTAAAATTTGCCCATAAATTTCATAAGCATTTTGACGATAATTGGCACGTAAATTTAGTACGGTGTGTCCGTCATATTTTTCGGTATTCGCTTCATTGATCCAATAAGAACCGACATATACACCTTCCGCAGAAAGTAATAATTCAGGAATGGGTTTAATTTGATACTCAACAGTTCCAAAAATTTTTGGCGAGCTTGGCATGGTATTACCGCTGTAATCAGCCACGCTTGATGGTTTGAAATCTTCATATTCATGCTTGGCAAAACTGCCTGAAAGTTTCAAACGTTGATTATAAATGTCGCTGATTTTCCAAGTTCCGCCAATTTCGATGCCTTGATGTAAGGTTTGGCCTGCATTGCGAGGCTCTCGGGTGTTATCAGGTTTGGTATAGCTGAGTACTTCATCCTGACCTTGCAAACGGTACAAAGTGATTTCGCCATCAAGACGATCATCAAATAATTTAAAACGTAAGCCTGCATCAACATTATTAAAGGTGGCTTCTTTTAAGTCTGGTGTAACCAAATTTGCGCCATATAAACCGCTTACTTCTGGCGGTACAAAACCTTGCGACCAGTTGCTATACAAGTCGAACTCAGGGGTAATATTCCACACCAAGCCAAGTTGCGGGCTGGCTTTATGAAAATTGCGTTTTTCATCTGGCGCACCTGTGACTTTTGACGGAACGAGTTGGTTATCAAAATCATAACTAATCCAGTCATAGCGTGCACCACCAACTAAATTTAAGTTGGGAAAAACTTGCCAATTTGCTTGTGTATAGAGTGCTTGGTTATTTACGTCGACTTTGAAATCACGTAATAACTGACGTTGTTTGTAGCCTGTATAAACAAGTGTATTTGGATCACGAAAGACTTCAATATCATTAGTTTTGGCTTGATTCGGTGAATGTTCTGCCATAACACCTATGGTGAATTTCACTGGATCGAAATTGGCAGAATGTTGCACATTTAAACCATAAGATTGAAAAGTGTTATAGGTGGTTTGCCCACTATATGTGCCCGTAGGTACGCCACTAACAACGTCGGTGCGGATGTTATAACTTGGATTTTGCTCAGTGGTATTATCACGATAATACACGGTCATTTGACTTTTTTGTTGCTCATTCCATCTATGATTTAATTGAGATGATAGGCGAGTTGCATCGACTTCACGATAAGTAAATGTCTGATAACTATAACCTTGGCGCTTGCTGAAATCATTTGCATTTAAGCTGCCAGTCATGTCGGCTTTTAAATGGTTATAACTGGCAATGTTTTTAACTTGAGTGGCATCTGAAATACGCCAGTCGTGTCTTAAAGTCACACTTTGCTTATTGCTTTCTGCATGATCTTGCCAGCTTTCACCACGATCACTCGCATAGGCAGAAAGTCTTAGACCATGTTCTCCATATGCCGTGTCAAACGTATTCGATGCGCCGACCTCTAAACGGCGATAGCCTTCTGAGCTTGAACTCACGCCCAAATCCACCGTTGGCGTTAAACTTGGAGCTTTGGTTAGAAAATTAATGGTGCCGCCAATGGCATTGCTGCCATATAAACTACTGGCTGGACCACGCAAAATTTCAATATTATCAATCCCTGCCAAATTCACTTCATACAAAGCATTATGGTTAAACACACCGACAGGACGAATTGAAATTCCATCTTCTAAATATTGATACACCGCAGCGGTGGTAATCGGTTGGCGAATCGACATCATGTGCTGTTCGTTGCCCAAGTCATTCATCAAGACACCAGGGGTTTGATTGACCAATTGACCGATAAAGGTCGCATGTTTAGCTTCAATGTCTTTATTGTTAATTTTGCTGATGGCAGTAGGGGTATTATTAATGGATTCACCCTCACGGCTTGCTGTAAAAACAATGGTCGCGAGCGTCTTGACTTCATCTTGCGATGATGTGTTGGCGAATACAAGGGTACTGTAGGTTATTGATAGGCATGCAGCTGTTAATACTGACAAACGAAATTGAGTATTCATAATCAACTCTATAAAAAAAGCAATAAACGAGGCTGTACCGCAGTGCATCACTGGATACGATGTATAAAAATTGCGATTTATAGAGCGAGTGGTGGAGCTTGTTTGATGGGGAAAATATAGAAGATACGTGGGATATGCAGATCTTCTGACCAGGCATAGCATAAGCATCGTACACGAGTGAACCAAGCCAATAAAAATACAAAAATAATTGCAATAAAAGGCACTATCGCAGCTGCATCAACACCATAAGTACACAAAGGGCAATGCTTCATAATTTGGCTTGCGAGTGCAAAAACCTCTTTTGCATAATCACTGAGTTGATCATGTCCAGTCGGTTGCAAATGCTGTTGGTGATGCATGTCATGATGATCATTTGAATGTGGTTCAGACAACATCAAGCTATTTTGAATATTAGTGACTTGGCAATGTGTCGGCATTGCATAGAGTGCAGGTACCACGCCAGTATGTACCAGCGTTGGTAAGAAGATATGCCAGAGTAAACAAAGCAAAGTAATCGCACCGAAAGATGCGCGCCACTTTAGCAAATGTTGACGAAAACTGGACTTCATATCAGCGATACGACACAGTGGAAATGTGGCAGCAGTATAATTAAAAAAATATTACAGTACAAAACATATCTGCCACAATTAAATCGTAATTCAGGTCCTTGACAATAGGTTTAGCTTGTATGTTCAGGACATTCAACGTGCCATAAAAAACGGTTTGCTTGTCTGTTTGAAGTCAGTTCTTTTATACCAAGCAAAAGATGCATAAAGAATCATCACACATAACACAAGAGAGTAAATGATGAAAACAAGCTGATTTGGAACATCAATCGAAATGCTATCTGCTTGAGTTGGCGAGTGGCGTTGAATCTCAGAAATACTCCATGCTTGGTCTTTATTTAAAGGTGGCTTGATTTGTATTTGATCAGCATCCAAACCCTTTGTGAAAACAAAGGGTTTTTTATGTTCATGGGTAATGAATGATATTGACGATTCATCTAACAAAAGTCAGTGAAATATTAAATCTATTTTTTCGATTGTTTTTATAAAAAAGTACGGTTTTACCAATTTAAAAAGATTTCGTATTCTAGCTTCACAACCTAAGCAATCCCAGAAACGAGCTAGAGGAATATCTCATGAGTTTAATCAATACTGAAATCAAACCATTCAATGCTACAGCATATAAAAATGGTGAATTCATCGAAATCTCTGAAAAAGCAATGCAAGGTAAATGGTCAGTGGTGTTTTTCTATCCTGCCGACTTCACTTTTGTTTGCCCAACAGAACTCGGTGATTTAGCGGACAACTATGCTGAATTCCAAAAAATGGGTGTCGAGATTTATTCAGTATCCACCGATACTCACTTTACCCATAAAGCTTGGCATGACAGTTCGGATGAAATTAAAAAAATCCAATATGCAATGCTGGGCGATCCAACTTGGACTTTGGCAAAAAACTTTGAAGTGCTGATTGAATCGGAAGGTTTGGCAGACCGTGGTACTTTCGTAATTGATCCAGATGGTAAAATTCAGATTGTTGAAATCAATGCGGGTGGTATTGGGCGTGATGCGCAAGAACTCCTTCGTAAAGTCAAAGCGGCACAATATGTTCATACGCACCCAGGTGAAGTTTGCCCAGCCAAATGGAAAGAGGGCGAGGCAACGCTTGCACCTTCAATCGATTTGATTGGCAAAATCTAAGTTAAATCCGTAATTTATTCATCTGAAAAATCCAGAACTTTGCTTCTGGATTTTTTCTACTTAAAATATGTGATCTAGAATTATGAGCAATCAAACCAAAGAAAAATTAATAGAAGCTGCGATTGTTCTATTTTCTCAGAATAATATTGAAACCATGTCGGTGCAAAAAATTAATGAAATGGCGGGGGTCGCCAATAAATCTGCATTGTATTATCACTTTAAATCGAAATGGGGCTTAGTTGAAGCCGCTTTAGATCATGTCATGAATCCTTATGTGGCAGAGAGTCAGGCTTTATTACACTCCATTAATCCAGAGCAAGTAAAGGTGTCCGATGTCGTAGATGCGCTGATGAAACCGATGGTCAAAATTTTGTTACAAGACAATGGTTTGTTTTACCTTAAATTCTTTTCAAAAACCATTAGTGCAGGTGATGAAGGGCGTTTGATTGTGGCCAAATATTTAGTGCCTATTTCACATTCAGCGATGCATTTATTGAAAAAAGCCTTGCCTGATGCTGATCCAAATGCATTATCACTCAAAGTCTTGTTTACCTTTAATACCATATTAAACATTATTAGTGATGTTGGGTTAGAGCAGTTTTGGCCAACTGAAATTACAGATCGGAAACAGATCGGAAAATATTTACGTGACTATATTGAAGGTGGGATTTCTTTTAAGGTGCAAGAATCTTACAAAATCTAAATTTAATTTTTTGATATTCATCACTTTTTTAAAGTTAAAAAAACAGAATACTCTCCATTTTATATCGTTCTAAAAATGCAATGAAGTGTGCTACGGATCACTGTGGTTTAGATATTTAAAACGCATAAACTGACCTCAATATAATACTTAGAGATAGGAGTATTCAGATGAAAAAAATTATTGGTGTTTATCGCAACCAAAATATGCATTGGGTCGGAGATGGGTTTCCTGTAAAAAATCTATTCTCTTATGATCGTTTAGGTCAGGCGATTAGCCCATTTTTATTGTTGGACTACGCTGCACCGTATCATTTTAATTCAACCACGGCACAACATGGTGTCGGGTCACATCCACATCGTGGCTTTGAAACTGTGACCATTGCCTATCAAGGTGAAGTGTCGCATAAAGACTCCAGTGGTGGTGGCGGTCAGATTAAAACGGGCGATGTACAATGGATGACCGCAGGTGCAGGTTTAATGCATGAAGAATTTCATTCTGAGGAATTTGCGAAAAGCGGTGGATTGTTTGAAATGGTACAGCTTTGGGTCAATTTACCTGCAGCAGACAAAATGACACCCCCTAAATATCAAGCGATTGAGGCGCAAGATATTCCCGTGATTCAATTGGATGATGATGCAGGGCATATCCGTGTCATCGCAGGTCGCTATATGTGCGGATCATGCGGAACATGCAGGTCCAGCTGCAACTTTTTCACCAGTGAATGTGTGGGATGGTGAGTTAAAAGCACAACATGTCCATCATATTCATGTCCCTGTTGATCACAATACTTTGCTTGTGGTGCTGTCAGGTGAAATGCTATTGAACGGAACGCAAAAGGTTCAGGACAGCTCGATTGTGCTGTTTGCTCAAGATGGTGAAGCCGATATTCAACTTGAAGCACTGCAAGATACTAAATTCTTGGTGTTGACAGGTTTGCCACTGAATGAGCCAATTGAAGGCTATGGCCCTTTTGTCATGAATAGCAAAGAGGAAATCATGCAAGCATTTAATGATTTTAACAGTGGTAAGTTTGGTGAAATCGCCGTTTCAAGCTAAGGCTGACTTTCAAACAGTTGCTGTAAAAATAAACAAGCCCCTAAATTTTTAGGGGCTTTTTGCGGAATGTACTTTGTTATTTTTACAGCATTTACATTGTTATTTGCTATGCAAGTCTGATGCTGTCAGGCAGTGATTCTGCTAGATAGCAGAAGCTAATTTTGAAGATTTGAAAAATGATTGTTATGGAAATGGTTAGTTTATACATATGATTTTATTGTAAATAATTAACCGTAATTAGGGGTGTTTCGATTTTTTTATAAGCATTTTTCTGTGCGAGTAAGTGTCCATATAGCGCGGATATACACCATGATGATTTTTGTTAAAAAGATAGATTCTGGAATATTTTAATACCGCCTTTTAATCGCGCTTGGTTCATAATTTCAATCATCATATGTGTAACTGACGGATAATAATTTTGGATATTGCAGTTATTGGTAGTGGTATGGCTGGGTTAGCTACAGCAAGAATTCTTAAAGATGCAGGGCATAGCATCACGATTTTTGAAGCATTGCCTGGACGTGGTATGGATAGCCATAGCACTGAATTTGAAGGTGGCTTAATTGATGCGCCACTGCGAGTAATGAATCCTCATTTGTGGAAAAACACCCTAAGTTTGGCGACTTATTTAGGGATCAAAACCTTTCCTGTTCGTACCTATATGGCGTGTAGCTGGTTATTTGAAGACCGTACTGAAACATGGTTAACCACTACCCGTAGTCCTATTGGTAATTTTCCGATTATTAACAATCGTAAAGGGATTCAACAGTACGGTTGGCGTTTAGTCAAAGGGATGTTGCAACTCAAAACAGCCATTGCTAAATTTTTCAAATCAAAAGACCAAGAAATCACGTTGGCTGAATTCATCAATAACAATGATATCGAAGAAGTATTTTTGCATGGCGTGGTCATGCCTGTGCTGTATACCATTTGTACTTGCAGTTCTAAAACCATTGGTGAGTGGCCGGCAAAACCCTTATTGATTTTCTTACGTCAATTGACCGATGGCGATGCCTTATTGCGTATGCAAGGTGGCACACCAGCATTGGTAGACAAATTGATTGCAGGGATTGAAATTCATAATGGTTCTGCGATTACCCAAGTCAAAGAACAAGACAATGGCGTACTGGTTGAAAATGCTTTGGGTGAGCAGTACACTTTTGATCGGGTGATTGTGGCAACACCGACCAATAAAATTGAAGAGTTTTTAAATACCGAACAGTTTGCGGATGATATTGCCCTGTTAAAGCAATTCAAATTTGAACAAGGTCAATTGGTGGTTCATACCGATCAAACGGTGATGCCGCCAAAACGTAAAGATTGGGCGGTACTCAGTTATATGATGGATCGTAAATTTACCCGTCAACAATTTACAGTGTGGTTAAATTCAGTCGAACCAAGTTTAGTGGGTAAAACAGCGGTGTTCCAAACATGGCAACCGGTGATTGACATTGATCCTAAAAAAATCATTTCCACCGTGACTTTAACCCGTGCTGTGGTCGACTCACAAACTGTGGCTTTAAATAAAGAGTTGCAAGCTCGCCATAAAGATGCAAACCGTAAAGTGTTTTATTGTGGTTCATGGTCTTGTGATGGTTTACCTATTTTAGAATCAGCCGTGACATCCGCCATGCATATTGCAGAAATTTTTCATGCACCCTTGCCGTTTGTTGGATTAAAACCTAAAGTTGAGGTTGCCCCACAACTTGGCTACTAAAACACATGAAATGGCTTCAAGCGATTCGTCAGCATTTTTCCCAACATAAATATGCGATTAATGCAAAACAGTTAGGAGATGATGCAGCGCTTGCTTGGAGCAATTTGGGCTATTGGGATGATGCAACATCATCCTATCCACAAGCTTGCCGTCAATTGGCTCATCAGTTGGCGCAAGCCGTACAATTAACTTCAGCCGATAAACTGCTCGATTTAGGCTGTGGGCAGGGCGCGAGTTTAGCTTTGTGGCAACAGCAATATCAGCTGCAATATATTGAAGCGGTCGAATTACAAGCCAATTGTGTGATGCAAATTCAAAAGCATCTTCCGCACCTTACGGCAATTCACCAACACTCTTTTTTAAATTTAAAACAGATTCAATTCAAAACTGCTTTTGACGTGGTGCTTTGTATCGATGCCGCGTATCACTCAAATTTAAATTTATTTTTAGCATCGGTATGCACGGTTTTAAATGCAAAGGGCAGACTGGGTTTTCATTATTTAATCTTGTCTGAACAATGGTCGGCTTTAACTGCCTTGCAAAAGCAAAAATATAAGTGGTTGTTAAAATCGGCCGATGTGAATTTGGATGATTTAATGACGCAATCCGTCCTAGAACAAACTTTACAGCGTTATGATTTTAGCGAGATTGAAGTTGTTGATTTATCTAAAGCGGTTTTACATGGATTTTCGCATTATATTCAACAATTGCCACCGACTCAGCTCGGTTTAGATGCGGTTAAAATTCAAATGACTGCAAAGTTATGCCATAAGCTATATGTTGATGGTTTGGTGCAATATGTACAAATTAGTGCAAAAAAGAACGCGCCGTCATGATGATGTGATTTAGATTGATATGATTTAGATTTTTAAAATGAACTTGGATTTTTAAAATGAACCTGCAAAAACAACAAAGCCCCACGATAAAGTGAGGCTAAGTATAACATGGTGCCGGCACACGGATTCGAACTGTGGACCTACTGATTACAAGTCAGTTGCTCTACCAACTGAGCTATGCCGGCGTTGTTGGATGAATAATAGCGAATTTGGTTAAAATTGCAAGCCAAAAAGTGAACGATTGAATTGCACGCTTATTTTTAAGCATTAAAAAATCAACTTAAATCAGAAATATTTTAATTTTATCAGAGGGATTTACGCCTTAAAATTTGATCGAGGTCTTGCGCACATTCTTCTAGGGTTAAAGCCATATCGATTTGCATTTGTGGTTTGAGTTCGTTGGCCAGTTTTCTCCATTGATCAATCAGTCGAATGGCTTTTTGAATTTTATGTTTATTAATATCTTTTGCAATGGTCGGGGTATAACCACCACGTTTAGCATTCTTGATTTGTTTGACATAATTATTGCTGGTATTCATATTTACTCCCGAATAGCAGTTTTCTATGTATTCAATGTGCTTCTATGATTCGACTTAAGCCATTGTCATATGATTGTTATCATGGAAATATTGCAGCTTTATGATATTTTTTGAGTTTTTATTGTCTCTTGTCATGATTGAGCGAATGCTTGAATTTATTTTAAAAGATGTGGACTGTTATTTTTAATTTTCGATCAACCGATCAATATTTTTTAAAATGATGAATGAAGAAAGTATCCGTAAATACTTTCTTCAGTTGAGTTAAATCTTAATATTCCCAAAACATGCGCTGAATTTCTTTCGCATCTTTGGTTTTGGTCAGGGCAAGTGCAGCCAGTAGTTTTGCTTTTTGTGGATTTAAATCATGTGCAACGACCCAATTGTATTGATCATCTGGCTGTTCTGCATTTCTTAATACAAAACCTTGTGGCACACGAGATGAACGAATAATTTGCACGCCTTGTTTTTGTAGCTCATTTAAAGTGGGCACAATATTTTTTGCAACGGATCCATTACCCGTACCTGCATGAATAATGGCTTTCGCTCCTGCTTTTGCATATGCCGTATAGGCATCGGGAATCATGTTGCCAGAACCATATACAATTTGAACCAAAGGCAAAGCATCGCCCTGAATATTTTCAATATTAAATTCAGAGCTGTTATTAAAACGTTTTGCGACATTTCTAAACCAATACGGTTTACCTTCGACCAGTGTACCCAACGCGCCCCACTGACTCGCAAAGCCATTGGTGTGAATATTAATGGTTTTGGTGACATCTCGTGCTGCAAAAATATCATCATTCATGAGCACAAAAACACCTTTGCCTTTTGCATTGTCGTTGGCTGCGAGGGCAACAGCACTATACAAATTTAAAGGGCCATCCGCAGACAATGCTGAAGGTGGGCGCATTGAACCCACGACCACAATGGGTTTATCGGTATGAACGGTTAAGTTTAAAAAGTAAGCGGTTTCTTCTAAGGTGTCCGTACCATGCGTGATCACGACGCCATTTACATCTGGATTTTTCACCAATTCATTGACTTTTCGTGCAATGGTTAACAGCTCTTTGTCGGTCATGCTTTCGGATGCAACTTGAAGTGCTTGTACACCCGTGACATTGGCAAGGTTCTGAATTTGAGGAACTGCCTTGAGTAAATCATCAACAGGCACTTTGGCCGCAGTATACGTTGCACTGTTGGTGGAACTGGCTCCTGCACCGGCAATTGTGCCACCTGTGGCAACCACCACGACATTATTTTTAGCAAAAGCTGAAAAGGGTAAGAGTAAACCGAGGCTTAATGTGAGTGCCGTAAGTGTCTTTTTCATCATTTTTCCTTATAAAAAGTTCGGTACGATCCAAGCATTTTTTGTACCACTTATAACGTAATATAAAGAAACTAGTTTTGCCTATACCAAATTTGAAATATGGATTTCATAATCAGAAATATAAGACCAATCATTTTGATATTTGCGAATGAGCGAGGAGGCAAAGATAGCGAATGAATTATTTTTTTGCTGATAAAACCAGCATGTTGATGGTATGAATGCTAATTTTGCCAAAGACGTGACATACGAAATCTAAGAGAGGAGATGAATAAAAGGCTAAAGCACCTCTTATTTTTAATGGGTTCGCATGGGTTTTTTCCCACATATACCCCGATCGCAATACATGGAATGTCATTGCTACAGACAACAAAAAAGGCTCAATCCCTTTAGAATTAAGCCTTTCGTTACTGCTTTGGAGTGCAGTTCTTTGCAATTTGGCGAGAGAGGGAATAAACTAATAGAGATAAGTTATTGAAATGTTTATGATTAATATGTATTTACACAAAATCTCTTATACCAACAAAAAACAAAAGTACCCCCTATTTTTAGTGTTTTTTATTTATATGGTCATGTCTATGCCATAAACATATCTGCCGTGTCATGTCGATAAAACAAGAAAAAATCGACATGAGGTACTGAACGTATCGATGCTGTAAACATATACATGGTGTCATGTCGATGAAATGAGAAAATATAAACATGAGGCTATTAAAATGAGGCTTCCCAAAGCTGGGGAGGTATATCCAAATTTGGATGTATCTTGGTCTGCATAGCGCGCCCGCGCATTTTCTTTCTTGATTATCACTAAGCTGTATATCGGTTTGCTGTGTTTTATCGCCGTGCATTTATTCTAAGTGGGTACGCGGTACGCAGTTGGTACGCACCAAAACAGCATATTTAAAATGCCGAATTAACTTGGTCGCGTTTTAAATGTGAGCAAAATTGCTCATATCTCCCAGTGGTGTGAATGCTCTATCAATTATCCATCTGCCGTTGACGGTTAGACCTGATCCACTACACTTTTAATGTAGTTAAGGGATGTCCCTAAATTTAGAGATGTGTCCAGTTTTGGATATATCTAAATTACTGTTATTAAAGCAAAGCTCACTTTTGAGCATCGGTTTAAGGCATAGGTATCTACACAAATCCCAATCTTTAGGTTAAATTGAAGAGCATGCTCTTCAATTTAATATCTCCTGTCTTGATACACGTCTCGTCAGACGATACAACGCCCTCGTAAAACTTAATATGAACCCTCTTTCTTCACTTGCCCCTGCAATTAAAGAAATGGCCTCTGCACAGAAGTCCAGCTTTGCAACCACTCAGGCGGTTTGGCGATTCCTCAATAATGAAAAAATCTCTTTCAAGCAATTGAATGAACCAATACAGCAACTTGCATTTGAACAGATTGATCAATCCTCTCACTCTTATGCGCTGATTGTTCATGATTGGTCTCAACTACAATATGTGAAACACAACAATAAAACTCAGCGTCGTCAAAGAACCCATCAATACGATACAGGCTATGAACTACAAAGCAGCCTACTTGTCGATGCTGCATCTGGACTTCCTGTTGCACCTCTTGCCCAAACTTTGTCTGATGCAACAGGATGCTATTCAACGTTTACAGATGAATACAGTCAGCATGAAACACACCTAAACTCGCTTCTTCATCAAATACAGCATATAGAGAAATCTGTAGTACAAAAGACTTTAGTCCATATTATCGACCGTGAAGGAGATTCAATTGCCCACCTTAGACAGATGAATCATCAAGGATTTAAATGGTTGATTCGCGCTAAAGAAGGTCATCGAGTCGAGTATCAGGGTCAGACACACAAGGTGGGCGAGATTGCAGAAAAGATAGAAACACATTCGATCAAAAATATTTCCTACAAAGGCAATCAGCATACTTTGCATGTGGGTGAGACCCATATACGCATAACACGTGCAGCAAAACCCAAGCGGAAAGATAGCTCAGGGAAGCGGGTAGCTCCTGAGCAGGGAGATGCTGTCGATGCAAGGCTGGTTGTTTCTGTCGTTAAGGATCGTGACGGCAAAATTGTAGCGAGATGGTGTTTGCTGAGTAATGTTGCAATGGATATAGATACAGCAGAATTGAGTACATGGTATTACTGGCGCTGGACAATTGAGTGTTATTTCAAGTTGCTTAAACAGGCAGGACATGATGTTGAAGCATGGCTACAAAAGACAATTAAAGAAATCCTGAGAAGACTACTGATTAGCAGTATGGCTTGTGTACCGACATGGCGAGTGCAACGTGGTACAGATGAGCAGAATGTGAGAATTCGGGCATTTCTCACCCGAATTTCAGGTCGGCAACAAAAAAGAGGCAAGCTTGAAAGTGCACCTGCCATATTGGCAGGGCTTTCAATACTATTGAACACCCTTCAATTGTTGTCAGAGTATTCGCCTGATGAGCTGAATGCGATTGCTAAGATCGCATTCGATTTATAAAAAATGTGTAGATACCTATGAATGTAAGGGAAAAAAAATCTTAAATATGCCTACTGGAGAAATATGACAGTTAAGTAGTAAAAAAAAAAAAAAAAAAAAAAAAAAAAAAAAAAAAAAAAAAAAAAAAAAAAAAAAAAAAAAAAAAAAAAAAAAAAAAAAAAAAAAAAAAAAAAAAAAAAAAAAAAAAAAAAAAAAAAAAAAAAAAAAAAAAAAAAAAAAAAAAAAAAAAAAAAAAAAAAAAAAAAAAAAAAAAAAAAAAAAAAAAAAAAAAAAAAAAAAAAAAAAAAAAAAAAAAAAAAAAAAAAAAAAAAAAAAAAAAAAAAAAAAAAAAAAAAAAAAAAAAAAAAAAAAAAAAAAAAAAAAAAAAAAAAAAAAAAAAAATTTTTTTTTTTTTTTTTATTAACCTCACAAAACCTAACATTCAAAATGAATTTTCGCATCCATAAAAAGAGGCTGAAATGTCAAAGAAAATGTCACAACATTAATATTTCATTTCATTGGCTTACTGAATTTCTCATTAAAAAAATGTCAAAGATTATGTCAAAGGCATTGGCACATAAAAAAGCCCCCGATTAAGGAGGCTTTTATAATTTAAGCAATTGCAATACATCCGCTCTAATCTCTGTTAATTCCTTTTTATGATACCGCTTTGGTCTTTCCATTTACGTGTACGCAATGAACTCTCAATATAGACCTTGCCGCCTTTCTAGAGGTACTTACTAGCAATCTCGGCTAATCGGTTACTGTGGCGATTTGTGACTATTGTAGCCTTTTTACGTTTACCAGTGGTCTTGTCTTTCCAATACTCCGATGTTGCCACGCTGAATGTGGTAATGCTGCCACCGTTGGGGAAACTCTTAGTTTCAGGGTCACGACTAAATACGCCGATGACAATTGCTTATTCACGTTTGGTATTTTCTTTATCTCTTAATCTGTCGGTATGTCTATGTGTGTCTTTTTTACTGTGACAAGTGTGACAACTGTGACAAGAAATAATAAGTTAATGATTTATATAATTTTAATTACTGGGAATCTGTCACAATCACTATGAAATATGAGTGATTGAAATTGCGACACGGTGACATGAAAGTGTGACAGCCATATCAAGTATAAATATCTGTCACAGTTGTCACAGTCATGTCACACTCTAAAAAATAGATAATCATTAAAACTGTGACATAATAAATAACTATATATTACATAGCCTTACTTATTAAATAATACATCGTGTCACAGTTGTCACAGTACAAAACAATCATGTTTAAATATCACTATTAAAGTTCTGCATGACATCGACCTTAAAGTGCATCATGGTTGGGCGTGAACCATCATGTAACTTATTTCTAACTCGCTTTGTATAACGACCATCTTCACAGTCAAGCCATCCGCTCGCCTTTAAAACCTTTTTCACACTGGCTTCATTCATCCCGATACACATTTCTTTTTTAAACATGATGGTAGATACAAGGTAATGCCTTGAATCGGGGTCATAGTAGCCGACACGGTTATGAATGCGTGGACGTATGACTTCACCATCGGTATGCCTAATCACGGTTAAATCCTCAAAACGACTTGTGCCGTTAGCCTCAAAGAATGCCTTAATATGCTCAAGGGTTTTGGTTTCTTCAATGTTCTCGCCATTGCCTAGATTGCCCAGCCAAGTATTAAAACATTGCGCTACAGGCTTCAAATGCACGTCCCATGTTTCCATCCTGTAATGCCTGCTTGTGTTGCTAACTCTCCAGCAGTGGCTACAAATGCAAAACGGCGTAAAACACGGCTTGGCTTGTCCGTTCTTTGCTTGGCTGTGCTGTTCAATAAAGTTATCAAGCATAGTCTTGGGCTTTCAGCATGACTGTATCTTTATCATTGGGTTAGATACTCAAGCCATTTAATCCCTGCATAGCCGTAGTGCTGTGATGCCAAGTTCATTAATGCGGTTACCAATGTCCTGTGAGTGCTGTGCCGTAGTTGATGCAGTCAAATACGCCGTAGCCTTTGACCTGCATCACTGGGGATATGTGCAAAGCGAAGTAATAGCCCTGCATCAAGTTCAATATTGCCACGGCGCAAATGCTCCTCAAGAGTGACTTCACCAGTAGAGGTATACATGAGGCTAAATTGTTTGGCATCGCGGTTTTTGCCTGCTTTACTGCTTCGGGCTTTGCCTTGTCCACCTGTCAGCATATAGACAATATCGGATACAGCTTTCGGTACAGCTTGACGTAGTTCATCAAGATTTAAGAAAGCTATCATTTCTTAACTCTGCTTCATTCTCTAAAGCGTTGTCTGTGGTTCGCCATGAATTAGAAATATGCTTTAGGATTACCCCATACACTGCATGATGCCTTTGGTAACAGTACTTTTCCCATCGGTGGATGAACCATAGATATGAAAACCGCCACTTTCAGCACCTAAACGGCAAAACTAATTGCCCTGAAAATGCACATGAGAATGCCAATACCGCTAAAGCATGAGGTTCAATCAATTGGCTCAGTTCTTGCCATTCTTGAAAGCTCCCTGATACGGTGTAAGGGCTTTTACTGTCACTGTGAAAAAGTAGTTCTTCATCTTCACTGTTACCATAAGTTTTATTGGGTGTAGCAAAGCAGTAGCCATGCCATCCGGCACGATCTACGCACCTAAAGCGTTGCTCTATCGGGTAGTCCTGAATATAGTTGATGAATACATTTTTCTTATAGGCTTGGCGTGGTGGCATCAAGCCATGATTGGCAATAATCTTTAAGGCTTCTTGAGCTTCACCCATGAAATGCTCATAAGGGATAAGTAGACGTGTGTAGGGTATTGTCCTTGTCATGGAATTGAATAACACGCTTCCAATTGTCATTATTTAGGCTTCGTGCTTCACCTAAAATAATGGCTGAATGACAGATAAAAGTACGAGTTTGTTTAAGTTGACCATCCTCATCTCTTTTTTCTTTAATCAGATAAAGGCCATTGTCCAAAATATGCAGAAATGCGCCGTCATCCATTTTAAAAGGTTTGGCTAAATGACCTTTAGGTAAAAGGCTTATTTTCAGGCAATTGCTCTATAGCCTCATCAAGAAAAGCGTGATTTCCTCTTTGCTCATCATGCTTGTGATAGACTCAATCAAGAAATTCACTTTCACCAATTTTTTGATACTGATTTAGCAATCGAACTGCCGTGTTCTGTCTCTAATGCTTTGAAATGGCTTCAAGCTGGATATGTTCAGGGCGTACAGGTAGATATAAGCTGCTTGAATACCCTGCCTGTGATAATTGATTAATCACAAACTGAATCTGCTCAAAATCAAATGGCTTGAGCTCTGTCAGATTTGGCATTGCATAAGGTGGGTAATACGCACTAAAACAACGGCATAACCTGTTTGAGCAATCTTAAAGAATGCCTCTAGGCTGTAAGTAATAATGACAGGCTTATCATGGTCAAAATCACCATACTTTGCAAAACCTTTAGCCAATCCATCAGGGATGACAGATACACGCTGGCCATCCTGTATCACAGCGCATTGAACAAGCTCTAAGCTGCCCATTCACGATAGGCAGAATTAAAGGCTGTTCATAGATAACGCCGTTTATATCTACATTGCTTTGATCAACATAGATCGGCTGTTCAGGACTACCAAAACGCTCAATAATAGAATGGTTTAAATGATGTTGCATCCAGTGGATTTAGGATAGTGCATTGCGCTTAATATAGTTTCAGGCTGAATAAAGACCATGCTGAAAGTTTTGGGCGGTGTTATTCATAGTGACACCGCCTTTTTATTTGTCTTCCCATTCATCTTTAATACTTGCCATTCTTTAGCTATGACTATTTACACGATCTATTAGCAAAATATGTCATACATATCTAAATGCGTGATTAGGATTCAATAAACTGATCATTCGCATGTATTAGACTATTCGCCATCTTTCTAAAGCATAAGCCAATTGACAGTACGTTCCTTAATTCTTTGTCAATACACTATGAATGAGTTGCGAGCACTCATCCATTGCATATCGCATTCAGTCTAGTGACATAAGCAATCATGTTAAGTCACCAGCATCATATAAGTTTTAGGTGTGTTATTTAGAATTGATTTGATTAGGCATGATTAATGCGCTCCTTTGAATTTAAAGGAGCTTTCCAATTACGACCAAATGATGGGTGGCAAAGCTGAAAAGGGTTGGTCAGACAGGCTAAAACAGGAAACCTGCACACTCGAAAGTGTCCCTCTCCAGCTCCGCCATAACGATGCGAACGCATAGAGATATTACGCATAAAAAAAGCCCTGTAGCGGACTGTATGCGCCTTTGATATTTATAGCCTGACCAAAGCTAATTCACCATGTGGGTGAACGCCGTTAGCATAAGCAAAACGTCCATAGCTTGCAACAAGAAAAACAGTTATTGCCCAAACTAAGAACAGTTTTAAGAGGTTTTAAAGAGAGCTTTTTCATGCTTATAGCCCTCACTACAAAAGGTTGATATGGATATTTGAATTAATCAAAACACCATCATTGGACAATCCGACCTGTTGACGATTATCCATCATTTGCAATAAATGCTGTTCAGCTTCTCCAAAGCTTATGCCTAAATGTTTAGCTAATATCTTCTAAGTGGTACATTGGTTCGCCGTCATCCGTATAACAGCTTACTGGTGGCAATTAGGTTACAGCTTCTTTGGCTTTGGCATCCATTTCCGCTTTGATATGTTCAGGCGTGTAATGCAGTGTCAGCATGAATGCCTCTTCTGTAATGGGATGCTGTTCACCGTACTGTTTAGCATGGCTTTGTAATAATCAAAGGCTTTGAAAAACTGAGGGACTATATAATTATTCATTGTGTAACTCACTCAAAAGTAAGCTGTAAATTTTTTTGCATGTAGTAATACGTCAGATTCAAATACTGCTTTGAATAACGTTGATTCGCTACATACATTGCTATGAAATGAACCTTACTTTTTGGGTCTTTGTCTGCATACATAAACGGTTTATATTCTTCATAGGCGGTCTGTCTTGCTGAATAGCTCTAGTCTAGCGAATCGTTGGAAACACCTCAGAAATACCCAATTTTGGAAATTCAGTGCTTCAGGTTTATTAGATCGATAAACAATTCTATATATTCCACTAATCCTTCGCGTAGCCGTGCATGAGGGTTATATAAATCTACGGCCTTTTGCTTAAATTCTTTCTAATTTTTGCTAGCGATCTACCAGACGAGCTGTAAATTAAAGGCATTATTGAGCAACTACAATAATACGATCTCGTTTACATTGCTAATAAGAGAAAATATAAACTTGCGTACTGCTGTATCTCCTCATAATATCAATCGATTGTGCATCTGCCATTAAGGTTTGATTAATTACACAGTGTTCAACAAGACTTTCAAAGCATTGTTTTACTTTATCATGGCGATATTAAACTAACTCTGAGATATTCTTGCTAGATATTGAAATAGCTTAAAAGATTTGATTAATTGATTCATGATTAAGCTTCCAATCCTTTGGACTGCATCCAAGTTTGAACGTCAGATAAACGCCAAACAGTGACGCTGTCACTTAATTTGATTGGAGCTGGAAATTCGCCATTTTTAATCCATTGCCATATTGTTTTATCAGATACACCGATCATACCTTTAGATGCAGGGCGAGCATTGATATTTTTAGTTTTGCCTTTGTTAAAACCACTTTTATATGTGTACATACTCGCTTGTTTAGCAAGGAAATTAGCAAGGTCTTTAATGCTTACAAATTGATCTTGATTGATGTTATACATATATACTTATCCTATCAATGATTGAAGTAGATAGCCTTTGTATTTGATTGCTAGAGCTATGCGATAGATGTATGAGGACACAAACTGAAAGTTACTTCAAATATATGATTATTACATAGTTAGAAAACGAGTGTTAATTAATTGGTGACTGAATTTTTAAGGATGTTTAGTATTTTCTTAGTAAAGTGACATTTTATGAAATGAGATGATTTTTACTTATTTCCAGTAACCTTTTTATAAATTATGGTGACTTTTAAAATTCTCTTGACTAATTTTTTAAGGTGAATATGCGACAGTAGATATATGATATTTGTTCTTCTAACTCTATTAAAATTTCGTAAGTAGCTTTTTGCTCTTTTTTGATTGGAATAAGTGTAGATAGGGCTTTGATATGGAATGATGTACTGCTCTCAGACATGATCTCTCCAATATACTTCTAAACAACCTTAATTCTTAGATAATAGATTCATCTGCTTGAGTATTTTACTAAAATATTGAGGACGAGATAAATTCTTGCTATTGCTACTAACTTACAGAAAAAAAGAGGGCTGTTTCTGTAGAGCAACATTAAATATCTCGTCTCATTTTGTGATGGTTTGATCTGATTAATTTTGATGTTTTCATATGTATTTAATTCTTGATTTAGGTCGATACACTGATTTTTATAAAAGTTATCATCGCTTTCATATAAATTGTTGGAGACATAAGGTGTATTGTTTTTAATTAAATCTTTTGATATATTCACGTTTTTATTTTTAATATCTATTAATAGGTTTGTTTTCATAACCTTTGTTATTAGTGAAAATAATTTCTTCACTTCATGCATTTAATGTAAGTATATCTTTGGGGGAGCTGAATAGTGTTATTGTGCATATTTTATGATCTAATATTCTTCTCTAAGATTGAATGCTTTTGTTCTTACTAAAATATTAGATGTTAGAATCCATTTTGAAGCTTTTATTTTTGTTGATGTTCAGCATTTACCAATATTTCAAGTAAGTCATTAATACTTATAAATTGGTGTTTAATGTTATCTAAATCAGTTTTTATTTTGTTTAAAATACGCCCCCACAGCATACCCAAAATTAGAAAAGGCTAAGCCAGTCGGATTGGGTATCCGACTTTTCGAGAGCTACTCTAGGCTTAGTGATTAGAAATATATCAAATAATCAGGTCATTGCATGTAATGGATTGTTTCTGTAAGTCTTAACTTATTGTTTTAATTAAAAGTTTTGATATTTCGAGTTTAATTTTCGTTATATTTATCTTCAAATAATAAGGATTTTATAATTTCTTTAAGGAAATCTCTGTCTATTATATTATCAGTAATTTTATACAGCAATATTTTCCATTTCAATAACAAAATTTTTAACAAGGTACTCATAGCCATTAATTTCTAAAAAGTATGCACCCAATGCAATACTTGATCTTTTATTTCCATCATTAAAAGCATGATTCTTATTTATAGAATAAACAAGGTAGGTAAGCTTTTCTTCTATAGATGGGTAATACAAATCATTTTTAATGAAGTCTAAAGGGGCTTCTAAATTGCTAATATTAATGACACCAGACCTTCCACCAGAGTGCTCAATAATCCAGTCATGTACTTGTATTGCATGTGTTGAGTCAAAGTATAAAATATTAAGGATAGGCTCATTCATGACTATCGATCCTTTAATCTTTTAAAGACATCTAAAGTTTCTGGGTCGCTGAATCTCTCTTCAAGAGATTTACTTGTTTCACCTAAAAATTGATCAAAATCAGCTTGAGGTAAAGATTGGATGTATTCCTCTAATTGATGGTGTAAAGCATCTCTAAAGCATAAATCTCTACTAGCCATTTTCGTTCTAGCATCTAATATCAGTGGTGAATATAAAGGATGTGCTTCAAACTTTCTAAAAAGAGTATCTGCTTCTTTATTTGTTAATACTCGTCCAAGTTTGGTAGCTTCTTGTTCTAACTCATAAGCTATTCCTGCTTCAAAACTTGATATCAGAGTTAATACTTCCGAATACATAGTGTCACGAATATTGTCTTTAGTGCTGAGGCTTAATATTCTTCTGTATTGGGCAGCATTTTCCTTAAAAATACTTTGATAAATTAGGTTGGTGAATCGAGTATATTTAGTTTTTGTATCTATTATATATTTGTCTAAAGCATCAGTGAATTGTTGACGATATGTCTGCTCTTGGAATGAGGCAACTAAATAATGTTCGTCCCTTTGGTTGATGTATTTCGTATGTCCTCCAGCTCTTTCAGTCACTACATTAATAACGATATCTAGTAATTTAGAGCGAATGTCTTTCGCCTTATCACTTTCTGTTAAAAGCATTGCTAAATTTAAAACAGATTTGAATGAAAAAAGACCCAAAATACTGGTATTGGGGATGGTACCCTCATAAATAAGGGTACCATCTATTAAGTTTTTGAAATCTTTTAAATTTTTCCCTTTAATTGTTATATAACCGTTCTTTTTTAATTCATCCCCATGTTGCTGTAGATATCGTTCAATCGTTGAATCTGCAACATTGTATATATTCATAACTTGTTGTTTTGTAAAAAAAACATCATTATTAAATTCAACTCCGCCTAAATTTAGATGTTCTTGCGCATTTGAAATGGCGTAGGAGTTGTTTAAGACATTTTGCCTTTCGAGTGGAGAATTAGTAAGGTCATTACTCATTAATTTGAATCCTTATGATTTTTTACGTTTAGGAAATAGAACAATATTAGTCCGTAAGTTGTCAATAAAGTCTGACCATTCTTGCATCATCTTGGTTCTGTATTGCAAGTGCTGGGCATGGTTATAAGCTTGTGACACGGCGTTACCTGTCTTATGTGCTAATTGCACCTCAATAGCATCATGTTCATAACCTTGCTCATGTAGAGTCGTAGATGCCAATCCTCTAAAGCCGTGACCTGTCATTTTTCCAGCATAGCCAAGTGTTCTAATGGCACATAAAAGGGCATTGCTGCTTAATGGCTTTGCTGTGCTGTGATTATAGAAAACATACTGTTTATTACCTGTTAATGACTTGAGGCTATCCAGTAGCTCAATGGCTTGGCTAGACAGTGGGACAATATGCATTAAATCCATTTTCATTTTATGTCGGTGGTATACGCCATTCTTTAGATTCAAAGTTAATCTCATCCCATTCCATCATCCTAAGTTCCGCCGTGCGTACAAAGGTTAGAGTCATAAGCTGCAATGGCTGTCCTTACTAATACGTTGCCGTGATACCTATCCATACGATGTAGGAATGCTGGAAATTCTGATATATCCAAGCGAGCCATATTTTTAACTTTTCTAGGCTTCAATGCTTCTTGTAGGTGTGGGGTAGGGTCATTCTCTATTAAGCCTTTTCGGATTGAGTATCTGAAATACACGACCAGCCAAAGGAATAGAACGCTTTAGCCATTTCCTGTGCGCCTCGATCTTCAATACGCTTAGCACACTCTAAAACGTCTTTACCTTTAATTTGATCAATTGGCAAATCACCTATATAGGGGAATAGGTCTTTTTCAAATACGGATAAATCTCTTAAATAGGTTGGTTCTTTGATGACAGCCTTTCTACTGTCTAGCCATTCAAGGGCAAGTGATTTAAATAAGGTGCTTTCATCTATTTCTTGTAGCTGCTTCTTTTTTGGCTTCATTTGGATTTATACCCATGCTGGAGAAGTAATCTAGCCTTGTCTCTTTCCATACGAGCATTGAGCTAAGGTGTATATCAGGATATGTTCCGATACTGAATACATTTTCTTTACCGTTTATACGGAATTTTAAACGCCAGTACATACCCCCACTAGGGAATAACTTCAAGGTACATACCTTTTTCATCGGTGTATTTTGTTCGCTTATCTAAGGGTTTGATCTTCCTTATTTTTGAATCTGTGAGCATTGAACGTTTCCTATGCCTATTTGCGGGTATCAAACTGGGGGTACATTAACTTATACCCCCAGTTATACCCCCACACTATACCCCGATTGCAATACATTGAATGTCATTGCTACAGACAACAAAAAAGGCTTAAACCCTTTAGATTTAAGCCTTTTGAGACATCATGTGGACTGCATGATAATTGCAATCTTGGCGGAGAGAGGGAATAAACTAATTGATTTAAGTTGTTGAATATTAATATGTATGTAGTATTTAAAAATTGATCTATACCAACAAAAATACCAACAAAAAACAAAAGTACCCCCTTATTTTTACCTGTAAGTGGTAAATGAATTGTTATCACTGGTTAATAGCTGTAATAGTTTTGGATGTAAAAAGAGTTTTTCTTTACCTATATTTATTTCTTCCAGTACGCCAATTTCAACCAATTTTTTAAGGTATGTAGATGCGGCTTGACGTTTTGCTATACCACGATCTACTAAGTTTGATATTCGGCTATACGGCTGTTCAAAAATAATATCGACTAATTCCCTTGAATAGATTTTTGGGGCATCGGATTTAACGTACTCAATGGTATGTTCATGTAATTGCCTAATGCTGTTGATTTTGGCTATTGTCCACTCGCTTGTATTTTTAACTGCCTGCAAGATGAATAAAATCCATTCCTGCCAATTTTCTTGAGTAGTTACACTTAAAAGCAATTCATAATATTTGGCTTTATTCATAATAATAAAACGGCTTAGGTACAGAATTGGCAAAGTAAGTAACTGGCAATCCATTAAATACAGAATATTTAAAATACGCCCTGTACGTCCATTACCATCAATAAATGGGTGTATGGCTTCAAACTGATAATGAGCGATTGCCATTTTAATTAATGGATCTAGTTCATCGTTGTAGTGTAGGAAGTGGTCTAAATTCGATAATAGATTACGGATAGCATCTTGACCGACTGGTGGTGTGTAGATGACTTCATCTGTATAGCTGTTCTTTAATGCTGTTCCTGTGGTCGCTCTAATATCTAAATCAACACCTTTGATGGTTTGACATATTTCTATGGCTGTACTGGTGCTTAATGGACGTTCTTTGATGGATTGCACACCCTTATACAAAGCTGTTCGATACCTTAAAGCTTCTTTGGTTGCATGGTCTGCTTGATCTTCACTGCCTTGGGCATGTTGGAATAGCTTATCTGTTGTGGTGACAATATTCTCAATCTCTGAACTGTCTTTTGCTTCCAGTAAAGGAATGATGTTAATCAATATGGTTTGATTGGGTATTAGCTGCGCCAGCCTGCTTTAATTCCGCCAATGCAGCTCTCGCTTCAATACATAGTTTTAAAACCTTTTTTGTTTCTACATCTTGAATAGGTGGTAGGGTGGGTAATGCATTGTATGGGCTTGAGGCTTGCCATGCTGTCATCGTCTTAACCTTTATTGTTATGTCGATAAAACCTATAAAAATCGACATGAGATTATTGTCATGTCGATAGCATAAACATATTTATAGTGTCATGTCGATAAAATAGGAAAAAATCGACATGAGGTTGTTAATGTGTCGATGCTATAAACATATTCATGGTGTCATGTCGATGAAATGAGGAAATATAAATATGAGGGTGAGGGCTTAATCTTCCTTATTTTCGCATCTGTGAGCATGGTCTTATGCCTATTTGGGGGTATAAAAAATGGGGGTACAAATTTATCCCCCCAGTATACCCCGATCGCAATACATGGAATGTCATTGCCACAGACAACAAAAAAGGCTTAAACCCTTTAGAATTAAGCCTTTCGTTACTGCTTTGGAGTGCAGTTCTTTGCAATTTGGCGGTGAGAGAGGGATTCGAACCCTCGATACGCGCAAACGTATACACACTTTCCAGGCGTGCTCCTTAAGCCACTCGGACACCTCACCATTCGGCCGCGATAATAACCAAAAAAATGAAATCTGCCAAGGTGAAACAATTGATTTAGAGCAAAAAAAATTTCTCGGTGATATTATTCGGAAAAATTATGTCTACATTTAGAAGACGCATATATGCAAAGTACTGCAAAAAAAGCGGCATTGCCTGCAATCACCTTAGCTGCATTAGGTGTTGTATTTGGAGACATTGGAACCAGTCCACTGTATGCCCTGCGGCAATGTTTCCTCACCGCACATCTCGCGATTACTGAAGCGACAGTTCTTGGAATTCTGTCGCTGATTTTTTGGTGCATGATGCTGACCATCAGTTTTAAATACGTCACCATCATCATGCGTGCAGATAATAATGGCGAAGGCGGGATTATGTCTTTGCTGGCATTGAATCTGCGAACCACTCGAATCGCTGAGAACAAGAAGATTTATCTGATTGCGTTAGGCTTTATTGGCGCATCGCTGTTCTTTGGTGATGGCATTATCACGCCAGCAATTTCTATTTTATCCGCAATTGAAGGCTTAAGTATCGCGACGCCGATGTTTAACCAATGGCTCATGCCTTTGGCGATTGGTATTTTGGCAGGATTGTTTTTAGTACAGCGGCATGGTACAGCCACTATGGGCAAATTTTTTGGTCCATTAACCATGACTTGGTTTCTTTCCATTGGTGCAGTGGGCGTGTGGAGTATTATTCAAACTCCATTTGTATTGACGATGGTCAGTCCACATTGGGCCTTTAATTTTATTGTTCATCAACCCTACGTTGCTTTTCTGACCATGGGTGCTGTCATTCTCACGATGACCGGTGGTGAAGCTTTATATGCCGATATGGGGCATTTTGGTCGCTTACCTATTCGTCTTGCTTGGTTCATTATTGTTTTACCGTGTCTACTGTTTAACTATGCAGGACAGGGGGCATTATTACTGCGTAACCCCGAGGCGATTTCCAATCCATTTTATATGCTGGTTCCGGACTGGGGTTTATATCCAATGATTGGCTTGGCGACAGCTGCCGCAGTCATTGCATCCCAAGCGGTCATTACCGGTGTGTTTTCAATGACCAATCAGGCCATTCAACTGCGCTATTTACCCCGTTTAACTGTGCATCACACCTCGGATGTTGAACAAGGTCAAATTTATTTGCCGTTCATCAATTGGGTGCTGTTTATTTCCGTGGTGATCCTGATTTTATTGTTTGAAAATAGTGCCAACTTAGCCAGTGCGTATGGGGTTGCCGTGACCATGACCATGCTGTGCGGTACGATTTTAATTTCGTTCCTCGCTTATGGTTTTTGGCGTTGGCCGGTGTGGAAAGTTCTGCTCTTTACGATCCCATTCTTGTTCATTGATTTGATCTTTGTCGCGTCAACCTCTTTAAAAATTATTGCGGGCGGATGGGTGCCTATTTTAATTGGTGCAGCGGTCTATACCATTCTGATGACGTGGAAAATGGGACGAGAAATTGTCTTTGCCCGTTTAGAAAAAGATGCGTTACCGATTGATCTGTTTATTAAAAGTATTGGCATGAGTGCTGAAACACAATTTGTTCCCGGTGCAGCAGTATTTCTGACGGGTACACCCAATATTGTGCCGCATGCCATGCTGCATAATATTAAGCATAATAAAGTGCTGCATGAACTGAATATGATGGTGACTGTGATCACTCGCGATATTCCTTATGTTGCAGCAGAGGAACGCATTCAAGTTGAAAAATTGGATGAGCATTTCTATCGAATCTCGATACATTATGGTTTTAAAGATCAGCCCAATATTCCGCAAGCCCTTCAGCAAGCCTATGCACAATTAGGGCTGGAATTTGACATGATGCAAATCAGCTTCTTTATTTCTCGTGATCGATTGATTCACACGGTTGGCGATGGAATGTCTCCATGGCGGGAAAAACTGTTTATTTCGATGCAACGCAATACCAGTCCAGTCAGTGATTTTTATCAAATCCCACCGAATCGCGTGGTGGAGCTGGGCAGTCAAATCGAAATTTAGTCATGTATTGAATGGCACATAAAAAACCAAGGTCAATGCCTTGGTTTTTTATTGGAGGATAAAGCCCAACACAGCGTGATTAGTTTTCTGTTGTTTCTGCAATCGGTGGTTTCAGGAGAGGCATTGACGGGTGCATCTGTAAGATCTGCTTCTGGTGCAGCTTGTATAGCATCATTGGGTTGTGCGACCTCAGGTGCAGCAACGGCTTCATTGGTCATCATTGTGTCAGCAGCATTTACGGGCGCAGCAGCAACAGCTTCACGGGTGACATCAATTTGCGCGCGATCTGCTGCATTGACTGGCGTGTCAGCAGAAGATGAAATGATCGGGGCAGTTGCATTTACAGTTGAATGGTTTTGTATTTCTGCTTCAGTGCCGACTTGAGTGGGCGCAGCCAGTGCTTGGCTGAGCATCAAGAATACGAATTTGACCACTGGCGACTAAATCTTGAATTGAACCTACTTGACCATTTACAGTGGTGCTTACTTTCACTTTAGATAAACTTTCTAAAGAATCACCCGCTTGAATGGCAGGTTCTGCGAATGCCGTTGCACTCATCAATCCTGTAATCAGACTTAAACCGAACAGCTTAGCGTGCATAAAATACTCCGTAGATAGAATCATTTTGAAATCTTGCTTGTTTTTACCTTGTCATAATTTTGATCGGTTTTTCAATCAAACATACCGAAAGCCATTAAGAGTCTTTATAAAAGCTGTAGAAAGTTAGACATATTGTTACAACAACTGTGCTTTTGTTGGTCAGATATTGTTTAATTGTTAAACAAACAACTTTAGCTACATATACTTCAATTTGCTTGCTTGTTAAGCTCGTGAAAAATGAGTGTTTATCTAGAAATGGCAATTAAGAAACGTAAAACGAGTAAATCTTGGCTTCAGCTTTTAAATCAAAATAGTTTAAAAATTATTTTAGGTTTAGTGGCGACCAGTAGTTTTGCGATTGCTTTCGGACAAGAAAAAATCCAACAATTTGTTTCATTGCCATCGTCATCAAATTCGGCTTGTTTAGATCAGTTTTATCGCGATATTCCACCTTATTTAGTCAAAGAAAGCCTCAATAAAAATACCTATCCCTTATGTTTTAATGGTTTCAATGTGATGTATTCGGGTGTTTCTAAAACACCGTTATGGGTCGCTGAAGCATTGACGCCGAAACGCTTAAGTCAAAAAATTCCACGTGAAGACAGCTTTCACGAAGAAACCAAAGTAAAAGCGGAACATCGTGCCACTTTGTCGGACTATAAAGCCTCAGGTTATGACCGTGGGCATATGGCGCCGAATGCCGATATGCCCACCAAGGCTGCGCAAAGTGACAGTTTTTCCCTAGCCAATATGGTGCCGCAAGCACCGAAAAATAATCAACAGGTTTGGCGTGAATTAGAAGAAGCTACCCGTGCGATGGTCACCAAACATAAATATGATGTTTATGTGGTTACGGGGCCTGTTTTTGCTGCAAAAAAATTAAAAACCATTGGCAAGGGCGTTATTGTTCCGACCGCAGTCTTTAAAGCGATTTATATTCCTAAAACGGGTGCAATTGGTGCCTACTATGCACCTAACAATAATTCACTACAGGTTAAAGTCGTCAGTGTTTGTTATTTGGAAGAACAATTGGGCATGAATTTGTTCCCACAACTCACCGAAGAGCAAAAACGTAATACTTATAATTTGCCATTGAAAGCAACAGCCGTGAAAGCCACTCAAAAAATTGCGTATTCACATTGGGATGCCGAAAGCCAATGTGCGGAAGATGTCAGCTCCGATAAACTGACCGAGGTACAGAAAGAGTTTAAATCTTCATCTGTGGCTGCTACCTCGAATACGACTCAAACCCATGAAAGCAAGAATGAGGCACCGACGGTCGATACCAATAGCCAAGATACGATTGTGAAACAGCTGATTGAAGCCTTGCTGCAATACATTTTACAGTTGTTGAAGTAAGCTATTTTTCGGTAGGATGATGTGGGTCATCCTACTTTTTTAAAAACAATAAAGATCAGTGAGCAGACCATGTTTAAACCTTTTGAAAATGCGACAGCGTCCCATGCGATTCATGACTTAACGCTGGAAAACCAAGAAGATTGTGTCAGTATTTATGGTAATTTGCAGCTCACCAAAGATCAGGCAGGTTTACAGGCGGCTAAAGTTTTACAAGCCTTTTTAAATGATGTGGTGGCTCAGCTTGAGACAAGAAAAAATTTCCTGAAAAAATTGATCGTCAAGATGAACAGGAAATTGAAAATCCATTTTTATAAAATTTTAGCGATCACAGTGTTCCATGTGGAACATAAAAAAGCACATCAGATGTGAGTTTTTTATGACTGTTGTTTTCGCCATTGCTGGGGGGTTGAACCCGTCCATTGTTTAAAGGCACGTTGAAAAGCACTTTGTTCCGAGTAGCTCAGCAATAACGCAATTTCTTGTAGACCCAAATGTGGATCTTTTAAATATTGCTCTGCCAGCAAATGCCGAACTTCTTGCATACGTTGTTGATAGGTGGTGCCTTGTTGTTGTAAATGGCGTTGCAGTTGGCGTACCGACATACTTAATTGTGTGGCGATGGGTTCGATTTGATACAGGTTTTTTTGTAAGCCGGTTAAAATGGCCTGTTGTAATCGATGATCTAGCTTTGTGGAATTGGGCAGTTTATCTAGTAGCGCTTGAGCTTGTTGCAGGAGCAAATGTTGTAAGGTTTGATCACCTTGACGAAAAGGTTTTGCTAGCTCTTGAATGGGTAAAATAATTTGTGCAATCGGTTGGGAAAATCGAACTTTACAGTGAAAATATTGCTCATATAGGGCGACATTTTTGGGTGCAGGATGGGTGAAATGAACCTCATGCACATAAATATCATCAAATTCCATAAATAAATGCAGAAATTGCATCATTAAGGCAATGGCAATTTCATTGGTGACTTGAGTTGTTAAATGAAAGGGGAGATCTCCCCAACCAATAGCCAAGTAATCACCCAGCATATTCACTTGTAAGCTACTGCCATCATAAAGCAAGCGATGAAAGTCATGATAACGATGCAAAGCTTCACCTAAGGTATTACAAGACAGTGCAATATAAGCAATGATTCCCAGATGTTTGGGTTGTACATACTCAGCAATATTTAAGCCCAGTGCAGGGATTTGAACATGCTGTTCTATGTCTGTCAGTAACTCGCGCCAAAGACTATAGTCAAAGCGTTCTAAGTTTTGAACTTGTTCAAGTTTTTCAGAAATGACTAAACCTTTGGCTTGGCTGTAAGCATAAAGTAAATGTCCGAGGCCACCATAGACGGAGCCTGTATAATCTTTAAATGGTTGCATCCTACTCTTTTTGTTGTCGCAATATGTCAATGAAGTTTTATTTTACGGTCAATATTTAGCACATTTCATTGTCTATATTCAATACTATATAGAGGAGAAATAAAAATGTTAAAAGGTTTTTTGGTGGGATTGGTGGTGGCCAATGGCTTTGAATGGGTGGCGCATAAGTATATTTTGCATGGCACGCATCGTACTGGCAAACCACGTTATAGCCCCGTACCAGACAGTATGAAGTCACATTGGGAACATCATCGTGAAGTGCGTAAAACCACTTTTCATGATCATGGCTACGTCGAAGGAATTTCGAATTGGCGCACTAAAAATGAAATTGTTTCTTTAGCTGTGGTGGCTAGCGCAGCCAGTGTATTGTTTTATCCTGTATCGAAGGGAATGGCTGCGGCTGCGGTCTATAGTGCGTGTAATTATTATTATATTCATCGCCGTGCTCATCTTGAACCCGATTGGGCAATGAAGAAAATCCCGTGGCATTATGACCATCATATGAATTCGAATCAGGATGCCAATTGGTGTGTGACCAAGCCTTGGTTTGATTATATTTTGGGGACACGGGTGATTTCTTCAGAAAATTTACAAGAACAAAACCCGTTGGGCATTGCACTTCCACAACCGATTTCAAAAGTACTCAATTCTGTGGCAGAACGTTATTTTCCAGCAAAATGGGTAGAAAAAGTGCCTCAATTAGAAGTGAAAGTAGAGGTATAAAAATAGCTTTTCTTAGACTTTTACTTTAATGACATTGATTTGATTGCTTAATTTTAGATGAATCATGCAGCCTTTTTTGCGCTGTTGTCGTGATTTGTCAATTTTTTTGGCATGGATGGTCAATATTGTACTGATTTTTTAATCTATATTTGCAGCACTGTAAAGTTGTCAGACCCTTGATTTGCTCAGGGTGTATATTCTTTATGCTATGGTTTAGACATTGCAAGAAACCACGCGCTGTAGTTTTCTTGGTTTATAGGGAGTCTTAAAGGCTCCTTTTTTTTATCTTAAAATTTTGGATGATGGTATTTAAAAATCGCGATTCACGTAGTTCTTTTGATATGCAATAAAAAAAGAGTGTTCTTTAAACACTCTTTTTTAGCTGAATGACCAGTGTATTCATTACAGACGCATTTCAATGCCTTGTGCTGCAAGATATTGTTTCGCTTCAGGAATGGTGTGTTGACCAAAGTGGAAAATGGATGCGGCTAAAACGGCATCTGCACCACCGATTAAAATACCATCGGCCAAATGCTGTAAACATCCGACACCGCCTGAGGCAATGGTTGGAATGGTGACACGGTTATTAATCTGACGCATCAATTTAAGATCATAACCCGCTTTGGTGCCATCAGCATCCATCGAGGTAATCAGTAATTCGCCTGCGCCAAAGTCAGCCATTTTTACAGCCCATTCAATCGCATCAATTCCTGTTGCTCTACGACCGCCATGGGTGAAAATTTCCCATTTGTTATCGCCGGTTTTTTTAGCATCAATAGCCACCACAATACATTGTGCGCCAAAACGTTGTGAGGCTTCTTGTACAAATTCTGGATGAAACACCGCAGCGGAGTTAATGCTGACTTTATCTGCACCGGCATTGAGCAATAAGCGAATATCTTCCACTTTACGGACACCGCCACCGACGGTTAACGGAACGAATACGCTTTCAGCCATACGTTCAACAGTACGGTAAGTGGTGTCACGACCACCCGAGGTTGCGGTAATGTCTAAGAAGGTAATTTCATCCGCGCCTTGTTCATTATAACGGCGTGCAACTTCAACTGGGTCGCCTGCATCACGAATATCAAGGAATTGAACGCCTTTCACTACTCGACCATTATCTACGTCAAGGCAAGGAATAATACGTTTAGCAAGCATAATTTTTTCCAAAAATAACAGTCGATTATGAAACTTCGCCACGAAGGTGCTACACCTTGGTAGTGGGAGCGGGTATTCTAGCAAAATTATGTAAGTTTTTTTGCAGGTTTTCTATGTCGGTTTATACCACTTTGACTTTACAGGAAGTTCAGACTTTTGCAGCGCCTTATGGATTAGAGGTGGTTGATCTGATTCCCATTCAAGGCGGTATCCAAAATACAAACTATTTTTTGGTTTGTAAAAATGCGAAGCAGTATGTACTGACTGTATTTGAAGAGATGGATGAGCAAGGTGCAGCGGAGTTGGTTCCTGTACTTGAGTATTTGGCTCAATATGGTTTGGCAGTGCCCGTACCTTTAAATTATGCGGGTAAAGCGATTCACAGCCTTAAAGATAAGCCTGCGCAAATTGCACCGCGCATGATGGGTCAACACCCAATGCCGTCGACTTTGGCACAGGCAGAAGCCATTGCCATTGCACAGGCGAAAATGCATGTGGCTTTACAAGACTTTCCGCTTGAACGTGCAGAATATCGTAACCATGATTATTGGTTACAAGTCGCTAAAGAATTAAAACCGACTTTAAATCCTGCGGATGCTATTTTATTAAGTGAAGTGCTTGGTCTGTATGATGCACTGACTGCGGTCTATCCAAATCGTCCTAAAGGTTTTATTCATTCCGATTTATTCCGTGACAATACTTTATTTGATGGCAATCAACTCAACGGTATTCTAGATTTCTACGAACTCAATAAAGATGAGTTTCTGTTTGATATTGCCATTACTTTAAATGACTTCTGTACCGAATATCCTGAAGTTCATTTAAATGAAGCTAAAGCACAGGCTTTTTTACATGCCTATGAAACTATTCGTCCATTAACCGATGATGAAAAAGCCTGTTTAGAAATTTATTTGGCGATGGCAGCAGCCCGTTTTTGGCTGATGCGTTTACAAGTTGCACAAAAAAATACACAACAGGGACGAACTGGGGGTGATATTTTGCAGAAGAATCCACAAGAGATGCGTAATATGCTTATAGAACGACTAAAATTTGTTACTGCTTAAATAGGAAGTGAACATGCGTGATCAGGGTCGCTTAGTCGAATGGTTTGATGACAAAGGCTATGGCTTTATTCAACCGAATGATGCTACGAAAGATCGCGTATTCTTACATATTAAAGATTTTGCGCGTCAAGGACCACGCCCGATTGTCGGGTGTGCACTTGAATACAATGTCTTACTGGATGGACAGGGACGTTTCCGTGCGCAACAAGCGACGTATCTCAAAGCGTCACAAATGCAGGAAAAAATCACGAAACTGCAAAAAGAAAATGGACAGCAACAACAAAAATTAAAAGCGATGCAAATCGCCTGTATTGCTTATATCTTGGCACTGACTGTTTTTAGCATCGCTGGATTACTCAATGGGATGGTGTTGTTGTTTATTAGTATGATCAATGCCATGACTTATTGGATGTATGCACAAGATAAAGAAGCGGCACAACAGGGCAACCGCCGTGTACCTGAACCGACATTACATGTTTTATCTTTTCTTGGCGGTTGGCCTACCGCTTGGTTAGCCCAAGAAAAATTGCGCCATAAAACACAAAAACAACCCTTTAGAAAGATTTATTTTTGTACCATAGCGTTAAACATTCTTTTGATTCTATGGCTCATTTCTCCTTTAAATGTGCTGAAGTTTTAAAAGAGAATGACGACTTTAAAAGGTATAACAATGAATTATTCTATCGATAAAGATGCCAATCGTACGCTCACTTTAGTGCTTTATATCCTTTATATTATTGCTATTTTCTCGGGTGGTTTGCTGGCGGTAGTGGCGTTAATTATTAACTATGTCAAACGTAGTGATGTTCGTGGCTCTATTTTTGAAAGTCATTTTACTTGGCAAATTCGTACCTTTTGGTGGTATTTAGTCTGGAATATTATTGCTTTTGTTCCCTTCTTTTTCTTATTTTTTACCGGTGACAATGCCGATCTTTTCGCAGGTGTTGCACTCATTGCAACCACGTTCTGTCTAGTGGTGGTTGGCGTTTCTTGGATTTGGATTGTTTATCGCGCCATTCGCGGTATAATTCAAATTGAATGATAATCAAGCGATGTATCAGTAGTTTGATTTGAATGTTTAAACAAAAAAAGAGTTCTAATGTCGAACTCTTTTTTATGGCATATTTTATTTAAAAACTTCGGTTTCCATTCACTTAAAATCACTCCGACGACGACCAGTAATCCACCCAATAAGGCAAGGACAGGCAAACGCTCACCTGCAATCCGCCCAAAGAGTGCAGCCCAAACAGGCTCACCGGCATAAATAATGGCCGCTTGTGAGGGTGCAACAGAACGTTGTGCCCAGTTCATGGTGAGCTGAATGAGTGCGCTGGCTAATCCTAATCCAACAGTGATCGCAACCAATATCCAAGAAAAATCAGGAAGATGGTGTTCACCGACCAAAGGCATCGAGGCAAAAGCGAGTAATGATGCGACTGCAAGTTGAATCACGGTAACACGTTGAATATTCACTTTTCCTGCAAAATAACTGATCAGGATGATTTCTAGCGCGATGGCAATTGAGCCTAAAAGCGTCAGGACTTGTCCAAAATTAAGAGAGATTGGGCTTAGACCATTACCGGTTAAAAAAATCAGACCGACAAAAGCAAAAACTGTTCCGATCCAAGTCATGATATGCGGTGTTTTACGGAAAATCAGCCATAATAAAACAGGGACTAAAGGGACATAGAGTGAAGTCAAAAAAGCCGACTCACTGCTACTGATACTTTGTAAGCCGATGGTTTGCGTACCATAACCGAGAACAATGGTTAATCCAATTAAACTGCCTGCATACAGATCTTGTTTGGTCATGCCTTTTAAATCAGATAGGGAAATCAGTCCGACAGCCAGCGTGGCTGCCGCAAAACGGCAGCCGACAAAAAACATCGGACTAGAAAAATTTAGACCATATTGCACGGTTAAAAATGTGCCACCCCAAATAAGGGTGATCAGAATCAGGGCAATTTGTGGTGCTTTGCTTTGTCGAGTGAGTGGTTTATTCATGGGAGCTTTTGTGCAATATATTGCACATATATTGCTTCATTTTTATCTTTTGTGCAATATAGTGCACATTACTTTTGAGTGAAAGAGAATGAGTCAGCACAGCCAAGTCTTACAGCATGTCAGCCAGAATGTGCGCTATTTTCGAGACTTAAACACTTAAGCCAGCAACAGTTGGCGGATTTGGTTGGGGTGAGTCGGCGTATGATTGCTGGCATTGAATCAGGTCAGGATAATATTAGTCTAGCCAAACTGAGTTTAATTGCGCATGGATTAGGGGTCGATTTTGGCAAATTAGTCAGCCCCCTAAGTCAGCAGGATCAGCCTGTAATTAATGAATTGGCATGGCAAGGGAAAAGCAAAGAAAGTTTTGCTAAACTGATGTCATCCATACCGGCAAAACAAGTCGTGGAGCTTTGGGTGTGGTCGCTTGAACCCAACGAGCAGTATCAAGCAGAACCTGATCCACAAGGCTGGCATGAAATGCTGTATGTGATTGAAGGGCAATTAACACTGGATGTTGCGGGTATACAAAAGGTTTTGCAGGCAGGGGATTCACTGGTGTATTCCAGCGCAGTAAAATACTGTTATCAGAACTGGAGTGACAAAACAGTCAAATTTATTCGCAATGTGGTGTACTAAATTTGAAGCATTAAAAAGAGGTCCGAAGACCTCTTTTTTAGCATGTGTCAATTTAGAGAGATTCGTTATCCCATAACGATTGCGCTTCACGAAGATTCAATGTGCCTTCGTAAATGGCACGACCGGTAATTGCACCTAAAATGCCCGGCTGACCTTTTAAGTTGCGTACATCATCAAGGTTGGTGACGCCACCAGAAGCAATCACAGGTAAGCCTGAATACGTGGCTAAATTCACCGTTTGCTCAATGTTTACGCCTTGCATCATGCCATCACGTGCGATGTCGGTATAAACAATGCTCGATACGCCCGCATCAGCAAAACGTTTGGCTAAATCAGTGGCTTTTACATCGGTGATATTGGCCCAGCCATCCGTTGCGACCATGCCGTTCATGGCATCGATGCCAACAATAATGTGACCTGCAAATTTCTTACATGCTTCTTCAACAAATGCAGGGTCTTGCACAGCTTTAGTACCAATGATCACAAAAGATACACCGGCATCTAAATAGTGTTCAATGGTTTCAAGTGAGCGAATCCCGCCACCAATTTGGATTGGCAGTTCAGGTTGCGCACGTGCAATGGCTTCAACCACTGGTTTGTGAATTGGCGTACCTGCGAAAGCACCGTTTAAATCGACCAAATGTAAGCGACGCGCGCCTTCATTGACCCAATGCTGTGCAGTTGCAACGGGATCGTCAGAAAATACGGTATCGTCTTCCATACGACCTTGTTTTAAACGGACACATTTGCCATCTTTCAGGTCAATTGCTGGAATGATCAGCATGCTTGCGCTCCTAGCCAAATCTTATAAAGAATGTATTATCTGCAATCTTAGCAAAATATTGCCAAATTTCTAAGCATCAGTTTCAGCTTTTATTTTGTTCGGCTGCATGCTTGATTTGAATAAATGACTGGGGATGGTTTTCGGTAATACGCCCAAACGCCATAATTCTTCAAAAACCAGTACAGGCGCATAGGCATCGGCAGCGGCATATTGAATTTGATGTGGGGTGAGTATTTTTCGTGCCCAGTTTGAGGTACTTATTTTTTTACTTTTGGGAAAATTGACCTGAAATAAAAATGCCATGGCATTTTTTAGTCCCATCGTATTAGGGAAGCCAAAAGGCGTAAAGCATTTAGCCAGATCAAGCAGACCATTGAGTTGGATGCCTTTTTTTCGAAAAAGCGGCGTGTCATTCTTTAAACCAAAACCGACTTTCATTTGATTTTTATTTTCAAATATCGGTTTTAAAAATTCTAAAATTTGCGGATTAACCTGAAATAAATAGGCTTTATCGTGACTTGCCAATTGAATGAGGTGTGGGCCAGTTGAAACTTCACCTTTGTTAAAGGTCGGTTTAGATTCGGTGTCAAAACCGAATAAGGCACAAGTTTTGAGTTCTTGCTCAATGGCATGGCATTGTTGTAGCGAATTGATGACCTGAATCTGTTGCAGGGGAAGATTTTGAAAGACAGGTAATTGCTGAATTTGTTCTTTGCTGGGGAGGGTTTGAAGCAGTAGATCTTCCATAAGGATTGATACTAGCCATTTATTTTGAATTAGCTTAATCGCTTTTCAGCGTATTGGCAAAAATAAAGCCCAGACCATGGCTGAGCTTTTTTTCAAATTTCTAAAAATGAATGTTTAAATTTTCCATTCCACGAAGTTTTTTAGCAATTGCAAACCTGCGGTATGACTTTTCTCTGGATGGAACTGAGTCGCAAATAGGTTTTCTTGATGAATTGCGGTACAGAACTCTAGACCGTAATCACAAGTTGCCGCCACAAGATCGGCATTTTTCGGTTCAACATAGAAACTATGCACGAAGTAGAAACGTGCATCTTGTTCAATGTCTTTCCACATCGGATGGCTTGGGTCTGCCTGATGCACTTGGTTCCAGCCCATATGCGGTACTTTTAAACCTGCAACATTGGGGAAGCGTTTCACTTCACCCTCAAAAATACCCAGTGCGTCAGAACCGCCATTTTCTTCAGAGTGTTGCATCAATGCTTGCATGCCGACACAAATCGCCAGCACAGGCTTATTGAATACAGCATTGCGTACCACGTCATCAATGCCTGCTTCATGCATGCCTTGCATACAATCACGCATCGCACCGACACCGGGAAAGACAATTTTATCCGCTTGGGCAATCAGTTTGGGATCATTGGTCACATCTACCGTTGCGCCAACATGTTCTAAGGCTTTGGCAGCAGAGTGTAAATTTCCCATGCCATAATCAAGAAGGGCAATACGGGTCATTACAACGTTCCTTTGGTTGAAGCAACTGTGTTTGCTGCACGTGGATCAATTTCACAAGCCATACGCAGTGCGCGTGCAAATGCTTTAAATACACATTCAATTTGGTGATGACTATTTTTACCTTTCAAGTTATCAATGTGCAATGTCATCAGCGCATGATTCACAAAGCCTTGAAAAAATTCAGAGAATAGATCAACATCAAAAGTACCAATACGTGCGCGAGTGAATGGAATATCCATCCATAAGCCAGGGCGACCAGATAGATCAACCACGACACGGCTAAGCGCTTCATCCAATGGTGCATAGAAATGACCATAACGACGTAAGCCTTTTTTATCACCCAAGGCTTGAGCAAATGCTTGACCAAGCGTGATACCACAGTCTTCTACGGTATGATGATCATCGATATCAAGATCACCATCACAGTGAATATCAATATCAAATAAGCCATGTCGCTTGATTTGATCGATCATATGATCTAAAAATGGAACACCTGTATTGAGGGTGCCTTGACCCGTACCATCAAGATTCACACGAACTCGAATTTTGGTTTCGTTGGTGTTTCTTACCACTTCACTGATACGTTGCGTCATAGACACGTTCCTCAAAAACGTTAAAAATGATGATGTAAAATGTTTTTTCGCGGTGACGAAATCACCGCATATTAGATTGCTCAGGAGGGTTAATCAATGCCTATTACCATACATGCTTATACTTCACTAGAAAATGACGAAGTGCGCAGCCAGCTTGAGCGACTGTATGACACCAGCCCAGAATTTGGAGATGGGAAGGATGCCATTGAACAACTAGAGCAAAATTTGGCTCAGTATACCTTAGTTTACACAGCAGAATTTAATACTAAAGTGATTGGGGCGATTTGGTGCACTGGACAAGGGGAAAGTAAAACCTTGGAAAATATCGTGGTTCACCCTGCCAACCGTGGGCGCGGTGTTGCAGAAAGGCTGGTGAGTGAAGTTTGCCGCATGGAAGAAGAAAAAGGCGTTAAAGTCTTTGAACCGGGATGTGGCGCCATTCATCGTTGCTTGGCGAATTTAGAAAAAATTTAAGCTGGATTGAATGATAAAAAAGCAGCCATTGAGCTGTTTTTTTATGCGCGCAGAAAAGTAAAAATTGAATACGGGATTGAGTTTTAAATAAAAAATAATCAAACAAGCGATAATTTGCTGTAAAAATAATCATTTGTTTTAAAAAGCACAAAAGTCACTTGACTGAAAAACACTTAAACTGTTTAATACGCGACATTGGCGTGATAGCTCAGTCGGTAGAGCAACGGATTGAAAATCCGTGTGTCCCCAGTTCGAACCTGGGTCTCGCCACCATATTCAAAATCTATTTAAAGATTTCAATCCCTGATCCCATCAGGGATTTTTTTTGGGTAAAAAATATTCAATCAAATAAAAATGTGCTGAATTATATTGACTAATGTCCTGAGATACGGCTTAATACACGGCATTGGCGTGATAGCTCAGTCGGTAGAGCAACGGATTGAAAATCCGTGTGTCCCCAGTTCGAACCTGGGTCTCGCCACCATATTCAAAAAATCCTCAAACATTGTTTGGGGATTTTTTTATGCTTAAAATTGTCAGACAAGTTGCATGACAGTGGGTTATTTTTCTGAGTATAGTCATTTTATAAAAATTGATTTGAACATTAAAACAATGAAAGATCTCTTTTCTCAGCATAGTCTGCGCTATAAACAAGCCCGTCCAAATTATTCCATACAAATTCTAAAAGAAATTTTAAAGCATGTGCCTGAGCGAACATTCGCATGGGACTGTGGGGCAGGTTCTGGGCAATTCACCCAATTATTAGCAGCGTATTTCGATCATGTGGTGGCAACGGATATAAGTGATGCGCAGTTACAACATGCGCCTTATTTTGAAAATGTCAGCTATCAAGTACAAGCGGCAGAGCAGACCAGTATTCCTGCGCAATCTATAGATTTGGTCACCGTTGCTCAAGCCATTCATTGGTTTGACTTTGAGGCCTTTTATCGCGAAGTGAAACGCGTGCTGAAACCGCAAGGTGTGGTGGCTGTCATTGGTTATGGCTTAATTCAGCTCCAAGATGCTGCCCTGAATCATTTGATTCAACAGTTGTATTTTGAAACCTTAAAGGATTATTGGGACAGTGAGCGCCGTTATATTGATGAGGGATATCAAACCATTCCCTTTCCTTTTCAAGAACAGGCTGTGCCCGCGCTATCTTTGCAATATCAATGGACAGCGCAGCAATTGCTGAGTTATTTAAACACATGGTCAGCACTGAAACATTATCAAGATAAGCACCTTGATGATCCGCTTCAGTCAGATTTCAAATGCCTTAAAAGCTGCACCTGAACACTTAGATGTAACATTTCCTGTACTTCTGCGCGTAGGAACACTGGAAAAATAAAGTTTTAGCCAGTTGCTTTATCGGCTGATGCGCATGTTGTGTATTAGATATAAAGCGATGATTTTTTAAGTTTTAAAGAGTATATTTTCTATTTTTGCTTAGCGCGTTGATGTTTTTAAAGCGGTGAAATTGAATTATTTTTGAACAAAAGTTGGAATTTGTCTAAGACCATTGATCAGCGTAAAGGTTATTCAGTGGATTATTTATTATACAATTTTGGGTGTTGAAGGTTGTTTGTTTACTTTTATTTTTTTGAGTAGAGCTGCCATGAATCTCCTAAAATATGTATCTTTTGCTGTGATTACCCTTGCTGTAAATTTACCTATCTCTACGGCTTTTGCCGACACACTTGAACTGCCGATGTTAAGAACATTAGCAGAGCCTGAATTAAGGGCTGAAACAGGGGTGATTCAATATCAAGAAGACCCTCAAGAAGTCAGAGCTTTGCAGCATAGAATCATGCAGATACAGCTGGATACGCAAAACTTTGTGGTTGATCCAACGATTGTAACTACTTTAGATGTTGTGCCTGAGGGGCCGATGCCAGATTTAAACAGTTTGCCACTGGCATTGCAGCAACATGTTTTGGCGATTGCAAAAGGTTTGCAATCTCCTGATCCCCGAGAAGGCTTGTATACTATGCTTGCACCTTTTGGTATAGACCGTAATGCAATCAATATACAAATAAGTCAAGAGCAAATTTCATTGGGTATCGTGGATCGTTGATTGCTCAATGAGATAGATTCATCTGTCCCAACCCTTAGAAACTGTAGCGAATAGTGCTATGCGCTAGTCTTTAGATAAACACGAATATTTTAATTTAAAAAAGGATGCCAATGAATCGCATCCTTTTTATATAAAGTATTTATGAATACTTTGATGTTAAGCTGAAATTACGCAGTTTTCTTTTTAAACCAAGAGAAGAATGATTTTTTCTCTTCTGTTTTTACAGCTTCAACTTTTTCTTCAGCTTGAGCAACTTGTTCAGTCACAGCTTCTTTTACTTCAGCAGTTTCAGCAACAACGCTGTCTTTTGCTTCAGTTACTTGCGCTACAGCGGCATCTTTTACTTCAGCAATTTGAGCAACGGTTGCATCTTTTACTTCAGTCGCTTTGTTTGCAACAGCTGCAGTTGTAGCTTTCACTTGTTCTTTTGCAACAGTTGTCGTTTGAGCCGCATTTGCTTTAACTTGCGCTTTAATAGCAGTCACTTTTGCGGCTGGAGTTGCTTCTACAGATGTAGTCGCCATAGCTGATGTCGTGCCTGCAACTAAAACGAGAGTCATAGCAGTTTGAATAGCATTCATGAGTCACAATCCTAAATTAAGTAATTGATAAGATTTAAGTTTATTATGGTAGCATTTATACAAATGCTGTTTGGTGTAATGGGTAATAATTGGTCTAAAATTGTGTGAATAATCAACCAAAGTTACAGAGTTATAATAGAATGTTGCGGAATGGTTACATTCAATAAGCTAAAGGAAAAAATAATATTTCTTATACTATTCAGATTTGAAGTTCATTAAATATAGAGCAAGTAATTTTATTGATTCATAAAAAATCCCCGCATAAAGCGAGGACTTTTCTATCGTACTATTGAATCCTGAAACACATTCGATCATGTCTAAAATATTTTGACTTAAAGTTAATTAATCAAAAATCTTTTCAGCAGCTTGGAAAGGTAAAGAAATAACATCAATTGCGACCGCAAATGGCAGTAAAACCAATTTTTCTAAGGGGTTCATTTTTGAACTTGATTTATAACTTTCTTGAGTGTTGGTATAGATTGTCACTTGATAAGGTTTACTTAATGCTTTGAGCGAAGCAATATTATTTGCAACAGGGTAGACCACGCCTGCTAATTTTAAATTAAAGCAAAAACGTTGAGCATTCATGCGTTTATCACTTGAAGTTGAACATTCTTCAGCACCATTGGCAATAAAAAATGCTAAATCCTTTTTGCTAATATCTTCTTGTAATTTTACATAAGACAAAGGCAGAACTCCTGAAAAATAACCATCATTTTTTTCAGAGAAAAATTGCAGCTCTTTGGTCATTTGGATATTGCTAGGCTCAAGTTTGCTGATTAAGTTGACAAATTGCGCACCACCTTGAGTCAAAATATAGCTATTTTTTTGTCCAGCAATGACTAAACTATTTTGCGGTAACTGAGTTATGGTTTGAGCAGACTTGCCAAAGGCAACCACCGTATCTTCAACCAGTGTGACTTTGCTGGTTCTGGTGTAGGTTTGAGTGTCTTTTTTAATTAAAGTTGAAGTTGCACATCCTGTGAGGATTGTGGCAATGATGCCTAAACTAATCGTTGTTTTAGCGAGTGATAAAAACATCCATTTACTCCCAATATTTTAAATATTAAATAGTGATAAATACTTATAGCAATCTTGATAGAACAATAATAAACAATCCCCACAAAAGCGAGGATGTTTACAAAAATATTAAATATTCCATGTATTTAAGTTGGATTAAGATTATATTTTTTCAATTTAACTGTGCTGCTATGACGATATTTATTGCTTGAGGTAACGCTCAAAAATCGTAGAAAAATCATAGTTTTCAATTTGTTTACGGCGTTTAGTTAGATTTTCCTCAACTTGCAGTGTTGTTTGGCAAATAATGTCGGGTAAGTTAAGTACAACGTGTTCAGGCAACTCACGCAGAGAAAACATGCTATTCACGGCTTGCTGTGTTTGCATTAGCGTCGATGTCTGGCGTTCAATTTCTTTGCATGCTTCGCCAATACTAAATAATGCTTTGTATAAATCTCGGACTTTATCAATTTGGGATTTTTCAATATCAATGGAATAGCTTGTTCCGCCCAGTTGGAACTTTAATTCTACATCTCGATCAACTGTGCCAGCGGTTTCAAGTAAGACTCGACTAATCTGATGATGTTTATATGGATAGCGATGCAGGGTTCGTTTTTTGCTGACCGCACTCGTACCATCAAGATGAATAAAAGCAGTATTGGTAAAACAATATTCATCTGTTTTGGCTTTAATTAAGAAGAAGATTTTTTCATGGTCTTCGTGAAAAATATAATCATCAATATCTGTTTTATCATAATCTCTTGCTTCAATAATGCGACCAATGTCACTCGTCCCCATTAAATCTGCTGCCATATTTTTAAACATTGTGAACACCTTATAATTTATGCGCAACGAGATAATAATTTGCTGCGTATTGATCTGTCTAGATCGAGTTTTTGAATTTTATGCGATAAAAAAAATCCCCGCATAAAGCGAGGATTTTTTATTGATCAAATATGCGTATTACACACGTTCGATAATGGTTGCGATACCTTGACCTAAACCGATACACATGGTTGCAAGACCAAATTGCGTATCTTGCTGTTCCATGACGTTAAGCAATGTCGTGGTGATACGTGCACCAGAACAACCCAATGGGTGACCCAGTGCAATTGCGCCACCGTTTAAGTTGATCAGGTCTTGTTTGTCATAAATGCCTAAGCCTTTCATCACAGATAAGCCTTGTGCAGCAAATGCTTCATTCAATTCAAATGTTTGAATGTCGCTAATGCTTAAGCCAGCGCGTTTAAGCGCTTTTTGCGTTGCTGGAACTGGACCGTAACCCATGATTGCAGCATCACAACCTGCAACCGCCATAGAGCGAATTACAGCACGTGGCTTAAGACCTAATGCTTGAGCACGTTCAGCAGACATCAGCAACATTGCAGAAGCACCATCAGACAAAGCTGAAGATGTTGCCGCAGTGACCGTACCGCCTTTCGGATCAAATACAGGACGTAAACCTTTGAATGACTCAAGGTTAGCGTCTGGACGAATCACTTCATCGATGTCGCATAGGATTTTGAAGCCATTTTGGTCATGACCTTCAACACCGACGATTTCATTTTTGAAACGACCTTCTTGCGTCGCAGCCCAAGCACGGCGGTGTGATTCAACACCAAACGCATCTTGTTCTTCACGGGTAATGCCGTTCATGCGACCTAACATTTCAGCGGTTAAGCCCATCATGTTCGATGCTTTCGCATAATGCTTAGATGCTTCAGGATTCAGGTCGATGCCATGCATCATATTGACGTGACCCATGTGCTCTACACCACCGATGATGAAAACATCACCTTGGTTGGTCGCAATTTGAGCCGCAGCAGTATGAATAGACTGCATAGATGAACCACAAAGACGGTTAACAGTTTGACCTGCAACAGTTTTTGGTAAATCAGCCAATAACGCAATGTTACGACCAATGTTCATGCCTTGTTCTAAGGTTTGGTTAACACAACCCCAGATCAGGTCTTCAACTTCGTTGACATCAAACTGGTTACGAGCAACTAAAGCACGAACCAATTCAGCAGATAAGCTGTCAGCACGTACATTGCGGAACATACCGTTTTTGGTTTTACCCATTGCTGAACGTACGCCATCAACGATGACAACGTCACGCGGATTTAAAGTAGCCATTCACGTTGCTCCTTAACCGTAGAATTTTTTGTTGTTAGCAGTCATGTCACGCAACATTTGTGGCGCTTCATACGCTTTACCTAAGTGTGCATATTTGTCGCAAAGTGCTACGTATTCAGCTACACCCGTTTGATCGATGTAACGGCATGGACCACCACGGAATGGAGGGAAACCTACACCCATGATCATCGCCATATCTGCTTCAGAAGGCGTCGCTACGATGTTGTCTTCTAGGCAACGAACGGTTTCGTTACAGAAAGTCAGCATCATACGATCAATGATTTCTTGTGCATCAAACTCGTGTTTTTCAGTGGTCGCCATAGATGCAACAAGCTCATATGCTGTTGGATCAATGGTTTTCGCTTTCTTGCCTTTACGATCAAGCTCGTATTTGTAGAAACCAACGTCATTCTTTTGACCAAGACGTTTGTTTTCGTACATGATTTCAATCGCGCCTTTGTAGTCAGGCTTCATGCGGTCAGGGAAACCTTCCGCCATCACTTCAGCACCATGAACACCTGTATCAATACCGACAACGTCAATAAGATAAGCAGGGCCCATTGGCCAGCCGAATTTTTCCATCACTTTGTCGACTTGTTGGAAGTCAGCACCATCTTTCAGAAGAAGGTCAAATGCGCCAAAGTAAGGGAACAATACACGGTTGACTAGGAAGCCCGGGCAGTCGTTCACAACGATTGGGGTTTTACCCATTTTCTGAGCAAGAACCACAGTCGTCGCAATCGCTTCATCAGACGTCTTCGCACCACGGATCACTTCAACCAAAGGCATCATGTGAACTGGGTTAAAGAAGTGCATACCAACAAAGTTTTCAGGACGTTGTAGGCTTTCTGCCAAACGTGTGATTGAAATCGTCGAGGTATTTGATGCAATGATGGTGTTTTCACGCACTGATTTTTCAGTGTCCGCAAGCACAGCCGCTTTAATCTTTGGATTTTCAGTGACCGCTTCAATCACGATGTCCACTTCTTTAAACTCATCTAAGCTTAAAGTTGGGCGGATACGTGCAAGGGTTTCACCCATTTTTGCAGCAGTCATTTTTTTGCGTTCAACTTGTTTGGTCAACAATTTGTTCGCTTCAGACATACCGAGTGCAAGTTGTGGATTACCAATATCTTTCATGATGATTGGTGTGCCTTTGCTTGCCGCTTGGTAAGCAATACCGCCACCCATAATACCCGCGCCCAATACAGCCGCTAGGTTGACAGGATGCGCACCTTTTTCATGTTTTTTCGAGGTTTTTTTCACAATTTGGTCATTGATGAATAAACCAATCAATGCGCCTGCTTGTGGTGTTACCGCAGCTTTAGCGAAACCTTCAGCTTCAATTTTTAATGCTTCGTTACGTGGAAGGCTTGCACCTGCTTGTAAAGAATCCAATAATAATTTTGGCGCTGGGTATTGCGCTGGGTTTGCTTTTGCAAGCACCATACCTTTAGAAGAGTTAAACGCCATCATTTGTTCGATTGGGCTTAACTTCACAGGATCAAGTTTTTCTTGGCGTTTTGCTTTCCAGTCTACGCGACCAGCAAGCGCTTGTTTAACCAAGTCAATTGCAGCATCTTTAAGTTTGTCAGCAGCAACCACCGCATCAACAGCACCATCTTTAATGGCAGCAGCAGCTTTTTTAGGATTAGCCATCGCCATCCATTCAACTGCATTGTCGATACCAATAACACGGCTTAAACGCACCGTACCACCGAAACCAGGGAAAATCCCGAGTTTAATTTCAGGTAAGCCGACTTGTGCTTGCTCAGACATGACACGGTAGTCACAGACCAAGCACATCTCAAAACCGCCGCCCAATGCCATACCATTGATTGCAGCAACTTTAGGAATGTCTAAATCTTCAAAGCTGTTGAAAATTTCGTGAACAGGCATTGCCCAATCCACAATTGCTTTTTCGCCCTGAGCAAAGTTTTCACCAAATTCAGTGATGTCTGCACCAACGATGAATGTTGATTTACCGCTGGTCACGATTAAACCTTTAATGTCGCTATTTGCTTTTACAGCATCAATAGCAGCTTTAAAATCTTCAATGGTTGCACGGTTAAATTTGTTGACCGACTCACCTTGTAAGTCAAAGCGGAATTCTGCAATTCCGTCCGAAAGCATTTGGACGGTAATGGCATTGCCAGCGTGGATCATGCCTGATCTCCTTTATTTTGGAGGACTTCTAAGTTGATGTTTTGAAGTATGTACGCAGTTTTTACGTACATTGAACTTCGCTAATCTTACGATAACTATATCTAAAAAGAACATAACAAGTTGTATCAAGCCGTGACGCAAGGGTCATCAATTTTTCTTTAACAAACCTGTGTGGTCGATGGCTTTATTTTTACTTTGCTTTGTAAGAATATGATGAACTTTTTGTTTAAATTAAGATTTTTTAATAATTTCGTGACTATTTATATCGGGTATAAGTCTTGAATTACAAGTTTTTTATTTGCTTGTTTTGGTCAGAAAAGTCAATTGATAGAAAAGTGAGTCATGCTTTTGTCAATCAAATAACTCGCATGACAAAGATCGAACGGTTTATTTTGGGCATTTGCTTCACTTTTTAAGATCAATTTGACTGAAATTTAAAATTGATTTAGGAGAGGAGGTGATCAATAAACGTTGTAGATCACCCAATAAAGTCGGTCATTTAATTTTTTATAGCTTCACAGCTTGTTTTTAGCGAACAAATTCATTGATAATCATGATAAATAATATGAAGTTAAGCTATAAGATGAAAAATATAAGTGCTGTATTCCTATCGACATTATTTTTAACCGCTTGTGGCGGTGGGGATCGGGTGATGGCCATTCAAATGCTAATGAACAGTTGGCATCTCAAGATCTTTATCGTATTACTGGAGATATAGTTTTCAATATAGAGCTGAGTCGATATCGAATTGATCAAAAAAATAACTTGAGTGTGGCGTATTTAGGGCAAGGAATTTCTGGTCTTGACGCGGTCAAAAATTATGTGACGCAGGAGGGGATTTCTACATTCATGCCGCCAAAACTGGACAAAGATACTTATTTGATTGGTGAAAATGCTCATTTTGATGGTGAAACGTTATCATATACGGTCAGTAACTATAGCCCTGAAAAACCTTTTCTGAATAGCTCTGGAAAACCTTTGCTGATTTCTAATCAATTTAAAAAAATTGATGTTTCAGGTTTACTTCTAGTAGAAGATAAAAACAACGTAGTACGACAATTATACAGCACTGCAACAGGTCAAATTTTAGCAGCGCTTTTGGGTCTTCATTATGATACTTCTGAGCGATTTCCTCAAGGTTCTGTCTGTTGGCAGAAACAATCCGTTAAGAATAGTCAGGACTATATTGAATTTTATCCAGATACAACGATTCAGCATGTCAGTGAAAATAATGTAATTCAAACAATAGCACACTGGAATAACGTCAACTGGACACTGTTTCAACAGGATGAAGGTCAGCCAAATATTGCGAATATTCAATTAAGTATTGAGGGTAAGAATTATTGGGGTTTTTATCATGAACAGAATGAATCATTCAAAGCTACCCCGAATGAATTTGCATGTGATTATTTAAATGAGGTTGCATTTAAAGCTGCATCTCGGCCCATTGAAAAGTTATTTAACAAACCTAATTAAGAAAAATAAGCTTATTCACAACAGTAGACTTGAAAATTGCATGATCAGTCTTACATCATGAAAGATCATCTAAATTTAAAAGTCTACCGTGAACGAAAATGCACGTGCAAATATAGAAAAAATTTTAGCCAATATGACGACTTTGCCCGGTGTTTATCGCATGCTCGGCAAAGACGGTGAATTGTTGTATGTCGGTAAAGCCAAGAATCTAAAAAATCGCGTGTCGAGCTATTTTGTAAAAACCATCGAACATCCCAAAACTCAGGCGTTGGTGGCACGTATTTATGACATTGAAACGCTGATTGTTCGTTCGGAAACTGAAGCCTTATTGCTTGAACAAAATCTAATTAAGCTGCATCGTCCGCCTTATAATATTATGTTGCGTGATGATAAATCCTACGTTTATATTTTTATCTCCAGTGACAAGCCCTATCCCCGAATTGCCAGTGGACGGGGGAAAGGTAAACATCAGCAAGGGAAGTTTTTTGGCCCCTATCCAAGTGCCTATAATGCCCGCGATACCTTGTTGGTGTTACAAAAACTCTTTAACGTGCGCCAATGTGAAAATAGCTATTTTTCGCAGCGTAAACGCCCATGTTTACAGTATCAAATTAAACGCTGTACCGCACCGTGTGTAGGTTTGATTTCGCCTGAAGACTATCAGCAAGATGTCCAAAATTCGATTCGCTTTTTACAGGGTGATACTAAAGAACTCAATCAAGAACTGATTACCCAAATGGAAGCGGCGGCTGAAGCTTTGGAGTTTGAAAAAGCAGTCTTTTATCGTGATCGTATGGCATTGCTACGCGATGTACAGTCACAACAAGCCATTTATAAAGTCAAAGGTGAGGCGGATATTTTGGCGATTGCCTATCATGCAGGGGTGACCTGTGTGCAGATTATGTATGTCCGTAATGGCAAAATGCTGGGGGGTAAAAGTTATTTCCCCGATATGTTGGGCGATGATTTAGGGCAAATGTTGTCTGATTTTATGGCGAACTTTTATTTTCAGGTGGCCGATGAAGTTCCCAATGAGTTGATTATCAATACCGAATTGCCAAACAGCAAAGAATTAGAACAGGCGCTGCAACAAGAATTTTCCAAGAAAGTACAGATTAAGCACAAGGTACGAGAAACCCGTGCCGAGTGGCTTGAGCTGGCAAATATGAATGTCCAGCATGCCATTAAAGGTCAATTGGCTAACCATTTTGAACTCAATGAACGTTTTCATCAGCTTGAGCAAGTGGTGGGGCGACCGATTGACCGAATTGAATGTTTTGATATCTCGCATACCATGGGTGAAGCCACCATTGCCTCTTGTGTGGTGTTCGATGCAGGCGGTGCACGAAAACGTGATTATCGTCAATTTTCCATTGAGGATATTACCGGTGGTGATGATTATGCAGCCATGCGCCAAGCACTGACGCGTCGTTATAAAAAAGCCATGTTGCCCGATTTACTTTTGATTGATGGCGGTAAAGGTCAATTGCACATGGCGATGCAAGTGATGCAAGAACTTGGTTTGGATGCATTTATGGTGGGGGTGTCTAAAGGGGAAGGGCGCAAACCGGGGTTAGAAACCTTACATTTCACCGATGGCACAAAAATTCAATTACCCGAAGACCATAAAGCACTGCATTTGATTCAACAGGTGCGTGATGAAGCGCATCGTTTTGCCATTACCAAACATCGTGCCAAACGCGATAAAAAACGCGGTGGTTCAGTCTTGGAGGCCATTCCGGGATTAGGGCCAAAACGTCGCCGTGATTTACTGACCCATTTTGGTGGCATTCAAGGCGTGCTGAAAGCTTCAGAAAAAGAACTCATGCTGGTATCGGGACTGGGTGAAGTCATGGCCAGAACCATTTATAAAATTCTGCATGAAGCTCTTTAGGGCAAATTGGCAAAAATGCTCACTGACGCATGAGTCATTGATCATTCACAACACGACAAAATCAGTGAAAGATAGCGTAAAGCAAAAACAACAGAGGACGAAGGATGTCATTACGCCAATTATTCACAGAAATTGAACAGGATGAGTGGGTCAATATCCCGCAGGGTTGGCTACAAGGACGCACCATTTATGGTGGTTTGGTTGCAGGGATGATGATGCAAAAGGCTTTGGTGACCATCGCTGATCCAGCAAAACGCTTACTCAGTAGCAGTGTCACTTTTGTCGGCCCAGTGCAAGAAAGTAAAGTGCGACTCACAGCTGAAATTTTAAGGCAAGGCAAGTCAGTCACCACCATTGAAGTGCGTTTATGGCAAGATGATGCAGTACAAAGTATTTTAATTGCCAGTTTTGGTATGCAGCGCGAATCGAGCATTCAGGTACAACAAGAACGTATTGCCCCAGATTATCCCATCCCTGAAAGTTTGGCTAAACTTCCACAGCATGCTGCGATGCCACAGTGCTATCAGCAATTTGATGTGTGTTGGGCTGAAGGTAATTATCCCTGTACCGCCAGTGCAAAACCTGACTTTGGTGGTTGGTTCCGTTTTAATCCAGCGCAGCATGAAAACGATGAATTGACGGTTGCAGCATTGATGACCTTACTGGATATTTGGCCACCGGGGGTATTACCGATGTTTCAAACACTGGCACCTGCCAGTTCACTGACGTGGCATGTGACGTATGTGCATCCCGTGCAGCATAAATTGTATGATTGGTTTAAATATAAAGTATTTACTGACTATGCAGCAGAAGGTTACTCCACGGAATATGCACATCTGTGGGATGCTGAAAATAGACTGATTGCAATTTCTAGGCAGACAGTTACCGTGTTTGCCTAGTGACACTTTATAGCAATTCGTATAAAGTGAGTCTGAATTAACGATGAATCCATTCTCAGAATATGTGTGATTTTTCATCGTACATAAAGGGGAAAATTGGCGGTGTCTATGACTACAGGTCGAATCCTGAATATTCCAAATATCTTGACTTTGGCGCGTATAGCTTTAATACCCGTTTTTTTGTTGGTGGCATATTGGCCACCCACAATCGGTGTCGCTGAGCCAGACAGTAACATGACTCGTCACATGATTTTAACGGCTATTTTTGTGGTTGCTGCTATAACGGATTGGTTCGACGGTTATTTGGCGCGCTCACTCAATCAAACATCCGCATTTGGTCGTTTTCTTGACCCTGTTGCAGACAAGCTGATGGTCGCAGCTGCACTGATTGTGTTGGTGCAATGGCAACCGAGTATGTCGATGGCATTTGCCGCGATTGTGATTATTTCACGTGAAATTACGGTTTCGGCTTTACGTGAATGGATGGCAGAACTGGGTGCACGTACCAGTGTTGCCGTATCGACTGTGGGTAAATATAAAACGGCTTTTCAAATGATTGCAATTTCAGTGTTCTTACTGAACTGGCAACCGCTTGAAGTTTTAGCTTATCTGTTACTGTATACCGCTGTGATTCTAACTTTGTGGTCAATGTTTATTTATTTAAAAGCCGCATGGCCTTATCTAAAACAGCCTTAAGTTAAGCCTAAAGAATTCAATCAAAACGCCTATGTCAGGGCGTTTTTTTTCACCTTAATGTATTGCTTTTAAAAAATGATAAATAGAAATACTAGACAAAAAAAATCCTAGATTTTGGGGGAAACCTAGGATTGAAATTGAAAATACTTATATTTTTATAAGATGTTTAACCATCTTCTTGGCATTGATTATAGGAGAATGAATTTCTGAAATCATGTAACTTATTGTATTGAAATGTATCGTTTTATTGAAGATGTGGTTTTGCTTTGTAGCGCTTTTGAGAGAGCAATAAAAAAGCCCCATTGAAATGGAGCTTTTTTTATTCAAAGCGATATGCGCATTGCTTTTAGTCTTGGCTTCTAGGTACTTTGCGAATCAAAGCCAATGCACTGCCTTATTTTTCGGCAGTCCAACCTTCGGCTTTTTCAACAGACTCATCATTACTCAAGAATTTTTCACGTTGTTCTTCTAAAAATTTCTTCGCATCTGCTTCAAACACATTTAAACGCTTTTCATTAATCAACGTCGTTTGGTGTTTTAGCCATTCTTGCCAAGCTTGTTTAGATACAGTTTCAAAAAATGCTTGACCCTTTGCACCCGGAAAAGGTGCAAAGTCTAAGCCTTCCATTTCTGTTTGATATTTACGGCAAAAAACCTGTCGAGACATCTCTCATTCTTCCTTAAGCGTAAAGTTTTTCTAAGCGAGTATAAGCACGTGCAATCGCCGCTTCCACTTGAGCAGGTGCAGTACCGCCAATGTGGTTACGTGCATTTACAGATGCTTCAAGCGTCAGTGCTTTTTCAAAGACATCTTCAGAAATTAAATCTGAGAATTGTTGTAATTGCTCAAGTGTGAGTTCAGATAAATCCTTAGCTTCAGCCACACCCAGTGCGACCGCTTTACCGACAATTTCATGTGCATCGCGGAATGCCACGCCATTTTTAACCAAATAGTCAGCAAGATCCGTTGCGGTTGAGAAGCCACGCAGTGCAGCTTCACGCATAATTTCAATGTTCGGTACAAGCGCAGGAATCATGTCTGCAAATGCCATCAGTGAACCACGAACGGTATCAATCGCATCAAACAAGGGTTCTTTATCTTCTTGATTGTCTTTGTTATAAGCCAACGGTTGACCTTTCATTAGGGTCAAAAGACTCATTAAGTCGCCATACACGCGACCCGTTTTACCACGAATGAGTTCTGGAACATCAGGATTTTTCTTCTGCGGCATAATGGAAGAGCCGGTACAAAAACGGTCAGGAATGTTGACAAATTTGAACTGTGCTGAAGTCCAAAGAATCATTTCTTCCGACATACGCGACAAGTGCATCATGATCAGTGATGCAGCAGCGTTGAATTCAATGCCGAAGTCACGATCAGATACCGCATCGAGTGAGTTTTCACATACATCTTCAAAACCCAAGAGTTCCGCAGTATAAGCACGGTCAATCGGATAGGTTGTCCCTGCAAGTGCAGCAGAACCCAATGGCAAGCGATTGACACGTTTACGGCAGTCAATCAAACGCTCGCTGTCACGTACTAACATTTCAAACCATGCCATTAAGTGGTGACCAAAAGTCACAGGCTGTGCTGTTTGTAAATGGGTGAAACCTGGCATAATGGTTTGGGTATTTTTAGCCGCTAAGCCCAAAATGCCTTTTTGTAATTTTTCCAGTAACTTTAAAATCGCGTCAATTTCGTCACGCACGTATAAACGAATATCGGTTGCAACTTGGTCGTTACGGCTACGACCGGTATGTAATTTCTTACCTGTAATCCCAATACGCTGAGTCAGACGAGACTCAATGTTCATGTGCACATCTTCTAGGTCAATGCGCCATTCAAAGTTACCCGCTTCAATGTCCGCTTGAATTGCCGTTAAGCCAGTGATGATGTCGTCACGTTCTTGCTCAGTCAGTACGCCCACTTTTGCGAGCATGGTTGCATGTGCAATAGAACCTGCAATATCTTGTTTATAAAAGCGTTGGTCAAATTGTACAGATGCTGTAAATTCAGCAACAAAAGCGTCAGTAGCTTCAGAGAAACGACCGCCCCACATACCCGAAGTTTGGGTTTGTGACGGATTTGAGGAATTAGAAGATGTGGTCATGTCGGCTCAATAAGATAAAAAGCATTAGAACTAAGAACAGTATAACAAATTCAGGTTCACTTGCCGAAGGACAAGACGACCAAACTTTTGCTCATACACAGGGAAATAAGACATATGCTTATTTTTTTACGAAAATCGGGCGTTGGCAACATTTAATCGAATTATTTATTGCCAGTAATATTTTAGCGATGATTTTAGCTTTAGCAGAAGCGCAATCATGGGGCGCTTTAAGTGTAGACCGATTGCTGCAATATATGTTGTTTATCAATTGGGTTTTACTGTGTTTTGTTGCATTGATTGAACGATTTCAACAAAAATTTCAGCCCTTAAGTTTTGCACAAGCGTTATGTGTCGGCTTTATTCTTTTACAAATTATTTTGTTGCTGACCACTGTGACACTCAACGGCTTGATTTATTTTGGACAAAATTTTCAACTGCATCATTTAACAGCAGATATTTTACTCGATGGTGTGATGTTACATCTGGGCTATGGCGTGCTGATTGGGACATTTTGTTTTCGCTATTTGTATTTGCGTGAGCAATGGGCACGTCAACAAAACAGTGAGCTGAATGCACGTATTCAAGCCATGCAAGCGCGTATTCATCCACATTTCCTGTTTAATAGTTTAAATAGTGTGATTAGTTTAATTAGTATCGACCCCGATAAAGCTGAACAAATGCTACTGAATTTATCTCGCTTATTTCGTGCAAGTTTTCAAGAGCTTAAGTTGGTTCGATTAAGAGATGAAATTGAACTGTGTCAGCATTATTTAGCCATTGAGCAGATTCGATTAGGTGATCGACTGCAAGTAGAATGGAAATATGATGATGAAGTTCTCTTTTCTAAGATACAAATTCCTTTATTAACTTTACAACCTTTAGTTGAAAATAGTATTTTTCATGGAGTTGAAAAATTTTTAACAAAGAGTACGATAAGTATATTGATCGAAATATTGCAAAATCAAGTCAATATAGTCATTACTAACCCGCATACACAGGATAAAATCAATTTACGACAAGGACATGGAATTGCAGTTAATAATGTGAAGCAGAGATTACAAGCTTATTATGGGCGCAGTGTGGTCTTTCAGACATATGCAGGGAAGGGCATATTTACCACAGTTGTGCAATATCGATATAAATAAGAAATCATAGTTAACCTATAAAAAAAATGATGTTGACTGGGAAAGGAGGAGAAATGGACATCCTAATTTGTGATGATGAACCTCTCGCAGTAGAGCGCTTATCACGTTTAGTCACTCAACTCGGGCATCAAGTCGTTGCAACAGCCACACATGGTCAGCAGGCGCTTGATATGGCTCAATTTCACGAGCCAGATGTTGTACTTTTAGATATTCAAATGCCTGAAATGGATGGTTTGAGCTGTGCGCAGTATTTGCGTCAGCTTGAAGTTATGCCCGCCATTATTTTTTGTACTGCCTATGACGGACATGCTTTAGATGCATTTAAGTCACATGCAGAGGGCTATTTATTAAAACCGGTGATGCAGCAGGAATTGCAACAGGTTTTAGATCATTTAACAAAACTGACTCAAGCACAAATGAGTACGTTAAAACAAAAAGAAGATATGGACGAATTAAACATAAAACGCCATCAAATCGTGGCGAAAACCTACCGGGGTGTAGAATTGGTGCCTGTGGAAAATATTTATTATTTTTTAGCAGATCAAAAATATGTCACGGTACGGCATAAAAATGGCAATGTGCTGATTGATGAAACATTAAAAGACTTAGAAAATGAATTTGGCGATCAATTCATTCGAATTCATCGAAATGCCTTGGTTTCAGTGCATTTTCTGGATGGACTCGAAGTGATTAGTTCAGGGCAGTATCAAGTCCGTTGTCGTGAATTGGAGGAGCGTTTAGCCGTCAGTAGACGTCATCTACCGCATTTAAGAGAACGAATACAAAAAATGTAGATCTGATTTTCATGATTTTAGTGACAACAAGTGCGCAAATTTACTTGCATTTTTAAGTCAGCACGTTAAGTTTAGAACAACGCACTTATTGATTGTTTCTAAAATTTATGAAGATTTTGAAGATTGCAACTCGACAAAGCCCGCTTGCTTTATGGCAAGCCGAACATATTCGTGCCCGTTTAGAGGCAATGCATGCTGATCTTAAAGTTGAGTTGGTGACCTTCGTAACACAAGGTGACAAAATCTTAGATACGCCTTTGGCCAAAATTGGTGGCAAAGGTTTATTTGTGAAAGAGTTAGAAGAAGCATTACTCGATGGTCGTGCTGACTTAGCCGTTCATTCCATGAAAGATGTACCGATGGCATTGCCTGAAGGATTAACGCTTGCAGTGATTTGTGAGCGAGAAGATCCTTCGGATGCTTTTGTTTCAAATACATATCACAGCTTTGCTGAATTACCTCATGGGGCAAAAGTCGGTACTTCAAGCCTGCGTCGTAAATGCCAGATTTTAAAACAGCGCCCAGATCTTAACATTATTGACTTACGCGGTAATGTCGGCACGCGTTTATCTAAATTAGATGCAGGTTTGTACGATGCCATTATTTTGGCCAGTGCGGGTTTAAAGCGCCTCGGTTTAGCAGATCGTATTCGCCATACCCTGCAACTTGAGATTAGTTTACCTGCGGTTGGACAAGGTGCATTGGGCTTGGAATGTCGTGCCGCGGATCAAGCGGTATTGGATCTTATTTTACCGCTGTTACATGATGAGACCGATATTTGTGTTCGTGCAGAACGTGCTTTCAATGCGTATTTGGAAGGCGGTTGCCAAGTGCCTATCGCAGGTTATGCTTTTTTAAATCAAGGTCAATTACACATCGAAGGTCGTGTCGGCAGTGTCGATGGTGCAACCTTATTGAAAGTTGAACTTAAGGGTGTTCCTGAGCAGGCTGAACAGTTGGGTGAAACGCTGGCTCAAAAGTTACTGGAACAAGGCGCAGGCGATTTGCTGAAAGCGTTTTATTAACATGCTGTTTATTAATACCCGTCCCCAAGATCGTGCCGAAAACTTGAGTCATGCATTACGCATGGCTCAAGTTGAAGTGTTGGATTTGCCGTTATTGGAATTGGTGGCTCGACCTTGGTCGGACAGCCTATCAGAGCTCTATCAACGATTGCCTGCTACTCAGGTGATTGTTGTGGTGAGTCCAACAGCGGTTGAAATTGGGATGAGTTATTTAACCAAAGCCGCTATATCACTTGAGGCTATTCGGCATATCCAGTGGATTGCAGTCGGGGAAACCACAGCTCAAGCTTTAGCTCAATATGGGATTGCTGCTGAAGTTCCTTTGGTGGAAACATCAGAAGGAATGTTGCAGTTGCCGATTTTACAAACCTTGAATGCGGGGACACGTATTGCTTTTTGGCGCGGTGAGGGCGGGCGTCTGTTTATGATGGATCGCTTGCAGCGGCAAGGCATAGATGTTCTCAATTTCGTTTTATATGAACGTCGTTGCCCTGTATTGACTCAACAGAATCTTCGCACAGTTATTGCCTAAATTAGCACAAGAAAAACAATATTATATGGTGGTGAGCAGTGAGGCGAGCTGGATCAATTGGATTGATCTGGTGCAAGCTGAAGCTGAGCTGATTGCCAAAGGGCATTACTTGGTTTTAGGGCGAGCGCTTGTGTCAAGTTGTTTCAAATTATAAAAAAAATCATCAAGCATGTTTTAATATCACGCGATTATCTGATTTAAAAACAGATTCAATTTTGCAGCAGATTGCAGTTGTGCAAGGGAACACATGAAGAAAATTTTCATTTTATTACTCGTTTTAGCTCTGCTTTGGATTTTAAAATTAAGTTATGACGTCTTTGAAATTACTGCACAACAGACAGAACTCAGCAACAGTCTGCACCGTATTGAACAAAGCAATGCCAATTTAAATGATCAGCTTGTGGCTTTACAACGTCATGTCAATGTTAAAGATGAGTCCGTCAGTTCAAGTGAAGCTGATGTAAAAACAATAGAACCTTCGAGCATAGATCCGATTGTTGTGGTGAAGCAGCAACTGGATTTGATTGAATTTATGCTGAAACAGCAAAAATTTAATGAAGCGCTTAGATAAACTCATGCAGCTTGACCGTAATCTAGCGCAATATGCTTTGGCACCGTCATTGAAGCAAAGTTTGCATCAGGTGATTCAGAAAGATCAACAAGCGATTCAGCAGTTTGTCAGTGCTCGAGTTGCCCAGCAAGAAAAATTGGATGTATTAATACGCCAGCTTGATCAAGCATTAACACAAGAAATCAATACGCCACAATTAAATGCCAGCCAACCGCAAAATAAATATTTTTGGCAGCGTTGGATTATGATTGAGCCTGCAAAACAACCCGCCGTGGCTTTAATGCAAAGACCTTTAATATTAAAAGAAGCGCAACTGCGACTATTACTTGCACAGCAAGCTTTGCAACAAGGTCAGTATTTGGAATACCAAAAATCGCTGGCGGAAATTATTGAGCTACTCAATCAACTACCCGATCAGAAATCACGACAATTGATTCAGAACATGCAAAAAATAAAAGGATTTACGGTTATTCCTACGCCAATTTTAAATACGCGTGCATTATTGGGGTAAAAAATAATGAAACAGGTTTTACTTGCTTATGCTTTGATCAGTTTAATTATAATCGCAGTATTGAGTGTTTTAAGTTACGGTTATGGTGCGGGTTATGTATATTTATATTGGCGTGAATGGCAAATTCAAACCAATATCTGGATCATTTTTATCTCTCTCGCACTGTTGTCTTTAATAACGCAATTATTATGGTTGTTTATTAAGCGTTATTTAAGCAAAGAGCAACGTAAATTAGAAACTGTTTTTAATTTTAAAAATTTACATCCTTATGAACAATTAGCGGTGGTCTGGTTATTAGAAGCCGCTCAAGATCAGCGTGAGTTTATTCAAACTGTTTTTTCTCAATCGGGTTTATTAAAAGGGATTATTGATTCGCGACTCTATTGGATGCAGCAACAATATCCACAAGCCCTTGCACAATTAAATCAAACCAATGCCATGGCATTTGAATTGGCTGAAATTCAACGGATTGAAATTTACCTTGCACAAAATGACTGCGAACAAGCCTTAACCCATCTTGAGTTTTTAAATCAGCATGAGCTTTCACCTTGGTTAAACGATGTGAAGAGTGCTTATGATTTGCGTATCACCTCGTTATGGGAAAAGTTTGCTGTGCAGTTTCCGTGGGCATATTTGCGTTCAACTAAATATGGACATTTAGGTACAGAAACCAAACAAGCATGGCTACAGCAGCTATTACTTGATTTTGATCAAGCGGATACGGAAAGTTTACAAAATTTACAACAGCGTTATTTAGACTTAGAAGATCAAATTTATAATCGAAATTACCAGATAAAAACGTTATGGTTGAAAGTATTATCGCGTATGCCCGAAATGAGTGCACAACATGAAGATTTGGCATTACATTTATTGGATGAGCAATTTAACCAAGACGTTTTTTATTTATGGTTCCAACAGCAATTATTAAAGCAAAACCCTGATTATTTAAAGGTTGAGCAGCGGATTGAATATTGGGAAAATAAATACCCTGCTTTGCCGGTGTTTTCCTTTGCGAAATGGCATATATACACGGCCACAGCACGAGAAGATGCAGCGAAGAAAATGCTTGAGCTCTATCCAGATAACGTAATGATGAATTATTTAAGGGTTAAATCGACATTAAAAGGTCAGGATGAATTGATTAAACAGTTAAATTCTATCTTTGAAAATAATGCAAATTTTGTAGAAATAAAGATATAACCGGTGGAAGTGATGTTGACGCTATTAGATTATCCTATTATTCATACCCAGCCAGTCGCATGGGGGGACATGGATGCCTTTGGTCATGTAAATAACGTGATGTATTATCGTTATATAGAAAGTGCTCGCATTCGATATATGGATGAACTCAATGTTTTTCAACATGATGTTTATACTGTGGTTGCATCAAATCAGTGCAAATATATTCGTCCGGTATTTTATCCCGACCAGCTTAAAATTGGTGCACGTGTCGAAGAAATGCGGAATAGTGCGCTTCGAATGAGTTATTTATTATGGAGTGAACAGCAGCAAGCTATTGTTGCATTAGGTGAAGCGGTTATGGTTTGTGTGGATAAAGAGAATATGCTGAAAATGCCTATCCCTGAAATAATTCGACAGAAAGTGACAAAAATTGAATTAATGGTTAATCATCAGATTTAAAAAGAAACCATAAACCAATATAAGTATGAACTCTGTTTAAATATTGTTGATAAATTAGATTTTTATATTGTATATCTTGGACAATAAAAATATTATGTCGGCGTTGTATATAAATATAAAATCTAGTTGGAGTTAATATGATGCCAGATATTAGTAATTTATCGGTTGAAGAGTTAAAACATTTGCAGGTTGAAGCAGAAGCATTAATTGCTTCTAAAAAAGATCAAGCGATTGAAGATGCTTATCAGCAAATTTTAACGATTGCAGATCAAGTCGGTTTCACGATTGAGCAGCTTTTAGAGTTTGGTGCAACGAAGCGCAAGAAAAGTACACGTAAATCAGTAGAGCCACGTTACCGTAGCAAAAAGAATCCTGCTGATACTTGGACAGGTCGTGGTAAACAACCGCGTTGGTTGGTTGCTGAGTTAGAAAGTGGCGCGAAACTGGAAGACTTCCTCATCTAATTGCAAAATTCATGAGAATGTCATCCAAGTGGATTAGACTGAAAAAACCAAGTATTTATACTTGGTTTTTTTATATCTTGGAATTGGCGTTGTGGAAAAAGTATGCATAATGTGTATAGAAAGATAATATAGTGAATCAAGGAAGAATAATCGATATGTTGGTCGTGGTGGGATGCTAAAAAAACCGAAATATATGGCGTGGTGGATCTTTGCTATCCTCGTTTTTTTTATTTTTGTATTACTCCAAATTCCAGCGGCTTGGCTCATTTCAAAATTTTATAAAAACAACCAAGTTTTGCAAAATGTAAGCGGTAATATTTGGCAAGGACAAGCAGATTGGCATAAAGGAAATTTAACAGGATCGTTGAGTTGGAAAACACGACCCTTAGATCTGTTTTTGTTGCGTTTAGGCGCGCAGATAGAAGTTCATAGTGGGCATACACAGCTTGATGGTATTGTCGGTTATGGTTTTGGCAAAAAAATAATGATTCATGATTTGAATGGACAAATTGCCCCTGAAACCTTAAAAAATATGGTGGATTGGCAGTGGCCAACCAATACCATTCAACTGCAAAATATTGATTTTAATTTTAAAAAAGAACAGGGCTTTGCACAGGCTGAAGGTCAAGTACAATGGGCGGGTGGGGAACTGATTTATACTTATGCTCAGCGTCAAGAGCAAATGAATATGCCGTCATTGAAAGGAACGCTGTCAGATGAAAACAATAAACTGATGTTTGATATTCGTGATCAGCGCGATCAAAAGTTGATTGCATTGGCGGTTGATCAAAACTTGATGTTGGATGTGCAATTGACGCAGCGTTTATTGATGAACATTCCGTCTTATGAAGGTAAAGCGGGCTTAGACACGTATGTGATTAGTTCGCGCCAACCTTTGTTTAAAGGTGGCTTCTAATGAATGAGTGGATTGAAAAAATTCAACAATTGAATTGGAAGCAAGCAGATCGGGCAGCCCCAATATTTTTGATTTTGCTTATTTTATATTTGTGCTGGAAGTTGGCGAGTATTTTTTGGTTGCTTGTGGCACCGCCTCAAGTGATGCAAGTCGAACGTATTAGCTTGGGTTCGCAACAACCGCAAGTCCCGAATATTGCTTCATTTGCATTATTTCAAGAAGTGGGTGGGGCAGCAGCTGCCGATGAAAGTATTAATCTGGCATTGCAAGGGGTGATGGTGGGTTATCCAAGTCAGTTTTCTTCTGCGGTAATTAAGGTCAATGAAGTCGCGGATCGTTATCGGGTGGGGGAAAATATTGCCAACACCTCTTACCAACTTGCTGAAGTGTATTGGGATCGAGCGGTGTTGCGCCAAAATAATGGCACCACCCGCGAGTTAAAGTTCAAAGGCATTGAAAATGGCTTGGATCAATCGATCGTTCAGCCCGTAGCAGATGCATCATCTTCTTCTAATAATCAAGCGACTCAAACGCCGCAGAGTCAGGAACAGAATGCATTAGGACAAGCAGTACAAAAAATACAGCAAGATCGTGAACAATATTTAAAAGATATGGGGGTAAATGCTGGGGGGGAGGGTTATGAAGTGACTTCAAGAACACCCGCAGCATTACGTGGCAAACTGGGCTTACAACCCGGTGATCGGATTATGTCTTTAAATGGGCAGGCTGTCGGTCAGGGGCAAAGTGATGCTCAATTGTTGGAACAGGCTCGACGTGAAGGTCAAGTTAAAATAGAAATAAAGCGTGGTGATCAAGTGATGACCATACAACAGAATTTTTAAGTGATGCATCGTCACATTATAGGATTAGGAAGCACGAAATTTTATGGCTTTATTTAATCATCATCGTCCAGTTTGGGCTTTATTCGCTGCTGCACCGCTTATGGCTATGGTGAGTACGGCAAGCTATGCACAAACATGGAAAATTAATTTACGTGACGCTGACTTAACAGCATTTATTAATGAAGTTGCCGATATTACCGGGAAAAATTTTGCCGTCGATCCGCGCGTACGTGGCAATGTAACGGTCATTTCCAATAAGCCTTTAAATAAAGCTGAAGTGTATGATTTATTTTTAGGGGTCTTGAATGTCAATGGTGTGGTGGCTGTTCCTTCAGGCAACACCATCAAACTTGTTCCTGATAGTAATGTGAAAGGCTCAGGTATTCCATACGATGCCAAACAGCGTGCAACAGGTGATCAAATTGTCACTCGGGTGATTTGGCTGGAAAATACCAATCCAAATGATTTAATTCCAGCATTGCGCCCTTTAATGCCGCAGTTTGCGCATTTGTCCGCAGTGGCGGGAACCAATGCCTTAATTGTTTCAGATCGTGCCAATAATATTTATCAGCTTGAAACCATTATCCGTAATTTAGATGGAACTGGGCAAAACGATATTGAGGCGGTTGCGTTGCAATCGAGTCAGGCTGAAGAAATGATTGGTTTGCTTGAGTCAATGAGTTCTACGGGCGCGGCAAGAGACTTAAAAGGATCACGTATCCGAATTATTGCCGATACGCGTACCAATCGTATTGTGTTAAAAGGGGATACGGCAACCCGTAAGCGCATTCGTCAAATGATTGAAATGTTGGATGTGCCTACAGCTGATCGTTTGGGTGGCTTAAAAGTCTTTCGTTTAAAATATGCCAGTGCAAAAAATCTGGCTGCAATTTTACAAGGCTTGGTCACGGGTCAGGCGGCTGCTGGTTCATCCAATTCCAATGCGTCATCTTCTAGCAATAATAATGCAACGAACTATTCAGGCAATAATAACAGTTCAAATACTTCAAGTGGTGGCTCGTCGAGTGTTGCCACGCCAAGCATTAATTTAGGCGGCGGATCGAACAATAATAATCAAAATTCGATCAGTAGTTTTAATGCCAATGGCATCAGTATTATTGCTGACGATAGTCAAAATGCCTTGGTGGTGAAAGCCGATCCGCAATTGATGCGTGAAATAGAGGCTGCCATTCAACAGCTGGATATACGTCGTCAACAGGTACTGATTGAAGCCGCGATTATTGAAGTTGAAGGAAATGATGCCGATCAACTGGGTGTGCAGTGGGCATTGGGTGACTTAAATAGTGGCATTGGTTTAATCAATTTTAGCAATGTAGGCGCGAGTATTGCTCAGCTTGCTGCGGGTTATGTTACGGGTGGGGCAGCCGGTGCTGCATCAAAGTTGGGTACAGGAACGTCACTGATTCTGGGTGATTATAAAGAAGGTGCTGACGGTTCACGTAAATTATACGGTGCACTGATTCAGGCCTTAAAGAGTAAAACCAAGTCTAATTTACTTTCTACACCCTCTATTGTAACGATGGATAATGAGGAAGCTTATATCGTGGTGGGGCAGAATGTGCCTTTTGTCACGGGATCAGTCAGTACGACAGGGGGTACGGCCAATCCTTACACATCAATTGAACGTAAAGATGTCGGGGTTACACTGAAAGTCGTGCCGCATATTGGTGCCGATGGTACGGTGCGTTTAGAGGTGGAACAAGAAGTTTCAGCTGTGCAGCCAAAAGGCGAAGCTCAGGATTTAATTACCAGTAAACGCGCCATTAAAACTTCAATTTTGGCTGAACATGGTCAAACCATCGTGTTGGGTGGTTTGATTTCCGATAACTCGCTTTACAGTCGCCAGTCGGTGCCAGGATTGGGCGCTATTCCCGGGATTGGACGTTTATTCCGTGCCGATGCAAAGTCCAATGAAAAGCGTAATCTGTTGGTGTTTATCCATCCGACAATTGTTGGCGATAGTAAAGAGGTCAATCGTTTGTCGCAGCAGCGCTATAGTCAGTTGTATAGTTTGCAGTTGGCGATGGATTCGGATGGCACTTTTGCCAAGTTACCAGAAAATATTGATGATATTTATCAGCAACGTCTTCCTGTGACACCTTCAGCACCGAAAGTCCCGCAAAACTATCAACAGGTGCCTTCCGCAGAGCAGAACAGCAGTAAGTCTGCTGTCGTTACTACCCCTGTCGCGATTGAGCCACCATTACAGTCGGTTGCGATTGAACCACCACGACAGTCGAAGCCTGTTCAGGCGCCTTCTGCGCAACCCTCGAAACAGATTGCCAAGAATAATCAGCAGCCCTCTGCTTCAGTCACCAAGAGTAAGCCGCATACTGAGCCAAAAAATCAGTTAACTTCAGTGGTAAAAACCAATGAAACAGTTTATTTAAATCCAGAGAATATTTATGCATATCAGCATACCGTGGCTTCTCCTTCGAGTCAGTTGGGTTGCCTAAATGGCAGTGGATATTCATTGTGTTATGATAATCAAAAACGATGAGTGAAAGTTTATGACCTGGAAAATACAAGCAATTACCGGTGAATTAACGGGACAAGAAATTAGCATCGACCGTGATATGTTGGTTGGTCGTCATCAGAGCGCAGACATTGTATTGCAAGCCGCAGAAATTTCACGCAAGCACGCGGCTTTCTTGCTCAAAGAACAAGTGCTATGGGTGCAAGACTTAAATTCATCCAATGGCACATTCGTCAATGATTTACGCATTGAACAGGAAAGCCTGTTAAAAGAAGGCGATATTGTACAATTTGCCAGTTTGAAATTCTCCGTATTCGCACCTGCACAAGAGATTGCGGCTGAGGTAATGGAGTCGGCTGACGTTGTGACTGAGCCTGTACTTGTAGCAGAAAATGTTGCTGCGAATGAGCAACCTTTAGAAGCGGTTGCTGTGTCTGAAACTGAAGCAGTACAGGTTGAAGAAGCGCCTAAAACAGCGGCTCAGCAAATGAATGATCAAGGTATGCCAAGCCTAACCGAACGTGACAGTGATGTTCAAATTAGTCGAGATGGTATGCCACAACAGGTTGCTATACCCAAGCCTGCACCCATTCCAGCAGGTGTTGATATTAAGGCACAGCCTGAACCGCAACCGATTGCGATTGAAGAGCCTGTGTCGCGGGTTGAGCAAGCCAAAGTAGAGCAAAAAAATGCATCACTGGGTTTAATCTCTATTATTGCATTGATTATTTTTGCAATCATTGCATGGTTATTATTTAAATAAGCCTGTGCAAAAGAATAATGAAGGCATGCAATCGCATGCCTTCATTATTTGAGTTGATATTTTTGTGTGAATAAATAATGAGAGGGATAAGATGTCGGTAGCGCAATTGGCAAGTCGTGAGCTTATTTTATTTGACTTGGATGGCACCTTGGTTGACTCTGCATCCGATTTATATCGGGCTATGAATATGAGTCTAAATGCTTTGCAACTGCCCAATGTCACTGAAACACAAGTGCGAACTTGGATTGGTAAGGGAACCGCACTATTCTGTCAGAGCACTTTGCAGTATTTAACTGGTCAGGTCGATCCTGCCCAGCATCAGCAATTATTAGAAACTTTTTTAAAAATTTATAATGCCGAGCCTTGCGTGGATACCACGCCTTTTAATGGCGTGGTTGATTTTTTAGAATGGGGTTTAAAGAACAACAAGCAAATGATTTGTGTGACCAATAAACCAGAACAACCGGCACGGATGATTGTTGAAAGCTTGGGCTTAACGCAGTATTTTGTCGATGTAATTGGTGGTGATCGTTTTGAAGAGCGTAAGCCACATCCACGTCAGCTGCTCTTTTGTGTGGATGAGTATGGAGTCACTGCGGCAGAAACATTAATGATTGGTGATTCAAGCAATGATGTAGAAGCAGCACGACGTGCAGGGGTTGATTGTATTGTGGTGAGCTATGGCTATAATCATGGTGAAGATATTCATGATTGCCAACCACAACAAGTGGTCGATGATTTAACAGAATTGCTTGCGAAATAATTTAAAATAAGGATATTGGAATGAGAAATTGTATGGTTTTTCGATGGCGAAGCTAAGTCAGATAACACGAAAACGAACTTAAATACGCCTATATCGAAAACATAGAGAATACTCATGACAACGCAAATTCAATTCGACCAGTTAAAATCGGCTGGCTATAACCTTATTCCTGTTTATCGTCAGCGTTTAGCGGATACCGAAACCCCACTTTCAGTTTTTGCACGCTTTAAAGAGCATCAACAGGCTTATCTGTTTGAATCGGTTGAGGGTGGAGAAAATTGGGCGCGCTATTCCATTATTGGCTTAGGTGAATCGACGGTTTTTTCCTGCAATCAAGGGGTACTCACCATTCAACAGGCAGATGGTTCACTTGAAACACAACAATGTAGCGATCCATTTCAGTATATTCGTGATTTTCAAGCGCAGTTTCATGTGCCGACACAACAAGATTTACCTGCCTTGCCAAGCTTTACTGGCGGGCTTGTCGGTTACTTTGGTTATGATGCAGTACGTTATATTGAGCCGCGTTTAACCAATGTTCCGGCAGCTGATCCCGTCGGATTGCCAGATATTTGGATGATGCTGTCGAAAACAGTCATTGTATTTGACAACTTAAAAGATACTTTGTTCCTCATTGTGCATGCAGATGTCAATGATCCAGAGGCTTATGCTCAGGCACAACAACAATTAGATGCGTTGGAAGCGAGCTTGGCTCAACCAGTTAGCCTACAAGCCAAAAAACATACCGCGCCACATTTTGAATCGCTGACAGGTAAAGCCAAGTATTTAGAAACGATTGAAACAGTCAAAGAATACATTCGTGCTGGTGATGTGATGCAAGTGGTTCCAGGGCATCGGATGGTCTCAGATTTTGATGGTGAGGCTTTACAAGTTTATCGTGCGCTGCGTCATTTAAATCCATCGCCTTATTTATTTTTAGTGCAAGGGCACACCTTAGACGATAAAAAACCCTTTCATATTGTCGGGTCATCTCCAGAGATTTTGTCGCGTTTGGAAAATGGTATTGCAACTGTCCGTCCATTGGCGGGGACGCGCCCACGCGGCAAGACCAAAGAAGAAGATTTGGCGTTGGAAAAAGATTTACTTTCCGATGAAAAAGAAATTGCAGAACATTTAATGTTGATTGACCTGGGTCGAAATGATGTCGGTCGTGTTTCTAAAATTGGTAAAGTCAAAGTCACTGATCAAATGGTGGTCGAGCGTTATTCACATGTGATGCATATTGTCTCGAATGTGCAAGGTGAAGTGCGTGATGATGTTGATGCATTGGATGTTTTTAAGGCCACTTTTCCTGCGGGAACATTGTCTGGTGCACCAAAAATCCGTGCCATGGAGATTATTGACGAAGTTGAACCAGTAAAACGCGGCGTTTTTGGTGGTGCAGTGGGGTATTTGGGCTGGCATGGTGAAATGGATATGTCGATTGCCATTCGTACCTGTGTGATTCGTGAAAATAAGGTTTATGTACAGGCAGGGGCAGGGTTGGTGGTCGATTCAAATCCTGAATCTGAGTGGAATGAAACCCAAATAAAAGCCCGTGCAGTGATCAAAGCGGTTGAATTATCATCAAATGGTTTGATTTTATGAGTTTTTGATGTTTTTTTTGAAAAAAACACTTGCAAGGATTCTGAGTTTTGCTAAACTGCACACCGTTCCGATACGAAACGTACGAAACACTAAGAAACGCCGGCATAGCTCAGTTGGTAGAGCAACTGACTTGTAATCAGTAGGTCCACAGTTCGAATCCGTGTGCCGGCACCATCTTAGAAGTTTAAGTCGTAAAGTAAAAGAATAACACTGATGGTAAGTGTAAAATGGTGAGGTTCCCGAGCGGTCAAAGGGGGCGGACTGTAACTCCGCTACGAAAGTTTCGAAGGTTCGAATCCTTCCCTCACCACCAATTTTAAGACTTCAAAAAGTGGATGTACCAACATCGTGCGGGAGTAGCTCAGTTGGTAGAGCGGCAGCCTTCCAAGCTGCATGTCGCGAGTTCGACCCTCGTCTCCCGCTCCATTGAAGCGAAAATTTGCTCTTATAGCTCAGTGGTAGAGCACTCCCTTGGTAAGGGAGAGGTCTCCAGTTCAAATCTGGATAAGAGCTCCAGATATACAGTTTAGTGACTTGTTCACAGCGTTTCCCCAAAAGCAGGCTTATTAGTCTGCTTTTTAAGTATTTAAGTGTCTAGTTTTTTAGACGATAGGTCGATGCTGAGTTGTTTAAAACCGTGTTCGACGTAAACCAGGAAGATCATCATGGCTAAAGCTAAGTTTGAACGTAATAAGCCACACGTAAACGTGGGCACAATTGGTCACGTTGACCATGGTAAAACAACTTTAACTGCTGCGATTGCAACAATTTGTGCAAAAACTTACGGCGGTGAAGCTAAAGACTACGCAGCAATTGACTCTGCACCAGAAGAAAAAGCACGTGGTATTACCATTAATACTTCACACGTAGAATACGATTCTGCAGTTCGTCACTACGCTCACGTAGACTGCCCAGGTCACGCCGATTATGTTAAAAACATGATCACTGGTGCTGCTCAAATGGACGGTGCAATCCTTGTATGTGCTGCGACTGATGGTCCTATGCCACAAACTCGTGAACACATCCTTTTGTCTCGTCAGGTTGGTGTACCTTACATTCTTGTATTCCTTAACAAGTGTGACCTTGTTGATGACGAAGAATTACTTGAATTAGTAGAAATGGAAGTTCGTGAACTTCTTTCTACTTATGACTTCCCAGGTGATGATACTCCAATCATCCGTGGTTCAGCGCTTCAAGCGTTAAACGGTAACGAAGGTCCTTATGGCGAATCTGCTGTAATCGAATTGGTTGCTGCGCTTGATTCTTACATTCCTGAACCAGAACGTGCGATCGATAAAGCATTCCTTATGCCAATCGAAGATGTATTCTCTATCTCTGGTCGTGGTACTGTAGTTACTGGTCGTGTTGAATCTGGTATCGTTAAAGTTGGCGAATCAGTTGAAATCGTTGGTATTAAAGATACAGTAGTGACTACTGTAACTGGCGTAGAAATGTTCCGTAAATTGCTTGACGAAGGTCGTGCTGGCGAGAACTGTGGTGTTTTACTACGTGGTACTAAACGTGAAGACGTTCAACGTGGTCAAGTACTTGCTAAACCAGGTACAATCAAACCGCATACTAAGTTTGATGCTGAAGTATACGTACTTTCTAAAGAAGAGGGTGGTCGTCATACTCCATTCCTTAACGGTTACCGTCCACAATTCTATTTCCGTACAACTGACGTAACTGGCGCAATCCAATTACAAGAAGGCGTGGAAATGGTTATGCCTGGTGACAACGTAGAAATGTCAGTAGAACTCATTCACCCAATCGCAATGGACCCAGGTCTACGTTTTGCGATTCGTGAAGGTGGTCGTACAGTTGGTGCTGGTGTTGTTGCGAAAGTAACACTATAATTCGATAGATTAATATTTACAGGTCGGGAGCTTGGGTTCCCGATTTTGTATTAGGTCAGTAGTTCAATTGGTAGAGCGTCGGTCTCCAAAACCGAATGTTGGGGGTTCGAGTCCCTCCTGGCCTGCCATTTTTTTAAAAAAAAGCTTGATGCTGGTTAAATTGTCATATAATAAGTCGCGAAGCCTACGACGAGTACAAAAATGTCGAATGATAAATCGCGTGACGCATTAAGCGAAGCGCCAATTCCACAAAGAAATAATCCTGCTGAAGTTGTCCATTCTGGCTCCCCTTTAGATATAGTTCTATGGGTTATCGCATTGATTTTATTGGTTGGTGCGACCATGGTGGGTCAGTATTTGCCAGCATATTGGGCGCCTGCGAATAATGTTTGGGTGCGCGTTGGTGTGATTTTGGCTTGTATCGTAGTGGCTTTGGGTTTATTATACGCCACCCATCAAGGCAAAGGCTTTGTTCGTTTATTGAAAGATGCGCGAATAGAGTTACGTCGTGTGACTTGGCCTACTAAGCAAGAAACAGTGACCACATCTTGGCATGTTCTTGCCGTTGTTGTAATCGCTTCCATTGTTTTATGGAGTTTTGATTACATTTTAGGCTGGTTAATGAAGTTTATTATCGGGTAAGAGAGCTATGAAACGTTGGTACATTATTCATGCCTATTCAGGTTATGAAAAACAAGTGTTGCGCTCACTTAATGATCGAATCCAGCGTAGCGCTGTAGCCGATAGCTTTGGTGAAGTCCTTGTCCCTACTGAAGAAGTAGTGGAAATGAAGGATGGTAAGAAGCGTAAATCAGAGCGTAAATTCTTTCCAGGCTATGTATTGGTCGAAATGGAAATGAATGATGATACTTGGCATATCGTAAAAGAATGTCCAAAAGTACTCGGTTTTATTGGTGGTACTGCTGAAAAGCCTGCACCGATTACGCAAAAAGAAGCTGATGCGATTCTTGCTCGTGTACGTAATACTGGTGAAGCACCTCGTCCTAAGACGATGTTTGAACCAGGTGAAGAATTACTCGTTATTGATGGTCCATTCACCGACTTTAAAGGCGTGGTGGAAGAAGTTCAGTACGAGAAGTCACGTTTGACGTTGACCATTAATGTATTTAACAGACCAACTCAAGTTGAGCTCGAATTTCGTCAAGTCGAAAAAGCGAACTAATTTAAGTGGGTTGAAAACGCCTGATTTGTTATGGATCGGGCATTGTTGTTGTAACAGTATTGTTACATAAATAGCGTTGGGGAGCCTAGCGGCGTTTGTACCCAGAGGTAATTTGAAATGGCTAAGAAGATTGACGGCTATATCAAGCTGCAAGTTCCAGCTGGTAAAGCGAATCCATCTCCACCGATTGGTCCTGCATTGGGTCAACGTGGTGTTAACATCATGGCATTCTGTAAAGAATTCAATGCTGCGACACAAAAAGTTGAAGCTGGTCTTCCAATTCCAGTAGTGATCACTGTGTACAACGATAAGTCGTTCACATTCATCATGAAAACTCCTCCTGCTGCTATTCTTCTTAAGAAGGCTGCTGGTATTACTAAGGGTTCAGCTGTACCTAACAAAACTAAAGTTGGTAAGTTGACTCGCGCTCAGTTAGAAGAAATTGCGACTACTAAAGAACCAGATTTAACTGGTGCTGATTTAGACGCACGTGTACGTACCATTGCTGGTTCTGCGCGTTCTATGGGCTTGGAAGTGGAGTTATAAGACATGGCTAAATTAACGAAACGTCAAAAAGCCATCGCTGCTGCTGTTGAAGCAAACAAAGTTTATACTTTGGAAGAAGCGGTACAAGTTCTAAGCGACCTTCCTGCTGTTAAATTCAAAGAATCTTTGGATGTTTCAGTAAACCTAGGTGTTGATCCACGTAAATCTGATCAGGTTGTTCGTGGCGCGACTACACTTCCTGCAGGTACTGGTAAAACTGTACGTGTAGCTGTGTTTGCTCAAGGTGCTGCTGCTGAAGCTGCTAAAGCTGAAGGCGCGGATATCGTTGGTTTTGAAGATCTTGCTGAAAGCATTCAAGCCGGTAACCTTGACTTCGACGTAGTAATTGCTGCTCCAGATGCAATGCGCGTTGTAGGTAAATTAGGTACGATCCTTGGTCCACGTGGCTTAATGCCTAACCCGAAAGTGGGTACTGTAACTCCTGACGTAGCTGGCGCTGTTCGCAACGCTAAAGCTGGTCAAGCACGTTACCGTGTAGACAAAGGCGGTATTATCCATGCTGCGATTGGTCAAGTTGGCTTTGAAGCTGCTGCGATCCGTCAAAACCTTGAAAAGTTAGTTGCTGATTTGAAAAAATTAAAGCCAGCGACTTCTAAAGGTATTTACATCAAAAAGATCACTTTGAGCTCTACTATGGGTCCTGGTCTTACTGTTGATGTAGCAAACGTTTCTAACTAAGTTTCGACTTAGAACAGAATTTTAAAGCCCTGACTAAAATTTTAAGCATTGCTTAAAATTTTACGCAAAAAATCACATATTGGTTATTTTGCGGTGTTTTACACATTAGGCAAACTTTGAATTGATAGATGTAAGTTTATCAGCGTCAAAGACCTCGGGCGAGGGGAGTCTTTCGAGCCTCACTTCTTAAAAATCCAGTCCGAGTAGACGCGGTGGTGTGATTTATTCCTCCTCCGCGTGTAAGTCAAATCCTTGTTGACTTACGAATTGGGAGTGTACTCGTTTGAGTACATAAATCACCGTTAGGAGGTTTTACAATGGCTCTTCTTATTGAAAGCAAAAAACAGATCGTTGCTGAAGTAGCTGAAATTGCTTCTACAGCGTTCGCTGCCGTTGTTGCTGACTACCAAGGTTTAACTGTAGGGCAATTAACTGCTCTTCGTGTTGAAGCTCGTAAACTAGGTGTTGCTACACGCGTTGTACGTAATACTTTGGCTAAACGTGCTCTTCAAGATACGCAATTCGCGATCTTGGATGACAACCTTGTTGGCCCAACAATCTTAGCATTCTCAACTTCTGAAGACGATATGGGTGCAGCTGCACGCTTGTTCGAAGAATTCGCTAAAACTAACAAAGCATTTGAATTAAAGGCTGCTGCATTTGACGGCAAACTTTATCAAGGTGAAGAAATTAGTGTTATCGCGAATCTTCCGAACCAAGAAAAAGCGCTTACTATGCTCGCATCTGTTCTTCAAGCTCCTATTTCGAAATTGGGTCGCTTACTTACAGCGCTTCAAGAGAAAAACGAAGCTCCAGAAGTTACAGAAGCTCCAGAAGTTACAGAAGCTTAAATCTACCTTCACACCACTCAATACCCATTTGGAGTTACTCTCATGGCTTTAACAAACGAAGAAATCCTAAACGCAGTTGCTGAAAAAACTGTTCTTGAACTTGTTGAACTTATCTCTGCTTTCGAAGAGAAATTCAACGTATCTGCTGCTGCTGTAGCTGTAGCTGCTGGTCCTGCTGCTGCTGCTGTTGAAGAACAGTCTGAATTCAACGTTGAGTTGACTTCTTTCGGTGCGAACAAAGTAGCTGTAATTAAAGCAGTTCGTGAAGTTACTGGTCTTGGCTTGAAAGAAGCTAAAGATTTAGTTGAAGGTGCTCCACAAATTCTTAAAGAAGGTATTTCTAAAGAAGATGCTGATGCACTTAAAGCTAAGCTTGAAACTACTGGTGCTACAATTACTGTTAAGTAATTTAGCTAGGGGTCTAATTTTAAATTGACCCCGAAATTTGGCTGATGGCTCTTGGGTCATCAGCCTTTTTGCGTTACAATTATCGGCTCGATTTTTGTTTGATTGATGCAAAAAGCATCAATTACTATAATAAATCAATAATATCAAACATTTACCAATATTTTTTCATATTTGAAAATATTGCTAAGCGTTTTAATACCACTAAAAATTGCAGCATTTGTAAAAAGTGGTGGCCATATCGGCCTGTGTAATTCCTTCTAGACCCGTTCTGCAGGCGGGCTTAGTTTACTTTCCGAGGACTCCAGATGGCATACTCATATACCGAAAAGAAACGGATCCGTAAGAATTTTGGTAAATTGCCTAGCGTCATGGATGCTCCGTACTTGCTTTCGATTCAAGTCGACTCGTACAGAACATTCCTACAAGATGGCAAAACTCCAAAAAACCGCGAAGATATCGGTCTCCAAGCCGCATTTCGTTCAGTTTTTCCTATTGAAAGTTATTCTGGCAATGCTGCTTTAGAATTTGTTGAGTATAGTCTTGGTAAGCCTGAGTTTGATGTGCGTGAATGTATTTTACGTGGTTCGACTTATGCAGCACCAATGCGCGTAAAAATTCGTTTGATCATCAAAGATCGCGAAACCAAATCGATTAAAGACGTACGTGAACAAGAAGTGTACATGGGTGAAATGCCACTCATGACCGAAAATGGTACCTTTGTTATCAATGGTACTGAGCGTGTAATTGTTTCTCAATTACATCGTTCACCAGGTGTATTCTTTGACCACGATAAAGGCAAAACTCACTCGAGTGGTAAAGTCCTTTATTCAGCACGTATTATTCCTTACCGTGGTTCATGGTTAGACTTTGAGTTTGATGCGAAAGATTTAGTTTATGTCCGTATTGACCGTCGTCGTAAATTACTCGCGACTGTTGTACTTCGTGCATTAGGCTATAGCAACGAACAAGTTTTAGACATGTTCTACGAAAAAGTACCTGTGTATCTTGACATGGGTAGTTATCAAATTGACCTTGTGCCTGAACGCCTGCGCGGTGAAATGGCTCAATTCGATATCACTGATGCTGACGGCAAAGTGGTTGTTGAACAAGGTAAACGTATTAATGCACGTCATGTACGTCAAATGGAAGCATCTGGTTTAACGAAGTTGCCAGTTCCTGATGAATACTTGTATGAGCGCATCACTGCTGAAGATGTTGCTTTACGTGATGGTGATGTGGTTGCCGCAAATACGGTACTGAGCCATGAAGTGATGGTGAAATTGGCAGAAGGTGGTGTTAAACAATTTAACATTCTATTCACCAATGACATCGACCGTGGTTCTTTCGTTGCAGATTCTTTACGTGTAGATACGACTTCAGGTCGTGAAGAAGCACTGGTAGAAATCTACAAAGTTATGCGTCCAGGTGAGCCACCAACCAAAGAAGCTGCTGAAAACTTATTCAACAACTTGTTCTTCTCTACAGAGCGTTATGATTTATCCCCTGTAGGTCGTATGAAGTTCAACCGTCGTTTGGGTCGTCCATACGATGTGGGTACAGATCAGAAGTCACGTGCGATTGAAGGTATTCTTTCAAACAATGACATTACAGACGTATTAAAAACACTGGTTGAAATCCGTAACGGTAAAGGTGAAGTCGACGATATCGATCACTTGGGTAACCGTCGCGTACGTTCAGTGGGTGAAATGACAGAAAACCAATTCCGTGTTGGTTTAGTTCGTGTAGAACGTGCTGTTAAAGAACGTTTAAGCCAAGCTGAAACAGATAACTTGTCTCCACAAGATTTGATCAATGCGAAACCAGTTGCTGCTGCAATCAAAGAATTCTTTGGTTCAAGCCAATTGTCTCAGTTTATGGATCAAAATAACCCATTATCTGAAATTACACACAAACGTCGTGTATCAGCACTTGGGCCCGGCGGTTTGACACGTGAACGTGCAGGCTTTGAAGTACGTGACGTACATCAAACTCACTATGGTCGTGTATGTCCAATTGAAACGCCTGAGGGACCAAACATTGGTTTGATCAACTCACTTTCAGTGTACGCAAAAGCAAATAACTTCGGTTTCCTAGAAACGCCATACCGCAAAGTTATTGATGGTCGCGTAACCATGGATATCGAATATTTATCTGCAATTGAAGAAGTAGGTACTGTGATTGCACAGGCCGATTCTGGCGTAGATAAAAATGGTACGTTGACTGAAGATTTTGTTTCAGTACGTCATCAGGGTGATTTCGTACGTATGCCGCCTGAAAAAGTGACGCATATGGACGTTTCTGCTCAACAGGTTGTATCTGTTGCTGCATCACTGATTCCGTTCCTTGAACACGATGATGCCAACCGTGCATTGATGGGTTCAAACATGCAACGTCAGGCTGTGCCGACCTTGATTGCTGACAAGCCGCTTGTTGGTACAGGGATGGAAGCAAACGTAGCGCGTGACTCAGGTGTATGTGTTATTGCAAAACGTGGTGGTCGTATTGAATTCGTTGATGCGTCTCGTGTAGTTATTCGTGTAAACGAAGAAGAGATGATCGCAGGCGAAGCGGGCGTAGATATCTACAACCTAATCAAATATACGCGTTCGAACCAAAACACTTGTATTAACCAAACGATTGTTGTGAAACTTGGCGATAAAGTTGCTTGTGGTGACGTATTGGCTGATGGTCCATCAACTGATGGTGGTGAGCTTGCGCTAGGTCAAAACATGCGCGTCGCGTTCATGACGTGGAATGGTTATAACTACGAAGACTCGATCTTGTTATCTGAGCGTGTGCTTCAAGAAGACCGTTTAACTTCGATTCATATCCAAGAATTATCATGTGTCGCACGTGATACTAAATTGGGTGCTGAAGAAATCACTGCCGATATCCCGAACGTGGGTGAAGCAGCGCTTTCTAAACTTGATGAATCAGGTATTGTTTACATCGGTGCTGAAGTGACTGCTGGCGATATCCTTGTCGGTAAAGTAACGCCTAAAGGTGAAACGCAGTTAACACCAGAAGAAAAATTGCTTCGCGCAATCTTCGGTGAAAAAGCGGCTGACGTGAAAGATTCATCTTTACGTGTTCCATCGGGTACGAAAGGTACTGTGATTGACGTTCAAGTGTTTACACGTGACGGTCTTGAAAAAGACGAACGTGCTCAAGCAATTGAAAAAGCGCAGTTAGATGCTTACCGTAAAGACTTGAAAGAAGAATACAAAATCTTCGAAGAAGCAGCACGTGAACGTATTGTTCGTTTGTTGAAAGGTCAAGAATCGAATGGTGGTGGTACAACTAAACGTGGTGAGAAACTTGTCGAAGACATGTTGTCTGGTTTAGAGCTTGTTGATCTACTTGAAATTCAACCAAATGATGAAGGTATTGCTGAGCGCTTAACTCAAATTCAAGTGTTCTTGAAAGAGAAGAGCATCGAAATTGATGAGAAATTTGCTGAGAAAAAACGCAAACTTTCTACAGGTGATGAACTGACAACTGGCGTATTAAAAGTTGTTAAAGTTTACTTGGCTGTAAAACGTCGCATCCAACCGGGTGATAAAATGGCGGGTCGTCATGGTAACAAAGGTGTTGTTTCTAACATCTTACCTGTTGAAGACATGCCACATGATGCTCATGGTGTCCCTGTTGATATCGTGTTGAACCCACTGGGTGTACCGTCACGTATGAACGTGGGTCAGATTCTTGAAACTCACTTGGGTATGGCGGCAAAAGGTCTTGGCGAAAAAATCGACAAGATGCTTCAGCAGCAGCGTACAGTGATTGAACTGCGTGAATTCTTAGACAAGATTTATAACAAAGTTGGTGGCGAGCAAGAAGATCTTGATAGCTTAACCGATGATGAAGTAATGATTCTTGCGGGTAACTTACGTAAAGGTATTCCTTTGGCTACACCAGTATTTGATGGTGCAGATGAAGGTCAAATTAAAGAGTTATTAGAACTTGCAGACATTCCACGTACAGGTCAAACGGTATTGTTTGACGGACGTACGGGTGAGCAGTTTGACCGTCCAGTAACTGTAGGTTACATGTACATGTTGAAACTGAATCACTTGGTTGATGACAAGATGCATGCGCGTTCTACTGGTTCTTATTCACTTGTAACGCAACAGCCATTGGGCGGTAAAGCTCAATTCGGTGGTCAGCGTTTTGGTGAGATGGAAGTCTGGGCGCTTGAAGCATATGGTGCAGCGTATACGTTGCAAGAAATGCTTACTGTGAAGTCGGATGACGTTGAAGGTCGTACTCGCATCTATAAGAACATTGTAGATGGTAACCATTATATGGATCCGGGCATGCCTGAATCGTTCAACGTATTGACCAAAGAGATCCGTTCTTTAGGTATCAACATTGAACTGAAAAATGGTGACTAATCACCTCCATTAAATCTCCCTCAACATCCCTCTTTATGAAAAAGGGGGAGTGAGGGGGATTTCTCAGTTAAAAAACAATATTTGTGACCCAGCCGGGAAGCGAAAATCTTCTTGGCACACGGAGAAAAAAATTGAAAGACTTGCTCGATATCATGCGCAAAAAGACGGATTCAGACGGTCATGCTCCAGTAGAGTTTGATCGCATCCGTATTGGTCTTGCGTCACCAGAAATGATTAAGTCATGGTCTCACGGTGAAGTTAAAAAGCCAGAAACCATTAACTATCGTACGTTCAAACCAGAACGTGATGGTTTATTCTGTGCCAAAATTTTTGGTCCAGTTAAAGATTACGAATGCTTGTGTGGTAAATACAAGCGTATGAAATACCGAGGCGTCATTTGTGAAAAATGTGGCGTTGAAGTAACCACTGCGAAAGTTCGTCGTGAGCGCATGGGTCATATTGATCTTGCATCTCCAGTGGCACACATTTGGTTCTTGAAATCATTACCATCTCGTATTGGTCTTCTTTTAGACATGACTTTACGTGATATCGAACGTGTATTGTATTTCGAATCATACGTTGTAACTGATCCAGGTATGACTCCGATGGAGAAATACCAACTTCTAAACGATGAAGAATACTTCACTGCGTTAGAAGAACACGGTGATGAATTCAGCGCGAAAATGGGTGCAGAAGCGATTCAAGATTTGTTGAAAGACATCGATCTTGAAAACGAAATCTCGCGTCTTCGTGAAGAAATTCCACAAACAACTTCAGAAACGAAGCTTAAAAAAGCCTCTAAACGTTTGAAGTTGATGGAAGCATTCAAAGAGTCGAACAACAAACCAGAATGGATGGTGTTGACTGTATTACCAGTTCTTCCACCAGATCTTCGTCCGTTGGTTCCGCTTGAAGGTGGTCGTTTCGCGACGTCTGACTTGAATGACCTTTACCGTCGTGTGATTAACCGTAACAACCGTTTAAAACGTCTTCTTGACCTTTCAGCGCCAGACATCATCGTACGTAACGAAAAACGTATGTTGCAAGAGTCTGTCGATGCATTGCTGGATAACGGTCGTCGTGGTCGCGCAATTACTGGTTCGAACAAACGTCCGCTTAAATCTTTGGCCGATATGATCAAAGGTAAACAAGGTCGTTTCCGTCAAAACTTATTGGGTAAACGTGTCGACTATTCAGGTCGTTCGGTTATTACTGTAGGTCCGACTTTACGTTTGCATCAATGTGGTCTTCCGAAGAAAATGGCACTTGAGTTATTCAAACCATTCATCTTTGCGAAACTACAAGCTTCAGGTCAAGCAACAACCATTAAAGCTGCGAAGAAAATGGTTGAACGCGAAACGCCAGAAGTTTGGGACGTTCTTGCTCACGTGATTCGTCAACATCCAGTGATGTTGAACCGTGCGCCAACCCTTCACCGTTTGGGTCTTCAAGCATTTGAACCGATCCTGATTGAAGGTAAAGCGATCCGTCTTCACCCACTCGTATGTGCTGCGTTTAACGCCGACTTCGACGGTGACCAAATGGCGGTACACGTACCATTAACAATCGAGGCTCAGTTAGAAGCGCGTGCGTTAATGATGTCGACCAACAACATCTTGTCTCCTGCCAATGGTGAACCAATCATCGTACCGTCTCAGGACGTGGTCTTGGGCTTGTATTACATCACGCGTGATGCAATCAATGTCAAAGGCGAAGGCATGATCTTTGCGGACACGGATGAAGTAAACCGTGCATTGGCAACGGGTCAAGTGAACTTACACGCTCGCGTTAAAGCACGTGTACACCAGACTGTGATTGATGAAGATGGTAATCGTGAACATCAAACGATTATTGTTGACACCACGCCAGGTCGTTGTTTGCTTTGGGAAGTTGTTCCTGAAGGTATGGACTTCCAGCAAATTAACGTTGAGATGACGAAAAAGAACATCTCAAAATTAATTAACTCTTGCTACCGTAAGTTGGGTCTAAAAGATACCGTTATCTTTGCGGATCAATTGATGTACTTGGGCTTCCGTCAAGCGACGCGTTCAGGTGTATCTGTTGGTATGGAAGATATGCTTATTCCACCAACGAAATATACGATTATCGAAAAAGCAGAAACTGAAGTTCGTGAAATTGAACAACAGTTTGAACAAGGTTTCGTAACTGCTGGTGAACGTTATAACAAAGTGGTCGATATTTGGGCGCGTACCAATGACCAAGTTGCAAAAGCGATGATGGACAACTTGTCTTTCACGACTGTTAAAAACAAACAGGGTGAAGATGAGAAGCAAAAATCATTCAACAGTATCTACATGATGTCTGACTCTGGTGCCCGTGGTTCGGCAGCTCAGATTCGTCAGCTTGCGGGTATGCGTGGTTTGATGGCGAAACCGGATGGTTCGATCATTGAAACCCCAATTAAAGCAAACTTCCGTGAAGGTTTGACAGTACTCCAGTACTTCATTTCAACACATGGTGCACGTAAAGGTTTGGCCGATACAGCACTTAAAACTGCGAACTCGGGTTACTTGACGCGTCGTCTAGTAGACGTAGCGCAGGATTTAGTGATCAATGAACCTGATTGCGGTACTTTAAGCGGTCTGGTGATGACTCCATTCATTCAAGGTGGCGATGTAATCGAAAACCTGGGTGCGCGAGTTCTAGGTCGTGTTGTTGCTGAAGATGTGAAGCGTGCTGGTTCTGACGAAGTCATTCTTCCACGTAATACTTTGATTGACGAAAAACTTGCTGCCTTCATTGAAGATGCGGGTGTTGACGAAGTTAAAGTACGTTCAGTAGTAAGCTGTGAATCGACTTTCGGTGTGTGTGCGAAATGTTATGGTCGTGACCTTGCACGTGGTCATCAGGTCAATCCTGGTGAGTCAGTTGGTGTAATGGCTGCACAATCCATTGGTGAACCGGGTACCCAGTTAACCATGCGTACATTCCACGTGGGTGGTGCTGCAAGCCGAACTTCTGCTGCAAATAATATTCAAGTACGTAACAAAGGTACTGTACGTTTCCATAATGTGAAAACTGTACAACATGCCAAAGGTCACTTGGTATCAACATCTCGTTCAGGCGAAATTGGTATTGCCGATGACTTAGGTCGCGAACGTGAACGCTACAAAATTCCATACGGTGCGTCGATCATCTTGAAAGATGGCGAAGCTGTAGCAGCTGGCGGTATCGTTGCAACTTGGGATCCGCATACACATCCACTGGTAACTGAAGTTGCTGGTAAAGTTCGTTTCAGCCAAATCGCTGATGGCGTAACTGTGACATCGAAAACTGATGATGCAACAGGTATGACGACAATTGAAATCTTACCAGTGACTTCACGTCCTGCGTCAGGTAAAGATTTGCGTCCTGCAGTCGTATTGGATACCACTGATGGTGGTGAACAGTTCTACTTCTTGCCACAAAGCACAATTCTTTCTGTCCGTGATGGCGAAACGATTGGTGTGGGTGACGTAATTGGTCGTGTACCACAAGAAACTTCACGTACTCGTGACATTACCGGTGGTCTACCGCGTGTAGCTGACTTGTTCGAAGCACGTAAACCGAAAGAACATGCAATCTTGGCTGAAATTTCAGGTGTTGTAAGCTTCGGTAAAGAGACCAAAGGTAAAAACCGTTTAGTGATTACGCCAGATGACGGCTCTGAAATTTATGAAGAGTTGATTCCGAAATGGCGTACTATGAACGTGTATGAGGGTGAGCATGTGAACCGTGGTGAAACCGTTTCTGACGGCCCACAAAATCCACATGACATCTTACGTCTGAAAGGCGAAGTGGCGTTAACGAACTACATCGTGAATGAAGTTCAGGACGTTTACCGTCTGCAAGGTGTAAAAATCAACGATAAGCACATTGAAGTTATTGTTCGTCAAATGTTGCGTAAAGTTGAAATCACCGATGGTGGTGATACCAGCTTCATTAAAGGCGAACAAGTGGATTACATCCGCATGGTTGCTGAAAACCAAGCTGTACTTGCTCAGAACAAGTTCCCTGCGAAGTATGAACGTCAATTGATGGGTATTACCAAAGCATCGCTTTCTACTGACTCGTTCATCTCTGCTGCATCGTTCCAGGAAACCACTCGTGTGTTAACTGAAGCGGCTGTAACAGGTAAAGAAGATGAATTACGCGGTCTGAAAGAAAACGTTGTTGTGGGTCGTTTGATTCCAGCGGGTACAGGTCTTGCGTATCATTTAGAACGTCGTCGTCAGGAAGCAGAAGCTGCTGAACACGAACTTGTAAATGACTTTAGTGATGTAGATCAGGCATTAAGCCAAGCATTTAACCAAGAATTTTAATTCCTAGTTAATGTTTAAAAAGAGACGCCTTCGGGCGTCTTTTTTTATGCGCTGATATTTGAAAGCTTATTTTGGAATGTGAGGCGATATTGAATGAATCTTTTGAAAATAGGCTCTGAATTGCTACTCAAATAATCTGTATGTTTAATCAAATCACATTTAGCTTATATTTGAGTCAAAATTAAATTACAAAATGAAAAGAATGCACCCATGGCAATTACATAATCCGATCATTTCGTACAGAAAATAAGATTAGGCTTTAATTATAAAGTAGAGGAGTGTTGGAGATGAAAAAAACAATTGGTTTAATTTCTGCTGTAATACTGTCTACGATGATGTTTACTGGTTGTGAAAGCATGTCAGCCAATGAACAACGTATTGGCGCAGCAGCACTCGGTGGTGCCGTGGGCGGTGGTGTAGGGAACAGTGTTGGTGGTGGTGTCGGTGCCGCGCTTGGTGGTGGTGCGGGCGCAGCTGTCGGCAGTAAAACCCAAGGTGGTTCGAACCGTAATGCAACTTATAGTGGTGTCGGTGGTGCAATTGGTTCTGCCGTAGGTAAAAGTGTCATTGGCGGAAATGCAGGCGCTGCCATTGGTGGTGCAATTGGTGGTGGTGCAGGAGCGGCCATCGAACAGAAAAAACGTTAATGACAAAGTTTTAACTGCTCAAAGCGCTTGTTGATCAAGCGCTTTTTTTATGATTTAGGTCAATTGTTTTTTTCTTACTTAAGGCTATAATAGAGTAAAATTTGTACAGCAACATTGAGTTTTTGCCTAAATGTTGCAATAAATAACCAATAACAAAAAAGGAATAACATGGAAGCGCAGACTCAATGGGTGCATACCCAAGACCAACAACGTCTTTATGTAAAAACATGGGGCAGTGATGACAAACCAGCTTTAGTCTTGGTGCATGGTTATCCTGATAATCAAGATGTATGGGAGCTGGTTATTCAGCAACTGAAGCAAGATTTTTATATTATTACCTACGATGTCCGTGGTGCAGGGCAGTCTTCTATTCCAGCCCGTATTCGTGATTATCGTTTAGAACAGCTATCTTTAGATTTAGAAAGTGTGGTCAATGCAGTATTAAAAGATCGACCTTTTCATTTGGCTGCACATGATTGGGGCTCGATTCAGTCTTGGGAGTCAGTCACCGAAGCGAAATTTAAGACCCGAATTTTATCTTATAGTACGATTTCAGGTCCTTGTTTAGATCACGCGGCTTTTGGAATGCGCAATCAATTTAAACAGCACAAGGGCAAGTTTTTTAAGCAATTAAGTAAATCTTGGTATATTGCCGCTTTTCAGTTGCCCTTGCTTGCACCTATGGCATGGCGTTTCTTTACCCCAGAAAAATGGGCTAAAGTGGTGGAGCAGTTAGAGCGTCAAAAAAACTTGCCTTTAAATAGCAATATCGCCTTAGATGGCAAGCATGGGATCGGCTTATATCGTGCCAATTTTATTCCCCGTTTAACCCAACCTCGACAGCGTTTTGCCGTGTGTCCAGTACAAGCGATCGTGCTGAAAAGAGATAATTTTGTCAGCCCTGAATTAATTGATGAAATGCCAAACTGGGCAGAACAATTTCACCGTGTTGAAATTGATGCCAATCATTGGGCAGTTTTAAGTCAGCCAGAAAAAATTGCTGGCTATATTAAAACTTTCGCACAGCATCATACGGCTGCTCAATGAGCAGCGTGGGCGTAGTGGAAAAATATAATTGCGTTGCTGAACAAGGGCATTGAGGAGCAATATTTTGATCAATTTCTGATAAAATGCCTCTTTTTTCAAAAACCTTTTCTTATGATTGCAATTATCGCTGCTATCGTGGTCATGTTTGGACTTTCTTTAGCCCGTGTACCTGTTGTGTTTGCACTAATTATTGGTGCCTTGACTGGTGGATTATTGGCTGGTTTAGGTCTGCAAGGGACTTTAGATGCTTTTAATAATGGTTTGGGTGGCGGCGCTAAAATTGCTTTAGCCTATGGCGTGCTGGGTGCCTTTGCTTTAGCTTTAGCGCGTTCAGGTTTACCAGATTTACTGGCATATAAGTTAATTCGAACTTTAAAAGCAGATAGCGACAGCAAATCTCAAAATAAAGTGAAGTATATTATTTTTGTGACCATTGCTTTAGCCGCCATCTCTTCTCAAAATTTAATTCCTGTGCATATTGCGTTTATTCCGGTCTTGATTCCGCCTCTATTGGGTGTATTTAACCATTTAAACCTAGATCGACGTGCAGTTGCCTGCCTATTGACCTTTGGTTTATGTGCAACGTATATGCTTATTCCAGTGGGTTTTGGTGCAATTTTCCTCAACGATATTTTAGCGCAGAATATTAATACCTTTGGTAAGCCTTATGGATTTGTGATTACGAATGAACAAATTCCACATGCCATGATGATTCCTGTCGCAGGCATGTTTGTTGGTTTGTTGATTGCATTATTTATTAGTTATCGTAAACCACGTTATTACCAAGATCTGCAAGTGAATGCAAAGGTTCACAGCATTACGGGTGAAATGACCACGGATGAAGCTGATGATGCGGTGCCGAAAATTGCGAAGTTCACCATGTTTATGGCGGCCTTTGCTGTTTTGGCAACATTGTCGGTGCAGTTGTATTCTGACTCTATGATTCTAGCAGGGTTGGTCGGTGTTGCAATTTTGAGTTGCGCGGGCATCTTTAAATGGAAAGAGGCAGACGACGTCATTATTACAGGTATGCGAATGATGGCATTGGTCGGCTTTATTATGATTGCTGCACAAGGTTTTGCTGCGGTAATTGAAGCTACGAATCAAGTGCCTGCGTTGGTTGAGGCTTCAGTACAATGGATTGGCGACAGTAAGGCTTTAGCTGCTTTCTTAATGCTACTCATTGGTTTGCTGATTACTTTAGGCATAGGTTCTTCATTCTCAACGGTGCCTATTTTAGCGATTATTTATGTACCATTATGTTTGCAATTTGGCTTTAGCCCAGCTGCGACAATTGCCATTATTGGTACAGCGGCGGCATTAGGCGATGCAGGTTCTCCAGCGTCAGATTCAACTTTAGGACCTACTTCGGGCTTAAATATGGATGGACAACATGATCATATGAAAGACAGTGTTATCCCAACATTTATTCATTTTAATATTCCATTAATGATATTTGGATGGATTGCCGCAATGGTACTTTAATTCAAACTGATCTTTTAATGGATTGGCTTTGATTTAATTTTACATCTGATATTAATAGATGTATTTTAAATAAATATTTAAAAATTAATGCTAATAAAACCAAGTTTTACACTTGGAATATAATAAAAAATATGATTAACTTGGTTGGTGTTAAAACCAACCAAGTTGGTCTGATTAAAATAAATATTAAATATTATCAATTACTTAAAAATAAATTAAATTATTGATAATTAATAGTTATTGCAAGTTAATTCAACTCATGTTTATTATTAATTAGTAATTGAGTTGGTTATTGTTACTCTTCTTTCGTAGGTTAATTAAAATGTTAAAAAAAGCTACTTTTATTGTATTATTGGGGATGTCTGCTTCAGCAATGGCGGGGCAATGGCAAGTTAAAGTGGGTGCTTCTGCTTTGGCACCATCTAGTGATACTCAGCTCGTACCTGGTATTACGGTTAAAGCGGATAATGAGTTAGGTTTTACACCATCTGTTGAATATTTTTTTGGTGACTCTCCTTTCTCAGCAGAGTTATTGTTAGCTACACCATTTAATCATGATGTACTTGTGAATGAAGGTAAAGCAGCAAAACTCAAACATTTGCCACCAACCATTACAGCTAAATATAACTTTAAAAACTCAACGCGCTTTACCCCATATATTGGTATTGGTGGTGCAGCATTTATTGCTTGGGATGAAGAAGGCGTAGCAAAAGATGTCAAAGAAGATTTTGGTGTCGCAGGTCAGGTAGGTTTTAACTTCCAACCGGCTGATGCAAAAAACTGGGGTGTCTATGTTGATGTACGTTATGCTGATTTAAGTCCAGAAGTTACCTTAGATGATGCAACTGCGGCGGCAGTGGGCAAGTCTAAATTCGATTTAGATATCAATCCAATTGTGTATACATTAGGTTATAGCTACAAATTCTAATTTTTGCATTACAGTTAGTCTTTAAAAAGCCCATCTTTTGATGGGTTTTTTATGGCACTCAAGGACTAGAGTCAACGATTTTAATTGAGCAAAAATGCCTTATGAAATGACGCGGTTGTTGCTAAAGTAACCGCAGAAAGACAATCAAATAAAAAGGCAGAAAAAAATGAAAATATGCAAATGTGCTGCTTTATTTTTATGTAGTGCTTTTAGTTTTACGATTTACGCAGCCAGTTTTAATTGTGACAAAGCACGCACAGAGGTTGAGCATGCAGTCTGTGAATATCGGGTTATCAATGATGCCGATGTAAAAATGGCGACAACTTATAATATTCTTAAACGCTTAGTGCCTATGGGCACGCGAGGCGTGATTCAGGATGAGCAAGTCAAGTGGTTACAGTTGCGAGATCAGTGTGGCAATTCTAGTCGTTGTTTGAGTGAAGTGTATAAAATGCGCCAGCAAAAACTGGATCTGTATATGGACCGTATTTATAAACAAGGTCCTTTTTAATAAAAATTTATCGGGCGCTATTGAAAATTGCCTCAGTCACTCCAATTCATTAAGCATTCGATAAAAGTGTTTAATGAATTTAAGGAATGATGATGACCGAACAAAGTGCAAAAAAACACAGTTTCCAAGCCGAAGTTGCCCAGCTTCTCCATTTAGTGACGCATTCACTGTATTCAAATCCTGAAATTTTCTTACGTGAACTGATTTCGAATGCTTCAGATGCCTGTGATAAGTTACGTTTTGAAGGTATCAACCATCCTGAATATTATGAAAATGATCCTGATCTACATGTTCGGGTTAGTTTGGATAAAGCACATAAGACCATCACCATTTCAGACAATGGGATTGGCTTAACGCAACAAGAAGCGATTGATCATCTTGGGACGATTGCGAAATCGGGTACCAAAGACTTTATGTCTAAATTGTCGGGTGATCAAAAAGCCGATGCGCAATTGATTGGTCAGTTTGGTGTCGGTTTTTATTCAGGTTTTATTGTTGCTGAAAAAATTACCGTTGAATCTCGTCATGCCGGTGCAGATGCTGCCGAAGCTGTACGTTGGATCAGTGCGGGTACAGGTGAGTTTGAAGTTGAACAGATCAACAAGGCTTCACGTGGAACAGACATCATTTTGCATTTGCGTGATGATGCGCTGGATTATTTAGAAGCGTCTAAAGTTAAACAGATTATCAATAAATATTCTGACCACATTAGCTTGCCAATTGAAATGCAAAAAGAAGTTTGGCAAGAAGATGCGGTTGCTGAAGGTGAAACACCTCAAGGCGGTCAGATGGTCAAGACGGATGAGTGGGAAGCGATTAACTCAGCCAGCGCTCTTTGGACGCGCAATAAAAATGAGATCACTGACGAGCAGTACATTGAGTTCTACAAGAACTTAAGCCATGACTTTGAAGCACCATTGGCATGGGCGCATAACCGCGTGGAAGGCAGCACTGAATATACCCAATTGCTTTATGTGCCAAGTAAAGCAGCCAACAATATTTTCACCCGTGAAGCGAAAGCGGGCATCAAACTGTATGTCAAACGTGTCTTCATTCTGGATGAAGCCGACAATTTGATTCCAAATTATTTACGTTTTGTACAGGGTGTGGTGGATAGTGCTGACCTGCCACTCAACGTCAGTCGTGAATTGTTACAAGAAAGTCGTGATGTTAAAACTATTCGCGAAGGCAATACGCGCCGTATTTTAACCATGCTGGATAATTTGGCGAAGTCGGAAGATGAACAAGACCAAGAGAAATTCAAACAATTTTATGCTGAATTTGGTTCAGTGATGAAAGAAGGTTTGGGTGAAGACTTCGGCAATCGTGAGCGTATTTTAAAACTTCTTCGTTTTTCGACCTCGAACAATGATGATGTTTCAACCTCATTGGCAGATTACAAAGCACGCATGAAAGAAGGGCAAAAAGCCATTTATTACGTGACGGCAGACAGTTTAAGTGCAGCGAAAAACTCACCACAATTGGAACTGTTCAAGAAAAAAGACATTGAAGTACTGTTGATGGCGGATCGTGTCGATGAATGGGCGATGGAGTTCGTCAATGAATTCGATGGCACGCCCATGCAGAACGTATCCAAGGGTGCAGTTGACTTAGGTGATTTGCAGGATGCTGAAGAGAAGAAAGCACTTGAAGCAGCCGCTGAACAATTCAAACCTGTGGTCGATAAACTTTCTGATGCTTTAAAAACCAAAACCAAAGAAGTTCGTGTCACGACACGTCTGGTTGATTCTCCTGCATGCCTCGTCACCAGTGAAGGCGAGCTTTCTCCACAACTAGTACGTATGCTGAAACAAGCAGGTCAGGCTATTCCTGAAAGTAAACCCATTTTGGAAATTAACCCAGAACATCCATTGGTGAAAAAATTGGAAGGCTCGAACCAGTTTGATGATTTAGCCCATGTGATTTTCGATCAAGCGGTGATTGCAGAAGGTGGTTTACCTGATAATCCTGCTGAATATGTGAAACGTATTAATAGTTTGTTGTTGAAATAATTGAGATTTAATATATTCAAAATGAAAAACCTCCTTCGGGAGGTTTTTTTATGCATCCACATTGCAGTCCGCCCATGAGATTAAAACAAGGCTTCAAAACGGATAGAGGTGCTCATAAAATGACTACGATCATTGCGATGATCATTCATATAATTTAAATTTCCTTGCACATAAAACCATTCACGCCATAACGGTTGGCGCCAAGAAATAAAGGGTCCCCAACTATTTAAACGCAAATCTTTATTGTTCAAAAAACCACCAGTATAAATGCCATAACTAAAGCTATTTTCATGGAAAAATTGATGTTGTCTAAACAGATTGTTATCCCAAGTTAAATCATCATCTTGATTATCAGAATAAGTGAGATTGATTTGATTTGATAGAAAAGCTTGATTTGGACGTGCATGGGTTAGCTCGATATTGGTCCTTAAATAATTTTTACTATCAATGCCATAACGATAAATTTGTTCAGCATGGAAACTAAAATCATTTTCTAATTGCCAATCTTTAGAGGCTTTTAAACGCAGATAAATATCATCGCCTGAACGTAGCCCCAAATCTAAATCTGTTTCGAAGGGAATGTATTTGGAGAACTCTGACCAACGCAAGGCAAAAGAGCTGTTATTGTCTCGCGTACGTTGTCGGTCTAGCGTTTTATCATTGTTGTTGCTCGGATTTTCATTGGTAATGGCGACATTATTGTCCAGTTCATTATCTAAAGAATCATCGCCAAAGACTAAACTGATTTGACGTTCTAAAGTGGGAAGTTTAATTCTGCCCCGAATACGCGGTTTAATTTCATAACCATCGTATTTATTCCAACTGTTATCCACGATCACGCGTAATGTTGCAGATGCGGGTTTTTCGGGATCAGTTTCGCCAAACCAATTGTCAATTTTATTTGAAGTATAATCCGCCCAGTTTCGAATTTGAAATTGTTTGCGATCGACCCATGTCCGATCTGCAGTTTCCAGAATAGGTCGAACCATGAGCTCATCTGACTGTAGTGGTAAAAATGAGGGGGCTGCATCAATCCAACTTGGAATTTGATACAGCAAATTGAAATCTTCATTCGTGGTTGCTAAAGCTTTATTTTTTTGATCTGTTGCGGATTCTGTGACAGTTGCCCAAGTTGAGTTATACGCTAGTCCAGACAAGAATATGAATAAGAGCGGTTTTGACAAATTTATTTTCATGTGAGGCATATCCTTGCTCTTCTATTTTTGACGATTGAATAGTCTTGTAAAAAATGCGACTAAAAAGCAAGCGTTTGCTACAAAAATAAAAATTAATCTGCAATATGCTGTTGAATGGCTTTATATAGTCGATCGCAGTCGATTGGGGGGGCTAACTGGGTCAGGATGGTTTGGATCAGTTGCCAACTCACACCTTGATGACGCTCTAATAATAAATAAGGATACGCAGCTTCAGTTTGTGACAGATTTAAGCGGTTTTGCCCATGAATGATACGGGTTTTATGCCGTTCTTTTAATAAAAGTAGCGGTGTGTTGAAGTCCGCTGGACTTTCCTCAAACTGAATAAACTTTTGGGTTTGAATCAGTTGTGCAGGCATAAAAGGGGTATAGTTTTCAATACTCCAAATTAAAGTGGCTGTTTGGCTATAGCTATAAAATAGAGCCTCAAAATCAGTCAAACTGTCCTGTAAATGATTCCAAGAAATTTCTTTAATCGCGGATGGCTGATGTTGAGATGGGGCAGTAAATAAATGCATGAAGCGATTCGCTTGCATTTGATCTTCTGTACCAAATAACACTAAATATTTAATAAAGCGACCTTCGGTATTGGTCTGCTCGGCGAGATAAATCGGTAATTGTTGCCAGTGCTGTAGATTTTGGGGGTGCAATAATAAATCTACATGCTGTGAGATTTCAGGCGAGTCGGCTATTTCTAAGCGACACAACGCTTGCTCAAGCTCGTTGTCAGTGTAAATAGGATGAATATGTGCAATATGCTGGCCGAGTGCTAAGGTTTGTGGAACAGATTTTTGCGTCAACTTTTCAGCTGAAATTATTTCTTGAGTGATTAAATTTACCGATGCAGGCATTTCCTGCTGATGATCATTTAAGCTTTGTGGCAGTTCAAGATGAATAGCAGCATGTATTTCATCTTGCTGTACAGGTGAATCCATGGCGATGCTCTGCTGCTGAGAATCAAGACTTGCAATTGCTTGATCAATGCCATCGAGTGTATCCGTCTGATCTTGTTCTGGTGCAATATGCATCAACAGATTCAAATCAGTCTCGGTCAACCCTTTAACCTGTTGATGCTCTAAAAGGGCGTGTTGTTTTAATTCATGGTCGGTTTGTAGGCAGTTATAGATCTGCTGCTGCTCAAGCATCCAGTGATAGATATCCTCTAAATCACCCCATTCACTGACCAAAGCCGTTCGGTTTGACATGGGAATTAACCAAATTTGCCAACCATTTTCAGCATGATACAAAATAGCCCAACCCGCATCAGCATTTTGATACAGCGCTTGCTCTAAAATATTGTCCTGTAGAAATACACCACGAAAAGAAAGTTTATACGGGGTGTTCGCAGCGAAATCACGGGCTGCTTTTTCAGGTTGAGTATGGGCTTTAAATTTTAAAATTTGTGTTTTAAAAATGGGTTCATCACATAAGTCAAAAATTTCGGTTAAACGTGATTTTGATTTTGCAATTTCAAAAAAAGATAACGATCGATGCTCTAATCCATTAATTAATAGATTTAACTCTTTGATCAGTAGCGCTTTTTCTAGGGCATTCATGAACTGACCTCTAAAGATGTATATGTGCTTTTTCGAGATAACTTGCCAAGACAATATTGGTCGCAAGTTCAAGTAATTTATATTCAGCAGACATCGGTTGAGGGTAGCGTTCAGCAAGCGCAATCAAGTCATCAATGTTGATGACTTGAGGAGGAATCTTACCTTGAATCAGGGCTTGAAGTTCTTGCATAAGAAAACGCTTTCATTCGCTAAAGTTATGAAGGTAATACTTGTGATTATATGGATTTAAAAATAAAAATCATGCAAAAAATTGTCAGGTTTTGAGAATTTATAGACATAAAAAACAAAAATTGTAAATTTTGAAGAATAAAAGAGCGAATTTTTGCTTATGGCTTGAGCAATTAAATTGGGATCTTGAGTTGAATTCGATATTTTTATTGGTCTGATGTGAAAAAATCATAGCTTTGATGCGGAAATAAAAAACAGACCGACTTAATCAAGTCTGTTTTTTGAAAAAAAGCGTTGCTTTAAGCGGCTTTTTTAGCTGTCGGTGCTTTTTTAACGGTAGGTGTTCCTTGAGCCACAGTTTTAGATGCAGGTACGTTTTCAACGGCTTTTTTAACAGGAAAATCGGGGATAAAAACAATTTGAGCAGATACGTTTGCAGAAAAAGCCAAAATAGCGACAGCCAAAAGAGATTTCATTGCGTTCATCATGATGTCCTTTAAGGAGAAAAATGCCCAAATAAGATGGACGAAAGGGAGAGAGTATAAAAATTAAACTTCATGTGAATAATAACAAAAAATGATCAGATTGGCTAAGAATTGGAAGGATAAAAGATGAATGGTGAGTTTAAAATATTATATAAATCATATGTTTAGAGTTTTTACTCTAAGGCGGATTGAGTTTTAATAAGCTGTCTTAACTGGTTTAAAAATATCAGTTTTTGTGGCATTTATTTTGACATTTTGTTTCGTAAATTTTAGCAGAAATGCCACCAATCATAGCGCCACTGAAAGTGCCAAATATAGGGAATAGCTACCTGAAACTGCACCAATCAATGTGCCTTTTACCGTCGGTGAAAAAAGTGATTTGGAGCATGAGCGATGTTTAGGGGGGAAATCAACAGCAGGATTTTGAGTTTCAGTGTGCATGTTGACCTCTTTTAAGTTGCATGATTTAGAACTCAAATGTTCCACTTATTCGCCTAGTGAATTGTTCGTGTCAGTGTGTCCAAGCCTTGTCTGTAAGTGGTATTTTGTAAGGCTTGAAGATGAGAGCGTTTATTGTTCCGCTCTGTATGAGGAGTCATTCAAACAAGAAGTGACCAAGCTGAGGGAAAGGGTGAAATATAAAAGGTGTTTGGATTAATGAGCAAAAAGTGATTATTTAAGCGAATAAAATGACCAAACAAAAATGACCGAATATCGAGTTAATTTGAAAATGAGTTTCTTGCTCGAATAGAGATAAATTGGATCATAAAAAATCCCCGAATTCGGGGATTTTTTATGCGTGATCTACATTAAAAAAATAGCATTATTTTTCTGGAAGATCACAGGTATCATCTTTACAAGCAGCTGCATCTTCAGCAGCAATAGGCGCTTGTTCAGGCGCTACTAGAGCTTTCTCAAAGACTTGTAAAAAGACTTCGCGTGGTTGTGCACCCGCTAAAGCAATGCGTTGATCAAATACAAAGAAAGGCACACCCGTTACTTTTAATTGATCATGAGCGACTTCTTCATCAAATCTAACAAAGTCGGTATATTCTTCTGAATTTAACACATCCTCGACTTCAACAGGATTGAGTCCAATGCGTGCAGCGACGTCTTCAATCGTTTCGCGTTCACCAATGGATAAACCTTGCGTCATATAGCTATAGAAAAAGGCTTCTTTGGCTTCTGAGCCTAAACCTTTGCTTTGGGCTAAATGAATAATGCGATGTGCATTGAAGGTATTCCCTGAGTTGGCATTTTCCCAATTAAATTGGATGCCTTCTTCAGCTGCCATAGTGGCAATATTGCGTTGCATCTCTTCAACATCGGCAACTGTGCGACCGTATTTTTGCGCGAGGCGCTCAGAATTTGAAACTTCCTGACGAGTGGGTGCTTCTGGATCAAGTTCATAACTGTGCCAATGAACTTCAAGTTCTACACCCGCTTGTTGAGCTGCCGCTTCCAAACGTTTTTTACCAATATAACAAAATGGGCAAACCACATCTGACCAAATATCTACGCGCATGAGTAAATCTCTTCTCTTTTCTTGCCTACATTGATGGGGGTTGCTCGCAAAATTTAAAGCATGAAAATTGAATTAAAAGATCATTTGGCACGAAAAATTTGAAATATTTTAGCTGAATAAATAACCAGTTGTATTCTGAATCGCGTTATCATATTGAAAAGTCAATCTAAGGGAGTCTCGTATGCCAAAGATTTTTTTAATCTTAGCGTTAGCGACATGTACCGTATTTGGTTGGATGTTTTATCAGTATTCGGTACAACAAGAAGAATTAAGCCAAATTAAAGACTATCAAACGGTATTGTATGAAAAAGCCGAACTCATTTATCAGCAAGCCCAAGATTGGTCTGAACCGATTAATATTAATGTGTCGGATAATCCCTTGCAGGGCGATTATAAAGTGATGGCAGACTTTGTCCTGAGCGATATGATTCAAAATGCTGAAGCAAGAAATCAGTATTTACGTGAACTCAAAGCGCTGCATTGGGATCAGTTTTTAAATATTGATCGTTTAGATCAAGATCGGAAACAGAATTTTATCGAAACTGAACAGATGTTAAAACAAGTGCATCTTTTGACGGCACAGTATCAACAACAAACGCAGCAACGTGAAGAGGATACTTTAGATCGCGCCAAGCATTTATCAATTAAAGCCAACCTGAGACATCAATTGGCAGATAGCTTGCGTGAAAGTCGGGACAGTGATCAAACCCATGCTTTATTTGCATTAGAGTTGCAGATATTAAGCAAAGCCGATGCTTTATTTGAGGTTCTGAAAAACAATAAATGGCAGAAAAACAAGCAGACGTTTATGTTTTATGAAGATCAACCCTTAAAGCAATTTAATGCTTTATATGCAGAGATAGTGCAGTTGAATGCAGAAATAGAAAAAATTAAAAAGCAAAATCGTAAAGCGATTGAACAGCGTTTATAGCATTTGAATTCGCTATGATCTGGAATAGAAAGCTGCATTGAATTGAATCATTGAGGATCGAGATAGGAAATCATGTACTGCAAATGCGAATTTCAGCCATAAAAAAGCGTACCGAAGTACGCTTTTTTATAGAAATTAATGATGCTGCTTAAGCAATTTTAGCTTCAACTTCTGGTTGAGCAAGTAGCATTTGACCTTGTTCTTCAAAGTTGACATGCCATGACAATGCTTCACGAAGTAGGTGAGGGGTATGTCCGCCTTTTGCACAAGAACGATCAAAGTAGTCATTCAACGCATCACGGTACATTGGATGTGCACAGTTATCAATAATCGCACGAGCACGTTCGCGTGGCGCTAAACCGCGTAAATCGGCAAGACCTTGCTCAGTCACCAGAATATCAACATCATGTTCAGAGTGATCGATATGCGAAGCCATTGGTACGATTGAAGAGATGTCGCCACCTTTTGCAATCGACTTGGTCACAAAAATAGCCAAGTGAGCATTACGCGCGAAGTCACCTGAACCGCCAATACCATTCATCATTTTAGTACCGCAAACGTGAGTTGAGTTTACGTTGCCGTAAATATCAAATTCGAGTGCAGTGTTAATACCGATAATACCTAAACGACGCACCAATTCAGGGTGGTTCGAAATTTCTTGTGGGCGAAGCACCAATTTGTCTTTATATGCGTCAAGGTTGTTAAACACTTTTTCGCCATATTTAGCAGAAAGTGTAATTGAGCTACCTGAGGCAAATTTCATTTTACCGGCATCGATCAATTCGAAAGTACAGTCTTGTAGTACTTCAGAATACATCACTAAATCTTCAAAGTTTGAGTCTTTAAGACCCGTCAATACGGCATTGGCAATAGAACCGATCCCTGCTTGTAATGGGCCTAAATTTTTTGGTAAACGACCAGCAGCAACTTCTTGTTCGAAGAAATTAATCAAGTGGTTGGCAATACCTTGAGTCTCATCATCTGGTTCAGTCACAGTAGATGGAGAATCATGATATTCATTGTTAATTACGATACCGACAATTTTAGCAGGGTCGATATTGATGGCATGCGTACCAATACGTTCATCGACCTGAGTTAAAGGAATCGCTTGACGTGTTGGACGATAGCTAGGGATATAAATATCGTGTAGACCTTCAAAAGCAGGGCTTAAGTTGGTGTTGATTTCGACAATGACTTTTTCAGCAAAAATGGCAAAGCTTGCAGAGTTACCCACTGAAGTGGTTGGAATAATACCGCCATCTTCAGTAATCGCGATGGCTTCAATGATGGCAACATCAGGTTTTTTAAGCTGAAGGTTACGCATTTGTTCAACTGTTTCAGACAAATGCTGATCGATGAACATCACTTCGCCGTTGTTGATGGCTTTACGTAAAGTGTTGTCAACTTGGAACGGTAAACGACGAGCAAGCACACCCGCTTCAGTTAATTGTTTGTCTAGGTCATTACCCAAACTTGCACCGGTAATTAACGTGATTTTTAAAGGATTTACCTTTGCTTGTTTTACGAGTGCTAAAGGCACAGCCTTTGCTTCACCTGCACGAGTAAAACCACTCATACCGACAGTCATCCCATCTTGGATAAAAGTAGCAGCTTGTTCTGCGCTCATGACTTTGTCATGAAGTGATGCTAAACGAATACGATCTAAAGACATGGTTTGTGCTCAATTCTTGTTCGAAACTGGATAGATTGTACCGTTCTAAAATCAAATTGTGCATGCCTGTTAGGCTAAGGTCTAATTTTTTGAAAAAATGTGGGTATAACGATTTTTTATGGTTTTTAATTGATTGATTTTAATGATCTAAAAATCAACAACTACCTAGTGGAATCAGACTGTTTGTTGCTTATGTGTTCGTTGCTAAAAGCGCTCAGTAAATGTTTGTTTAATTTTTCCTAATGCGCTGTTATGGATATTTTCCTCAATTTTATCTTGAAGAATAGGTAAAGAAATAAGGGCTTCTAAGCCCCCTTCAGGGCGATTATGAATCGTGAGTTGCCCTTGATGGATGTCGACAATACGTTTGACAATGGCTAAACCTAAACCACTTCCTTGTACGGTACGGGCTTCATTTCCTCGAACAAAAGGTTGCATTAAGTCTTCAATTTGATCCTCAGGAATACCTTCACCGTGGTCGGCTACACTAATAAAAATATGATCGTTTTCAACTTTCGCGGACAACTCGATAGGTTCAGCACCATAGCGTTTTGAGTTATTAATTAAATTACCAATCAGGCGTTTCAGCGATAGACTTCGGGCTTGAATCACGGGTACTTCTTCGGCTTTAAAGCGAATATCTAAAGGTTTGAATTGAATCACCAATTCTTGTAGCAACATATTAATGTCGGTGTCTTGTATTTCCTCATCTGAACCATCGCGCATGTAGGAGATAAACTGATTCAAAATCGCATCCATATCTTCGACATCATAAATCAGCCCTTCTTTGAGAAAGTCATCATCAGGCATCATTTCTGCACTTAAGCGAATACGGGTTAAGGGCGTGCGTAAGTCATGGGAAATGCCCGCCAGCATAATACGGCGGTCGCGTTCAGCCTGATCCAAGGTATAGATCATATGATTAAAGGCTTGGTTCACTTCGCGGATTTCTTGTGGCCCATGATTGGTTTCAAGATAAGGTGCAGAGCCAGTTTTACTATAATTATTGGCGGCATTTTGCAAACGACGTAAAGGGCGGTTGAGCTGCCGAACTAAGGTCAAAATAATGGCAGCTGCAATCAGCGGTACGCCCAGTAACCAGCCAAAGATCAGTTCAGGACTATAGTTGGCATAGGTTTTCAACGGTTCACGCACCCAGTGCCCATTCATTTCAGGGGTTTGAATCCAAATACGTGGACTGGGTTTAAATTGGAAATAGACCGTCACATTGTCAACTTTGAGTTCTTTGGCGAGCTTTTTCTCAATTTGATTGGTAACAAACTCAGCAATGACTTTGTCACGAACGCTTGGATATTCTTTGGGATCGGTGATGTATTCAATACCGACACGATTTTTTAACCAAGTGTCGACATCGACTTCGGCATCATTATGGAAAATGCGTAAATCGGGATTGTTAATGATTTCCAGTTCAACACCCAAATATCGGGCATGTTGTTGAATTTCAGGTAAGTAAAGCGTTTTCCAAAAGAACCACAACGACATAAATAAACTGAAAAATACAATGGATAGCACCAGTATAGTGGTACGCATTGCAGCAGAACGGGGCTTGATTTTGTCCAAAAAGCGTTCCGGTCGGGTACGTTTTTTTTCTGAATAAGCTTCGTAATCGGTAAATTTCTGTGGGTCGATGGGTTCGAGTTTCACATCTGATTCCTATGGTGAATCTGAAGTATTTGATTTGTTGAATTTTGAAGGAGTCTTACCGAATTAATTCTAATGGTAGGAGCTCGTATTGTTCTTTTAAAAAAGAACCAAAAACTTTGCCATTCGCTGAACTCGCGCACTTCAATGCGAGCCTTTAATTGAGGGTTAGCTCAAACAGCAGCGAATGGCGTTAAGGGACAAATATATGGTTCACATTGTCAGATTTTTTCTTATTCCGCGCCATCTGGAACAAAGACATAGCCGACGCCCCAAACGGTTTGGATATAACGCGCACGGGCCGGGTTTTCTTCAACCAGACGACGTAAACGTGACACCTGTACGTCAATTGAGCGTTCCATCGCACCCCATTCACGACCACGCGCCAAATTCATCAGCTTGTCACGGGTAAGTGGTTCGCGTGGATGTTGTACTAAGGCTTTAAGCACGGCGAATTCACCCGTGGTTAGCGTCACCACCTGACCTTCACGCGTCAGGGTACGTGTGGATAAATCCAGTGACCATGGACCAAAACTGACCACTTCCATATGTTGACTCGGCGCGCCCGGAACTTCACGAACTTGACGACGCAGTACGGCACGAATACGAGCTAACAATTCATTTGGATTAAAAGGTTTTGGCAAGTAGTCATCTGCACCGGCTTCAAGTCCTGCAATACGATCAGAATCACTGCCACGTGCCGTTAGCATAATGATCGGGGTGTCGATATTTGACTGACGTAAACGACGACAAATACTTAGACCATCTTCAACAGGAAGCATGAAATCGAGCACGATGAGGGAGAACAGTTCACGTTGTAACAAACGATCCATTTGTGTCGCATCATGTGCCGTTTTCACCACAAAGCCTTTATCTTCCAGAAAGCGCTGCAATAACGTACGCAATCGCACATCATCATCCACAACGAGAATGCGTTCGACGCGATCGGTTTCGGTGTGTACTGGATCTGTTTTTTCAGCAGGTACAACTAAACTCATGATGTGCTCCTTTATTCTTTATTGTCATCGTAAACAAAAGTTTGGATAGCCTCGAGTATACGATTCATTTGTATCTGTTTACTATGCTCTAAAGCAACAAATATGGCAGATAAAATCAAGACATAGATACCAAATGTATACATCTAAATTGTCATTAATCTGGCTGAACATGCAGACTAAAAATTGACTTATCGCTTAATTTTGTAGGGAAGTATGAAAAAAACATCGATTGGCAATATTGACCACTTATAAATTTAATCAAAACAATTGTGGATTTTATGGTCTTGGTCTTTATAATCATGCCATTTAGTACTTATCCTTGTGGGATCAAACACGATGACTGACTTAGTTCAGCAGTTAGCAAAAGAAATTGCCGTACGTCCAAATCAAGTAGAAGCTGCCATCAAGTTGATTGATGAAGGTGCAAGCGTTCCTTTTATTGCACGTTACCGTAAAGAGGTAACTCAGGGTTTAGACGATACGCAGTTACGCCAACTCGACACGCGTTTATCGTATTTGCGCGATTTATTTGAACGCAGAGAAAAAGTGATTGAATCTCTGAAAGAACAGAATAAATTGTCAGATGATTTATTAACGCGGGTAAATGCTGCTGAAACAAAGAATGTTTTAGAAGAATTGTATGCACCGTATCGTCCAAAACGTACCAGTAAATCATTTAAAGCCAAAGAAGCGGGTTTAGCGCCGATTGCGGCACAAATCTTTGCAGAGCAAGTCGATCCAACTGAAGCGTTGGCTGGTTTTAGTCATGAAGATTATGCTGATGTTGAAAGCCAGCTTGATGCGATTCAACATATTTTAATTGATGACTGGGCGCAGAACATTGCTTTAACCACAGAACTTAAAGCCACTTTTGCTAAAACAGCAGTTTTAAAAAGTGCAGTTGCCAGTGATGAGAAAAAAGAAGTCGGTAAAAAATTCCGTGATTACTTCGATTTTTCTGAAAACTTCAATAAAGTGCCATCGCATCGTTTGCTTGCGATGTTACGTGGTCGCCAAGAAAATGTATTGGGCTTAAAAGTGGATGGTGAAGATGATGCACCACTCAGCCGTGTTGAAACTGAATATCATCTTGATTCAGTTCAACCCCAAGCGCGTCAGGATTTCTTAAAGAAAACTGCGAAACTGTTTTGGTTAGGTAAAATTCGTCCACAAATCGAACATTCATTGTTAACCGAAAAACGTCTTGTCGCTGAAGCTGAAGCGATGGATGTCTTTGCTGAAAACTTACGTCATTTATTGCTTTCAGCACCAGCGGGTTCGCGTTGTACCTTAGGTGTCGATCCTGGTATCCGTACTGGCGTGAAATTGGCTGTTGTGAATGCGTCTGGTGATGTGGTTGCACATAGCACGATTTACCCATTTGCGCCAAAAGAAGACAAAGCAGGTTCAATTGCAGAACTTGCGCGTCTTTGCCGTGAATTCAATGTTGATTTAGTTGCCATTGGTAATGGAACTGCAAGCCGCGAAACAGAAGCGGTGGTTGCAGACATGATGACGCAAAATCCTGATTTGAAATTGACCCGTGTTTCTGTGAGTGAAGCAGGGGCATCGGTTTATTCAGCATCTGAGTTGGCATCGGCTGAATTGCCTGAATTGGACGTTTCTATTCGTGGTGCAGTTTCTATTGCCCGTCGTTTACAAGATCCGCTTGCAGAGCTAGTGAAAATTGATCCGAAATCTATTGGTGTCGGTCAATATCAACATGACGTGAACCAAGCAGGACTCGCGAAAACGCTTGAAGCTGTGGTTGAAGACTGTGTGAACTCTGTTGGTGTGGATGTAAATATCGCATCCGCTGCCATTTTGGGTTATATCGCAGGCTTAAATAAATCCATTGCACAGCAAATTGTAGAATACCGTAAAGAACATGGTCGTTTTGACAACCGTCAGGCATTGAAAAATGTACCACGTTTAGGCGAACGTACTTTTGAGCAAGCGGCAGGTTTCTTGCGTATTCAAGAAGGTTCTGAACCGCTTGATGCTTCAGCTGTTCACCCTGAAAGTTATGCCTTGGTCAGCAAAATTGTTGCAGCCAAAGCAACGACAGTGAAAGATCTTATTGGTAATGCTGAAATCATTCGCCAAGTGAGTGCAGAAGATTTTGCTGATGATAAATTTGGTCTGCCAACGATTCAAGACGTACTGAGCGAGCTTGAAAAACCGGGTCGTGATCCACGTCCAGAATTCCGTACAGCAAAATTCCGTGATGATATTACTGAAGTTTCACAATTGACTGAAGGCTTACAGCTTGAAGGTGTGATTACCAATGTGACTAACTTTGGTGCCTTTGTCGATGTTGGCGTACACCAAGACGGTTTAGTGCATATTTCTGAACTGGCAAATGAATTTGTTGCGGATCCACATAAAGTGGTGAAACCGGGTCAAATCGTACAAGTCCGTGTATTACAAATAGATGCTGAACGTAATCGCGTGAACTTATCGATGCGTCCTGAAGGTTCAGAAGCACCAGTAAAAGCACAGCGTCAACCACGCCGTGAGCAAAATGCTCAAACTGAATCACGTGGTGAACGTAAGCCGCAAGCGAAACGTCCGCAAAATGCACGTCCTCAAGGTGATCGTCCACAAGTGAAGAAACCCCAATCGGCTAAACCCCAAGAGCAAAAAATTGGTGGTTTAGGTGCATTGTTATTACAAGCAGGGATTAAAGGTTCTAAATAATACTTTAACTGCTAAAAGAAAACCTCCCGATCGGGAGGTTTTTTTATGCGAGCTTTGGCACGATCCAACTACAAATAATCAGCATGATGCCCAAATGACCCAGCTTGCGGGTGATTTTTTCTAATGTTGAAACTTGGACTCGGGATTGTGGAGAGGTGGCTTTAACTTTCAGCGCTGCAATTGACTTGTTGAAATGTAAAAATATGCCTAAATCGATACAAATGAGAATCGTACCGACATTACTGACGATTTCCATCAATTTATAATTTTGTTGATAAATGGAACTGATGATTTGGTAGCCGAGAAATAGGGCAAAAGCCAAACAACTGTATTGGAAAATAAGAGCAGCAATCCGCATAAAAAATCTAAAAGAAAAAAGGGTAGCTGTTTATAACATAAAAAAGCCAGTCTTATGACTGGCTTTCATTGATCGCAATTTTACCAATGCTCGCCTGGGAATAGACGTGCATATGCTTTTTGTACCCAATTGAGTTTTTGTTGTTCGCCCACTGAAGCAGAAGAACTTGGGAACAGGTTATAACCAATCGACATCAATTTATTATTGATATCTGGTGCAACTGAGTAGGTGATAGACGCTAAGCGCCCTAAGTTGGTCGCCACTTTCTTCGGACGTTTGACAATCGCATAAGCAATTAAATCAGCCGCTTGTTCTGGCGATAACGTTGGTACGTATTTATAAATTTTGGTCGGTGCAATCATTGGTGTGCGTACCAATGGCATATAAACCGAAGTAATGGCAATTTTATGTGAGTGAACTTCTGCAGATAGGCAACGGCTGAAAGCATCTAATGCCGCTTTAGAAGCAACATAAGCTGAAAAACGTGTTGCATTCGCCAATACACCAATCGAGCTGATGTTAATGATATGACCATCACGACGATCCATCATTTGTGGCAGGATATTCATCACTAAACGGATTGCACCGAAGTAATTGAGCTGCATGGTGCGTTCAAAATCATGGAAACGATCTGAAGACTCATGCACCGCACGACGAATTGAACGTCCCGCATTATTAATTAAAATATCAATATGATCGACAGAGGCTAAAACTTGTTGAGATACGTCATCAATCGATTGCATGTTATTTAAGTCGCATGGAAAAACGGATGCCTTCCCACCTTTGGCTTCAATTTCTGCTTTGACTTCGTCTAATGTGTCTTTGGTACGTGCGACCAATAGAACATGCGCACCTGCATCGGCAAGTTTATGTGCCGCAGTTAAGCCGATACCACTGGATGCACCCGTGATTAAAACAACTTTACCCTTTACTTTATTTTGGAACAGTTTCTCTAGTTTTGAATTCACGCTGTAGTTTCCTTATTTTGTATAGAACAAAATTCTAGATTATGTTTTTTATAGTCGATTATTGGGCTCAAATACTGAATAATTGAGCTGTCCTCATGTGGCATATAATAACCAATGTTTAAAAAAAATCTATAAATAAGTTATTGAATTTATAAATATAATTAGAGTAATTACTCTATTGTGATTCATTTTGTAACTTAATTATTGGCATGAATTTCAATCAAAACAAAGAGAAATTATACACAAGTTAAAAGACAAGAAACCTTCTTCCGAGATAGAAAAAGGTTAAAAATATACTGCAATAAGAAAATTTAAACTTGTGCCAGTGCTTGTGCTAAATCGGCAAGTAAATCATCAATGTGTTCAATACCCACCGATAAGCGCACCATATCAATACTGACACCTGCGGACTTCAATTCAGCTGCATTCAATTGACGATGGGTTGTGGTCGCAGGATGGCAAGCCAGACTTTTGGCATCACCAATATTCACCAAGCGGGTGAACAATTGCAGCGCATCAATAAAACGTGTGCCGCCTTCTAAACCATATTGTACCCCAAAAGATAAAATAGCAGAGGGTTTACCTTTGACATATTTTTGTGCCAACGCATGTTGGGGATGATCTTTTAGACCTGCATAGTTGACCCATTGTACTTTGGGGTGCTGTTGTAAATATTCCGCCACTTTTTGCGCATTTTCCGTATGACGCTCCATACGTAAGTTTAAAGTTTCTAAACCTTGCAGAATTAAAAATACACTCAATGGGCTAATGGCTGCACCGGTATTGCGTAAAGGTACCACACGGGCGCGTGCGATGTATGCGGCTTCCCCCAACGCTTCGACGTAGTTCACGCCGTGGTAACTTGGATCAGGGGTATTTAAAACCTTAAAACGCTCAGGATATTTGCCCCACGGAAACTTGCCGCTATCGACAATGGCACCGCCAATCGAGTTGCCATGACCGCCAATATATTTGGTCAGTGAATGCACCACAATGTCAGCCCCATGTTCAAAAGGTTTGAGTAGGGCAGGCGTTGCAACGGTATTGTCGACAATCACCGGTACGCCATATTCATGGGCAATTTTTGCAATGGCTTCTAAATCAATAATATTCCCCAGTGGATTACCAATCGATTCGACAAAGACCAGTTTGGTTTTATCATCAATTAAGCCACGCAGCGCTTCTGGATCTTGATAGTCAAAGAAACGCACTTCAATGCCTTGCTTGGGTAAAGTATGCGCGAATAAGTTGTATGTACCGCCATATAAGGTTGAAACAGAGGCAATATTGTCACCTGCTTCAGCAATGGTCTGAATCGAATAGGTAATTGCCGCCATGCCTGAGGCTAAAGCCAAAGCCCCAATCCCGCCTTCAAGCGCAGCCAAACGTTGCTCTAAAACAGCGGTGGTGGGGTTCATAATGCGGGTATAGATATTGCCTTGAACCTTTAAATCAAATAAATCGGCCCCATGTTGTGTATTGTCAAAGGCATACGATGTGGTTTGATAAATAGGCACCGCCACCGCTTTCGTCGTGGCTTCAGGGCTATAGCCTGCATGAATCGCAAGTGTTTCATCTTTATAGGTCATGTTTACGTCATCTGCGTGAGTTAAATATTGATCGAGTTTAGCATTGCTATATATGAATTAAAGTGCGATTTAAATGAAATTGTTATCTTAAATACTTATATCAATACTGTTTTTTCAAGATGAGCTGAAAAAAATCAAGTGTGTATCTATATGTTTAAAAAAACAACATGTGCTGAGTTGTAACATTCTATTGAAGATATGCGCTATACCTTATTTTTTCGCTGCTTTCATCGTATAATGCCCCGAATATTTGTTCGCATAATGTGATTAAGCTTGTGCGAATGTTGCTTTTTCTATAGAGGAGTCCTACGTGGCCCAATATATTTACACGATGAACCGTGTGTCGAAGATGGTTCCGCCTAAACGCGAAATCTTAAAAGACATCTCTTTATCATTTTTCCCAGGTGCCAAAATTGGTGTACTTGGTTTAAACGGTGCAGGTAAATCTACCTTGCTTCGTATTATGGCTGGCGTAGATAAAGATTTCTCAGGTGAAGCACGTGCTCAACCGGGTATTAAAATCGGCTATCTTGAGCAAGAACCACCATTAGATCCAAATAAAGATGTTCGTGGTAACGTTGAAGATGGTTTGCGTGAACCGCTTGATGCTTTGGCGCGTTTGGACGAAGTATTTGCTGAATATGCTGCTGAAGATGCTGACTTTGATGCGCTTGCAAAAGAGCAAGAAAAATTAGAGTCGATCATTCATTCTTGGGATGCGCATAACTTAAGCAACCAAATGGATCAAGCTGCAGCTGCATTGAACCTTCCTGCTTGGGATGCCGATGTAAACTTGCTTTCAGGTGGTGAACGTCGCCGTGTTGCATTGTGTCGTTTATTGCTTTCTAAACCAGACATGTTGCTTCTTGATGAACCAACGAACCATTTGGATGCAGAATCTGTCACTTGGTTAGAACGTTTCTTGAAAGACTTTGCCGGTACTATCGTGGCAATTACGCATGACCGTTATTTCTTGGATAACGTGGCTGAGTGGATTCTTGAGCTTGACCGTGGCATGGGTATTCCTTACCAAGGTAACTATACCAATTGGTTGGAACAGAAAAATGCCCGTTTAGAGCAAGAAAATAAACAGGAAGAATCTTTTGCTAAAGCATTGAAGAAAGAACTTGAATGGGTTCGTTCTAATGCCAAAGGTCAGCAAAAGAAAAACAAAGCGCGTATGGAACGTTTTGAAGAGCTTAACTCTAAAGAATTCCAACAACGTAATGAAACTTCAGAAATCTATATTCCACCTGGCCCACGCTTAGGGAACAAGGTTGTAGATGTTGAAGGGATCAGTAAATCGTTTGATGGTCGTTTGTTATATGAGAACTTAACCTTCTCTGTTCCACCGACTGCGATTGTGGGTATTGTGGGGCCGAATGGTGCGGGTAAAACCACACTATTCCGTATGATGACAGGCGAACAGCAGCCAGATACTGGTACAGTAACACTGGGCGAATCGGTTAAAGTGGCTTATGTCGGTCAGTTGCGTGACACCTTAGATGATAAGAAAACGGTTTGGGAAGAAATTTCTGGCGGTTTAGATATCTTACGTATTGGTGATTACGAAATTGCATCGCGTGCCTATATCGGTCGTTTTAACTTCAAAGGTCAAGATCAGCAAAAACGCGTAGGCGAATTGTCAGGTGGTGAGCGTAACCGTTTACAACTTGCGAAAATCCTACAAATGGGCGCAAACGTGATCTTACTGGATGAGCCATCGAACGACTTGGATATCGAAACTTTACGTGCACTTGAGGATGCAATTCTTGTATTCCCAGGTACAGTGATGGTGGTATCGCATGACCGTTGGTTCCTAGACCGTATTGCAACGCACATTTTGTCATTTGAAAATGATCAACCTGAATTCTACGCGGGTAACTATGCTGAATATGAAGCATACCGTCAGTCACGTTTAAGTGATGCTGGTGTACAGAAGCGTGCTAAATACAAAAAAATTGGCGGTTAATCTCCAGTTTTAAATTAAAAAACCAGCCTACGGGCTGGTTTTTTTGTGGGCTATTCATCGTTTGCTTTACATATTAAACAGCAGGCGTTTTAACCCCTAAGCTGATAATGGTGTAATACTGATTTTTGGGCGTGCTTTTACTTTCCATTTTTTCACTGACTTCCAGTAAATAGCTCCCTGCATTTGGGAAAGTGAGTGTCGCTGTTCCATTGGGATTTACAGCCACCGTTTGCGCCTGTTTATCGGTCGTCCCTTGGGCGCGAATCAGTACTTCTGCATGGGCAAGCGCTTTGCCTGCTTTGTGTAGTTGAATCTGAACAGGTTGCCCAGCCACAATTTCATTTGGGTGGCTTTGAAAGCTCACCTGAATCGGTGCTGGCGTCGCTGCAACTGCTGACGTGGTTTCTTTGCTGATATAACTTTGAATGCTCCACTCGCGAATCGTATCGATCTTCTTCGGTGTTTTTCCTTTAAAGTCACTTGGAATCACATAGTCACGTTCACTCAGTGCAGGGACTTTATCTGCGGTAGCATCTGCAAAAATTTTCCATTGTTTATTATGTTGTACATATTGAATTGGATAAGACGTTTTGCCATAAACCGTATAAGTACCTTGTTCGGGTAATTTGAGATCGAATGCGGTCACCGACTCCAACTGACTTTGCGGTTGAATACTGATTTGCGTTTGGTTGGGCTGAATCACGCTAAACTGAACATCTTTCAATGCATATTCAGCATTTAATGCTTCTTCTGCGTAGCCACTGAACATCGCAATTTGTGTATTTGCAGTTAGGTAGCTTAAAGGTGCAATATAAGGTTCATGCGCTTGGCTATACGAGCAGGCAAATAAAGCCAAAACTAAATATTTTTTCATCAAGCTTCCTGAATATGTCTGGTGCGGTTTCATGGGATAATCGAATCGAATGCAAACCAGTATATCGAGGAATGAATTTAATTGATAATAATAATGATTATCAATATTGATTTTAAAAGTAGAAGAATTGAATTTTTAAAAAATTAATCAAACAATAAGAGGTGAGCAATGAGTAGCCATCATGGACATGATCATAGTCATGCAGTTGTGACGGAAGGCAATGCTAAAAAACTGACCTTTGCTCTGGCACTAACCACGACCTTTTTAATTATTGAGGTTATTGCTGGCTTTATCACTCAAAGCTTGGCATTGCTGTCTGATGCGGCACATATGTTTACGGACGCAGCAGCTTTGGCGATTGCTTTGGTGGCGATTAAAATTGGCAAACTTCCCGCAGATGATAAACGAACCTTTGGTTATCAGCGTTTCGAGATTCTTGCAGCGCTGTTTAATGCCTCTATGCTGTTTGTTGTGGCGATGTATATTTTATATGAAGCTTATCAGCGCTTTTCACATCCGCCTGAAATCCAAAGCTTAGGCATGATGATTGTTGCCGCGATTGGTTTAGTGATTAACTTGATTTCAATGCGTATTTTATTTTCCAGTTCCAAAGATAGTCTGAATATTAAAGGGGCGTATTTGGAGGTTCTGAGTGATGCAATTGGATCGGTTGGCGTGATTATGGGTGCTGTGCTGATTTATTTTACCCACTGGATGTGGGTCGATACTTTAATTGCGGTACTGATTGGTTTTTGGGTATTGCCGAGAACGTGGATTTTGCTCAAACAAAGTATCAATATTTTGCTTGAAGGTGTGCCTGAAGAAATTGATATTGAAAAATTGCGCAATGATCTGCTGAAGTTAAAAGGTGTGGAAAGTATTCACCAACTTAAAGTCTGGGCAATCACTTCAAAGAATGTGCATTTGACCGTACATTTATATGCGCCACAAGCGGATCATAATGCTTTATATCGTGAAGCATTGGAAATATTAAGCCATGCGCATGGCATCACGGAAATGACACTACAGATTGAAGATAATGAATGCCTTGCACAGTCACATTGTCAGCCCAATAAAGGTCACAAGGAGCATTTACATGATCATGATGGGCATTCACATCAGCACCTCGGTTGAACATGGGGCTGATGTGAAAATTTATTTTATTTTAAATTTCCCATTCGTGATCACATTCACGACATTTCCATTTCTTTTGTGACTGCATAAAACCTTGCATAGAAATTTTAAAATCGGGCAAATCACGATAAAACAGGAAACCTGAAATCAAGCACAAGACAAAGATAACCACTGTGGCAGATTGTAAAGTTGTTCCTGCACCATCGCCAAAAATCCACATGGCAATACTGACCAAGACCAAAAGCAATAAAATGAAAATAGCAGAGATTAAAAAGACTAAGCTTTTAGGGACGACAGGTCGAGTCGTTGGTCCGCCCGCTTGTGCAACAGGGATGATTTTAGGGCTTTGGCATTTTGGGCAACGGTATTGCATTACAACTCCACAATTCTAATCTATGCTTTATTTTAATCGTAAAGTTGCAGAAAGCAAAAATATACTTGGCATCATCATCACAGCATGAATGGAATTTATATTGCAGAAGGGCTGAATTTGAAAAGTTCGGTTAATCACGATCACGCTGTATATCTGTAGCTTAGCGGTGTTTCGTAAATGATTGGGTAGAATAATCAAATGCGGTCGGTGAATCCGTTTTTCTTCTTCTAGATTGATTTGCATAATGTACAGATAATAAAAAAGCCACTGAATAGGTCAGTGGCTTTTTTGAATTTGGCGTCCCTACGGGGATTCGAACCCCGGTTACCGCCGTGAAAGGGCGATGTCCTAGGCCTCTAGACGATAGGGACTTATCGAGGCAACACAGGTAAAACATGAGATGGTGGAGTCAAGGAGGATCGAACTCCTGACCTCTACAATGCCATTGTAGCGCTCTACCAACTGAGCTATAACCCCCAGTCTGTGTGAGCGCAATATTAGGGGCATTGCGCTCATACGTCAACTATAAAATCAATTATACCGCATCAACTGCATCATTTTTCGGCAATTTTAAGCTTTCATTGAGTTTTTCCCATACTTTTGCTTCTTTTTTGCTCGGACCACCGACAATTTCCAGTGCATGGCGTAAACGAGCGAAGGTTAAATCAGGGCCAATCGTCACCATTGACTGCATGACAGGGGTTGAACTGGTCGAACCCGCGATCGCAATAAAGAAAGTCGGCATAAAGTCACGTAACTTGACTTCCATTTGGGTCGCCAAATCCATCAGGGTTTGGCTAACGGTGTCATTATTCCAAGTAAATAAGCTTTCTAAGCGCCAAATCGCGAATTGTAAGCTTTGACGAACTTGTTCTTCAGACAGTTTTTTGCTTTCAAACTGCTCTTTAGACAATTGTGGGAATTGATTGAAGTAGAAACCTGCCCAATTCACGGCTTCAGACAATAAGTTGATACGCGGTTGAATGGCTGCGGCAATGTCTTCCAACATTTTACGGTCTGCTTTCCACGCTAAAAGTGTATTTAACAATTCAGCAGGGGAAAGCGCTTTAATCCATTGACCATTGAGCCAGTTAAGTTTTTCCACATCAAAGATTGGCCCACCCAGTGAGACACGTTTGATGTCGAAGTTTGCAATCATTTCTGCCAAAGTGAATTTTTCACTTTCATCTGGCATGGACCAACCCATACGACCTAAATAGTTCAACAATGCTTCTGGAAGTACGCCAATGTCTTTGTAGTAATTGATTGAGGTTGGATTTTTACGTTTTGAGAGTTTTGATTTATCTGGATTGCGCAGCAATGGCATGTGGCAAAGCACAGGCATGTCCCAACCAAAATATTGATACAGCAACTGGTGTTTAGGCGCAGATGGAATCCATTCTTCACCACGAATTACGTGGGTAATTTGCATTAAATGGTCATCGACCACGTTTGCCAAGTGATACGTCGGTAAACCATCTGTTTTAAGCAAAATTTGCATGTCGACTTGCGCCCATGGAATTTCCACTTCACCACGTAACATGTCGTCGAATTTACATGTGCCTTCCGCAGGAACTTTCATACGAATGACATGTGCTTCACCCGCAGCAAGGCGAGTTTGTACTTCTGCTTCAGAAAGTAATAAACCACGACCGTCATAACGTGGGCTTTCACCACGTGCTTGCTGCTCGATACGCATTTGATCCAGTTCATCGCTGCTTGCGAAGCAGTAGAAAGCATGACCTTTTTCAACCAATTCCAGTGCGTATTGCTTATAAATCCCCATACGTTCAGACTGGCGATAAGGTGCATGTGGCCCGCCAATGTCTGGGCCTTCAGACCAGTTTAGACCTAACCAACGTAATGAATCTAAAATCATTTTTTCAGATTCAGGGGTTGAGCGAAGTTGGTCAGTATCTTCAATACGAAGAATAAATTCGCCACCATGTTGCTTGGCAAAACATAAGTTGAATAATGCAATATATGCAGTGCCTACGTGTGGGAAGCCTGTAGGAGAAGGGGCAATACGAGTACGAACAGTCATAATCAATATTTTCAGAATGTGAATGGAAACTATTATAACGAAAAAGCCTAATCACTTAATGTTAAATTCAACATCGAAATGATTAGGCTTGATTGAAACGTCTTAAAAGGGAAAGGCGTTTGTCGTTAGATTAAGAATTATTTTGAGGAAAGAGTGCTTGTACGAAACGGGTGAATTTTTGATTTTGAGATGCAAAAAAGCTCTGCGTCGGTGCAACTCGAATTTCGGTGAGAACTTTTAAATCGTTATCGCTACGTAAAGTATTGAAACCTTGTTTTTGTTGCAGCAGTGCTTTTTCAATCAATGACGAGCGTTCAGGCGCCAGCGTGATCTTTGCATTCGTGGTTTTAATGGCAGCCGTATGCCCGACTTGAGCCATTAGACCTAGAGTTAAACTTAAACTACATATCTTGATCAACTGTGTATATTTCATTTTAACTTTCCCCTTTTGCTACAACCTTTTACGACTGAAACTTACTAATAGCTTTTTTTATTCTAGCACTACCATTTAACCACATAAAAAAATATAAAAGTAGAACTAGGTCACATTCTTTTACAAAGTGATAAAAATGCATTGAATGTCATGACTTTGTATCAAAAAACTATGGATAGAACATGGAGATTTGTACGGTTGATGCAGATTGATCGGCATTTATTCTATTTTTAGTCATAAAAATGCATACATTATCAGTTAAGTGGATATCTATAAAACTGATTTTGAATGAATAAAACGATATAACTATATGATTGATAAAATTATTTTAGATTTATATAGTGCTTAAAACATTCAATAAGCGATTTATAAACATGAAAAAAATAATAGTGTCGGCTCTTGTTGCTTTGTTAAGCGGAGTGACTTCACAGAGCTTTGCTGGGAAAGATTTTCTGAATGTATCCTATGATCCGACCCGTGAATTTTATCAAGAATACAATCAGGCTTTTGGCACATTTTGGAAACAACGAACAGGGCAAGAGGTCGACTTTAAACAGTCGCATGGCGGCTCGGGTAAACAAGCACGTTCAGTGATTGATGGTTTACAAGCCGATGTGGTGACGCTTGCTTTAGCCAATGATATTGAAGAAATTGCCAATGCAGGTTTAATTGATAAAAATTGGCAAAAGCAGTTTCCGAATAATTCGGCACCGTATACCTCAACGGTGGTATTTTTAGTGCGTAAAGGTAATCCTAAAAATATTAAAGATTGGAATGATTTAACCCAATCAGGCGTAGAAATTATCACGCCAAATCCCAAAACGGGGGGAGCACCGCGCTGGATCTATCTTTCAGCTTGGGGCTATGCTTTAAAACAGCCGGGTGGCAATGATGCCAAAGCCAAAGCGTTGGTGACAAAACTTTATGGCAATGTGAAAGTGCTTGATTCAGGCGCGCGCGGTTCTTTAACCACGTTTGCTGAACGGGGTATAGGCGATGTGTTGTTGTCTTGGGAAAATGAAGCGTTACTGGCAACTCAAGGTTTAGGTAAAGACAAATTCCAGATTATTTATCCTTCCATTTCAATTTTGGCTGAACCTTCAGTGGCCATTGTCGATAAAACGGTGGATAAAAATGGTAACCGTAATTTAGCCACAGGTTATCTGAATTATTTATATTCACCGAAAGGGCAGGATTTGGCGGCACAGCATTTTTTCCGTCCACGTAATCCACAAATTGCCGCAAAATATGCCGCGCAATTTCCAAAAATAAAACTTTTTAGCATTGGTGATGTATTTGGTGGATGGGCAAAAGCGCAGAAAACGCATTTTGTGAATGGTGCGATTTTTGATCAGATTTATAGCAGTAAACAATAAATAGACGATCTGATTTTATTAGGTGTTAAGGAAATGGATAATATTTGTTATCCATTTTTATTATATGTAATGCATGAAATAGTATAAATATGGAATAAGTAAACTGTATTTGAATTTTCTAAATTAAAACAATAAATTAAAATAAAAATATCCAATTTTATAGATTTTTCAGTAAGTTGGATGGATTGCGATTTATGATTTTATTTCATATATTTAGCATCAATGAAGATAACTTGTCTGTATCGTAATGAAAATTCAATTGAAAGCCTTATTTAGTGCAGCTTTGCTGGCAACCGGCATTGCTTTGACTGCCACTTCTGCTCAAGCGGCAGATCGTGATTTTTTAAATGTATCTTATGATGCCACGCGCGAATTTTATGATGAATTCAATCAATCCTTTGGCGCGTATTGGAAACAGCGTACCGGCTATACGGTCAATTTCAAACAGTCACACGGTGGTTCAGGTAAGCAAGCTCGTTCTGTGGTCGATGGTTTGAAAGGCGATGTGGTGACTTTGGCTTTAGCCAACGATATTGAAGAAATTGTAAAATCAGGTCAAATTCAGCCGGGTTGGCAAAAAGAGTTTCCACATAACTCTGCACCTTATACCTCAACCATCGTTTTCATGGTGCGTAAAGGTAATCCGAAAAAGATTAAAGACTGGTCTGATTTAACCAAACCGGGCGTACAAATTATCACGCCAAATCCAAAAACGGGCGGATTGCCACGTTGGGTGTATTTGTCTGCTTGGGGTTATGCGCTGAAACAACCCGCTGGTACTGATGCAACAGCCAAAGATTTTGTCGGCAAAATGTACCGTAACGTAAAAGTGATGGATTCGGCTGCACGTGCATCGATGACCACATTTGCTGAACGTGGTATTGGTGATGTGTTGCTGACTTGGGAAAATGAAGCTTTAGTGACGCAAAAAACCTTGGGTAAAAATAAGTTCGATATCGTCTACCCATCTATTTCAATTTTAACTGAACCTTCAGTTGCCATTGTGGACAAGACCGTAGAGAAAAATGGCAATAAATGGTTGGCTAAAGGCTATATCAATTATTTATATTCACCCTTGGGTCAAGAGATGGCAGCCAAGCATTTCTACCGTCCACGTAATGCTGAAGTGTTGGCAAAATACAAAGCACAATTTCCGCCATTAAAAACATTCACGATTGATGAAGTGTTTGGTGGTTGGGCGCAAGCACAAAAAACTCACTTTGTGAATGGTGCAACTTTTGATCAGATTTACAATACACGTAAGTAATTGATTGACGTGTGATTTTAAAAGCCTCCTTGTTGGAGGCTTTTTTTATGGCGTATTGCAAAAGTTAAAACGGTTTTCTCTATGGAAAGTAATATTTATCTACAAAAAGACGTTTGGAGCTTTATCAAAACAAGGTAATAATGTGCAGTTACACTTTTCATAGTATTGATTGAACCCTTATGTCGCATATTTCTGTATTACTTCACGAAACTGTTGATGCCTTATTGGCAGATCGAAATACAGGAATTTATGTCGATGGTACTTTTGGTCGAGGCGGACATACGCGTTTATTACTGTCCAAATTAGATGAAAATGCCCGTGTCTATGGTTTTGATAAAGACCCACAAGCGTTGGAAACTGCGGCAATTTTAGAACAAGAAGATCCACGTTTTAAAATTATTCATGCCAGTTTTGCCGATTTAAAACAAGAACTTGAAGCGCGTGGCATTGGCTTGGTCGATGGTGTGATGGCAGATTTAGGCGTGTCTTCTCCACAGCTGGATCAGGCAGAACGTGGCTTTAGTTTTATGAAAGATGGCCCACTGGATATGCGCATGGACAATTCAAAAGGCCCAACTGCGGCTGAATGGTTGGTCAATATTGAAGAAGAAGCTTTGGCCAATGCTATTTTTCAATATGGTGAAGAGCGTTATAGCCGTCGTATTGCCAAAGCCATTAAAGCCGCGGGTTATATTGAAACCACTGCACAATTGGCAGAAATTGTGAAAGTTGCGCATCCGAAATGGGAAAAAAATAAACATGCGGCAACACGAACTTTTCAGGGTATTCGTATTGCCATTAATAAAGAATTAGAAGATATTGAAGCGTTCTTACCACAAGCTGTTGATGTGCTAAAAACAGAAGGTCGTTTGGCTGTGATTAGCTTCCATTCTTTAGAAGATCGTTTAATTAAACAATTTATTCAAAAAGAATCAACTTTAGCGGAAGATACCAGTTGGGGTATGCCACAAGAGCGGGAAGATACCCGTCGTTTAAAGAAAATTTCCCGAGTGCGTGCCAGTGAAGCAGAGATCAAAGCCAATTTTCGTTCACGTAGTGCATGGCTTAGAGTTGCAGAACGCTTAGCTTTAAAAGGCGAATAATGAAAACTGAAGTTGTTGAAAAGAACACTGAAAAATTGGCGATGAAAAAAACCATCAGCTATATCATTTTACTGGTCTTGGTCTTTGTTAGCGCACTTATGGTGGTATTTCAAGTCTTTGAATATCGTCATGATTATCGTGAACTGAGTGCTTTTACCCGAGAAAAAGATGATCTGAATGCCGAGTGGGGGCGTTTGTTGATTGAGCAACAAACCTTTGGTGCGACTGCACAAATTGGTACACGAGCGGTGACCCAATTACGTATGTACTCGCCACCCGCGACACAGACCGTTGTAATTTCTTTACCAATGACTTCAGAAGATAAAAAATAAGGCTAGCGGCAATATGGTGGACAAGAGAAATAAGCAAGTACGTAAAAAGCAGCAGTCTATTACGGAAAAAACCACACTCAGTGTCGATATGTGGCGTTTTTATCTGATGTGGAGTGTGGTTTTACTCTGCTTTTTAGCTTTAGTGGGTCGTGCATTTTATGTGCAGATCATTAATAAGGACTTTTTGCAAAATAAAGCCAATGCCAATATTTTAAGAACTGAAAAAGTTAAGGCAATGCGTGGCGTGATTTATGATCGCCACGGTGTGCCTTTAGCCATTAGTACGCCTGTCATGAAAGTGGTGATTGATCCACGTGACTATTTTGAAACCAAAAAACAATTTGAAGACATTACTGCTGAACTGGCGAAAAATCCAAATAACCGTAAACTGAAACGTCAATTACCGGATAAAAATTTAAACTTAGACGAACTTGCCGATGCGGTTGGGCTGGATCGTGCCGAGTTGAAAAAGAAAATGAACGAGCGTCCTCGTTCACGTTATTTGGTTTTACAAAAAGAAATTCCACCTCAGCAAGCGGAACTGATTGCAAAACGTGACTTCCAAGCGGTTTATACCGAGAAAAACTATAAGCGTTACTATCCACAGCCGCAGCCGAATGCACAAATTATTGGTTTAACCAATAGTGAGGGGATTGGTATTGAAGGTTTGGAAATGCAGCTGAATACGGTTTTATCGGGGCATGATGGCGCGCAGCAAGTGGTGCGTGATAAAAAAGGCAACCGTTTCAAAGACCCTGAAGTGATTAAAGAAGTGGAAGCAGGGGAGAATATCACCTTAAGTATTGATTCGCGTCTGCAATATATTATGTACCGTGAATTGACGGCTGCGGGTGTTGCCAATAACGCACGTTCAGCGACTGCGATTGCCGTGGATATCAAAACCGGTGAAATTTTGGCGATGAGCAGTTGGCCGTCTTATAACCCGAACGATAAAAAAAGTTTAGGCAATAAAGATGCCATGCGTAACCGTGGTGCGGTCGATTCATTTGAACCGGGTTCAACCATGAAGCCATTGACTGTCGCTATGGCCTTGGAAAGTGGTAAATACACGCCAAACTCAGTGGTCAATACGTCACCGGGCAGTATGCGCATTGGTAATCATACCATTCGTGATACCCATAACTATGGCGCGTTGACTTTAGGTGGCATCATTCAAAAATCATCTAACGTTGGTGTTGCGAAACTTGCCTTGTCCTTGCCTTATGCCACCCTGCCGACCTTCTATAAACGGGTCGGCTTTGGACAGCGTTCAGCGGTGAAATTCCCCGGTGAAAGTGGCGGCTTAATTTTGCCACCGAGCAAATGGAATGTTTCTGAAGTGGGAACCATGGCCTATGGTTATGGTCTGAATGCGACCGTATTACAAATTGCGGATGCTTATGCCATGCTTGCCAACAAAGGGGTTAAGGTACCTTTAAGTTTATACAAATTAGAACAACCACCGAAAGGTGAGCAAATTATTGATGCAAAAATTGCTGATCAAGTGCTTTTGATGATGGAAACCGCGACCTTACCGGGCGGTACAGCAACCCGTGCCACGATTCCGGGCTATCGCGTTGCAGGTAAAACAGGCACCGCGCATAAGCTGCGTGCTGACCGAAAAGGCTATTCAACCAATGAATACCGTGCTCTCTTTGCAGGTGTTGCGCCCGTCAGTGACCCACGTTTAGCCATGATTGTCGTGGTGGAAAATCCCCAAGGCAGTTACTACGGCGGTACGGTCTCTGCACCAGTATTTTCACGCGTGATGCAAGAGTCATTGCGTCTGATGAATGTCCCTTTAGATAAACCTTTAGATACTCCCCAAATCCAGTAATAGGTGATGAATGTCCATTACATTTCAAGATCTCTACACTGCTGAGAAAACCACTGAATGGATGACCAAGCCATTCAGTGGTTTGAGTTTAGATAGTCGTAAAGTTGAAGCAGGGCAAATTTTTATTGCCCTGAATAGTTTTTCTCAGCCTGAAAAAACCTTGCAGTTTGCAGCCTCTGCCTTGGCAAATGGCGCTTTAGCGGTGGTGAGTGAAGTTGATCTAGGTCTCGACCACAGTGTGGTTGTGCCAAATGTTCGTCATTTGATGGGGCAGTGGCAAAAACAATATTTACAGGCAACCGCACCTGTACAGGCAGCACGGATACTTGCAGTCACAGGCACCAATGGAAAAACCACGATCTCTCGTTTGGTGGCTGAACTGTTGATGCTGCAAGGTCAAAAATGTGCCGTGATGGGCACGACGGGGAATGGGATTTTACCGAATCTAGAAGCATCTTCACACACCACATTGGATGCCTTGAATCTGCAAAGTGCTTTGCATGAATATGCACAACAAGGCGCTGCATTTGCTGCAATTGAAGCCAGTTCACATGGTTTGGAGCAAGGTCGTTTAAATGGCTGTGCTATTGAAATTGCAGCCTATAGCAATTTAAGTCGTGATCATCTGGATTATCACGGTACGCTTGAAGCCTATGCTGATGCAAAATCAGGCTTATTTAAATTTCCCGCTTTAAAAGTGGCGATCATTAATCTTGATGATGCCTATGCCGAGATCATGCTGGATGCGGCAAAAAGTAATCCTGCACAGCCGAAAATTTTGACCTATTCAACCACACAAGCGGCGGATTATCAGGTTGAAGATATTCAATACAGTTTGAATGGTGCGAATTTTAAATTGATCACCGCACAGGGCGAATTTGCCGTGCAAAGTCCATTGTTGGGTCATTTTAATGTGGAGAATTTGCTGGCAAGCTTGATCAGTGCTGAACAGGCAGGCTTTGATTTGGCTGCATTAATTGCCGTGGTTGCGCAGTTAAAAGGCGCACCGGGTCGCATGCAGGTGATTCGTGATGCTGAGCGTTTATTTGTTGTCGATTATGCACATACTCCCGATGCTTTAACGCAAGTGTTGACGACCTTAAAACGTCATGTTGCACAAAATTTATGGGCTGTATTTGGTTGTGGGGGTGACCGTGATCGCGGTAAACGTCCACTCATGACTCAGGCAGCCTTGGATGGGGCAGATGTTGCTTTACTGACATCAGATAATCCTCGCACTGAAAATCCAGAACAAATTTTTGCCGATATGAAAAATGGCATAGATTTTTCAACGCATATCGTGCATGAAATTCATGACCGCCGTGAAGCGATTAAATTTGCCGTTAAAAATGCTCAAGCTGGCGATATTGTGGTGATTGCAGGCAAAGGGCATGAAAATTATCAGGAAGTGGATGGCGTGCGCCATTGGTTTGATGATGTGGTAGAAGTGCAGTCAGCCATTGACGCACAGCATCACAGTACAGATTCAGCATATCCGGCTCAATAGGAAGAATTATGCATACCTCGACGACAAGTACCGTGCCTTTAGAGCCTTGGACAGCAGATTTATTGGTTCAAGCGACACACGGTTATTGGTTCAATGATCAAGCCCCTGTGGGGGACATTAAACGTATTTTGACTGATTCGCGTCATGCAGAAACTGGTGATGCTTTTTTAGCCCTGCAAGGTGAGCGTTTCGATGCGCATGATTTCGTGGCGCAAGTTGCTGCAAATGGCTGTCAAATTGCCATTGTGAGTCATCCTGTGGATGCTGATATTTGTCAGTTGGTGGTTGCCGATACACGTTTGGCATTGGGGCATTTGGGGGCTTATCGCCGTGCGCAAAATACGCAATTAAAAGTGATTGCGTTAACCGGAAGTAGTGGTAAAACCACCACCAAAGAAATGCTGGGCAGTATTTTATCTCGCCTTGCACCGACCTTGATTACGCGCGGCAACTTAAATAATGATTTAGGCGTACCGATGATGTTGCTGGAGCTGCGTGCTGAACATCAATATGCCGTCATGGAACTGGGTGCCAGTCATCAGGGTGAAATTGATTACACCTCGAATTTGGTTCAACCGCATGTGGCAGGCATTATTAATATTGGCACAGCGCATTTGGGTGAATTTGGCGGACGCGATGGCATCTGCCGAGCTAAATCTGAAATTTATGCACATATTGCACCGTCAGGGACATCGATCATTCCTGCGGCGGATGATTTTGCTGATTGTATTCGCCAGTCCGTCAAAACTGAACAGTGTTTAAGTTTTGGTGAAGGTGGTGATATTTTTGCGACAGAGATTGCATTGCATCCGCAGTCATCTACTTTTAGCTTAAATACACCGCAGGGTGTGCGTACGGTGAATTTACCTTTTGCGGGTGAGCATAATGTGCAAAATGCCACCGCTGCCGCCGCATTTGCTTTGGCGATTGGCATTAGCTTTGGATGATATTGTACAAGGTCTGGAGCAAGCTCAAGGTGCAAAAGGCCGTTTGAATTTTATTCAGCAGGATAAATACTTATTCATTGATGATACTTACAATGCTAATCCAACGTCCATGCGTGCGGCAGCTGAAGTGCTTGCTCAGCAAGGTGGGGTAAAAGTGTTGGTGATGGGTGATATTGGTGAATTAGGTGCATCTGCGGCACAACAGCATTATATGCTTGGGCGTGATCTGGTCGCGCAAGGCATTCACTTTGTGGTGGCTGTGGGGGAGTTTGCACCCGCAGCACAAGAAGGTGCGCGTAGTACTCAATATGGTAAAAAAATGCAGGCCTTTTTGACACAGCAACAGGCATTGCCTTTTTTAATTGATTTAATTGCAACACATCAACCGCAATCCATGAGTTTTCTGTTCAAAGGTTCTCGTTATACCCACATGGAAACATTGATGGCTGATTTGATGGAGAAACTTTAATGCTGTTATGGCTATTTGAACAACTGGCGGGCTATAACAGCTCATTTCAGGTGGTTCGCTATTTAACATTACGTGCTTTGCTCAGTGTCTTAACGGCACTGACCATTGGTTTGGTTTTGGGGCCTGTGATGATCCGTAGGCTTCAGGCACTCAAATACGGTCAAGCAGTGAGTTCATTCGCGCCTGAAAACCATGCCAAAAAAATGGGCACACCGACTATGGGCGGGATTCTCATCCTGCTGTCGATTGGTATTTCGACCTTGCTTTGGGCAGATTTATCCAATCCTTATGTTTGGATTGTACTGGCCGTGATGGTGATTTTTGGTGCTGTGGGCTGGGCAGATGACTGGATTAAAGTTCGCTATAAAGACAATGCTGGCTTGCCTGCCAAGAAAAAATTCTTTTGGACTTCAGTGGCATCTTTAGGTGCAGGTATTGCGCTGTATGTGATTGCGACACAACAAGCCAACCCAGTACATACTGCGAATATGTTGGATTTGTTGATTCCATTCTTTAAAAATATCAGTATTCCGTTGTCGGCAATTCCTTTGGGTATTGGTTTTATTCTCTTTACTTATTTGGTGATTAATGGCGCATCCAATGCTGTGAATCTTACCGATGGACTCGATGGTTTGGCGATTATGCCAATCGTTTTGGTTGCAGCAGGTTTAGGTGTGTTTGCTTATCTTGCCGGCGATGTCCGTTTTGCGAATTATTTACATCTGCCTTATGTAAAATACTCATCTGAACTGGTGGTGATTTGTGCCGCGATGATTGGTGCTGGTTTAGCATTTCTTTGGTATAACGCACATCCAGCGCAAGTGTTTATGGGCGATGTCGGTGCACTATCTTTAGGTGCAATGCTCGGGACGATTGCGGTGATGGTTCGTCAGGAAATCGTTTTTGCGATTATGGGCGGCGTATTTGTGGTGGAGGCGATTTCGGTATTTTTACAAATCGGCTCATTGCGGATGCGCAATAAACGCGTCTTTTTGATGGCGCCTTTGCATCATCATTATGAGAAAAAAGGCTGGCGTGAAACCCAAGTGGTGATTCGTTTCTGGATTATTACAATTATGCTGGTTGTTTTGGGTTTAATGACCTTAAAATTACGTTAAGCAAATCCTTGAAAAAAGAGCCGGCATTTGCTCCCACATTTGCCGGCTCTTTTTTATTGCACATTTACGCTTTTGGAGAAAATAATGAATCTGCTCATGTGTCCTGTATGTCGTGAGGCATTGCATTTAACTGAGAAAACATGGAGCTGTGTCAATAAGCATAGTTACGATGTCGCAAAGCAGGGATATGTGAATTTACATGTCGTACAACATAAGCATAGTAAAAATCCGGGTGATACGCCTGAATCTGTGCAAGCGCGTCGTGCATTTTTAAGTGCGGGTTTTTATGCACCACTACAACATGCTGTGGTGACAAAAATTGCTGAATTAGGCATTAAAAATCTACTGGATATTGGTTGCGGTGAAGGCTATTACACCAATGCAATGCAAGCTGAAGTGCAGCAATGTATCGGAGTTGATATTGCGAAAAATGCGGTACAGGTGGCAGCGAAGCTGAATAAAAAGGTGACATGGGTGGTGGGCACAGGTGCAACTTTACCTGTGTTGGATGCTTCAATTGACTTATGCACCAGCCTCTTTAGTCCGATTCCAAAGCAAGAAATATTGCGAGTACTAAAACCCAATGCTTATTTAATGGTGGTGGCACCGGCAACTGAGCATTTGTATGCTATGCGTGAGGCACTCTTTGAAGAAGTAAATCCACATGAATCGCATAAGTTTGTTGAACAGTTGGAAGATGCTTTTGAATTGGTTGAGGAAAGTGTTGTTGAATCAGTATTTACTGTGCAACAAGCAGACTTGAAAAATCTGATTGCGATGACTCCCTATGCCTATAAAGCCAAACCAGAACGCCGTCAGGCTTTGGAGCAGAATGAGCAATTTCAGTTAACAGGGCAGTTCCAAATTTACCTCTTTAAAAAGAAATGACCTCAATAAAAAGCCCTCATCAAAGTGAGGGCTTTTTATATTCTTACTGAACTTGATCAATCAGATGTTCAAGCGCATCGGGTTTAGTCGGTGCTTTTTGCATCGTTGGAGGTGCTGTACGATTAGGTGCCAGTACTTCCTCATCAGGCAAATCATCAAAATCACGCTCAGGCGCCCGTTTAGGTGCAACGGGTGCTGGTGGACGGTACAATGGCAGTGCTAAAGGTGGCGAAGATCGGCCATCTTCGCTCTGCTCACCGGTAGGAATAGCCTGATTACGATTGCTCGGTGCTTTGGCATTTTTATCGAAATGAACCCATGCTGCTGGCGTGCCTTTTAATGCATTCTGCATAAAGTTGGTCCAGATCGGTAAGGCCGCAACCCCGCCATATTCACGACGACCCAGTGTGGTCGGTTGGTCAAACCCAACCCATGCCACAGTCACCAGCTTGCCATTAAAACCAGCAAACCAAGCATCTTTGGCATCATTGGTGGTGCCTGTTTTACCGCCAATATCATCACGACCAATTTTCAGTGCTGCTCGACCTGTACCATGTTGAATCACATCACGCAGAATATTGGCCATGTCATAAGCAGAACTAGATTTTAAGATGCGCTGAGCTTGACGATACTGACTTTTGGCTTCATTCAATTCTAGTTGAGCAAGTTCTTTTTCTTCTGCCAAAGTTTGGCTAGTGACTTCAATGACTTCATCATCTGGGGTCACAGGTTCTGCCGATTCTAATTGTTCTTCATCCGTTTGATTGATACAAGAAATACAGGCATATTCAGGATTACTTTGATAAATCACTTTGCCATAAGCATCTTCAATGCGATCAATAAAATGCGGTTGAATACGATAACCACCATTGGCAAAGGTTGCATAACCCGTTGCCATTTGAATCGGCAGAACTTGGGGTGTCCCCAGTGCAATGGTGTAGTTACGTGGAATTTGATTTTCGTGCAAACCAAAATCCATAAATAATTGTCGAGTACGTTCAATTCCGACGGTTTGTAACAGACGAACAGAAACCGTATTTCGAGAAAGATATAAGGCGCGACGCAAAGGAATCATGCCTAAATAACGTCCATCGGAGTTTTTAGGCGACCATTTGCCAATGGTAATCGGGCTATCATTGACCATGCTATAAGGGGTCATGCCACGCTCAAGCGCCAAAGCATAGACAAATGGTTTGATGGTTGAACCGGGTTGGCGCCATCCTTGTAATGCACGATTGAATTTAGATTGATAAAAATTATAGCCACCAACAATGGCTTCGATTGCACCATTATTCGGGTTGATGGCAATCAGTTGCCCCTGAGCTTTGGGGACTTGAATCAGTGCCCATGAAGTTTTGTTTTCATTCGGGCGTAAGCGAATAATATCGTTTACTTTCACAATTTGTGAGGCTTTGCTTGGCGCAGGCCCAACGCTGTTGGCATTTCGGTATGGGGCAGCCCATGACATACCTGACCAAGGCACGGTCACGGTAGAGCCATCTTGCATCAAGGCTTCAAAAGAATTGCTAGCGACTTTGATGACCTTGGCAGGGTAGGTATTTGCATAAGCATTAAATTCGGTTAGCGGTTTATCATGTGCTTCGGCACCCCGCCAACCATGGCGACGATCATAAGCTTCTAAGCCTTCTTGTACGGCTTGTTCTGCATAAGCTTGGCGTTGACTATTGACCGTGGTGTAAACTTTATAGCCAGAATCGATGGCATGTTCACCAAATTTTTCAACCAGTTCAGAGCGTACCATTTCCCCGACATAAGGATATTTATTATTGATCCCACGGTCAGGCATATCTAAATTAATCGGTTCAGCAATCGCTTTTTGATATTGTGATTGATTGATTGAGCCGAGTTGCAACATCCGTCCGAGAATCCAGTTGCGGCGTTCTAAAGCACGGGTTGGATTGACCACAGGATTGTATTTAGAGGGTGCTTTCGGTAGACCTGAAATCATGGCCATTTGGGCAATACTGAGCTGATCTAAGCTTTTGTTGTAATAAATTTTTGCTGCTGCCGCAATGCCGTAAGCATTTTTTCCTAAGAAAATTTTATTGACATATAAGGTTAAAATTTCTTCTTTGCTTAGATTTTGTTCAATTTTGCGCGCCAGAAAAATTTCGGTCAGTTTACGTTTTAGTGTGCGTTCAGGACTTAAATAATAATTTTTGGCAACTTGCATGGTGATGGTTGAACCACCGGTTTGTACATTCGATCCAGTAATGGTTTCACTCACAGCTCGCCCCAAGCCTTTAAAGCTAACGCCGCTGTGTTCAAAAAATGAAGAATCTTCTGCTGCAAGAAAGGCAGAAATAAAGGGTTTTGGAATTTGTTTATATTCTACAGGGACTGATAATTTGCCACCATATTCTGCAATAAGCTCATTATCCGCACTGTACACCTGTAACGGTTTTAACAACGGCGCCTTTTTTAAGGTGGTCATTTTGGGTAAAGACGGGGCAATATAGAGATACATGCCATAGAATCCCATCGGAATTGAGACCAAAACTATAATTATGATCAAAAAAAATGGATGAACACGGCCTGAACGAGATAGCTTTTTCATAACAAGTAAGTTTTAATAAGAGCTAATGGCAAACTAATTGGCGGTCAGTATAGCCTTTACAAATACAGATTGTTAGATGAGTTATTGTATCTGTATAAAATTATAGACCAACACTGATTAGTGGGTTACTTTTATTGGGGATAAAAAAATAATAGGAATTGTATTGTGCTCAGGTTATATCGTAAGCCAAATAAGGGGTTAATTGGAGTAGATATTAGTTCTACTTCTGTTAAATTATTGGAACTTTCTGTTAAAAGCGGTAATAGATATTGGGTTGAAAGCTATGCACTGATCCCATTGCCAGAAGGTAGTGTGGTTGAAAAAAATATATTGAATCCTGAGGCGGTGGGTGATGCATTGGAGCGAGCAATCAATCTAGCAAACACTCAATCTACAGCTGCGGCTTTTGCAATTCCAACTTCAATGGTGATTACCAAAACAATTGAGATGGATGCAGATATGACGGATGATGAACGAGAAGTTCAAATTCGTATGGATGCTGAGCAATATATTCCTTTTCCTCTTGATGAAGCGAGCCTTGATTTTGAGGTTTTGTCCGACCGTTTGGCCAACTCAAATCGAGTCAATGTGCTGTTGGTGGCAACTCGTCTAGAAAATGTAGAAGCGCGTTCTGAAGTTCTAGAACTTGCGAACTTGACAGCAAAAATTGCTGATGTTGAAAGTTTTGCGATAGAAAATGCCTATAAAGTGTTTTCAGATACTTTACCTATGGGTGTGAATACCGTGGGGATTTTAGATATTGGTCATACCATGACGACCTTATCTGTCATGCAAAATAATAAAATAATCTACACGCGAGAACAGGTATTTGGCGGCAAACAACTGACTCAAGAAATTCAAAATCGTTATGGTTTGTCTTTTGAAGAAGCGGGTCGTGCCAAGAAAAGTCGTTCATTGCCTGATGATTATGATGTTGAAGTTTTAGAACCATATTTAGATGCGGTGGTGCAACAGGCTGCCCGATCATTGCAGTTCTTTTTCTCGTCTTCACAGTTTAATGAAATTGATCATATTTTATTGGCGGGGGGTAATGCCAATATTCCGGGGCTCGCGAAGCTATTACAACAAAAACTTGGTTATCGTGTGACTATTGCCAACCCATTCTTACAAATGGGATTTTCTCCACAAATTGATATTAAAAAGATAGAGAACGATGCTTCCTCTTTGATGGTGGCATGTGGTTTGGCATTGAGGAGCTTTGATTAATGGCAAGAATTAACCTACTCCCTTGGCGTGATGAGCTAAGAGAGAAACGAAAAAAACAATTTATTGCAATTTGTATTGGGGCGGCATTAATCGGGGTTTTAGCCGTTGCACTGGCATGGTTCTACTATAACCATAAACTTGAAGACCAAGAACAAGCCAATCAGCTGATTACCAGTACCAATCAAAATCTTGATGTGCAATTGAAATCTTTAGAAGGCTTGGAAAGTCAGCGTGATGCGATTATTGAACGCATGAAGCTCATTCAAGGTTTACAAGGGCAAAGACCGATTGCTGTTCGTCTGATTGATGAAATGGCACGGGTAACACCAAGCAATTTGTATATTACTAAATTTGCGCGTGTAGGCGATAAATTTACCATTGAAGGGAAAGCGGAAAGTCCAAATACGGTTGCGGAGTTTTTACGTAATTTAGAAGCATCCCCTTGGTATCGTAATGCCTTTATGAATTCTTTCTTAGCTGTAGAAGAGAACAAAGATAAAGCGCCAAGCTCTGTCGTACCACGTGTTGAAGAGAGCTATGGTTCATTTGTGGTGACTGCTGATTTAGATGAAATTGCCGCGCCAACAGAACCAGAAGCACAACCCAATACAGCTAATTCAACAGCGGGGGCAGCACAATGAGTCTCGATGAATTTGATGAATTAAATCAAAAAGAAGGTGTTGCGACTAAAAAGAAGATGACGTTGGATAAGTTTCTTCAGCAGTTCAATACCTTAGATATGAATAACTATGGTGGTTGGCCATTATCAGTCAAAATCACTTGCTGGATTTTGATTATGATGATGATTGCCCTGCTGGGTTATTTCGCATCGATTAAAGGTAAGTTAGAAGATATTTCCAATGCCAATGCGCAAGAGCAAAATTTACTCAATGAATTTCGTGAAAAGGATTCAAAGCTGCGTAATTTGCAACAGTTACAAGCACAATTGCAGGAAATGGAAGCAAACTTCAATCAGCAATTGGAGCAATTGCCAAAAGAAACTGAAATTCCTGGATTGGTTGAAGATATCAACGTCAGTGGTGTCAATTCAGGTCTGAAATTTAAAAATATCCGTTTGGAAGATGAAGTGAAACAAGAGTTCTTTATTGAACAACCCATTTCGATTGAAGCGACGGGTGATTATCATGCCTTTGGTTCTTTTGTCAGTGGTATTGCTGCGCTTCCACGTATTGTCACTTTGCATGATTTTGATATTACAGCGACGGAAAATAAAGAGAAAAAATCCGATATTCCTCAAGTTACTTATAACGTTAAAGCCAAAACATACCGTTATATCGGGAATACAGACAAAGACAATAGCTCATCAACCGCTGGAACAGCTAATTCGACGGATAGTGCAACTGCTAGCTCACCTACTGCAGCAGGGGGGACACAGTAATGAAAATAGAAAAAATTACTTTAAGCCTGATGTTGGGATTGTTATTGGTGGGATGTGATTCTCGAATTGATGCTGTGAATGAGCAAATGGCGAGTATTCGTAATCAACCGCCTTTGCCGATTGACCCCGCACCTGTGTTTGCACCGGTGCCTACATTTGACTATTCAGCACATCAACTCAAAAGTCCTTTTTTACCTGGCTCGCTGGCTGCTGAATTGCAAATTATGGCTGGAAAACGTGTCTATCCGAATTTGTCACGTCAACCACAACCTTTAGAAAGTTATGCGATTGAGTCCTTAAATATGAAGGGCAGTATGCGCAACCAATCTGGGCAAATTTTGGCATTGATTCAAACGCCAGATGGTGAGATTGAACGTATACAACGCGGTAGCTATATGGGTGTGAATCACGGTCGTGTGGTGAATATTACACCAACACAAATTGATATCGTGGAAATTATTCCAGATGGGCGAGAAGGGTATGTGGAGCGTCCAAGAAGTCTTATCCTCATTGGACCTGCACCGTAAGTTTAAAGGAATAAAAATGAATAACAGTTTTAAAGATTATATATTTGGGGATGGCAATACAATGAACCATTTGTTCCGTCAATTTTCTATGGGTGCTGTCGCGATTGCGGTCATGCAAGTTGCGAATGCACAAGTTAGTATTACCAATATTGTACCGATGCAAATTGCAGGTCAAGGTACAGAAATTCGTGTCATGTTTAATGGCTTACCACCGCAACCCCAAGCCTATCAATTAGAACAGCCATCTCGCTTAGTCCTTGATTTTGATAAAGCACAGCAAACTTTAAAACAAAATACCATCGCTGTGGCAACGCAAGAAGCCAGCTCTATTGATGTCAGTTCTGATGCACAGCGTTCGCGTTTAACGGTGAATTTGGCTGATGCAGGTGCTTTCACGACACGTGTCGAAGGCAATACTTTTATTTTAAAAATTAATGCCGCGGATAATGCTGTTGCCACTGAAAATGTCGTTGCTCAAAAATCGGCACAAGGGATTTCCAATATTGGTTTCCAACGTGGCGGTCAAGGTGAAGGGCAAATTGTTATTGATCTATTGGGGGCGAATACCCCAATTGATGTACAACAACAAGGCAGTAAAGTTGTGGTCAGAACTTTAGGCAATAAAGTCCCTACACACTTGGCTCGTCGTTTAAACGTCAATGATTTTGCAACGCCTGTGTCTACCATTGATGCACATAATGATGGTGGCAATGGTGTGGTGACCATTCAGACGGCTGGAAGCTATGAATACATGGCATATCAAGCTGATAATAAACTGACTATTAGTTTGAAACGTCCAGAGGATAAAAGTCCTCAGAAACCAAGAGCAACAAATGCCTATACGGGTAAAAAGATTTCACTTGATTTTCAGGATATCGAAGTACGCCGAGTCCTACAGTTATTGGCGGACTTTACTGAAATTAATATGGTTGCAGCGGATACCGTGCAAGGAAATATCACCTTGCGGTTAAAAGATGTACCATGGGATCAAGCACTGGATATTATTCTAAAAACAAAAAATTTAGATAAACGTCGTAATGGAAGTGTGATTTGGATTGCTCCTGTTTCTGAATTAATCAAATCAGAAGAAGAAGAGGCGAAAGCAATTGCTCAAAGTATTAAACTTGCTCCGATTCAAACGGAATATATTAAATTAAGTTATGCAAAAGCTGCTGATATTGAAAAATTATTACGAACTAAATCATCGTGATAGTAAAGGGGCTACATCAAATAGTAGTGCTAATTCAGAGTCAATTGACTAGAAAGTTTGTTGAGTTCGCGCGGGAGTGCTGTTGCTGATGCACGTACCAATACATTAATTATCAATGACACTGTCCAAAATATTGATAAAGTTCGTAAAATGATTGATTTACTGGATATTGCAGTGAAACAAGTCATGGTTGAGGCACGTATTGTTCGTGCTTCAACAGATTTTACCAAAGAAATGGGCGTGAAATGGGGTATTTTATCTCAAGGTGTTAATAATAATAGTAGTTTACTTGTTGGCGGAAGCGATACGACCTTATGGGATTTAAGAGATCCTGATGATGAGGGTAAGTATACGATTCAACGCCCAGATAATCTCAATGTCGATTTAGGTGTAACCGCGCCAGGGGCCAGCAGTATTGCCTTTGGTTTAATTAGTTTGTCTGATTTTATGTTGGATTTAGAACTTTCTGCATTACAAGCGGATGGTTATGGTGAAGTCATTTCAACACCAAAAGTTCTCACTGCCGATAAGCAACCTGCTAAAGTTGCATCAGGTACACAAATTCCCTATCAGTCTTCGGAGGGGGGCGGTGCAAATGCAGTGTCTAAAACAGAGTTTGTTGATGCAACCTTAAGTTTGGATGTAACCCCAAGCATTACGCCTGACGGTAAAATCCAAATGATGTTGAAAATTAAAAATGACTCAGTGGGTACGCCTACACCGACAGGTCAATATACAATTAATAAAAATGAGATCAATACCAATGTATTGGTGGATAATGGCGAGACAGTTGTGCTTGGTGGTATCTTTGAACAGATGACGACCACGAGTCAGACTAAGGTGCCTTTCCTTGGAGATTTGCCTTATGTGGGGCGTTTATTCCGTAAAGATGCGAAGTCTGATAAAAAGAGTGAGCTATTGATTTTTGTTACACCACGAATTGTTAATGACAGTGTTTCAAGAAATCATTAATATATTTTGAATTTAACAAAATAAATAGGTGACTCCTTGCCAAGCAATGAGTTTGAAACCCTGCCAAATATTTATTTGGTGGGGCCAATGGGGGCTGGGAAGACAACTGTTGGTCGACATTTAGCGGAACTGTTAGGACGAGAGTTTCTTGACAGTGATCATGAAATTGAACGCAAGACGGGAGCGACCATTCCTTGGATTTTTGAAAAAGAAGGGGAAAATGGATTTCGTAACCGAGAAACCATGGTGATTAATGAACTCACTGCCCGTTCACAATTGGTTCTCGCAACGGGTGGTGGTGTCGTCACTCAAGCGGCGAATCGTAAATTTTTAAAACAACGCGGAATCGTTGTTTATCTTTATACTCCTGTCGAAATTCAATTACAGCGTACTTATCGGGATAAAAACCGTCCTTTACTGCAAGTTGAAAACCCTGAACAAAAGTTACGTGATTTATTGGCAATTCGTGATCCTTTATATCGAGAAATTGCACATTATATTATTGAAACAAATCAGGGAGCTGCTCGTGATCTCGCTCAAAAAATCTTACAGATGATTGTTTCTCAAGAAGCAGATTTAGTCTAATTAACGGTTTTAATTTCATGCAAACTTTACATGTTGAACTCGGCGATCGTCGATATCCTATTTTTATTGGTAGTGATTTAAACCCGCAATCCTTACTTGAGCCGTATATTCACGGAAAACAAGTCATGATCGTCACCAATACAACCGTTAAGCCTTTGTATTTAGATCATTATGTGAGTGCGATAGAGCGTTTGGGGAAAACAGTTGCAACATGTGTTTTGCCTGATGGTGAAAAATATAAAAATATTGAACATTTAAATTTAATTTTTGATGCTTTATTAGAAGCGGGTTTTAATCGTGATGCGACAGTTTTAGCACTCGGTGGTGGTGTGATTGGCGATATGGCTGGTTTTGCATCTGCATGTTTCCAGCGTGGTGTTTATTTTATTCAAGTGCCGACCACGCTTTTATCTCAAGTGGATTCAAGTGTTGGCGGGAAGACAGGCATTAATCATCCTTTAGGTAAAAATATGATTGGTGCATTCCAACAACCGCAAGTGGTGTTGGCAGATATGGCTCAATTAAGCACTTTGCCAGATCGTGAACTGTCCGCGGGTTTAGCAGAAGTGATTAAGTATGCCTTATTGGGGGATCTCGATTTTCTAACTTGGCTTGAAGCGAATATGGATGGCTTGGTTGGGCGTGATTCCGCACTATTGGCTGAAGCGGTTTATCGTTCATGTGCACATAAGGCACGAATAGTCGCCAATGATGAAAAAGAGCAAGGTGAGCGTGCTTTACTGAATTTAGGTCATACTTTTGGTCATGCTATTGAGTCCTATTTAGGCTATGGGGTTTGGCTGCATGGTGAAGCCGTTGCAACTGGTATGGTCATGGCCGCAGATTTATCGCAGCGCATGGGCTGGATTTCACTTGATGATGTCGAGCGTACAAAAAAAATCATTCAGCGTGCCCATTTACCCGTAAAATGCCCAGCGATTCCACTGGATGAATTCCTTGGCTTTATGGCACATGATAAAAAAGTGCTGAATGGACAATTGCGCCTTGTACTGATGAAATCTTTAGGACAGGCGGTGATTACTAAAGAATTTGATCTGGAATTGATGAAACAAGCGATTTTAATGAATCAAGAGAAGGCTTAAGGCATGGCAACCATCCGTACACAATGGCAACGTATTCGAAACTATATCTGGCTCGTGTGCGGGATGGTGTGTTTGTTTGCGGCACTGGTTTTTTGGGCAATCACCGATAGTGATGCGTTGGTGGAAGTGGAAAAATCGGCTGAAACTGAGTCTGAATTGCAAATTCAACCTGAAAAAGTGGCTGCAACCAACCTTTTAGGCGCGCTTCAAGACGAAGTGCGTCCTTTGGCAATGACGACCCGTGTGGTCACGACGGCAAGCCATGAACCAGAATTTCGTGGCAGTAAATTTATGCATGACAATCAAAATGCAGTCACAATCGAGCTGTTTCGAGTGACTGACGATGATGTCATTCGAAGTTTTCTTAAAAAACAAACCGATCGTAACAACTTTTTTTATATTCGCCTGAATGGTGAAAATCAAATTGAACAGTATGTACTGCTTTACGGTCTATATAAAAATAATGCTGAAGCGAAACAAGCGTTAGAACAATTGCCGCTGCAATTTCCAAAGTCGATCCAACCTAAAGTGCAAGATATTGAAAATTATGCAACATTGGTGAACGATATGGGTGCGGAAGAAATGACAACGAATAATAAATTATATGCCGTCAATCTAAAATCTGCACCCTTACCTCGAGTGACTGAGCCTGTATTGGCTTTACCTAAAAAACCTAAGCCAGCAGTTGCTCCTGTTGACCCGAGAACAGCGACCACCAGTACCAAGGTCACACGTCGCGATGAGCAAGGGAATGTGGTTGATGTGCAAGAATCGCACTCTACGGTTGATGCCATTCCTAAACAAAGTGGCAATAAAGCAGCAGAAAAAGAAATTAGTGACCCATTTAATTAAAAATATAGTTCTAAAATAGAGCAAATTAAGTTATAAAAATATTTAGATGCACAAATATAGTGCGGAAAGTGTTTTTTAGAAAATGCGCTTGTGTTACAGAAACTTTAATATTTCTATATTTAAAACCTTTAGCATCGTATTTTTTAAATTGGCATCATTTTTGCTTTATTGGTGCATGAATTGAGTAATTGTCCCTATTTTGGCGCGAAAAGATTCAATGATTGTGCGAAGGTGTTGAAGTTATCTGCTTTAAAAGAGTGCGTAAGGTCAACACAACATTTTTATAATTGATTCATATATAAGATGAAATGCGATTATCTAAAGAATGTGAAGAAAATGATTTCGCTCAATCATGATCTGCGTGTGAGTAAATTGGACTAAATCGCAAAGAAGATATTTGATTGTTAGACGCCCGCTATATGGGCCATGTTGAAAGAAGGGTACGCTATGCACATGCCATCGCCTAATACTGTAGCTCCCACTCAAGGGTTATACCAACCGGAAGAGTTTAAAGATAACTGTGGTTTCGGTTTAATCGCCCATATGCAGGGGGATGCCAGCCATGATTTGGTCAAGACCGCGATTCATAGTTTAAGTTGTATGACCCACCGTGGTGGTATTGCCGCAGATGGCAAGACAGGGGATGGTTGTGGTTTATTGCTGGCTATGCCCAAAGCGTTCTTCCGTGAAGAAGCCAAAAAACTCAGTGATATTACCCTAAGCGAAATTTTTGCTGTCGGTACCATTTTCTTAGATCTTGATCCAGCGATTGCTGCGCATTCAAAACAAGTACTGACCAAAGAAATTGAATCGGAAGGTTTAAAAGTTCTGGCTTGGCGTTTAATCCCAACCAATGTTGATGCTTTAGGTGAGATTGCTTTGCAATCGATGCCAGCCTTTGAACAAATTATTGTCAATTGCCCAATGGGCGTGACTGAGGTTGAATTCAACCGTAAGTTATTCCTTGCACGTCGCCGTGCTGAACAGCTGTTAGTGAATGATTCATCATTCTATGTCACAACATTATGTTCAACCGTGATTACCTATAAAGGTTTGATGATGCCTGCAGCCATTGCAGACTTCTATACCGACCTTGCAGATCCGCGTTTAGAATCACATATTGTGGTATTTCATCAGCGTTTCTCGACCAATACCTTACCGCGTTGGCCACTCGCGCAGCCTTTCCGTTACTTAGCGCACAATGGTGAAATTAATACCATTACCGCGAACCGTAACTGGGCTATGGCACGTGTACCTAAATTGGTAAATCCATTACTGCCGGGTTTAACGGAGTTAAATCCTATTGTAAACCGTACTGGTTCGGATTCTTCAAGCTTAGACAATATGCTTGAAATTCTGGTCGGTGGTGGTATGGATTTATTCCGTGCACTGCGTATGCTGGTTCCGCCAGCGTGGCAAAATGTTGAAACTTTAGATGCCGATTTACGTGCATTCTATGAGTTTAACTCGAAACATATGGAAGCATGGGATGGTCCTGCTGGTCTGGTGATTCAAGATGGTCGTCATGCCATTTGTATGCTGGATCGTAATGGTTTACGTCCTGCACGTTGGGTGATTACCAAAAATGGTTACATCACACTGGCATCTGAAATTGGCGTTTGGGGTTACCAACCTGAAGATGTGATTTCTAAAGGTCGTGTGGGGCCGGGTCAAATTCTGGTCATTGATACATTGACCGGTAAATTGCTTGATACCAAAGATGTCAGCAACCATTTGAAAAACATGCGTCCTTACCGTCAATGGTTACGTGAGAATTCAGTTCGCGTGCAAGGCAGTCCAGAGCTTGAAGAATATTTATGTGATCAAGGCTTAAAAGGTGATGACCTTAAAGCAGCACAAAAAATGTTCTTGGTGACTTTTGAAGAACGTGATCAATTGCTGCGTCCAATTGCTGAAAGCGGTCAGGAAGCAGTCGGTTCAATGGGTGATGATACGCCAATGGCAGTATTGTCGCGCCAAGTACGTCATGTATCGGATTTCTTCCGTCAACAGTTTGCACAGGTGACTAATCCACCGATTGATCCACTACGTGAATCGATTGTGATGTCTTTAGAGACATGTTTGGGCCGTGAGCAAAATGTCTTTGAACAAAGTCCTGAACATGCAGATCGTTTGATTATTTCAAGCCCTGTACTTTCAAACTCTAAAATGCACCAAATGCGTACTTTAGGTCGTAAAGGCTATGAAATTGCCGACATCGACTTGAACTATGTGGCAACTGAAGGTTTAGAAGCAGCCATTACACGTATTTGTCTTGAAGCGGCTCAAGCCGTTCGTGACGGCAAAACCTTATTGGTGCTTTCCGATAAAAAAATTCGTGAAGGTTATTTACCTGCCAATGCGTTGATGGCAACGGGTGCGATTCACCATCACTTGATTCAAGTGGGTTTACGTACCGATGCCAATATTATTGTCGAAACAGGTTTGGCACGTGATCCGCATCAATTTGCCGTGATCTTAGGTTTTGGTGCAACTGCAATTTATCCATACTTAGCCTATGACGTGATCAATGACTTGATTGCGAAAGGTGAATTGTTGGGTGATCCAATTCATGCTCAAGCCAATTTCCGTAAAGGCATTGAGAAAGGCTTGTTGAAAGTTCTTTCGAAAATGGGGATTTCAACGGTTGCTTCTTACCGTGGTGGTCAGTTATTTGAAGCGATTGGTTTGTCCAATGAAGTGGTGGATAAATGCTTCACTGGCGTACCAAGCCGTATTCAAGGGGCAACCTTTGTTGACCTTGAAAATGATTTGAAAAAATTGGCGGAAAATGCGTGGAAAGCACGTAAGCCAATCGATCAAGGTGGTTTGCTGAAATTCGTATTCGATAAGGAATACCACGCATTTAACCCTGACGTCATCAATGCTTTGCATAAATCGGTACGTTCAGGCAATTATGCAGATTTTAAAGAATATGCAGAATTGGTGAATAGTCGCCCGATTGCCACCATTCGTGACTTATTCAAACTCAAAACAGACAATTCAATTGCCATTGAACAAGTGGAATCCATTGAAGAAATCTTGCCACGTTTCGACTCGGCTGGAATGTCTTTGGGTGCATTGTCTCCTGAAGCGCATGAAGCCATTGCCATTGCCATGAACACCATTGGCGGTCGTTCAAATTCGGGTGAGGGCGGTGAAGATCCGGCGCGTTATGGCACCATTCGTAACTCGAAAATTAAACAGATTGCTTCGGGTCGTTTTGGCGTAACACCTGCGTACTTAACTTCAGCAGAAGTGTTGCAGATTAAAGTTGCGCAAGGTGCGAAACCAGGTGAAGGTGGTCAGTTACCGGGCGGTAAAGTGAATGGCTTAATTGCACGTTTACGTTATTCAGTGCCGGGTGTAACGCTGATTTCACCACCACCACATCATGATATTTATTCGATTGAAGATTTATCGCAATTGATCTTTGACTTAAAACAAGTCAATCCTCAAGCGATGGTTTCGGTGAAATTGGTATCTGAGCCGGGTGTTGGGACTATTGCAGCAGGTGTTGCGAAAGCCTATGCCGACTTTATTACCATTTCGGGTTATGACGGTGGTACAGCCGCTTCGCCATTGTCGTCAATTCACCATGCGGGTTCACCTTGGGAGCTCGGTCTTGCTGAGGCGCATCAAGCCCTTCGTGTCAATGACTTGCGTGGCAAAGTTCGTGTTCAAACCGACGGTGGTCTGAAAACCGGTCTAGATGTGGTGAAAGCTGCCATTTTAGGGGCAGAAAGCTTTGGTTTTGGTTCTACGCCAATGATCGCATTGGGTTGTAAATACCTACGTATTTGCCACCTGAATAACTGTGCGACGGGTGTTGCAACGCAACAAGATCATTTACGTCAAGAGCATTATATTGGCGAGCCAGAAATGCTGATTAACTTCTTCCAATTTATTGCAGAAGAAACGCGTGAATGGTTAGCCGCTTTAGGTGTTTCAAGCCTCAAAGATTTGATTGGTCGTACAGATTTACTCGAAGTATTACCGGGTGATACCGACAAACATGCCCACTTAGATTTAAGTGCCTTGTTAACCTCACATCCTTCTGCGGAAGGTAAGGCGCAATACTGCCAAGTGCAAGGTAATGCACCGTTTGATAAAGGCTTGCTTGCAGAGAAAATGGTGGTTGAGATGCTTCCGACCATCGAAGCAGGCAAGAGTGGTGAGTTTAACTACAATGTTGTGAACTGTGACCGTTCAATTGGTGCGCGTATTTCAGGTGAAATTGCCCGTCGTTACGGCAACTTAAGCATGGAAGCCCATCCTGTTGTCATGAATTTGAAAGGTACAGCAGGTCAATCACTCGGTGTTTGGAATGCAGGTGGATTGCATATCAAACTGGAAGGTGATGCTAACGATTACGTGGGTAAAGGTATGGCCGGTGGTCGTATTTCGATTTTCCCACCAAAAGGTTCACCGTTCCAAACCCAAAATACCGCGATTATTGGTAACACTTGTTTGTATGGTGCAACGGGCGGTAAAGTCTTCGCTGCGGGTACTGCGGGTGAGCGTTTCGCAGTGCGTAACTCAGGCGCATTTGCCGTGATTGAAGGTGCGGGCGACCACTGTTGTGAATATATGACTGGTGGTATTGTGACGGTATTGGGTAAAGTGGGTCATAACTTCGGTGCAGGTATGACCGGTGGTTTTGCTTATGTACTTGACCTTGAAAATGATTTCGTTGACCACTACAACCATGAGTTGATTGAGTTAAATCGTATCTCTACAGAAGCGATGGAAGAACATCAAGAGTTCTTAAGCCGTATCTTAGATGAACACATTCAAGAGACAGGTAGTGCTTGGGCGTACAAAATCCGCAATGAGTTTGATTTTTACAGCCGTAAATTCTGGCTTGTAAAACCAAAAGCTGCTAATTTGCAAACGCTTTTGAAAACGACTAAAGCCGATCCACAATAATTCCACGACGAACAGATTGATAGGCAGGTGTAGCGGATAAATAAACCGACTGCACCTACCCACGGAGAGAGACATGGCAGAGCGCCTAAACAATGACTTTCAATTTCTGGATGTCGCACGCCAAGATCCAGAGAAAAAAGATCTCACTGTCCGCAAAGCAGAGTTTGTGGAAATTTATAAACCGTTTACAGCGGAAATTGCGGCCAATCAAACGCATCGCTGCCTCGGTTGTGGTAACCCGTATTGCGAATGGAAATGTCCAGTACATAACTACATTCCAAACTGGTTAAAACTGATTGCTGAAGGTCGTATTTTCCAAGCAGCAGAACTTTGCCATCAAACCAATACTTTGCCAGAAGTGTGTGGTCGTGTATGTCCGCAAGACCGTTTATGTGAAGGTGCTTGTACCTTAAATGATGGTTTTGGTGCAGTGACCATTGGTAATGCAGAAAAATATATTAATGATACAGCCTTTGCTTTGGGCTGGCGTCCAGATATGTCTTCTGTAAAGTGGACAGATAAAAAAGTCGCGATTATTGGCGCAGGCCCTGCAGGTTTGGGCTGTGCGGATATTTTGGTACGTGGCGGTGTTAAACCCGTTGTATTTGATAAACGTCCTGAAATTGGCGGTTTGCTCACGTTTGGTATTCCAGAATTTAAAATGGAAAAAGACGTGATGAAACGTCGCCGTGAAATTTTCACAGGCATGGGCGTTGAATTCCGTTTAAATACTGAAATTGGTACAGATGTCACGATCGAGCAACTGCTTGCGGATTATGATGCTGTCTTTATGGGTATGGGAACATACACCTATATGAAGGGCGGTTTTGCCGGTGAAGATCAGGATGGTGTTTATGATGCACTGGATTTCTTGATTGCCAATGTCAACCGTACGCAAGGTTGGGAAAAAGACCCAAGCGAGTACATCAGTGTTGAAGGTAAGAAAGTCATTGTGCTTGGTGGTGGTGACACTGCGATGGACTGTAACCGTACTTCAATTCGTCAAGGTGCTGAATCGGTCGTCTGTGCATACCGCCGTGATGAAGAAAATATGCCGGGTTCACGTCGTGAAGTAAAAAATGCACGTGAAGAAGGTGTGGACTTTCAATTTAATCGTCAACCGATTGAAATTGTCGGCGAAAATGGCAAAGTTACAGGCGTTAAAGTGGTCACAACGCAATTGGGCGAAGCGGATAGCCGTGGTCGTCGTAGCCCTGAACCAGTACCGGGTTCAGAAGAAATTTTGCCTGCGGATGCGGTACTTTTAGCTTTCGGTTTCCGTGCCAGCCCAGCAGATTGGTTTGCGGGTGCAAACATTGGTTTGGATGGTTCTGGTCGTGTGGTTGCAGCTGAAAAGCAACAATACAAATTCCAAACATCGAATCCAAAAATCTTTGCGGGTGGTGATATGGTTCGTGGCTCTGACTTGGTTGTGACTGCAATCTGGGAAGGTCGTGAAGCTGCTGAAGGTATTTTGGATTACTTAGACATCTGATCGGATATCTAATTAGCTATTTAAGCTAAGCTGAAAATATTTTAAAAGCGAATCGCTTAAATCCTCCTTTGAAAAAAGGGGGATTTTTTATTTTCCAAACGTTTTAGACAAAAACCGCTGATCATGTTGTCTCTTTTGGCTAATTGAACAAGCGCTTTTGCCATATAACAGCTGTGATTAACTTCGCATACTAAAATCCATTGTCTATTTTGACTGGATTACTCTATGAGCACCGTGGCGGCAGAAAAATCATATCAAAATCGTCCCAAAGCCATTGGCATTACAGTGCGACGTTTACAATTTAATCCTCAGGCCATTCGTCGACATTATTTTGCCAATTCTCCTGTCATGTCACATTTACTTACTGCACTTTCTTCGACTTTTCCGATCGGGGAACAATTTTTTGTGCATAGCGTAAGAAATGTACGGGATAAAGTGAAAGATGAAAACCTACAAGCGCAAATCGCAGCATTTATTGGGCAAGAAGCCATGCACTCTAAAGCACATGCTGAATTCAATGCGGCTTGGCGCAGTGAGGATTATAATTTAGATCGTTTTCAGGCATGGCTTGCGCGTAAAGATGACTATGTCAAAAATCTACATCCTAAAATTCAACTCGCCATTACCTGTGCTTTTGAGCATTTTACGGCTTTGCTTGGAGGATATATTCTGCGGCATCCAGAGGTTTTGGCGACTTTAGATGAGGATGCTGCAAAACTTTGGGTTTGGCATGCCATTGAAGAAATTGAACATCGGGCGGTTGCTTTTGATGTCTATCAGGCTGTCTATGGCGACGATAAAATCCGGCGTATGATTATGCGTAGTGTAACCACAGGCTTTGCCAGCTTGACGCTCTATTCTGCCACACGGTTATTTCTGCAAGACAAGAAAAAAAGTTTGCCTAAAGTGGGCGGGAATATTTTTGGATTTTACTTGCTGGGAAAAATGTTTCTGCAACTTGCCCCAGAATATTTAGCTTATTTTAAAAGTGATTTTCATCCTTCAGAAATTGACTATACAAAACTGATTCGCGACTGGAAACAACGTTTAGCGGAAGACTATCAAGTGGAAAGTTTTCAGCATGAATTAAAGCCAATTTTGCTGAATTAATGACTAAAAGAAGCAGAGGCGAATGATGATATTCGCCTTTTTTTATTGATCATGTGGAATACTGAAATTAAACAGAACTCTGCCTAAATGTGTTTACAATAAAAATATCCAAACAAATACAAAGAAATATAGAGGATATAAGTTGATGAATCCCATGAAGAAAAGTTTAGTCGCTATCGCGCTGGTCAGTACCTTAACATTATCGGGTTGTGGCTATAATACCTTACAGGTGAAAGACGAAGCCGTCACTGCATCGTGGTCTGAAGTACAAAACCAATATCAACGCCGTGCCGATTTAGTTCCGAATTTGGTCAATGTCGTTAAAGGCTATGCCAAACATGAAGAGCAAGTATTAACAGAAGTAACGCAAGCACGTGCCAATGTTGCAGGCTTAAAAGTGGATAAAGAAGTGCTAGAAGATCCCGCTTTATTTGAAAAATATCAACAAGCGCAGGCACAGATGACCAGTGCACTATCACGTTTAATTGCAGTATCTGAAAATTATCCAGACTTAAAAGCCAATGAACAATTCCGTGATTTACAAGTGCAATTGGAAGGTACTGAAAATCGTATTGCTGTGGCACGTAATCGTTATATTACGGCTGTTCAGGACTTCAATTCCTATTCGCGTCAGTTCCCGCAAGTGATGACGGCCAAAGTGATTGGTATGGAGACTAAACCGAATTTTAGTGCTGAACAAAGCGCACAAAATGCACCGAAAGTATCCTTCGATTAAGTCATGCACGATTGAATAAGGAATGCCGATGTCTGATTTTGATCAACAACCCATTTCACCCATAAGCATACTGCAAGCCTTGTTATTGTGTTGCAGCATACTGATGTGTTCAGTCACGTGGAGCGAAGTCACTACAGCGACGGATGAGAGTGCTGAAGCGGTGGTGCTAGGTAAAATTGTCAAAGATCAACAGACAGCACAAAATCAAACATCAATTGAAAAAAATACTGAAATAACACCGCAACAAGCGAAAATTGCCAATGATATGGCAGAGGGTGAATCTATTCGTGGATTACCCACACTCAATGAGCCAGTGGTTGATCAGGCAAATTTACTTTCTGCCAGTGAAAAACAAGACTTAACTCAGCGGATCATTAAGTTACATCAACAAGGCAAAGCGCAAATAGGCGTGGTGATTGTTCCGACGACAGGGCAAGAAGATATTTTTGATTTTGCCATGCGCATTGCAGAAAAATGGCAATTGGGTTCAGCCAAACAAGACAATGGTTTGCTCATGGCCATTGCGGTGAATGATCGGCGTATTCAAATTCTAACCGGTTATGGTTTGGAAGGTGTTTTACCCGATATTGTGGCCAGTCGTATTATTCGTAATCAAATCACGCCTTATTTTAAACAAGCCCAATATGCGCAAGGGATTGATGCTGGTTTAGCGGAAATTGAACGTATTTTAACTATGGATCCTGAAGTGGCAGCGCAAGCGGCAGAGGAATTAAAAGAACGTCAAGCACAAGCTTTACACGAGCAACAAGCCAAACAGAAAACCTTGAGTACGGCATTATTTATTCTCATTGCAGGAATTGTTGGTTCTTTCGTTGTGGGTAAACGCTTAAGTGCTTCAACGGCTGCGGTTGCAGGTACAGTCGCAGGCTTGGTCAATGGTGCAGGTTTAGTGACCAGTCTTTTGATTGGTGGCGGAATTTTCTTTTTATTGATTACTGCTTTAGCACAAACCATTTTTCAGCTGTTTCTAGCTTCCTCTGGTCGTGGTGGCAGAGGCGGTGGTGGTTTTGGTGGCGGTGGATATAGCGGTGGCGGCGGTGGTTTTGGCGGGGGAGGAGCATCAGGCTCATGGTAACAACAACAGATACGACAGAAATTGTCACACAACCGAAGACAGCAGAACAGAATCAGCCAAGTTTTAAGCGTTGGCTCAAGCATTTCTTTTTTATGCCAGCAACCAAGCGTTATTTTTCCAAACAGGATCAATATGAAATTGCACAGGCTGTACAAGATGCAGAGCAAGGTCATATTGGAGAAATTCAGGTGGTGATTGAAGGTTGTATACCTTCACATCAAGCGTATCAGCAAACGACTCGTATGCGTGCGCGGCAGCTATTTGCAGAACTTGGGGTTTGGGATACTGAATTTAATAGTGGTGTGCTGCTATATCTAAATTTATGTGAGCGAAAAGTTGAAATTGTGATTGACCGTGGCATTCAACAAGCGACTGAACAAGTGGTTTGGGATCAGATTTGTCAAAATATGATTCAACAATTGGCAGCGCAGCAACATAAAGCAGCCGTTATAAAGGGTGTATTCAGTATTGGAGAGGTATTAATTGAGTTTTATGCACATGCCATAACAGATGGACAGAATGAATTGAGTAACGAACCCATTATATTGGGCTAGAAAATAGTGTGGAAGTGACAAAAAATGTCATTTTTTTACCAAAAAAAACATTAGAATAACATTGTAACAATTTTATTTTTTTAAAGTGCTGTTTTTTCTGTTAATTTTATTATAATCACTTTTGGCATACTTAGTGCTATAGATAAAATAAGCTAAATAAGTTTATAAAGCTTATAAATAAACAATAAACATTTGTGGAGAATGTTATGAAATCAGTACAAAAGGGTTTTACTCTTATTGAATTAATGATCGTTGTAGCGATTATCGGTATTTTGGCTGCGATTGCGATTCCTGCGTATCAAGACTATACAGTTCGTGCAAAAGTAACTGAAGGTCTATCTTTAGCAGGAAGTGCAAAAGCAGCAGTATCTGAAAATGCTGCGAATGGTGCTCCATTTGCTAATGGTTGGACAGCACCTGCTGCGACTAAAAATGTAGCAAGTTTGGGTATCGATGAGACTGCAGGTTTTATTACGATTACTTATGATAATGCTATTGATGGTGGAGCGACACTTATTCTTACACCATTGGATGGCAATAGAGCAGCAGGTACGGCATTAGTGGGCACAGCTACTGGTTCTACGATTCCTACAGCGGGTTCAATTACATGGGTATGTGCTTCAGCTACTTCAACTGTTGCCAATACTGCTGTAGAAAAAGGTAGTATTGTTGATAAATATGTACCTGCTGAATGCCGTAACTAATATTTAGTTAAGTGGAAGTGGTTAAAAAGACTGGTTTACCAGTCTTTTTTTTTAGAAAATTTAAATGATGCGAATAATTAGCCGATACTATTTTTTGAATAGAGTGCAGTATTGTAAAAAAATAGAATCCATTAATAATAAAAATTTGATATCAGCTAGTTTGTTGTTTGAATGATGCTAAAAAAAGTCCTATAAATGACATAAAGTGTTAGTAAGTTATAAAATTATTTCCTATGATTTAAATATTTGATTTAAGTTTTTGAAAAATATAATTAAATTTTATTGGTATAGAATTTGCTTATTTTTACCTAGGCTGACAAAGTGTGGGTAATACAATGGAAAAAGGATTTACACTTATTGAACTAATGCTTGTGGTGGCGATTATTGGTGTGTTGGTAGCTATAGCCATCCCTGCTTATAAAGATTATACGATTCGAGCTAAAGTGACGGAAGGATTGTATTTGGCAAGTACAGCTAAAATATTGGTTGCTGAAAATGCGGCTTTAGCTTCACCTTTAGATGCAGGTTTTAGTGGGCAAGCTACAAATATTGTATCTTCTATTAGTATTAATCAAAGTAACGGTGAAATTGAAGTTGTATTTGCTCCAAATGCAGGTGGTATAGCGGGTGCGAATACGCTACTCTTTATTCCAACATACGATAATGGCACTCCTTTGGTTGGTGATGCGACAAAAAGTATAGTTCCTCATAAAGCATTACAGTGGGATTGTACAAGTGGGACACTTGCATCTAAATATCGCCCTGCGGTGTGTCGTAATTAAAATTAAATTTTTTAATTCTATTGCTTGCTATGTAGAAGATAGTTTTAAATTATCACTATAAAGCAGATAACCTTTTTATGTGATGTCCAATGTCCAAACGCCTTAAATTTTTTCTCAGTCATTTATCTATTTCATTACTGATAGTTTTATTGGTTATTGGGCTTGTGTTCTTTGTTTGGTATCCATCACCTTTGGCTCAGGCAGTTGGTGTAACGCATATTTTTTTAATGCTATTGGCTATAGATGTTGTTATTGGACCTATTTTAGCGGTATTAGTCTATAAAGAAGGTAAAAAAAGTCTTAAGTTTGATCTCACAGTAATTATTTTACTTCAACTATCAGCACTATTTTATGGTGTATATAGTATTGAACAAGGTCGCCCAGCATGGTTGGTTTACAATATTGATCGTTTTGAGCTAGTTCGAAAAAATGAAATTGTGGATCAAAATATAAATCAAGCCCAACCACAATTTCAGCAACCTTCTTGGTTAAGACTGCAGTTTGTTGCCACAGAATTTGCTAAAGATGCTCACCAGCGTAGTGATGATATGTTTGCAGAAGTTTTGGGTGGTATTTCGATTGCACAACGTCCAGAGCGTTATGTCGAACTCAACAAAGCAAAAAAACAAATGCAACAACGTGCACAAAAACTTGAATTATTACAGCAGTACAATAACAAAACCGATGTAGAAGAAATCTTAGCAAAATATCCACAGGCAAGTGCTTTTTTTCCTTTAAAAGCCAGTGCTGTAGATATGACCGTTTTAATGGATCAAAAGGCGAATGTCGTTAAAATTGTAGACTTGCGTCCATGGCATTAAGCTTATGACAAAATTACCTATTTAAGCCCGAATAAAAAAGCAGATTATCATTTAATCTGCTTTTTTATTATCATATGCCCATTCTATTTTCACTGATCTAATCATGAAATTTTTTTTATTGCTTTTAGCCAGTGTATTCATTGCCCTCGGCTGGCTTTTGCCTATCCATTACCGCCCGTGGGTAACGTATACAGGTGAGCTGTTTGCCTTTTTATCGTTGTTTGCCCTTGCTGCCATTTATTTAAAAGACAAAATTAAGTTACCTGTTATCAGTTTGCCTTTATTGTTTTTGGCTGGCGTGCCTCTATTGCAATATTTTGGCGGTGAACTCTTCTTCTTTGACAAAGCCTTACTCTGTTCACTCTTTGTTTTCGGATTTTGGCTTTGCAGCGTGTTGGGATATAACCTGACCCAAAGCAAATTCGACAGAGAAAATATTTTTATTGGCTTTAGCACAGTTTTACTTTTGTCAGGAACATTGACGGGCATCATTGCCATTTGCCAGTGGTTAACTCTAGATGCTCATATTCCGGGCATGGTGAATATGCAGAATGCTGTTCGCCCATACGCAAACTTTGCTCAACCGAATAACATGGCGACATTTTTGATCATGTCGTTACTCGGTTGTTTGTATTTATATGAAAAACAAAAAATAAAAACGTGGGTTCTTAGTCTTTGTACTTTTATTTTGATCTTAGCGGTAGCACTTAGTCAGTCTCGTACTTCTTGGGTGGCATGCTTATGTATTCTTGTTTACGGCGCTTATCAGCAATATAAGGGGTTGATCACACTTAAGTGGTATTACACCTTTGCATGGCTTGCACTGTTTATTGGTTTGATTGCGCTATTACCTATCGCTACGCAATGGATTGGGCAGATCACAGGTGTAGATATTGCTCAAACCAAAACGGCTGCTGAGCGCGCAACAGGGGATATGTCTCGATTAGCCATTTGGGAGCAAATGCTGCATGCCATTTTAGACCGTCCTTGGTGGGGCTATGGTTGGAATCAAACCAGTGTTGCTTATACTCTTGGTCAGTGACCATTTTCAGGGCCCCGTCTGGATACGTAGCGCACATAATTTTATTCTTGATTTTGTGCTGTGGAATGGCTTGCTGATCGGTATTCCATTTTTGGCATACTTTGGTTATTGGGGTTATCAGCTGAATAAGCATGTCAATTCAGTAGAGTCCGTGATCGGTATTTTAATGATTGGGGCAGTGTTGGTTCATGCCATGCTCGAATTCCCGCAATATTATGCTTATTTCTTGCTTCCTGTTGGTTTTATTCTGGGGCTAGTGCAATCGCAACAAGCGAATATCAAGACCATTACGCTTTCACCCAATTATATGCGTGTGGTTTATGTCATCTCGCTGCTGTTATTGGGATTGATTATTCGAGATTATGCGGTTGCTGCTGCAAAACTGAATCAATCGATACGTTATGAAAAAACGCCTGAAAAAATCACCAATCAAAAACCCATTTATTTGCTTGAAGAATTTGATCGGCGGATTGAATGGATTCGTATGAGTCCATATACAAAGCTGAATCAGCAGGAATTGAACGAAATTCGGGAAATCGTTTTAAACTATCCGACCAAATATGATTTGATTAAATATGCCAAAGTACTGGCTTTTAATGGTCATGAAAAAGAAGCCAAACATCAGCTTTGGTTGCTTAAAAAATTAGGAAAAATGGATTTGGATTATGCTTCATTAGCCCAACCCATTGCTAAAAAATAGAACAGCAAATGCAAAACAGCCAGTCAATTGACTGGCTGTTTTTTTAGATTAAATTTGGCTTTGAATATAATTTTCAATGCCCACTTTTTCAGCTAAATCGAGCTGAGTTGTGGTCCAGTCCCAGTATGCTTCTTCTTTTTCTAAAATTTCTTGCACAAGGTCGCGGGTCACATAATCCAATTCTTGTTCAGATAAGCTGATGGCTTTTTGTAATGTTTCAATATTTTCTTTCACTTTACGCACATCACAATTGAGCACTTCAATGGTGTGTTGACCAATGTACAACTTACCTAAATGTTGTAAATTCGGTAGACCTTCTAAAAATAAAATACGTTCAATAATTTTATCCGCATGTTTCATTTGCTGAATCGATTCTTTGTATTCCGCAGAACCCAGTTGTTCGATTCCCCAATGATTAAACATACGTGAATGGAGGAAATATTGGTTAATAGCGGTTAAATGGTGGAACAGCACCTGATTTAACTGATTAATCACATCGCGATTGCCTTTCATGGGAAGTACTCCATCAACAATTTCTGCCTTAACAACTTGTCAGGCAATCAAAAATTATTATTGTAATTATCTTAAACAAGAACAGAAATAATGGCGAGTAATTTATGGAACGGCAAATGAAAATCGCAATCAAGAACAATTAAAGCGTTAATTCAGCATCAGAAAAGAAGAAAAAACCCGCTTAGAGTCATAAGCGGGGGAGGAGCGATCTTTCGATCATCAAAATCGTATTATTGTAAGAATAGAAATTTAAGCAGCATAAGACAGGCGGGCAGCTAATACTGAGAGTTCATCACTGATAATCGCGCGAGCTTCTGGTGCGCATCGACCACAGCATGTTCCTAGATCAAGTAAATCACGAATTTCACGATAGCTTTCAGCACCATTTGCTACGGCATCTTTAATATCTTGATCGGTAATACCACGACATAAACAAACGTACATTTGAGCCTAACCATAAGAGTGAAATGGGATAAGTAATATTATTGATAATTGTTATCGTTTGTCAATGTATTTCATTTAAAATAGCATTCATTTTAATTGGATTTTTGAATAAAAAAACACCACTTTATTGGTGGTGTTTGATAAAAATATTTAACTATATGATTTTTAGTTATTAATAATAACGATGCCATCCATTTCGACTAAAGCACCTTTAGGTAAGCTTGCGACGCCTAATGCTGCACGTGCAGGGTAGGGCTGTGCAAAGTATTCACCCATAATCTGATTGACCAGCTGGAAATGTGAAAGATCAGTCATGAAAATGTTGAGTTTGGCGATATCCGCGAGAGAACCCCCCGCTGCTTCACAGACTGCTTTTACATTGTCAAATACGCGACGAATTTGTGCCTCAATACCTTCAACCAATTCCATACTGTAAGGATCTAAACCAATTTGACCTGAAAGGTACAACGTATTTCCAACTAAAATTGCTTGAGAATAGGTACCAATTGCTGCAGGTGCATTTTCAGTATGGACGACTTGGCGGGACATTGATTTCTCCTTATATGATCTGCAAACATCATAGCGCATATCCTTGAATTAAGGGGATATGATTGAATTAACTTGCTTTTGATGCTTCTGAAATATTAATCGGTTGAGCGAGACGGGTAATACGTGGAAAGCCAAAATGCATGCGTAAATCACGAATGATTTGTGCAATTTGCTTACGATTATGTACCACAATGTTGACGTAAGTTTTGCCTTCATGGCTGTGTACCATTTCTACACCGGTTTTTTCTTTACGACATTGATAGATGAGGTCAGAAATTTGTTCATCATTCATGAGCATATCAATGGTTAAATAGGCGGTAAAACTAATATCATTCGCATCATCAGCAGTCCACTGTAAAGGCATGATATTTTCTGGGTGCAAATGTTGTTCGTGCAAAAGGTTATGACAACGTGCACGATGCACAATTAAGCCACGACGGGATAAATGTCCTTGAATCGGGTCACCGAGTACAGGATTGCAGCAATGTGCATATTTGACATCCACGCCTTCCGTGCCTTGAATCAGGCGAGTGGAAGCTTGAGAGTCGATGCTTTGACCTTGTGCAAAGAGATGGTTTGCAACCAATTGAGGCAGTAAGTCACCTACGGCAATTTGTTCAAATAATTGTTCTTGCGATTCAATATGTCGCCATTGCAAGATATCTAGCCAATCAGCATCGGTTAAATCTTTGACCGAGCGATTAAAAAGTTTTAAGGCGCGGTTTAATGCCTGTTGACCGACCAGTTGTTGCTCTTCAATATCTTGATCACGCAAAATATTTTGAATTGCACGTCGTGCTTTTTGGGTATTAATAAAACTGAGCCAATCTGGATTGGGGGTGGCTAAAACATCAGTAATAATTTCAACCACTTGTCCGCTTACTAGCGGTGTTGAAAGTGGTTTGGTTTCACCATTGATTTTTGCACCCACAGCATGGTTGCCTAAAAATAGGCTGGCTGAATATGCAAAATCGACGGCTGTTGCGCCTTGTGGAAGTTCGTGTAAATGACCATGTGGGGTATAGACCCAAATTTTTTCTTGATGTAAATAATCTAAAAGATCGCTAAAGGTGGTTTTGGCACAAGCACCATCAATCAGGACATTGAGATTTTGCATCGAGGCTTGAATGGCTGAACGACAAGCTTGCGGTGCATTTTCACCTAAAATCACACCGAAACGGGCTGCCTTACGCATCAGCTCAGTTTGAAGGGTCAGTGATAATGTGGTTTTTTCACCTTTTAAACGCATCAGTAACGATTGATTGCCACCGGGAAGTGGGCGACGAATATGATCTTCATAATGTAAAATTTGGAAATTTTCACGCAAAATTTCTGCTAAACGGTCACAGTCAGCAATGTTTTGTAAAATAATTTCAAACGCATGACTATGGGTAAGTTCTTGTAGATCAATATCATTTTTGACAAAGTGCCGCAGTAATTCAATATTGTTATTTTTCTTTTTAATACGGCCAGAAATTTGATGTTGTTGCAGCAGTTCCGTCAGGTTTTTTTCCCAAAGAGTTTGATATTCACAGCGTTTAGGTTTGGTCTGTAATAAGGCTTGTTGCACATTATTAAACATATCCAAATCAAGATTTTGATAGCACAGATGTTCTAAGTTATCCGCCATTTCATTCATGCCGACGATCCGTGCCATCGGAACAAAAATATCAGCTGTTTCTTGTGCGATACGCATGCGTTTATCTGGGCGTAATGAGTCCAAAGTGGTCATGTTGTGATAACGGTCTGCAAGTTTAATAATAATGACACGAGGGTCTTGTAGCGTTGCTTGCAGAATTTTACGGAAGGAGGCGGCCTTATTGTATTCTTTATCGCTGGAGTGGCTGAGTTTGGTCACACCATCGACCAATTCGGCCACTGTACGACCAAATTTTTCAGCAATGTCATCTTTGTTGAATTCAGTATCTTCGATCACATCATGTAACAGTGCAGCCATGAGGGTTTCAGTATCGAGTCGCATATGCGCAAGAATGCTACTAACCGCAATGGGGTGTAAAATATAAGGTTCACCACTTTTACGTGTCACGCCATCATGTGCAAGATCTGCATAATCGCAGGCCGCAAGCACGCGCTCGACATCGCTTGCATCTAAGTAAGCGTCGATAATGATTTTGAGCTGTTGTCTGGCTTGGCTGACCTGTGGGCCTGGCATATAACACCTTTACTACTTAAGTTTCTACAATTTAAATGGCTAGACCTTTAATGAAAAATATATTGCATGACTGGTCAAATTTTTCATTTAAAAAAAAGCAAAAAGATACCTCTGAAATAATGTACCTTTATACTTATGTTATAACGGTTATTGAGCAAATATAAAAGTTATCCAATAAAAAAAGCCTAGTTAAAAACTAGGCTTTCGTAAGATTTTCTTTCTTATTGGAAAGAAAAGCCATCTATACTCAAGTTGTTTGCAGAAAGTGCAAGGTCAAGACTCGAGGTTTGATAGTCTTGATCACGTTGTTTCAAAATATCTTTCGACACATGACCTGCAGCAATTTCACGTAAAGCCACTACAGTCGGTTTGTCGTTATCCCACTCTACAGTTGGTTCGATACCTTGACGTGCCAATTGACGCGCGCGCTTGCTTGCCACTAGTACAAGCTCAAAGCGGTTGTCTACATGGTCTAAACAATCTTCAACGGTTACGCGTGCCATAAGAATTCTCGTTTGAATATTAAATTTGAACAGACTGAGCAGTATAAAAGGCTTTGACTGTAGACTCAAGTTTTAATCACTACTCAATCGGAGTTATTAATTTTTGAATCAATTCTTGATGACGGTTGGCTTGTTGTGACAAACGCAAACGATTGGCAATAATCACCGATTCTAAGTCGTGTAATGCCTTATTAAAGTCATCATTAATAATCAGATAGTCGAAATTGAGATATTGTTGCATATCTTCAACAGCGCAGCTTAAGCGGTGTTCAATCACTTCGACAGAGTCTGTGCCCCGATTAGACAAGCGTTGACGTAAATCGTACTGGCTAGGCGGTAAAATGAAAATTTGTTGAGATTCAGGGAAAAGTTTACGAACTTGTTCTGCACCTTGCCAATCAATTTCAAGTAAAACATCATGACCTTTAGCCAATTGTTGTTTTACCGTGGCTTGAGCTGTACCGTAATAGTTACCAAATACTTCAGCATATTCAATAAAACCACCTTGCTGCACTAAAGCAAGGAAATCTTCTTTTTGAGAAAAATGATAATGCACACCGTCGAGTTCACCCGGGCGTTGGCCGCGAGTTGTGTGTGAGACAGAAACGTGTAAATTGTTCACACGCTCAAGTAGGGCTTTAACCAGAGATGTTTTGCCTGTTCCAGATGCAGCAGAAACGACAAACAAGAGACCCGACATGATATTTTTCCTGATATGATAAAATATCTTCTCTATTTTAGAGCAGACTATCGTCAAACTAAAGAGCTGATCGTAGTTTGTTTGCATTTATTTCAAATTATTCAGTCTGAATTCGAGTGAACATTGAGGGTCTTATGGAAATTGTATTGGCCAATCCACGTGGTTTTTGTGCAGGTGTCGACCGAGCAATTGCGATCGTTAATCGGGCACTTGAATGCTTCAATCCGCCCATTTATGTACGCCATGAAGTGGTACATAATAAATTTGTGGTGGATGATTTACGTCAGCGTGGGGCGATTTTTGTTGATGAGCTGGATGAAGTTCCAGATGATAATATTGTGATTTTTAGTGCACATGGCGTATCTAAAGCTGTGCAGCAGGAAGCTGAACGTCGCGGTTTAAAAGTATTTGATGCAACTTGTCCTTTGGTGACCAAAGTACATATTGAAGTGACGAAATATGCCCGTGAGGGTACGGAAGCGATTTTAATTGGTCATGAAGGTCACCCAGAAGTTGAAGGCACCATGGGGCAATATGATAAAAAAAAGGGCGGGGAAATTTATTTGGTTGAAGATGAAGCGGATGTCGCTGCTTTAATCGTTAAAAACCCAGAGAAAGTGGCTTTTGTCACGCAAACGACATTGTCGATTGATGACACAGCCAAAGTCATTGATGCTTTACGGACGAAATTTCCGCACATTCAAGGACCACGTAAAGATGATATTTGCTATGCCACGCAAAACCGTCAAGATGCTGTACGTGATTTAGCCAATCAATGTGATGTGGTTTTAGTGGTCGGTTCGCCAAATTCATCAAATTCAAATCGCTTACGTGAACTTGCTGAACGTATGGGCAAGCAGGCTTATTTGGTCGATAATGCCGAGCAACTTGAGCAAACATGGTTTAATGAAAATACTAAGATTGGGGTAACAGCTGGTGCATCTGCACCGGAAATTTTAATCAAACAAGTCATACAACGATTGCAGGATTGGGGTGCTAAAGCACCAGAAGAACTTGCAGGACGTGAAGAAAATATTACATTTAGTTTGCCTAAAGAGTTACGTATCTCTGTAATTCAGGCATAACTGTTAAAGAGGTAACACTCTCTTTAAATTCTTAATTTGACAGGTAATTGTATTTTGGCAATTATCTGTTTTTTTATGCCTTCTATCCTTTATGTGTTTAGTTTGTAATTAAGTTAGGTATTATTTTTAATAGGGTAAAATTTTGTTATCTGGGGGGAGTATGCAGCAAACAAAAAAAAATCAAGGGTTCACCTTAATTGAGTTGATGGTGACCATTGCGGTCATGGCGATTATTGCCATGATGGCTGCTCCTTCTTTTGGGGATATGGTACCGAACAAAAGTTAAATGGGGCGGCACGCGATTTGGTGCTTGCAATAAATCAAGCGAAATCACAAGCAGCATTAATGAAAACAACAGTTGCTTTATGTCTGAATAAAACTAATACAGATGCTGATTTTAATAAAGATGAATGTGCGACTGCTTTAATTCCAAGTTATGCACACCTATTACAACCAGTCAAAAATAAAAAGCACAAAAAATCGAGTGATTTCTGTACAAATCGATCCTAGCATTGTGGTCAATTCAACAAGTGCTACAACAGTATTATTTAATGATGTCGGTAGCGCTAATTCATCTGAAACATTTAGTTTTTGTAAATCAGGGAAGCAGAGCTGTATTAGTGTGCTAAGATTAGGAATTGTTAGTCAAACTTCGGGAACATGTTAATGAAGATTAATAAATATCAAAAAGGAGTGGGGTTGATGGAAGTTGTTGGTCGCACTTTTGCTATTTAGCCGTTGGTGTTTTGGGGTATGCTTTTGCAAATTCGCGCAGTAGATGCATCTAGCGAAGCTTTATCTCATTCACAAGGGATGCTGGTTTTGCGTTATGGCTGAAAACATGCGAGCGAATTCCACTGGACAAACGAGTTATCCAGCCGCAGTTCGTGCATTCACAAATATTACATCATCACCTACTGAACCAACCCCTTCTTGTTATAATCCTACATCCGCACTGTACTCCAGCGCAAATGGCGAATTTTGATGCTTTTATGGCGGCTCGGTCAGCTTTTGAACTTGGAATGAATATTACAATGGCGAATTGCCCTGGGGTAAATTCTGCGCCCAATTCCAAGGCAATGCCTGTTATTGCATCGGGGGATAACAACTTTGAGTGCGACGACTACAACCGCCAATGTAAGCCTGTATGAATACAACAGGTGTTTATGTTAATGGGTCGAACTGTTTGATGATGGAGGCTTACTAAATGAATCGTTAAAAAAGAAAAATATAATCACAGCACAAGCGGGTTTTACGCTTATTGAGCTGATGGTGGCTTTGGTTTTGGGTTTGTTGATTACCGCAGCGGCTATACAGATTTTTTCTAGGTGGATTGCTGACTTCACGTATGCAAGAGGCAAATGCAGAACTGCAAAATAGTGGTGTATTTGGATTGGATTATGTGGCTAGGGATTTACGATTAGCGAATTATACCAATACTGATTTTCCTAATTTAAATGAACAAACTCCTTGGGGTGGTGTGGTTTTAACGGCAAGAAATGCAACGATAACAGATGCTAATATTCCAATTCCTGCGGCTGCACCTTTTATTTCATCGGGATTGTTAAGTCATAGTGTTGGTACGGGTGAAGCCGTAAGTACAACGCAAAATGAATGGCAGGGTTTATCGAATGTAAGTGTAGCTAGTGACCAGATTACCATTCAATTTGTAGCTCCTAATACAATGGTGAATTGTGAAGGTCAAAATGTACAAGCAGGTGATTATGTTATTCAGCGATATTTTGTAAGACGTGCAAATGCAACAGCGACTACAGGCACAGATTATGGATTAGCATGTGATGCAAACACTCCTACACCTACAGGCACAGCATCTGTTCCACCGACAGCAATTACAGGATTTGGTGGAGCGGGTGAACTCATCATGCCGAGAGTAGATCATTTTACGGTTCAATTGGGAACAAAAAATGCTGCAAACAATATGGCTTATTACACCATTAACCAGTATCGAACCGTTGCTGCATCTGCTCGTGCTGCCTCCTGAGAGCCTCCACGTATTGTTTCGGTAAAATTGGCAGTGTTGGTACGCTCAATGATAACACGAAATAATGATATTGATTTAACACAAGAATTAATATTTTGAATCAAAATGTTACTTTAACTGATACAACGACCCGATTTGCACGACGTGTATATAGCACAGCAGTGACTTTTAGAAATGGTTTGGGGGAAAAGTAATGAGAGTTCAGCATACATTTCAACGCCAACAGCGCGGTGCAACCTTAATCGTTGTTTTAATTATGTTGCTTGTGATTACCATTGTGGGAATTTTTGCAATACGTGTTGCAATGACATCATTAAATATTGCGACCAATAGTCAAATTGGTCAATTGCTTTTGCAGACGGGCGATACCCCAACCAATCAGTTTTTGAAGATCAAATTATAATGACCTCATCGTTTTAAGTGGGGCGATGCAGGGAAAGCGATTGAAGAACATAAAGTCGCTCCAGGAAAAAGAAGTTATTTTCTGTTATAAGCCGTATCAAGTCAAAAAATGGGTGTTGCATTTGATACTACTGTTTTGGTTGCACCAAGCAAGGGGGCTGATGCTAAAGCAACTATTGATTCTACTCAGTCAAATCGTAGTGGTTTTTGTACTTAGAAAGTGATTTTGGGAGTGCACGCAAGCTGTTGTGACTCAAGTTGCTGTTGTATTCCTACTGACGCAATCTCTGATGCAGATCCAGGTGCAACACTTGCTCGGGATACGGATGTGAGTTTGCAGTCAAATACGTCAAAAGGGAAAGTGGAAGCTCGTGTTCGTATTACCTCAACTGCAAATTACGCCTGCATATTCAACAGAAAATTTAACGACGGTACAGAATGAGTGTATTGGTTCAGCAAGTGCAGTGGGTTATATCAATGATAATATTGATGATGCTGTTACAGGGAATAGAACAGTTGCAGACTGTTTAAGAGGTTACGGTATACCTGTGAATACACAAGTACAGGAAATTGATTTACGTAAACGTGATATTCAAGTCACAGCACCATGATTAATGGGAGAACGATAATGAAATTAAATAAGTTTGAGCGAAGAAGTCGCACCCAAATTCATACTGGTGCTGTATTTTCTGTATTTTTTACTGGTACGCTACTCATTACATCATCTGTTGTACAAGCGACTGATTTGCAGATTTATGCAAAACCAAGTGCGGGTAAAAAAACCATTGTGATGATGTTGGATACTTCTGGTTCGATGGGGGATACAGATACTGGGCCAAACAGGATCTCGTTTAACTCGTTTAAAAGCTGGAATGAATACTTTTTTAGCCAGTAATAATCCTGTACTGACTGATGTACGGGTGGGTTTAGGTAATTATTCAACTGGAGGTGACGGGAAACGGGAGAATATTTTAGTCCCAGCAGCACCATTAGGAGATGCTAGTACATTAAACACAGTAGGTTCACAGCGTTATAAACTTAAAACAGGCAGTCGATTTACTGCAAGTAGGTATACTCCTACTGCAACATGCTTATGCAGAGGCAGCTGCTTATTTAATGGGGACTACAACATATTCTGAAACTGATATGATATTAGGAAAGATAGCTTTGTTAACGCGATAAGGGTCTATAATCAAAGCGTTATAGTCATTGTACTAGTATCTTGATAGTGGAATTGAATATACAAACTCTTGCAATACAGTTAGGACGTAGTAGCTATTGGTCCGATTTCTTAGAGGCGACCGCCTACTAATTATTTCAAATGGCGTTCAATACGATACTGGTCGGGTAATACTTATGATAATTACTATTATTATGTAGTTGAAACAAAAAATTTACGATAGTAATAGCGGCATGCTAGTTTAAGGCTAATGATACAATATCGAATGCAGGTATTGTTATAGATCGAACTGCATCAAATGCGAATGCATTATATAAGTCACCCTTACCAGCAACGTCTGATCGTGTCTCTTGTGATGGGCAGGGGGTTTATGTTTTATCGGATGGTGCGGCCAATAGTACTTCAACCAGTGAATCTGCTAAAATTATGTCCACTGCTTTAGGTGGCACCTATGGGACAGGTTTAAGTTGCTCTGGAGGGTTGACAGGTGGTGGGAGTGATTCAGCTTGGGATTGTATGGGGGAGTTTGCGAAAAAACTCTTTGATGCAACCAAAAACCCTACAGGTGTACCTATTCAAACAGCCTTTGTTGGTTTTGGTAATGATATGAAAGATTAACGCAGACTATGTTCAGAATGCGTGTAAGATGAGTTCTCGAACACAAGCGGATAGAGCAGGGGATGATGCTTGTTCTCCAAATCAAGGAACTAATGCATTTCAACTCCAGGCTATGGTAATGGTGGTTTTTTCACCGCACAAATCTCTATGGGTGTTACAGATAGTGTTATCGCTTTTATTAACAACATAGGTGCAGCACCTTTAGCACCATTAACAACAGGTGCTATTTCTGTTCCAGTAGATACTTTAAGTCCAAATGGATTACAACCTTATGGTTATTTACGTGCTTTAGAGCCAAACCCACAAAGTGGTAAATTATTGGGCGGGAATCTTAAAAAGATATAAAGTATTATGACAGGTACAAATACAGGTGCATTTGCTGCGCCAATGGTAGAACTCTGGTTTATGATAACAATGGTGAATTTCAAACTGAAACAAAAGACTTTGGAATAGTGCAAGTATTTATCAGAATCAAAGTTATAACGATGGCGGCATTATTGCTTTAGGTGGAGCATATTCGCAAGTACCTATGCCAATTATTAGGGCAAATCGAAGATTTAACAGTTAAGCCTAAGCAGTATGCATATACAGCAAATCCTAATGTTTGCGTAAGCTATTTACCGATGTGGCTGCAACAGGCGGTGCTGCGTTAACGGGTGCAGCAATGGTGCGAGTTTATTGAGTATTCCTGAGAGGTCCTGTACCAGCTACGAATGTTACTACTTATATGTTGGGTAAGTTTGATACGCAAACTACATTAAAAGAATATGCCGTTGTTGGCTAAACAAAAACTATTGAATTATTTAGGTTATAGCGTTCCGTTAGATGAAACGGCAACAGCATTACCAACAACATTACCTACAGCTAACACCGCATTTAGCAATGGGAGGGAGTGTTCACTCTTTCCCAGTTCAGTTGACTTATTCAGGTACTTTAGATGCTGCGGGGAATTTAACTCAACTCGAAGTCAATCTATCCTGTACGGTACAATGGAAGGTGGTTTACATCTAGTTGATGGCAGCACAGGTGTGGAGCAAATGGTATTTGTACCTGCCGAATTGCTTCGTAATACACTGTCATCAAAAGCTTTAGTTAAAGGGCGAGATGATAATAACTGCACCACAGCGGGTGTGGATGGTGCATGGGTTGCTGACTCTGTATATATTGCGCAAAAAGCAAGCGTCATCATCAGAAAGTAGTATCGTTAAAGCCAGTCGGATGAATATCTATGGTGGTTTACGAATGGGGGGGAGAAGTTACTATGGTTTAGATGTTCTAGACTCCAACTGCTCCTAAATTATTATTTAGAGTAGGGCCTGATCAAACTAATTATAGCCGTATGGGGCAATCTTGGTCTAAACCTGTACTTGCTAACATTCGTTATAACAATGCGATTACGTCGAGTCATGATTGTCGGTGGTGGCTATGACCAATGTTATGAAGATCCTAAGTTTCCGTTTACATTCGACAGTTGCTGCGGGTAATGATCGCAGATACGACATGTAATAGTAAATCAGCAGCTAAAGGAAATGCAGTTTATATTATTGATGCAAACTGGTGAGCGTTTGTGGTGGGCAAGTAGCAGTATTTCAGGTGTAGACACAGCAAATAGCAGATATGAAGCATAGTGTCGTTAGTCGTATTAGTGCCATTGACCGTAATGGTGATGGTTTAGTTGATCATCTTGTATTTTGGTGATTTGGGTGGACAAGTTTTCCGTGCAGATTAATAATAATAAATACAGCAGGGTCAACTACAGCTAATTTTGGTAAGCGAGTAGTACGTTTGGCAGACTATGGCAACAGACACAGTGGACTGCATTAACAGGCGGTAAAAATCCACGTTTCTATGAAGCACCAACAGTTACGATTCATGACCAAGGTGCAACGACCTTTATCTTACTTGGTATTAGCAGCAGGAAACCGTAGTACACCATTAGATGTTTTTCCTATAGTTGGTCGTGATGGTATGTCTGCCAGCAACAGCACTGAATGATCGTTTAGTCAATAATGTATATGGTATTATTGATCGTGATTTTATTAAACGTGATTTAATTACAGGTACTCCAACTCTATAATACTGCAAAATATGAATTTCAGCGACTTTGCAAAAAGACCCTCAAAAATTGTCAGGTAATATTCCAAGTGTGTTTATTGGAGCATCTAGCAAAAAATGGTTGGTATCGTTCACTTTCTAGTAATAGTGCTGGGAATAGAGCGTGCAGATAATAGTTTCCGTATAGCAGGTGGCATGAAAGCATTTGAAGAACCAATTGCATTAACTGGAAATCTAATTGTTCCTGTTTATGATCCACAAGGGACAGGGATTGCACCTCAAAATCCATGTTTGCCACGTGTGGTAGGTGAAACAAATCGTCAACGTTATTGTTTACCATTTGGTGTCATGTTTGAATTCAGATGGCTCAGTAAATAACAGTGATGAAAGATGATCACAGGTTTTAAAACCAAGACTGAAGATTGTCCAGCTGGTGTAGCTGAATGTAATGATAATGTATTGGTAAAGGTATTGTGGGTATTACTCTTGCCCCAATAGCGGAAACAACAGATGGTTCATGTCCTGATTTTACAATCGCGGGTAATGAAAAAGGGACTGGGAAATGGCAATGTATTCCGACCATTAATCCAACGCGGTGGTATGAACAATGGAAAAAATAATTAAACAACATACTACTGGCGTAATTTCTCCAATGACTTGAAAAGTCATTGGAGAGGGGCTGATACAAGGATTTACCTTAATTGAATTAATGATTGTTAGTTGTCATTATTGCAATCCTTGCAGCAATCGCATTTCCAAGTTATCAGGAATATGTACGACGCTCGAATGCATCTATAGCACAACAGGAAATGCAAAAAATTGCCGAGCAACTAGAGCGTCATAAGGCGAAGAACTTTACCTATAGAGATTTCGATCCAAACTATATTTATGGTCAAACTGGAGCACTGACTTCAGTGACGTTGCCAAGAGGAGCGACAGGTTCAGCAATTAAGTATACGATTACCATTCGAGATGCAGAAGAACCGACGAAATTGTTAACTGATACGCACTCATTAGAGCACGTGGTTGGGCAATACAAGCGATTACAACAGATACTAGAAATTATAATTTGTTAATGACGAGTGCGGGATTGCGTTGTAAAAATAAAACATAGCAAGCCTTGAATATAACCAATACGAAAGATTGCGGGAACTGCAATCCAATGGCCAGGGAGGAAATGGTAATCATGTATATACTAGGTTTTACTCTTATAGAGTTAATGATTGTGGTTGCGATTATTGCTATCTTGGCAGCAATTGCATACCCAGCTTATGGACAATATAAAGTTCGTGTAAACAGAGCAGATACTCAAGCAGAAATGATGGGAATCGCACATCGGTTAACGACATATAAAATGGCGAATCAAACTTTTATTGGCCGAACTACGATGAATACTTATGGTGCGACAACAATACCAAGAACTCAACCTTTATACGATATCGCATTAACAGATGTAGATGGAGTTGAATTAACAAATGCAAGTGCAAAAGTACGAACATGGTTGCTTGTCGCAACACCAAAAGCGACATCTCCGCAAACAGGATAATGGTGTGATTTGTCTAAATGATCAAGGTCAAAAATTTTGGGCTAAAGGTCAACATTGTACTTCGAGCGATCTTAAATAATGACTTCAAACTGGGATGGTCGATAAAAATAAATTCAAAACTGTGGATAAATAAATTTTGATCTTCCTTTCATAGAAAATATAACGTAAAATATTGCCCTCTATGAAAGGGGTTTGAAATGTTCCGGTGGTCGGTGCAGGGATAATCCGTAAAAATTATAAGGTTTTTATCATGGTTGTAATTCGTCTAGCACGCGGTGGTGCTAAAAAACGTCCGTTCTATCAAATTATTGTAACTGATAGCCGTAATGCACGTGACGGTCGTTTCATCGAACGTATCGGTTTCTTCAACCCTACAGCTCAAGGTCAAGCAGAAAAACTTCGTTTAGATGCTGATCGTTTTGCTCATTGGGTTTCACAAGGCGCTCAACCGTCTGAACGTGTTGCTTCTTTAGCTGCTCAAGCTAAGAAAGCTGCAGCTGCTGCATAATTCTAAATTAAGTAGTAGGAAAGCCCATGACACCAACACAGAATGTTCCCGAAGATCGTATTCAGATTGGACAGTTACGTTCAGCATATGGATTAAATGGGTGGCTCTGGGTCTATTCCAATACAGAACCTATGAGCAACATCTTTGACTATCTGCCTTGGTACATTGAAACCAAAGCAGGTTGGCAAACAGTAGATGTGAAACGTTGGAAACCGCATGGTAAAGGCTTGGTTGTTTCGTTAAAAGATGTGAGCGATCGCACTGCAGCGGATGGCTTGGTTGGAACCAATGTTTGGATTTCACAATCGCAACTTCCGAAAGCAGGAATGGATGAGTTTTACTGGACAGATTTGAAAGGCTTAACAGTGTTAGGTTTGGATGATGCTGAACAAGAAGTAAATCTCGGTAAAATCCATGAAATGTTCGAGACAGGTGCCAATGATGTGATGGTGGTTCACGCAACACCAGACAGCGTTGATGCTGAAGAGCGTATGATTCCATGGCATAAAGATGTGGTGCAGCGAGTTGATCTAGAAGCTGGTCGTATTTACGTCAATTGGGGCGTAGATTACTAAATATTTAAAAGCTTGTCCTTTAAGGATGAACGCAGCAGGAAAATAGAGGAGTCTGCGATGTTTTTTGCAGTCATTACGCTTTTTCCTGAAATGTTTGAAGCGATTACAGATTTTGGTATTAGCGGGCGTGCGGCAAAACGTGAAATCGTACAAGTCACTTGTATTAATCCACGTGAATTTGCAACGGGCAACTACAAAAGAGTGGATGAACGTCCATTTGGTGGTGGTCCGGGTATGGTGATGATGGCAGAGCCTTTGGCAAAAGCAATTCATCATGCTAAAGAGCTTGCTTTGCAAGCGGGATGTGTTCAGGTTCCTGTGGTGTATATGTCTCCACAAGGAAAAACCTTAAACGAAGCTGCGGTACAACAGTTTGTTGAATATGACGGATTGATTGTATTGTGTGGACGTTATGAGGGCGTCGATGAACGTTTGATCCAGCAATATGTTGATCAGGAATGGTCAATTGGTGATTATGTTTTATCGGGTGGTGAACTGCCTGCGATGGTTTTATTGGACAGTATTATTCGGAGACTTCCGGGGACAATGTCTGATGAGCAATCGGCAATACAAGACTCATTTGTGGATGGTCTGTTAGATTGCCCACAATACACCAAGCCAGACCATTTTGAAGGTTTGGATGTGCCTGAAGTGTTAAAGTCAGGGCATCATGCCAATATTGATAAATGGCGGTTTTTGCAGCGTTATCAACGCACTTTGGAACGCCGACCTGAGTTGGTGGAAAAAGTTGAGTTGACTAAGCAGCAAAAAAAATGGCTCAAAGATGAGCGAGGAAAAACAACGATTAATAATCGTTGTCCGAGCGCAAGGCGAGAAGCTATGCTTCGAGTTAATACTTAAACTTTTTAAAGTTTTAAGTATCTATGAATAGGCTCTTTATGGATTCGACTTTGTTCGGCTGTAAAGGGAAAGATAAACGGGTCGATATGCGCTTTAGCCTCTGTCCCCAGCGGTAACAGACCTCTTCTGTCCCGCACATTGGAGATACCCACATGAGTGGTAAGCATCCTTTAGTTCAAATTATTGAAAATGCACAGTTAAGAACAGATCTACCTGCTTTTGCACCTGGTGATACTGTTGTTGTTTCTGTAAAAGTAAAAGAGGGTGAGCGTGAGCGTCTTCAGGCTTTTGAAGGCGTTGTAATCGCAATCAAAAACCGTGGTTTGAACTCTGCGTTCACAGTACGCAAAATTTCTAGCGGTATTGGTGTTGAGCGTGTTTTCCAAACACATTCTCCAATCGTTGCTAAAGTTGAAGTGAAACGTCGCGGTGACGTTCGTCGTGCTAAACTTTACTACCTACGCGAATTGTCTGGTAAAGCTGCACGTATCCGTGAAAAATTACCAGCTCGTAAAGTTAAAGCTTAATTTTAAGTTTTATACGAGTCAAAAAATGCGCCTTATGGCGCATTTTTTATGTCTTAAATATCGACCAAGTTTATAAACCTTGCAGTTTTAAACGGTTGGCATGTTGACGATAGAGGGAAACTGGATCGGGTGCGAATAGAGCTCGTAAGCCTAAGATCTTATTGACTTCGTCTAAGTGGTTCCAGTTATAGTTATCGCGAATAGTTTTACCAAATTTGGCACTACAACGTGAAACAGACCATCATTATCTTTACCTGATAATCAGTAATCTTGTCACTTTTAATGCCGAATCTGGATCAAGTAAATTGGTGACGGTGCCGACTCCAGCAATGAGTAAAAGTACATTCCATTTTTCTGAGCAGCACTTTCGCTACATGCAGTCGTTGGTATGCTATGGAAATTGAGTATTAAATTTGGCAGAGCCCGCAAGAGTCAAGCTGTTACCGCCAGCCAAGCATCATGTGGGTAGCTATTTGGGTCTAACCTTGTGCCCAAGTAATGGCCTTAGAGACCAAATTCACCGCCCCGACTAAGGGTGCTTCAACTACCGTACCTTCTGCTTTTAAGATTAGATCAGCACAGGAGAACCAGTATTGGGTGAACCGATAGCTGTTAATGAGGCCACTTTATTGGGAATGACTCCTGCGACATAACGGATGGTTGGACCACCATGGGAGTGTTCGACCAATTGCTTTAGCTGCACCGCTAATGGCTAAAATTTCTTCAACCTGTTGAACCAGTTGTTCACCACGAACTTCAGATGAGTTAAAAGGTGAAACACGTGTTGCCAAACATTCCCGCCATTACGCGCTAAATCTGGCAAAATTTGATACCAATAATCAAGTCCAAACTGATCTGTACCACAGTAATAAAGCCCCCATACCATGATTAAAGACAATCGGATATTTGGTTTTGGCATAATTTGAGATTGGTGATTTGGCTTCAACTTGCTGAGCTTGAGTGGAAGCATGTGTGGTAGAAAATGTTGCAGCCATCATGGCACAGGCAACAATGGTCCATATTTCATAGTAGGTTCTCTATTTTTATTTTATACTGATTTTTATGACAATATGTATTGTCAATGCTAAGTATAAAGTCTAAGACATTAAAAATAAGCAGAAGGCGATAGAAGGTTTTTATAAATGTTACTAATTAATTCGAGATAGGTTCCCATATGTGTAATCACACTTGGGAATTGGTCTTATAAGCCTTGCAGTTTTAAACGGTTGGCATGTTGACGATACAGGGAAACTGGATCAGGTGAGAAAATATCTCGTAAGCCAAAGATCATATTGACTTCATCTAAGTGATTATGACGATAGTTGTCACGAATGACTTGCCCCAAATGGCTATTGCAACGATTAACTAAACCATCATTGTCTAAATTTCCATAAGAGAGCGGCGCCAGTTGCGAAATTACAGAGTCCACCACATCCAGTAGATTGGTGACTTGTGCTTTACCTGTCCAAGAATAGTAACGGATGCCATTTTCAAGGCTTGCACCTGAAGTATTACAATTCGCTGCTAGAGCCGCTGTAGGAAACTTTCGATTGAACTGAGCTGAGCCTTTTTCACTAATTGAGGTTAATGAAGCCGTTGTATTGATGGGTAAGCTCGAATTGCCTTCAGCCCAAGTAATAATGGGCGCAAGTAATTTCCCCCCGAAAAAATTAGCCAGCGCAGATGTACCCTGATTTGCCAAGATGTCATCAGCGACTTTAGAACCGCGGAAAGTTCCTGCAACACCTGTAACCGAAGCAACGATATCGGGTCGAATCGCGGCAATATAACGTACCGTTGGACCACCATGGCTATGTCCAATTAAATTCACTTTATTTTTACCTGTCAGGGCACGAATTTCTTCCACTTGAGCCAGTAGTTGTTCACCACGTACTTCAGTGGACTCTAAAGGTGAAACCTGAGTCGCAAAAACCGTAGCACCATTACGCGCTAAATCGGGCAATATTTGGTAGAAATAATCCATACCAAAGGTGTCGAATCCTAGGCGGGTAAAACCAAACATACCATGCGTCATCACAATGGGGTATTTGGTCTTGGCATAGTCAGATTTTACCGTTTCTTTTACTTGTAAAATGCCTTTTGCAGCTTGAGTTTCAGCAGTCAGTCCCATAGAAAGGGTTGCCATCACGGCAAAGGTCACTGCTTTGGTTTTTGTCGTTAAAATTTTCATAACCGATCCTTTGTTAAGTTTTTTTTAATATTTTTTATATCGCGAAAGAAAAAATAATCCTCCTGTATGTATCAATGCTGTTGTTAAAATTTTATCAATGCCTTTGTGGCATACCCTTATTTTTTGTTGTTCAGCATGTTATTTTTATCGTGAAAACATTGCTTTAAGTCATCAGACCTTATTCAGAAAAAGGCAGTTTTCCACCTTGATCATGGATTGATTCAAAGGTACTGACCCGAAGTTGTTGTTCTGATTTGTTAAAATATTGTTGACGTAATTGTTGCACCGCTTTTTGTTTAGCATCATCACTCATGCCACTTTTCATTACGCTATCGCGTTCATTCAGATAACCATTGACCTTGTTTTTCCAATCACTGCGTTCTGTATCCAATGTTTCTAAGCGCTGTGTGACTTCAGGGCCGACCAAATTGGTTCGCATTTGATGAATCTCTGCGGCAGAACCACCACGCGCTTTAATGTCTGCGGTGAGCTTTCTTAAATCTTCGAGTTTATTGAGTTGTTGTAAGTTTTCTTTCCAGTCTTCAGGTAGTTGATTAAATAAAGTTTTTAATTTTTCTGCCTTTTGTGCTTCCGTTAAGTTTTTGTCATCCAGAACGCTTATACGATTTAAGGTGTATTCATGGTAAATATCTTCAGTACCAAATAAGCCTTCAATTTCGTAGTTAGAAAAAAGCTGTTTGCGCAAATTTTTCATATTGGCAAATATGCTTTGATAATATGTGGGATCTTCTTTATCGACATTGGGCGCGGGTAAATGACCGAGTTTTTCACGGTAATCCATATAGCGATTCCATAAATCTAAAATTTGCGCTCGGGCAGGCTCTTGATGGTTTTGCTCAATATAAGCCTTAAAGTCAGTTTTAATTTGCTTGAGGTCTTTTTCACCATATTGAGTAATAAAGTATTCAAAACAGTTACGTGTTTGCTCATTCACAATTAAACGATTGGTCTGATCTAAGCGTAACTGACAGTTAATGGTCGTGTCTTGTTGGCTTTTACCCATAAAAGCTTCAGCTTGAATGGATGCCACTGAGTTGTTTTCTGTTAAAAAATGATCTTGTTTAGCAATGGCTTGTGTGGAATTCGTTGGGTCTGCAATCGTTTGAGAAGGTGCTAACCAAAATAATACTGCACCGATACCCAACACAATAAGAGCCAAAATGACCCAGAGTTTATATTTCTGCATATCCTATGCGACCTTCTATTTCTGTTTTTATTAGTCTAAAAATAGAGCTCAATTTGACACTAAATACGTAAATGCAGGGTAGAAAAGTTGTAAATACTGACAAGCGGTTGTTACCATGTCATTCGTTTGAACTTGCTTGATCTTCGCTATGAAAAAGACTTCACCTAAAATTCAACGCCGTCATCTGAGCGGTGTTTTTTTACTTAATAAGCCTTTGGGTATTAGTTCTAATGCTGCATTGCAGCGAGTTCGTTGGTTATATCGAGCTCAAAAAGGTGGGCATACTGGTGCTTTAGACCCTTTAGCTTCAGGTCTGTTACCGATTTGTTTGGGTGAAGCGACTAAATTTTCGCATTATTTATTGGATTCAACCAAGCGCTACCAAACCACCATTCATTTAGGTCATAGCACGACCACAGGGGATGTTGAAGGTGATGTGTTGTGTCGAGCAAGCCGTTCCTGAGCTGACTCAAGCAAAAATTGAACAGGTTTTGGCAACCTTTGTGGGCGATATTCAGCAAGTTCCACCGATGTACTCTGCCTTAAAAAAAGAAGGTCGTCCGTTGTATGAATTGGCGCGTAAAGGCATTGAAATTGAACGTGAAGCACGTCCTATTACCATTGAGGCGATTGAGTTATTGTCTTTTAGCGAAAATAGCCTGACCTTGGATGTGACCTGTTCGAAGGGAACGTATATTCGTGTATTGGGTGAAGATATTGCCAAAGCCTTAAATACTTTTGGGCATTTAATTTATTTGCACCGAATTAAAACAGGGCAATTTGACCTGATTCCAAGCTATACCATTGAATATTTAGAAAGCTTAACTGAATTTGAACGTGATGCTTTGTTATTGCCTGTTTTTGCGCCAGTCGATCATTTTACCCGAGTGCAAGTTCCCCAAGGGCGTGCTGAATATTTTAGTCGTGGTATGGAAAGTAATATTGAGCATGCAGCAGAACATGAAGTTTTGGTCTTTGATGGCGAGAAATGTTTAGGTTTGGCCGAAATTACCGATAAAAAGCGTTTAGTGCCAAAACGTGTTTTAAATCTTTAATTATTCTTTAAGAGAGCTATAAAGTCATATGGACATCGAGATTATCATCAGCCTGATTTTTTTTGCATTTTGTGCAGGTGCGATAGATGCGGCGGTAGGTGGTGGCGGTTTAATTCAAATTCCTGCTTTAATGAATGCTTTTCCTCATATGGCAACGGCAACCTTGTTCGGTACCAATAAACTGGCATCGATTTGTGGTACAGCAACGGCTGCATTTTCATATTTGCGTCGGGTAAAAATTGCTTGGAAATTACTGGCTGTGATTGCTGTTGCTGCCTTTATCAGTTCCTTTGCAGGAGCTGCTTGCGTCTCCATGATTCCGCAATCGATTCTAAGGCCCTTTGTGTTGTTTATGCTGATTGTGATTGCCATTTATACTTTTATGAAGAAGCAATTTGGGCAAGTCCATTTTCAGCAAAGTATCACCACTAAAACATTAGTCTTGGCGGGTGTGGGTGGTTTGGTCATTGGTTTTTATGACGGTATTTTTGGCCCAGGTACGGGTAGCTTCTTTATTTTTTATTTTATTCGCTATTTAAAAGTCGATTTTTTACATGCTTCAGCATTGTCTAAAATTGGCAATTTTATGACCAATTTTGCCGCGTTAAGTTTCTTTATTCCAACCGGTCATGTGCTGTTTAGTTTAGGCTTAATGATGGCTGTAGCCAATGTTGCAGGCTCATTGATTGGGGTGAAAATGGCGTTAAAATACGGTAGTGGTTTTATTCGTATTTTATTTTTGATTTTGGTTTCAGTGCTGATTCTGCGTTTAAGCTATCAAATGCTGTTCACAGGTTAATAACACAATGCACAGAAATTAATACTGTCATTGTGTCTTACTGCTTAAAAATAAGAGTCCCATATGGGGCTCATTTTTATATGCGCTGCACAGATAGTCAAAAGTGTCTTGCTATGAAATAAAGATGGCTGTGAACCCTCTTTATTTGGCTTTTTAACTGCTTTGCGGATCAGTTTTTTGACCTGATCGAAAGGTCACCCCAACCGAAGCGATCATAATACAAAGTAGCGCAACACTTTGTAGCAGGCTAATCTGTTCCTTTAATAATAACCAACCGGCTAAAGCACCGAGCGCAGGCGATAAACTGGAAAGCGTGCCATAACTTAGTTTGCTTAAGCGTTTTAGTGCCATAAGATCCAGCGCATAAGGAATCGCGGTGGCCAATAGTGCAATCATTAAAGCCTGTGGCCAATATTGAAATTGCACCAATGCGGTTGGGTTATGTACCACACTGATCGGTAACATCACCATCGCGGATAGGACAATGGCGATGCTAAGTGCATGCATACCCATATTCTGTCGTACCACACGTTGCCCAAAATAAATATAGATGGCCCAACAGACACCCGCACCCAATGCAAAAGCAGCCCCTAAATAGGAGAAGTTATGTTGATTGGCATCTTGCCAAGGCACCATCAGCGCCACACCTAAAATGGCTAAGCCAACCCAGATGTAATCACTTTTTCGCTTAATCGAAAGTAATGCCAAAGTCAGCGGGCCTAAGAATTCCAGACCGACAGCAATGCCTTGTGGTAATTTGCCCAAAGAAGCGTAAAACAGCACATTCATCAAACAGACTGAACCACTATAAAATAATAAGTCCTTCCATCTTAGATAGGGTAAGCGTTTGATAATTTTCCAAGAACGGAACATCAGTACAATCAAAATAGAGGCAAAACACAGACGAAGGGTCACGACGGTCAATGGGTCGAGGACTTCAATCAGTTGTTTGGCAAATGAGGCACTGATCTGATACGCCACCATGGATAAAACCATGTATAACACAGCAGTAAGTTGGGGATTGGACATATGCTCCGCGCGACAACCAGTCAAGGTAGATTAGTTTGAAAAAGTGTTCATATTATAGCAATTATGAAAAGAAGCGGTGATCACGTATTGCTATAAAAATGATCACTATTAAATGAAATTTACTCTGAATTTGTTATTCAAAATCAAAAATATAATAATAGTGCGTGTTTTTTGTTGTGCTTAACTTTGGAATAATAATGATTACATCATCAATAAAATTAAAAAAAATTGCCTTCGCTTGTCTGTTGGGAATGTCATTGGCAGGCTGTGGCGCTGATCGTGACTCGGAAACGAAACCTGTAAATGAAGAGGCAATGGTAGAGCAGTCTGGTTCAGTTTTGATTCAATCGGCAACTTATACGGCCTTGGCCAATGTCGAAATTAATATAGCGGGACAAACGTTTACAACAGATTCCGCTGGTGTGGCTAAATTTAAGCTAAAAATTCCCAAATCCGCCAAATCGGTTGTTGTTCGTTTCAGTAAGGACGGTTATATCAATCAATCGCTTTTAGTGAATGTCAAAGATTTAGCACAAATCACGGCAAACTTACTCGATATTAAACAAATAGTTAATATCGATAATATTGAGTTAGCACAAGTGATTGAATCGGTTTATAGCCAAGCAAAAATAACCATTCCTGAAAATGCCTTTGTATTGCCGAATGGTCAGCCCGCTACAGGTGCGGTAACTGTTGCATTTACACCATGGGATATTACGGCAGCAGACTTAAATGCGATGCCTGCTAATGGCGTTGCACGGGATGCACAGGGCAATATTGTCAACTTAATCAGTGCTGGAATGATCACTGCCACATTTACCAATGCAGCAGGTCAAAAACTACAATTGGCTGCGGGTAAAACAGCGGATATTCAAATGGATTTACCGATAGATAGCATTAATAATCAGAAGTTGCGGTGGGATCAAGTATTCCCATGTGGCACTTTGATGAAGCTAAAGGTCTATGGGTAGAAGAGGGTGTGGGGCAAGTGGTCGCTTCACTTTCATCTGCAACGGGTCTTGCTGTACATGCGACAGTTTCACATTTTTCAACTTGGAACTGGGATTTTAAATTTGAAAATGCAGGTTCGGTTTTTGTCCAGTGTCAGTCGGCTTCAGTTGCAGTCCCTTGTCATATTACTGCGAAAGTTAAATTGAAAGATGGATCATTTTTAACCAAGGTGAATGCAATTTCAGCACAAGGCACAACCATTATTAATATGCCATCTGAAGGTTCAATTGATTGGGCTGCTAAAGATGGATCTGGTACTTTAATTGGTGAAAAAACCTCTGGAACATCAGGCAATGTCATGATTGATTTAGGCGCACCTACAAGCAATAATTTTGTGAAATGTGTCCGAGTAAATCAAACACCTATCGCATGTTCGGGTGATTTTAATGGGGTGAAATTCTCTGTTCCTGCTGAAGGTGGTCGAGTTGTTTCTGGCCTTAAGAATGTAACAACGTTGAATTGGAATGCGGCAAGTTCTGCTTATGAACAAGCTTGGGCCGTGTATCAAGTCACAGGTAGTGCAAATTCAGGGTTATCTGGCAATGTCACCATTACGCTCAATCAGGCAACAAAATTATTTGATAAAAAACCCTACGATATTGTTTGTAAGTCACTGGATAAAATATCAAGTTGTTTGGTTAATTTATCGGGCGGCTATTTTTCAGAAGTTGGGCAACTGAATAGTCAGTTCGCTAAACGTTTTACCATTCCTAGCGATATAAAAGTGAGAGTCTATTTACCGATACCACCCGCAGAATTAGTGGATAGTTCTTGGATTAATGCAGAGGCGTATATCTATCGCAATGGGCTGGAAAATCGTAAACGAGTTGAAGTCGGAACGGATTCAAGCCTGATTCAGTTTGATTTTAATGCTGAATGACTGGTGTGAACCATGGAAAGGAGATACTGATTATCCTGAATATTCAGAGGAAAATATCAATAAATACTGTTGGTATGATATGCCTCAGTAAGACTGATAAAACCACACTTCGGTGTAATGCCAGTCAGTTAAGAAATTGACTGGCATTTTTATTTTAAATTCATGATGTTATTCGATACGCGAAAACGTCATCCGCAACTGTTCGAGGCAAGATTACTTTGAAAAGTAAGGTTTCTGCGATGAATTGATCAAATAAACGGTATTTGACGAGTTTTGCGGCACTCGACAATGCCTTTGGTTACTTTGGGCTTATCCAAAGTAATAAATGAGCTCCAAGTATTTGATTTAAAATATAAGACTCTCGTCGTGAATAACTAAAAAGTTAAGGAGTTGATTGAAAAACCCCTTAACTGATTAGCATTAACACTTCGGTGTGGTTTTTTATTACTTTAACTTGGCTTCTATTTTTTGCTTGGCTTGATGCGTGGTATAGGTACAACCCACTGAGGCGGCAATGATGATCATCAGCGCTAACCACTGTGTCCAGAGCAATTGCTCATGTAAAATGATAAAGCCAGATAGCGCGGCAATTGCGGGTTCGACACTCATGAGTGTGCCAAAGCTAAGGGCAGATAAATTGCGTAGAGCAATCATTTCCAAAGAAAACGGCAATGCGCTCGCCAGTATGGCTAAGGCAATAAAATAGATGAAATTTGAAGGTTCAAAGACAGTGCTTGGAATCCCTGCAAAGAGCGCAACGGGCATTAAGCACAGCATGCCAATAAACATCCCTAAGCACACAGTATGATTGCCTGAAATCCCTGAAGGTTTCTGCCCAAAGATAATATACATCGCCCAACATGCACCCGCAGCTAAGGCAAAGGCAATGCCAATCGGGTCTAGACGTTGTGAGGCTTGATCGAATGGAAACAGTAAAACCAAGCCTAAAATGGCCAGTCCAACCCAAATGAAATCGTATCTTTGCCGCGCATAATACAGTGCCACGCCAAGTGGGCCAATAAACTCAAAAGAAACGGCAATACCAAGGGGAAGGCGCTCAATCGACAAGTAGAACATGGCATTCATACCCGCCAAGGCAATGCCATAGCTGCTAATGGCACGCCAGTTCACGTGTCTGAAATTGATTTGCCAAATTTTAAAAATCATCGCCAAAATGAGTGAGCCTAATAACAGGCGCATGACTGAAACAGTCAGTACCGGAAACTGACCGAACAGGATTTTGGCCAGCGAGCCACTGCTTTGCATACTGATCATGGCAATAAACAATAAAATTAAGGCTTGAGCATGGGGCGTATTTTTAAAATTTGGCATTTATTTCTATAACTAAATTTGTTTCGATTGCTCGAATAGAGGGAGATGAGCAATCAGCGGTAAAATCACTCAAAACTGTTGAAAATAAAATGTGAGGACAATATTTTTACCTTCGGATGATTACATGTCTATTTTCCGTAAACAACTGTAATTAGTGTAATTGTGCAGTTTTTATTTTCTTAAATTCTACTTTTAGATGCCCAAAATAAAAAAACCACAGCACGGATGCTGTGGTTTTGTGTTCTAAATGAAATTAGAACAATACGCGAACTCGGATTGTACCTTCAACTTCGTTTAGGGTATCCAAAGCTTCTTTAGAAGCAGTTGCGTCAACGTCCATCACTAAGTAACCAACGTCACCTTTGGTCATTAATGATTGACCAGAGATGTTGATGCCGTGTTCAGCAAACAAGTTGTTGATTTTAGAAAGAACGCCAGGAATGTTTTTGTGAATGTGCAGTAAACGGTGTTTACCTTCAGTCAACGGCAAAGCAATTTCTGGGAAGTTCACCGCAGATAAAGTCATGCCTTTATCTGAGTAAGCAACAAATTTCTCTGCCACTTCTAGACCGATGTTTGCTTGCGCTTCCATGGTCGAACCACCCACGTGAGGGGTTAAAATCACGTTGTCTAAGCCACGAAGTGGAGAAACAAATTCTTCACCGTTTGCTTTAGGTTCTTTCGGGAATACGTCAATTGCTGCACCCGCAATGTGACCCGATTTAATCGCATCAGCAAGATCTTCAATAAGGACACATGTACCACGTGCAGCATTGATGAAGATCGAACCTTCTTTCATTTGTGCAAATTGGTTTTTGCCAAAGAAGTTACGGGTCGATGGTACGTCTGGTACGTGTAAAGATACCACGTCAGCATTGGCAAGCAGTTCAGCCATAGAACCGACTTGACGTGCATTACCCATAGGCAATTTAGTTACTGCATCATAATAAATCACGTGCATACCCATGCTTTCAGCAAGAACTGAAAGTTGAGAACCGATTGAGCCGTAACCCACGATACCTAAAGTTTTGCCACGCGTTTCGAACGAACCCACTGCCGATTTGTTCCAACCACCACGGTGAGTCGAAGCAGATTTCGCAGGAACACCACGAAGTAACAGAATTGCTTCAGCAAGTACCAGTTCAGCCACTGAACGTGTATTTGAATATGGTGCGTTAAAGACTGGAATACCACGAATCATCGCAGCATTCAGATTAACTTGGTTGGTACCGATACAAAAACAGCCAACAGCGATCAGCTTGTTGGCTGCTTCAAATACTTCGTCAGTCAATTGAGTACGTGAACGAATACCGATGAAGTGAGCATCTTTAACCGCTTCTTTCAACGCTTCACCCTCAAGCGCAGTTTTACGGGAATCGATGTTGGTATATCCAGCAGCATTTAATGTGTCGATTGCGTTTTGGTGAACGCCTTCTAACAACAAGAAACGAATTTTATCTTTAGGTAGTGAAAGATGTTGGCTCATTACGGCTCCGCTACAAAGGCCAAATTTAGTCGCAATATGATACCATAGACATGGGTCTATAGATATTTCGTTTATGACTGGGAAAGTGGATATTTTGTCTACGATTTCTTATAAGCTATATTGATAAAATGGATGAGTCGGCATTTTTGCCATAATTCCGTACAAAATATAGTGAGGTCATGCATAGACTGTAAATAGTGTATCTCTATATGATGCTTTATCCGACTCAGGCTTAGCGGTAGAATAGAGTAGAACTGAGCTGTAAAATTTGAAAATGATGTTTGTTTTCAGATGAATGCTTTTTATAAAGCAGTTTCAAAATGAAGCGCTATAGTCCCCAAAACCACTTGTTTATATCTTGCTAGGTCCGCAAAACGATGAATGCTCCAGTTACTTTAGCACCTGAATTATTGACCCAATTGACGGAAATTGTCGGTGAAAATCGTATTAAAACCGACGCTGACAGTTTAGAAAATTGGGGTCGTGATCATACTAAACACTTTGATCCAAACCCATCGGTTATCGTTTTTCCATCGAGCACAGAACAAGTGCAAGCGATTGTTAAACTGGCGAATCAATTTGATGTTGCGATTACACCATCGGGTGGTCGTACGGGTTTATCTGCGGGTGCTGTGGCAGCCAATGGTGAAATTGTCGTGAGCTTCGACAAAATGAACCAAATTCTTGAGTTCTTCCCAGCAGACCGTATGGTACGTGTACAAGCAGGTGTGGTGACGGAACAATTGCAAAACTATGCTGAACAACAGGGCATGTATTATCCAGTTGATTTTGCATCTTCAGGGTCTTCACAAATTGGCGGTAACATTGGCACCAATGCCGGCGGTATTAAAGTGATTAAATACGGCATGACGCGTAATTGGGTGCTGGGTTTAACCGTTGTGACGGGTAAAGGTGATGTACTGCGCTTGAACAAAGGCATGATTAAAAATGCCACAGGTTATGCGTTACAACATTTGTTCATTGGTGGTGAAGGTACTTTAGGCTTAGTGACTGAAGCTGAAATGAAGCTGGAACGTCAACCGCATGACTTACAAGTGATGGTCTTGGGTATCCCAGATTTTGAGTCAATCATGCCTGTGCTGCATGCATTCCAAAACAAAATTGATTTAACTGCATTTGAATTCTTCGGTGAATTGGCCATGCAGAAAGTGTTGGATCATGGTCACGTGCAACGTCCATTTGAAACAGCTTGTCCTTTTTATGTTTTGCTTGAGTTTGAAGCGCCGTATGAACCGATTATGGACGCGGCAATGGAAATCTTTGAGCATTGCATGGAACAAGGCTGGGTGCTTGATGGCGTGATGAGCCAAAGCCTAGACCAAGTGCATAGCTTATGGCGTTTGCGTGAAGACATTTCTGAATCAATCGCGCCATTTACCCCATACAAAAATGATATTTCCGTATTAATTACCCATGTACCTGCATTCATTAAAGAAATTGATGCAATTGTGGAAGCGAATTATCCTGATTTTGATATTTGTTGGTTTGGTCATATTGGTGACGGTAACTTGCACTTAAATATTTTAAAACCTGCGGATTTAAGTAAAGATGAATTCTTTGCCAAATGTCAGGTGGTGAATAAATACGTATTTGAAACCGTGAAAAAATATGATGGTTCAATTTCTGCGGAACATGGCGTGGGTATGACCAAAAAGCCATATCTTGGCTACACGCGTTCTGAAGAAGAAATTGAATACATGAAAGCATTGAAACAAGTATTTGACCCGAAAGGCATTATGAATCCGGGTAAATTGTTTGATTTATAAGGTATTAAACATATAGAGCTACATAGTCTCTATATTGTAACAAAGCAAGGCATAGCATTATAAAGGCTATGCCTTTTTTGTTTTGGGGAATATAAAGATGGTTCGTTTATTTTCAATTTCTGCTTTGTGTTTAGCCGTGTTTTCTGGTTGTGCAACGACTGAAAAATTAGTCAGTCAAGTGAGTCTTGAGGGTTCAGAGATGCCAATACAACTGGTGTTAAAAGCGCAACCTGATTTGGTCAAAAATCAAAATAATCTTTCGATTCGTCAGGTATTTAATCGCGTAGAATCGCCAACAGCTGCACAGGTTGCAGTGATTGAGTCAGATTTAATGGATGATTCTGTCAGTGCGATTCGTACCGATTATATTTTTAAGCATGTGGAAAATGATTGGGAGTTACAGGAAATTCAAAAAAGTTATCAATGTGCACGTGGAGAAAAATAAAGCTTTTCAAACTGAAGTGTGTTCATAATAAATATTTGATTTTGCTTGAAAGTTAAGTGATAAAGCCTCATAAAAAGCGTATCAGATTTGGTACGTTTTTTATGTTTTGGGGAATAATAAAATGAACAATTTAATTGTAGGTAATGGTTTTGATTTGTCGCATTATTTAGACTAAGATGAATTTTATGAATTGCCAAGTTAATTAAAAATTGACAATTTGGAGTTAAATGTTTCATTGTGATTCATCTATAACGATTGATTTATTACAAGATGCAAATAGAACAAGAAATCCAACACTTATTTAAAGATAGAGATGATATTCCACTCTTTTATATCGAAAGTGGCAGTCGCCTATGGGGCATGGCAAGTCCAGACAGTGACTATGATGTACGTGGTTTTCATCTTCCATCTAAAGCACAATATTATGATTATCAAAAACACCGTGATTTAATTGAAATTATGGATGGTGATTTTGATTTTGTTTCTTTTGATATAAACAAAATGTTTGGACTGCTCGCAAAAAGTAATCCGACAGTTTTGGAGTGGGTCAGAGCACATATTATATATTTCAATCAATTTCCAGAATGGGGGGGATTCAAGGAAGGATTGTTAGGGAAAATAGATTATAAGGCTTTGTATTATCATTATTTATCATTAGCTAAAGGTGGTATGCAAGTGATGCAAACTGCTGATAATTTCACTTATAAAAAAGTATTTTATTCAATTCGTGGGTTAATGTCAGCAGAATTGGCGATGCAGAAAATTATGCCTGAATTGCTTATTACTGATTTATTTGCACAAATTGATGTTAATGATCCGCTACGCCATTGGGCAGAAGCTTATTTGGAAATTAAAAAACAGCAAAAAGAAAAAGCTCAGTTACCTGATGCAGAGCAACAACAAATTTTAAAATTGTTAAATGAAAAAATTGAAGCTTTGAATTTAAGAGGAATACAAATTACCAATGATTTAAATAAATTGCAGCAATATCTCACAGATTACAGCTTTAATTTAAAACAACATTTTTATGGTTAATGATTTAACTTAGTTGGCAAAGGTACAGTATGAAAACTTTGATTATTGATTAAAAAGTTACATTTTTTTGATATTAAAGATTTCATTCAGTACCTTTTTTATTTACTGACTAGAAACTGAGTAATAGCTGTCTAGCAACGACCTTGAATAATCAGGATAAGGTGAAATTTAAATTTAACTACATAAGACTATAAGTTGATAAATAAATGTACAGCTCGAATGCTTGATTAAATTCTGTTAAACTTGAGCGATATACTTAGCCCCACAAAACGTACTTGGCTCTGTTATAAAACCTCACAATTACTTATTTTTATCTACTCAGACATCTTGTGAAAACGGTGTTTTAAATCGCTTATTTTAAAGCGTATTTTTCCAACTCAATTTCTAAAAACTCAGTGCTTGTCATTGGGCTGACGCTTATCTCCCTAAAAATAGTGTTTAGCTCCACAAGCCTATAACGATATGTAGAAAACAATGCAAAAGGTTAAAACCACAACGTTAAGCCGTGCCACGCTTATGTTCCCATTGGCATTGGTCTTATTTGAATTTTCCGTCTATATCGGCAACGACTTAGTCCAACCCGCTATGCTTGCCATTACCAAAGAGTTTGGTGTGAGTAGCAGTTGGGCACCCTCGTCTATGTCATTTTATTTACTCGGTGGTGCATGTGTTGCATGGCTACTCGGCCCATTGTCTGACCGCATAGGACGAAAAAAAGTTCTACTGGCAGGCGTATTATTTTTTGTCGTCTGTTGCTTACTCATTTTACTGACACAGAATATTGAAAGCTTTTTAGCACTGCGCTTTTTACAAGGCATAGGCTTAACGGTGATTTCCGCCGTCGGTTATGCCGCAATTCAAGAAACCTTTGAAGAACGTGATGCTATTAAAGTCATGGCACTTATGGCGAATATTTCGCTGCTTGCGCCATTACTGGGGCCTGTGGTGGGTGCATTTCTGATTGATCATGTGTCATGGCATTGGGGCTTTATTGGCATCGCATTTTTGGCATTTTTAAGTTGGTTTGGTTTAAAAGCCAAAATGCCCGATACCAAAGTGAGCATTCCAAAACAGCCGCTGAGCTATATTTTAGATGACTTTAAACAGGTCTATAAAAACAAGCGCTTTTTAGGCATGACTTTGGCACTGCCGATGGTCAGTATGCCTTTAATGCTGTGGATTGCGCTGTCACCCGTGATGTTGATAGAAGAATTAGGTTTTAGTAGCATGCAATATGGCTTGGCACAATTTCCAGTGCTGGGTGGCTTAATTCTGGGCAATATTGTACTGATTAAAATTATCGATAAATTGGCTTTGGGTAAGTCCGTGCTGATTGGTTTACCCATTATGTTGTTGGGAGCCTTGGTTTTAGTTGCAGGGGTAATTTGGCAGGATTATCTGGTCTGGTGCTTAATTGCAGGAATGACGCTACTGAGCTTTGGTGAAGGCATTAGTTTTTCTGTACTTTACCGTTTTGCTCTCATGTCCTCCGAAGTATCGAAAGGAACTGTGGCAGCAGCAGTGTCGATGCTGTTGATGTTTAGCTTCTTCTTTATTATTGAATTGGTTCGTGTGTTATATGAACAATTTCATTTAATCGCTTATAGCGTGTCATGTTTGGTCTTGATTGCACTGTGGTTTACTTTCCCTCGGGCAATATTGAAACAAGTGCTACAAGAACGTAAACAGAGCGGCATGTTTTAAAACCATTGACGTTATAAGTTCCTCTCCTTCAAAAATGGAGGAGAGGACGCATGAATTTAAAGATGAAAAAATTCTTTTTATTCACTGATGGGTTGTTCAAAGGTCTTTAATTTTCGATCAAAAATAAAAGGCCCAAACGGTAAAATAGCGGCAACCAGACCCATTAAAAAAATAGTAATCGACCATTTCTGTTTTTCACAAACGGTAAATAAAACAATTAAAAACAGAATGAAAAGTACGCCGTGCCCCATACCGACATATTTCACTAAAAATGGATTATCGAACATATATTTCATCGGCATGGCGATGAATAAAAGCAGCAGAAAGGAAAGACCTTCCAAAAGACCGACAACACGTAAAGTTTGGATATTCATGGTCATGCTTAAAATCAATGAGAATGAACGCTGAGTGTACTCAATATTGCAACATTGGTGAATGAAATAATAAATATATTTATTATTTATATCAGATATTTATAACCAATGATTTAACTCGGATTATTTTATTTCCTGTGAAAATAATGCAGTTCTTAACTTTAATAATTCAGGCAAGGTTTCCAACAATAAACTGATTTGTTTTAGCACCAATAATAAATCTTCAGATAAATTGTCTTGTGCGCTTATCTGTTGAATTTCTTCTAGCTTCGCTTGAACTTGATCTTCTGCTAAAGGCTGTTGTTGCAACAGTACCGAGAATAAAGTGTCTTTGCACCAGCGCATTAAATCCAGTACTTGCGTATCTTGTACCTGTTCACGGTGGCTGCCCAAAGCCGAAACATAACTCAACTGACTATGGCTATAGACCAAATAGCGAAATGCAGAATGAATCAGTGCTTGGTTTGGGTTCGGTTCGGTACTTAAACTGGAAATCATGCTCGACAGTTCAATTTGTGCATTATGGGCTGAACGGCGTGCTTTACGATAATCAATACTGTTGTTTTTACCCGATTGGTATTGTTGAACCACGGCATCGAAATACTCCAAAGTCGCTTGATTGCTTTTTTTGATGGTGTTGGAAATATCACGAAAATTCCAATCGGGCCAAATAAAACTGACCGCAAACCATGCAATGAAACAACCTAAAAGGGTGTCGATAATGCGCGGTAAAATAATGGCATAGCCTGTGCCTTTCAGATTAAAAATCAGTAACACCATGAGCGTTGCCATCAGGGTTGCCATGGCATATTTTTTCGAGCGTAAATAGAAAAAAGACACGCCAAAAATAATGGTCAGTACCAATTGTCCTTCAATACTGGGCACAAAATATAAAACGGGGATGCCTAAAATAACGCCTAAAACTGTGCCTAAAGTGCGCAGTTTTAAGCGGCTTTTGGTGGCAAAATAACTGATCTGACAGACAAAGAGACTGGTGAGTAAAATCCAGTAACCATGTTTGGCAAAGGGCAGTAATGAAATGGCATAACCGACCGCAAAAACAAAGGCAATGCGAACCGCATGGCGAAATAGGGCAGACTTCGGGGTTAAGTGTTGTGTAAGTTTGAGCCATAAGTCTGGAATATCATGGATATCATCATCCAATAGATTTAAGTTGTCCTGATGCTGAAAATAGTTTTGACGATAATTATTCTGTTCACGACTGAGGTTGATAAATTGTTCCTGAATTTTCTTTAAATTGCGCAAAATCAGCAGCAGGTTTTTCACTTCTAAATTATGTGGGTTTTCTGCCATCCATAATTGAATGGATTGTTCTAAGTTGGCAATCGCAATATCTGTTTGTGGGTCAGATTGGTAAGTCTGGTGGTTGAGAATATTTTGTGCCAGTTTTTGACAGGATAAAGCATGCAGTTTTACATTTTTTTGAATGCGAAAAATCAGGTCGGTGCGGCTAAAATTTTGATGAATTTTTTCGTAATGTAAATAATTGGATGTCGCCTGTTCATGAATGTCTTGCGCTAAAAAATATAGATTGAGCCAGTAAATGGTGTTTTTATTGGCACGAGAGGCTTTTAAACGGGTCAGTAAAGAGCCTTTGGTCATATTTAAACTTTGTACCACAAGGCTATTTTTAAGTGAAAGTTGGTAAAGCAAGGGTTCAATATTATCGCTATTGTCTGGGTCAAAGAGATGAGCTTTGCTCAGCAGTAAGTCTGCAATGGCATTAAAATTGGCGGCTAAATTGTCTTGTAGCGCTTGAGTGGGTTTGAGTAAATAAAAGATGATGGAGGTTAAGCCATACCACAGTGCACCCAGCACAAAATAACTGGGCTGTTGATACCATTCGCTGTATTCACCCAGTCCAAACATGGTGTAAATAGACAATAAAATCGTACCAAAAGAAATGGTCGCATAACGCTGTCCCAATGCACCCATTAAAATAAAAGCAGCACTGGACAGCGATAAATATAGAATAAACAGCAGTTTATAGGGGTAGAGAAATTCAAGAATACTACTGACAGCAAAAAACAGGATGCAGACATAGAGTAAATTGCGTAAGCGAATGCTCAAACGATCATCAAAATCGGTCAGAGCCGTTGCAATCGCGCCTAAAGTGATCGGCACAATTAAGGGTTCATGACCTAAGAACAACAGACCGAGCGTCGTTCCGGTAAGCACAATAAAAATTTGCACGCAATAGATCAAAATGGAATTAGATTTAAAGCGTTGCAGCAGATCTTTTAGACTATTCACGATTTTTCTAAAGTGTCATTATTATGCAGATAGCGTGAGCTTTTTTAACGGTGCTGTCAATTTATGATCCTGCTCATTGCTTGAAGGAACTTTGTTATAAGCGAGCCAATTGAAAAAAAAAGCAGGTCTGGAGCCTTAATGCCAGTCAGTTAAAAATTGATTGGCATTTTATTTTTTTTAATTCATGGTGTTATTCGATACACGGAAACGTCATCCGCAACTGTTCGAGGAAAAACTATTTTAAAAAGTAAGGTTTCTGCGATTTATTAATCAATAAAAGGTATTTGGCGAGTTTTGCGGATGACAATGCCTTTGATTACTTTGGGCTTATCCAAAGTAATAGATGAGCTCCAAGTGTTTGATTCAAAAATATAAGACTCCGTCGTGAATAACTAAGAAAACTAAGGACTTTATTTCTAAAACCCTTAACTGACTGGTATTAGTCTGGAGCCTGCTTTCTTAAATCGTGTTAAAGAAGATTATGGAATCAGACCACAAGCAATACGCGCTCCACCACCACCCAGTGGTTTCGGTTGATCGGCATAGTTATCACCACCTGCATGTACCATCACTGCTAAACCATGAATGTCTGCCAATTTTAAGCGTGGTGCAATTAAGCTGGTTTTCGCTTGCCCTTGAGCATCGACATTTAATATGGGTAAATCACCGAGATGACCAGTTTTTGGCGTACCGTGATGAGGGGCTTGATTGGGATTAAAATGCCCACCTGCGGCAATGGCTGCACCCATTTTTCCATCTTTTTCGGCAGGGTCACATGAACCTTTTTCATGAATATGGAAACCATGAGGACCGGGTGGCAAATCAGATAAGTGGGTGTTAATCACTAAACCTGCTGGACTGTCTTTAAATTGAATACTGCCAATAGCCTGACCGACACCCTGAGCAGACACAGCATGAACGATTACCCGATGTTTATTATTGGATGATGACACTGGGGTGTTGGCGCAGCCGGCCATTGCAAGACCCGTCATGGCACAGAGTATTGTAAAGTTAAACAGTGAAGATGGCATTGAGTTGCATCCTTTTCTTTTATAATGACCTTGATCATTCAATCAAGGCAGAGGATACAATTCAATGCTGATTAAGTATTTGAATGTATGAGTTTCTTAATCTTTAAGCCTAATTTTTTAGCTTACTTTTTATCGTTACTGGGTGGATCTTCTTCGTCATCAAGATCATAAGCCAGTGTCGATTTTGGCATCATGAGGGCATTCAAATCATCAGTTTCATGCAGCCATTCGCGCCAAATTGCCAATAATACCGCAAGAATCACTGGGCCAATAAACAGTCCAACCATGCCAAAACTTGCCAGACCGCCAAGGACACCAAACATAATCAGCAAAAATGGAATTTGCGTGGCACCCGAAATGACCAATGGACGGATCACGTTGTCTGCGGTACTGACCACGCAAACACCCCAAGCCATGACACCAATCGCTTCGATGGTCTGACCTTGTGAAAATAACCACAATGATATAGCGCTATAGGCAACGGGTGGGCCAAAGGGAATTAGAGCAAAGATGAAGGTGACAATGGTGAGTACCATTGGGTTCGGTACATCGGCAACAAAATAACTGATGCCTGCCAGAAATGCCTGTGCCACGGCAGTCAGACCGACACCGTAGACCACGGCACGCGTGGTGTCTGAAATAGTTGAAATATAGTGATGTATACGTGGGCCAATCACCATTTCAAGGGCTTTGCTGACCTGATTTAAAATGGTTTGACCATCGCGATAGAAGAAAAATAACGACATGATGGCAAAACACAATTTAAAGACGTTTTTAGACACTTCATTGAGTAAGACCTTGCCATAGTTGCTATGACTTTGTAACCACAACGAAATGGTTTGCACAATACTGTTTGGATCACTATTGATCTCTTTTAGAGTGCGGGAAATTTCTTTACCAATAATAGGCAAATCTCGCACAAATTGTGGAACGTTGAGATGACCGGAAAACACCTGTTTTTGTAATTCATAATAAAGATTACGCCCTTCATGCTGTAACATAAAAATGGCGAAAGTGAGCGGAATGCCAATAATGAGTACCACCAGTGAAATCATCAATGTGGCGCTTAAGGTTGGACGTGAACCGCATCTGCGTTGGATTGACTGATACAGCGGCCAAGTCATATAAGCAATAATTGCTGCCCAAACCACAGGAACAATAAAATATTTGAGTACATTAAAGCTCAAAAAAAGCAGGATAAAAAACAATCCAAAGAGTAATACTTTTTGTAATGTTGGCGCGTACTGTTGCACTGCATTCACTGATTGGTTTCTAAGGTCGTAGCCATCTTAACTGAAAAAAAAGCTCCCGAAAATGAGAGCAGAGTAAGTTCTAGTGAATAATGATTAAACAAAACTGCTTTCTAGCCCAATCTAACCTTGATTGCTGCGTTAAAACCACTTACTTGGATCATCAATAATGGCATTTAAAACCGGTTGCCATTGGTTCTGAATGGTTAAATAGTTTTTTTGGGTTTTATCAAATGCGCTCAAACCCTGCATGGCCAATTGTCCATAGGCCGTGCGTTCCGAAATCCACGCCACAGGTTGTTGTTCAATTTTGCTGAAAAAATCTTGAATATCTTTAGCGCTGGCACTGTTGGCTTTGACCCGATTGGCCAAGAGTAAAATTTGCACTTTACCTTTACGAATACGTTTAATGTCTTGTAAATGTTTTAAGAAGCGACGCGTACTGTCGATATCAAAAAATGAAGGTTGTAAGGGGGTAATGATGGTATGGGCTTCACTAATCAGCTGTTCGGCATGATCACCTGAAAGCGCACCGGGTGCATCAATAATGAGATATTCTATATGGTTAGGCACATCACCAATAGATTTTCCTTGACGCCAGTCAAGGTCTTGAATATGGGCTGCATCTTTCGGGCGCTGTTTGAGCCATTGCAAAGTCGATTTTTGGTTGTCCGCATCGGCAAGTGCAACCCGATAACCCTTTTGTGCTAAAGCGGCAGCGAGATTAATCGCGGTCATGGTTTTCCCACATCCACCCTTTTGATTGGCAATTAAGATTGTTTTCATGACCCTGACGATTTTATTCTGCTCAGCCCTAGCATATCATTGTTTGATGTGATGAATATGGCACATGACAAAAGTCTTGAAAATTCATGTGATCGTACTTTTTTGGATTAGGAAAAAAATAATGTCCATTTGGATGGCAATGTTGATTGGTGCGTGTATTGGGGTGGTTTTAACCACCCTCATTTTAAGCAATACCCGTAATGGACGGATAAAAGCAGAGTATGAGCAGTACCTTGCTGAATTGGAACTGGAACATCAACAGGCTTTAATCAGTGCGAAAAAGCGTAGTGTCAATACCAGTCGTGCGGTCTTAAAAGGAAAAATGGCAGAGCAACTGGCGCCGATCATGCCTGAGTTTCAATACTTACCCAGCGATGCCAAATTTTTAGGTGATCCTATTGATTACGTGGTGTTTGATGGTTATAGCGACTTCCGTGATGGTGAAGGTCGGGCAGAGGACATCGAAGTGGTACTGATTGATATTAAAAGTGGCGGTGCGCGATTGACCAAAGGGCAGCAAGCGATTGCTCAAGCCATTGCCCAAGGTCGCGTGCGTTTTGAAACGATTCGCATCGATTTTGATGATTAAACCGAATATCTGCTGTTAGAAAAAGGGTATTACAGCGCAGCATCCAAGCTGCGCTATTTTGCGTGTATATTCACTCAGTCTTTTAAAATAGTTTTACTCAACTTGTTTTTGCGCACGGGCAAAGAACATGCGCTGTGCAAGTTTAGGAATACCTTCCGCAGCAAAATAATGCTGCTCTTTAAAGTCGAAATGAGCATCTCGTAATGCCTGCTCAATATTACGGTTGAGATGACAACCATCGGCAAGACGTTTTTGAATGGGCGTGAGTAAGTTTTGTAAATGCTTAAGTTTCGTATTGTCCTGATATTGAACATGTTCGACTAAATGCAACGTCCCGCTAGGCTTGAGTACACGATGCATTTCACTTAACGCTTGCGCTAAATTTTCAATGCTACATAAGGTCCATGTACTGACAATATGATCAAGACTGGCATCGGCAAAAGGTAATTTTTCTGCATAGGCTTGAACGTATTGGATATGAATTGCACTGTCATACACACGTTTGATCGCCAGTTGATAAAGATCGGCATTCGGTTCAAGTGCATATAGTGTTTCGACATTTTGATAAAAAGGCAGATTTATGCCTGTACCAAAGCCAATTTCTAATACTTCACCGGCAATAGGGAGCAGCAGTTCTCGACGCTGATCCATAAGACTAGGTGTTTGCATGACTTGATTGAGTAAATGCGGGAAAATGTGTTGCTGGTAAAATTTATAAAACATTAATCATTAAGTATTGGTCTGTATAGGGTTAGCTTAACGGATATTGCCATTCGTTGGTACGACAAAAAAGAGACGGAATCTATCTGTATTGTTACCAAGTCGATATGGTTATTTTAGTTTCATCACTTAAGATAAAAATTGGAAGATAGAAATTCGTTTTTGAGGTATAGAGATGACTCGGCAATTATTATTCAGTGCTTTACTTGCAGCCACCATGTTACAGGTGAGTGCCAGCGCATCATCTGTCGATCATAATATTTCTAAAGGTCTGATGCCTGTATCGAAAGAACAATCAATTAAAATGCTGCAATCCTTTAAAGGGGACTTTCGTATTTTAGGCTCAAAAATTTATACCCACGATGAACAAGCAAAGTTTTCGCCGATTGATTATGCGGTTAGTTGGGGCTTATTTGCTGAACCTGAAATTGCGCGCCATATCTCGGTCAATCAATATGACCGTTATCTAAATTGGAAAATTGATCGTTTACCTGTACCCAAAGAGCAAGCAATGCAGATGGTATCGAATATGCATATCATTCCTGCAAACCCAACGATTGCCAAGCAAATTAAAAATGTAAAACGTGGTGATTTAGTCCGTTTAAAGGGCGATTTGGTTGAAGTTAAAGATAACGATTTAGTCTGGACATCATCTTTAACTGCTACAGATACTGGGGATGGTGCATGTGAACTTTTTCGCGTCAGTTCAATTGAGTGGATTGAAAAAGTACAAGGTTAATTTTTCAAAAGAATCTAAAAAGCCCTCTTTATTAAAGAGTAATGTAAGTCAGTTAAGAAACTGACTGGCTTTTTTATTTTAAATTCATGATGTTATTCGATACGCGGAAACGTCATCCGCAACTGTTCGAGGCAAAACCATTTTAAAAAGGTAAGGTTTCTGCGATTAATCAATTAATAAAAGGTATTTGGCGAGTTTTGCGGTGAGGCGCACTGCGCCGCAAGATGCCTTTCTTGCGAAGCTCTGCTTCTCATTTGGGCTTATCCAAAGTAATAGATGAGCTCCAAGTATTTGATTTAAAAAACATAAGACTCCGTCGTGAATAACTAGAAAGCTAAGGACTTTATTGCTAAAACCCTTGACTGACTGCATTACTCTATTAAAGAGATCTTTTTAGATTAGAAACTTATTTAGCAGCTAAAGCTTTACCTTCAAATTGGATGCCATCCCAACCGTTTAACATAAACTGGCGAATATTTTGATGGTCAGTTGCTTCTGGTGTCGCTAAAACTGCGGCGTAATGTTCCGCAAATAAACTTAAGGTTTGTGCTTGATCTAAACCATTGAGTTGAGCGAAAGAAAATACTTTTGCACTACCTTGGTTTTCAGTTGCGGCATTAGCCTGTTGACCATTTTTAAATGCAGTTGCTACGTGGTTATAACGTGCTTCAATATAAGCAATGACATCGGCAAATTTCGCTTCGCCTGCTTGAAGTTGGGCTAATAAATTTTGAGCCATTATTTTTTAATCCATAGAAAGAGTAAATTTAACCGCAAGACTATAGCAATTTTTAGCTATTTTATTCAGCATTATTTCTTTGTAAAACCTGTGGATTCATGCAAAAGTAATGGCAGAATTAGGATAGGCTTGTGCGATCGACAACCGATATTGGGTGAAATAAATGAGTTGGCTATGGGTGGCTTTGGGTGGTGCTATTGGCGCAAGTTTGCGTTATGGTGCAGGGGTGTTTTTGCTAAAACCGACAAATTTATTTCCATGGACGACATGGTGGATTAATATTGTGGGCTGTTTACTGGCAGGTATCTTTTTTGCCTATAGTCAAAAATTTACTATTCTACAAAATGAAGCACGCCTGTTTTTGATGGTGGGTATTTTAGGTGGCTTTACCACATTTTCCAGTTTTGGTTTAGAAACATTTCAGCTGTTAAAACATGGTCAACCGATACTCGCTGTGGTCTATGTCATGTCAAGTGTGCTTATTGGGGTGATGGTTTTGGCGTTGGGTTTTTATCTCTTTCAAGCGCTATTAATTAATAAATAAAAACAGCCAGTAAATAAAACCGAATCTTTTTTAATATCAATACAGCAGATAAAAAAAGAAGCCTAAGTGGAGGAGGAGGCTTAGGCTTCTGAATAAGAAAAAAATAACAAGCTTAGCTTAATTGAATATTAACTGAATGTGAGCGTTTGAAACTTGCCAAACCTGTGTTGAATTTTCCACCTAATTTCATTGTAGGTTTGACGATTCATTTACGTGATATAAAACCCAAATCAAATCTTCATTTGGGTTTTATCCGTACTTTATGGGCGAGGTGGAACGAACTCATCAAATAAGTCGTTAAGATTGTCATGCATTTTTAAATGAATCATATTCCAATAATGACCCGATACCGTGCGATTGACCATCAGTGTTTCTGCTGAAGGTTTAAATACATCCCAATATTTCAACGAAGGTTTGATCAATTCCATACCATCATGATGCGCTGAGTTTTCTGCAAAATCATATAGCGTGGTGAGTGGGCGCAGAAGTACTTCTAACCATTGCTTATATAATTCAGTTGGAAACTTTCCTTGTGCAGAAATGGCATGTAAGGCATCCAATTGTTGTTCCATTTCGACAATATTGCCTTCACGAGCAGACTGTATTAACTGTTTAAAGTGCTGCACCGTTGCACTGGATAATGTTTTGACACCGCCGTAATCATAAATAATCACAGTGCCATCTTCACGGAAAGCAAAGTTGCCGGGATGTGGGTCGCAATGGAAGCGTTTTAGATAGAAAATCTCTTGTCCAATGGCGCGGAATAAACGCCGTCCAAGTTCATTACGCGTATCTTGTGACCATGTACTGGCGGTTTCAATACTTTCACCTTGTTCTAAGCTCAAGGTTAAAATATGGCGTGAGGAATAGTCTTTATACACTTGCGGAATAATAATTTTACTGTCTAGGCTTTGGTGGAACGTACGCGCGACTTCTAAATTTTGTGCTTCAATTTCATAATTTAATTCATTGTCTAAGCTTTCTTGAATTTCTTTAAACAGTTGATCTTGTAGTTTACGATCAACTTTCAGTACACCCATAAGACGCAGTGCCAAGCGCACTTGTTTAAGATCACTTTCGCAGGCTTCATCGACCCCTGGATATTGCACTTTAACCACCACCTGCTGACCATTCGGTAGTAGAGCTTTATGCACTTGACCAATGGATGCAGCGGCAAAAGGTTGCTCATCAAAGTGTTTAAAGATTTGATGCAGTGGCTTGCCGAGTTCTTTTTCAACTTGTGCTTTAATTTCAGCAAAAGGCATGGCAGGGGCTTGGCGCTGTAATTTGGCAATGGCACGGGCAACTTCAGGTGGGAAGACATCTTTATATTGTGAGGCAATTTGCCCGACTTTCATCACTGCGCCTTTCATTTCCCCAAGGGTGTCAGCAATTTGTAGACCAATGTCTTGAAAAAGTTGACTGCGTGAAGCATTTTTTTGTTCTTCATCGGCATTAAAATTTTTGATCGAGTTTGAAACCGTTTTGGTTGCGATGCTCGCCGTCATACTGGCAAGTTTCATAAAGCGACGACCGGGTGTGCTAGCCGTTTTTGCCATGCGATATTCCTCAGAGTCATCATAGGGATGTTTGAATGATCATAGGCGACAAAGTTAAAAATACCTACTTTAAATTGTTAAGCATTTGTTGGTGTCTGAATATTTTGAGCTTTATAGGAATGGATTTTTTTGTGGGAAAATATGCAGTTTTGCTATGCAGATGAAAACGATTCATCTCAATGCAGAGATAAAGAAATGTTCGAATTTAAGCGAATCAATATTTTAAAATTTGATATGCGGTAAAGTCATTCGCTGCTGTTCGAGGCAAACCTTAAATGCTCGGACTCCGTCATGATCAAACAAACAGAAACTTATCCTTTTAACTCAAGCATAAGTTTCTGAATGGATTACAAGGTTTTATATAGGTTGAGTTGGGGATTTTTGACTTAAGCGCTGATTATTCATATACAAACGTGTCAGTAACAACACACAGGCAATACTTAAACCGACAATCAATCCCACCCAAACCCCTGCTGCACCCATCTCGGTAAAGCGCGCCAAATAAATTCCAACAGGGAAGGCAATGACCCAATAGGCGAGCATGGTGATCCACATCGGACCTTTGGTGTCCTGCATACCGCGTAAACAGCCTGCGGCACTGACTTGCCATGCATCCATTAATTGATATGCAATGGCAAACAAAATTAGATACATCGCAACTTTAGCCACATCATAATCTGAAGTATAAATAGCCACAATTTCAGCGCGGAACAACCACATAAATATCATGGTGATGAATGCAAACACGGTTCCAGTCGCCAGACCCAAATACTGTACCTTGCGCATTGCCAGCCAGTTATGTTCACCATAATAGGTTCCGACCCGAATGGTCAGTGCAATCGCCAGTGACATTGGGATCATAAACAGTTGCGAGGTCACTGAAATGGCAATCTGATGTGCTGCAATAATGGTTTCGCCTAAAGGACTTAAAACAATTGCTGCGGTGCTGAAAATACTGACTTCAAAGAAAATGGCTAAGCCAATGGGTAAGCCAAGGGTTAAAATGCGTTTGACCCAATAGATATCTAATTTTTCCCAAAGCGCAAAAGGCTGCGTTTTTTGATAACGCTTCGCTTTAAGAATATAGAGGGCGAGGGTGATGAACATCAACCATTGTAAAATAGCGGTGGCAAAACCAGAGCCTGCACTGCCTAAATGTGGAATAGGGCCAATGCCATACATAAAAATAAAGTTTAAAGGGATTAATACCACCAGAGCAATTAAGCTGATTGCCGTGACAGGGCGTGGATAACCCAAGGCTTCCGAATAGCCTCTTAATGCCGCATACATGGTCACTGCGGGCATACCAAAACCAATGGCATGTAAAAATAAACTGGCTTTAGGTAATAAGTTAGCAGGAACACCTAAAATCGGCAGTAGTAAAGGCATGAGCTGTAAAATCAGCCCCGCAATGACCCCTAAAATAAAAGCAACCCATAAAGACTGACGGGCAATGGTGGCAATTTTTTCAGGCGTACGTGCGCCATTGGCTGCGGCAACTAACGGTGTGGTTGCAATCATGATGCCACTGAACAGCAGCATGATAGGAATCCATAAACCTACACCGACTGCAATGGCAGCAAGATCTTGTGCAGATAAATGTCCCGCCATAATCGTATCAATCAGACCAAAACCTGCTTGGGCAAATTGCGTGATCAAAATTGGGATCATCAGATGGAAGAGTTGTTTTAACTCAAAGCGGGTGGTGGTAACCGTCGGAACATTTGACACAAAAGTACTCGTTTGGGAAATTATCAATATAAATTTAGCGTTGCAGGGTTAAAAGAACCCCCGAAAAAATAACAATTGCACCTAAAAGGCGTTGCCATGAAATAGCGGTTTTTTCAACGCCAAGCCATCCGAACTGATCTAAAATCATCGACATAATAATTTGTCCAAAAATGATTAATCCAGATAAGGTCAGAAAACCCAGTTTGGGCGCAGTAAAAATACTCACACTAATTGCATAAACACCTAAGCATCCACCAATCCAGAGATACCATGGAATCAGACTGAGACTGTGCAAGCTGGGTTTGGGTGCTGAATGAAAGAACACAACGAAAGCCAGTGTCATTGTACCAACAAAAAAGGAGATGAGTGCTGCTTGCATTGGGGAATGCAAATATTCACGTAACTGTGAATTGAGCGCTGTTTGAAAAGTCATCACAATGCCAATACCCATGGCTAGGGTCAGTAAGAGCAGTAAATGACTTGATATTTTGATCATGTGAAATTCAACTTTACCTTTTTGGGATAAAAATAGTCCAATGCTATTGCATGAGATGAGTGAATTGTACGCTTTAACTCATGTTAAAATAAGCTACTCCTTTGTTCTGAGCTTGTTCCTTGGCTGATTTAAATCCCCAAAATATTCCTTTGTCTTTATATATTCACATGCCGTGGTGTGTACGTAAGTGTCCTTATTGTGACTTTAATTCACATGCCGTGCCTGATGGAAAATTGTCTTTAGATTTAGAGCAGGAATATTTACAGGCTTTGGTTGAAGACTTTAAAACACAGATCGATTTTGCTCAAGGTCGCCACATTCATAGCGTATTTATTGGTGGTGGAACGCCGTCTTTAATTTCTGCCAAAGCTTATCAATGGTTATTTAGCCAGCTTAAAAGCTTGATTCCTTTTGAAGAGGGTTGTGAAATTACTTTAGAGGCCAATCCCGGTACGGTGGAACACGATCCCTTTGCCGGTTATTTGGATGCAGGGATTAATCGTCTTTCCATTGGGGTGCAAAGTTTTAATACCGAACATTTAAAGAAGTTAGGCCGTATTCATAGCAATGATGATGCCGTTAATGCCATTCATTTGGCCAAGGAAGCGGGTTTTACACGCATCAATGTCGACTTGATGCATGGTTTGCCTGAACAGACTTTAGAGCAAGCGTTGTATGATTTAAAACTGGCGGTGGAAAATGGTGCAACGCATGTGTCATGGTATCAACTGACCATTGAACCGAATACGGTGTTTTTTAGAACTCAACCTGTTTTGCCAGTTGATGATGTGTTGGAAGAGATTCAAGCACAGGGTGAAGCGTATTTAACAGCGCATGGCTTTGTCAATTATGAAGTGTCGGCATGGCGTAAGGAAAAGCCTTCTGCACATAATTTAAATTACTGGCAGTTTGGCGATTATTTAGCGATTGGGGCAGGGGCGCACGGCAAAGTCACGCAGCCTGATGGCGTGTATCGTTTTCAAAAAACCCGTTTACCGAAAGACTATTTAGCCAAAGTCCCAGCGGAAAATCTGCAGTTTAAGCGCATTGAAGCGGATGATATGCCGTTTGAATTTATGATGAATGCACTGCGTTTAAACCAAGGCGTTGACGCGAAACTGTATGCAGAACGGACAGGTTTGAGTTTAGCTGGCTTGGACGAACTTTTAAGTTCTTTACGTGCACGAAAGTTGATGGTTGAAGATCAAACTCGAATTTCATGTACCGAGCAAGGACATGTGTTTTTAAATTCAGTGTTGGAAGAGTTTCTTTGATTTTAAAATTTAACTTTATGTACGTGTATGAGTAGAAAATGGAAAGAAATTTATCGATTGATATTTTGAAAGTCATTTTAGCCATTGCTGTGGTTTTTTTACATACCCGTATTTTTTATGATCTATCGACACTTTTAAGCCATGTTTTCGTGCAGGGAATCTTTAGGCTAGCAGTCCCTAGTTTTTTTAGTCATTACAGGCTATTATTTTTTTTATATCAATAGTATTCAAAGATATAAAACATGGCTGAAACGTATTTTTATTTTGTATGCCGTTTGGATGATCTTTTATTTACCCATATGGTGGACCCAAAGCTTCTCCTATAATTTTTCTGTTTTGTACAATGGTTATTATGTGCTTTGGTATATTCAGGGCGTGTTACTGGGTGGCTCTGTTTTATATTTCTGTAGAGCTATAAATGCGAAAAAGCTCTTTATAGGGAGTGCTGTTTTATTTTTGTTTGGCGTTATGCTTCAGCAAGTCGGTAATTTACATTTATTTCAGGGTCAAATAGATACTGAATTAAATACATATACCGTGCATCGTAATTTTTTATTGGTGAGTTTCCCTTTTCTGACCTTAGGTTTTCTGCTGAATAAATGTCAGGATACCGTTAAAAATAAAATAGCGATCAAGCTTTGGCATGTCATTGTTGTGGTTTTTTTAGTGATCGTAGAATCACTCGCGAATTATTTTTTCATTAGTCGGAAGGAAAGTCTGGATCAGATGTTTTCCTTATTTATTGCTGCACCGATTATCTTTCTATATTTTTTAAATAAAAAAATACTGGGGAAAAATAAAGAGTTGGCAAGTTTATCGACGGCCATTTTTTTAATTCATCCTTTTTTTATTTACCATTTAAAAGGCTATTTTTTAAATCAACAGACCTTATTTAGCTTGGTCGTATTGGCGTGTTCAATCTTTGCCGGATTAATATTGCTGCAAATGAATAAAAAACTAAAATACTTGTTATAAAAAAAGAGCGCCGTAGCGCTCTTTTCTTTGCTCTAAAAACCTTAAAACTTAGTAGTCGAAGCTAAAGTGTTCAGGTGCAAGTGAAGTCATGGTTTTTGAAGGATTGACCATTGCTTCAGCATGACCTTGGGTACGCGGCAATAAGCGTTCGAAATAGAAGTCAGCGACTTTAATTTTCGCTTTATAGAATTCAGCAGATTCTTTGCCTTCACCCGTCGCCAGTTTTTCTGAAGCAACGGCAGCTTGTTGTGCCCAGAAATACGCCATCATCACATAGCCAGAGAACATCAAGAAATCGACAGAAGCTGAAGATACCACGTCACGGTCTTTACGTGCTGCAAGCATAATGCGCACTGTTAATGCATTCCACTGTGCACATACTTTGGTTAAGTCCCATGCAAAACGACGCATGTATTTGTTGGTGGCATTTTGCGCACAGAATTTTAAAATTTCAGTGGTGTAGTCGCGGATGACTTTACCTTTAGAGGTCAGTAATACTTTACGACCAATCAAGTCCAGTGCTTGAACGCCCGTTGTACCTTCATAAAGCGTCGCAATACGCGCATCACGTACAATCTGCTCCATACCCCATTCTTTGATATAACCGTGACCACCGTAAATTTGCATACCGTGGTTTGCAGCTTCTAAACCTAGCTCAGTTAAGAAACCTTTGAGGATCGGGGTGTAGAAACCTAAATGATCATCTGCTGCTTCAAATGCCGCAGTATCGCCACGCTCTAAAGCATCGGCCATTTTGTCAGCCAGTTGCGCTGCATAATAAATCATTGAACGACCGCCTTCAGCAATCGCTTTTTGCGTCAACAACATGCGGCGGACATCGGCATGGTGAATAATGGCATCTGCAACTTTTTCAGGATCTTTCTTGCCAGACAGGGCACGCATAGACATACGATCTTTGGCATACGGTAAAGCACCTTGGAACGACAATTCAGCATGCGCGATGCCTTGAATGGCAGTACCAATACGTGCTGTGTTCATAAACGTGAACATGGCATGTAAGCCTTTATTTGGCTCGCCAATTAAGTAACCCACAGCATTGTCAAAGTTTAAAACCGCTGTTGCAGAAGCGCGGATCCCCATTTTGTGTTCAATTGAACCACAGGTCACAGGGTTACGCTCACCAAGAGTAGCCATCGGTATTGACAAGGAACTTCGGTACGATGAATAAAGAAATCCCTTTGGTACCTGCTGGCGCGTCTGGCAGACGTGCAAGGACAATATGGATGATATTGTCTGTTAAATCGTGTTCACCCGCAGAGATGAAGATTTTCGTCCCGGTAATGTTGTAGCTGCCATCTGCATTCGACTCTGCTTTGGCTTTCACTTGACCTAAGTCAGTACCACATTGCGGTTCAGTTAAACACATCGTGCCTGACCATGAACCCGTTACAAGGTTCGGCATGTAAGTGTCTTTTTGTTCGTCAGTACCAAACTGAAGAATGGTGTTCATACAGCCAACGCTCAAACCTGGGTACATTTGGAATGACCAGTTTGCTGTGCCCATCATTTCTGATTTGATTAGATTTAATGATTGAGGTAAATTTTGACCACCGAATTTTTCTGGAAAAGACAGACCTTGCCAACCGCCTTGCACGAATTGGTCGTAAGCTTCTTTAAAACCTTTCGGTGTTTTGACTTCACCATTTTCGAAGTGGCAGCCTTCTTCATCACCCGATTGATTTAAAGGTGACAGGATGTTTTCACAAAAATCTGCTGCACCTTCAAGAATCATATCTACAGTGTCAGCATCGGCAGCTTCGCCATTGGATAACGTTTTATAGTGGGCAGAGAAGTCAAAGACTTCATTCATTAAAAAGCGAATGTCATGTAAGGGAGCTTTATAAGCAGGCATAGTGTTAATCCTAATTTAGAAATAGTTTTGGATTATCCGAATCGATAGTTTGATTATTCACATTGTTCATCAAAATACATTGATAGTGTAGCCTTGGAAAAATGTCAGAAAGGCGAATAACAATGAAAATTAAACGGCTCAGAAAATGTTTTTTTGTTAAAGTATAAATTTTAATTTTGATCAAAAAGTTACATTGATCAGTGCTTAAGTATAAATAACATAAGGTATTTAAAAAGAAATCATGCAAATAAGATATTTAACTTTATGCTTAATGGCCTTAAGCCTGAGTGCTTGTTCACAACATGTCATTAAATCCAATGCCAATACTGAACATCGCTTAGAGCAAAAAGCCGTGACAGGTTTAAATGCCATGTTTGAAACATCGGGCTATGATTATCAAGGAAAATTGAATTTTCAGGCAAATTCAGCTCCTAGTACGTCCAAAAACTCAAAAGTGACTCAACAACAGGTTGCTGCCAAAATTAGATCCTATATTGCAGCGTCAAATTGAACAATATCTTAAAGTTCAAAAAGTTGGTTTAGATCATCAGGAAAAGCAGCATTTATATGCGGCATTGGCAAAAGAACAGCTTCCGAGTGACGATCGGTTTTCTGCGAAAGAGGGATATGCCAGTAAGTTTGATCAGTTTGCTTTGAACTTATTAAGTAATATTCAGTTTAGTTACAATGGTTCGGTGCATTATCGGCAAAAACTCGCCTCTTTAAACCTAGAGGCAAAATATGAAAAACCAACACTTTTGGTGCATGCCAAAGTCCCGATGGTGGTTGATTTTAATGAGTATAAATTTTATATCAATTATTTTTCACTCATGCCTTATTTAGTCAATAAAGACAGTCAGGCAAGTTTTGCCTACATTGATTTTTCCAAGTATAAAAATGAAATCAATCGCGTTGATTTTAAAAAACTGGCAGATTATTTAAAGCAAATCAATGCGCTGTCTTATGCATTGGCTGAACCGCAAGGCATTCAAGCTTTGCCGTTGAATGCCAAAGATAAAGACTTGGCTGTGGTGGAGAAAATTCGTTTAAGTACCACCTTAGAACAACTACAGCTGCAAATGGCTTTATATGAACAAGTCAACCGCCCTTATTTTCTTAATTCAGTGCTTGGAATCAAGGCGACAGATACAGCTACTGATCAAGCAGCGACAACAGTAGCAGCACAGGATTCGACTCAGACTCAGCATAAAGCTGTCGCTCCAGCAGGGGATGCAAACGATGTACTCAGTTCTGCTAAAGATGAAGCGGCTGAATCAAGTTTACAGTTAAGCCAATTAATCGATGCGCATTTTAGTGCTTTAGGACAAGGTAAGACAGCAGAGCCAGCCCAAGCCGCGCAATCAAGTTGTTCAACAGATGGCGGATCTGAAAATAAGCACTGTGCTGAAACAGATACGGCAGCAGATACAGTTGTTGTTACAGAGCGAGGGCAAAGGGAAGATGAAGATACGGTAGCAACGGATGCAGTGCAAACCGCAGATAAAGCTTCGGATGAATATTTAAATCAGCAACAGTGTCAAGAATTGATCAGCCAGCCGCAACGTGCCACGATGGGCGCTTTAACCTTCTGCCAGCATGAATATGATTTAAATGCTTTTGCTCGCAAAGAGAAAGAAGTTGATCAGATCAAACAGGTCGATGCGCTAAGCAGTTTGAGTCCTATTTTTGAACAATATGTCTCAGATCAATTGATGGATGTAAAAACATTTTCAGGCTTATGGACGAAGCATCAAGCTGAAATTCAACAAGCGTTAAAAGCCAATACACAGCAGATACCATTGATCATTGATGTTGGATTGGATGCCCAAGGTCGTGCCACACTGGTAGATTATGATATACAAATCAGCCAGTAAAAAATATGGCACAGTCAATATTCAGGCCGATATGAATATTCAGAATTATGGTCAGGCCAGTACAATTGATCGTGCTCAATTACGTCAAGCCAAGTCTTTAGAGGAAGTCTCTAAAGGGTCGGTAATTGAAAATATGGTGCGTGGTTTTTCTAATGTAACAGGTGTAGAAAACACAGAAACGGATGCCGCGACAACCGCGAAAAATACGCTGAGTCTGAATGCCCAACTGAAGCAATTGGCTGAAAAAACCTATCAGAAGACTCATTCTTATACACAGACTTATCAGGCGCTGTGGGGAATGCAAATGGCATTACAAAATGGTGATTTGCTTAAAAATTACAATGCACAAAGTCTGCACGAAATTGCACAGGTCTATGCCTATTGGTTTGCCGATGAGCACGTTTATAACCCTACAGGTCAGGCGCTGAAACAGATTCAAGCGTTGCAGAAAAAACATGATTTAGAACTCGATCAGCAGTTTAATCATGAGTTAGGCGAAGCGGTGTATCAAATGGTGGTCGCTGTTGTTGAAAAGGATGCTGAGCGTCAGGCATGGCAGCAACTGGTGAAACAATATAAACAACCGAAAGCCATTTTTGCTCAGCAATATATGCAGAACTTTAAACAAGACTATGACGTAGATCAGCCGCAACAATTGAAAGCCGTTGCAGATATTTTGGCACAAGCCTACGTGGATTCAACCCAAAACCGTCTGTCTTTAAAGTCGATTGAAAAACTGACTTTAGAACAAGATGGGTATATTGATCTAGAGCTGTATCAAAAAACCTATACGGTGTTAAAGGAAAATTTAAACCCTAAAAAATAAGCATTAAAAAGAACCTCAGATGAGGTTCTTTTTTTGGAATATTTTAAAGAATAGATTTAAAGAAAATCTTTTAGCGCTGGTTTGACCCCATTCCAAATGGAAAAAGATTCAATCGCTTGACCCACCAACATGCCATAACCTTCAGATGTAGGAATACCACGTGCTTTGGCTTGATCTAAAAAGCTCGATGGTTTGCCATAGGCCATTTCATAAGCATATTTAAACTGCAACGTTTCCGGTAAGACTAAAGCATCGCCACTTAGGCTTGCGGATGTGGCATTAATCACCAGATCAAATTCACCGCTTAAATGATCTAATGAAACGGCAGCAAGTGTGGCTTGCGGAACAGCATCTTTTAAATCTGCGACCAATTGTTCAGCGCGCGCTAAGGTACGGTTGGCAATGACAATTTTTTTCACACCCGCTTGCACCAGTGGGTAGACCACGCCACGCGTTGCACCACCTGCACCAATGATTAAAATAGCCGTATTGTCTAAATTCCAATTTAAAGCCTGAATGGCATCGACCAAACCTTGACCATCGGTATTGTCGCCGTGCAGTTGCCCATCTTGCATCCACAGGGTATTCACCGCTTTGGCAATTTTGGCACGTTCAGTCAGAACGTGGCATTGTGCAAATGCTTGCTCTTTAAAAGGTACAGTGACATTCATGCCGACGCCACCTTGAGCAAAAAATTCCTTAATGTTGGCTTCAAAACCATCCAGTGGAGCAAGGCGTTTGCTGTATTGAAGGTCAATACCTGTTTTTTGTGCAAAAGCATGATGAAGTTCTGGTGAGCGTGATTGTTCGATAGGGTGACCAATCACCGCGAATTGTTTGCTCATTTCACAAGATCCATGTGCGGAAATGGCATTCAATATACGTGATTTTTAAACAAGGCTAAAGTCAGAACAAGAGAGAAAATAAAATAGAAAAAGAAATTAAAACCGTAGAGAAAAATTTTAAAAATTAAAAGTGATGAGATCAATATTAAGGATTACAGATTTCGTGCACCATTTCTTCAAGCAACATTGCCGCAGTAAAAAATAAGGCAAAACCAGCAAATACGCTAAAGCTAATCGATAAGCCATCAGAAAAGGTATTGTCGGATGATACGGTAATGCTCATGGAACACAGGATCATGATGAAAATTGACCAAAATAAAAATACTTTGCGATTGAGTGTTTTATTGAACATTGTTTTCCCCTTAAGCATGGTTTGTTGTCATTTATACTTGCTTTAAAATATGGGTAAAGCGATTAAATTGAATGACCCAGTCTAAACGAATTTATAAATGCCACTGTATCTCGTGCTGTAAGGAAATATGTCGGTAACGTTATTATGGGTGGAATAGTCCATTATATTTATAGATGAATGACTTTAATTCAAAAATTTTTATTGTTTAATCAAGATCTCATCAGTAAATATTAAATTTAAAAACCCCTCTATTCACTATGGAACAAAGGGGTTGAGTTTTTTAAATGTTCAATTATTTAAGTTCAGTTAACCAATCATGTGGTTTTAAGTAGTAATCGGTTAAGCGTTTTTCAGTTGAATCCTCATCCCATTCTGGACGATATGACCAAGCGGCAAGCGGTGGCATACTGACCAAAATCGATTCAATCCGCCCGCCTGTTTGTAAACCAAACAAAGTACCACGGTCATAAACTAAATTATATTCCACATAACGACCACGACGGTAGAGCTGAAACTCACGTTGTGCTTGGCTATAAGGTTGATTCTGATGACGTTGGAAAATCGGTAAAATGGCGTCTAAGTAACCATTACCCACGGCTTGAATATATTGAAAGCAGGTTTCAAAATCCCATTGATTTAAATCATCAAAGAACAATCCACCGACACCGCGTTGTTCATCACGATGTTTTAAATAGAAGTAGTCATCACACCATTTTTTATGTTCTGCATATACGTTGTCACCAAACGGGGCGCACAGGTCATGGGCTTTTTGATGCCAAGCCAAGACATCTTCATCATCTGGATAAAATGGGGTTAAGTCAAAACCACCACCAAACCACCAAATTGGATCTTGCCCTTCAGGCTCTGCGACAAATAAACGGACATTGGCATGTGAGGTCGGAACATTGGGGTTCTTTGGGTGAATCACTAAAGAAACCCCTAAAGCTTGTGCTTTTGCCCCCGCAATTTGTGGATGACGTTCAGTTGCAGAAGCAGGCAGTTTTGAAATATTGATGTGTGAAAACATCACGCCACCTTTTTCAATCACCGTACCATTTTGTAAAACGCGTGAACGACCGCCACCACCTTCTGGACGCTCCCAATCATCAATCTCAAATTGAGCAGTGCCACCACTCTGTAATTCTCGTTGTTCTAAAGCTGCACAAATACGGGCTTGTAAATCGAGGAGAAATTCGCGAACGCGTTGAATATCAGCCGACGTTGGGTTCTGCATAGATGACCTCTATAGCATGATTTTAAGGACTGAATACATCAAAGCATAAAGTCATAAAAAAAGTAAGGGATTTTTTAACATCTTGTAAAAAATCCCTGAATTGTATGATTTATAATATTTTTAAAATAAATTAGAAGTCATCTTTGTCATACATGTGTGACATACGTTCATGTTTGGTTTTTAAATATTCCGCATTAAACGGATTTAAACCGACGGTGAGGGGAACACGGTCTACCACATCAATACCAAGTTCTTTTAACGCTTTAATTTTTGTAGGATTATTGGTGATTAATCGGACTTGTTGGATTTTTAAATGCTCAAGCATAATGTTGCACATGTCATAACGACGTGCATCAGCAGGTAAATTCAACATTAAGTTGGCATCAACGGTGTCATGACCTTGATCTTGCAAAGCATAAGCGCGAATTTTATTGGTCAGCCCAATGCCGCGCCCTTCTTGGCGTAAGTATAAAATCACCCCTTGACCCACCTCATTAATTAATTTTTGAGTGGCTTGGAGTTGTGGACCGCAATCACATTTGAGTGAAGCAAAGGCATCGCCCGTTAAACATTCAGAGTGAACCCGAACCAATACCGGAGCTGTGGGTGCCGTATCGAGACCTTTAGACAGTGCTACATGCTCTTCACCCGTTTTAGGATCTTGAAATACAGTGATTTTAAATTCACCAAAAGCAGTGGGTAATCTTGAAGTTGCGACAAATTGGATAGGCACGACTTAACTCGTCAGATAGCTTATTAATTGGTTAAAGTATAGCGTAATGCTTGGACATTGGTAGAATTGCTATGTTGAAATATGCAGAAGATTTTCTTTTTTGTATAAAGCGAACGATAATGGTTGATAAATAGTAAGATTATTCAGGATAATCTTAGCTTACGAACAAACACCCAGTTGAGAGCACTGCTCAAAACTGCATCGCTAGAAATGTGGCTGATTTAAAGGTGATACAATTCGACCATATGATCGAGTAACCCATTTACCTAGCTTAGGATTTGCCAGGCTTTAGAAGGCTTTGCCATTTATGTTGTATACAGAAATACCGACTCACCGCCCTATAACACCGTTGTTGGATACGATTGATCACCCACAACAATTACGTTTGCTCGAGCGTAGCCAATTAGAAAAAGTGGCAGATGAGTTACGTCAATACATTTTGTATGCAGCAGGACAAAGTGGTGGCCATTTTGGTGCCAACCTTGGGGTGATCGAACTGACGGTCGCTTTACATTATTGCTTTAACACGCCACATGACCGTTTAATTTGGGATGTGGGTCATCAAGCTTATCCGCATAAAGCCTTAACAGGTCGCCGTGAACAACTGACCACAATCCGTGCCAAAGATGGTCTAGCTGCATTTCCGACACGTGAAGAATCGGTGTTTGATACCTTTGGTGTTGGACATTCTTCAACGGCTATTTCTGCGGGTTTAGGCATGGCATTGGCACGCCGTTACCAAAACGATCCATGTGAAGTGGTTTCAATTATTGGTGATGGTGCCATGACTGCTGGCATGGCTTTTGAAGCGATGAATGATGCCGTGGCGCATAATGCCGACTTGATTGTGGTACTCAATGACAATGATATGTCCATTTCATGTAGCACAGGTGGCTTTGCTAAACATCTTGCTGCAATTTGGGAAAGTGGGCAATCGGTCAATATTTCAGAAATAGGCGAGGCTTATTTACAACCGCATCCTGAATGGAATTACAATTCACGCTTACACAGTTCAGCGACTGATGCGGCAGATAACCTATTTAAAGCCATTGGTTTTGACTACTTTGGGCCTTTCGATGGTCATGATGTGAATCAGTTGGTTCAAGTCTTTGATGCGCTGAAAAAACGCAAAGGGCCACGTTTAATTCATGTCTATACCAAAAAGGGCAAAGGCTTTATTCCTGCTGAATCCGATCAAATTAAATATCATGCCATTAGTAAAATAAACGCAGTCGCTTCAGCAAATGTCGCACCTAAATATTCGGATGTCTTTGGGCAATGGTTGTGTGATGAAGCGGCACAAGATGACCGCTTACTCGCGATTACCCCAGCCATGTGTGAAGGTTCGGGCATGGTGAAGTTTGCCAAGCAATTTCCGACACGTTTCTTTGATGTTGCTATTGCGGAACAACATGCAGTGACTTTGGCAGCAGGTATGGCCTGTGAAGGTTTAAAACCTGTTGTGGCGATTTATTCGACCTTTTTGCAACGTGGTTATGATCAGTTGGTTCATGATGTTGCTTTACAAAATTTAGATGTGACTTTTGCGATCGATCGCGCTGGTTTGGTGGGTGAAGACGGCCCAACGCATGCAGGGGCTTATGATTATGCTTTCATGCGTACCGTACCGAATATGGTGATCATGGCACCGAAAGACGAAAATGAATGTCGCCAAATGTTGCATACGGCTTACTTATATTCAGGTCCTGCTGCTGTGCGCTATCCGCGTGGCAATGGTGTTGGGGTGGAAATTCAACAACAATTCACCGCTTTAGAGATTGGTAAAGCAGAAATTGTGGCAAGCTTTAATGAACAATACGATGAACACATCAGTATTCTGGCTTTTGGCAGTCGTGTAACGGTTGCAATAGAAGCAGCACAAGCGTTGGCACAAACCCATGATGTCGGTGTACGTGTCGTGAATATGCGCTTTGTGAAACCACTCGATGAACAGATGATTGCAGCACTTGCGCCAAGCAGCAATTTATTTGTGACGGTGGAAGAGCATGCCGTGATGGCGGGTGCGGGCAGTGCAGTCAATGAATACTTGGTTCAAGCGCAAATTGTTAAACCGACTTTAAATTTAGGTTTACCTGATACTTTTATGCACCAAGCCTCACATGCACAAATGTTGCAACAAGCAGGATTGGATGCCAAAGGCATTGAAAAATCGATTGAATTGGTGTGGCTGAAACTGATGCAAACCGTTTCATCTTGATTTATTAAATTTTAGAAACATTTTTCCCCTAAAAGCCTGCATATTTGCTAAAATGTGCGGGCTTTTATGCATTATTCTTTATCAGTATCTTCAATTTGTAGTGGGTGTTCAATGGAACCTATGGTGGTTATGGCTGCGCGTGCGGCGCAATTAGTTGGTCAAGAGCTTTTAAAAGCGCATCAAAATCGTCATAAACTCGATCTACAAGTCGAAGAAAAAGGGATTGATGGTCCGGTAACGCGTGTAGATCGTTATTTGGAACAGTTGGCTATCGATACTCTACGTAAAAGTTATAAAAACCACAGCTTCCTTGGTGAAGAGTTTGGTATGCAAGAAGGCAAAGGTCACGACGCTGATTGGTGTTGGGTGATTGATCCTCTTGACGGTACTTTAAACTTTATTCACGGTTTCCCACATTTTTGTATCTCCATTGCCGTTAAGCATAAAGGCATCACTCAGCACGGCGTTATTTATGACCCTGTGAAAGATGAGCTTTTCTCTGCAAGTCGTGGCCGCGGTGCTATGATGAATCAACGTCGTATTCGTGTAAATGTAAAAGACAGCTTAGACAATACGTTCTTGGCTGTAGGTCATGCTTACCGTAATAAACGTAATGGTGAAGTGGTTTCTTATGCGAAAAACCATTTTGATTCATTATTAAACGTGACTGAAGCTGGCGCACAATTCCGTCGTTCAGGTTCTGCTGCATTAGACTTGGCTTATGTTGCTGCGGGTCGTCTTGATGGTTACTTCGAGCTTGGTTTGAAACCTTGGGATATCGCTGCAGGCGAGTTAATTGTCAAAGAAGCGGGCGGTACTGTAGTCGATGCACGTGGTGGATCTGACTCTATGGAAAATGGTCAAGTGATTGCTTGCTCGATGAAAATGCTTAAACCGTTAATGCAAGCTGTTGTTCCAGCTTGGGGTGAAGCAGCAAAGTAAGATTGATTTGATCCAGTCGTATGATGAAAAGCTCTCCATGTGAGGGCTTTTTTATAGTTTAGGCAAAAGCGGATCTACTTTGAAAAGATTGTTTTGACGGTTGATTCAGTCATTTGATGCACAGATTCGTTATTTTACACCGCAACACTGTTTATTTTTTAAACAAAATTGAGTTGTAAAATAGACTGTTACTGAAAAAAACAGTGTATATCCACAATTTAATCGAAAAAAATGATTACTTTTAAAAATGTTTCTGTTACTATGTTGTCACGCACTTAAATTTCCGTTCTTTACCTGAACATTATCTTCTAATCATTGTATGCGCGTGTTGTCCATAGAGAGGACATATCCTTCGCGCCCCAATCGCTTAAGCGATTCCTTCAGGTTTGCGGCCGTAATCATATACGTGCGTTATATCCACATCGACGTTATTCGGATCGCTGCTGAATCCTTATTTTTCAGCTCTATTTGCTGTGCCGCTTTTTGCCGATGTCCATATTATTTGTAATTTATTAAATGGAGCACCCACTTCAGGGTGAACACTCTCTATGAGCAAAACTTTTGCTGATTTTTCCCTCGATGAGTCTTTAACACTAGCGATCGAAGGTTTAGGCTTTACTACACCAACTCCTGTACAAGAACAAGCGATTCCAGCTGCACTAGAAGGTAAAGACCTTCTTGTATCAAGCCAAACAGGTTCTGGTAAAACTGCTGCATTCTTATTACCTACTTTAAACGGTTTAGCGAATCAAGATACGCTAGTGCCATTTAAAGATCGCATGAAAGCGATTACACAACCGAATATTTTGGTGATTTCACCAACTCGCGAACTTGCACAACAAGTATGTCAAGATGCAATTGCATTAGTACGTCATATGAAAGGTGTGCGTGTTGCTGCGATTATGGGTGGTATGCCTTTTGGTAAACAAATCCAACAATTAAAAGGTGCACAAGTTGTAGTTGCGACTCCAGGTCGTTTACTTGATCTTGTAAACCGTCGTCAAATTAAACTTGACAATGTTGATGCGTTAATCGTCGATGAAGCTGACCGTATGCTTGATCTAGGTTTCTCTGAAGACTTAGAAGCAATTGGTGAGTTAGCGGCAAACCGTAAACAAACCTTGATGTTCTCTGCAACTTTTGCACCGCGTATTATTACGCTTGCTGAACGTATGATGAATGATCCTGTACGTATTGCGATCGAAACTGGTCACTCTACCAATACAGACATCACGCAAACATTGCATTGGACTGATGGCTTTGAACACAAGAAAAAATTACTTACGCATTGGTTATCTGATGAGTCTGTAGATCAAGCTGTTGTGTTTGCAAGCACTCAAGAAGATACAGATATGTTGGCTGAAGAACTTGCTGAAGCAGGTCTATCAGTTGTAGCGCTTCACGGTGCTATGCCACAAACTGTTCGTAACCGTCGTTTACGTAGTATTCGTGAAGGTCGCGCTAAGATCTTAGTTGCAACTGACGTTGCTGCTCGTGGTCTTGACGTACCAACGATTTCACACGTAATCAACTTCGGTTTACCGATGAAAAACGAAGATTATGTACATCGTATCGGTCGTACAGGTCGTGCGGGTCGTACAGGTAATGCAATTACTTTAGCGACTTACCGTGAACGCGGTAAGATCCGTGCGCTTGAAGACTTCCTAGATGCACGTTTAAGCGTATCTGAAATTGAAGGTCTTGAGCCATCTCCACCTCCTGCACGCGGTAGTCGTGATGGCGGCGGTCGTGATGGTGGCGGTCGTGGTCGTGGTCGTGATGGCGGTCGTGGCGGTTTTGGCGGTGGTCGTGATGGCGGTCGTGGCGGTTTTGGCGGTGGTCGTGATGGCGGCGGCGCACGTCGTAGCTATGATGATAAACCTCGCGGTGATCGTCCAGCTTATGCTGGTGGTGAAGATCGTCCACGTCGTAGCTATGATGACAAGCCTCGTACTGAGCGTCCAGCTTATGCTGGTGGTGAAGATCGTCCTAAGCGTGATTTCGGTGATCGTCCAGCTCCACGTCGTGAAGGTGGTTTCGGTGATCGTCCACAACGTTCGTTTGATGACCGTCCTAAGCGTGATTTCGGTGATCGTCCAGCGCCACGTCGTGAAGGTGGTTTCGGTGATCGTCCACAACGTTCGTTTGATGACCGTCCTAAACGTGATTTCGGTGATCGTCCAGCGCCACGTCGTGAAGGTGGTTTCGGTGATCGTCCGCAACGTAGCTTTGGTGACAAACCGCGTTCTGCAGATGACAACCGTGGCAACCGTGTAGACTATAAACCAAGTGGTGATCGTCCAGCTCCACGTCGTGATTTCGGTGATCGTCCAGCTCCACGTCGTGAAGGCGGTTTCGGTGATCGTCCACAACGTAGCTTCAGTGAAGATCGTCCTAAGCGTACTTTCGGTGCCGAAGAACGTCCACGTCGTAGCTTTGATGATAAACCACGTGCTGAGCGTCCAGCTTTTGGCGGTGAAGATCGTCCACGTCGTAAATTTAACGATTAATTCAATCGTTCGATTTAGATAGAAAAAACCGGTGGAAACACCGGTTTTTTTATGCGATTAATCTTTGTTCTTATTTGATAAAATTGTATACTCAATCATGTTTTGTTTTGAATTCGTTAAGTATGAACAATGAATCTGCTCATTATATTTGGAATTTCAATCAAGAGGTGATTATGCCTTATATTGGTTTGTTCTTATTGTTATGCAATATTATGTATTATATCTATAACTCTTTTCTGTAACGCACCGTTCTATTTTTATACCTGTTTTTTATGGGTAATCGAATTACAATTAAATTAATTAGAAAATTACGCTAAATTTGTTGCTTTTTGGTCAGATATAACATTTTGAACTTGAATCCTTTATAGTATGCATGCTGAAAAAAATGTAGGAAAACGCTCAGCTATGAATAATCAAATCCCCCCCCAATCTCAATCTTTGATTGAGGTTAAAAATCTGAGCTTTAAACGAGGGGAACGTATCATTTATGACAATGTCAGCTTAAATATTCGTCGTGGTCAAATCACCGCCATTATGGGGCCTTCAGGAACGGGCAAAACAACATTGCTTCGTTTGATTGGTGGGCAGCTCATTCCAGATCAAGGACAAGTGTTGTTGGATGGAACCGATATTGCCAGTATGTCGCGGTCTGAATTGTTTGCTGCACGTGCGCGTATGGGGATGCTTTTCCAAAGTGGTGCATTGTTTACCGATATGACCACTTATGAAAATGTGGCATTTCCACTGCGTGCCCATACTCAGTTGCCAGAACATTTAATTGCCGAAATTGTAGCCCTTAAATTAGAGTCTGTCGGTTTGCGCGGTGCAGAACAACTGATGCCTTCAGAGCTGTCGGGTGGTATGAATCGTCGTGTCGCGTTGGCTCGTGCAATTGCACTTGATCCAGAACTGATTATGTATGATGAGCCATTCGCAGGTCAGGATCCGATTGTGATGGGTGTACTCAGTCGTCTGATTCGCTCGCTACGTGAAGCCTTGGATTTAACCACCATTGTTGTTTCGCATGATGTCGCAGAGACCTTATCGATTGCAGACTATATTTATGTGGTGGCAGAAGGCAAGATTCAGGGGGAAGGGACACCAGCTGAACTCCGAGAACATCAGTCGCCTTTTGTGCGTCAATTTCTGACCGGATCAATAGAAGGTCCAGTCGATTATCAATTTAGCCATCAAGCTTATTTAAGTGATGAGGTACGTTCATGAATGCCATTGCCTTATTAGGTAGACGCGTTATTGAACGTGTACAGGGGATTGGTGTAGCAACCGTAATGTTACTCCAGATTCTATTTTCCATGCCGACTCGCTTGGGCGTCAGACTCTTTATTTATCAAATGCACCGTATTGGGGTCATGTCTTTATTGATCATTGGTGTTTCTGGTTTATTTATTGGCTTGGTGCTTGGCTTGCAAGGCTATTCTATTTTGGTCAATGTCGGTTCTGAAGCCATGCTCGGAACGATGGTCTCACTGACTTTATTGCGTGAACTGGCACCTGTGGTTGCGGCTTTGTTATTTGCAGGACGTGCAGGTTCAGCTTTGACCGCTGAAATTGGTTTAATGAAAGCCACCGAACAGCTGTCGAGTATGGAAATGATTGGGGTAGATCCACTGAAACGGATTGTTTCACCACGTTTGTGGGCAGGCGTTGTGAGTTTGCCGATGCTGACGGTTATTTTCGCTGCGATTGGTATTGTGGGCGGTAAAATCGTCGGTGTCGATTTTTTAGGGGTTGATGAAGGCTCTTACTGGAGTGGCATGCAAAACGCCGTTCAGTTTGGGCATGATGTGGTCAATGGCATTATTAAAAGTATTGTTTTTGCCCTCATTTGTACTTGGATTGCGGTGTATCAAGGCTATGCCTGTGAGCCAACATCAGAAGGTATTGCTACATCAACAACACGTACAGTGGTGTATTCATCATTGTGTGTATTAGGTTTTGATTTCGTGTTGACTGCGGTCATGTTTGGAGGGGTTTAATGAAATCACGTACAAGTGAGCTGACCGTAGGTATTTTTGTCATTATCTTTGGTGTGGCGTTATTTTTCTTAGCCATGAAAGTAAGTGGATTATCGGGCACCAATTTACGTGATGCCTATGAGATGACTGCGCAATTTGACAATGTAAATGGTTTAAAACCACGGGCTAAAGTGACCATGAGTGGTGTAAGTATTGGTCGTGTGACCGATATTACCCTAGATCCTGTATCACGTTTAGCGACAGTGCATTTTGACTTAGATGGTAAATTGACTTCATTTAATCAAGAGCAACTGAAAACAGTGACAGCAAATGCTTTAGAAGAGCTGCGCTATAGTGCTGAATATAAAGAAGCAACGCCTGCGCAACAAAAAGAAATGGAAAAACAACTGACCGATAACATGCACTCCATCACCAGTATTGATGAAGATGCTTATATTATGGTTGCAACCAATGGTTTATTGGGCGAAAAATATTTGAAAGTTGTACCGGGTGGTGGTTTGAACTACGTCAAACGTGGTGAACGTATTGCCAATACGCAAGGTACGATGGATCTTGAAGACCTCATTAGTAAGTTTATTACTGGTGGCGCGGGTAAATCATCAGAAAAAACAGCAGATGAAAAAACATCGGGTCAATCAACAGGTGCAGAAGCATCTTTCGTTGAATAATTTGGAGAGAAGGTTTTAGTGAATACTTTAATTAAACAAACGCTTGCAGCAAGTATTTTGTCTACAATGATGGCAAGTGCTGCATTTGCAGTACCCGCGGAAGCACCGCCAGTTTTTGTTAAAAAAGTTGCTGATGGTCTGATTTCGCGCTTAAAAGCAGATAATGCGAAATTGCAAAATAATCCAGCAGCGGTCAAAGCAATCGTACGCCAAAATCTTGATCCGTATATTGATTCACAGGCATTTACCCGTATTGTGATGGGTACATATGCAACCAATCAATACAGTACAGCAGCGCAACGTGCGCAATTTGAACGTAACTTTCGTGAAACTTTAATTGAAAACTATGGCAGTGCATTTGCTAAGTTCTCAAATCAAAGCTATAGCATCCGTCCATATAAAGCCACGGACAGCAAAAACCCTGTAGTGACGTTAGACTTTAACAATAAGGGTGAAAAAATTCCTGTATCTTTCCAATTGGTGGATAAAGGGACTCAATGGAAAATCCGCAACATTAATGTGTCAGGCATTGATTTAGGTTTGCAGTTCCGTAATCAGTTTGCTGCAACAGTAAAACGTAATGGGGGTAGCTTGGATAAAGCCATTGCCAATTTCGAACCAGATGCAGAAGTTGCTGTTAATCAAAAATAACGGAGTAGATGTTCGGTGATTGAAATCATTCATCAGGAATTGCATGTTTCTGGAAAAATAGATTATGCAAATGCGGAAAGTTATTACCAACAGGGTTTGAAATTGATTCAAGCTCAAAATCAGTTTCCGTTGGTGGTAAACCTAGCGAAATTAGAGCAGGGTAGTACTGTGGCTCTGGCGGTGTTGGTGCAGTGGTTACGCCAAACTCCTCAAGCTCAAGGCATACAGTTTAAGGCGGTTCCTGAAAAAATGATGAAAATTATTCAAGCCTGTCATTTACAACATGATTTGCAGTTGATTAGCTGAACAAAAACTATATAAAAAAAGCACCGAAAGGTGCTTTTTTTATGCCATAGCATATATTCAAAATCTGGGCATTTCTTACGCTTTGTTTTAACAGCAGTACTTTTAAAGCTCGCTTAAATCCATTTTTTCCAGCGGAAGTAGATTAGCGGCCCAATAAAGAAAGCCAGCAGAATAATACCCACCATCACAAAGCTGGTTGTTCCTCTGGCAAAAGGCAGCACATCTGTATTCATACCATAGATACTGGCAACCAACATGGGTGGCGCGAGCATACTCGGTAAGATGGAGAAGCGACGAATCGTGTCATTCTGCTCGGTATTAATGAATCCCGAAGTGGTGTCGAGTAAGAACCGAACCTTTTGGAATAAGAACGCATCATGTTCAACCAGTGAGCGAACATCTTCACTGAGTTCTCGAATATCAGCATCATAAATATGACTGCCTAAAGCCCGTGGACGCGAGAGGAAGGTTAAAACCCGTCGTAAATCGATTAAACATAATTGTGCTTTTCCCAGCATGTCTTCGAGTTGTGCTAGGCGGGTAATCATGTCATCTAAATCGAGTATTTGTTCACGATGACGATTGTTGAGGACTTCTGTAGAGTATTTTTCCAGATCTTTATGGATGTCTTCCAAGATATCCGCAAGTTCGTCCAGTTTGGCTTCGAGTAAGCCCAATAACACCCACGTCGGGTCTTTGTAGTCAATTTCGTAGTCATTACGGCGAGCACGGGCACGAAAGGCACGAAAGGCGACTAATTTTTCACCACGTAAGGTAAATAAATGCTCTCTATGCAGAATGAAAGCAACGGTTTGTACCGTGGCTAAAATACTGGAATTGTCATCTGGTTCTGCATCAACTTGAAAGTTTTTATTTTTCGTTAAAAAGTAGGTGCTGATATGTAAAATACCGTCGTCATCACGGTAGAATCGTGCCGATGAAGAGATGTCTTCTAATGATTTGAGTGTGGGGAGATTCTGCTCATAGGCATCAAGAACCCATTGTTGTTCTTCTTGTGAGGGTGCAATTAAGTCAATCCACACTAAATCTGGATGAAGATCAAAGCCCCCATTAATAGTGGCATCTTCCAAACTACCGCGCTCTGTGGCGTAAAAGGCTTCAAGCATGCTGTCTTTGCTCCCCTGCGCAGTCTGGTTGAATCAATGGGTGTATTTTAGACAAGGAATTGAATAAAAACACTGATCGAATTGCTTTTTTATGAAAAAATCTGCTTAAAATTTACTTTAATCGTATGACATCTTCAAAACAGGGTAAAAAAATGATGAATTCTATCGCAATTTTTTGTGGTTCAGCTATCGGAACGGATTCCATTTTTCTGGACACGGCACAAAAAATGGGTCAAACCATAGCGCAGCAAGGCAAAACATTGGTATATGGCGGCGGTCGTTCAGGTTTGATGGGCGTTGTCGCTGATAGTGCTTTGCAGGCAGGTGGAAAAGTGATTGGTGTTATTCCGAATGCCTTGGTGGATCGTGAACTTGCACATCCACATTTAACGGAATTGCATGTGGTAAAAAATATGCATGAACGTAAAACCAAGATGTCAGAATTGTCGGATGCGTTTATTGCATTGCCCGGTGGTGCAGGAACCTTGGAAGAAATTTTTGAGCAGTGGACTTGGGCGCAATTGGGAATTCATTTAAAGCCATGTGCATTTTTAAATGTAGAAGGTTTTTATGATGATTTGCTGAAATTTATCCAGTTGACCACCGTCAAAGGTTTTACCCATGCGCGCTTTTCTGAAAGCATTATTGCCTCAGATTCGATCGAAAATATTTTGCAACAATTTGATACTTTTCAAGCGCCGCAACCGAAATGGGGCATGGTCGATCAGCAGGATTTGGTGAAATAAACATGAAGGTGATTACCGTTGCCGCTGCGATTATTTTAAATGATCAACAACAGCTTTTAGTGGTTCGCAAACAGCATACCGCATGTTTTATGCAGGTCGGTGGGAAATTGGAACCCAATGAACTGCCTGAAGCAACCATGCTTCGTGAAATTCAGGAAGAAATTGGTTGTCAGGCACAGATTGAACAATTTGTTGGACGTTATGAAACAGCGACGGCAAATGAGCCAGATCATCAATTGGTCAGTTATGTTTATGTCGTGACATTGGATCATGCACCGCAAATTGATGCCGAAATTGCCGAGATGAAATGGGTAGATTTGGATGATCAAACGTACATTACTTGCTCCCCTAACCACAGAAATCGTGATGCCATGGGTAAAAAACTATTTAAAGGCTGGGGTGTGATTTAGTCTATTAGGCTACGCGAGAAAAATGATGCAGCGATGGATTAAATCGCTGCACTCGCGATACAGGCCGCATAGATTTTCTGACAGCCCAATTGCTCAAGTTTTTGTTTTAACGCAAAGATTGAACTTCCTGTCGTCACCACATCATCCAAAATAAGCACACGGCGATAACGCAGTTTGGACGATGTATTGATTTGGAATTGCTGCTGAATATTTTCAATGCGCTCTAGGCGAGTTAAGCCTTTTTGTGAATGTTGTTGTAAGCGCGTGATGGGTTGCCAAATAGGCAGGTTTAATTGCTTGGCTAAAATATTGCCAAGCACTAAGGATTGATTATAACCACGTTCTGCTAGGCGTTGATTGGAAATGGGCATCGGTACAATGGCTTGAATTTTAGGTAGCCGAAGTTGCATAAATGCGCCCGCCAGTAGCTGCTGAAAATGCAGGTGTTGTTCGTATTTAAATTTTTGAATGATACGATCAATCGGGTAGTCATAATGACAAGCACTGTGAATCTCCATTTCCTGTCGTTGCACGGTACTTTTCAACCACGGTAATTGTTGCCAGCAATCTGCACAGACCGAATGGATTTGTTGTTGCTCAGTATTGCAGAGTTGGCAGGGCGAGATGCTTTGCAGACTTTTATGGATGAGTTGATTGATCAATTGAAGCATTTTATTATTCTCAATATTATATTTTTATTTTATTGATGATAAATTGATTATGGGACATAAATATGATTAATTTGAAATATAAATTGATCTTCTTTCTTGAAAATAAAAAGATCAAGGATTAAATCACTTCTGCCTTCTTCAACGGTAAATAAATCGATAATGGCCTGCCAAGATTCATTTTCCATATATAAGCATACGGATGTATGCCATGATTCTTCAGCTAAGCTCATGAGATGAGCGCCATAATCATCAATATTTTTTGCAATCTCGGCAGCATATGCTAAGTCAATACATTGAACATAGGGAAGCGTGTTTAAACGTTCAAAATCTTTATCTTTAAAAGCCTCAACAATTTGAATAATGCAGTCCCTCCAAATGCTTGGAATTGGCGATTGAAATTCTGCATCATATGGAACAGGGATATTTTGCGTCATTTAAATTTTCCTATTCTTTTAGACATAGGCATAGCGCGGTGCTTCAGGTAGCCAGCGTTTTAACAAAGCCTGCGCATTTTCAGGATAATCTTTTAAAATTTGCTGTGCCACATAATGCGCTTGATTGAGTAAATGATCATCTCGTTCTAATTTCGCCACCCGAAAGCCCATATCACCCGTTTGTTTGGTGCCAAGTAATTCACCCGGCCCACGAATTTCCAAGTCTTTTTCTGCAATGATAAAACCATCGTTGGTTTCGCGCATAATGCGTAGACGTTCTTGTCCATTTTGCGATAAAGGATGTTTGTAGAGCAGGGCGCAAAAACTGGCTGTTGCACCACGTCCAACACGTCCACGAAGCTGATGCAGTTGAGACAGCCCGAGGCGTTCTGCATTTTCAATCACCATGATCGATGCATTCGGCACGTCCACGCCCACTTCAATGACTGTCGTGGCAATCAGTAACTGCAATTGATTGTCTTTAAATTGTTGCATCACCGATTGCTTTTCATCGGCTTTCATTTTGCCATGGACTAAGCCCGTGTTCAGATGAGGAAAACGCTCTTTAATTTCAGCAAAAGTGGCTTCCGCGGCTTGAGCATCTAAAGTTTCGGATTGTTCCACCAAGGTACAGACCCAATAGGCTTGTTTGCCTTCCGCACAATTACTGGCGATACGACTTAAAACTTCTTCACGCCGATCCAGCGGAATGGTCACGGTTTGAATCGGGGTTCGTCCCGGCGGTAATTCATCAATTACAGAGGTATCCAAATCACCATATGCCGACATCGCCAAGGTGCGGGGAATGGGGGTGGCAGTCATCACCAATTGATGTGGGGTCATATTCTGCGCACCCTTATTGCGCAGTGCTAAACGCTGATCGACCCCAAAGCGATGTTGTTCATCAATAATCACCAAACCGAGTTTGGCAAAGGCAACATTGTCTTGAAATAAGGCATGTGTGCCGATGACTAAATGGGCTGAGCCATCTTTAATGCTTTGCTCGGCTGCCGCACGTGCTTTACCTTTTTGTTTTCCTGAAAGCCATGACACGGTTAAGCCTAGCGGTTCAAACCATTTTTTAAAATTTACATAATGCTGTTCTGCTAAAATTTCCGTCGGCGCCATCAGTGCGACTTGCCAACCTTCTTCTAAGGCATGACACGCGGCAATACCTGCCACCAGTGTTTTGCCTGCACCGACATCACCCTGAATCAGACGCAGCATGGGTTTGTTTTGTTTTAAGTCTTGCGCAATTTCTTTGGAGACCCGTTTTTGTGCATCGGTCATGCTAAACGGTAAGCTTGCTAACAGTTGTTTGGCAAAGTTTTGACTGACTGAAAAGGACGGTGCTGCAATTTGCTGAATATAAGCCCGACGTGAAAGTAGGCTCAGTTGATGGGCAACCAATTCTTCAAAGATTAAGCGTTGCTGGGCAGGGTGTGAACCTTGTGCCAATTGCAACATATTGGCATTGGTTGGCGGTTCATGAATATATTCTAGTGCTTGCTTGAGTGCATAACCATTGGTGAATTTTGCTGGCAACAGTTCAGGTAGCTCATCACTATGTTGCTTAAGGGCTTGTTTGACATATTCACGTAGCTTGGGCTGCGTTAAACCCTCTGTAGCAGGATAAATGGCCGTGAGTTCAGTTTTAGGCAGAGGGCGTATGTTCAGTAATCAGTTGTATTTCTGGATGATAAAGTTCTAAACCGCGTGCACCGACACGGACTTCACCAAATATCCGTAGATGATTGCCGATTTTAGCGCGATCCGTCAGGGCTTTATACACATGATAAAAACGTAAAGTGACTTTGCCAAAATCATCCTGTAATAACACCGCCATAGACTTGCGTTTACCGGGTGGAAAATCGACACCTTTGACCAGACCTTCGAGCAAATAACTGCGCCCCACGATCAATTGGTTCATGGCGATGATCGTGCTACGATCTTCATAATCACGTGGCAGATGAAACAGTAAATCATCTGTGGTGAAAATATTCAGTTTTTCCAGTAAAGCAGCAGAGGCAGTTCCTACCCCTTGTAATTGATGGACGGCAGCCATTTCCCCTCAACTTCGGTTATGTAATCAGGTGTTTATGCATATTTTATTTATCGGTTATGGTAAAACATCTTGGCGTGTTGCTAAACAACTATTTGAGCAAGGGCACCAAATTACCACAATCAGCCAAAGTCCTAAAATGGATGAATACGCAACTCATCTCATTCAGGATGTACATCAGCTTAATTTAGATCATCTTTCACCAATTGATTGGGTTTATGTGTTGCTGAGTCCAAATGAAAGTACGCCCGAAGCTTATCAGCGGGTGTATGTCGATTCGGTACAACCTATTAGCAAGGCTTTAAAACAACATCCCGTGCAAAAGGTCGTGGTGGTGTCGTCCACGCGAGTCTATGGTGAAAATCATGGTGAGCGCATCGATGATGAATCAGAAATGAAGCCCAATGATGAACAGGGGCGATTATTATTAAAGATGGAGCAGCTTTGGCAACAGGCTTACCCATCTGCAAGTATCATGATTCGTCCGACAGGGATTTATGGCACATCAGTGGCTCGAATGCTCAAGCTGGCTGAAAAAACTAAAACTTATCCAAATATTCATTGGTCAAATCGAATTCATATTGACGACTTAGCGACTTTTTTAGCACGTATGATTCACGTGGAACATGCTGAAAAATCGTATATTGTCAGCAATAATCAGCCAAGTCCTTTGCATGAAACGCATTCAATGGTTTCAACGACAATTGAATCTGCCTGAGTTGCGTTTTGCAAAGTGATGAATGTTCTGGAAAAAGAATTTATGCAAAGCGAATGGCTGAAATGGGTTTTCAGTTGCAGCATAAGGATTGTTTTGAGGATTATTTAGAGATGTTAGGCAAGTGATAAATAAATCCCCCTCTTTTTTTAAAAGAGGGGGATTTTTACTTTATTTCTTTTTACGCTTTAAACGACGTTTCGCTTGTTGTGCGGCAACAGCATCCAATGTGTCTTTTAATTCTTCATCACTAAAAGTGGTAATGTGCTGAAGCATTTGCAGGGTCACATCGTCCAAAACCAAATTGGCGTACTGGGCAACATTTTGGAAGTTCTCATCAAACACAATCGCATTGTCTGCGTTGTTACGAATGTAGCCTTGTTGCGTCAAGACTTTCATAAAGCTTTGGAATAAGGCTTTATCAAAAAATTCAGGTGAGTTGAATTCATAAAGCACAGATAAGCGTTGACCGACCAAATGACTGAGTTCTTCAACCTGACGAATCGAAATATTGCCTGAACCGCGTTGGGTAATTAAAGCCAAAGTCATGTAATAACGCTCAAGACTTTGCATGACAGGTGCAGCAAGTACCACCAACTGATTGTGATCTTCTGAATTGGGTGCAGGAGAAATAAGATAATCTTCTGCATCTGCCGTGATGAGTTTCGCGTTAATTAATGCATCGACATAAGCACAGATTTGATCTTTTAGCTCATCATCCTGCCACTTTAAGAACAATTCAGCTTTTAAGAATGGGTAAAGTGTGCGAATCACATTGATTAAATCACCACGACGGATCGAACCGTTATGTTTCACCAAGGCTGCAATTAAAGAGGGTAAGACGAAGGCATGCAGAATGTTATTGCGGAAGTAAGTCAGCAATACCGCTTGATTGTCTTCAATCGCAATAATATCGCCCAACACATGTTTAATACGTTTAATCAGTTTAAGTTTTAAACCGTAGGCAATAATTTCTTTACCCGAAAGCGGCGTCACTTTTGCGCGTGCATCGTAAGGCAGTGCAGTGACTAAATTGCGGTAAGCATCCAGTTGTTTAATGCAGATTTCTTCATCTAAGGTGTGTTTCGGAGTGGCCAGTAAGATTAACGACAATAGGGATACAGGGTTGATCACCACGGCACGGTTAATGTTTTCTAAGATGAGCTGCGCTGAACCATTGACTGCATCGGAGACTTCCGCTGGGATTGGATCATCATTCTTTTCAATTTTGATTTGATCTGCGCCGTGCTTTTTCAGTAAATCATCTAAAAAGACTGGTTCACCGAAGTTGACATGTACTTTACCGAAAATACGTTCAATTTTACGCAAGGTTTTGAAAATACCGACAATCGATTCGGACTCTTTCGGTTTGCCTTGCATTTCACCGACATAAGTCGAACCTTCCATCAGACGTTCATAACCAATATAGGTTGGTAAGAATACAATCGGTTTTGCTCGACCACGTAAATGACTATGTACGGTCATGGCCAGCATGCCCGTTTTGGCTGGAAGTAGGCGACCTGTACGTGAGCGACCCCCTTCAATAAAGTATTCCAGTGGCGTATTACGCGCTAAAATACTGTACAGATATTCTTTAAATACCGTGGTATACAAGCCATTGCCACGGAAAGTACGGCGGATAAAGAATGCACCACCGCCACGCAGTAATTGCCCGACAAAAGGCATATTGAGATTATCGCCCGCGGCAATATACGGCACCATCATGCCACGTCGGTAAATCACATAAGACAGTAATAAATAGTCAATGTGGCTACGGTGACAGGGGGTATAGATAATTTGGTAATCTTTGGCCAGTTCACGCACGGTACTGAAGTTATGGACTTCCACGCCGTCATAGAGCTGCGTCCATAGACGGGTGAGTGCCATATCGGCAAAACGGATTGCAGAATGTGAATAGTCTGAAACGATTTCATTCAAATAACCAATCGCACGACGTTCAGCTTCAATCATGCTGACTTTACTGCGAATACTTTCACGACGAATGGCATCTTGTACATCGTGAGATTTAATCAGTGAATGCACCACATTACGACGGTCGGATAGGTCAGGGCCAAGCACGACTTCACGTTGACCATCTAAATAGTTATTCAGGGTATTGAGAATATAGGTCGCAGGCGATAAGTTTGGATGGGTCTCTTTGGCAAAATTGACCAGTTTACGTAACGATTGCCCTTCGTGAAACTCTAAATAAGATTGGCGACCATGCAAACCAATATTGACCAATTGTTTGACTGTACCCGGTGTTGCCCAAGTATCGGTAAACAGCAGCTTGAACCAAGAGTCTTCTTTGTCGGGTGAACGTCCCCAAAGCACAGTGACAGGAATCAGTTCAATATCAATTTCAGGATGCTGTTCTAAGACATCAATTAGACGTAATAAACGCGGTGGAAAAGCATGTGGCGGTGGATTGAGTAAATTATTTTCATCGTGATGTTGTAAAAATAACACCGATGCTTTTTCTTTTTGATCACCAATCACTAATGGATTTAATGCCGGTGAGAGTTTCAGACGGCGTGTTTCACCATCCACGATTAAGGCATTACTGCGTGAGTAATTTTGTAAAACATAGCAGACTATTTTTTGCTGAACCGGTTGGTCTGTTGCTGTATTTACATTTGTCGTTGTCGGTTCAGTAGGAACCTCACCAAGTACATGTGGAGTTACCACAAGGTCAAGCAGCTTACTCGAAAGCTGACGATACATTTGACCAAAGCCACTCTTGGACATACACACTCCTACTTAAATGACCGCAACCACAGATTTTCTGAGGGGGGATTGTTTTGCATTATTGTAATTTAAAACTGTATGTCATTTTCTGACAAAATGCATATTGATTGTAAAATTTTATCGTTAAAAATCGTATTTTTAGCCGATATAACCCAAAAACAATGTGACACATTGGTCAGACTAACTCTAGGGCTTTGCTCTGACTTTATGGCAAAATAGATAAAATAGTTTATCTGATTGATTTAAATTTTACGCTTACATCTCCGGTATTCCACATCAAAATAGGTCGCTTATGAATGCGTTAACCCAAGAATTGGTTGAATTACTTAGCCTTGAAAAAATTGAAGAAAACATCTACCGAGGAATGAGTCGCAACTTGGTTGGGAAGCGTGTCTTTGGTGGGCAAGTATTAGGGCAGGCATTACGCGCAGCATCGTATACCACAGATCGTCCTGCACATTCATTGCATGCTTATTTTTTGTATGGCGGTGATGTAAATGCCCCTATTTTGTATGAAGTTGATCGTTTGCGTGATGGCAAAAGCTTTGTCAGTCGCCAAGTACGTGCCATTCAACATGGTCGCACTATTTTTACCGCAATGGTTTCTTTTGCTCATCCAGAAGAGGGCTTAAATTATCAAATTGCTGAACCAGATTATCCAGCGGTTGAAACATTGAAGTCAGAAGCTGAATTAAAAAAATTGATGGTCGAATTTGTGCCAGAAAATGTCCGTGCCAGCTTTATGCGCGATCGTCATATTGATATTCGCCCTATTAATCCAACCAACCCCTACCAACCCCAGCCAGAAGCGCCGTCTTACGCACATTATTTACGTACGCACGATAAAATTGCCGCAGAGATGGATGAAATTTCTTTACATCAAGCCATCGCAGCCTTTTATTCAGATTTTACCTTAATGACCACGGCACTGCGCCCACATGGCTTAAGTTATTTATCGCCAAGTTTGCAATGTGCCAGTATTGATCATGCCATGTATTTCCATAAACCATTCCGCGCCGATGAGTGGATGCTTTACGATATGGAGGCGACTGTGAGTGCAAGTTCGCGTGGCTTAAACTTCGGTCGTATGTGGCAAAATGGTGAGTTGGTGTGTAGCACCACACAAGAAGGTTTGATTCGTATCCGCGAAATAGAAACTCAATAAGTTTGATCATTGTCTTAAAAGCCAATCTTCGTAGATTGGCTTTTTTATTATTTATGATGAACTTGTGACAAAAAATTCCTCGATTCTAAAAATAGGGCATGGCATAGTGCCTACAAGACTGAACAATAAAAGCATGCAGAAATGGGCTTAAACACACAAATTTTAATTGCTGCGATTTTGGGCGTAGCTTTTGGTTTTATTCTAAATCTTTATCCACATACGCCTTTTTTTGATGCCAGTTTATATGGTCTAGGCATTGCCAGTAGTATTTTTATTGGCTTATTAAAGATGCTTTTAATTCCGCTTATTTTTAGTTCGATTGTAGTGGGTGTATCGAACTTACAATCGGGTGGGCAATTGGGCAAGGTCTGGAAAATCACCTTGGCTTGCTGCGTGACCACCACGACTTTGGCTTTGATTCTCGGTATTGGCAGTGCGCATTTATTTGATGTTGGAAAAGGCGTCGATATTGCGATGTTTCAAGATGCAATGAGCAATCATCAAACACCTGATACTTTAACCCCAACCTCATTTTTAACTAATTTTATTCAAAACACGTTAATTAATCCCTTTAAAGCATTTTCTGAAGGCAATGTCCTTGCTGTAGTGGTATTTGCTTTGTTTTTTGGCGTGGCTTTGGTGCATGGCGGTGAGCGTTTTAAAACGGTACGACAACTGAGCCAACAGTTTTTTGACATGATGATGTTCATGATTATTTGGGTGATGCGACTGGCACCGATTGGTATTTTTGCTTTACTGGCAAAATTGATTGCTACTGAAGATATTTCGGTGCTGAACCGTTTGGTTGAGTTCGCTGCTGTGGTGACGGGAACCACCATTTTTCATGGCGTTGTGGTTTTGCCGTTATTGTTATGGATTTTCGGCAAGATGAGTCCGCTGACCTTTTTTAAAGGGGCACGTACTGCACTGATTACCGCTTTTGCCACCAGTTCAAGTTCTGCGACCATGCCACTTTCATTGAAATGTGCGCAAGAAAATTTAGGCGTACGTCCTGCAACAGCCGGTTTTGTTATCCCACTGGGCACACAATTGAATATGGATGGTACGGCATTGTATGAGGCTGCCGCGGCTTTATTTATTGCCAATCTGATGGGGTTAGATTTAAGTATTGGGCAGCAGCTTATTGTTTGCCTCACTGCAATGATTGCATCACTTGGTGCACCGGGTATTCCAAGTGCAGGTATGGTGACCATGATTATGGTGTTGCAATCGGTCGGTTTACCTGCGGAAGCGATTGCCATTTTATTGCCGATTGATCGTTTACTGGATACGGTGCGTACCGTGGTTAATGTGCAAGGTGACATGATGATTAGTGTGGTGGTGGATCGGCATACCCGTGACGATGAAGTTTTAACTTAATCATTTTGGCAGCCGCATGCTCTTCAAATTTTTGTGTGATAACGCCTTCATTTTATCCACCTAAAGCAGCACATTTTGGGATTTATTTTAGTGCAAATAAAAGTAGGGCATATCGCCCTACAGTTTGAGTCTTGATGTGAATGTATTAGGCGATTTTAAGTGCCGCTCGTTTTGCCGCAGGAGAGTGGTCTAGGTAAGCAATCGCATCTTCAGTTTTGGCTTCATGCACAGGATCATACCACGGCATTAAATAACCCAATTGTTGTGAAACCAACCAAAATGGATTCGGCATGAGGCGGTTATCTTTTTGTGAAATGGCATACCATTCGCGCCAAATCCACGGTTTAAACACGCTTGGGCGAATCGATTTAAAGCGTTCATCTTGCTTCATAATATGCGCTGCACCATCTACCCATAGGCCCAGTACGCCAACAATCACCGCCACACTTAAATAGTAACGCGCAATATAACCACCACCCAGATGACGGTATAAATCAAATGCTACGGTACGATGTTCAATTTCTTCAGCACCATGCCATTTGACCAGATCTAACATGGCTGGATCAGCACCCAGTTGTTCCCAATGTTGATTATATAAAACATATTTTCCAAGCACACAGGTCATATGTTCAACTGAGGCAATAATCCCGAGGCGAAATAAATCCCACTGATGTTCGAGTACTTTAGGCACCTTTAAACCCAAAGGTTGATCTGCCAGTACTTGACCAAAAAGGAAATCCATAAGTTTAAGGTTACGCTGTACATCAATGTTACGCACGCTGAGATATTCTTTGTTGGCTGAAGCATGCGCCTGTGCATGCATGGCTTCTTGGCGAATAAAAGCTTTCACATCTTCTTTCAGTTTTTCGTCGGTTATTTGCGGTAGAACTTTGTTATAAAGACGACAAAACCAAAATTCACCGGCAGGTAAAATCATATTAATTTCGTTGATGAAATAACTGACAAAAGGATGGTTGGGAATCCAGTCAATCGGTGTTTCTTGCCATTCAAATTTCACTTTTCGCGGCTTAATTTGGTATTGAATCGAAGACCCAATTTTAGGCTTCTTGAATAAAGATAAAAGTTTCATCATCCTGTCCTATTGTTTTTCTAACGGTGAGTGTGTTCACGTTGCTTTAGAATCAGTATAAAAAAATGCCCTCAATTGTGGTTAGCAATAGAGGACATTCAGATATCAATAGATGATGAATTTAGTCAGACAATTTGACTGAGTATAAATTATTGCTCGTTTTTAGGCATCGCTGCTGGGTTGTTATCGATACTTTCGTTTTCAAGCGTCGTATCTTCAAATTCGTTTTCATCAAAGAATTGATCATCACCTTCAACAAATTCAATTTCATCTGCTGTTGCTTCAGGGATACTGTCTAAATCAAATTCGCTGGCTTGTTCGAGGGTAAAGTTCAGACGACCACCCATCACACTGGCAAGTTCTTCTAAGCCTTGTTTATTCATTGAAGAGAACAATTGAATAGAGAATTGCAGCTTCATTTTTCTCAATTGTTGTTGCACTTCTTGTAGAACTTTAGATGCAGGGCCACGGTTTAACTTGTCAGCTTTGGTTAAAAGCACGTGTACAAATAATTGGCGTGAATATGCCCATTCCAACATCATAACGTCAAAGTGTTGTAACGGATGACGAATATCCATCAATAACACCAAACCTTGTAGGCTTTGGCGATGAATCAAATAACTTTCCAGTTCTTTTTGCCAAACCAATTTCATTGCTTCTGGTACGGCTGCATAACCATAACCGGGTAAATCGACCAAGCGTTGATCTGGATTACCCAAGCTAAAAAAGTTAATCATTTGGGTACGACCCGGTTTTTTCGATGCACGTGCCAATTGTTTTTGATTGGTTAATGCATTGATCGCACTAGATTTACCCGCATTAGAGCGACCTGCAAAGGCAATTTCATAGCCCGTGTCTTCTACGCAAAGGTTGAGTTTAGGCGCACTCATTAAAAATTCGGCTTGGCGTAACCAGTTGAGTGAACGCACGGAATATTCAGTAATGGCAGAATCAACTTTTTTCTCATAGCTGATCTTTTGTTTTGGCGCCTGAGATGCCTTACTGTTTTTGGATTTTCCTCTGCTGTGGTGCATAACTCAACTTCAATAAATGATCTACAAGGAAGCATTATAAAGGAAGTCGTCTAGGCAAGCGACCTTTGCATTTTGAAAGCGGAACACTTCGCGTGGTGATTTAAAGATTAATCAGTGAAATGGGTGATGATGTTGCAACTTTACTGGCGCTGCTTTGATCCAGTACATCGGCTAAACGGTATTGATCTAAGGATTGATAAAACTGTTCAAGTGCTTGATCTAAAATACCTTTAAGACCACAGTTGTGGCGAAGTACGCAGGGCGGAGTATTGCATTCTACAATTTGGTTATTGCCTTGTAAGATCCGAACAATGTGTCCCAAATTTAAATTTAAAGTTTCTGCATTTAAACGAATGCCACCACCTTTACCGCGTGTGGTGATGATCCACGCTTGTTTTCCCATGAAATGGACAATTTTAACCAGATGGTTTTGTGAAACATGCAAATCTCGTGCAATTTCTGCAATGGTATAAGGCGTATCTTTGGGTCGTGAGATATACATCAAAAGACGCAAAGCATAATCAGTAAATTTATTCAGCTGCATGTAGGTACAAAAGAGATCGGGTAATGATTATTTTAGCTTGAAAGCGTCGTGAATGAAACTTTCAAGCATAGATTGTCAGGACACGCAGCTTTTAGTTCTTTTTCACAGGTGCTGAGACTTGCACACGGTCACCGACCTTGTAGTGGTCTAACAGAATATTCGCCACAGAATATTCGGTATGATTTTTTTCAGGAGTGACCACAATTTCATATTGTTCTGAATTTTGTGCAGCTGCAAAAGTAAATTGTTGCGGTTGTTGAATCTCTTTTTCAGGCACTTGAACTTTAACTGAAATATAACTACCTGTTTCAGCGCTAGGAATGGCTTGAGCATCTTGTGATTTTAATATAATGCGTTTGCCTGTTTCAGTCGCATCAATACTGCTAATTTCAAAGGCACGCCATCCAGCCCAGCCACCATTTTGTGCAGCTAAACTTTCATATTTTTGTTTTTCGACCCCAATTAAAATCCCTGCCAATTGCATATAGGCTTCTTTCCAAGCGGCAATGAGGTCAGATTCAAATGGTACATTCAGAACTTCACTAATCGAGTGCAATAGGTTTTCACCCACAATGGCATATTGATCGGGTTGAATATCAAGACTAACGTGTTTGGTGGTAATGTGTTCGATGGCTTTGGCTAAAACACTTGGATTTTCAATGTTTTCTGCATAAGCCAATACTGCCGCAGCTAAAGCACGTGGCTGACGACCTGTACTTTGATGATCCAAATTAAAGACATTGTTCAATTCAGGGTTATTGTTCAGCATCCGTTTATAAAAGTAGCTGGTCAGTGCAACACCATTTTCACGCAGTACAGGGACAGTTGATTTAACAAGTTCAATATGTTGTGGAGTCATGGCTGGAACATCTGTTGTGGCTATAAGATATATTTAAAATACACCTTATAAAATGCGTTGTAAATACACTTTATAAAAAACCATAAAAAAATTATGGAATAGTGCAATATCCCATAATTTTAAAAATCTTGATAGGGTAGAGAGGAACTATTTTCGTCCAAAAAGAGAGCCGAGTAGCCCGCGGACAATTTTCTGTCCTGTACTACTCCCTAAGCTGCGTGCGGCACTTTTTGCAAAGGTTCCAACAATATCTTGGGTGAGTTTTTCACGTTGTTTCGAAGCCTGCTCAGTCTCTTTTTGTTGTTCCCGTGCAATACGTTCTTGCTCGCGTGCTTGCTGCTTTGCAAAAGCCTCCTGTTCTTTGGCTTGCTGTTTGGCTAAGCTTTCTTGTTCTTTGGCTTGTTGTTTCGCTGTTTCCTCTGCAACGGCTTGTTGTTGGCGTTGTACGACTTTTTGTTGCAACAGCTCAAAAGCACTTTCGCGGTCTACCTGTTGCTCATAAATGCCTGCAACAATACTTTGGCTCATCAGAATTTTTCGTTCATCTGGACTAATTGGGGTAAATGATGAGTAGGGCGGCATCACCCAGCCACGCTCGACTATTTGCGGTATGCCTTGTTCATCTAAACAGCTAATCAGGGCTTCACCAACAGCAAGTTCAGTAATGGCTTGATCAACTTTAAATTCGGAATTGGATCTAAAGGTATCTGCGGCAGTTTTTACGGCTTTTTGATCTTTCGGTGTAAACGCACGTAAAGCATGTTGAATACGGTTGCCGAGTTGTCCTAAAACACTTTCGGGTAAGTCGAGTGGATTCTGGGTGACAAAGTAAATCCCGACCCCTTTAGAGCGAATCAGGCGTACCACTTGTTCGATTTTTTCTTGTAGCGCTGTACTGGCATTATCAAACAATAAATGGGCCTCATCAAAAAAGAACACCAGTTTAGGCTTATCCATATCACCAACTTCGGGCAATTGTTCAAATAATTCTGAAAGCATCCAAAGTAAAAATGTGGCATACAATTTGGGCGTGTTCATGAGCTTATCTGCGGCTAATACATTGATATAACCACGCCCTTGGCTATCGGTTTGAATGAAATCTAAAATATTTAAACTGGGTTCACCAAAAAATTGATCACCACCTTGGTCTGCAAGCGCCAATAAATTACGCTGTATAGCGCCCAAACTGGCAGGAGAGAGGTTGCCATATTCAGCTTGAAACTCTGCTGCATGTTCAGAAACATAGCTAATAATTGATTTTAAATCCTTAAAATCAATCAGCAATAAACCTTGATCATCAGCAATACGAAATACTGCGGAAAGTACACCTTCTTGAGTGTCATTCAGATTGAGCATACGTGCTAATAAGAGTGGGCCAATTTCGGAAACTGTGGTGCGAATAGGGTGACCTTGTTCGGCAAATAAATCCCAAAACACCACGGGTGAGGCGGCAAAAGGAATCGTATCAATATTTAAAACTTTAAGACGTTCATCAAATTTAGGGCTACTTGCCCCCGCCTGAGCAAGGCTAGACACATCACCTTTGGCATCGGCTAAAAATACGGGTACACCAATTCGGGAAAAGTTTTCTGCAAGGACTTTGAGTGTGACTGTTTTACCTGTGCCCGTTGCTCCAGCGATTAAGCCGTGACGGTTGGCAAACTGTGAATGTAAAACAATCTCTTGTTGTGTGTCTGAGGTTTTCTTGGCAATAACGATTGCTGTACCCATAAGATCTATTCCTATTTTATTTTCTTGTGTTTAGCTTATTCGAGTTGTTGCGTATTCAATTGTTTTAGCGCATTTTCTATATCTTGAATTAAATCGGTCGGATGTTCTAGTCCTATACAAAAACGAACCAATAATCCTTGTTGTAAATGTGTATGTTGCAGTTCACGCATCTCTTTTAAGTTGTATAGCATGACTAAACTGACTGGGCCGCCCCAGCTAAAACCGAGCTTAAAGAGATTTAAACTGTCACAGAATTTTCGAATGGCTTTTAAATCATATTCAGCTTTAAAAATCACGCTGACCAAGCCTGCGCTATGTCCTTCTTTACACACTTCCTTCCAGTAGTTGATGTCCAGCAGATGCTGCATCGGCAGGATGCAGGACTTGTACAAATTCATCTTGTTGTTTTAGCCAATCTAGCAGTTTTAAGGTGCTTTGCGATTGATGTTCATAACGAAGTCGCATCGACGCTAAGCTACGCTGAACTTGTGCAGCATCATCTCCTGAAATGGCAATGCCTTGAATGGCATGCATACGGAACAGTTGGTGATGCAGCTTTTGATCACGTGTCACCACGGAACCCATTAAAATATCCCCGCCACCGCTAGGATATTTGGTCAGGGCATGGACAGTAATATCGACACTTAAATGTTCATCAGCCAAAATCAAAGGCATTAAAGGCAAGACCCGCGCCCCAAGTATTATCCAGTGCAGTCAAAACATGGGCTTGTTTGGCTTTATTGACCAAAGCGACCAAGTCTGGGAATTCTAAAGTCACTGAACCTGCTGCCTCTAACCAAATCAGTTTGGCTTTTTCTGACGGTTGGAAGCTATCAACCTCTATTGGATTGTAAATTTTCACATTGATGCCATAGCGTGTTTCTAGATTGCGCAAATGTTCCATATTTGGCCCATAGATGTTATCTGCAACCCAAACTTCATCTCCCTGTGCGAGAAAGCAGGCATTCACAAGATTGATGGCAGATAAACCACTCGGTGCAAGTAAGCAATAATCACCACCTTCAATTTGCGCAATGTTGTCGCCTAACGTAAAGGTTGTAGGCGTGCCATGTGTGCCATAACTATAGTCATAAGCATCACTCCAATGGCGATTAAACAGTGCATCGGTGTCTTGGAAAATAATGGTCGATGCACGAAACAGGGGAGGTTGAATGGTCGAAATAGACTGAGGGGCTTTTCGTGGTGCATGAATCAATGCGGTTTGTGGATTATTTTTCAAAGTTTTGCTCTAAGTCGTATCAAAATTAGCTTTAGCTTAAGAGAAACACAGACATTAGGCTATATAAATGCCCAAATGTATAAAAAGGGTACGCTTTTAAAAGTTGGCTTCATTTTTGCTAAAGCTACATCAGAGCAACAACAATAGGTTTGGGCGGATGAAGTCGCATTTGAAGGTACATTATTTTCAGCATATTGCTGGTGAAGGGTTCGGTAGTTGTTATCAATTTTTAAAACAGCACAATGCTAAAATTAGTGCAACGGAATTTTTTGCTTTACCTGTCGATCGTTCATTGGAAATAGAAGCCTTACCTCAGGTGGAAGATGTCGATTTACTCATCATTATGGGTGGGGTAATGAGCGTAAATGATGAAGTCAATTTCCCTTGGTTAAAAATAGAAAAACGCTGGTTACGACGCTACTTGTCGATGGGGAAACCCGCGATAGGTTTATGTTTGGGCGGGCAGTTGATTGCCAATGCTTTGGGTGCTGCGGTAAGTCGAAGCGCAAAACAGGAATTGGGCTGGACGGGGGTGCGTAAAGTCAATCATGTGCCTGCTGAGTGTTTTGAATTGCCAGCAGAATTTAATGTGATGCAATGGCACAGTGAAACTTTTGAAATTCCCAAAGGTGCGATTCATTTGGCGGAAAATGAGGTTTGCAGAAACCAGATGTACCAAATTGGTAAAAATGTCTTGGGATTTCAATTTCACCCTGAAATCACCCCAGAGACATTAAATCTGTTTTTAGAAAATGATGAAGAGTTGGAGCATTTTTCAGGTCAGCATGTGCAAACTCAACAGCAACTCAAAAAGACACAAAAAAGTAATTTTATTGAGGGAAATCAAATATTAAACCAAGCAATAGAGTATGTTTTGGAAAAAACAGCATGTTGATCTTTTTTTAAACAATGTTACAAATTTGCGATTTGAAAAAGATGGGAAAAAGTTGAAAAGAGATTTGCTTAAGCGTTAAACAATCGCTATAATGAGCGACCCTTTAATAAAAGGGGTTAACTGCGAATAAAGCAGTTAATATCGTGACAGTCGTGGCATCGATCATGACCTTAGTGATTTTCACTGCCTTTGACACTTACCACCAGGTGAGATGCGTCAGAGGTGATTCTTTATATATTTGGCTTGGAGTTTACTGGTATGTCTAACCAGAGAATCCGTATCCGTTTGAAGTCTTTTGATCATCGTCTGATTGATCAATCTGCTCAAGAGATCGTAGAAACAGCAAAACGTACTGGCGCACAAGTTTGTGGTCCAATCCCGATGCCTACACGCATCGAACGTTTTAACGTTCTAACTTCTCCGCACGTTAATAAAGACGCGCGTGATCAGTATGAAATCCGCACTTACAAGCGTTTGATCGATATCGTTCAACCAACAGACAAAACTGTTGATGCATTGATGAAATTGGATCTTGCAGCTGGTGTTGATGTTCAGATCGCATTGGGTTAAGGCTTTCGGGTTAATTAACACTCTAGGTTAATTAAGCCGCTTTTTTAGAGGTTTATGCACATGACTATTGGTTTAGTCGGTCGCAAGTGCGGTATGACACGTATCTTTACAGATGCTGGTGTTTCTGTACCTGTTACGGTGATTGAGGTTGATCCTAACCGCATCACTCAAATCAAAACGCTTGAAACTGATGGTTATCAAGCGATTCAAATCACTACTGGTGAACGTCGCGAATCTCGCGTAACTAACCCTCAGAAAGGACATTTCGCTAAAGCGGGTGTTGCTGCTGGTCGTTTAGTTCAAGAATTCCGCGCTACAGAAGCTGATCTTGAAGGTCGTGAAGTTGGTTCTTCTCTTACCGTTGAATTGTTCACAGTGGGTCAAATTGTTGACGTAACTGGTCAGTCTAAAGGTAAGGGTTTCCAAGGTGGTGTTAAGCGTTGGAATTTCCGTACGCAAGATGCTACACACGGTAACTCACTTTCTCACCGCTCTTTAGGTTCTACTGGTCAAAACCAGACACCTGGTCGCGTGTTCAAAGGCAAGAAAATGGCCGGCCATATGGGCGCTGAACGCGTAACTACACAGGGTCTTGAAATCGTTGCTATCGACGTTGAACGTTCAGTTCTTGTTGTTAAAGGCGCGGTTCCTGGTGCTACCGGTGGTGACGTAACTGTACGTCCTACAATCAAGGCCTGAGGGGAAATATTATGAATTTAAATACTGTTTCCGGCTCTGCTGTTGAATTGTCTGAAGTTGCTTTCGGGCGTGAGTTTAACGAAGCTCTTGTACACCAAGTTGTTACAGCTTATTTAGCTGGTGGTCGTCAAGGTTCTAAAGCTCAAAAATCACGTGGCGATGTATCTGGCGGTGGTAAAAAACCATTCCGTCAAAAAGGTACTGGTCGTGCGCGTGCTGGTTCTATCCGTAGCCCAATTTGGGTTGGTGGTGGTAAAACTTTTGCTGCTCGTCCACAAGATTGGTCTCAAAAAGTTAACCGTAAAATGTACCGCGGTGCTATGCAATGCATCTTAGCTGAACTTGTTCGTCAAGATCGCCTAATCTTAGTTGAAGAGTTTGCTGTTACTGCTCCTAAAACTAAAGAATTGCTTGCTAAACTTAACGACTTAAATGCAGTTCGCGCATTAATCGTTACGGATTCTGTAGATGAAAATCTATACCTTGCTGCACGTAACATTCCGCATGTAGATGTGGTTGATGCTGCTGCAATTGATCCTGTTAGCTTGATTGCGTTCGACAAAGTTGTTATGTCTGTAGCTGCTGCTAAGAAAATTGAGGTAGAACTCGGATGAACAACGAACGTATCTATCAAGTCCTACAAGGACCTGTATTCTCAGAAAAAGCTCAAGCTTTAGGTGAAGCTGCTGGTGTTCAAGTTTTTAAAGTTGCACTTGGTGCAAACAAACTTGAAATCAAAAAAGCAGTTGAACAACTCTTTGGTGTTCAGGTTGTTAAAGTTAACACGACGATCACTAAAGGTAAGACTAAACGCTTTGGTAAAACATTAGGACGTCGTTCTGATGTTAAAAAAGCATACGTCACCCTGAAAGCTGGCCAAGATGTTGAAATGGCTGACTTGGGCGATACCGCTGAAAGCGCAGCGGAATAAGGACGAAATTTATGCCTATTCAAAAATGTAAGCCAACGTCTCCAGGACGTCGCTTTGTAGAGAAAGTCGTTCACGACCATCTTCATAAAGGCGCACCGTACTCTCCGTTGGTAGAAGCTAAAAAACGTACTGGCGGCCGTAATAATAACGGTCACATTACAACTCGTCACGTTGGTGGTGGTCATAAACAAAACTACCGTCTTGTTGACTTCAAACGTAATAAAGATGGCATTCCAGCCACTGTAGAGCGTATTGAATACGATCCTAACCGTACTGCACACATTGCTTTAGTTTTGTATGCTGATGGTGAACGTCGTTATATCATTGCAGCTAAAGGCTTGCGTGCTGGTGATAAAGTACAATCTGGTAACGATGCTCCAATTCGTCCAGGTAACTGCTTGCCACTTCGTAACATGCCTATTGGTTCTACTCTTCACAACGTTGAACTTAAAATCGGTAAAGGCGCGCAGTTAGCTCGTTCAGCTGGTACTTCGGTTCAGTTGTTGGGTCGTGATGGTTCTTACGCTATCGTTCGTCTACGTTCAGGCGAGATGCGTAAAATCCACGTTGAATGCCGTGCTGTTTTGGGTGAAGTTTCTAACTCAGAAAGCAACCTTCGTTCATTGGGTAAAGCTGGTGCTTCGCGCTGGCGTGGTATTCGTCCTACCGTTCGTGGTATGGCGATGAACCCAGTTGACCATCCACATGGTGGTGGTGAAGGGCGTAATAAAGGTATTCAACCTGTAAGCCCATGGGGTCAAAAAGCTAAAGGGTACAAAACACGTACCAATAAGCGTACGACTAAGATGATTATTCGCGACCGTCGCGTCAAGTAAAGGAATCTGACTAATGCCTCGTTCTCTGAAAAAAGGTCCATTCGTCGATGCGCACTTGTTCGCTAAGGTTGAAGCGGCTATCGCGGCTAATAACCGTAAGCCGATCAAAACTTGGTCGCGTCGTTCGATGATTCTCCCAGATTTTGTTGGTTTAACAATTTCTGTTCATAATGGTCGTAACCATGTTCCGGTAATTGTATCTGAACATATGGTTGGTCATAAACTAGGTGAATTCGCGCCAACTCGTACCTATCGTGGTCACGGTGTTGACAAGAAATCTAAACGTTAAGGTGCTATGATGGAAGTTACTGCTAAGTTACGCGGTGCCGCTATCTCGGCACAAAAAGCTCGTTTGGTTGCAGACCTGATTCGTGGCAAATCTATTGCCCACGCTTTGAACATTTTAACCTTCAGCAATAAAAAAGCTGCAGCGTTAGTGAAAAAAGCTTTGGAATCTGCGATTGCAAACGCTGAACATAATAACAGTTTAGATGTAGACGACCTTAAAGTTGCTACGATTTACGTTGATGAAGGTGTGAGCCTTAAACGTATTATGCCACGTGCTAAAGGCCGTGCAGATCGTATCACTAAGCGTACTTGTCACATCACCGTTAAGGTAGGGGTTTGATATGGGTCAGAAGGTTCATCCAATCGGTATCCGCCTAGGTGTTGTGAAACGTCATAACGCTAACTGGTATGCGAGTCCGAAACAATACGCTGAATATTTGCTTAAAGATCTTCAAGTTCGTGAGTTTTTGAATAAAAAACTTAAAAACGCGATGATCAGCAAAATTCTTATCGAACGTCCTACAGGCGCTGCTAAAATTACTATTAGCACTGCTCGTCCTGGTATCGTTATCGGTAAAAAAGGCGAAGACATTGAGAAATTACAACGCGAATTAACATCTATTATGGGTGTTCCTGCGCAAGTAAGTATCAACGAAATCGATCGCCCAGATTTAGACGCTCGTTTAGTTGCTGAAGCGATTGCTTCTCAATTAGAGAAACGTGTAATGTTCCGTCGTGCTATGAAGCGTGCGGTACAGAACTCGATGCGTTCTGGCGCTAAAGGTATCAAAGTTGAAGTTTCTGGTCGTCTTGGTGGTGCAGAGATTGCTCGTACTGAGTGGTATCGTGAAGGTCGTGTACCTTTGCATACACTTCGTGCAGATATCGACTACTCTACTATGCGTGCTGAAACAACTTACGGTACGATTGGCGTTAAAGTTTGGATTTTCCGTGGTGAGATCTTAGGTGGCATGAAACAAGTCATGAACCCTGCTCCTGCTGAAGAACGTCCAGCTAAACGTGGTCGCGGTCGTGGTGAAGGTCAAGAGCGTCGTGGTCGTCGCAATGATCGTTCTGCTGAAAAAGGAGAATAATCCATGTTGCAACCTAAACGTACTAAATTCCGTAAAGTGCAGAAAGGCCGTAACACTGGTCTAGCGCATCGCGGTAGCACTGTATCTTTTGGTACTATTGCACTTAAATCTCTCGAGCGTGGTCAAATGACTGCTCGTCAAATTGAAGCTGCGCGTCGTACAATTAGCCGTCGTGTAAAACGTGGTGGTAAGATCTTTATCCGTGTTTTCCCAGACAAACCAATTACTGAAAAACCATTAGAAGTTCGTATGGGTAAAGGTAAAGGTTCTGTGGAATACTGGGTTTGTCAAATCAAACCAGGTAAGATCTTGTACGAGATGGATGGTGTTAGCGAAGAATTGGCACGTGAAGCGTTTACGCTTGCTGCTGCGAAGCTTCCGTTTAAAACCACTATCGTTACTAAGACGGTGATGTAATGAAAACTAATGATCTACGTGAAAAATCGGTAGAAGAGTTGACAGCTTTGCTTGATGAGCAACAGCTTAACCAATTCCGTCTTCGTATGGCTAAAGCAACTGGTCAGTTGGGTAAATCGCATGAAGTTGCGCTTACTCGTAAGACTATTGCTCGTATTAAGACACTCCTTACCGAAAAACAGGGGAACGGACAATGAGTGAACAAACAGTTCGCACGTTAACCGGCAAAGTAGTAAGCGACAAAATGGACAAGTCTATTGTTGTGCTTATTGAACGCCGAGTTCAACACCCGTTGTATGGCAAATCAATCCGCCGTTCAACTAAATTACACGCTCATGATGAGAACAATGTTGCTAAAACTGGCGACGTAGTGACCATTAAAGAAAGCCGCCCAATTTCTAAAACTAAAGCTTGGGCTTTAGTGGAAGTTATTGAAGCTGCTGCTGAGTAATTAGACGTTCTTGTTGCATCATCGGTTAATTTCGAGTACTCTTTGAGCCTTTCGAAATTGTAACCGGTGATGCTCGGTTTTGGAGTAGGGCAATGATTCAAACCGAAAGTATGCTCGACGTAGCAGACAACAGTGGTGCTCGCCGCGTACAATGTATTAAAGTACTTGGTGGTTCACACCGTCGTTATGCTTCTGTTGGCGACATTATTAAAGTTACTGTAAAAGAAGCTATTCCTCGTGGTCGTGTTAAAAAAGGCGACGTGATGAATGCTGTAGTTGTTCGTACAAAATTCGGCATCCGTCGTCCAGACGGTTCAGTGATTCGTTTCGACGATAACGCTGCTGTTATTTTGAACAACAACAAGGCGCCGATTGCAACTCGTATTTTCGGACCAGTGACTCGTGAACTTCGTACTGAACAGTTCATGAAAATTATTTCATTGGCTCCTGAAGTTCTATAAGAGGCACTCATGGCTAAGATTAAGAAAGGCGATCAAATTATTGTGATCGCAGGTAAAGAAAAAGGCAAACAGGGAACTGTTTTGTCTGTTTCAAATGACCGCGTTAAGGTTGAAGGCCTTAACTTGGTGAAGAAGCATCAAAAGCCGAACCGTGCAACGGGTGCTGAAGGCGCTATCGTTACACAGGAAGCTACGCTTCATATCTCTAACGTGGCAATTTTTAATGCTACAACCCAAAAGGCTGACCGTGTTGGTTACCAAGTTGCTGAAGGCGTGAAAACTCGCATCTTCAAGTCAACTGGTGAATCAGTGGCGGTAGCGAAGTAATAGGTTGATATAGGCCATGGCCAGACTTAAAACACGTTACAATGACGAACTTAAAGCTCAGTTACTTGAAACTTTAGGCGTTAAAAATGTGATGGAAATTCCACGCATTACAAAAATTACCATCAACATGGGTGTTGGTGCTGCATCAGCTGACAAGAAATTGTTAGATGGCGCTCTTTCAGATATGCAAGCAATTGCTGGTCAAAAACCAGTTCTTACTCTAGCTCGCAAATCTATCGCTGGTTTTAAAATCCGTGATGGTTGGCCGATTGGTTGTAAAGTTACTTTACGCGGCGAACGTATGTACGAATTCTTAGACCGTTTGATCTCTATCGCGATTCCTCGTATCCGTGACTTCCGTGGTTTTTCTGCGAAATCATTTGATGGGCGTGGTAACTATTCAATGGGTTTAAAGGAACAGATCATGTTCCCTGAAATCGACTTTGATAAGATTGATCGTATTCGTGGTATGGATATTACTGTGACTACGACTGCTCGCACTGATGACGAAGGCCGTGCGCTATTGCGTGCATTCGGCTTCCCGTTCAAATAAGAGGTCGATATGGCTAAGAAAGGTATGATTAATCGCGAATTGAAACGCGAAGCTACTGTTGCTAAATACGCTGCAAAACGTGCTGAATTAAAAGCAACGATTGCAAACGTGAATGCTACAGATGAAGAACGTTTCGAAGCGATGATGAAATTTCAAGCATTACCACGTAATGCGTCTCCAGTACGTCTTCGTAACCGTTGTGGTTTAACTGGTCGTCCTCATGGTTACTTCCGTAAGTTCGGCTTAAGCCGTAACAAATTACGTGAAACAGTAATGCAGGGTGATGTACCGGGCGTTGTTAAGGCAAGCTGGTAAGGAGCGACTAGATGAGTATGCAAGATACCGTTGCCGACATGTTAACCCGTGTTCGTAACGCACAAATGGCGAAGAAACAAACTGTTTCTATGCCTAACTCTAAGTTGAAGGTTGCTATTGCAAATGTTCTTCAACAAGAGGGTTATATCTCTGAAGTAGCGGTTGCTGAAAATGATGGCAAACCTACTTTAACGATTACGTTGAAATATTTTGAAGGCAAACCAGTTATCGAAACTGTGAAACGCGTAAGCCGTCCAGGTCTACGTCAGTATCGCGGTAAAGATGCACTTCCGAGCGTTAAGCAAGGTTTAGGTATTGCAATTGTTTCTACAAGCAAAGGCATCATGACTGATCGCGCAGCACGTTCTGCTGGTATCGGTGGTGAAGTTATTGCTTTTGTTTCTTAATAGGTGATTCCTCATGTCTCGTGTGGCTAAAGCCCCAGTAACTGTACCTAATGGTGTTACAGTTACTCAGAACGGCCGGCAGGTCGAAGTGAAAGGTACAAAGGGTACTTTGTCTTTCACCCTGCATGCGCTGGTCGAGCTTAAACAGGAAGAAGGTAATCTTCAAGTTGCTCCAGTTAAAGAGTCGAAAGACGCTTGGATGCAAGCTGGTACTGCTCGCGCTGTTCTTAATAACCTTGTAAAAGGTGTTAGTGAAGGCTTCGAACGTAAGTTACAACTAATCGGTGTTGGTTATAAAGCTGCGGTTAAAGGTGATGTTGTTCACCTTAACCTTGGTTATTCACACCCTATCGATTATAAACTTCCTGAAGGTGTAACTGCTGAAACTCCAACTGCTACTGAAATCATTTTGAAATCAGCAAGCAAACATATGTTGGGTCAAGTAGCTGCAGATATCCGTTCATATCGTGAACCTGAGCCTTATAAAGGTAAAGGTGTTCGTTATTCGGATGAAGTTGTTCTTCGTAAAGAAGCTAAGAAGAAATAAGGCGCGAGGTTCTTATGAACGAAAAGAAACAATCCCGTTTGCGTCGTGCGAAAAGCACACGCTTGCACATTCGTGCATTGGGTGCGACTCGCTTGTGTGTAAACCGCACTCCGCGTCACATCTATGCGCAAGTTATTTCAGCCGATGGTGGTACAGTTTTAGCGCAAGCTTCAACTTTAGATGCTACTTTACGTGCTGGTACAACTGGTAACGTTGAAGCCGCTACTAAAGTAGGTGCTTTAATCGCAGAGCGTGCTAAAGCTGCTGGTGTAACTAAAGTTGCATTTGACCGTTCTGGTTTTAAATATCATGGTCGTATCAAAGCCTTGGCTGATGCTGCTCGTGAAAACGGCTTGGAGTTCTAATCATGGCTAAAGTTGAACAAAACGAAGGTCTTGTTGAAAAGCTGGTTGCCGTTGATCGTGTAGCCAAAGTTGTTAAGGGTGGTCGTATCTTCTCTTTCACAGCATTGACTGTGGTAGGTGATGGTAACGGTCGTGTAGGATTTGGTCGTGGTAAAGCACGTGAAGTTCCAGCTGCTATTTCTAAAGCACTTGAAGCTGCACGTCGTAACATGATTACTGTTGATCTTGTTAACGGTACTGTTCAACACCCTATTAATGCTCGTCACGGTGCAAGCCGCGTTTACATGCAACCTGCTTCTGAAGGTACTGGTGTAATTGCTGGTGGTGCTATGCGTGCAGTTTTAGAAGCTGTTGGCGTACATAACGTATTGACAAAATGCTATGGTTCTACGAATGCTGCTAACGTAGTTAACGCAACTTTCAAAGGTTTGCGTGATATGACTTCTCCTGAGAAAGTCGCTGCGAAACGTGGTTTATCTGTAGCACAAATTCAAGGGTAATCAATCATGAAAACGATTAAAGTTACCCAGACTAAATCTGCTTCGCATCGTTTGAAAAATCACAAACTTTGCCTACAAGGTCTAGGTCTGCGTCGTATTGGTCATACAGTAGAAGTTCAAGATACACCTTCTAACCGCGGTATGATTAATAAAGTCTACTATATGGTTAGTGTAGAGGGATAAGCTATGACTCTGCGTTTAAATGAGCTTGCGCCAGCTGAAGGTGCAAAACGCAACAATATTCGTGTTGGCCGTGGTATCGGTTCTGGTATCGGTAAAACTGCTGGTCGTGGTCATAAAGGCCAAGGCGCACGTAAAAGTGGTGGTACACGCGCTGGTTTCGAAGGTGGTCAAACTGCGATTTATCGTCGTTTACCTAAGTTCGGTTTTACAAGCCAACTCGCTTTAAAAACTGCTGAAGTACGTTTATCTGAGCTTGCTAAAGTTGAAGGTGATATTGTTTCACTTGAAACTTTAAAAGCAGCGAATGTTGTACGTAAAGATATGACTCGTGCTCGTATCGTACTTTCTGGTGATATTACTCGTGCATTCACTATTCAAGGTGTTGCATTGACTAAAGGCGCTAAAGCTGCTGTTGAAGCTGCTGGCGGCAAAGTCGAGGAGTAATCGCTAGTGTCTATGTCTCCTAGTTCTTCAGGTCATGTGAACATGATGAAAGGTCAACCGTTTCATGTGAAATATCGTGAAATTATTCGCCGAATGATGTTTCTTATCGGTGCATTGATGGTCTTTCGACTAGGAGCACATATTCCAGTACCAGGCATTAATAGTGCTGCACTTGAAAATCTGTTTAATGCAAATCAAGGCACGATCCTTGGTTTGTTTAATATGTTTTCAGGTGGTGCATTAGAGCGGATGTCAATTCTTGCTTTAGGGATCATGCCATACATTTCTGCCTCAATTATTGTGCAGTTAATGTCTACGGTTGTTCCTTCGCTGGAAGCTTTAAAAAAAGAAGGCGAGCAAGGTAAGCGTAAGATTAATCAATATACGCGACAAGGAACATTGTTTCTTGCACTTGTGCAGTCCGTAGGGATGTGTGCTGGGCTTATTAGTCAGGGTATTACTTTGACAGAAGGTCTAGCTTTTTATATCCCTGCAGTTACTTCACTGGTTGCAGGTACCATGTTTTTAATGTGGTTAGGTGAGCAAATTACTGAACGCGGAGTAGGGAATGGTATATCCATGATCATCTTTGCAGGTATTGTTGCTGGATTGCCAAATTTAATTATGCAATCTTTCTCATCGGTAGATAATGGTCAAACAAGCCTCATTGGTTTGGTTATTTTTGGTCTGTTATCTATAGGTGTTTTAGCAGCTATTGTGTTTATTGAAAAAGCACAACGTCGTATACCAGTCAATTATGCTCAAAAACAACAGGGTCGTCGTGTATTTACTGCACAGCAGACACATTTGCCATTAAAAATTAATATGGCGGGTGTGATCCCAGCAATTTTTGCAAGTTCATTGCTTTTGTTCCCTGCGAGCTTAGGGCAATGGGTGGGTAGTGCTGATCCTAGTGCAAATATTATCAAACGTAGCCTACAAGATTTGGCACTCGTATTGTCGCCTGGACAGCCGTTGTATTTGGTGCTCTTTGGTGCGTTAATTATCTTTTTCTGTTACTTCTATACTGCGCTAGTTTTTAGCCCGAAAGAAGTTTCAGAGAACTTGAAACGCAGCGGAGCTTATGTGCCTGGTATTCGTCCAGGTGAGCAAACTGCTCGTTACTTAGATCATATTCTCAATCGTTTGACCTTTATTGGCGCGATTTATATCACAGTGATTTGTTTAATGCCGATGGTGTTACAGAGCTCATTTGGTATTCCATTCTCTTTGGGTGGTACCTCTTTGCTCATCGTTGTGGTGGTCGTGATGGACTTTATGGCTCAGCTTCAAGCACATCTCACCTCGCACCAGTATGATAATCAAACGTTAATGAGAAAAACGACTGCTCATCCTAAGGGATAAGCGCACTTGAGGTTTCATCATGAAAGTACAAGCTTCTGTAAAAAAAATTTGTGGTAGCTGTAAAGTTATCCGTCGTAATGGGGTTATCCGCGTGATTTGTAGCGCTGAACCTCGTCATAAGCAGCGTCAAGGTTAATCTAATCAAGACCTGTTGATTTCAGTAGGTGAATTAGGTTAATATCCGCCCCTCAAGGTTTTTGTCGGGCGGTTGATTATCTCTACTGCCTTTTTGGAGAAAGTGAATGGCTCGTATTGCCGGTGTAAACATTCCGGATAACAAGCATGCTGTTATCTCCCTCACGTATATCTTTGGTATCGGTCGCCATACTGCTAAGAACATCTTAGCTGCTGTTGGTATCGCTACGACTACTAAGATCCGTGAATTGGATGATGCTCAACTTGATGCGATTCGTGCAGAAATTACTAAGGTTCCGACCGAAGGTGATTTACGTCGCGAAATTTCCATGAACATTAAACGTTTAATGGATTTAGGCTGCTACCGCGGTCTTCGTCATCGTCGCAGCTTGCCTGTCCGTGGACAACGCACCAAAACTAACGCACGTACCCGTAAAGGTCCGCGCAAACCTATTAAGAAATAAGATTTCTGGAAGCTAAAAGATGGCTAAAGATACTCGCGCACGCAAGAAGGTCACTCGTACCGTCTCTGAAGGTGTTGCACACATTCACGCTTCTTTTAATAACACCATTGTTACTATTACCGATCGTCAAGGTAATGCACTGGCTTGGGCTACCTCTGGTGGACAAGGCTTCCGTGGATCACGTAAATCAACTCCGTTTGCTGCTCAGGTAGCTGCTGAAGTTGCTGGTAAAGCAGCTTTAGACTACGGTTTGAAAAACTTGGACGTCCTTGTAAAAGGTCCTGGTCCTGGTCGTGAATCTGCGGTTCGTGCTTTAGGTGCAGTGGGTTATAAAATTAACAGCATTACCGATGTGACGCCAATCCCGCACAACGGTTGCCGTCCACCTAAAAAACGTCGCGTCTAAGGAGAAACATTCATGGCTCGTTATATTGGTCCAAAATGCAAACTCTCTCGCCGCGAAGGGACAGACCTGCAACTTAAATCAGGCGTTAAACCGTTTGACGTTAAGACAAAAAAACATGCGAAAGCTCCTGGCCAACATGGTGGAGCGCGTGGTAGTAAACAATCTGAGTACTCACTACAATTACGTGAAAAACAAAAAGTACGTCGTATGTACGGTGTGTTAGAACGTCAATTTAGTAACTACTATAAAGAAGCTGCTCGTGTTAAAGGCGCAACAGGTGAAAACTTGTTGAAATTGCTTGAAAGCCGCCTTGATAACGTAGTTTATCGCATGGGTTTTGGTTCTACACGTGCAGAAGCTCGTCAGCTTGTATCTCACCGCAGCATTACTTTGAATGGTCGTCGTGTTAACATCGCGTCTATTCAAGTTAAAGCGGGTGATGTAATTGCGGTTCACGAAGGTGCTAAACAACAATTGCGTATTAAAGGCGCAATTGAATTGGCTACTCAACGTGGCATGCCTTCTTGGATGGAAATTGACCATTCTAAATTGGAAGGTACGTTTAAAGCTGCACCGGATCGTTCTGATTTACCTGCTGAAATCAACGAAAGCTTGATTGTAGAATTGTATTCTAAATAATCCTTGAGGTAGCAATAATGACGCGTACTGCAAATGAGTTTCTAACTCCGCAAGCGATCAAGGTCGAAGCGGCTAGCGGGACCTCGGCAAAAGTGATTCTAGAACCATTAGAGCGTGGCTTTGGTCATACTCTGGGTAATGCTTTACGTCGTATCCTTCTTTCTTCTTTACCTGGCGCTGCTGTGGTTGAAGTTGAAATAGAAGGGGTCGAGCACGAGTACAGTACCTTAGAAGGCTTGCAGCAGGACATCGTCGAGCTCTTGCTGAACCTAAAAGGATTGTCGATTAAGCTGTTCGATCAAAACGAAGCATATTTAACATTAGAAAAACAAGGTCCTGGCGATGTAACTGCTGCTGATCTTCGTTTACCTCATAATGTTGAAGTGGTAAACCCTGAGCATTTGATTGGCACGTTAAGTGCTTCAGGCTCATTAAAAATGCGCCTGAAAGTTTCTCAAGGCCGTGGTTATGAGACATCTGACTCACGTTTCCCAGAAGGCGAAACTCGCCCAGTGGGTCGTTTACAGTTAGATGCTTCTTATAGCCCGATCAAACGTGTTTCTTACACCGTTGAAAATGCGCGTGTTGAACAACGTACTGACCTTGATAAATTGATCATTGATCTTGAAACCAATGGTACAGTTGATCCAGAAGAAGCAATCCGCAAAGCGGCAACAATCTTGCAACAACAAATTGCAATTTTTGTTGATCTTCAGAAAGATCAAGCTCCTGTTGCTCAAGAGCCTCGCGAAGAAGTGGATCCAATCTTGCTTCGTCCAGTAGATGATCTAGAGCTTACTGTTCGTTCTGCTAACTGTTTGAAAGCAGAAAATATTTACTACATCGGTGACTTGGTTCAACGTACTGAAGTGGAGTTGTTAAAAACTCCTAACTTAGGTAAAAAATCGTTAACTGAAATCAAAGATGTTCTGGCTTCAAAAGGCTTACAACTCGGCATGCGTTTAGAAAACTGGCCACCAGCTAGTTTACGTATGGACGATCGTTTTGCCTATCGTAGCCGTTAATTAAGTAGGACTATCACCATGCGTCATCGTAATAGTGGTGTGAAATTAGGCCGTACAAGCAGCCATCGTAAAGCGATGTTTCAAAACATGGCTAACTCTTTGTTTGAGCACGAGTTGATTAAAACAACTGTGCCTAAAGCAAAAGAGTTACGTCGTGTAGCTGAGCCTTTAATCACTTTAGCTAAAAACGATACTGTTGCAAACCGTCGTTTGGCGTTTGCTCGTACTCGTTCAGCAGCAACTGTTGGTAAATTATTTACCGTTCTTGGCCCTCGTTACAAAGAACGTAACGGCGGTTATCTACGTGTTCTTAAAGCGGGCTTCCGTGCAGGTGATGCTGCGCCGATGGCTTACGTTGAGCTAGTAGATCGCGAAGTTAAATAATTTCGCCAGAAGAACTTCAGTTGTTCGAAAAAAGACCAGTGTTTTACTGGTCTTTTTTTATGTCTGCGTGTTAGACAATTTATCATTTTGTCCTGAAGTGATATGTTTTTGGTCTGATTTATTTAAACTTGACATTGAGTATTGTCAAATTTGTGGTTTAATAAAATAAAGTTTAAATCAGGCTATAAAAACAACATGGAAAAGCATATTGATATTTTGATTGTCGGCGCAGGTATTTCAGGTATTGGGCTGGCTGTACATCTTTCGAAGCATTGTCCACAGCGCCAATTTGATATTATTGAGCGTCGTGAAAGTTTTGGTGGAACTTGGGATTTCTTTAAATATCCCGGTATTCGTTCAGATTCGGATATGTCGACTTTTGGTTTTAATTTTAAACCTTGGCAAAAAGCCAATGTACTTGCTGATGGTGCTTCAATTAAAGGCTATCTTTCAGAAGTCTTGGATGAATATAAATTAAAAGATAAAATCCATTTTCAGCACCGTGTACTTGCGGCAAATTATGATTCAGCGCAAAAAAAATGGGTGGTTGAAATTGAAGATTCAAATCAGAAAAAACACACTTGGATTGCAAATTTTGTCCTAGGTTGTACTGGATATTATAATTATGATCAGGGTTTTCAACCGAACTTTCCAAATCAACAGGCTTTTAAAGGGCAATTGATTCATCCACAATTTTGGCCTGCTGATTTAGAGTATGCGGGTAAAAAAGTGGTGATTATTGGCAGTGGTGCGACTGCGATTACTTTGGTTCCCGCCTTGGCTAAGGGCGGTGCAGAACATGTCACGATGCTGCAACGTTCACCGACCTATATTGCTTCAATACCCTCTATCGATTTTGTTTATGACAAGATGCGTAAAGTGTTGCCCGAAGATCTGGCTTATAAACTCACACGGGCACGTAATATTGGCATGCAACGTGGTATTTATGCACTTGCACAGAAACAACCTAAGTTATTACGCAAACTTCTGCTTAAATCGATTGAGATGCAACTAAAGGGTAAGGTGGATATGAAACACTTTACCCCTTCTTATAATCCATGGGATCAACGTCTGTGTGTGGTGCCTGATGGTGATTTATTTAAAATTTTACGCTCGGGTAAGGCGAGTGTAGAAACAGATCAAATTGAGCAATTTACTGAAAAGGGTATTTTACTTCAATCAGGTCAACATCTGGATGCCGATATTATTGTGTCTGCGACAGGGCTACAAATTCAAATTTTGGGTGGAATTAAAGCAACACTTGATGGTAAACCGATGGATACCTCTAAGCACATGTTGTATCAAGGGATTATGGTCAGTGATGTGCCGAATATGGCGATGATTATTGGTTATATCAATGCCTCTTGGACGTTAAAAGTTGATGTTGCAGCGGAGTATATTTGTCGACTAATCAATTATATGGATAAGCATGGTTATGACGAAGTCATTCCTCAGGGCGATCAAACTGAATTGATGGAAGATACGGTTATGGGAAGTTTATCTTCAGGTTATATCGCGCGCGCAGTGGACGTTATGCCAAAACAAGGTAAGCATGCGCCATGGAATGTCACCAACAATTATCTAGCGGATCGTAAAATACTCAAAAATGCGCGGTTTGATGATGGTGTGCTTAAATTTGAAAAACGTATAGCACAAGTTTCAGCTAAGCCTAAATTAGTCTCTTAATTTAGCGCGTAAATAAAAAAGGAGCATAAGCTCCTTTTTTTATGACTGATGATTTATAGGGAACGAGAAATCAGCTCTTTCATAATTTCATTGGTGCCTGCATAGATACGATTTGCACGGTTATCGATATAGGCCCGTGCAATCGGATATTCCATCATATAGCCATAGCCTCCATGTAATTGCAGGCACTCATCGACCACTTTAGAAAACATCTCAGAAATTTTATATTTCGCAGCAGCGGCAGCATCAATACCGAGATTCTCTGCTAACTGTAATTGCATACAACGGTCTAAATAGGCACGGCAAAAGTCAATTTCTGTTCGTAGTTCGGCCAGTTTAAAGCGCGTGTTCTGGAAACTCGCAACCGATTTACCAAAGGCTTTACGGTCTTTCGTATATTGCACCGTATGTGCAAATGCGGCTTCAGCCCCTGCTTGACAGATAATGGCAACCAACATGCGTTCCCATGCCAATTCTTTCATCAGCATCATAAAACCCATGCCTTCCATGCCGAGTAAATTTGCTTTAGGCACACGAACCTCATCAAAGAATAACTCACAAGTATCTTGTCCTTTCATGCCAATTTTATTTAACGGTTTGCCTTTGCTAAAACCGACTCGATCAGCTTCAACCATAAGCAGTGATAAGTTGGCTGAACCTTTGTCACTACTGCCAGTTTTACACACCACAATGACCATATCGCATAAGTAGCCATTGGTAATAAAAATTTTAGAGCCATTAATGACGTATTCATCACCCTCTAAAACAGCTGTTGTTCGAACCGCTTGCAAGTCTGATCCTGTACCGGGTTCAGTCATTGCAATCGCTGTTACGCTTTCACCAGAGGCCATTTTCGGTAGCCAATGCTTTTTTTGTTCTTCATTGCCAAAGTTATTCAAATAGTTGGCGACAATGTCTGAGTGTAAGGAAAAGCCAGTGGATGAATCCATCGCATAGGCTTGTTCTTCAATCAAAATCATGCTGTAAAGTCGGTCAACACCTGAACCGCCATACGCTTCAGGCATGGTTGCGCAAAGCAATCCCATGTCACCGGCTTTATTCCATAAATCACGATCAACATGTTGTTGTTGTTCATATTTTTCAATATTTGGAACCACTTCTTTTTCATAAAATTTGCGCACGCTTTCACGGAATGCTTCATGTTCTGCTGTGAATAAATTGCGTGGCAACATATTGGCTATTGGTCGAATCGCACCTGATTGCATTTTTATTGTTCCATCTACACGGTTATTGTTCTATAGAAAGTAGAAGATCGCTGCTGAGGTGGCAATGTGATGAATGCTCAAATATTTGAATCAGATGATGAATTTGGTCAATTGGCGTAAATGGCTCGAAACATGCAGTACTGATAGGGTAAACTAGCAAAAATTTGCACAGCATTGGGGGGAAGATTATGAGTGAAGAAATGAGCTTAGAAGAACGCAAAGTGATTTATCGTGCGCGTCGTGGTTTAAAAGAAATTGATGTTTATTTTGACCCATACGTCAAAAAATACTATTTACAGGCAGATGCAGCAGAAAAAGCAACTTTTGCTGAACTGGTTGAACAAGAAGATCCTGATTTACTCGATTGGTTTATGGAAGTGTCGGAACCACCACGCCCTGAAATGAAAGCGCTAATTGTGAAATTGAAACATTACGTTCATGGCTAATCGATCTTTTCAGCTGAGACGCAGCCGCTTAGCCTTTGTATTTCAGCTGATTATTTTTATCCTTTTAATGCTGCTTTTGCAGCAACTCTTGCCAGCATGGCTATGGGTAATTTGTATTTTATTGGCTGTCATTGGCTATGCCTATGGTTTAAAAGTGCCAGAACCGCTTTGTTTTGAGCATTTAGATGCACGAGAATGGTCGCTTTTAAGTGCGCAGTCTGAACAAGTTAAACGCGTTTCTGTGAGTCATATGATTGATCATCAGCTGTATATCGTGGTTTATTTTCAGCATTTTCGAGCAAAACCGTTATTGATTTGGATTGATCAACTGCCGCGACAACAGTGGAAAGCCTTAAAAAAATTGGCGAAACTGATTTAATTGTTAGACAATTTTAGCTTGATAAAAACACATTAAAATATTAATAATCAAATATATAAGCATTAAATTATCCGCTATGTAAGACAGCTTTGATATAAAAATAGCCATTATTTCAATTGTTAGACAATTTCTCCGCTTAATTTTTGACACGCACTGTACATTAAATATACCAACAGCAAATGAGGAATCATCATGGTGATTTCAACTTGGATGTTTCTGGTGATCGCGATTGTTTTGGCAATTGTTATTGGACGACTCGGAACAGTGCTGAAGGATCAGTTTTCAAAACATGAAAGCCAATAGGCTTTTACCACTTGATAGGTAGCATGTGTCGAACCGTCGCAATGCTACTTTTTTTTGCCCAAATTTTTTAACTTCATTGAATATAGTCAATTTTTTGTACTTCATTTTATGGCAAAGTATCAAATTAAATTAGAGTAAATACTCTTTTATTCAGATTTCGCATCTGATATGTTTAGTTATATGGACATAAACACAATTATAGAGGACAGGAAAATGTCGAAAGTCCAAAAAATATGCCAAGGTGTGGCAATTATTACAGTTGCAAGTTCTTTACTATCAGGTTGTTCTCAAGTGGTTAAAACAGGGGCGAATGTCGCACTTGGCTTTAGCGAAAAGCATATTGTACCGCCTATTTTAGCGATGGATGATGCCGATATGGCGTGTAATTCAGGCAATGCTTTAACCCCCGCAATTATGGCAACCAAAGATATGGGCGCAGATCCAACGCGTATTGCGGTACTTTTATATGCTTCATCGGGTATTTGTGCAGAAAATCAGGCACTCGAATCCGAGTTGCGCTATTTACGTGCCTCTAAAGCAGGTCAAGTGTCAGAAGCACAAGATGCCCGTATAGAACAAAAACGCTGGGCGGCGATTGCTGCACAGCGTCAATATGCCGGTTATCAACTTTTTGAAAATCGTTGGGAAGCAAAATATAATAAAAAACTGGGTGAAGAATGCCCGAAAATGAAAAGTGATTTGGATCAAACCGTTTACTTGATGGGAATGGTGAGTGGTTTACAAGCCATGACCAATGACATTAATTCAGGTGGTGCAGTCAATGTGCCTAAAGATATTGCGGCAGTGGTTGAACGCGGTATGGCGTGTTTAGACAATGCAAAATTCTGGGGTGCACCTAATGCTACGCGTGCCGTGATTTGGACTTTGTTGCCGGGTGCCGGTGATGGTAAACCTGATCCTTACCAGACCTTAAAAGAGTCGGTTCAACTGGGCGAACAAAAAGGGGTGCGTTTATCGCATGCTTTATATGCCGTGGCTGCTCAAGCCAGTGGTGATGATGCCAAAATCCGTGATGCATTAAAAACCTTTGCGGCTTCACGTTCAGAAGAAAAACCAGTCAACCCACAATTTAAGTTGGTAGATAGCATGGCGAAAAATATGGTGCAGGCGATTTCTGACCGTTATTGGACTGAACATACCGGCATTCGTACGGGTGATGATGGGATGCAACGTTTCTGGGATGATAAAGACAATACCGCAGAATTGGATGAATTATTTAGCGAAAATGAGGGCGCTAAATCCTAAATTTGATCCAATCAAAATAGGGTTTTAAGTGGCTAAATGAATCGTTTAAATTTCTGATTGAAGCGTTTTTAAGTAGAGGGGCATGTCAATGAAAGACCCATTTCTCATGCGGAAAATTGTTTTTATTGCAATTGTGGTGTCGTTTTCGGCATGCCTTCAAGTTTTTTCAGATGCATTTATTTACTGGCAAGCAGACTTACTACAACAGTTTTGGCGGTTGTGGACAGCGCATTGGGTTCATGTGGGATGGATTCATTATGTTTTGAACATGCTGGCTTTTGCCTGTTTGCCCTTTATTTTCCCACGGGTGAAAGTTTGGCATTTTGTGGCTTTGTTGCTGTTGCTGCCCCCTTTGATTAGTCTCAGTTTTTATTATTTATTGCCGAATATTGAAGCGTATGCAGGCTTATCTGGGGTTTTGCATGGTGCTTATGCCGCGGTTGCGAGCGTGCATTTATTAGATAAGAAAGAGCGTAATTTTGCGGCATTGGTCTTATTTCTTATTTTTGCCAAATTAATTTGGGAAAATACCATTGGCGGTGTTGGGACGGCTGAATTGATTGGCAGTCCGGTATTGGTTGAAGCACATTTGTTGGGTGTTGTTTGGGGAGTGATGATCGCAATAGGTTATATTTTATGGAATTATTTATTGAATCGTAAGTAGATTGACATTAAAAACATAAAAGAAAATGTATATTGTCATTTTTATTCTAGCCAAATTGATGCAAATTCGTACACAACAATAAATAGATTGGATAGAGAAAGGGTGTTTTCTATCCAAAAAGGACATTGGCATTGCTGAACCTATGGTGATGACCAAAATAAAAAATAGGAATACACATGCAAAATGATGAAAACAACAGATCAGGATTGGGTCTGTTACGTTATATCTGGGTCGAGTGGATCTCGACCTTTGTTATTCTGGCTTTATTACTGCTCACGCTGATTATTGGTACGGGTGAGATGATTCATGGTCAGTTATTGCGTATGGGGGAGCGTTTATATGGCGATCCAGCCACCAGTATGCAGTATTCATTTCTACGAGTAGAACCGACAGCACCAGATTGTGACCGCAATCCGAATGTTGATGCGCAAGTACAGCAGCAAATGAAAGCCAATGCGAATGATGAGTTTGCCGATATTTTTGGGACTACATCGGCTGCAGATGTTCGTGCTTCAGTGTTGGCAGCACAACAGCAGTGTGCAGAAAAGTATCAGTTTTATGATAAAGCCATCAAGCATATGCAGGCTCATCCAAGTTTGAGAACCTACCGCACGATTGAAACCTCATTCTTTGGTATTTTTAAATTCGGAAGTGAAAATCGGGCCATTTTATTGGTCTTGATGGTGGTCTTTGCCGCAATAAGTGCAACGCTAAAAACCCATCATATTAGTTTGCGCAGTCCAGCAACCCGTACCGATTTTCGTGTTTATTCTATTGCCATGTTTGTTGCCAATGGTTTCTTGATGGCATCAAGTTGGAGTCAATATAATTCGATAAAAGACTCAGGTGTACCTGTTACAGGAGAAATGCATGCCATTTATTGGATGTGGATTGTTCTGTTTACGGCTTTGACCTGTATTAGTTTATTTCAACTGATTAAATCGCCAAAACCTTCTCGTGAAGGGGGCGGTATTGGCATGGCTTTCCTTTGTATTCCGTTGTATGCCTATATGGCCATTATTACCGGTATCGCATTTACCTTCTTCATGGATTATCCAATGGGGCAAGGGATTTACTTAGGTCAGTTGGTTGAGTTCTCCAGTATTTTTCTGAATTTGGCTTTATTTGTTTGGGCAGGTATGTTGCTTAAGCAAACACGGATTGTCGATTTATTTCTGAATATTTTACGTCCGTGGAATTTGGCACCTGAAACATTAACATGGTTAATTTTGATTGCTGCGGCTTTACCTACGGCTTATACCGGTGCATCAGGTATTTTCGTGATTGCAGCGGGTGCAATTATTTATAAGGAAGTTTGGAATGCGGGGGGGCGCCGTCAATTTGCGTTGGCAGCAACAGCCATGTCCGGTTCAATGGGGGTTGTATTACGTCCATGCTTATTAATTGTGGTGGTTGCTTCATTAAATAAAGAAGTCACTACGGATGTACTCTATCATTATGGCGTGTATGTATTCTTATTGACCTCAACGTTATTTTTGATTGTTTCTTTGTATTTTGCTGAGCAAAAATTCAGGATTGCATCGCCTGCATTGGCTGCACCAAAATCATTACGGGCAATTGTACCTGTCCTGCCTTACATCACTATTTTTATTCTGATCTGGTTGTTTTATAAATATTTACTTTCAACAGATATGAATGAGTTTACGGCACCTGTGATGATGCCAGTCATTTTGTTGGTGATGGTGTTGTTTGATAAATTACGTCATGAGCCTGCACCGATTCCCCCAGTTGGACATTGGGATGAAACGCTCAATGCTACGCAAGTAGAGCAGCGTTCGTATCCTCAAGCCTCAGCAATGGCAGCAGCATCAGCAATGACAATGGATGCAGTGCCAACCATGACCACAGCTTCAGCTATGGTTAAAGAACCCGCAGTGACAAAGGCACCATTCGTTGATCCGAATGAGCCACGTCAAGTTGGTTTCTTTAAATCCTTGCATATCTCGACCAATGAAACGGTGGGGCATATTGGTGCATTGATTATTTTGATGGCATTGTCTGTGAGCGTGGGCGGTTTCCTTGAACGCATAGAAATTATGGAGTTCTTCCCGACCGACATTAGCAGTATCTTTATCGTGATTACACTCATTGTTGTTTTGATGGTTTTTGTCGGCATGATTATGGATCCATTTGGTGCCGTGATTTTAATTTCGGCGACTGTAGCGCCCGTGGCCTACCAATATGGTATTGACCCTGTGCATTTCTGGATGATTACCTTAATTGGTTTCGAGCTAGGCTATGTAACGCCACCTGTTGCACTGAATCATCTTTTGGCGAGGCAGTCTATTGGTGATGAGGAAGTTGCAGCAGCAGATGCTGAAGTGAGAGACCAGCCATTTTTCTATCGTTTTGAACGTTGGATTTTGCCAGTAATTGTCATGCTTCCTGCAATGTTGATTATTGCGTATGTTCCTTACATTTTTAAATTATTTGGTTGGTATCACTAAATTTTAACAGGATAAGAAAAAGCACCTTCGGGTGCTTTTTTGATTTCATCTGTCAAAACATTGGAATCATCGAAATGAATATGTCAATAAAGTAGAAATAAAAGACATTTTTTTAGTTTTAAAAATTCATGTGCTTATTGAATATCAAAGGGTGGAAAATAAACAGGCTGATCAAATTGCGGAATAAAAACCATTATTGGTTTATCAATGGGGAAAGACATAACGGGCACATACGCCCATCAAGAAAAAGAGCAAAGCAGAGCGGTAGACAATAATTTACGACGGGGAGGTAAGGAGTTGATGAGGATCAATTTTATGCCAGCTGCTTTAACGGCTTCCTACCTCTGCTGAATTGTAGGTTTAGATCCAGCAGATTGATATGGGTGAGTCTTTGAGAAAAGAAAACTGCAATATTAGTGTGATTCTGCGAGTTGAGCTTCAAGTAACTTAATTTGTTCTTCTTTCAGAGCAATTAACTTGTCAGCATCGGTATGCTGTGTTTTAAGCGTCGTTTCTTGATCATTCAATTGGGTTTGAATATCGGCAAGTTTAGCCACTTCTTCTTTTGCTAATGCTTCATTTTTTGGAACGGGTGCGGTTAGAATTTCTTCATCAACCAATTGAATGGTTTGTTCCTCTGTTACAGCCGCTTTGACTTCAGCAGAAGCAGCCGGTTTTGCTGGCGTTTGTACGCTGATTGCTTCATGTTCAGGAAGTGCTTCGTTCGAGGTTGAAAAAAACCATTGATATGCAAAAACCAGCACAATGATTGCAACTAAGCCCCCAGTAATGCCCAATAAAAGTATTGGGCTATTTTTTTGATCTAACGTCATTTACGAACCTTTATGATTTTGGTTGACGAGGTTTGAATTGAATGACACCGATTTCATCCGCGACTTCCGGCTCTTGTGGTTCGTCGACCTGCGTTGGTCGATTTTCGCTATAACCACACTCGATACATTCAATCCATTCATCGTCGCCAGAGCTAAGCATGACTACTCGATCTAACGCTTCACATTTAGGACATTTAGCACCTGCGATGAAACGACGTTTAATAGTCATCTGACTTACCTTCTGATCAATCTAAGGCGCTTAGTTTAAGGGTTTTTAGAGGCATTCGTCCAACCTTGATGGCGTAATAAAGCATCTATTTTTGGCTCGCGTCCGCGGAAATTGATAAACGCATCAAGTGCTGTATCTTTTCCGCCAACTGCTAGAATAAATTGCCGAAACTCTTTTCCAGTCTGTGTATTAAAAATGCCTTCTTTTTCGAAACGATCAAAGGCATCACTGGCTAAAACCTCGGCCCATTTATACGAGTAATAACCTGCGGCATAGCCACCCGCAAAAATATGGCTAAAACTATGCTGAAAACGGTTATAGCTTGCCGTCGGTGCAACGGCATATTTTTGGCGAATATCATCCAATACGGCTTGGACTTGTACGGCATTTAAAGCAGGATTGTGCTTGTGAATAGACAAATCAAATAAGGCAAATTCAATTTGACGCAGCGTTTGCATACCTGATTGGAAGAAGCGTGCATCGAGTAAAGCTTTCAGTAAATCTTGCGGTAAATGCTGTTTGGTCTCGATGTGTTCACTGAGTAAATCTAGACTTTCATGATCCCAAGTCCAAAATTCCATGAATTGACTTGGGAGCTCCACTGCATCCCAGTCGACACCGTGAGTACCCGCCACCGCAATATGATCTACTTCGGTCAGCATATGATGCAAGCCATGACCAAATTCATGGAATAAGGTATTCACTTCATCGTGAGTGAGCAGTGCAGGTTGATCGCCGACAGCAGGCGTGAAGTTACAGACCATATAGCAAATGGGTTTTTGTATGCCATTTTCAGTTTGCATACGTGAGCGGAAGCCACTCATCCATGCGCCACCACGTTTGCCACTACGTGCATATAGGTCAAAGTAAAAACCACCCACCACCGTACCTTGATCTTCCAGTTCAAAGTAATGCGCATCGGGATGCCAAACAGGGGCTTCACGCTGCACGATATTGATCCCGTATAAGCGATTTACAATACTGAATAAACCTTGCAGAATTTTTGGTGCAGGGAAGTAGGGTTTTAATGATTCTTGGGATAAATTAAATTGTTGAACCTTCAGCTTTTCAGAATAGTAACCTGTATCCCAAGGTTGTAAATCGAGAATATTATCTTGTTGTGCAATGGCTTTGAGTTCGGCAATTTCTCTTTCCGCAGGCGCACGGGCATGTTCTGCGAGTTCAACCAAAAATTGCTCGACTGTTGCGACATTGGGTGCCATTTTGCTGGCAAGTGATAGCTCGGCATAGTTGTTGAAACCCAGAAGCTGTGCCATTTCCTGACGTAAGCTGAGGATTTCTTCCATGACTTGGGTGTTGTCAAATTCAGTCTGTTCAGATTGATCTGATGCGCGTGTGGTATAGGCTTTATACAGCTCTTCACGTAAGGCACGGTCAGCGGCATAGGTCATAATGGCAAGATAAGAGGGAATATCTAACGTAGCCACGGCTTGGTCAAGTTCACGTTGCTGACCATATTGTTTAAGTAGGTCGATGCTGCTTTGTGGTAAACCTTTGAGTTGATCTTCAGTCAGTGGTTTAAAGTAAGCTTGCGTGGCATCCAGAACATGGTTGGAAAAATCAGAAGAAAGCTGTGACAAACGTGCAGAAATTTCTGCAAAACGTTTTTTCGCTTCACCCTCTAAAGCAACACCTGACAGTTTGAAGTCGCGCAGTGCCAGTTTAATTGCACTTTGCTGTGCAGCGGGCAGAGTATTAAACAGTGTAGAATCATGCACATGTTGGTAGCTTTGATACAACGCCGTGTGTTGACCAAGCGTTGTATAGTATTCGCTTAGACTGGGTAAAAGTGACTGATAGAGTTCGCGCGTTTCTGCATTGTTCATGACTGCATTGAGGTGTGAAAGTACCCCCCAAGCTTCACTCATATTATTTTCGAGGGTATCTACTTGTTTGAGTACCGCCAGTTGTGCTTGAGCACTTTCAGGGACTTCAGTTAAATCTGTTAAAAACTTTTGTCCTTGCTGAATGGCTTGTTCAATCTGTTGTTTTAAATCGGCAAGTTGAATTTGATCAAATTGTGGAACAGGCAAAGTCGCCTTTTCTAAAGTCATTGCTATACGCCATTTCATTTATAAACTTAGTAGTAGATGTAGGGCTTGTGAGCAGGGAAATCAAGGTTTCTTTTGAGATTTGTTGTTTTGCTTATTTAAAAATTAACTTTGATGAACATTTAAACGCAGTGGGCAAATGCATTGCACTTTGTTTTGAAATATAAAGATGATTTTCCAATCTTAGTAGCACATTAGGCGAATAAGTTGGAATGATATTGAATAAGTCATTTTCACGCTCAAGATTATTGAATGTACGTGCTTTGAGTAAGTGAGCAATAAAAAAGAGAGCCGAAGCTCTCTTTTTATTTCAGAATTAATCCTGCTTTATTTTAGCATTGGATTTTTTCTTTTTGAGCTTAGATTTTTTCTTCACTTTGTCTTTATCTTTGCTTTTTGCATCAGATTTTGCCGAAGGCTTTTTATCTGACTTTTTCGCAACAGACGGTGATTTGGTTTTTGGCTTTTTCTTACGAATCGGCTGTTCACCATCTTCACTCACTACGGCTTTAGCGCGTGGCGTAAAAACTTCTTCTTTAGATTCACGAGCAGGTTTAGCCGCAACACGAGGAGCACGGCTACGAATCGCACGACCAGCATGGGACATTTGTTGCAACAATTCAAAGTCAATCTTACGATCATCTAAGTTCACTGCTGCGACTTTAATTTTGACTTCATCGCCAAGACTAAAGCTTTGACCACGACCGCGCCCAACTAAGCTTTGACTGGCTTGATCATAAACAAAGAAGTCATCGCCTAATTGGCTGACATGAATCATGCCATCGACATATAAATCTTTGAGTGTCACGAACAAACCAAATTCAGCTACGGCACTAATGATACCAATGAATTCTTCACCTAAATGCTGCTGCATATAGTGACATTTTAACCATGTCGTTACAGAGCGAGAGGCTTCATCAGCACGACGTTCAGTTTGCGAGAAATGTTCACCAGCATCATCTAAAGCGGCTCCTGAAAGTGGAGACGGCTTTTGTTTTAAATGGGCTTTGATGGCACGGTGCAACAATAAGTCTGGGTAACGACGAATCGGTGAAGTGAAGTGTGTATAGGCATCATAGGCCAAACCAAAATGTCCAGCATTGTTTGCGCCGTAATAGGCTTGCATCATGGAACGTAATAACACGGCATGAATACTTGGTGCATCAATACGCTCTTTGGTCGCTTCAATAACAGCTTGATAATCTTTTTGCGTTGGCTGTTCAGGGAAGGGTAAACCCAGTAACTTCACATACTCACGAACTTTCTGAATACGTGAAAATTCAGGTGGCTCATGCACACGGTATAACATCGGAATGTCATTTTCTAAGGCATATTCTGCTGCGGCAACATTGGCCAGCAACATACATTCTTCAATCAGCTTATGCGCTTCATTGCGTGAACGTGGCAAAATTTCTTTAATGCCGCCAAGTTCGTCAAAGGTCATATAGGTTTCGACAGTTTCAAATTCCATCGCATGACGTTCAGCACGTAAACCTTTAAGTACTTGATAAAGCTGGAACAAGGTATTAATCGATTTACGCACATCACGATTTTCAGGAATCGCGTTGCTGTCACCATCAAAATATTGTGCAACTTGGGTATAGGTTAAACGTGCTTTTGAATGCATCACCGATGGGTAGAACTGGAAGCCCGTCACTTTACCGGCACGAGATAAATTCAGATCACACACCATACAGAGGCGATCAAGGTGTGGATTGAGCGAGCACAGACCATTGGATAATGCTTCAGGCAACATCGGTAAAACAAAGTGCGGGAAATACACCGAGGTTCCACGTTCTCTTGCTTCAGCATCGAGAGGTTTGTCAGGACGCACATAATGACTCACGTCAGCAATGGCAACCACGACACGATAACCACCACCCGGACGTTTTTCTGCATAAACGGCATCGTCAAAGTCACGCGCATCTTCACCATCAATGGTGACCAGTGCTAAATCACGTAAATCGATGCGACCTTCACGGTCTTGTGCATTGGGTTCTTTAAAGTGTTCTGCATCGCGGATCACTTCTTCTGGAAATTCATACGGCAAACCAAATTCTAAAATGGTTTGCGGAATAATAATTTCAGTGTCAGCTTTGTCCGCCATCGATTGCACGATGTGCCCAGTCGGTAATTCTTCACGCGTCGGGTAGTCATCAATCGCGACACGAACAGAATCGCCGACTTTAACCTGAGCATGTTCAATCAGTTCTTTTTCTAGGGTAATCGGTTGGTGGGCATTTGGATTTGCAGGTTGAATAAAGTATTCACCATCATAAATCGCCACTTTACCAATAATCTGTTTGACACGATGTTGCACGACTTCAGTAATAAAACCCCAAGGTTTACCTTTGCGATCCACAGAAGTTTGGCGCACTTTGACGCGGTCACCATTAAAGACCAAACGCAGTTCACGTTCAGGCAATACAATATCATCATGATCGGCAATGTTGACTGAGCCTAAACCTTTTGAGTTGATATAGACCGTGCCTTCATGCGTCGGTTGGTTGGTTGCGAGCTGGAATTTAAATCCATCTTTCATCAACTGACCATCGCGCACCATTGCACTTAAACGGTGACTCAGTGCTTCTATGCTTTTTTCATCGGCAATATTAAACTGTTCCACTAAATCTGCATGAGATTGTGGTGCTTGTAATTTTTCAATCGTTTCTGAAATTAGAATACGGCTTGGAATAGGATTGTCATAACGCTCAGCTTCAGCTTTAGCTTCAGGATCGACCCAATTTTTCATAATGTCTTTGGCTTCATGTCAGAAGATAGGATTAGCATAAGTCATGCAGCGTGATACTGCACGTAAATGATTGCAATATTGTGTTTTCAGATCAGATTTTAGCGTGCCGCCAAATATTTCACACGCACTGCGACTAAAAAACTGCGCGAAAAGGGCAGTAAAAAGGGCTGAATTGATTAAAAAATAGATGATTGATTAAAAAAACAAGAATTTTTTCAAATGTGACTTGAAGAAGTAGAGTTTAGTTTGTATTATGGCGGCTCGTTACGGTGAGGTGGCCGAGTGGCTGAAGGTACTCCCCTGCTAAGGGAGCGTGGGTCTTAAAGCCCACCGAGGGTTCGAATCCCTCCCTCACCGCCACGAATAACTTGAAATGCGCTCATAGCTCAGCTGGATAGAGCACTTGGCTACGAACTAAGGGGTCGGGAGTTCGAATCTCTCTGAGCGCACCAATCAAGTTAAACGTAAATGTAACGACGTCGAAAGACACTCAAGTACGCGCTCATAGCTCAGCTGGATAGAGCACTTGGCTACGAACTAAGGGGTCGGGAGTTCGAATCTCTCTGAGCGCACCAACTTGAACACATCGAGAGATGTAAAATTGGAAGAAACCGCACCTGTTGCGGTTTTTTTGTGTCTGAAATTTATCGGCTCTTTTTCAAGGTTTAAAATTAAAAGATGACATCAATCAGCGGATATGGCATTTAACAAATGCTGAATTGGGTTTTTGTTTAAAAAATAGCTGAACAATTGAATTTCGCCCAATAACTGTTCACTTGGTTCGCTATTTGTTAAAAAGCACTTAACAGATCAATAAAAATGCGTATAATGCAGCACATCAAGACGTCGCGCTCATAGCTCAGCTGGATAGAGCACTTGGCTACGAACTAAGGGGTCGGGAGTTCGAATCTCTCTGAGCGCACCAACTTGATCAAGACTGAAAAACCGCACATGTTGCGGTTTTTTTGTGTCTGTTATATGGCTTAGTCTTCAATTTAAGCTATCTCAAGATTCATGTTTTTCAATCAGCATCATCTTCTCGCTATTTTCTAGCATATCTCATGATTCATTCCAAAGTGTGTCTACAACGCTGCCTTGAAAACTTTGCATCCAGTAGAAGAAAGTGACAAATCTGGTGTAATATCTAGCGCAATTGTTGTAATAATTTGATGATGAATGATGTCAGAGACCCAGCCTGCTATATCGGTACGTTATTTTTTAAACCTAGAAGAATCACAAGATGGTTTTGCCCTTGCAACCTTTGGTAAAAAGCAAATTACACGTTTTATTACCCCATTAGTAAGTATTGGGGTCGTGATTTGGGGCTTTATGCTCGGTTTTACTGGGGTTGGACGCTACTATGTTGCACTCGGGATCTTCTTTCTGGTGATGCAACTGGTCATGCGTTACTGGTTTTTACCGATGATGTTTAAACGTCAATTTGTGAAATATCAGTTTGGTAAAAGTGAACAGGGCATCGAATTATTTCAGGATTATGCGGAAATTTATGCCAATGGCCGCAAGCAAATTTTCAACTACAATGAAGTGCAAAACTTTGCTATAGGTAAGTTGACCTATATGATTGAATTGAAAAATCGCACGGTGGTGATTGTGCCTAAGCGTGCTTTTGAGCAGTCTGCCGATCAGAGCATATTTGAAAATACATTTAAAAAGTAAATTTTAAAACAGTGTCGTAGATAAATAAAAGGGAAGATCATGAGTACACGTCCATCTAAAATTGTCTGTGTCGGTCGTAGCTATGCAGACCATGCCACAGAATTAGGCAATGCGATTCCTGATTATCCAGTGCTCTTTATGAAGCCACCAAGTAGTCTATCCAGTTTAGAGAAAGGGATTAGTTGGAATCCTGCATGGGGCAATTGCCATCATGAATGTGAATTGACGCTACGGATTGATAAAACCTTAACGGCAGAAACGGATCCAGCCAAAGCTTTAGCAGCGGTGGGTGCGGTTACTTTGGGTTTGGACTTAACTTTACGTGATTTACAAGATGACTTGAAAAAGAATGGTCAGCCTTGGGAACGTGCCAAAGCGTTTGATGGCTCATGTATTTTGGCGGATTGGGTGGACGTTACTGAAGTTAAAGACTGGAAAAATGTACATTATACTTTGCATGTTAATGATGAGCTGCGTCAAACCGGTGATACGGCATTGCTGATTTTTGATATCGCCACTTTGCTTGCTGATATTAGTCGGGTCTTTACCCTAGAGCCGGGTGATGTGGTGATGACAGGTACGCCAGCAGGTGTGGCTGCGTTAAAGGCGGGTGATCAGCTGAGCATGACTTTACAAGGGAAAACCCAAGATTTTGTCTGGAAAACATTTGTAAAATAATGTTTAAATTCAACTGAATAAAAAATGCGAAAGAGGCTCGATTATTGAATCGAGCCTCTTTTTTTATCTAAATTTTAACGACAAAGTTGGATCAAGCAATCATCCATTTTTTACTCACTTTCTGTATGAATCGCGAGTTCTTGTGCCTCTTGATCATTAAGATGAACGGTATTGAGCGGACGAGGTTGTATAATTTGTACAGGAATAAATCGAATTTGTAGATATGTAGGATGACCATTTCGATCTGCTGCCAGTTGGGTATTTATTTTTTCAATTTCAGCAGAGGTTGGCGCTATATCACCACGAATACTGGCACGGACTAAAGTAAAATTTTCACGCGGATCAAACTGAACGGTATCGATTACATTATTATTTACATTTAAATCTTGACTCATTTGTTGCTTGATTTGAGTTTCATAAATTTGTTTATGAATCGATTGCAGAAGATTGAAAGTTAAATAAATTGCCAAAATCATTAGGATAATCAAGCTAATACTATTTCGTTTAATGAATCCCCAAATACTGTTTATTTCTTCATCTGAACCACGCCTAAAACCGGTAATCCATAAAACTAAAGATGAACTTACTTGAATCGCAACCATATTGGTAAATGCCAGTAAAAAGGCATTGGCTGAATTTTGAAATTGACCATGTGCCAATAAAAGACCACTCGCAACCAAAGGCGGGACTAATGCTGTTGCAACGGCTACACCCACCACGGCAACAGATAAACGAGGCGAAACCGCAGCAAAAGCACCCGCAGCACCACCCGCCAATGCAATCATTAAATCAATGGTGGTTGGTTTTGTTCGCGCTAGAATTTCATTGGTGATGGGCAGGTCAAAATGAATAAATCCCATCATGATGCCAATGCTATAAATCATTATGACGCCTAAAGATAAGGTGCTTAATGATGTGCGTAATAAGACCCAACGAGCATCAATGAGAGCCAAGGCAATCCCTGAAATAGGGCCTAACATCATGGCAACGAGCATCGCACCGATAACCACTGCGGTAGAATCCGCCAATAAACCATATCCAGCAATAATTGCTGCCAATGCGTTCATGGTAAAGAAGGTTTTACTGGGAAGTGCATCCGCCTGAATATTTAAGCGAACTTGTTTGTGATCAATTTTTTTTGAGTTTTCGCGTAAAGCCTGTTTATATCTGAGCTTTTCTTTTAACAGCTCATATTTATTTTGATCAGGATTATGCTCATCAATAATAATGGTTGGAATATCGTGTTCTTTTTTATTCATCATTTTCTCAATGAAATGAATCTTTACGCGCATTATAGCAAATTTTGATGGATACCGTTTCTGAAACAGGTCGGGCGTACATTGTATCCACGACTGCAATACCTGTATAAAAGCTGAGGTATTGCTATAACCCAAATCTAAATCATGATCCTTACTCTGTGAAAAATGTAGGTTGAGATAGTGATCATGATTTGAAAAAGGCGTTTATATTGAGTCAATCAACGAGATAATTTTACTTTTCAATAAGATGATTTATCTTATTTTTCTTCCAAAATTTTAGACAGTGGAATCGCCAATTTTGCGGAAAGATAATCATCGGCTTCAATCAGTGACGGCCCTAGTTTTTGCATCCACTCATCGTCAGGGTGAATATTACCGACATCTTGACGTCGTGGCAGTGGATAAGGTAACTGCGTATAGAAATGCCAGAAATCCACTTGCGTTAAATTGCGCACCAGTACAAATTCATTATTGTCAGTACGTTTGACCAATTTTTGTTGTTCTAACATCAAGACATAAGAAGGCCAGCGTCCAATTTCTCCACGTCCTAAAACCTCCAGTGCTTCCTCATCAGACAGACTTTCACCGACTTGTTGCTTTTTATAAAACAGTTCTAGCAAGTCCAAAAGCATAATTACAGGATGGCGTTTTTGTTCTTTACCTGTATGAAAAGCCGTGAGCGCGTAACTGATTTCAACGCCCAATAACACGATATTCCACGACAAAAAAATCCATAACAGGAAAATAGGCACTGCGGCAAAAGCACCATAAATAATTTCATAACTGGTGAAATTGGACATAATAAAGCCAAATAAATGCTTTAATAATTCAAACACCACCGCGCTAAAAGTCCCTGCAATTAATGCAGCTCTAATTGGAACGCTGCGATTTGGAATGGTCCAATTTAAAATGAAAAAACCCAATATGGTCAGTGCAAAAGAAATGCACCAAAAGATCAGTGAACCATCGACCTCATAACCGGTAAAATTATTGCTCAGCACATTAAGCGATGCCACGGCAGATGAAATTACAAATGCACTGCCGAGTAAAATTGGGCCAAGTGAAATAATGGTCCAATAACGCATAAAGCCAATAATGCCACCCCGCGTTTCTCGAACACGCCAAATACGGTTAAAGACCGTTTCGATACTGGTCAGCATCATCACTGTGGTCACAAACAAAAATAAAATACCAATCACGGTCAAGTTGCTGGATTTATCAGTAAAGGCATTAAAAGCCTTGTCAAAAGCAATGGTGGTTTTAGGTAGAAAGTTGCTATAAATCAGTTGTTGTAACTGTTGTCTGGCTGGCTCAAGCGCTTTAATGGATGAAATGATAACCAAAAAAACAGTCAGCATGGGCACGACAGCAAAGAGGGTGGTATAGGTTAAAGACCCCGCTTGTTCACGGCAACGATCGGCTTCAAAACGTCGTATGACAAATAAAACAAACTGAAACCATGTCTTGTCATAAAAGTGGAGTTTTTTTAAATACTTTTCTAACATAAGTATAAAGTCTCAATTTTTTTTATGAATTTTCATCACTCAGCTTAACCAAAAAATAGGAAAAATACCGTATAGTTTTCTTTTTTAGCTTCGTTTATCAAAATTATGCAGCCTTACATCCTTGTTTTATATTACAGCAAATATGGTTCAACGAAAGACATGGCGCATTTAATTGCCAATGGCGTTGAAGCGACAGGTATGGCGGTAAAAATTCGGACTGTGCCAAATTTATCGACTGTGGTGCAAGAGGCGGAACCAAGTATTCCTGCGGATGGTGATATTTATTGTACTTTAGATGATTTGGCGCATTGTTCAGGTTTGGCTTTGGGTTCACCAACGCGTTTTGGCAATATGGCCAGTGAAATGAAATATTTTTGGGATCAGACCACAAGTCTTTGGTTAAACGGTGCATTGCATCATAAACCTGCTTGTGTATTTACCTCATCAGGTTCGATGCATGGTGGGCAGGAAAGCACTTTGCTGACCATGCTTCCACCTTTATTTCATCACGGTATGATGATTATGGGTTTAGCCAATGCCAATCCTGCTTTATCCAATACCAAATCTGGCGGTACGCCGTATGGCGCAAGTCATGTCAGTGGCCCGCGTCATGACTTGGGTTTAAGCCAAGATGAAAAAGCCCTCTGTGTCGAGCAGGGTAAATGTTTGGGTAAGGTGGTGCAGAAGTTACAGGCAGGTGCATAATTATAGCGTAGAAAGTGAGTTTAATCAGCACACTTTCTAAGTTTTTCTAAATGTGTATGAATTTTTGAAGTGCATCAAAACAAGTCCAAAGCACATTGCAAAATAAATTGCTTTGGACTTTTGAATATGAAGATAAATTGTTACTGGTTAAACTTTTTCTTTAAAGCGATGATTGCATTTTAAGCATTTGTAATCTAAGAAAATATTCTTATCGATAATCACACCTGCTTTTTTGCCAAAGATATTACCTAAAACACCACCTGTAATACCGACTGCAATTGCACCAACAAAAGTCCCGACCGTTCCACCAAAAATCACACCCAATGGACCAGCGACAGCGCCGATAGCCGCTCCAGTTGATGCGCCCGTTGCAGCACCACCGACTGTTCCTGCTGTTGCACCAGCAGAAGTCATCAGAATGCCACTAATGGTTTTTAACTTCTGATCATGATCACGCTTTTCAACGTCAGCAGAGCCACATTTAGGACATAGCATAGATTTTTCCATCAACTCTTTATCTTTCTTTATCTTGTGATGACGTACTTAAAACACGCCACAAAGATAATTAATCATTACAAGCAAGGATAACAGTATGTAGCTTCTTGCGCATGTTGTCAGGAATATTTCATACCAATTTAATTCTAGCTGAATCACAGCATCGAAGTTGATCTGAGTTGTAAATAGACAGGCTTAAATAAGGTGGATGAATAGGGAGAAAAAAATATTTACGCTTAATTTTTTACATTAAGCTGTATGTATAGGATGTGATGGTTAAATGATGCTAATGAAAATTGTGAAACAATGATCAATAATAGGCGTAGAACACAACTATTCATATAAAAAGCCTAATCGGGTAGGGTTGGGCTTTAAAAAACAACTTAAATAAATGATTTTTATTAAAATAAAAAAGCATTTTGTATAAGTGTATTATGTTGATTCTAGAATATTTAAATAATTCACTAACTTTTTTTTAATGCTAAATATTTGATTAAATCAAAATAAAAAACCCAAATTTTAATGTGGAATTTGGGTTCCTTGGGGGAGTTATTACTAAATAAGACAGATTAGTCTGATCTTATTGATATTTATCTAGGTTTGTTTCTGGACCATCTTTAACTACAGCTTGTGCTTTTCCGTAGCTTTCCATTAAGCACTTATATTCAGGACATACATGATCAGAAAGAATTTCAGCAAAACGGGAACCTTCAGGACGGTTCCAAGTTCGCATTAACTCAGCCACAATAGCAAATGTATCCGTTGGAATCGCTCCAGCTTGTGTTACTCGAGCAATCGTTGTATCTGTGGCCAATTTACTCCAGTTTCCTGATGCATCAACAACACAATACACATTATAGCCTTCCAGACGCGCACTTACGGCAGGAAATGCCATACATACACTTGTAAGTGTCCCAGCAATAATCAGTGTATTTCTGCCAGTTTTTTTAACTTCTTCCACAAATAATGGGTTATCCCATGTATTAATTTGTCCAGTACGAGGTACATAGACTGCATGAGGAGCATGCTGATGTATTTCAGGTATTAATGGACCATTAGGACCATCTGGTACAGATGCTGTTGTAATTACGGGTATATTTAACAGCGTCGCTGTTTTTGCAATAGCAGTAACATAGTGTCGTAAGTCTGGTACAGGTACATCTCGTACTGTATTAAATAATCCGCTTTGATGATCGATCAGCAAAATAACCGCATCATCTGCATCTAACATTCCATTAGTAGCTGCCATATGTAACACCTCTAAATTTTTTAATTATGTACTTCCGTAGTGATAACGAAAGCTTCAAAGCCAGATGATCATACAATTTTAAGTTATATGAGTAAGCAACCAAATTTTTGCAAAAATGGTTTATCTGTCTTGCTTATAAACTAATGAAAAACATTAACTGTAGATAGCGCATTCATGTTTTATCTTGTAATAGATATTAGGATATTTAAGCTTATTTTTTCCTATTAACAGAATGGTCGTTATATGAAATGGGGGTGTAATTCCCAAATAGAAATGTCCGGTTTCTCCAAAATAAAAAAAGAGCGCCTAAGCGCTCTTTTAAAATTCACATTCGAAACTCAGTCACGAACAAATTCAACAGTACCGTTGCTTAAAGATTTAACACGAGCCAAAGACTCAACACGGTAGCCTTTCTCAAGGAGTAGGTCACGACCTGGCTGGAAAGATTTTTCAATCACAATACCGACACCAACAACTTCAGCATTGGCTTGGTGAATCAGGTCAATTAAACCTAAAGCTGCTTGCCCATTTGCCAAGAAGTCATCAATCACTAATGCTTTATCACTCGCGTTAATGTGCTTGTTTGAAATCGCAATTGTGCTTTCAGTTTGTTTGGTGAAAGAGAATACTTTAGAGCGGTATAAATCATCTTTTAAGGTTAAAGATTGATATTTACGAGCGAAAATGACGGGCACGCCAAGTTCTAAACCTGCCATGATTGCAGGTGCAATACCAGATGCTTCAATGGTAATGATTTTAGTGATGCCTGCATCTTTAAAGCGAGCAGCAAATTCTTTACCAATTTGTTGCATGAGTACAGGGTCAATTTGGTGGTTCAAGAAAGCATCAACTTTCAGAACTTGATCAGATAGAACGATACCTTCATTTAAGATTTTCTGTTCTAGTGCGTGCACGGGAGAGTCCTCTAAGGGCGGATGCTTTTTCAAGCAAAGGCGTATTTTAAAAAGGCGCTGAAAAAATGCAAGTAAAATTGATCAAATTGATTAATTCGTTGCGCCTTTATAGCCAGTTAGTAGCAAACCGTACGATGTTTTGCCATCTTGGTGGGAAACTTTCACTGGTACATAGTCAAGTTTAGGCGCTAACCAAAAAATCGTATCGCGGTTTGGCTTATCGTGTTTCATCACGACTTTAATGGTATCGAACGTTCCATAAGAGGTTTTTACTTTCTCTGAACCTTGTTTGACAAATTTACGTGCTTCAATTTCTTTCGCATCCGCAATGGCATAACTCGATTTTAAACCTGAGGCTTTTAAGTCTTCACGCAGTTGTAATTCTGCATTAAGCTCATCCAAAACACCTGCTTTCCATGGGAAAGAGCGTGCTTTATCATCTTTTTTGGTCGAAATGGTTTTGGTGCTTGGGTTAAATTTTATGCTCATGGTGTTGTTATGCACTAAAATTTTACTGCTGCGGCTAAAGTTATCTGAAACGATTTGGTTGCCATTCAAGCTAAAACGACTGGTTTCAGTGGCAGATGCGATACTGCCTGCTTTTGCCGTAAAAACATAAGTCCAGTTATTGCCCGACTTGGTTAAATTACGCGTTGCCGAGCCCATATTTTTGCCGTTATAGCTAAATTGATAACTTGCTTGGAATGGACTCATGGCAAATGCTGGGTTTAAGAAACCAGTAAACAACAGTGTCGCGGTTACACCAGATGCCATCGCAATTGTTTTCAATACATTGTGAGCCATAAGTACAGTCTTCCTATGAAGTTTGAATAAAGTGCAATTTTTTGCTTGGTTTCTATTATGCACTTTGATTATGAAGATAAAATTCTAAATTCCGTCCAATCTGTATCTTTATGTAGTTTTTTCTGGGGCTAAAAATACAGATTTTAATTTGGAAAAATAGTTCAGTTTATTTTTGCTTAATTGGGCTAACTTTGGTTTCAGCGAGATCATCATCTATGTCCCAATCGTCTACCGGTTCTTCCGACATTTTTCTAAATAAAGCAGTCAAATTAACATTACCAATGATCACCAATTCAGCTTCGCGTAAAACGGCATGGTTGACATGAACTTTGGCTAAGGTATCAATAATAGAACGGTTTTTGCCTAACCAGCGATTTAAGTCCAAATGCAGTAAATCATCTTTGACTTTAATCACTTTTAACTTTTCAAGAATCATACCTAAAGGGTCTTTATTTAAGACTTTTTGGTAGAAAAATAAAGCAAAGTTGACCGCAAGTTTTTGCAAGACATTCTTAAATTTTGCTTCAATCAAGGTCGTGTCACTGATTTGTTCAAAGACAATAAGTTGGATGTCTTTATTCATTTCCATCTGAACTAATTTTAAATCGACAGAAAGGGTAATGTATAAACCTTTAACATCGAGCGTTGCATATAAACGTAGCCAGTCATCATGTAGGTCTGCATGCAGGTCTTTGAGCATCGAGACATTGTCGGTGACAAAACGCTGGAAAGTCGCATTCAGAAAAACTTGGGATAATGGGAAATCACGCTCATCTTCAATAAATCCCTCTGCTTTTTGGTACACTTGACGTATACGTTTAGAGATATTGGATATTAGCGTTTGCATATAGAGCATCCTAGCAAGTTAATCTTCTTGGACTTCGATAGGTTTTGTCGAAAGTATTAAAAATACAAGTATTCCGTCTTGCAGTTTAGCAAAATTAATTGCACCATTTTCATGATTTTAATTCTGTACAGTTCGCTTGTTGATTGAATTCTCGTTTTTGATTCAAAAGTGGAAGCTGTTTTTATTTTATGCTGTTTTATGCAGTTTGGGGAACCAGACATTTTGTCGGTTTAATGTGATGTTGAAGAAAATCAGTTTTGCACCTTTTATATATGCATGGTGGAAAGATCCTATTTTTAGCGGCGCAGTGATTTTAGCTGCCGTGCTGCATTTGATTATTTTGACCCTGCAATTTGCAATGCCGCAAGAACGTGATGCAGCAGTGAAAGAAATTGCGGTGACTTTACGTCCCACGAAAGACAAAGTTGAACATGCAGATTTTCTGGCGCAGGCAGATCAGCAGGGTTCAGGCACATTCCGTGAAGCACATCGAATGTCGAGCGATATGCCAGCACCAATGCTTGAGCAAAGTGCCGGTGAGCAAGAGCTAGAAAGTTTAGAAAAAATACAACAAAAGCGTGAATTAAGCTTTGATGAAAAAGTCTTAATGACCACGTTAAGTTGGAAAAAAGAAGCAGAACAAAATCAACGTAAAAAAGCAATGCAAGAGCTGAATAGTCAGTTTCAAGCTAAAGCCGCGATGGTGGCAAGTTTAGAAGCCCAATACTTACAACGACAACAAAATTTTAGTCGTCAGCAAAAGATTAAAACAGTCGATGGGATTCAGGCGAAACAAGATATTTCAGCGGCGTATTTAGAAAAATTTCGCCAAAAAGTTGAATTTTACGGCAACCGTTATTATCCCGATGCCGCCAAAGCGCAACAATTGGCAGGGGAAGTGCGTTTAATGGTGATTCTGAATAAGAGTGGCGGAATTCGTGCCATTCGTTTAATTGATAGTTCAGGGCATAGCTTACTGGATGAGGCGGCCAAAGCATCGGTGCGTAAAGCCGCACCTTTTGGCGCTTTTGATCAAGGGATGAAAGAGATTTCAGAGCTGCGTATCGTGCGAACTTGGCGCTTTGATCCAGCCGAAGCTGAATTTGAAGTGAAATAAGCCGAATTTAAAACGGATGCATGGCCATTATTCAGCAAGACGATAAACACCATCTTGCTGTCCGCCGAGCCAAGTCACGGCTAAATCTTTGTCATGAATTTCTAAACGGGTGGGGAATATTTGTAAGTTTTTGGCATATTTGGATGCTGCTTTTAAACCAATACAGTTGCCATTTTTCCACCATGTTCCTTCAGCATATTGATCTAATGCACCGACGGCAAGATACCATTTAAATTTGCCATTGGGTTCAAGTAAAAGTTCTGAACCGACTTCCATCACACCTTGTAAATAATAATGTCCTGCCCACGTGCTATCTGTAGATTGAAACTTTACTTGCTTACAGGTGGTTTCATTATTGGCATAGAGCTGCGAACTGAAAGCTAAAGAGGAAATGAAGCAGAGTGCAGTCAGCATTTTTTTCATGAAGGTGCCTCTATATTTTATCTTTTTGATGTGTCTTTAAAGGTGTTTTTATTTTCTTGGATTGGTTTTTAAATTAACTCGACCAATCGAGATTGATCGAGCGAAATTGATTGAGTTAGCTGTTTGAAATTACTGTTCTTGGTATGGGTTATCAACACCGAGTTTTTTCAGGATTTCAATTTCTAAAGCTTCCATTTCCTCGGCATCTTGCTCAGACGTTTCATGGTCATAACCCATTAAATGTAATGTGCCATGAACCAACATATGGGTGAAATGCTCAATCGGTGTTTTTTGCTGATCCATCGCTTCTTGTAAAACCACAGGAATACAAATCACCAAATCGCCAATTGGGAAAGAATCTAAAATTGCCGCCATTTCATCGGGAAGGTCGCTTGAAAAGGACAACACATTGGTCGGTTTGTCTTTACCTCGATATTCCAAATTCAGTTGCTGACTTTCAGCATTATCGACACAGGCAATGCCAATTTCGCAGTTACTTTGTGTTGCAATATGACGTAACGAGGTTTCTACAACTTTTTTGAGGTAAGCACGTTTCAGCACCAATTCAGGGGCTTGAAAATTTTGCTGTAGAGAGAGGCTAAGTTTCAAAATGAATCCTTAATTCATCGAATAGTTAAGTCAGTCCTGAGCATCGGCGGCAGCATTATTTTCAGCAATCAGCGCTTCTTGAAGTGCTTTGCGTTCTGCTCGCGCTTCTGCACTTAGACGGTGTTGTTCACTGTCCCATCCTTCATAAGCTTCGACAATTTTTTGTACCAGCTGATGACGTACCACGTCACGAGAATGGAAACGGGTAATATGAATTTCTTTGACGTTTTCGATTACACGTAATGCGTGAGATAAACCGGACTGTTGACCACGCGGTAAATCGACTTGCGTGATGTCACCCGTAATCACGGCACGAGAACCAAAACCTAAACGGGTCAGAAACATTTTCATCTGTTCAGGCGTGGTGTTTTGCGCTTCATCTAAAATAATGAAAGCATGATTAAGGGTACGACCACGCATATAAGCCAGTGGCGCAACTTCAATCACTTGGCGTTCAATTAGTTTCGCAACTTTTTCAAAACCCAGCATTTCATACAAAGCATCGTAAAGTGGGCGCAAATAGGGATCAATTTTCTGACTTAAATCACCCGGTAAAAAGCCGAGTTTTTCACCGGCTTCAACGGCGGGGCGAACCAGTAGGATACGCTGAATTTCATTGCGTTCTAGCATATCGACAGCAGCGGCAACGGCAAGGTAGGTTTTACCTGTCCCTGCCGGGCCAATACCAAAAGAGATATCACTTTGCAGAATACGTTGTACATAACGCTTTTGGTTTGCACCACGTGGGTTAATTCGACCTTTACGGGTTTGTAACCAAACCTCGTCTAGACCCGTATGTTCTTGATCAGGATCGATGAGTAACTCACGATCGGTCTGACTGCCTTGAATCATCAAATGCAGTGTGTCGGCACTGATTTGTTGAGAAACTTCGGCTTCTTCATGTAAGCGCTGCAATAAAACTTCAGCTCGCTCAACCGCATCAATATCACCATCGATAAAAAAATGATCACCACGGTGAGAAATTTTTACATCTAAACGTTGTTCGATTTGTTTCAGGTGACCGTTATAAGCACCAAGCATGCTTTGTAAACGATCTACTGAAACACCCGGAAAAGCCACTGTACGTCGAATCGTTGCAGTCAAGAGATATCCTTTTTGGAAAGTTAAATCTATCTGCTTACATTACGCCACGTCAGGTTCAAGATTCAAGAGTTCACCGTAAACAAAATTCAAAGTTTTAATTTCGGTAATCTCGATTTCTGCAAAGCGACCGACCCATGCTGCATCACCAATAAATGAAACATAACGTGTGTTATCAGCAGTCCCCACCAAAAGGTTTGGATCTTTATCCGAAACATTTTCAATCAGGACACGTTGAATGCTACCAAGCATGGCATCTGTTTTATCAATACTTGAACGCTTAATCCATTTTTGAACTTTGCCAAGGCGTTCTTTTTTCACATCTTCAGGTGTGCTGTCTGGTAAGTCAGACGCAGGCGTACCCGGACGTTTTGAATAAATAAAGCTATAAGAATGATCGAAATCTAAATCTTGAATGAATTGATAGGTCTCTTCAAAGTGCGCATCGGTTTCACCCGGGAAGCCAATAATGAAATCTGACGATAAATGCATATCTGGACGAACTTGACGCAGCTTGGCAATTTTATCGATGTAAACATCAATGGTATGGTTACGTTTCATGGCTTGCAGAACATCGTTTGAGCCACTTTGTACCGGTAAATGCAGATGTGAAACCATTTGCGGAAGATCACGGTAGCATTCAATTAAATCATCGTTAAATTCAAGTGGATGTGAAGTGGTATAGCGTAAACGGCCAATACCCGGAATTTCAGCCACTAAACGTAGTAAATCTGCAAAGGTACAAATGTTACCTTCGAAGGTTTCACCGCGATAACCATTGACGTTTTGACCTAAAAGCGAAATTTCGCGCACACCTTTTTCAGCCAAACCGGCAATTTCAGCCAGTACGTCATCTAAAGGACGGGAAACTTCTTCACCACGGGTATAAGGCACCACGCAGAAAGAACAGTATTTTGAACAGCCTTCCATAATCGAAACAAAGGCTTTGTAACCTTCAACCCGTGGTTCAGGTAAAAAGTCGAATTTTTCGATGTCAGGGAAAGAAATATCCACCAGTTTGATTTTATCTTTCTTTGGTTTTTCAGCTTGTTCGCTATGTTGGTCTAACATTTGTGGCAAACGGTGCAAGGTTTGTGGGCCAAAAACCATGTCGACATAAGGCGCACGTTTCTGAATATTGTCACCTTCTTGCGAAGCCACACAACCACCAACCCCAATCACTAAATCAGGATTTTTGTCTTTCAGTTTGCGCCAGCGACCCAGCTCAGAAAACACTTTTTCTTGGGCTTTTTCACGAATTGAGCAGGTATTCATCAGCAGAATATCGGCTTCTTTCGGATCTTTGGTCAGCACATAACCGTGTGAGTCGCCTAGAAGGTCTGCCATACGATGACTGTCATACTCATTCATCTGACACCCTTGCGTTTCGATATACAGCTTTTTCACTGATCCGTCGGCTGGGGTGTGCTGTGGCTGGGTAACAGTGTTTTCTGAAGCAGCTTGGGCACTATTGGGAATGAAGGTTTGAACCGTCATGTAGGCTCCTAAAAGATAAATCGAAGAAATCGCAATTTAATCATCTCATCCCCATTCAGGGTGAGATTTCTAGCGCGTTGCCTTTTACCGTTTTCTTTCAACGCAGGTTTGAAACTGAATTCGGAAAAATGAGGGGACTGGCTAAAAGAGTTAAAAATTACGATTTGAATAGAAGAAAGGCGCACATTTTAGCAGGAATTGAAGATAAACTTATAGTGATAAATAAGCAGACCAGACGATTGATTTATGAGGCAAAAATGATTGAAGATTAATATTGTCTAATCATAAGGTTACACAACAGAACAGTAGAGTAGTTTAATAATACTTAAACTATTTAAAAATGATTAGGTGCGATCAAGGCAACACTAAATGACGGAAAGCAAGCAGATGTTCAATCAGTTAATCAATAAAAAATATTATAAAATGCTTGCTTTAGCTTTGGCATCAGCAGGGTATGTGTCGGTGACACATGCAGCAGATGAACAATTTAATGATGCTTTACAAGCAGCTAACGCAGGAAATATCGGATTGCTGCAACAATTCCAAACGTCGATGCAAAATGATGCTTTGGGTTATTATCCTGAATATTGGTCACTCAATGCCAATTTAGCCATCCAACCTGCGAGCAATATTGTTAATTTTGCCCAGCGCTATCCGCAATCCGCCATGGCTGAAAAATTAGCAGCGGATTATGTCGAAGAAAAAGTCAAACAAGCAGATTTTGCCACAGCACAACCTGTTTTGCAGTATGTGACCAATGCGGATCAAGCAGAAAGCTGTGCTGTGGCTCAGGTACGCGCAAAATCGGGTGATCCTCTGGTTTTTGCTGAATATAAGGATGTTTGGTTAAGCACAACTTCACAACCTGAACCCTGCATGGGTTTGGGACGCATGATGTTGTCTAGCCCTTTAATGACAGAGCAAGACCGCCATCAACGCTTATGGGGACAGCTTCGAGCAGGGCAGTCAGGTCAGGCTTTGGCGACTGCACAAACTTTGGGGCTGAGCTTGTCGTTATCGCAGCTGAATCAAATTCAAGCCAATCCGTTAAATTACTTATGGTCTGCACCGAAAGCATCTGCTGTAGATCATGCTTATTTGGTCTTTGCGCTGGGGCGTTTAGCCGACAGTGATTTAAATTCGGCAATATCAGCGCTACAAAATGCCGCACAAGGCACACCTGTACAAGTACAAAAAGCCTTATATCGTGCTGTGGGATATATTGGTGGCACCACGGTAATGAAAAATAATTTCAATCGTGAAGTATTGAATTATTTAGATGCCAGTTATGGATTGCCATTTAGTTCAGAAGAAGCGGAAATTTATGCTCGCCAAGCCATTCGTTTTAGTAGCTGGGAAAGTTTAATTCGCGCCATTGATGCGATGAATGTGTCGCAAAAGCAAGAAGACCGTTGGCAATATTGGTTAGCACGTGCTTCTGAGCAGCGCGGCGATGCCAGTTCTAAACGTGCGGCACAAGAAATATTTAAAAAATTGGCACAAGGTGATGATTATCATAACTTATTAGCCAAAGATCACTTGGGGCAAAGTTACAATAACATTCCAAATAATGTGCAACCCTCGAACAGTGATATACAGCGTTTAAGCCAAAATATTCATTTCAGTCGTGCTTTTGCTTTACGCCGTGTCAATGCCCCTGATAATTATATTAATCGTGAATGGAATTGGGCGGTACGTCAGGCGTATTTAAAACATGATGATGGCTTGCTGCTTGCCGCAGCGAAACGTGCCACAGATATGGGTTGGTATGACCGTGCCATTTATGCGGCAGATCGTACCGAAAATAAACATAATTATAGCTATCGTTATGCCATGCCGCATCAAAGTTATGTGGTCAGCCACAGTCGCAATGCGGGGATCGATCCTGCATGGGCGTATGGTTTAATGCGTCAAGAAAGTCGTTTTGTATCAAATGCACGCTCACATGTGGGAGCGGGTGGTCTGATGCAAATTATGCCAGAGACTGCAAAACTCGTGGCGCGCCAGATGGGTGAAACCTATAACCCTGCGGCATTAACCGATATGAATACCAATATCCGTTATGGCACCTTTTATTTGTCCATGATTCAGAGCCAGTTGAGCAATAGTCCTGTTTTAGCCACCGCAGGTTATAACGCAGGGCCAAACCGAGCGCGTCGTTGGCAACCCGATGTACAACCTATTGCAGCAGATCAATACACTGAAACGATTCCATTACTGGAAACCCGTGATTATGTGAAACATGTGATGACCAACGCAACACATTATGGGGTATTGCTTGGACAAGGGGCACAATCTATTGAAAAACGTATGAATATCATTCCATTAAGAAATAATCCTTAATCATTTTAATTTTGTTGATAGGTCTGACTTGTTAATGATATTTTTTGAGTACACAGCAGTTTTAATCAGGTTCGCACTGTTGGTATTGAGCAGTGTTGGGCTAGGGATGTTTACATCTCAGGTTTTTGCAGCGCCTGTGCAAGGTTATGTGATGCTGGTACAAATGACACCTGCTGTGTGCTTGTTGGATACTCAAAAATCAAAAAAACGAAAATGTTTAGAAGGTTATTCGCTGAATATTGCCGGTTTGTTCCCTGAAACCTCAGAGTCAGAATGCAAAACGGCATCTTCTGCTGCTTTATCGCCCTTGCAAGCGAAAGTTGTGGCGCGTGTCATGCCCGATGAAAATGCGCGGGTTCAGCTTTGGCATGCAATTGGGGACTGTATTCCCATGAGTGCCAGTCAATATTTTCGTACCGTGATTAATTATGCTGAACGGCTTAAAGTCCCTGCTGAGTTGACCAGTCCTGAAACGCGTCCCATGCATATCGCGAATCTTCGCTTACGTTTTTTACGTTTGAATCCTACTTTGCCGGTCAATGCGATTAAATTTACTTGCTCAGTCTCACATGGAACGCCCATTTTGACTGAGGTAAAACTGTGCTACAAAAATAATGGTCAGTACAAACAATGTCCAGCGAGCGTTGAAACGAACTGCCCAGCGTCATTCACAATAAAAGGTTCTTACTAAGCGTTTTTTCGCAATTTTATTCATATTTCCCATTATACTTTTGTTGAAATCCATTCTCTTTTACATGCAACTGCCAAAAGATTGGAGTACAATCTTTCGCGTTTATGATGATTAGATTAAATGGACTAACTATTTAATCGCATTGAATATCCTCTATTGGAGATAATTAGATGAAGCAAGCAGTTCGTGTTGCCGTTACTGGCGCAGCAGGTCAAATTGGTTACAGCCTATTATTCCGTATCGCAAGCGGCGAAATGTTAGGTAAAGATCAACCAGTTATTTTGCAATTGCTCGAAGTTCCTTTTGAGAAGCCTCAAGCTGCGCTTAAAGGCGTAATGATGGAACTTGAAGACTGCGCATTCCCTCTTTTAGAAGGTATGATTGGTACGGATAATCCAGATGTTGCATTCAAAGATGCTGACTACTGCTTACTTGTAGGTTCTCGTCCACGTGGTCCGGGTATGGAACGTGCTGAGCTTTTACAAGAAAATGCTAAAATCTTTACTGTTCAAGGTAAATCAATTAACGATCACGCAAGCCGTGACGTTAAAGTTCTTGTTGTAGGTAACCCTGCGAACACGAATGCTTACATTGCGATGAAATCTGCTCCAGATCTAAATCCAGGTCAATTCACTGCGATGCTTCGTCTTGACCATAACCGTGCGCTTAGCCAAGTTGCGGCTAAAACGGGTAAAGCAGTTAAAGACATCAAAAATCTTACAGTTTGGGGTAACCACTCTCCAACAATGTATGCTGACTACCGTTTCGCGACGATCAATGGCGAAAGCGTAAAAGACATGATTAACGACCAAGAATGGAATGCAAACGTATTCCTTCCTACCGTTGGTAAGCGTGGCGCTGCAATCATTGAAGCGCGTGGTTTATCTTCTGCTGCTTCTGCTGCAAATGCTGCAATCGACCATATGCGCGATTGGGCTCTTGGCACAAACGGCGAATGGGTAACGATGGGTATTCCTTCTGACGGTTCTTATGGTATTCCAGAAAGCGTTATGTACGGTGTTCCTGTAACGTGTGCAAACGGTCAATACACACGTGTTGAAGGCTTAGAAATTGATGCTTTCAGCCGTGAACGTATGGACGTGACGCTTGAAGAGTTAGAAGGCGAACGTGCTGCAATTGCTCACTTGTTCAACTAATTGATTTCTGCTTAGGCAGACTTAAAATTAGAAAAAAGCACTCCATTTGGGGTGCTTTTTTATGCCTGCAATGAATGGTCAATAAACGCTTGTGTTGAACAAAAAATAACATGCTGTGATGCAGTGACAACTGAACTTGCGGACGCTTTGGTCTAACTTGGAAGGAAGAAGGTAATACGGACTTGAGGAGAACCCTATGTTTGATCAGCAGCCGACATTAGAACTTTTTTTTGAACAATTGGGACTCGACGCGAGTGCAGAAGCAATCGATCAATTTATCGAAACACATCAATTGACTATGGATGTACCGCTACATAAAGCGCCATTTTGGACACCGTCACAGCATGATTTTATTATCAGCCATTGGAAAAAAGATGATGAGTGGGCAATGGTGGTTGATATCTTAAATGAGCAATTACATGTCGAACACCAGCTTTTAGGCTCATGCGAGCTGTAAACACAAATTGAAACAACAAACCTAGTTTTATGACTAGGTTTTTTTATCAATATCTTATAAGTTAATTGAATAATAAATGACAGATTATCTGATAAGGAGGGCGAGATGCTCAATCAAAATACACCATCCTTAGCATTATTGTTTTCACAATTGGGGTTGGCGAATAGCCTAGCAGCCATTGAGCTGTATGTGCGTACCCATCAATTGCCCGCACATCAAAATTTACACGATGCCCCTTTTTGGAATCGGTCGCAGCGAGATTTTTTAATTAGTCATTTGGTTCAGGATGATGACTGGGCAATGTGGGTTGATGAGTTAAATCAGCAATTACATTTAGATGCCTATAAATTACAGATGGTCTAGACCGCTATACATGTAGAACCTATTTTCTTTTGCTTGAATATGAAAACATAAAAAAACTCCTGATTTAAGGAGTTTTTTTATTTATGAACTTAATGCAATTTACTTTGGATCAGTTTCTCAAACCAAAGTTCTTCGCGTATGACTTTAAACGCAGGGTGTTGCTGTAATAAGGCTAAATCAAAGTCAGCTGTTTTATGATATTTACTCAACCAATGGCGTGTCAGCGCAGTTTCATTTTTAGAAATGGATGCATAGGCAAGGAAGAAATAAATATCACTATGCTCATGTTGGCTTAGCGGTTTTAAAATTTGTTGGGTGATTACAGCAAAACGCTGTTCTTTGGTAATTTCGAAATACAACATATAGGCTTTTGCGAGATGCAAGGACAGATTTAAATACAAAGACATCGGCATTTCTTCATGTTCAATCCGTGCTTGTTCTAACAACACCACGGCTTCTTGTAAGAAATGAATCTGCTCTTGACGCAAATTGCTAAAAACCACCAGTTGTAAACGTAAATCTGCACGTTCTAAAGCGAGGGCAGGTGTATTGTTTTCCAAATACAATTGGTCTGTCTCACCGATACGCTGGATAACTTGTTTTGTATTTTCAAACATTAGCCCATACCTCTTTGATCAATGCTCAGTATATCGGGGCAATAGCACGAATTTAAAGGCAAATCTCGCATTCTGTTTTGCTCATGATTAATACTTAGAACAAATTCTGACCGCTACGTAACCATGCGGTAATAGATAAACGTTGATGTTTAGCTTGAATCACTTCATGTAATAAGTCACTTTGAAACATCGCAATACGGTTTGGTTTTGGTTGAATGGTATGCCATTGCTCATTTTTATCTTGTAGATGTAACTCTCCACCCCAGTCATCTTGCCAATTTTCATGTAAATAATAAACCGTTGAAATGACCCGATCATTTTTCTTTTGTGGGTTGTCGCGGTGCAAAGCATAATATTCTCCTGCGTTATAGCAGGCAAAATGTGCTTCGACTTCTTTGATGCCTAAATAAAAATTTCGATTGAAGAGTTGAGCTGTTTTTTCTAATGTTTCAATGTGTTGTTGGGCGATGACGAATTCATCGTTAATCCAGAGAATATGGTCACTGCGGATTTTGCTGACAACGCCACTTTGAATCGCAGCATCACGAAAAAGCTTGAGGTTAGCTGTGCATTCTTCAACTAAAGCATGTACATAGTCTTGGGGGTAAGCATGGTCAATAATGGTAAAACCATGTTGATCTAAATCTTCAATAATTTGATCAACATTCCAAGACTTTGGGAGCTGAATAGCATCCATACACATATACTCAAAAAGTGATATAGAAAAGGGTGGCGTATTCTAGAGCAAGATATCCTTCGGAACGAAACATTTTTTCATGCTAAAATGTCTGTTGATTATAGGAATTAAAGAAACATGAATTACCGTCACCATTTCCATGCAGGCAACTTTGCCGATGTCATGAAGCATGTGTTATTACTGCAACTTTTAACACGTTTAAATGCCAAAGATAAACCTTATCGCTATATCGATACGCATGGTGGTGCGGGTAAATATGATTTATCGACCTCTGCTGCGCAAAAGTCGGGTGAGTTTTTAACGGGTATTCATCGCTTAGTCAAACTTGATGATTCAATTACCCGTAATGCACCTGAAGCAGTGAAGCAATATCTTAAAATTGTTGAAGATATGCGTGCGGGTTCAGGTCAAGGTGCTTACCCAGGTTCGCCATGGTTTGCGCTAGAAGGCATGCGTGATATTGATAAAGCCACTATTTTTGAAATGCAAAAAGAAGTTTTTCAAGAATTGTATTTCAATATTCGTGACCGCCGTGCAGGCTTGCATGAGCGTGATGCATATGAAGGCTTATTAGGGGTTATTCCGCCAAAAGAAAAGCGCGGTTTAGTCATGATTGACCCACCTTACGAGTTGGAACGTAAAGATTTCCCTCAATTGGTCGAGTTGTTGACGATTGCGCACAAAAAATGGCCGACAGGTGTTTTTGCTGTATGGTATCCAATTAAAGATCGCGCCATGATTGATCGTTTTGAAAAGAAAATGATGAAAACGGGGATTCGCCGTCAGTTGGTGTGTGAAATTTGTGTATGGCCAGATGATACGCCAGTCGGTTTAAATGGTTGTGCTTTACTGGTGATTAATCCACCTTGGAAATTCTCACAAGATGCTGATGAGGCATTGCAATGGTTGTTCCCACATTTACGTATGAGTGAAAATGGTGGGCATGCTGCTGTACGCTGGTTGGTTGGCGAATAAGATAGACGTTTAAGAGAGATAGGTTACAGTTAGGATCGATAAGAATGACAAGTATAAACAAACCTGAAAGTGAATCTTCTACCCGTGATGAACATACATTTGATGGCATCACTTTTGAAGTGGAAGAAGAAGAGCATACCCAAGAGGGACAAAAGGTGAAACGTCGTGGAATCTATCTGTGGCCGAATCTCATTACCACGGCAGCATTGCTGTCGGGTTTTTACTCCATAATCGCGAGTATGAATGGTGATTTTACCCACGCCATTTATGCTATTTTTCTAGCAGCATTACTTGACGGTTTGGATGGTCGTGTTGCTCGTGCGATTGGTGCACAAAGTGCTTTTGGCGAACAATATGACTCGTTGTCCGACTTACTGGCTTTTGGTGTGGCACCGGCTATTTTAATGTATAGCTGGAGTTTGCATGATTTAGGTCGTATCGGTTTGGCATGTTGCTTTGTGTATACGGCTTGTGCAGCATTTCGTTTGGCACGATTTAATGTGCAAATTGGCGTGGTCGATAAACGCTACTTTATTGGTGTTGCCAGTCCGTTGGCTGCCATTTTAATGATCACCATTGTTTGGGTGGGGCGCGACTTCCCCGATATTTTTGATTTACGTGAATTCAGTGTGCAAGTTACCAATGCGGTGCTTATCGTTGCCGTTGGTTTGTTAATGATTTCCAATATTAAATATTATTCATTTAAAACATTTGATCGTAAACGTGTGCCTTTTGCGGTGTTACCGATCGCCGTATTTATCTTTGCCGCGATGACTTATAATATTCCTGTTGGTATTTTAGTGATTTCTATTATTTACGCACTGTCTGGCTTTGTGACCACATTTATGGCCAGAAAAAATACCCCAACATAAAAATGAGATAGCGATCCTGAAAATAAAAAGGAGCCTGATATGCAGTTGTTTCAAGATTTATTGGATCAGTCAAAACAACTTAATCACGCTCCCTCTCAGGCGCAGTTGGCTTATCATGCGCAAAAAGGGCGATATAAAATTATTCATCAAGGTTTGATGATTCCCAATTTGCCTGCACCCTTACATTACTTAAACTTTCTGAGCGTGATTGGTCAGCCCAATGCCCCGATGCTTCGCAATGAAAGTGCAATTCATTCCACTGCTTTAGATACCGCGACCGTTATTGCCAGTGTTAGTCCGCATATGGTTGGGCAGTTGAACTCGTATTCAATTAAACAAGAATGTCATTTTAAAAAAGAATACTTTCAATTTGCCGATCGGGAAATGATTTCAGGAAATTTCCCGCATTTTCGTATTCAGCGCAAAGATACAGAACTAAGTTTTGATTTATCTATTACCACCAGTAATATTATTTCTTATTTTACCAAGCTACGCATGGGCTTGGCGGATCATTGGTCTGTGTTATGTCAATGTGAAGGGCAAATTTTTTATAAAGAGCAAAAATTTGAAATTCAGCAAATGGGCTGTTTTGAATATGCACGCTCAATTAACTTTTCATATTTGCCTTTGGCATTTTTTACTTATCAAGTGATTAATCTAAAAAATAATCGTCAGTTGCTGTTGGCACAAGTTCGAGATTCTTTTAATGGGATTTTGCAGTCTCGTTTATATTTACGAGATGGCAAGACCGGCATTGCGCAAATGTTTGATGAAAATGTCCGCTTTAAAGTACATCGTGTTTATCCCAAGGTGAAAACACCGAATGGACAAATTATGTATCTGCCCCGTGAATTTGAGTGGGGTTATGAGGGTAAAGATGGCACATGTATTTCTGTGCAAGCCCAAAGTCGCGGAGATTTTAAATTTGGTTTGGCGGCTGGCTATGTCGGAAGTTTTAAATATCAACTTAAAATTAATCATCATGAAGAAATGGGCGAAAGTGGCTACTGTGAATATATCGATTGTCGCTCATTAACATGGCAAGAAAAAAATAAACAAGAAAAAATGCGCGATGAATTTGCCAATTCTGTACCTTTTGCATGCAAAAAATGAGAAAAAAGCCCAATTTTGCTTGATAAACAACCGGTCGTTAAAAATAGTGTAAAAAAGGGGTTGCGTCAGGATTTTTTTCGCCTATAATGCGTATCCATCGGCGGTGATGTTAATTAAAACCTCTGATAAATCAATAAGTTGATTGAGTTGTTAAGATTTCGAATGAAATTTTAGAATAAGATTTAAACTTGGGTTTGTCGGAAAAAAGATTAACAAAACCAGTTGACTTTCTCTGGAAAGAGAGTAGTATAGCCGACCTAGCTTGTTGATGACGAATCAGCAAGAAGATCATTAAGAGATTATGAAGAACAACTTGTGTGGATTTTTACTGGTTGATTGATCGAAATTATTTTCATTGATTGATGGTAGAAATTACTCGAAGTTTATTTGAGAAATATTTGTCAGAAAATTGATGAGCCAAGATTGGTGCCCTTTAAGGCACTAAGCAATATTAAACTGAAGAGTTTGATCATGGCTCAGATTGAACGCTGGCGGCAGGCTTAACACATGCAAGTCGAGCGGGGAAAAGTAGCTTGCTACTTAACTTAGCGGCGGACGGGTGAGTAATACTTAGGAATCTGCCTATTAGTGGGGGACAACATTTCGAAAGGAATGCTAATACCGCATACGCCCTACGGGGGAAAGCAGGGGATCAGCAATGACCTTGCGCTAATAGATGAGCCTAAGTCAGATTAGCTAGTTGGTGGGGTAAAGGCCTACCAAGGCGACGATCTGTAACGGGTCTGAGAGGATGATCCGTCACACTGGGACTGAGACACGGCCCAGACTCCTACGGGAGGCAGCAGTGGGGAATATTGGACAATGGGGGGAACCCTGATCCAGCCATGCCGCGTGTGTGAAGAAGGCCTTTTGGTTGTAAAGCACTTTAAGCGAGGAGGAGGCTCCCTAGATTAATACTCTAGGAGAGTGGACGTTACTCGCAGAATAAGCACCGGCTAACTCTGTGCCAGCAGCCGCGGTAATACAGAGGGTGCAAGCGTTAATCGGATTTACTGGGCGTAAAGCGTGCGTAGGTGGTCTTTTAAGTCGGATGTGAAATCCCTGAGCTTAACTTAGGAATTGCATTCGATACTGGGAGACTAGAGTATGGGAGAGGATGGTAGAATTCCAGGTGTAGCGGTGAAATGCGTAGAGATCTGGAGGAATACCGATGGCGAAGGCAGCCATCTGGCCTAATACTGACACTGAGGTACGAAAGCATGGGGAGCAAACAGGATTAGATACCCTGGTAGTCCATGCCGTAAACGATGTCTACTAGCCGTTGGGGTCTTTGAGACTTTAGTGGCGCAGCTAACGCGATAAGTAGACCGCCTGGGGAGTACGGTCGCAAGACTAAAACTCAAATGAATTGACGGGGGCCCGCACAAGCGGTGGAGCATGTGGTTTAATTCGATGCAACGCGAAGAACCTTACCTGGTCTTGACATAGTAAGAACTTTCCAGAGATGGATTGGTGCCTTCGGGAGCTTACATACAGGTGCTGCATGGCTGTCGTCAGCTCGTGTCGTGAGATGTTGGGTTAAGTCCCGCAACGAGCGCAACCCTTTTCCTTATTTGCCAGCGGGTTAAGCCGGGAACTTTAAGGATACTGCCAGTGACAAACTGGAGGAAGGCGGGGACGACGTCAAGTCATCATGGCCCTTACGACCAGGGCTACACACGTGCTACAATGGTCGGTACAAAGGGTTGCTACCTAGCGATAGGATGCTAATCTCAAAAAGCCGATCGTAGTCCGGATTGGAGTCTGCAACTCGACTCCATGAAGTCGGAATCGCTAGTAATCGCGGATCAGAATGCCGCGGTGAATACGTTCCCGGGCCTTGTACACACCGCCCGTCACACCATGGGAGTTTGTTGCACCAGAAGTAGGTAGTCTAACCGCAAGGAGGACGCTTACCACGGTGTGGCCGACGACTGGGGTGAAGTCGTAACAAGGTAGCCGTAGGGGAACCTGCGGCTGGATCACCTCCTTAACGAAAGATTGACGATCGGTAAGAATCCACAACAAGTTGTTCTTCATGAAGATGTATCTGAGGGTCTGTAGCTCAGTTGGTTAGAGCACACGCTTGATAAGCGTGGGGTCACAAGTTCAAATCTTGTCAGACCCACCAATCTAACGAACTAAAATGAAGAGATTCATTTAGAGAGACAGAGAAACAGATATATCGAATCTAATGATAAGCTGGGGACTTAGCTTAGTTGGTAGAGCGCCTGCTTTGCACGCAGGAGGTCAACGGTTCGACTCCGTTAGTCTCCACCATATATTGAGCTGAGAAATTATAGAATTTAGTGAATACAATAAGTGCTTCGGTATTTATTTGATGTTTATTAAGTTCTGTGATTTATCACAGTGTAAGCATGACCTGACGAAGGCGTGTTTATTCATTAACAGATTGTAAATTTGAGTTGAAATAAATTGTTTAAACTCAGAACTGAATTGAAGTTCAAGTGTAGTGCGTAAGTATTGCAGTTGGATGAAAATAAAGAACTGAGCACTAGCGATTAACTGAATCAAGCGTTTTGGAAAACGAACTAGATTGAAGCTGTACTGTGGTTAAATCCACGGACAACAAACTGTAAGGCTTAGGCCTGTCAAAGACACGTACTTGTAAGTGTCAGCGACTGTTTGGGGTTGTATAGTCAAGTAATTAAGTGCATGTGGTGGATGCCTTGGCAGTCAGAGGCGATGAAAGACGTAATAGCCTGCGAAAAGCTCCGGGGAGGCGGCAAATATCCTGTGATCCGGAGATTTCTGAATGGGGAAACCCACTTACCATAAGGTAGGTATCGCATGATGAATACATAGTCATGCGAAGCGAACGAGGGGAAGTGAAACATCTCAGTACCCTTAGGAAAAGAAATCAATTGAGATTCCCTTAGTAGCGGCGAGCGAACGGGGAAAAGCCCATTAAGTTATCTAAGTTCTAGTGGAATGCTCTGGGAAGTGCAACCGTAGTGGGTGATAGTCCTGTACACGAAAGGGCTTAGATAATGATGTCGAGTAGGGCGGGGCACGTGAAACCTTGTCTGAATATGGGGGGACCATCCTCCAAGGCTAAATACTCCTGACTGACCGATAGTGAACCAGTACCGTGAGGGAAAGGCGAAAAGAACCCCTGTGAGGGGAGTGAAATAGATCCTGAAACCGCATGCATACAAGCAGTGGGAGCGGACTTGTTCCGTGACTGCGTACCTTTTGTATAATGGGTCAGCGACTTATGTTCAGTAGCAAGGTTAACCGAATAGGGGAGCCGTAGAGAAATCGAGTCTTAATAGGGCGTTTAGTTGCTGGGCATAGACCCGAAACCGGGTGATCTATCCATGAGCAGGTTGAAGGTTGGGTAACACTAACTGGAGGACCGAACCCACCGTCGTTGAAAAGCCGGGGGATGACTTGTGGATAGGGGTGAAAGGCTAATCAAACTCGGTGATAGCTGGTTCTCCCCGAAAGCTATTTAGGTAGCGCCTCGGACGAATACCATTGGGGGTAGAGCACTGTTTCGGCTAGGGGGTCATCCCGACTTACCAAACCGATGCAAACTCCGAATACCAATGAGTACTATCCGGGAGACAGACTGCGGGTGCTAACGTCCGTAGTCAAGAGGAAAACAATCCAGACCGCCAGCTAAGGCCCCAAAATTATAGTTAAGTGGGAAACGATGTGGGAAGGCATAGACAGCTAGGAGGTTGGCTTAGAAGCAGCCATCCTTTAAAGAAAGCGTAATAGCTCACTAGTCGAGTCGGCCTGCGCGGAAGATGTAACGGGGCTAAAACTATATGCCGAAGCTGCGGATTTGCAATTTATTGCAAGTGGTAGGGGAGCGTTCTGTAAGCCGATGAAGGTGGATTGAGAAGTCTGCTGGAGGTATCAGAAGTGCGAATGCTGACGTGAGTAACGACAATGCGAGTGAAAAACTCGCACGCTGAAAGACCAAGGGTTCCAGTCCAACGTTAATCGGGGCTGGGTGAGTCGACCCCTAAGGCGAGGCCGAGAGGCGTAGTCGATGGGAAATTGGTTAATATTCCAATACTTCTGTGTAATGCGATGAGAGGACGGAGAAGGTTAAGTCAGCCTGGCGTTGGTTGTCCAGGTGAAAGGTTGTAGGCATGTATCTTAGGCAAATCCGGGGTACTCTATGCTGAGAACTGATAGCAAGCTGTACTTGTACAGTGAAGTGGCTGATACCATGCTTCCAGGAAAAGTCTCTAAGCTTCAGTTACACAGGAATCGTACCCGAAACCGACACAGGTGGTCAGGTCGAGTAGACCAAAGCGCTTGAGAGAACTCTGCTGAAGGAACTAGGCAAAATGGTACCGTAACTTCGGGAGAAGGTACGCTGTCGACGGTGATGGGATTTACTCCCTGAGCGGTTGACAGCCACAGAAACCAGGCCCCTGCAACTGTTTATTAAAAACATAGCACTCTGCAAACACGAAAGTGGACGTATAGGGTGTGATGCCTGCCCGGTGCTGGAAGGTTAATTGATGGGGTTAGCGTAAGCGAAGCTCTTGATCGAAGCCCCAGTAAACGGCGGCCGTAACTATAACGGTCCTAAGGTAGCGAAATTCCTTGTCGGGTAAGTTCCGACCTGCACGAATGGCATAATGATGGGGGCGCTGTCTCCAGCAGAGACTCAGTGAAATCGAATTCGCCGTGAAGATGCGGTGTACCCGCGGCTAGACGGAAAGACCCCGTGAACCTTTACTGCAGCTTGACATTGAACTTTGATCTTACTTGTGTAGGATAGGTGGGAGGCTTTGAAACTCGGACGCTAGTTCGAGTGGAGCCAATCTTGAAATACCACCCTGGTAATATTGAGGTTCTAACTCTGCTCCATTATCTGGAGCGAGGACCATGTCTGGTGGGTAGTTTGACTGGGGCGGTCTCCTCCTAAAGAGTAACGGAGGAGTACGAAGGTGCGCTCAGCGTGGTCGGAAATCACGCGTAGAGTATAAAGGCAAAAGCGCGCTTAACTGCGAGACCCACAAGTCGAGCAGGTACGAAAGTAGGTCTTAGTGATCCGGTGGTTCTGTATGGAAGGGCCATCGCTCAACGGATAAAAGGTACTCTGGGGATAACAGGCTGATACCGCCCAAGAGTTCATATCGACGGCGGTGTTTGGCACCTCGATGTCGGCTCATCTCATCCTGGGGCTGAAGCAGGTCCCAAGGGTATGGCTGTTCGCCATTTAAAGAGGTACGCGAGCTGGGTTTAGAACGTCGTGAGACAGTTCGGTCCCTATCTACCGTGGGCGTTGGAAATTTGAGAGGATCTGCTCCTAGTACGAGAGGACCAGAGTGGACGAACCTCTGGTGTACCGGTTGTAACGCCAGTTGCATCGCCGGGTAGCTATGTTCGGAAGGGATAACCGCTGAAAGCATCTAAGCGGGAAGCCTACCTCAAGATAAGATTTCCCAAGGACTTTATGTCCTCTAAAGAGCCGTTGAAGACTACGACGTTGATAGGTTGGATGTGGAAGTGCAGTGATGCATGAAGCTGACCAATACTAATTGCTCGTGAGGCTTGACTATACAACACCCAAACAGTTGTATTGCTCATCTATTTCGATACAAAATACTTGATTTAGTCTAAAAGCTAGTTACAATATCAACTCAAATTTAGCATAATCTGTTAATAAATTATTTGACGAAAGCTTGGCATACAATAAGACCTAAGCGAGTAAGCATAAACAGTTGTGCTGGCGACAATAGCAAGAGTGAACCACCTGATCCCTTCCCGAACTCAGAAGTGAAACCTCTTCGCGCTGATGGTAGTGTGGGGTTACCCATGTGAGAGTAAGTCATCGCCAGCTCATTATTCCTGAAAACACCCCAACTCTAACGAGTTGGGGTGTTTTTTTATGCGCGAAAATGAAAATAATAAGTCAAAATAAATGGCTCTAAATGATCTGCCCCCCGAAAGTTAGACACTCTTAGTCTAATTTGAAGGGTGCTTTTTCTAAGATTTCATCAATGATTAGGTTTTTAGAGATGATCCAAGCCAGTAAGTGTGCCATCTGCTCAGCAGATTCTAAAAATAATTTAGCACCAAGTAATTTTATGTAATAAGCTTTGCCAGAGATTTTATGGCTAGCTGTGCAAGGTTCAATATCTTTTAATGTGACTTAAGTGAAGCGATCTCGTAGTTTTCTTATATGTTACATCGCTTGTTTGAGATATATCTATTTTAGATAAAACATTAGCTCTCAAGTGGAGAGCTAATGTAATTGCGCTAAATTTACTTAGTTGTATAGGTTGTATTTACATTTTTAGCATCTTGATGTGTCGATGTGCCTACAACTGTACGAATGACTGAATTATTGATAGTGAGTGTTGGATCATTTTTATCTTGCTCAGTCCATTCAACTTTCAGCTTGTGATTGAATTCCAAAGTAGCACCTTTAAGGGCATTAATGAATTGGAATAAATTGGTTGTTGAAGCTGATTGGTTTGGATTGTATTTGTAGAATAATGATCCAGCGATAGTCTTTTTATTGGTTGAAGGTATTAAGTTATCTGTTCTAAGACCTTGAATAGTCACATTAGATAAGTTTAATTCTTCAGTTTTATCAGTATTGATAATATAAGAAGATAGATTCGTTGATCCTGTTGATGAGCCTACAGAGAAGGTTACAGGTTCAATATTAGGTTCTTGAGGATTATCATTTGTTAAAACGGAGAAAGCTGATTCATTTTGGATATCATATTTAGCGCCATTTTTATACAGAGGATTTTTGTAAATACTAATAGCGCCTTTAGTATCAGAAACTCCATTTTGTGTAAGTGTTATTACATATTCGCTTGAGTCTTTATTCATTGAAACAATACGCGTTTGGGTCGATTGATTTAATCCCCAAGATTGTTGGAAAGGATATTTAAAGACCCCAGAAACCCATACATCATTTAAATCTTTATCTTGATTTTCATTTTCAAAAATAATGACAATCGCTTTACCAGTATATTGTTTAATTTGATCTTCTGTCATTTTCATGCCAGTGATTTCAGTTTTGTTAATATCAAAATCCCAATTGGCATATTTATTATTCGATACGGAATTTAGCGCATTTTTTAATGAAGGATTTGTATCATCACCAATTAATATATAGCAGCCAGTATTGGTATATGTCCCACTGCTCATACATGTCGGTAAATATTCAAATTGAGATCTATCTTGGTCAAATGCTTTTTTCGCATCTATTGCGAGTTGCAGTGGGCCATTCCCAAAAGTGTCAAATGCGTGGTCAAAATAACCTTTTTGTTGAGTATCATCGGTGATGTCACTTGTTCCGAATAGAGCTTTGGCTTCACGATTTAAAACGGCATTAAATTTAGTGGTTTGAGCTGCATACCCTTCTGTTGTACCTGTATTTGTGTTGCCTGATCCTGAAGTATTATTATTGCTACTACTATCTTGTTGATAATAACCTTCACCACCGCCACCACCACATGCGACTAATGTTGCCGTAAGTGCTAAGGTCAGTGTCCCTTTTAATAATTTCATATATACCCCCGAAGATATTGTTATGTAGGAAATTTATTTATATTGTGTAAAGATTAACATACATAAAAAATGGCGCAAATAGCGCCATTTATAATATTGATGAAAAATCAGATAGAAGTCCCGATACTCACGCCGACAGTAGGTCTAACATTCATAGAACTACAGCCGCTGATTGTGAATATGACATAAAAAGACAATTAAAACTTTATTCATTGAGCAAGCCTTGAGATTTAGCCTGATTAAATAATATGCTCGAGCGAGAACCACTGCGGCAGACCATCAGGATTGGTTTTGGTAGCTCATTATAATATTTGGAAAATTCAATCACGTCTGTTTGAGAAATTTTACCGTTCATCACAGGTTGGTAAATCACACTAACTTGTGACTGTTCAGCAATTTGGCGCAATTGAGCCACTGAAACAGTATTACCTTGTTCCTGATCAGGACGATTGACAATTACCGATTTAAAACCAGCTTTGATCAGTTGTTGGAATTTATCGCTTGTCATTTGACCTGCAACACTGACTTGAGCATTTAGAGTTTTAGTTAAAACATCATTTTGAGCAAATAAGTCAGTTGAACAGGTCAAACACAAGCAATATAAAAGCGTTGATAAAACGCGTTTAGTCATCTAATAAATCCATTTGTTTGGCAAGCTGGTATAAATTATTTGAACGGTTACCTGTACGGCAGAACATCAAGACGGGTTTAGGAAGTTCATTAAAATGATTGGCAAATGTACGCACATCAACTTCGGTAATTTGACCAGCAACCACGGGCTGAAAGACATAATCTAAACCAGCATTGCGTGCAGACTCTTCAATTTGAGCACTGGTCGGTTGTTCTGGACCGCCTTCCATATCTGGACGATTGTTGATAATCGATTTAAAACCTTTCTCAACAACTTGTGCTACGTGTTCTGGGCTGATTTGACCTGCAAAGCCGACATTCTCGCTCATTTTGTCACTCCATAATTCATTAAATAGGTTGATGCTTTATGATAGCATTAAGCTTAAACTTGAGTTTAAGCTGTTGAAATTTTTATAAGCGATTACAACCATAAAATAACGCAATGGAGCGCTTATGCATTCCTATACAGTTGAACCACTGTATGTAAAAAGTGGGCAAGAAGTGATTGCCGCAGATTTTTACCGTCCAAAAACTGAAAATAAGCCCGCTGTCATTATTATGGCGCATGGTTTGGCTGCGTTACGCCAATTTAAATTGGTTCAATATGCCAAGCGTTTTGCTCAGGCCGGTTATGCAGTGGTGCTGTTTGATTATCGTTATTGGGGCGGAAGTACAGGTCGTCCACGAGAGTTGGTATCGCTGACGTCGCAATTAGAAGATTGGCGAACCATGATTGCGCATATTTTAGAACGAAAATCGATTGATACCCGACGCATTGTACTTTGGGGGACTGCATTAAGTGGGGGCTATGCTTTGAATTTAGCTGCTGAATTGAAAAATGTTCAAGCAGTCATGGTTCAAGTCCCTTTTGTCGATGGAACAGAAAGTGCCAAGCTTTATCCTTTACAGCAACTCCCGAAAGCATTAAAAATATCCAGTCAGGACTATATGGGGGCGAAAGTCGGCATGTCTCCAAAAACCTTGCCTGTAGTGGATAAAAATGGCTTATGTTTTATGCCGACAGCAGATAGTTATGATGGCTATTTATCGATTGTGAATCCAGATTATTTTTGGAGTGGCGAGATTCCAGCACGGGTCTTTTTCAATTTAATTCGGTATCGCCCGATTCTGGATGCCAGTAACATTAGCGTGCCTGTGCTCTTTATTGCGTCGAAACTAGATAGTCTGATGCCAATTGAGTCCAGTCGTGAAACGGCAACCAATATTGCGCCTTTTGTGCAATATCATGAGTGGGATATGCAACATTTTGATATTTATCATGGACAATGGTTTGAAAAAGCGATATCAACCCAGTTAGAATTTTTACATCAACATATTGGAGTGAACTAAATGATTATTGTCTGTCCTTCGTGTAGTGCAAAAAACCGAGTGCCTGAAGATAAACTGGAAGTAAACCCAAGTTGTGGTCAATGTCATCAAGCCCTTATTCCATTGGCACCGATTGAGTTAAATGAGCAAAATTTTAGTCATTTCATCGCCAATAGCGACTTGCCTGTATTTATTGATTTATGGGCAGAGTGGTGTGGTCCTTGTAAGATGATGGCACCGCATTTTGCACAAGTTGCTGCACAAAATCCCAAAGTGATCTTTGCGAAAATTAACACTGAAGAATCACCTCGACTCAGTAGTGCGTTTAATGTGCGCAGTATTCCCACTTTAGTTTTAATGAACAAAACCAATGAAGTTGCTAGAATAAGTGGTGCGTTACGATCGACAGAGCTACAACAGTGGCTAGATCAACACTTAAATGCCAAAACAGGAAGCTAATGTGTCAGATACTCATGTAAAACCAGAGGGAACGCTCTCCCTGCAAACCATTGCGATGCCAGCAGATACCAACTGGAGTGGTGATGTATTTGGTGGCTGGATTGTGTCACAAATGGATTTGGCTGGTGCAATTCATGCAGAGCGTTTTAGTAAGGGACGTTGTGCAACCATTTCGATTAATCAAATGACTTTTTTGGTTCCTGTTAAAGTCGGTGATGTGATTAGTTGTTATACCAAAATTTTAAAAGTGGGCAATACCTCTATTCAAATGCAAATTGAAGTGTGGGATAGCCATGACAGCTCACGAGAACCGGTTCGTGTGACGGAAGGGGTATTTACTTTTGTTGCAGTCGATGTGAAAGGTGGTAAGCGCCAAATTCCAGAGGATGTAAAACAAAAATATTTAGCATCTCAGGTGAGCGAAGTAACTTAGCCGAAGTCATTTAGCCATAAAAAAGCCCAATCATGATTGGGCTTTTTTATCGACTCATTTTGAGCATCAGCTAATATGATTTTGAACCAATCATTTTTTTAACTGTGATTTAGCCACCCAAGCCCAAAGCATTTCACATTGAATCGGTTCTTGATTGGTTTCATCCGTTACGATCACCGAAACGAGAGTTTCACCTTTTTCAGAACTTTGCATTAACTTTTGCTGTTCATCGGTTAATGTTGCGACTGCGGTCATTGCGCCTTTAGATGGACGTTTAAAATCGACTTTTAAACTTTTGATTAACACAATACAAGAGTCAGGAACATTCATTCCAGTGACAAAACCTGTTGCTGTTTCCGCAATCAGTGCCATAGCACAGGCATGAACTTGTCCAATATGGTTTTGCATTGCACGATGGTTTTCGATTTTCACCACCACTTTGGCGTGGCTCACTTCGAGGTAGCGAATATTTGCGCTCCCCACCATCGGTACGATACGACCAAACGCTTTGCTCCACAGCGTACTGCGGATTCCTTTGGGTAATTTAGCGGTTGCTTTTACCAGTTTTGATAAACGATTGGTCGCTGTCATGAAGTTCCTCGAATTTTTATTGCATCAATGCATTAATCTTTGAAATTATTAAACTGTAAAGGCACACCAAATTGCTGTTCTTTTAAGAACGCCATGGTTTGTTGCAAAGTATCGCGTTTTTTATCTGTCACACGAATTTTGTCACCTTGGATAGATGATTGCACCTTCACACCACTTTCTTTAATGGCTTTATTAATTTTTTTTGCGGTATCTGAGTCAAGACCATCTTTAAGTTTAATCACTTGAATCACATTTTTACCTGAAGCGGTCATTTTTTGCGGATCAAGTGCTTGAATGTCAACTTTACGCTTAAAGAAATGATTTTCCAGCATGCTATACACTTGCTCACATTGGAAATCACTTTCGGCGCTGATTTTGATTTCTTTATTTTTTTCACTTAATTCAATAGAAACATCTTGACCGCGGAAGTCAAAACGGGTCGCAATTTCTTTTTGCGTGTTTTGAACGGCATGATTTACTTCAAAAATTTCTAATTCAGAGACAATATCGAAAGAAGGCATGGTTTAGACCTTTACAAAGGGAAAGAATATCTGAGATGCTAGGGATGTTTTCTTCATTTGCCAAGTGTTGTTTACATCAAAGGAGTGCACAATGATCCGTAAACAAGAAATTACAACATTTGAGTTCCCAGAAAATGCAATTATCTGGGATGTTCGTGATACAAAAGCTTTTGCTGAAGGTCATGTTAAGGGTGCTGTAAATCAGCCCATTGATGACTTGGGTGCAGTGAGCTTAACTCAAGTGGAGTCGGATCAGCCCATTTACATTGTATGTGGTGGTGGTAGTAAAGCACCACGTGCTGCTGAAAAGTTAGAAAGCTTCGATAGCTCACGTGAGTATGTTGTATTGATGGGCGGCACTCGTGCTGCACGTGATGCAGGCTTCCCTTTAGAACAGGGCGCTTAAGAAAAAGCGCCGTAAGGCGCTTTTTTAATGGCTAAAAATTAATTCCCCTTTTTTGAAAGCGGGATTTTTTTTGCTTTTTTGAAAGGGCATTTATTTAAGTTGGTTTTTGATAGTAGGGTTTTTTCGCTTTGACTTTTTTAATAAAACGTCGCGGATTGAGTTTATCGACCCAATATGAAGTCAGTGGACAAGCTTCCGCTAAAACTTGAGCTGCTAAAACTTCGCTACACAGCGGTGCAAATAAGAAACCTTTAGAGCCTAAAGCGGTAAAAGTATAAATTTCCGCATCGGGCTGAATTTTTCCAAGCAGTGGAAAATAATCAGGACTTTGCGTGCGTACCGACGCACGACCTTGCCAAGTTTCGATTGGTGCTAAGGATTGCGCATAATTTGGAAAGACACTGTGAATCAGTGCATAGTTATGTGCATGATCCTCAAATAAGACCTCATCATCCTCTCGATCTGGATAAAAAGAAGCCCCTAAAATCAGATGCTGCTGGTCTAATTGCATGCAATAGCCGCCGTAGCTATAGGCCTGATCCGATTTTAATGGATGGTTGGCATTATTCAGCCAACTGACTTGCCCACGATTGGCTTTAAGTTGCGGGAGTTGTGGCGAAAGTTTTTGGCTATTCATTGCCGCGCAGACGATCACATGATCAAACTCAGCCAAACACTGTTGATGGATGTCCACGACTTGGATTTTTGCTTTTTGCTTTGATTGTTTTTGTTAATTCGCTGACTTCTGCGTGCTGAAATTGAATTAAAGCATGTTCTAAAATTTGATCACGTAATTGATGGGGTGAAATTGTTCCTGCGCGTAAGAGTTTTAGGCTCGGATATACTGTTTCAATATCGCTGATATTTTCTTTTTCAGTGGCAAAGATTTCTGGTGGATATTGTGCTGCGAGTTCAAGTAAATCATCGTCAGCTTTGAGTGCCAGTTGATTGACGTGAATGGGGCGAAAAGCTTTAAATTTTTCATAATGTGGCATGGCATATTGCCATGCCAAAGTGACTAAATGTCGCGCACTTTGCTCAATTTGTCCTAATCGGGGATTGAGCAATGCCAGTGGATTACCCGATGCGCCCGCAAGAGGCGCTGATTGATCGTAAATCGTTACTTGATGACCACGCCTAGCAAAGGCATAGGCACAAGTTAAACCGGCTATTCCTGCGCCAATGATCGCAATTTTACGTTGTTGAAATGAGTCTGCTGCATTGAATTGGGGTTGTGCTTGAGTCGTTGATGTGATTTGGTCTTGATTTTCCGATTTTGGACGATTCCAAATCGCTTTCAGCATTGGAGGTTTATTGTTAAAACCGGCTGGGCAAGAAATCGAAATGCCATGCTCACTCAAACTTTGTCTTAAAATGTCGGTAACACTGCAAAGAGGCAAAAGTTGTTCCATTATCCGACAGCCTGATCATTTGACTTAAAACATTTTTTTGCCAGATATCGGGATGGTATGAAGCTGAAAAATCATTCAGAAACCATGCATCGACTGCTTTGGTTTTGGCGATGACAGGGAAAACTTCACTTGGCATCACCCAGCCATAAGTCAATTGAAAAGCGTTCTGCTGGGAAATCAAGTCGATGACAGCCCGCAATGGGCAACGGATATTGCTGAATCAGTTGTTGTGCTAAAGGCTGTAGCTCTGGCCAGACATTTGCAGCACGAATAAAATCCGCTTTGGTCAGTGGATATTTTTCCACGCTAATGAGGTGCAGATGGCTGTGATTATTCGGGCGCAGTTGCTGCCACATTTGCCATAAAGCTAAAGCATTTAGCCCTGTAGCAAAGCTCGTTTCACCGATGCAGAAGTATTCAAAATCCGCCAGTTTGGCTAATCGTGTGCTTAAGTCATTGCCGCTGAGAAAGACATGTCGTGATTCGAGTAAGGCATGAGCGCTAGAAAAATACACGTCCCCAAATTGTTTGGAAACGGGTACATCCATACCATCAATAGATTGCCAATCAAGATCAGCGGTTTGAATTGCACTCGACAAGAGCTAAGCAACCTTTAAAACAAAAATAGAAAGAGAGGATTTACCACTGACGACGACGTTTGGTATACACATAACTTGCAATTAAGAAACCCAGTAACACACCTACCGCGATGGTTGCAGCACCGTATAAAAACATTTGTGCGCTACGTTCACTTTGTAAAACTTGTATTTGCACCGCCAAGCTATCATTTTTCAGTTGTAGCTCTTGGTTTTGCGACAAGGCATCTAAATTGGCTTTTTCCAATTGTTGCAAACGCGTTGCTTGATCTTTAACTAAAGCCTTCACATTGGCATCTTGCAAGGCTTTATTTTTTGCAAGTTGTTCTGCCGTTAAAGGCTTCGCTTCTTGTGGTAGACCATTCGGGTTCACTGTGGCAACCGCAGGAATAGTACCTGGTTTATTGGCAGGTAATGTCTGTGACGATGGTGTTGCAGTCGTGGCTTGAGCAGCAGGAGTTACAACAGGTGTCGGAGCAGGAGCAGATTCAACAGCCCATGCAGTAGAACAAATTAAAGCTAAACCCAATAAGCTTGGGACAACAACACGCATGATTTTATCCTTGAGGGAAAGCTTTATTAAAAGGTTTCACATCAATATGACTGTACACGCCTTCTATTAAGAAAGGCTCTTCTTGCAACCATGTATCCAGTGCTTCACGCGTTTCAAAGTCAACAATAATGGTACTGCCATAAAATCCAGCTTGTGGATTGCTTGGATCTTTTGGCATAGCACCCGCCACAATTAAACGACCTTCGTCATTTAATTTTTGTAGACGTGCAATATGTTGTGGGCGTGTAGCAAGGCGTTTTTCAACTGTACCTTCGTGATCAGTACAGCTTACGACGAATAAAGGCATATTCTTTTCTCGATCAGTTGACCTAAATTATTCTTCAGGCGACTTAAAATGTTTGCGCAAGACAATAAACTGAATAATGATAAAGGAAAACATCACAATCATGTCACCAAATGCAGTGAATTCACCCCAATATTTTCCGCCAGCAAATAAAAAAGCGAAGAAAATATGTAAGCAAGACATGAGTGCGAACATGGCAGCCCAAGCAAAGTTTAAATTTTTCCAGCCTTTTTCGGTTAAATTGAAAATGGGGCCAAATAAACGTTGAATCAGCGGTTTCTTATCTTTCATAAAATAAGGTGAAAGTAAGAATGCAGCCGCGAAGACAATATTTAACAATGCTGCTTTCAAACGAATATAAAAATCATCGCTGAGGATTAAGGTGATGCCACCAAAAACCACGGTCATAAACAACACAATCCACTGTTGTTTATCTAAACGGAATTTTTGTATAACAAACAAGGCGCCATACACCATAAGCATAGAAATAATCAGGCCAGAGGTTGCAACCAAAATATTATTATTATCTATACCGCCTGCGGAACCAATCAATTGAAGCAGGGGATGCTCAGTATCTTTAGGGTCAACGGTTTTATATAAATAAAAGAAAATAATGAGTGGCACAAAGTCTAAAAGTGCTTTCATGTTAGAGTATCTAAATCTGATCAAATAAATGACATAGTATAAGTGATGCAAGGCGTAGATTTACATACACACAGTAATATTTCTGATGGAACTTTGTCTCCAGAACAACTTGTGCATGCAGCCATTGAAAAAGGTATTCATACCCTTGCGCTGACTGACCACGATACCATGGATGGCTTAAAGCTCGCGGAAGAAGTCGCACAAGACCTACCCTTGAAAATTATTTCAGGGGTGGAAATTTCCAGTCAATGGTCACGTCCGGCAACGCAAAAAAGTTACGGTGTGCATATTGTTGCCTTAAATATGCAAAACCCAGAACCGTTACTCATTTTGTTAGAACAGCAAAAACAGATTCGTGCCATTCGTGCCAAACAAATCTGTGACCTACTGATTCCGCTGATTGGTCAGGACATTTATGCCGATGTGATTGCCAAAGTGGACGGGATTGCAGACCGTATTACCCGAACGCATATTGCCAAAACCTTAGTGGAAAAAGGCATTGTCAGCCGCCCGCAACAGGCTTTTGATAAATATATTAAGGAAGGCAAAAAAGCCTATGTGAAATTTGATGGGCTAGGTTTAGCGGAAACCATTCAGGTGATTCATGCCAGTGCAGGCTATGCCGTATTGGCGCATCCGACTAAATATGATCTATCAGCGACCAATATTCGTTATTTAATTGAAATTTTTGCCGAGTTTGGTGGCGATGCAGTCGAGTTACCGCCTGCAATTGAGCCTGCTTCGACCCGTCAAATGGTGGATCGTATGGTGGCTGAATATGGACTAAAAGTTTCTGTGGGCAGTGATTTTCATGGCGATCATATGCCATGGATTCGATTGGGAAATATTCCACGGCTTAAAGAAGGGCAAGTGGGGATTTGGGAGAGTTTTCGTTAATTTTTAATCCACCCTTTTTGCCATATGTAGTTTATTGTTGATAAATAGTGATTTTTTTCTAATAAGAAGGTTTGAAATCATCGTATTTTACGTTAGAAGCTTTCACTGCCGTAATTTTTCAATAAAGTCGAAAGACATTTGTGTAGGCGAAGTCTTACTTTTGAGAGGCCAAAAGTAAGCAAAAGCCTTTGTCACCCACACACAACGTCCCTGTTGTGGTGGGTAACGTGTGGCATCCCGCCACACCCGTGTATCCAAAGCTTGCTTAAATTAAACTATTGGACACTAATGGATTTTCTCTTCCCTTTAACAAAAGGTGAGCAGCACCGCTGCACAAGGAGGGATTTTTATAAAAGATTATGATCCTGTGCCTGAATCGGCGGAGGCGTTGGTTTGCCTAAAGTCCCCAATAATTCAATTTCAATGGTTCGTACCATCGCATCTAAAGGTAGGTCATTACTTTGTGTACCAAAAGGCTCTTCAATTTCTGTACTTAAAGCATCTAAACCTAAGAAAGTATAAGCCAGAATACCGACCAGTAAAGGCGTGGCTAAACCCAGAGTTGAGCCTAAGCTAAACGGCAGCATAAAACAGAAAAAATATACGGTACGATTGAGTAACACCGAATAAGCAAAAGGCAATGGGGTGGTTGCAATCCGGTCACAACCCGTTTGCACCAGACTGAGTTCAGCGACATGTTGGTTCATTTGGGTATAAATAATATCGGAAATTTCACCTTCTTTCAGCGCTTGCATCAATTCCCAGTGAATCAAACTTAAGGTGTACTGCGGTGCATTGGCTTGTTGATAGAGCTGGGTTAATGCTTGTTGGCTCATGCCACTGGTTTCAACCAATGCCAGTGGATTTGCAGTTTGATGTCGTAAACGATCACGTAATACGTTTGCAAATACAATCACATGCTGAACGATACGTTCACGCCGTCCTTGAGTCAGGATACGGCAGTCACGGTCAAAATGCCGTGCAGTGGCGATTAGCATGCCCCAAAGTTTACGTGCTTCCCACCAACGGTCGTAACAGGCGGTGTTTTTAAAGCCCAGAAAAATAGATAAAACCACACCAATGAGGGTGAAGCCGACTAAAGGAAATTCTGGAAAATGAAAATAACCAATATAGGATAATCCACCAATCACAGCGGAAATGAGCATGACTACACCTAAAGGCGGTAAAACCTTGGGGAGAATGGTTCCACGCCAAGAAAATAACAGCCTAAATATACTAGGTTGGTCACGCACAATCATGTTATGAATATCATCAAAATTTTTAATGATCTTCAGTGTTTGTCAGCCTTTTGTCAATATTTGTTCTCTGTTATTTAGCTTGCAGCAGTTGATGTTCGGCAAATGAGAAAGTTCCTTCAGGCTGAAACAATACAATGATCAATTAAGTTGATTTCTAATAAATGACTGGCATGAATAATACGTTGGGTTAATTCAAGATCTGCTTTTGAGGGCTGTGCCAGACCAAACGGATGATTATGTGCAATCACAATTGAACTGGCATGTTGGTTGATGGCATGGCGGAGTAATTGATTAATCGAAATTTCACACGAATTTACCGAACCATAGAACATTTTTTTAAAGCTTATTTTTCTTAAATGTGTATCTAAACAGAGTACTGCAAAGACCTCTTGGCTTTCACCGAGCAATTCAAATTTTAAAAAATCCAATAAAGTTTTCGAATTACTCAATTCAATTTTTTCTTGTTTTAAATGCTGCGCGATATAACGCCGTCCAAGTTCTTTGACTGCCATTAGCTGTGCATATTTCGTTGCCCCAATGCCATGGAACTGGCTTAAATCCTCAAGCGTAGCATCAAAAATAGGATTTAATCCGCCATAATGTTGCAACATGATTCGTGCGAGTTCCACCGCTGAATGTTGCTTGGAACCCGAGCGCAAAAAGATCGCAAGCAGTTCTGCATCAGATAGGCTGCTTGCGCCTTGTTGAATGAGACGTTCACGTGGACGTTCTTGTTCAGGCCAATCTTTAATCGATAAATTCATTATTTTTAGACTTTTTTATTCTTAGTGAGCGTAATTAGACTTCAGTGCTGACTTGGGTCTGCCTTTATTTAATGATATTGTGAGCCCCACTGCAACAGGAAGGTAGCTTGTTTGTGAGCTTCGATTTGAGTGTAATTCCAAATAAAAATATTGTATTGGCTGTAACGGGTGGTATCGCGGCATATAAAAGTGCCATTTTAGTGCGGCGCTTAAAAGATGCGGGTTTTAATGTCCGCGTGGTAATGACACAGGGTGCACAAGCTTTTATTACCCCCTTAACCTTCCAAGCCTTGTCGGGAAATCCAGTGCATACTGAATTGCTGAATCCTGAAGCCGAAGCGGGTATGGGGCATATTGAATTGGCACGTTGGGCGGATTTATTATTGGTTGCCCCTGCAAGTTGCGACACTTTAGCCAAATTTGCTGCGGGTTTGGCGGATGACCTATTAAGCACGTTGTATCTTGCAACGAAGTCGCCCGTTTGGGTCGCACCCGCCATGAATCAACAAATGTGGGCAGCCAAAGCGACACAGCGTAATTTAAATACGTTGGTTGAAGATGGTGTGCATGTGATTATGCCTGATGCAGGTTCACAAGCTTGCGGTGATGTCGGTTTAGGCCGAATGCCGGAACCTGAAGATTTAGCCATGCAAGTCACACAATATTTCCACCGCGCACAGCGTGCGATTGCGGAGAAATTTGGCATGTTGGCGGGTAAGCATGTGGTGATTACTGCGGGGCCAACGCGTGAAGCGATTGATCCAGTGCGTTATATTTCCAATCATAGTACTGGGAAAATGGGCTTTGCTTTAGCCGCCGCTTGTTATGCTGCGGGTGCGAAAGTCACGCTGATTGCAGGCCCTGTCAGTTTAGATACACCCAATGGTGTGCGCCGTCTTAATGTTTCATCTGCGGTACAAATGTTGGATCTGAGCATGCAGATGCTTGATGAAGGTTGTGACATTTTTATTGCAACCGCAGCCGTGGCAGATTATCGCGTGGCAGAAGTGGCTGAGCATAAAATTAAAAAATCGGGTGATGAACTGAATGTTTCACTCATCAAAAATCCAGATATTGTCGCGACCATTGCTGGGCAACAAAAACGTCCATTTATGGTTGGTTTTGCTGCTGAAACCCGCAATGTCGAAGAGTATGCCGCAGGTAAATTGGTGGCAAAAAAACTGGATATGATTGCTTGCAATGATGTGTCACGTGCAGATATTGGTTTTGCTTCTGATGAAAATGCCATGACGGTATTTTTTGCCGATGGTTATCAGTTGGAAAAACGTGACTTAGAGAAAGCCTCAAAACAAGAAATTGCGCAGCAATTGGTCGAAGCGATTCACGATGCTTTGCATCATGAAATAGAGCCTGTTTAAAAAAACAGCTTTTATTGATGAAAATGCAGCGAATCCGTTGCATTTTTTATCAGATTTACACTATGTTTAATGCTTAAAATGCAAATTTTCACAACAATTAAACAGCAGCAATAGCCACAGTTTTTAAATGGATTTTCACAAGGACATTAGCATGATCAAAAAAACTTTAGCCACCGTTATATTTTCCACTGCTTTGTCGTTCAGTAGCCTAAGTTTTGCCGAGACACTCGAACATAATATGCAGGCCCTTGGCAAAAATTTTAAAGCATTCAATCAAGCCAAGAATCAGCAAGATGCACAGAAAGCGCTAGATCAGATGAAATTAGCTGCTTTGGATGCTAAAAAAGTAAAACTAAAAACCAATGATGCAAAAGCGCCAAGTTCAGATGCTTTGTTTGATCAATTGGTGGTAGAGATTGATAAAACCAGCGCTTTTGTTAAGGCAGGGCAACTGGATCAGGCCAAAGTAGAAGGTAAAAAAATTGCTGCCGTAAAGACACAAGGACATGCGATTTATAATCAGCAATGATTTTATGTACATTCATAGTTCAGAATTCTACATTGTGAAAACGCAAATCAAGTCGGGATTTAACGCTTTTCGCGGATGTAATATAAAGCCGTGTAAAAATTCACACCAGCAGCATAAAGATTCAAGAAAATGCCAGTCTATTGCTGAATAGACTGGCATTGATCTATGATGAGCATTTTTATTATTGAACTATTGTAACTATTTTCTTGAACTTGATTTTCTTTCAAATAATCTTCAGTGCGTTGCATCGCTTCTTGAATATTAATCAAGGCATTTTCCACATCTTTTAAGCTTTTGGCATTGCCACCACTTAAAGCCTGACGCCATTTACGTGCACCGGGTAAGTTTTGGAATAAGCCTAAAATATGGCGGGTGATAATTGAAAGCGGAGCACCTTGTTCCATACGCTTGGCAATATACGGCATCATTTGCGCCATAATATCAAAACGATTGGGTGCTTCTAAAGCTGCCATAATTGGCCAAGTTCAGCCAATAAATATGGGTTGTGATAGGCTTCGCGACCAATCATCACACCATCGACATGTTTTAAATGTTGCTTGCGTTTCGGCAAAAGTTTTGATGCCGCCGTTAATCTCAATGATTAAATTTGGACGATCTTGTTTTAAGCGATAGACATCTTCATAACGTAAAGGGGGAACATCGCGGTTTTCTTTTGGCGATAAACCTTGCAGCAATGCAATACGCGCATGTACCACAAAGTTGTCACAACCTGTTTTGGCTACCGTATCGACAAAATGCAGCATCTCTTCATAAGATTGTAGGTCATCAATGCCAATACGATGTTTTACCGTGACAGGAATATCGACTGCATTGCGCATTTCAGCAATACATTCGGCAACCAAGTCAGGCTCTGCCATTAAACAGGCACCAATTTTATTGTTTTGTACGCGGTCACTTGGGCAGCCAACATTGAGGTTGATTTCATCATAGCCCCAGTCTTGTGCCATTTTACTACAGGTGGCTAAATCTTTTGGGTTTGAGCCGCCCAGTTGCAGCACAATGGGATGTTCTTCATTGTTGTAGTCTAAATGACGTTCTGCACCACCAAATAAAATTGCGCCAGTCGTCACCATTTCGGTATACATAATAATATTGGGATTAAACAAACGGGCAAAAAAGCGATAGTCACGCGTAGTCCAATCCATCATCGGTGCAACACTGATGCGAGGTTCGTGAGTGCTTTCAATGGTTTTATCAATATTCATATTAAAAAACATACCTTTACAGTGTTACATATTTTGACTGATTTCGATTTTTTACGCTTCATTTCGCAGCATGATTTTTAAAATTTACAGCATATAAATTTTGATCAATCATCCGGCGTAAATGATGGGGACAATTTCACAACGCAAATGAGCGGATAGAACAATACGTTGTTGAGCTGAAATTAGAATAAATCGCAAAGGAGTGATCCATTTCAAAGAAAGCAAAACGTTTAGTTCAATGTGACTCGTTCAAAATGGCTTGCAAATCGTGAGGACGAAATCGAAGAAAATCTGGATATTCTATTCGGCAGAGCAGATGTTACGAAAATAACCTGAGCAAATGCCATTGATAAATATATTGAATGAATTGAGCGAGCATTTTGGACATACCCAAATAAGTTGGCTTCGCTTAATCCACGCGTTTTCAATAGCGCATTATTTTATCATAAAAATAACGTCCGCAGATATTGCCGAACACCTCCAGTTGGGTAAGAAGGGATATAAAGCACGAGATTGACCTCCTGTGGAAAGTTTCTCATTTAGATGCCAACAGCTAAAGCGTTTCATTTTTTCATTTTTCGAGTTATCCAGTAATCTAAGCTTACATAGCGTCCGCCGCCTAATACAATGAGCGCCAAGAGCATAATTGCATAAGTCACGGCAAATTCAATTCCATTATTGAGAATGACCAATGAACCGCTAGACGTTAGCCAATCATAGTTTCCATACGTTGCTAAAATTTCACGTGCTTTTTCTAATTTTTCAGCAGAAGCAATGACTTGTGCATTAGCAAACGGGGCATTCGGATCTGCAATTGCTTGCCATCCATTGGGTAGATGTACCGTAAAAATAGCGACTAACATGGTGATGATCAGTGGAATACTGATTAAGCGCGTGAATAAACCGAATGCTAACAAAACTGCACCACTCTAATTCTGCTGATGTTGCTAATGTAGCCATGATCGTTGGAAAAGGTAATCCTAATCCCCAGTCGCTATTACCAAACCACTCCACAGTATCTTGAAAATGTATCAATTTATTTGTGCCTGCCATCCAAAAAATAGGCACCAAATAAAGTCTTAAACCGAGTGCTGCGAGTCCATCGAAATGTCTCAAGATCATGCCTAAATTTTTATACCGTTGTAGCAAAGAATAAATAAAGTTCTTCATGCTAATTTCACACCGAATAGTATTCAATAAGTATTAGTCGGATGAAAGTTTGATTTATTACAAGAAAAAAAAGTTTATTTAACTGTAATAAATTGAAAAGTTGTTCGTCTAATAACATGTAGCAAACTACAAATCTAAAAATTGATCAAAAGGAAATGAAAAATGAATAAATTAAATTCAATGACATCCATAGCAGCATTATTGGCACTTTCAGTTGCTGGTGTAGCAACACAGGTCTCGGCAGCACTGATGACGACTGAAACACATGTCAACAAAGCTGCTGATGGTAAATGTGGTGAAGCTAAATGTGGTGCGGATAAAGCTAGGCAACAGCAAAAGTTGGCTGAAGCTAAATGTGGTGCAGCGAAAAAAGCGGCTGATGCTAATTGCGGTGCAATGAAAAAAGCGGCTGATGCCAAATGTGGTGCAGATGAAAAAAGCGGCTGATGCTAAATGTGGTGCAGCATAAAAAAGCGGCTGACGCTAAATGCGGTGCAACCAAGAAAGCAGCTGATGCTAAATGTGGTGCAGATAAAAAAGGCTGCGGATGCTAAGTGTGATGCTCAATTAAAGCATATAGCAATCGGATGATGTCGGTCATATTTAAAAAATCCGACATCATTTTTTCAGTAAGGAAAATGGCATGGTTTCATTTTCTGGCGTTGGTTTAGGCTTAAGGCGTGACTTTATTGATACGTTTTTAAGTGCAGAAACTCATCCTGATTTTATCGAAGTTGCCCCTGAGAACTGGATGAACTTTGGCGGAAGACATGCAAAGTTGTTGGCGCAGTGTGTAGAGAAATCGCCTTTGCTGTGTCATGGGCTTTCTCTCTCCATTGGGGGGCCTCATCCGCTCAATCTTGAGTTTGTACAGCAAATTAAAGACTTCCTCATTCAATATCAAGTCCCCATTTATTCCGAGCATTTAAGTTATACCAACGATGGGGGCTACTTATACGATTTATTGCCCATCCCCATGACTGAGGCGGCAGTCAAGTATGTGGCTGAACGTATTTTACGTGTTCAAGATATTCTTGGGCAGCGCTTAGTCATTGAAAATGTTTCTACCTATCTCATGCCCAATGCGGAAATGAGCGAAGCAGATTTTATGTGTGAAGTGATCGCGCAGGCAGATTGTGAGCTGTTATTAGATGTAAATAATGTCTATGTAAATAGTATGAATCACGGAAGTAACGCGTATGCTTTTATTGAAGCCATGCCGAAAGAACGGATTCGTTATTTACATATTGCAGGACATGAACAATTCAGCGAAGACTTATTGATTGATACCCATGGCGCTCAGGTTTGTGATTCAGTTTGGACATTATTGGCATACACTTATCAAGTGTGTGGTGTAAAACCGACCTTATTAGAACGCGATTTTAATATTCCAACATGGCAAGAATTAGCAGATGAACTTGGCACGATTAAGGGCTTACAAAAAAAACATCTGGATCAACAGGTGAAGCAGCCTGCTCATTATTTGGTCGGTTAATCAGGAGGGAATATGACTATCAACAATATATCTTTCCAAAATGCTCAACAGCAGTTTTGTGCTTGGATTCGTGAGCCACAAGATACAACGCCACAAACACTTTCACTTGAACGTATGCAGGTGTATCGAGACTTGCTGTTTAATAATGTTTGCTCATTTATAAATTTGGTTTATCCAGTGGCTCGTTCAATGTTGCCTGAACAGCAATGGCAAACTTTGTTAGAAGCATTTTTTCAAAAATCCAACTGTCAGTCACCATTTTATAATGATATTTCACTGCAATTTAGAGAGTATTTAACCGATCATCAGCATCCAATTTTGCAACAATACGACTGGTTGGCTGAGCTCCTCCAGTTTGAATGGCTTGAATTGTATTTAGACACGTTAGAGATTGAAGAGAAAATATATATTCAAGGATCTGTTTGGCAATTGCGAACCCAAGTGTGGGTATTAGCCTATCAATATCCAGTTTATGATTGGACAATCAATACGACCGTTGCCCAAGTTGAACAAGCGCCGAGTGCGATCATGGTTTGGCGCAATGAAAATGATCAAGTTTGTGTTGAACGTCTGTCGCCTTTATTGGCGCTGTTAATTGAACAACTGAATCAAAAAGCAATGCTTGAGTTGGAGCTGAATAACTTGATACAGTCAGCTGTACCCAATTTGTCAGCAGTAGATATTCAAATACAAATGAACAATTTATATAACTTACTAATAAAATTAAAATTATTGTATATTTTAAAATAAAAACAACCGAAGGAAAAGGGATGGCTCAAGCTTCAGTAGATAGTGATGATGTTTCACGGCAGCTACAAAATCCAGTGTTTTTAATAGATTTAAGGCAACAAATGTTGAAATTTGCGCTCTTGCAGCTTGCTTCATTTCAACAAGCTGAAGATGTCGTACAAGAAGCATTGGTCAGTGCTTTGCAGCATAGCGACTCCTTTTCTGGTCGCTGTGCTTTTAAAACATGGGTCTTTGCGATTTTAAAAAATAAGATTGTTGATTTGATTAGAAAAAAGTCTCGTATTGTGAGTATGAGCGAATTATTTAAGGATGAGGAAAGTGAATTAAGCATAGAGGCATTATTTGATTCTTCAGGACATTGGCATAAATACGAAGCACCGCAAGCATGGCAAAGCCCTGAGGAAATGATGGAGCAGCAAGATTTCTGGATTATTTTCGATGCTTGCTTAAATCATTTACCCGCCAAGTATGCACAGGTTTTTATGTTGCGAGAAATGATTGAATTAAGTTCAGATGAAATTTGTCAAAAATTGGCGATCAGTGTTTCTCATTTAAATGTGCTGATGTATCGCAGCCGTGTAAGGCTACGGGAATGTTTAGAAAATAAATGGTTACTTAAGGAGGATTGCTCATGTTGACCTGTCGACAAGCAACGCAATTACTGTCTGAAAAACAGGATCGGCAACTGGTCTTGAAAGAGCAGAGTGGCTTACAACTGCATCTCTTGATCTGTCGTTCATGTCGCCGTTTTGGGCAGCAAATGAAAACTTTAAGTCAGCTTTCTAAGGACTTTAGGAAGTATGACAATCAAGCTTAGCAATGATTGAGTTTGATCACTATATTTTATTTTGGACGGCTCCCAGTGTCCAAGACATGAGGTAGAAAACTAAAACGATGAAAAACTGAAGCGCGGATTATCGGTGCTATATTTAAAAAACAATAATAGGGTACTCAAAAACAACAAGTTTAAAGAATAAGATGAGATAATAAATAATACCCATAATTTATTTATGGGTATATTGTGGATTCATTGAATATTCAGTACTTTAACAACTAATAAAAAATATGAGGGAATGTAAATGATGCTTTTGGAAGAAATCTTTAAAAGTAAAAAAGCACAACATTCAGATGCATTTAATTTAAGAATCCATCGTGGCTTAAGTTGGTTAAAAAAATCAGTCGAATTAGATCAGGATCTTGATCTGAAATTTATCAGCCTTTGGGTGTCTTTTAATGCGCTTTATGCACAAGATGGCGCAATGATGCAGAACAAACAATCGTTAAGACAGTTTTTATCTTTAATCTGGCAAAAGGATCAGGAACATAAAATTGATCATCTGCTGTGGCAAAAATGGAATCATCTGATTATTTTATTATTGGAAAATCCATATGTGTACCAAGGATTTTGGGATTATCAAAATCAGAAAATAAGTCAAATTTCTTGGAAAGCCGCTTTTGATCAGGAAAAAAAACAGGCACACCGTGCTTTACAGGCGAAAGATTCAGCCTCTATTTTATCGGATGCTTTTTAATCGACTTTGTACCTTGCATCATCAAATGATCCTTGGTGGTATGACTTACAAGAGCGCAGTGAATCGTAAACAACTGCAAGATGCCTGTACTCTTTTGACCGCATTGTTACCGACGTTTATCTATGTGTTTTTGGAAAACCCAGAGAGTTTTGATTTGGCTCAACCTTTTTATCCTATGGTACAAGTCTCATAATGAATGTTAAAAAAACCTCTAAAAAAGAGGCTTAATTTTGTTAAATTTTGCGTGCTTTGCCGTGATAAAGCAGATCCAAAAATGCGAAGAACGCAGAGCCTAACACCAAACAAAGTCCTGCAAGACAAGTCATAGTCCATCCACCATGATGCCATGAATAAACGCCAAGTGCAGAACCACAAGCCCCACCAATAAAATAGGCGGTCATATAGATAGCGTTAATTCGGGATTTTGCATCTGGACGTAAACGGAAAATAATATTTTGATTACTGGTATGCACAATGGTTAAACCTAAGCTGATCACCCCATAGCCAATGATATAACTGAATAAATATTGCCCACCAAAATAGAAAAACAGCCAACTGATGGTGAGAATAAAAAGACCAATCCATGTCAGTGACTTGGTATGTCCTTGATCGGCAATTTTGCCAATTTTCGCTGTAGCCAATGCACCAAAGACCCCAATGAGCGTTACAACACCGACCAAGACATCCGATAGGTTAAAAGGGGAGGATGTGAGTAAAACTGCGATGGTTGAAAATAAAGTGCTCATTGCGGCAAAAGCAAAACCACCGATTAAAGCACGCAAGCCTAAACGCGGTTCTTCCTTTAAAAGCACAGCCATTGATTTAAAAATGTTGGCATAACTCATTTTAAATACTGGAATAGAGGGGAGTTTAGCTTTGAGTAAAAAAGCCAAAATCAGCATCAATACCGCACTGACAATATAGATAAGTTTCCAGTTGAATAGATTGGACAGTAAGCCTGCAAGACTGGTGGACAGCAGTAAACCGACTAAAAGTCCACTCATTAAGAAACCTAGGACTTCCCCCGTTTTTTCGGGTTTGACCGCCATGGCGGCTAAAGGAATCAAGACCTGTGCAGCGACGGAAAATAATCCGACAATCACGGTTCCGAGCCAAAGCATGGGTAAATTGACAGCAAAAGCACACAGAAATAGTCCAATTGCAGCCAAAAACATCAACAGTGGAATAAATTTGGTTTTATTGACAATGTCGCCTACAGGCACAATAAACAGTAGACCTAAGGCATAAGACACTTGGGCAAAGGTGACTGTTAACGCCACTTGAGATTCGGGGACATTAAAATATTGTTGTATAGAGTGGATTAAGGGCTGGCAATAATAATTTGCTCCTGCGCATAAACCACAGGCAATAGCCATCAACCATAGCAAAGATTTATCTTGGCTGATGTCGAGAGAAGTGTTCATAAAAGTCCCTTGCTTTTGTTTTACTGACAATAAGCGGTTGCTGTAATTTTAATAAGCATGCCGACTAGTGCAAGACACGGGACAGGAATGAATGAACAAGCAGGAAAAGGTAAACTTTTCCAAACGGTTGCATTTCCTGAATTAAAAACTGATGTTTTGGGGTTGTGATCAACCACTAAAATTCTTAAAACAGCAGTATCTTGCAGAGTTGTCTGTACATGGCTTCAAGTCCGTTCAATATTTTGAAAGGCTTGCCTGACGTGTACAGCAAAATCTGTAGATAAAAGTCCTCGTTGGTTTTCACCACCTTGTCCTGAAATGTGAAGTACAGGTTGAAACTGTGTACTTCAGCGATGTGACTATACGCAAAAGGTTCAGCTTTATAAAGTAGCTTTAAGTCAGGTGATGCAAATCTTGAAGTGGCGATGTAAAAGCGACATTTTAAGCGTAGATATCGTCATTGAACAGCAGTTAGAACATTGCTTGCTGCCATTTCAGCCGCCGTCTCACAGCAAAGATTAATGCGCCAGTTTCTTTTTCGATAGGGTAATCATCATCACCCCGACAATATTGAGCAAACAACCGAACCATTGCATGGCATTCATGTGTTCACCTAATAAAGCCACTGCCAGAATAATGGTTAACACGGGACCAATCGAGCCAATCATCGCCGACTGTGCTGCGCCTAAGCGTGAAATACTTTGGGCAATTAAAATCGTGGGAAGTACCGTGACGAATAAACCTAATGCGACACCATAACCAATCACACCGAGGGGCAATTGAGTGAGTAAAGTCATTGGACTGGGTGTAGCAATAAAATAGTGGCTGAGTGTACCGAAACAAGCGATGCTTAAGGCTAAACCAGTGTAATTCCACGAGCCGAATTTCTGAATCAGACGCGGGGTTAATAACAAATAGCTTGCAAAGCTGATCGCACTGGCAAAGACTAAACTCACACCTAGCCAAAAGTTGCTTTCATGCGGTACGCTACTTTGTTCCTGCAACATCACAATCACTGTTCCGCCATAACTCAGCGCAATTGCAATGCTACTTTTTAGGCTCAGTTTTTGTTTATAAATAATGCTAGAGGCAAGCACGGTGAGGGTTGGATATAAAAACAAAATAATCCGTTCCAGTGATGCGCTGATATACATTAAGCCTGCGAAGTCTAACCAGCTGGACAAGTAATAGCCAATCAGTCCTGCCAAAATCAGCATCATCCAGTCTTTAGGCGCAATATTTTTATTGTGATGACGATTGAACCAGCAAAGCAGTAAAAAAAACGGTAGCGCACTAATCATTCTGAGCGCCATAAGGACTGTGCCATCGACCAGTGGAGAGAGCGCATAAGCTTGTTTAATGATAATGGCCTTGGTACTAAATAAAAAAGCGGCACCAATTGCGCACAAAGACCCTAAGTGTGTGGCTGTCAAAATACGTTTCATTTTACCTACTTGGCGGAGTGCTGCTGCGCTCTGTAATGCAGTGCAGAAATGTGAATTATAAAGTTTTTACCAGAAGATATAAAATGCAAAAAGATGAGGGTGACGATTCTAATTTGGAATGAGTTCGCGCAATGCCTAATTTTATTTGACTTAAATCGAGATAAAGATCCGCTGAAATGAGTTGAATGACGATTTTAGTTAAAATATGCGATGAATCGAGATAATAAAAAAGCAGAAAACTCACAAAAGGTGATGGGTTTAATCAGAAGCCATAGAGATGTTTATGAAAGTAGTTAAATTTTGCTCTAAAGTGGTGCAAAAAACACTCAAATAGACAAAATGGGGGTTAAATCATCACCTACCGAAATGGCAATTGAAAAAAATGTAATTATTTTCTGACCTATTTTAGACTTATGGTGAATAGACGCCGCTATTAAAGATAACAATTGAAATGGAAAAAATACAAATAGCGGAATGTTGACTTTGTCGTTCATTTTTTTAAATGAGCTTTAAAAACAGCTGAATTTCTCGCCAAATTATTTTCTTTATTGTGTCACTTTAGTCAATCTCATGAAAACTAGAAGCTAAATGTGCCATTTTAGTGCTCAACAAGAACATCTTTATGGAAGAACTCGCTGGGTAATAAAAGTGCTGATTGTCAGAATGATCAATGTTCATTTTTAAATCAATCTAAAAAAATAATGATCGAGCGCTTAAATATAAAAATTGAGAAAGTATTGCAATGGCAATTAAGCTGATAAAAGTAATTCTAATGAAAGCCCAAAAAATAAATGCGCTATGGTGTGATTATTTTTATGAATCACCAGTTCAATATATGGGTATTTATTAAATAAATATTGGGTGGTAATTTAAAACAGTTCAATTAGAATCCAAAAATTCAACAAAAATGCATCTAGGGGGAAACATTGCGAATAGCGATGTTTACTTAAGAAAAACTAGCTTGAGGAAGGCTCATGCAGATCGGAATCCCAACCGAAACTGTTCTCGGTGAAAATCGTGTGGCAGCAACGCCAGAAACAGTAAAGAAGTTGATCAGTGCTGGTCATACAGTCGTTATTGAACGTAGAGCAGGCGTGAAAGCCGCTTATATTGACAGTGCATATGAACAAGTCGGTGCCAAAATTACAGATGATGCCTATACAGGCAGTCAAATTGTTTTGAAAGTTCGCGCCCCTAAAGGTGATGAAATTCAGAAGCTTGCAGCAAATACTGCTGTAATCGCAATGTTTGATCCGTACCGTAATACTGAACTTGAGCAATTTGCATCACAGCAGGTATCTGCATTTGCATTAGAGCTCTTACCTCGTACGCTTTCTCGCGCACAAAACATGGACGTATTGTCTTCTCAAGCCAACTTAGCCGGTTATAAATCTGTGCTGTTGGCTGCGGCAGCATATCAACGTATGTTCCCAATGCTCATGACCGCTGCAGGAACTGTAAAACCTGCTCGTGTGGTGATTATGGGTGTCGGTGTTGCAGGCTTACAAGCCATTGCAACGGCGAAGCGTTTAGGTGCAGTGGTTGAAGCCACAGATTTACGTCCAACAGCTCGCGATCAAGTGGAGTCTTTAGGCGGTAAATGGTTAGACGTGCCGATGTCTGACGATGAAAAGCAAAAAGCTGCCGATGCTGCTAAAAATGGTTATGGATGGATGCCAGGTGAGCAATACATCAAAGACCAAGCGGCAATTGTCGACAAAGCTGTTTCTAATGCAGACATCGTGATTACCACAGCACTTTTACCGGGCCGAGATGCACCACGTTTAATTCGTGCTGAAACGGTTGCCAAAATGAAACCGGGTTCAATCATCCTTGATATGGCGGTTGAATCAGGCGGTAACGTTGAAGGCTCAAAATGCGGTGAAAATGTGGTTACCGATAATGGCGTAACGATTTTAGGTATTCCAAATATTCCGGCAACAGTTGCGACAGAAGCTTCGGCACTGTATGCACGTAATGTCTTTAATTTCCTAGAAACACTTTTTGATGCTGATAAGAACTTTGTTTTAAATCAGGAAGAAGAAATTCAAAAAGCCCTACTTGTCACTCATGGCGGCCAAGTGCTGTTAAAGCGTGGTTAAGGAGATAGATCATGGTTGAAACGATTACAATTTTCGTCCTTGCCATCTTCGTAGGTTACTACGTGGTTTGGGGGGTAACACCTGCTTTACATACACCGTTAATGGCTGTAACCAATGCCTTGTCTTCCATTATTGTCGTTGGTGCAATGATTCAGACAGTGGGTATGCCAAGTATTGGGCTTGATGCAAACGTGGCTTTCCAAAGCATTAACGTGGTAAGCATCTTGGGTGCGGTAGCTGTGTTTTTGGCAAGTATCAATATTTTCGGTGGCTTCGCAGTAACTGCGCGTATGCTGGAAATGTTTAAGCCTAAGCAAAAGAAAAAAGAGGGTTCATAAATGGAATTTATTCGAGACTATGCGGATTGGTTCTACTTGGTAGGCGCCGTTCTTTTTATCTTAACGCTTCGTGGTTTGTCAGGTCCTAAAACAGCGATTCAAGGTAACCGTTACGGTATGATCGCGATGGCGATTGCTGTAATCACCACGTTCTTTGTGGCGAATCATCCTGTAGTTTGGATGATTGTCGGCGCAATGGTTTTAGGTGGGATTGTTGGTATTGCACGTGCGCGTACTGTTCCAATGACACAAATGCCTGAAACAGTGGCATTGATGCACTCATTGGTGGGTTTGGCTGCGGTACTGATTGCAATTGCTGCAATTCTACATAACAACCAACTCACAGCATTGTTTGTTGACAACGAAGCCGCTTTAACAGCAGCAGGCGTTGAACATGCACACATGAGCAAAATTCATTTATTTGAATTGTTTGTTGGTTGTTTTGTCGGTGCAATTACCTTTACTGCGTCTGTATTTGCGTATGGTAAGTTGGCTGCAAAAAAATGGGCGAAAACCATTTCAGGTGCATGGGTTAAACCTCTACAAGCCAGCATTTTCCTTGCCATGTTAGCATGTGGTTTCGTGTTCTTCTCAACAGGTAATATGCAAGCGTTCTGGGCAATGACTGCTCTGGCATTGGTCTTGGGTTGGGTGTGGATTGCACCTGTCGGCGGTGGTGATATGCCAGTTGTGGTATCGCTATTAAACTCATTCTCTGGATGGGCGGCAGCGGGTATTGGTTTCACATTTGAAAATAACATGTTGATTGTTGCGGGTTCACTGGTGGGTTCATCGGGTGCAATTCTGTCTTACATCATGTGTAAAGCCATGAACCGTTCAATCATCAATGTATTGTTTGGTGGTGCAATGGGTGGTACAGCTGCACCAGTAGCTGCGGCAGGCGATAAAGTACAGCGTAACCATCGTTCAGGTTCTGCCGATGATGCGGGCTTCTTAATGTCGAATGCAGATAGCGTTGTGATTGTACCGGGTTATGGTATGGCACAAGGTCGTGCACAAAATGCAGTGAAAGAACTTGCGCATATCTTGAAAGAACAAGGTGTAACGGTGCGTTTTGCCATTCACCCTGTGGCAGGTCGTATGCCGGGTCACATGAATGTATTGCTGGCTGAAGCAGATGTTGCTTATGAAGACATCTTAGAGATGGATGAAATCAACTCTGATTTCCCTGCAACAGATGTGGTACTGGTGATTGGTGCGAATGACGTGGTGAATCCTGCGGCAAAAGACGATCCAACGTCACCTATTTATGGTATGCCAATTCTTGAAGCACATCGCGCTCGAACCATTATGGTGATCAAGCGCTCAATGGCGACAGGTTATGCAGGTCTAGACAATGACTTGTTCTATAATGATAAAACCATGATGATTTTTGGTGATGCCAAGAAAGTTGTGGAAGAGATGACCAAAGCAATTAATGGTTCTGGCCACTAAGCTTTAAGTCTAAAAAAACCACCTTCGGGTGGTTTTTTATTTTAAGGTAACTCAGAACCGAAAATGTCGAAAATTTTTTCTGAATAACCTAATGTTTGATTCAAAAAGACTAAGTTTAAAGTATTACATTTGTCAAAATATAATCAAAAAAGAGCAGAAGCTGTCAAAATAGTTGTATGGCACGACTGGTGTATAGTTGTGATTGGGTGTGAGAGTTCGTCGCACTCTCTTATGGTCATAAATCTGGTGTGCTAATCAGTCGATGGAGGTGGCGTATGTTATTTATTGCTACGTATACTATTCACTCAGGAAATCGTAATGCCGCAATGGAGCGTTTTCTGCAGAGTGGAGGAAAAGTACCTGTAGGTATAAAAATGCTAGGAAGATGGCACGCTGTAGCAAAGCTATCAGGCTTTGCAGTCATTGAAGCGGACGATGCAGAATTGATACAGCAGTGGGTCATGGAATGGAGTGATATTCTTTCTATGGAGGTATTTCCGGCTTTAACAGACGAGCAAGTTGGGCCACTTATGTTCGCTGTACTCGCGAAGAAAGACGTTGTGCTATAAGACATTTATCGATAAGTGCAGAATTTGTTTTGTAATACTACAGGTCACTAAAATTTTCAAAAGAATTGAAAACCACTTTCGGGTGGTTTTTTATTGTGGCTATCTTTTGGCTTGACGCTATATCGGTGAAGCCATTTTCGTTTGAATATTTTGCATCGCACGAGATGATAAGAATCATCAAATTTTGAGATCCTCGTTCATATGAAAGGTCGAGCTAAAATCAATAATAATTGCTGATTTCTCTTATTCCATTTGGCGCAATATTGTGATGTGCTGAATAAAGTGCAACATAAAGTAGCGCTATATTATTTGTTTTTAATCATTATTTTTTAAATAATTTGTTTTACCTGACTTTTTTGAATAAAGTTCCCTAAAAAAAGCTTCTCCGAAAAATGAAATCAAACATAAATCATCGCTTTGGTTTGTGGCATTAATTTTGCTTTTAAGAATATTTTAGGGGAAAGTTTATGAAAAAAATAAAGTATTTATGTCTGCTTCTGATGGCAATATCTTTTCCAACCTTTGCAAATAATGTCACGGCAACCGCTGAAAATATTCAAGAAATACGTTTGTCACTCGATAGCGTATGGGTGGTCATGGGCGGGATTCTGGTCTTCTTGATGCAGGCCGGTTTTGCCTTGGTCGAAAGCGGTTCCGTCCGCAGTAAGAATACCGTTAACGTCTTGATGAAAAATTATATGGATGCATGTTTGGGCGGACTGGTTTTTTGGCTATTGGGGTTTGGTTTAATGTTTGGGGTTAACGCTTCAGGTTGGATCGGGACAAGTCATTTTGCACCCAATGTAATGGATGATTGGCATTGGAACTTATTGTTCTTCCAAATGATGTTCGCGGCAACAGCAACCACCATTGCCAGTGGTGCTATGGCTGAACGTATTCACTTTGTGGCTTATGTGGTCAGTGCCGCGGTGGTGAGTGGTCTAATTTATCCCATCTTTGGCAGTTGGGCATGGGGAAGTATTTTTGATGGTGAAGGCTGGTTAAAAGCTTTGGGCTTTATCGACTTTGCCGGTTCAACCGTGGTGCATTCCATTGGTGGTTGGGTAGCACTGGCGGGAATTATGATCTTGGGGCCTCGTTTAGGGCGTTTCGGACGTAATGGGCAAAGTCATTATTTAGCAGGGCACAACTTACCTTTGGTTGCTTTAGGCGGCTTTATTCTTTGGTTCGCATGGTTTGGTTTTAACGCAGCATCGACGATGAATGCGAATGTCAGCATTGGTCGAATTGCGCTAAATACCCATTTGGCTGCATGTTCTGGCGCAGTGGCTTATATGTTGTATGCCTTAATTCGTGGCAAAGCCATTCTCATGAAGACGACCATTAATGCCTCGCTAGGCGGCTTAGTCGGAATTACTGCAGGCTGTGCAACCATGTCGCCATTATTTGCTGTCATTACAGGCTTAACCGCAGGTTTGATTGTCAGTGTGATGCCAAGTGTCATGGAAAAATTAAAACTAGATGATGTGGTGGATGCAGTCACGGTACATGGTTTTTGTGGGGCATGGGGAACGGTGGCTGCAGGCTTATTTTTTGAAGCAGATCTGTTTAATTCACATATTATTTCGATTCAGGTGTTAGGGGTAATGGCTGCATTTGTGTGGGGTTTCGGCATTGCATTCGTGGTTTTTAAAGTGCTCGACAAACTTTTAGGTGGCTTGCGTGTCAGCAAACAGCATGAACAGCGTGGTTTGGATTATACCGAACATGCTGAACTTTCTTATCCTGAATTTCAGCGTGATGTGACCTTTGAAACGGAAGATATGACCAAACGTCACTAAGGAGTTGAACAATGCCGAATGAATTACTCAGTGTAATGCAAAAGAAACAAGCGATTGAACGTGGTCTTAGTCCCTATATGAATGGTACGGTATTGGAGCGCGTATTGAATTATTGGGAGCAAGAATATGGAGATCAGCCTTCTTTTGTGCTCAATCGTTTTTTAAGTGAAATTTGTAATACTGATGAATTACGTTTCTATCGTAAAGAAATGCTGAGACAAGTTCTATCTGAAATGGCGGCTGTTGAGAAGCAGGTTTTATTAGAAATCAAACCATTAGAAATCAAACAGAAGCCAGAACCAGAAGTGTTGATTTCAATAGATATGAAAGATGCTTTCTTGGCTTTGATTGATGCGGTGATGTTGACCGTTGTTGCAACGGATTTGAATGACTTTAATGATGAAGTTAAAAAACAGTTACAGACGATGGGCTTAGCCATTGTGACATCGGTAAAACTTAATGATGCTGCTTTTATTGATTTTTTACCACTGAGTCTTTATGCGCAGGTCATTACCATCATCTATGAATGTTATTGTGAATTTTATGGGCCAGCCAAGGCAGATCAGCTCTATGCGAGGGTGAAAATGGAGATTAAAACCCAATATCCCGATGTTGATTTACATCAATTATTATAGCTTGAATGGATCATATTATTGCTGCGGTGATTGAGCTATTGGTCAGCGCTGAATGCTAAAAACAGAAGTCCTAAAATGAAAAAAGCGACCTTAAGGTCGCTTTTTTTTTGCTTTAAGCAATCGATTCAGGAGTGGCGCGCCATAAGCTTTCAAGGTCGTAAAATTTACGTGCCGCTGGAAGCATAACATGGACAACCACAAAGCCAAGGTCGATTAAAATCCATTCTGCATCACGTTCACCTTCCATACCAAGAGGGCGAAAACCTGCTTTACGTGCTTCGTCAGCAACATTATTTGCAAGGGCTTTAATGTGACGCGTTGATGTGCCGCTAGCAATCACCATGGCATCTGCCACATTACTAATAGCGCTAACATCAATTTCAAGAATATCTTTTGCTTTTACATCTAATAGGGCTTCATGTACAACTTTCAAGCAAGCTTGTACATCTTTAGCTTGAGCATTCATTGCGAGATCGAGAGAATTAGAAGCGCTGGGCGATGGTTCTAAATTCATAAAGGGTCTTATTTCCGGACAATAACTCATCGTATAATATAGCGGTTTTAGCGCCCAATTTCAATTCTGTTCAGAATTTAACTTTGCGGATGTTTTGCAAAATATTTATCTTTCCATGCAAAGGAATGGTTGGAGTGTGCTTGTGGTCTATATTCTGCCGCAATATAGCCGCTGTAGGCACTTTGATTGAGCCATTGAAAAATTTCTGCAAAATGAATTTGTGCGGTATCGGGTTCATGGCGTCCGGGGCAGTCTGCAAACTGAATATGCCCAATATCGTGAATATTTTCTTTTAATGCGTCCAGTACATCTTCACCCATCATCGCCATATGGTAACAGTCATATTGCATTTTAAGCGCAGGGTGTTGCACGGCTTCTAACATTTCTTGTGCTTGAGCAATATTTTGCACTAAAAAGCGCGGCATATCAGTGCTATTAATCATTTCAAAAACAGGTTGAATATGAAGGTCTGACAACCGATGACAGGCCAGTTTAAGATTGCTTGCCAAAGTATTTAAACAAGGCAGTAGGTCTGAATCGAGCGGTTGTTTACCCGCTAAAATATTGATACTGGGTACATTGAGCGCAGTGGCATATTGAATGGCTTGTTCTAAACCACGGTGAAACTCCAGTTCCATCCCCGGCACACCAGCTAAACCATTGCCGCCTTGCATTAAGTCACCCGCAGGCACATTAATCAGGCAAAGAGTGAGGTCATGCAGGGTGAGTTGACTTTGAATTTGCTCAATGCTGAGTTCATAAGGAAACTGAATTTCAACATGCTTAAACCCCTGTGCTTGAGCTAGAGCAAAGCGCTCAATTAAGGGCACTTCGGTAAAAATCATCGATAGATTGATAGCCAACTTAATCATGCCTTTGCTCCTTGCAGGTTAAAAGTGAGATCTTTAAGATTCAACCAGTTGAATCACTGTCGCAAGATCAGCTTCAGCATAGCCTTTATTTTGATGGCTTTGCAATTGTGATAGTGCTTGTTTTGCAACTGGAATATTTAAATGGAATTGCTCGGCAAGCCGAACCGCATTATTTAAGTCTTTGGACAGGGTTTTCACTTTCCATTGCACAGGTTCAAAAGTATGGGTCGCCATACGCGGGGTTAAAATTTGGAACGGTTTTGAGTCGGCAAATCCGCCTGCTAACGCAGGAGCCAGCAAAGTGGTATCGACGCCTGCTTGAGCGGCTAAAGCAACCGCTTCTGCAATTGAGCGTACTGTTTGCAGCCACAATCAGTTGATTGCAGATTTTGGTGGCTTGCCCAGTGCCGGTTTCACCCATTCGGGTTACGCGCTGGGAAAGCACGTTATAAATCAGCGATAAATCCTGAATGGTTTGCAGATCACCACCGGCAAAAATCACCAGTGTGCCTTGTTCAGCACCCGCCGTTCCACCCGAGACAGGGGAGTCAATCCACTGCACTTGATGCAGTTGCGCTTGCTCTGCCAAGGCTTTGGTTTGATCGACCGATAAACTAGAGAAATCCACAATCACTTGCTGAGCAGATAACTGCGCTTGAATTTGATCATAAACAGATTGCACCGCTGCATCATCAGCCAGACAGGTCAAAATAACAGGATATTGCCCAATATCTTGCAACTCTAATGCCGTTGCACCCATATCAATCAGAACGTCACATGCCGATGCCGTTCGATTCCACACCGCCACGGTAAAACCTGCTTGAATGAGTCGAGTTGCCATTCGGCTACCCATCAGCCCCATCCCTAAAAATGCAATTTTTGTATTACGATCAAAACTCATGTGTTTTTCTCTGCACAATGCTGTGATTTCAATATTTTACTTATATTGGCGCGGTAAAAATTGAACTTCGGGGTTCTTGTCTTTTTTACGCGCTAATTTACTATTTTTACCTAAAAGTAATTTTAGTTGCCAGATTTTTTCGAGGCGTAAAGATTTTTTGGGTTCATGTTGCATGGCATCAAGTACCCGTTTAGCTGCGGTTAAGGCATCAGGAGAGCGTTGTAACATTTCTTCTGCAATGGCTTGAGCTTTGTTCATTGGCGATTCATCTAAATGCGTCACCAAACCAATTTCTTTGGCATAAGTGGCATCGAAAATACGACCGGTTAAGGTGAGTTCTTTCGCAAGATCGACACTGATAATGCCTTTAATGGAACGCGTCAGCCCCATGTCTGGAACCAAGCCCCAACGACTTTCCATAATCGACATTTTGGTATCAGGATGGGCAATACGAATATCCGCAGCCAGTGCCAATTGCATGCCTGCACCGAGGCAATACCCTTCAAGTGCAGCAATCACAGGAACAGGCAGTTCTTGCCAAATCAGAAAGGCTTTTTGAAACAGGCTTTGTCCCGGTTTAATCAGTTCCCATGCTGCATAGGCGGTATTTTTCGGCGCATTTAAATCGGCAAGGTCAATCCCCGCACTAAAGACATGGGCTTCACCAGTTAAAATCACGCAGCGAATCGAACGGTCTTTTTTAATTTGATTGGCTGCATTGACCAATTCGCGTAGCAACGCAAAGCTCATGGCATTGCGTTTTTCTGGACGGTTTAAAGATACTGTTGCGATGCCATTGTTTTTTTCTATGCGAAGTAACGCCATGAGATAGACCTATATTTTTTAGATTGTTTTGAGCATAACACGGTCATTTCTCTGATACATGCCATGATACATGACAGTAGAGTCACATCTAAATCTAGACGCTACTGCCGCGATTTGCATCAGACCCTAGAGATTTGTTTTGTTTAAAATTTGCTGCGATGCCTGTTCGACCAGTTGGATCACGGACTGTAATTCATCAAAACGTTTTAGCGTTTCTTGAATAAAACTTTCATCTGCTTTACGCCGTTCTTTGCGCAAAGAGGAAATAAACTGTTCAAATCCACTGCTAACCTCTTGTAGGCTTGGCACACCCACGTAGCGTGTTGCACCCGATAAACGATGCAGGACGTGTTCCAGTTGCGGGAAATCTTCCAGTTCAATCAATTGTTGTATTTCATTGATTTCTGTCGGGAAACTATCGACCAACATTTTTAGTAAATCAATGGCCAGATCTTCTTTGTTGGCAGCCAGTTGCAAACTTTGTTGCCAATCTAAAATTTGGGGATCAAGCGCTTCAATCAGAATGGCTTTATCGGCCGTTTTGGCTTTTTTAAAGCTTTCTGACGTCCAATGGGTCAAAATTTGAATAATTTGTTCCATTTGAATCGGTTTGGTGACGTAATCATCCATTCCGACTTGTAACAGTTTTTGTTTTTCATCTGCCAGTGCATGTGCTGTTAAGGCAATAATCGGCAGGCGTTTATGGTTTTCTAAGGTCGATTCTAGCGAGCGAATGGCGCGGGTAGTATCAATACCTGACATCACCGGCATTTGAATATCCATGAACACCATATCAAATGCAGCCAAGCCTTTTTCAATTCTCTTTTGAATAATTTCAAGCGCTTCTTGACCACTTAACGCTTTGGTGGTTTTGACGTTCAGTTCACCCAATAGCGCTTCTAAAACAATTAAATTCGGTAAATGATCATCTACCGCAAGAATATGTAAGCCTTGCCCATTAAATTCTTCATGGATATCGTGATCAAAAATAGGTTGATTGCTGAGCAGCTGAATTAATGCACTGCGACTGAGCGGTTGATACAGTGGTCGCGCCCGATACTCGCTTAACATGTTGGGATCGAGCGCCATTTGATAACCGTAGACGGCAATGTTGCCAGAATAACGATTCCGAATTTCTTTTAATAATGCTTCGCCATCACCACTATGATCGACAATCAGCCAAGTATTTTCATCACTTTCCGAGAACCGTTTCAGTTGACTAAATAAATCTAGAATTGAGCTGGTTTCGACATGATGGACATCATAATTTTCCAGATAATGCCGTAAAATATTTGCCGTTGCAGGATGCGCTAAATACGACACCACCTGCATTTTATTAAAGTTTGGATGCTCAATTTCAATCTCGTCATCCACAGCAAATCGAGCGGTAAACCAGAAGGTCGAGCCTTTTTCAGTCGGTGCGCGTTCTTGGTTATCTTCAAAGCCAATTTGACCTTGCATTAAATGCACCAACTGCTTGGAAATGGCTAAACCTAGACCTGTACCACCAAACTGGCGAGTGACTGAAGCATCGCCTTGCGAGAAGGATTCAAACAGTTTTTTCCGGTCTGTACCACTTAAACCAATCCCGCTGTCTTGTACGCTAAAGTGTAATAAACAGTGACCAATATCATCATGTTCCATCCGTGCACGGACAATAATTTCACCATCTGGGGTGAACTTAATCGCATTGGAAATGAGGTTGGTCAGAATTTGTTTGAAACGGAGTGCATCACCCACCATTTGGGTCGGTATATTGTCGGCATAATAAAAGGCCATATCGATATGCTTTTGTGCAGCCAAGGGCGAGAGCATATCCATCACATCAAAAATGGCTTCTTCTAAGTCAAAGGGTGCGGTTTCTAATTCTAATTTACCAGCATCAATTTTGGAAAAATCAAGCACATCATTAATTAGAGCCAAAAGATGGGCAGATGATTTACGAATGGTCTGCAAATATAAATTTTGTTCATTGCTTAAATTGCCTTGGCGCAGCAACAAATGAATAAAGCCATCAATACTATTTAATGGGGTACGTAATTCATGACTGATATTGGCCAAGAACACCGATTTAGATTGGTTCGCTGAAATGGCTTGGTCACGTGCTTGACGATAGGTAATATTTTGCACTTCTAAGGTGTCTAAAGTACGGCGTAAGTCATCTTCAGTCTGTTCGGTATGTTCTTTTAGTTCTAAAAAACTGAAATGTAGGCGCTTGACCACATTGGCAATATCACGCTGGAGTAAACGTAATTCACCGGTACTGTTAATGACCATGTGCTGATCGAGTGTGTCGGCATTTAAGCGTTGTAATTGCATCCGAATTTCGTACATCGGTGCAATCCAGCGACGTGAATAAAAATTCAAACACAATAACAGCAGCAATAAAGTCAGTAGACCAGTCGCAACCAGTACAATCATGACACGATAATGTGCAATTTCGAGCGGTTGATTGTCGAGTTCAATCACCAACTTTGCCGGTGATGGCGTATTTTCATTAATATTGAGTGCGTAAATATTATTTTTATTATAAGAAATAGGGCCGACAAAAGAAGCTTTGGAGTGAATTGCAGGCCAAGGGTCTTGGTCTTGAAAACCAATGCTTAAACGATTTTGACCTTTTTCATCAATAATGGCGGCACGAATTAAATGTTTTTCATTTAACATGCTTTGCATGGCATTACGCGCTTGATCATATTGCCAAGGATAACGATTGAGGAGGTCAGTTGCAGCTTCAGCAGTGGGTTGGTAGCGCGTCATAATGGCAATCGCCATTTGTTTTTGCTGCGCACGCGACGCATTTGAAGTTTCGGATAAAACCAACAGCGCACCGACACATGCCAAAACCGTAATTGGCACAAAAATTAGTGCAATGAGTTGTCCATAAGCATGATTTAAGTGGAGACGCTTAAATAACTTTTTATTGATATTTGACATGGTTAAAGCAGTTTATTTCCTATGCACGGCAGTTTAGCATGCTTTATTTGAAACTGATTGCGCTTTAATCACTTTCAATAAAAAGCCTGTTAAATGAGTGCAGCGAGTAGCATTTTTTCATACAATAGGCGCACCTCGATCTAGGTGCAAATAATGAGTAATATCTCTCCTGATTTTCAAGCAGACGAATTTTTGTTAGACCACTATGTAGGAAAAACACCTTTAGTGCGTTTACAGCGTCTAGCAAGTCACACTCAAGCAACAGTACTGGCAAAACTTGAAGGCAATAATCCGGCAGGTTCGGTCAAAGACCGTCCTGCATATAACATGATTATGCAAGCTGAAAAGCGCGGTCAAATCAAGCCAGGTGATACGTTAATTGAGGCGACAAGCGGAAATACAGGGATTGCCTTAGCCATGGTCGCCGCAATGCGTGGCTATAAAATGACGTTAATCATGCCCGATAACATGAGCCAAGAACGTAAAGATGCCATGCGTGCTTACGGTGCTGAACTGATTGAAGTGACTAAAGCACAAGGCATGGAAGGCGCACGTGATCTTGCCTTGCACATGGAGCAAGAAGGCAAAGGTTTGGTGCTGAACCAATTTGGTAATCCAGATAATGTGGAAGCGCACTATCTCACCACTGGCCCTGAAATTTGGCAGCAAACGGGTGGGAAAATCACTCATTTTGTCAGTTCAATGGGCACAACGGGCACCATTATGGGTGTTTCTAAATATTTAAAAGAAATGAATCCAGAGATTCAAATTGTCGGTTTGCAACCGTCTGATGGTTCAAGCATTGCAGGTATTCGTCGTTGGCCTGAAGCATATTTACCCACGATTTTTGACCGTCGTCGTGTTGACCGCATTATGGATATTCCACAAATTGAAGCGGAAAAAACCATGCGTAAACTGGCACAAAAAGAAGGCATTAGTGCGGGGACTTCATCGGGTGGTGCAGTTTGGGCCTCGATTCAATTGGCGCAAGAAAATCCTGAAGCGGTTATTGTTTGTATCATTTGCGATCGTGGTGATCGTTACCTTTCTACAGGTTTATTTTCAGTTCAAGACCCTGAATAAATCTGCAATTTTGTGAGTTTCTCATGCGCTTACCTGTTTTAATTTTCGATATAGAAACCTTAACCGATTTAAAATCGGGGGCGCATTTGTATGGTTTAGATTTGCCCGAAGCAGATTTAGAACAGGCCTTAATTAAATTGCGTCGTCAAGAATCGGGCATGGATTTTCAACGCTTAGCTTTGCATGAGATCGTCTGTATTTCTGGCTTATGGTTAGATGAACAGGGCGGCATGAAAATGTTCTCGTTTAGCCGAGAACAGCATAGCGAAGCTGAAATTTTAACAAAATTTCTCTCTATTTTTGATAAGCGCAATCCGACTCTAGTCAGTTGGAATGGTTCACAATTTGATTTGCCCGTGATTCTTTTTCGCGCCATGTATCATGGCTTATCTGCACCAAGTTTATTTGATCAAGGCGAAATTGATCAGCAAAAGCGCTATAATAACTATCAGAACCGTTATCACCATCGTCATGTCGATTTAATGGATGTGATGGTCATGTTTAATGGTCGTCATTTTCAAAAACTGGATGATATTGCACATTTACTCGGTTATCCCGGTAAACGGGGTGATGGCGCTTACCATGTACCCGAATATGTCCGTCAGCAAGAATGGCAAAAACTGACTGCATATTGCGAAGGTGATGTACTGAATACATGGTTAATTTATTTGCGTTGGTCGTTATTAAAAGGTCAGCTTTTAATCAATGATTATCGTGATGTGATTCAGCGCACCATTCAATATTTATCTACTCAACCTCAACATCGCGATTTTTTAGCGGTATGGCGTGAAACTTCACAGCATACTGAATTTACATCGATTGACTTTCTCTCTCCCACACTCTAGGTATTCATGAAACATAGAACCAAGCCTCGTCCAGCTCAACAGCCGATTTATACTTTTCAGGTTGAGTCACTTTCACATGAAGGACGGGGGATAGCACACTATGGATCACACCCTGATCATCCGAGTGAGAAGCAAGGCAAAAAAGTATTTATTCGTTATGCTTTGCCGGGTGAGACCGTTACTGCGCAAATTACCAATGTGGTTAAACGTTTAGAAGAAGCGGATAGCACTGCATTATTAAGTGAACCTGCTGCAACACGTATTGAGCCGAAATGTCCGCATTTTACCGTGTGTGGTGGCTGTAATATGCAGCACATTCAGTTAGATGAACAAATTCGTCTCAAGCAAGATGTTTTAAAATCACATTTAGAACATTTTGCTGGCATTCAGCCTGAGCAATGGCTCCCTGCTTTACGTTCAAGCCGTGAAGATTACCGCCGTAAAGCCCGTATTGGGGTGCGCTATCTTCCACATCAAGACAAATTGGTGGTGGGATTTCGTGAGAACCAAAGCAATAAATTGATTTCGATTGACCGTTGTATGGTGCTGGATCGTGAATTTGGTTCCATCACTGCATTGAAACAGTTACTCCAAAGTCTAAAAGCCAAAGCAGCGATTGGTCATATAGAATTGGCGATGGGCGATGATGAGATTGCATTGGTGGTGCGTCATACTGAAAAATTATCACCACAGGATGTCAACCAATTAAAACAATTTGCGTTAAACAAACAGTGGCAGTTGTATTTGCAACCTGAAGGTGCAGAGAGTTTGCATCGTGTGGATGATCCAACAGCTGCAATGCGTTTGCATTATGCTTTGGATGATTTTGATCTCAAGTTTGGCTTTAGTCCGCTGGATTTTACTCAAGTCAATTCGACGATTAATCCACAGATGGTGAAGCTGGCATGTGATTTGCTTCAATTGCAGCAAGGTGAACGCGTTCTAGACTTATTTAGTGGTCTAGGCAACTTCACTTTACCCCTTGCACGTTGTGTGGGTGAAACTGGATACGTGGTGGGTGTTGAAGGGAGTGAAGAAATGGTACGACGTGGTGCAGAAAATGCTGAAATCAACGGTATAGCTCACGCGCACTTTTATTCACAAGATTTAACAAAAGATTTTTCGCATCATTCTTGGGCAAATCAAGGATTTGATGCATTATTGATTGATCCTCCGCGCTCGGGTGCAGAGGAGATAATGCATTATGTACCTAATTTTGGTGCAAAAAAAATCGTTTATGTGTCATGTAATCCTGCAACATTGGCACGTGATGCGGGTGTGTTGGTACAACATGGCTATCGATTAAAAAAGGCTGGGGTAATGGATATGTTTACCCATACGGGACATGTTGAGTCTATTGCCTTATTCGAAAAATACAATGAAATAAACGATTTAGAATATGATAAGTAAAGAGGTAGGAGACGGGTATGGTCACAGTACGTGAACAACTTCCTGGGCGACTCAATGAGTTGTCAGAGGAAGCGACTGTAGAACATGCCGAACAAGCTCGACATGATTTAGCCGAATGGTTGAACCGTGTTCGTGGCATCTTAGATGGCGCAGCGCTTAAACAACTCGAAGAAGTTGCCCATTTAACTTTACATAAAGAGCTGCAAACCACGGTTAGTCATCGTTCAAATACCTTTTATACCGGTATTGAAATGGCCGATATTTTGGCGCATTTACATGTCGATGAAGACACCTTATCGGCAGCGATGTTGTATCGAAGTGTTCGTGAAGGTGTGATGACGCTTGAAGAAGTGCGTGAACATTTTGGCGAGCAAGTCCATAGTCTGGTCCAAGGGACATTGGCTATGGGTAAACTTTCAGAACTGATTGAAAAGAACAAACGTTTAGAAGATCACTTTAATAACAATCAGCGCGAACATTTAAGCGGCATTTATAAAATGCTGATTTCTGTGACCGAAGATGTTCGTGTGGTCTTGATCAAGCTTGCAGAGCGTACCTATGCTTTGCGAGAATTGACTCAAGCATCTAAAGAGCGTCAAGAGCGTGTTGCTCGAGAAATTCTGACCATTTATTCACCACTGGCGCACCGCTTAGGCATTGCTCAGCTGAAGTGGGAGCTTGAAGATTTAGCATTTCGTTATTTAGCACCAGAACGCTATAAAGAAATTGCCTCTTTACTGAATGAAAAACGTTTAGAGCGTGAGCAATATATTCAATTTGTCATTGATAAACTGAAAAAAGAACTGGCTGTCTACAATATAGAAGCAGAAATTACAGGACGGGTTAAACACATTTATTCGATTTATCGAAAAATGAAAAGTAAAGACCTGAGTTTTGACCAGTTGTATGACATTCGTGCTGTACGTGTCTTGGTTAAAACCGTGCCTGAGTGTTATCACTCATTGGGTATTGTGCATCAAATTTGGCGACATATTCCGCATCAGTTTGATGACTACATTACCAATCCGAAAGCCAACGGTTATCGTTCGTTACATACCGCTGTGATTGCAGAAAATAAATCGCTGGAAGTACAAATTCGTACCAAGGCGATGCATGAAGAAGCTGAACTCGGGGTCTGTTCGCATTTCAATTATAAGGAAGGTGGCAAGAACACCGATCATTCCTTTAATCATCGCTTACATTCGTTGCGTGCGGTCTTGGAACATTATCAAGAACGTAATGATGCCAGTGCGCATAAATCGGGTGAAGATGCTGAAAATTTTGAACAAATTCAAGATTTTGAAGGCTTTGAAAAAATTTATGTATTTAGCCGTGATGGTGATATTAAAGAATTGCCGCGCGGTTCAACGGTTTTAGACTTTGCCTATCATGTGCATACCGAAGTGGGCAATAAATGTTATGCCGCACGTGTTAACCAGCGCTATGTGCCATTAACCTACACGCTAAAAACCGGTGAACAAGTTGAAATTTTAACCAAAAAAGATCGCGATCCGAATCGTGATTGGTTAGTGAATTCACTGGGGTATATTAAGACTTCGCGTGCGCGGGATAAATTGCGTCATTGGTTTAGACAGCAAGATCGTAGTAAAAACTTAGAGATTGGTCGTGAAATTCTAAATAAAGAGCTTTTACGTTTGGCGATTCATCCCAAAAGTATTGATTTAAGTGATTATTGTAATCATTTCAATGTCAAATTGGGTGAGGATATTCTGATTGGTTTGGTCAATGGCGACATTAGTTTGCATTCGTTGATTAATCAAGTGAATCGCCATATGCATTTGGGGCAGGATGAACCTGAACTGGTGCTGAAGCCGACTTTAAATCCACGTGCCAGTCATACACTTTCTGCGCATGGCATTTTGATTGATGGTTTGGATAATGTGGAACTGCATATTGCTCAATGCTGTCAGCCTGTTCATGGTGAATCTATTGGTGGATATATCACGCTTAATCGTGGTGTGAGTATTCATAAAGTGGTCTGTCCAGACTATAGCCGGATGATTTCTCAAGAACCTGAACGTGCGGTAGAAGCCGATTGGGAAATGCAACCGACGCGTGGGCAAAGCGTGCAAATTGTGGTGGAAGCTTATGACCGCCGTGGTTTGTTGAAAGATTTAACCCAAGTGATTTTCTCTGATCAAATTAATATTCGTCAGGTCAATACCATTTCAGAGACTGACGGTATTGCCAATATGAAATTATTGATTGAGGTCAAAGGTTTAGCACAATTATCACGTTTGTTGGCACGTTTGGAGCAACAACCGGGGATTATTAGTGCACGCCGTTTGGTACAAGGCAATTAAGCAGCCAAATTTTTAAGTATTGATAGTTGAAAAACCAGCAACTACGGTTGCTGGTTTTTTTTCATCAAAAATAGTCTCTAGCTTGTTTTATAAATATAGAATTAAATCAAAATGATAAACATATGTAATTTAATGAGTACAAGATACTTTTTGTGTAAATTTTATGACAGGTGCTATAATCCCGCGAATAAAATAGCCTTGAGCTAAAAATATTCTTAGGGTACGGAAAATTTCGGTAATGATTCAAATAAATATATCTCAACTGTATATCAGTCGTGCCGATGAAACCGTTCCTGCCTTAGAAAAAATCCCTGCAATGCAGCGTAGACGATTATCTGGTATTGCCAAATTAGCAATCAATAGTGCCATTGGCTCGCTGAATGCTGAATCAGTGGATTATATTGTCTGGGCTTCGCAATATGGTGATGAGCATAAAACGCTGAAAATTTTAGCCGATGTACTGCAAGATCAAACGCCATCACCCACCCAATTTTCGACCTCTGTCCACAATGCCATTGCTGGGTTGTATTCAATTTTATGTCAGGATTCCACACCTTCGACCAGTTTGGCCGCATCGTGGAGTGAAGCGTTGATTGAAGCCTATGCGTGGTTAAAAAGCACAAAACAACCCAATTCACGGGTGTTGGTGGTGTATTACGATGAAGCGCTTCCTGAGATTTATCAGGAATTTCAGCCGTTCAATGGTTTTGCCATGTCTGCGCTGATCAGCCTTGATGCTCCCAATTTACAATTCGATCTGCATGCTTTGGCACAGCATCGACATCAATATATAGATGCACAAAATTTTTATGATTTCTGGCAGCAAGCGCAGCACAACCCAGATGACTCTCATATGCAAGCGTGGCAAAAATGTTAAAGCTGAATCACATGAAACAAAAAGCCAATTATCTATGGCGTGTCGGTGCGACAGGATTTAGTTTTGCCAGTTTTGGCATCGGTGGCGTTGCCATCGGTGGTTTGGTTGCACCTTTGGTAAATTTATCGACACAAAATCAAAGCTTACGTCAGCAGCGTACACAAAATGTGATTCGCTATAGTTTCAAAGGTTTTACTGAAATGATGGTAAAGCTTGGAATTATGACCTATGACATTGAAGGTCTAGACAAATTACAGCACAGTAGACAGGAACTGATTATTGCCAATCATCCCACATTGGTGGATGTAGTGATCTTGATTGGTTTAATGGAACAAGCAAATTGTGTGGTCAAGCAAGCATTATGGGCCAATCCATTTACCAAAGGGCCAGTGCAAAATGCAGGTTATATTTTAAATGCAGGTTCTGAACAATTTATTCAGGACTGTGTGGACAAACTAAAGTTAGATCAAGCAGCATCTTTGCTGATTTTTCCTGAAGGCACCCGAACTGCAAAAGGTGAGTTGTTGAATGAATTTCAACGTGGCGCGGCGAATATTGCTATTCGTGCCCATGTGCCGATTCGTCCAGTGTTGCTGACCTGTACGCCTTCAACTTTAACCAAAAATGAAAAGTGGTATCACATTCCTTCACAGCCATTTCATATTCATGTGAAAGTACTGGATGCCATTCAAGTCGATGATATTTTAGAAGATGCCACGGTCAGTCCGAAAAATGTGCGTCATTTAAATTATCAATTACACCAATTTTTTAACCAAGAGTTATCTAAAAATGAACAATCTTGCTGATGAATTAAAGCAAATGATTATTGATGTTTTGGCCCTAGAAGACATCAGCATAGATGATATTGAAACTGAAGCAGCATTATTTGGTGATGGCTTAGGTCTAGATTCAATTGATGCTTTGGAACTTGGTTTGGCCTTGAAAAAGCGTTACAACATTCATTTGAATGCTGAATCGGCAGAAACCAAACAATATTTTAAATCAATTCAAAGTCTTGTGACTTTGGTTGAAGCACAGAAAACAGCGTAAGAGGTTGTGATGTTAACTCAGGAACAAGTACTCGAAAAATTAAGAGCATGGATGGAAGATCTGTTTGAGATTAATCCAGAAGATGTGCAGCTCGATGCAAATTTAGCCACAGATTTGGATGTCGATAGCATTGATGCCATTGATCTTGTGGTCAAAATTAAAGAATTGACGGGTAAGCAAGTGAATCCTGAAGATTTTAAAAATGTACGTACAGTGCAAGATGTTGTGACTGTGATTCAGAATATGTCTGCTGCATGAAATGGGTCTTCCAAGGGATAGTGGTCATCGGTTTGATTCTCTATCCCTTTTTAGTGGGCTATAGCTTAGCGCAGGGTCAATATATCTGGGTCAGTAGTTTATTGATTGTCCTAGGCGTGTTGCGCCTATTCAGTAAAGGCAATGCTTTACTTTGGCCCTTAACTGGATTTGCTATTTTATGCGGTAGCTTAAGTTTGATTTTAAAAGATCAAGCATGGCTGAAACTCTATCCGGTATTGATGAGTCTGGGTTCACTCGCTATCTTTGCAGCGACTTTAATCAAACCACCCTCGATGATTGAGCGTTTTGCCCGTTTGGCTGAACCGAATTTACCCGAAGCAGGGGTGATTTGGACGCGTAAAGTCACTATAGTCTGGTGTATTTTCTTTGTGTTCAATGCCCTGATTTCTTTAGCAACGATGTTGTTTGCTTCAATGCAGCTGTGGGTGCTCTATAACGGTTTTATTTCCTATGTGTTGATGGGGCTGTTATTGCTGGGCGAATTTATATTGCGTAAGCGTCAGCAACGCTTAAATCAACTTCAGGAATAAAACGGATTGTTATGTTGTGTCATTTTCAGAATCATATTCATTCACTGAAACCACTGTGTCTTCAGGCTGATTTAAGCCCAATCCATTTTCAGGATTTTTGGCAAGAGGTGATACAACAAAGTCATGCAATCCAGTTGTTATCACAGAGCAGTTGGGCGTTGTGGGAACCCGATAGCTACGAGTTTTTAGTGCTGTTGTTTGCGGCACTTTTAGCGCAAAAACAGGTGCTATTGCCGCCCAATCGAGTCAGTGATTTAGAAAAAGAATTGGCTGAGCAGAATATTCTGTTCTTACAGCGTCAGCCTGTATCGGCTACAGCAGATCCGCAGCTTGAACTGAATCTGGATGATGCCTTTTTAAATCAGGCCCAGCTCTATTTTTATACTTCAGGTTCAACAGGGCAACCGAAAAAAATCCCGCGGACTTTGCGTCAGCTCTTGAATGAAGTGCAAGGTTTAGATGCCAGTTTTCAGTTACCTGAACAGGCCATTGCCATCGCGACAGTCAGCCATCAACATATTTATGGCTTATTGTTCAAGCTGTTGTGGCCTTTAGCCAGTGGGCGCTGTTTTTATCAAACCCAATTGGCTTTCCCTGAAGACGTTGCCGATATTCAACAAAAATTAGTGCCTTTAAACATTGAAAATTATGTTATTTCCAGTCCTGCATTATTAAAACGCTGGACTCCAGATGTGCGACTACAGCACTGTTTAAGCGTATATTCATCGGGTGGTAAATTGGATTCGGGTGTGCGTCCTTATTTAAACCGACCGATTCACGAAGTGTTTGGCAGTTCAGAAACGGGTGGAATCGCACATCGACAACACGATGATGCGTTATGGATTCCTTTTGCCAATGTAGACATTCAAGTGAGCGATCAACAAGAATTGGCAGTGCAAGCCAATCATGCTTTTAGTGAGAACTGGATTTTAACCGGCGATAAAATTGAAATGCTTGACGCAACCAATGCCAAAAGTCCGTTTCGTTTATTGGGACGGTTGGATCGGATTGTGAAACTGGAAGAAAAACGCTTAAGTTTAGATGCGATTGAACAAAAAATAATAGAACTCGATGAAATTGCCCAGTGTCATGTTTTAATTTTAGAACGTGAACATCGGCAGATTTTAGCCTGTGTTGCGGTGTTGTCTGAAGCTGCCAGACAACAATTGCAAAGTGGCAACAAAGCGCAATGTGTGGCGGCAATCAAAGCACAATTACAATTAAAACTGGAAGGCATTGCCATTCCAAGGCAGTGGCGGTTTTTGACCCAATTACCACAAAATGCACAATCTAAACTGAATAAACAGTACATGAAATCCTTATTTCAACCCATGTTGTTGCCTATTGTATTGGCACAACAGAACGAGCCAGATCAGGCCGTTTATCAGCTTGAATTTTCTGCTGAATTGGAATGTTTTAAAGGGCATTTCCCCGATTATCCGATTTTTCCCGGTGTGGGGCAGATTGGTTTTGTTCAGCATTTTTCCCGTCAAACTTGGGCCGATCTGGAATGGTGTAATGGTTTTGAACAATTGAAATTTCAAGATCTGATTCGACCGTATATGGTGCTGCAACTCAAACTGTCACGAAAATTGCACAAAGTGAGTTTTGAATTGACCCATGCAGATCAGACCTTGGCGTCGGGGCGTTTGTTGTTTAAAACGCCAACTGAGCAGGTTTAAAAGAGGATGTATATGCAGCATTGTTTTGTGATTCCTGTTTATAACCATCCGCATTATATTGAGGCTTTGGTTGCACATTTGAAGCCGTTTCAGTTGCCGATTATTTTAGTCAATGATGGTAGTGATGCGCTATGTAGCGCACTTTTACATGAGCTGAAAGCGCAAAATAAATGTGTTGAGTTGGTTGAACATTCGCATAATCAAGGCAAAGGGCAAGCGGTCATGAGCGGTTTACGCCATGCCCATGCTTTAGGCTTTAGTCATGCCTTGCAGCTCGATTCTGATGGTCAGCATGACTGGCAGGATGTCGGCAAATTTTTAGCCATTTCTCAGCAGCATCCAGACGCGATGGTGATTGGTCAGCCGATTTTTGATGAGAGCGTGCCGAAAAAACGCTTATATGGTCGTTATGCCACGCATATTTGGGTTTGGATTAACAGCCTCTCTTTCGATATTAAAGACAGTATGTGTGGATTTCGGGTCTATCCACTGGCCCAGACCATTCAAACTCTAAATTCGGCAAAATTTCAGCCGCGCATGGGTTTTGATAGTGAAATTTTAGTGCGACTCAAGTGGGCGAATGTTGCTTTTATTAATGTGCCGACCCAAGTGATTTATCCTGAAGATGGGATTTCTCATTTCAATGTATGGCGTGACAACCTTGGCATGAGTCAGGCACATGTGCGTTTATTGGGTGGAATGTTGCTGCGGTTGCCTAAATTAGTGTCACAGAAAATGAAAGGTTAATGGCGTGACTGAGCAGCTCAAGCAAACCCAATGGAATGACATGAAAGAACGCGGTGGCATGTGGTCACTGACGTTAATGTTGGCATTTTATCGTTTAGGGGGGCGTTGGCTCTGCCGTGTGGTGCTGTATTTTATTATTTTGTGGTACTGGATTTTTTCAGTCACGGCACGTCAGGCATCATTGTTGTATTTAAGCAAGTTACATCATTTTGCAGGGCAACAATCACCCTTTATCACAGAGCCGAGTCTGAGTCATAGCTATCAGCATTTAATGCAATTTGGCGAATGTATTTTAGATAAAATTGAAGGTTGGCTGGGCAAAATCCCTGAGCAGCAATTGGCTTTACATGGACATGAACATTTCCGTGCACATTATCAAAAAGGTGCGATTATTGTGGTGTCGCATTTTGGCAATATTGAATTATTACGGGCGATTAAATCAGAGCATATACAAAAAATTAATGTTTTGGTTTATCAAAAACATGCCACTAAATTTAATCAGTTTTTAAAGAAACTCAATAAACATGCCGATGTTAATTTAGTTTCGGTGGATGAGTTGGGTATTGAAACCGCTTTGATTTTGCAAGAAAAACTCGACCAAGGCGAATGGGTGATTGTGGCAGCAGATCGTGTACCTGTTGAGTCTGATCGGGTGCAGCCGATTACATTTTTAGGCGCAGAGGCGAATTGGCCGCAAGGCGCATGGATTTTAGCCAGTTTATTGAAAGTGCCTGTACTGGCGGTCTTTTGTTATCGCGTTGGCAGTTGCTTTGAAGTGCATATTCACGCGATTGCTGAGCAGCTTCATTTCCCTCGAAAAACTCGAATGCAGGCACTGCAAAGCACCATGCGTCAATATGTCATTTTGCTTGAACAGCACTGTATGCGTGCGCCGTATCAATGGTTTAATTTTTATAATTTTTGGAACAAAAAATAATGCAAGTGTTAGTTGTTGGGGAAACACCGCTCTCAATTGAAGATGTGGTGGCTGTGGCGCGTCAGGAAAAATCTGTGGCTTTACCGGTATCCACTGAATGGCGTGATCTGATTCAACGCGGTGCAGATTTTCTAGATCAACTGTTACAAGATGAAGGCGTCATTTATGGCGTGACCACAGGCTATGGTGACTCCTGTTTGGTGGAAATTCCCGCGCATCAAGTCAATGAACTGCCTTTGCATTTATCGCGTTTTCATGGCTGTGGTTTAGGTCAAAATTTGGATTTAATCACGGCGCGTGCGGTGTTGGTGACGCGTTTATGTTCTCTGGCGCGGGGTTATTCAGGTGTATCGCATGCATTGTTAGAACGCCTGACATGGATGCTGAATGAAAATATCATTCCTGTCATTCCATCGGAAGGTTCAGTGGGTGCCAGTGGTGATTTAACCCCATTGTCCTATATTGCAGGGGCTTTGGTCGGTGAACGTGATGTTTATGATCAAGGTCAAATTGTGCCAGTCAGTGCGGTGTATGCTGAAAAAGGCATGCAGGCGTTAGTGTTACGTCCGAAAGAAGGCTTGGCACTGATGAATGGCACAGCGGTAATGACGGCCATTGCCTGTTTAAACTATAAAAAGGCGGAACAAATTGCTTTGGCCAGCACCTGTATTACGGCACTGAATGTTTTGGCTTTGGAAGGTAATCCAAGCCATTTTGATGAAGTGCTGTTTGCGCAAAAGCCCCATCCGGGTCAGCAAAATATTGCCGCACAACTCAGAACTTGGCTGAACAGTGAAGTGCAAACCGAGCATCAGAGTTCACGTTTGCAAGATCGTTATTCTTTACGCTGTGCACCGCATATTATTGGCGTATTTGAAGACTCTAAAACGTGGTTACGTCAGTTTATTGAAAATGAACTTAACTCAAGTAATGATAACCCATTGATTGATCCTGTGAATTTGCGTGTATTACATGGCGGTCATTTTTATGGCGGACACATTGCCCAAGCCATGGATAGCCTAAAAATCATGATTGCCAATATTGCTGATCTCATGGATCGTCAATTGGCGCAGTTGGTGGACTATAAAATGAATAACGGTTTGCCACGCAATTTAACCGGTGCAACAGCAGAACGCTTGCCATTGAATCATGGTTTTAAGGCTGTGCAAATTGCAGTGTCAGCATGGACGGCAGAAGCTTTAAAACAAACGCTTTCAGCCTCTATTTTCTCACGCTCAACCGAATGTCATAACCAAGACAAAGTCAGTATGGGCACCATTGCTGCACGGGATGCCAGTCGTGTGATTGTGCTGACTGAACAAGTGATTGCAGCGCTGTGCTGTGCCAGTGTACAAGCCATTCAGTTAAAAGGTTTAGAGGGTTCGTTGGCTGAAGTATTGGCCGCATTTCAGGCGTGGGTATTGCAGACCTTTGATTACGTGGTGGAAGATCGACCATTGCAACATGAATTGCAACAACTGGTCGATCGTTTCGAAAATTTAGAATTATTGAATTCTGAACTTGTTCACTCAATAGGGTAGGAAACAGACGATGCATGCCGATGTAATTATTGAAGTGCCATTTCATGATGTCGATACCATGAATGTGGTGTGGCATGGACATTATTTAAAATATTTTGAAATTGCGCGTTGTAAATTGCTCGATCAATTTCACTATAACTATAAGCAAATGCTTGCATCTGGTTATGCATGGCCGGTGATTGAAAGCCATGTTCGCTATGTGCAGGGAATTGAGTTTGAACAAAAAATTCGTGTACGTGCCATTTTAAAAGAATGGGAAAACCGCTTGAAAATTGAATATCAAATTTTTGATGCAGACAGTGGTCGGAAGCTCACCAAAGGCTATACCAGCCAAGTGGCGGTTGGTATTGAAAGCCGTGAAATGTGTTTTCAATCGCCGCAAGTGCTGTTAGAACAATTGCACGCTTGGCCAGCATTTAAAGCGGAGTAAAGTCAATGAAAGCAATCAATTTATCACGTCCAGTCTGGCTGTTTTTGGCGGCTGTATTGTGTTTGATGTCGCTGTTGTCACGACCTGTACATGCGCAAAATCCACAGCTCAAACAAATTTTTACTCAGCTTGCGGCAACCCCAGTTGTACGTGCTCAGTTTGAACAGCAAAAAAAATTAGCGTCACTGAACAAAACTTTTGTCTCGAAAGGCACGGTATTATTTTCCAAATCACAAGGCGTAATCTGGAACATTCAAAGTCCAGTGAAAGCCGATTTGATTGTGACGCCATATAAATTGGTACAAAAAACTCAACGTACATATAGTCAAATTGAAATTGATAAATCACCTTATGGTTCTGTGGCGACCATGTTTTTACAGCTGATGTCAGGCAATGAAACTGCATTGGCTAAAAATTTCAATATTGTTTCAGCCAGTTATAGTCCTGCGCAATGGAATGTGGCATTAACCCCGAAAAGCAGTTTATTTAAAAAACTCTTTGTTCGCGTGGATGCACAAGGGCAGCGTTATGTCGATCGTATTGTATTGAGTGAACAAGCCAATAACACGACGACCATTCGTTTTAGTCAACAAACGACTCAACCACAAACTTTAACGGCTGAGGAAAATGCACTTTTCCAACTGGCAAAATAAATTTACGGCGCTGTGGCTGATTATTTTAAGCGTGATTGCGATTGCGCTAGGCACGGCATGGCTCAAAAAAGAGATCCATATTCAAACCAATATCTTTGCCTTATTGCCTGAAGCCAGCCAAGACCCACGGCTTGAAAGGGCACAGCAATACGTCAGTCAACAACTGAATGACAAAGTGTTTGTGGTGTTGGATGCTCAAGATGATGCTGCCTTAGCCAAAGCAACCACCGCATTGCAACAGCAGGTGGCCAAAAGTGATTTGTGGCAACCTTTGCATGCTCAGTTAGACAGTGACAAATTTGCACAGGTGCTCTATCAACATCGTGCGGGTTTATTGACATTAGACGATCAAAAAATACTGCAACAACAAGATTATGCTGCACTGACCGAACAAAGTTTATTGCAAATTATGAGTCCGGGCATGCCGGTCACCGCAGCGTTATTACAACACGATCCATTGTTGTTATTTCCACGTTATGCCATGGGCTTAGCCGGTTTACAAAGTCATCCTGATCTTGCTTTAGAAGATGGCTTTGCCACAATTCGAGATGAGCAGGGGATTTCGCGGTTACTGGTTTTAGAGCTAAAAAACAGTCCTTATAATATTGAATATCAACAACAAACTTCAGCGTGGATTCAACAGTTAGATACACAACTACGTCAGATGCAGGTGAAACCACATTGGACGGGTACTTTATTATTTGCTCAATTTGGCACCACTTCGGCTGAAAAAGAAATTTCCACCATTGGTTTGGGTTCAAGTTTTGGCATTTTACTTTTGGTCTGGTTTGGTTTCCGCTCAATTCGTCCAATGTTGACTGAAATGGTGGCTGTGGGTACCGGCTGTTTGGTGGCCTTTGCCATCACGCATTGGGTTTTTGGGGAAATTCACCTCATGACTTTGGTGTTTGGTGCAAGTCTGGTCGGGGTTTGTGTCGACTTCTCTTTTTACTTTATGGCAATGCAATCGCAGCATCGGCATATCAATGGTTTTACGGTGCTCAAACCCTTATTGCCCAGCCTGTTTATGGGCTTAATGACCACTTTAGTTGCCTATATTTTCTTAAGTTTTACCCCATTTCCCGGCTTTAAACAGATCGCGGTTTTTTCTATGGTGGGGCTGGCTGCGGCATGGATCACCAGTGTTTTATTGCTCCCTCGTTTGCCTGCCTTAAATGCTGAACCTGCGATTCGCAGATTACGTTTTATTGGTCAAGCACGTACTTTTGTACAGGCAAGAAAAGGACTTCGTTATGGCTTAATTGCTGCGATTGTCGTGGTGGCAGGCAGCAGTTTGATGTTGTTGCAGAGCAATGATGATATCCGTAATTTGCAAAGTATGGATCAGACTTTAAAGCAAGAAGACAAGTACGTTCGTGAACGCTTTATGCAGCAACAAAGCAGTGAATACTTTGTGGTGCATGGCAAGACGACCGCAGAGCTTGAACACAATGAACAGCAACTGATTCAAAAGCTACAACGACTACAAAGTGAAGGCGCTTTGGATGCTTTTCAGGCTTTAGGACAATGGTTACCACCGATCCAACAGCAACAGCATCATATTCAGCTCTTACAAAGCATTCCAACCCATGTGTTACAGGATTACGCCGCGGCATTACAGCTCAATCCAGCAGATGTTTTAGCGTGGCAAAAGCAATTGCCACAGCAGCCCTTATTACGTCCAAGTGAAATGGCAGGGCATCCGTTGGCATTTTTACAAATTAGTCCAACCGAACGTTTGGTGCTATTACAAAATGTGCATCATGTTGCCGCTTTAGAACAGCTGAATAGCGCACAGGTACAGCTGTTACGTCCAGTGAATCAACTGTCTGAACTCTTTCAGCAACATCGTATTCAGGCGCAATGGTTATTGGTTTTTGCTGTACTGACTTTAACACTGGGTTTGGGCATCATCTATGGCATGAAGTCCATTTTACCTTTGGTCTTACCCGTCACTTTAGCGTTAATCTCCACCTTTGCCGTTCAGGCATGGTTTGGGGTTGAAATTAACTTATTCAGCATTATGGGAACCTTCCTGATTATTGGTATTGGCGTGGACTATGCGATTTTTTATCGACATGGACATGACCATCCGCAAGTGGTGGGCATGGCGTTATTCCTATGTATGATGTCGACCTTATTGGGTTTCGGGTTATTATCGTTTAGCCAAACCTATGCCATTCATTGCTTTGGTTTGACGGTACTGCTTGGGGTTATTTTTTCATTTATTTATGCAACATTGTTTACATCTTCCGATGCCAAACATGTTGTACTTCAACAATATCAGCCAAAGAAGCTGAGAGACTAAGGTAGAGTGCAATGAGCACCATGCAACAGACAGATGTATTGATTATCGGCGCAGGACCATCGGGGAGTTCTGCAGCCGCATTGCTGCGCCAAAAAGGCCATCAGGTCACGATCATTGAAAAACAATATTTTCCACGCTTTTCGATTGGCGAGTCTTTGTTACCGCAATCCATGGTTTTTTTAGAAGAGGCCGGTCTGCTTGATACTGTCCGTCAACATGTAGATGAGTTTGGATTTCAATTTAAAAATGGCGCAGCTTTTTTAAGAGGCAAGCAGCGCAGTTTTTATAATTTTACTGAAAAATTTAGCGATGGGCCGGGCACCACTTGGCAAGTTCGCCGTGCCCATTTTGACCATTTACTGGCGCAGCAAGCTGAACAATATGGCGCAGAAATTCGCTTTGGTCATGAAGTGATTAATGTCGATGTGGACTCGAAGCAGCCGATTTTGACCGTGAAAGATGAGCAAGAACAGGTTTACCAGATCCAAGCCAAGTTTTTACTCGATGCCAGCGGTTTTGGTCGGATCTTGCCGAAGTTTTTAGATTTGGAAAGTCCGTCCGATTTTCCCGTCCGTCGTGCCGTGTTCACTCATATTGAAGATGGCATTTTGGATGATGCAGACTTTGATCGGGAAAAAATCCTGATTACGGTACATGCCAAAGATCAGCGTGCTTGGTATTGGCTGATTCCTTTTGCCGATGGTCGTTGCTCTTTTGGTGTGGTGGCAGAGCAAGATTTCTTTGCACAATATGGTTTTGATGCACAGCAAGAGATGGATTTAGCACGCATTGCTGAAACGTATTTTAGCCGATGATGAAAGTTTGTCGCATGTGCTGCGCAACGCTAAATTTGATACCCCTGTACGAACTTTGGTCGGCTATTCTGCCAATGTCAAACATTTGGCAGGATCGTAATTATGCATTCTTGGGCAATGCCGGTGAATTCTTAGATCCTGTGTTTTCCTCAGGGGTGACCATTGCGTTAAAATCTTCAAGCTTAGCGATTCCTCTGGTTGATCAAGTGCTGAATGGGCAAACGGTGGACTGGATGGCGCAATATGAAAAACCGCTGCGTGAAGGGATTCAAGTGTTCCGTGCTTATGTTGAATCATGGTATTCAGGTGAATTCCAAGATGTGGTGTTTTCGACTCAGCAAGATGAAAAAATTCGCCGTATGGTGGCATCCTTGTTGGCGGGTTACGCATGGGATACCACCAACCCCATCCATAAAAATGCCAAAAAACGTTTAAGTACCTTGGCTGAATATTGCCGTGAACCACAGCACAGTGAAGCCATCACCCATGGTGCTTAATATGCAAGCGAAATGGCAATGGACGGGGCTGTTACTTGCTGTACTACTGTGCTGTAGTGGTTGCCAATCTCTGCTGCCCAAAGCACAGGGTTTGGCCACCACAACATGGCTTGCACAAGAGTATCAGCGTCAGGATCAGCTCGAAGTACAATGGAATAAGCATAGTTTTAGCTTTTTGTTGTATCAGCAGCAACAAGGGCAAAAACTGGACATGCTGGCTTTATCTCTAACCGGACAGCAGTTATTTAAGCTCAGTTTCGATGGTCAAAAGGTACAGGTTGAACAACGCATTGAGCCAATGAAATTATTGCCGTTTGAGTTTGTGGTGCGCGATATTTTATATGCCACTTATCCAAATTTTGCCCAATTACAGCCGAAAAATGTTCAGGTTAAAACTGTTCAGATTAAAAATGTGGCTCAGACGCAGTCTATTTTTATCAATCAACAGCATGTCTTAAATATCCTGCATCAGGATGCTGTGATTGAATTAGATAATCTGCAAGTGCCTTATCAAATGGTGATTAGTGCCATGAATGATACGTTTAGAAACAACTGAATAAAGGAGGATGATGATGAGTGAGCAAATCAGTACACAACATCCTGCGGTAGGCATTCAGTTTAGCGTGGGCTTATCTGCCTTAGGTCATACGCCTGAACAGATGAAACAGGCATTGACGACAGCGCAAAATAGCTTGAGTTTAAGATCAGGATTTATTCCCGAAAAACAGGTTTGGGTCGGTGCTTATCAACAGCCTTTAATTGAAAGCGTTCCTGACTTTTTACAAGCTGTCGCTTCACGCAATTTACGTTTTGCTTTAACCGCTTTAAGTTCAATGGAAGCTGAAATACGCGACTATACGGCGCAATTTGAGCCTAAACGCTTAGCGATTATTTTGGGCACCTCGACCTCAGGGATTGCTGATAATGAAAAAGTCCTCAAGCCATACTTTGCCAATCAGCATGTTGTTGAAGTCGTGCATGGTAAACAGGAAATGGGCAGCTTAGCTAAAGCGCTACAGCAGTATTTGGGCTGGGAAGGGCCTGCCTATACCATTTCTACCGCCTGTTCTTCCAGTGCCAAAGCAATGGCAGCAGGACAGCGTTTGATTAATGCCGATTTAGCCGATGCCGTTTTGGTTGGTGGGGTGGATACGTTATGTCAGCTAACCCTGAATGGTTTTAGTAGCTTAGAAAGTTTGTCTCATGCTCTTTGTCAGCCCTGTGGGGCACAGCGTGATGGCATTAATATTGGTGAGGCTGCGGGTTTATTTTTATTGTCTAAACAAACAGCACCCGTGATGTTAATGGCAGCAGGCGAGTCGATGGATGCATGGCATATTTCAGCACCGCATCCAGAAGGGAAAGGCGCGGCCGAGGCGATGCAAAAAGCCTTAGATATGGCGGGTCTGACCGCACAGGATATTGGTTACTTAAATATGCATGGCACAGCGACACCGCAAAATGATGCCATGGAAATTAAAGCCGTTCAGACGGTATTTCAGCATCATGCTGTACCGCTCAGCAGTACCAAACATAAAACAGGGCATTGTTTAGGCGCTGCTGGGGCAATTGAAGCGGTGATTTGTCAGCAAGTTTTAGCCGATCAGTCGTGGTTGCCTCTGCATCAATCGGGTCACATTGATGCAGAATTGGATGAGCAGAACTATGTGCTGAATGCACAGCTGCCACAGCCAATAGACTATGTGATGAGTAATTCTTTCGCTTTTGGCGGAAGTAATATCAGTTTGATTTTTGGAACGCAGCTGAAATGATGGATGCCGTACAGTTTATTCCCCATGAAAAACCGATGGTTTTTGTTGATCATTTAATTGAAGCGAATGAAAATTTTGCGATTGCGGAATTATTGATTCAACCCGATTTAATGTTTTGTGATGCACACGGTTTGCCAACGTGGAGCAGCATTGAACTGATGGCGCAGACCATCAGCGCTTATGCAGGGCATAAAGGGCAAATGTTAGGCTTGCCGCCAAAAATTGGTTTTTTATTGGGCACGCGTAAAATGCAGTTGCCATTGCCTTATTTTGCCTTGGGTGAAACCGTGCGTATTAAAGCAGAACAAAGCTATTTGCATGAGGGTTTGGGGCAGTTTAACTGTGAAATTGAGTACCGAGAACATCGTATTTGTGCCATGTTGAGTGTATTTGAACCCGCAGAAATGAAAGAAAATATTAGGAATTTAGCGTGAATAGAAGAATTTTAGTCACAGGCTCAAGCCGTGGCATTGGTCAAGCGATTGCCTTGCAATTGGCGCAGTCAGGTTTTGATGTCACCGTACATGCGCGTTCAAGACAACAAGAAGCAGAGCAAGTGGTACAACAGATTCAGGCTTTAGGACAGGAAAGTCATGTCTTAATGTTTGATGTGAATGATCGTGAAAAAGTCATGCAATTGCTTGAGCAAGATGTTGCAGAACATGGTGCATTTTATGGGGTGGTACTCAATGCAGGACTGACCCGTGATGCAGCATTTCCAGCCTTAACGGATAGTGATTGGGATGAGGTGATTTCGACTTCACTGGATGGTTTTTACAATGTGTTAAAACCATTGGTGATGCCGATGATTCGTTTGAAAAAAGGCGGACGCATTGTCACTTTATCTTCGGTATCTGGTTTGATGGGGAATCGTGGTCAGGTCAATTACAGTGCTGCAAAAGCCGGCTTAATTGGCGCGACCAAAGCTTTAGCACTCGAGTTGGCGAAGCGAAAAATCACGGTAAATTGTGTTGCACCCGGTTTAATCGAAACCGAAATGGTCACAGAAGAAGTCAAAGAACATGCCTTGAAAATGATTCCCTTACAACGGATGGGTCATGTGGATGAAGTCGCTAAAGTGGTGAAGTTTTTATGCAGTGATGATGCCAGTTACATCACCCGTCAGGTGATTTCGGTCAATGGAGGTTTGATGTGATGAAACGTGTTGTCGTCACAGGCATGGCAGGGATTACCTCTTTAGGTGAAACTGCGGATCAAATTTTTGCTCAGTTTGAACAGGGCAACAGCGGTATTCGCTACATGCCAGAATGGGAGCAGTTCAGCGATTTACGCAGTAAATTGGCAGGGCCTGTCGCGTCTTATACTGTTCCTAAACATTTTAATCGTAAAGTGACGCGTGGTATGGGACGTGTGGCTTTAATGTCGACGGTCTGTGCTGAAAAAGCATTAGAAGATGCGGCACTGTTGAATGATCCGATATTGAGCAGTGGGCAAACAGGTGTGGCATTCGGTTCATCAGCCGGAAGTGTCGATGCCATTCGTGAGTTTGGCAGCATGTTGCACGATAACAATATGAACAAACTCAATGCCACCACCTATATTCGTATGATGTCACATACCAGCGCCGTGAATATGACGGTGTATTTTGGCTTAAAAGGTTTAACTTTGCCGACATCTAGTGCCTGTACGTCAGGTTCAATGGCGATTGGTCAGGCCTATGAAGCAATTAAATATGGCAAGCAAACCGTGATGTTGGCAGGTGGTGCAGAAGAACTGAGCGCAGCAGGTTCGGCGGTGTTTGATGTCTTGTTAGCAACCAGTACGCAAAATGAACACCCAGAAAAAACACCGCGTCCATTCGATGCCAAGCGTGATGGCTTAGTGGTGGGTGAAGGGGCAGGTTGTTTAATTCTAGAAGAATATGAACATGCCAAAGCACGCGGTGCCAAAATTTATGCAGAAGTCATTGGTTATGGCAGCAATAGCGATGGTCAGCATGTCACCCGCCCAGATTCGGAAATGATGGGACGCTGTATGCAATTGGCATTGTCGGATGCCCAAATTACAGCGGATCAAGTGGATTATGTCAATGCACATGGTACATCCACCGATCAAGGGGATATTGCCGAAAGTCAGGCAACGGCAAGCGTTTTGGGCAAGAAACCGATTAGCTCACTGAAAAGTTATTTTGGGCATACTTTAGGGGCTTGTGGTGCGATTGAAGCTTGGCTGAGCATTGAAATGATGCTGCGTAGCCAGTTTATTGCCACCTTAAATTTAGAAGAAATAGATGCTTTATGTGGCGATTTAGATTACATCGTCCAGCAATCTAGAAACATGAATGCCAATATGATTATGAGCAACAATTTTGCTTTTGGAGGAATTAATACCTCCCTGATTTTTAAACGGGTTTAACAACAACGAGAGGGTAAACTCATGTTCATGAAAAAAATAGTACTGACTGCCGTATTGTCTTTGGGTGGGGTGATGTCTGCACAGGCTGCGGATACTGCACATAATTTGGATTTTAAAAGTGCTGTTGAGCGTGCCGTTGCCGATGGGACTTTGGATGGTTCGGTCAAATTTTATTTAGCAGGCACCAAGTCTGGCGGTAAAGTTTTGCAAAAAGATGCAGTAACCAATAAAAAAACCAATGGTTTTGCTAAGTCGGCAGAAACTGCGTGTGATCACGTTTTACGTTCAGCACTGATTCAGTTGCAAAATACGGCAAAAGCGAAAGGCGCAAATGCCGTCACCAATATTGTCAGTTACTTCAAAGCGAATGAAAGTAAAAGCACCACCACCTATCAGTGCTTTAAAGGCACGGCTGTGGCAGGTGTGGCTTTAAAAGGCGATCTGGTTAAGTTCTAAGCCTAAGCAATAAACTTTGAGCCATTGAAGCTATAAAGTTGAATGAGCATTGATATGCAATCATTCACGCAATAAAAAAGCCCATCACGTGATGGGCTTTTTTAGCTTAAAGCAAAGAAATTATCGAGGAATTTCTTCTTCTTCATCAAACTCAGGTTTAACCTGAACAATGAAATCTTGACGGTTCAGACCACGCCATAAAGCGAATGCAGTACCGATATAGATTGAAGAATATGTTCCGACAAAAATACCAATACACATGGTCACAGAGAACCATTTCAGACCATCACCACCCATAAACAACATGGCAAGTACCACAAGCAACAGGGTCATCGAGGTGTGGACGGTACGGCGTAAGGTTTCAGTCAATGCAATGTTGACGATTTCCAAAGGGGTCGCACCGCGAATTTTACGGAAATTTTCACGAATACGATCCGATACCACAATATTATCGTTTAACGAAAAGCCGATTAATGCCAGAACAGCTGCAAGTACGGTTAAGTCAAACGGCCATTGCATCATGGCAAAAATACCGACGGTGACAATGATATCGTGGAACAAGGAAATCACGGCACCCATCGCAAGTTTGAACTCAAAACGGATGGTGACGTAAATCAGCATCAGAAGAAGTGCGAGTGCAACAGCACCCGCTGAGCGGATATATAACTCATTACCAACTTGACCACCAACAGAATCCACTTTATTTACTTCAGCTGGATTGTTTGGTAATTGGACCGCTTTGGTAATGGCGTTAGTCAGATCCTCAACTTCAATGTCTTGAACGGGCATACGTACAATCAGGTCTTTATTACTACCTAAGGTTTGTACCACAGCATCATGAAAGCCTGCTTGGTCTAAAGCTTTAACCACTTCAGTTTGGTTGGCAGGTTGCGCATAATTTAACTCGGCAGAAACACCACCAGTAAAATCCAGCCCCAAGTTCAAACCTTTGGTCACAATAAAGAAAAGACTAGCAACGGTCAGAATGATGGAAATAATTGCGGCTGGAAACGCAATTTTCATAAATGGAATGACGCGTTCGTCATCCGGACGACCGTATTTTTTTGAATCAGGTTGAGTCATGTCAGTCATCATCGATCTCCTTATATGCTCAACTTCTTCAAGTTACGTTTTTTGCCATAAATGATTTGTACAATTGCGCGGGTTACTGTAATTGCAGTAAACATTGAGCAAACAATACCAATCATCAGTGTCACGGCAAAACCTTTGATCGGGCCATGTACCAATGGCAAAGAGAATGAACGCAACGAGGAACGTGGTTAAGTTCGAGTCGAAAATGGTGTTATAAGCTCGATCATAACCGGCAACAATCGCCTGTTTGGGCGATGCTCCCCATTTCATTTCTTCTCGTATTCGCTCACAGATCAGGACGTTGGCATCGACTGCCATACCAATACCAATCACGATACCTGCAATACCAGGCAGAGTGAGGGAAGCACCAAGCCATGACATTATAGTTAAAATCATGGCAAGGTTAACCACAAGGGCAAAGTTCGCAATTAAACCGAATAATCGGAAAAATGCGACCATCCAAAGCGCAACCAGCAAGAAGCCGATTTGAGTAGACAATACGCCTTTATCAATATTTTCCTGACCAAGGCTTGGACCAACCACACGTTCTTCAACGAAATACATCGGTGCAGCCAGCGCACCAGCACGAAGCATGAGCGCAAGTTCAGCTGCTTCTTGTGGTGAATCTAGACCGGTAATACGGAATTGTGAACCCAATACCGCTTGAATAGTGGCTGCATTAATCACCACAGATTCTGTATAAGGGGTACGGACTTCAGTTTGTACACCTGTAACTGGATCGGCTACATAGTTGATTTTTTGTTTGTTCTCGATGAACAATACCGCCATGCGTTTACCAACCGCACTACGTGTCGCATCGGCCATCAACTTACCACCAGCACTGTCTAAAGTAATATTTACTTCAGCGCCACCGGTATCTTGGCTAAAGCCACTTGATGCATTTTGTACACGTTCACCGGTTAAAATACGGTTACGGTTTAATAGTAATTGGCGACCGCTATCCAGCGATTCATAGGCAAAAAGTTCCGTGCCCGGAGGTACGGGTTGACCATTTGACTTACCTGTATAAGGGTCAATGTATTGGTCATTCAAATCAGACACTAAACGGAATTCAAGATTTGCAGTACGACCTAATACACGTTTTGCTTCAGCGGTATCTTGAACACCCGGTAATTCAACCACAATACGGTTGCTACCTTGGGTTTGCACCAATGCTTCTGCGACACCTAACTCATTAATACGGTTACGTAACGTGGTTAAGTTTTGATTTACCGCATAAGATTGGATTTCTTGCTTACGTACATCGGTATAGCTCAAACGTAAAGTTGAACCTGACTCTGATGCAATGGCTTGTTGAGTGAACTCATTGCCATTACGACGTAAGAAATCCATCACCGCATCACGGTCAGCGTTATTGGCAAACTGCATGGTAATCGTATTGTTATTCAACGCAAGACTATTGAATTTCAGTTTGTTATCACGAAGCTGACGACGTAAATCAGTTGCGGATGTTTCCAGACGCTGACTGATGGCTTTATCCATATCCACTTCAAGTAAGAAGTGAACACCACCACGTAAGTCTAGACCCAATTTCATTGGTTTTGCGCCAATTTTTTGGAGCCATTCTGGTGTGGTTGGCGCAAGGTTTAAAGCAACAACGTAATTTTCACCAAGACCACGATGTAATACTTCTTTGGCTTTTAATTGCGCTTCAGAAGAATCAAGACGTAAAAGGGCAGCATTATTGCTAAAGCTGTTGTCATGGCTTGGAATTTTTTCACTTTCTAATAATTGCTCTGCTTTTTGTACGATGCTTTGATCAATTTGAGTACCAGCTTTGGCACCCGAAATTTGAACAGCAGGTTCATCTGGATACAAACTAGGCAGGGCATATAATGTACTAATCACCAGAACAATGATGATCAGCAGATATTTCCATGCTGGGTAACGCATTTATTTTCTTCTTAAAATGAAAAAGTCGTGCTAGGGCACGACTATTTTTGATTAGAGATTATTTAATGTGCCTTCAGGAAGAACTGAAATCACACTTGCACGTTGAACTTTTATTTCTACGCCACGGCTTAATTCAACCACGACAAAATCACCTTCAATTTTCAGGATTTTGCCCATAAGACCACCAGCAAAAACAATTTCACTACCCACACCAAGGCTTTCAACTAAAGTGCGGTGTTCTTTAGCGCGTTTTGCTTGAGGACGCCAAATGAGGAAATAGAAAATTGCGACAAATACCGCAATCATCAAAAGGTTAGTCACCAAACTTGGTTGGCTTGCAGCTTCACCCGCTGCGTGAGCAGTAGAAATAAAAAGGCTCATTTCATTTTCCTAAAATAAAAAACTGTATATCAACAATATGATAATAAATTAACTTGTTCTGCAATTTACCTTGTCTTTTTCTTCAGCGCAAATGCTGAAAGATTAATCTTCAGGACAAGGTGGAACTTCTAGACCACGACGCGCGTAAAAATCGTGGACATAGGCATCAAAAGTACCATTATCCAACGCATCACGAATGTCTTGTGTAAATCTTTGGTAATAGCGTAGGTTATGAATGGTACCCAGCATAGAACCGAGCATTTCACCGCATTTTTCCAAGTGGAATAAATACGCACGGGTGAAATTTTGGCAGGTATAACAATCGCATTCTGAATCTAGTGGACTTTGGTCATGACGATATTTGGCATTACGAATACGCACTAAACCGTCGGTCACAAAATAATGACCGTTACGTGCATTACGTGTTGGCATCACACAGTCAAACATATCGACACCACGACGAATCGCTTCAACGATGTCTTCTGGTTTACCGACACCCATCAAGTAGCGTGGTTTGTCTTCAGGCATCAGTGCAGGAAGATAATCCAGAACTTTGATCATTTCTTCTTTCGGTTCGCCCACCGAAAGACCACCAATGGCAAAGCCATCAAAGTCAATTTCTTTTAAGCCATTGAGCGATTCGTTGCGTAGGTCTTCGTACATGCCACCTTGAATAATACCAAACAGCGCATTGCGATTTTTGAGTACATCATGATGTTGGGTTTTACAGCGTTTTGCCCAACGTAGTGAAAGCTGTAATGATTTTTGTGCTTCTTCATGTGTGGCTGGATAAGGCGTACATTCATCAAAGATCATCACGATGTCTGAATTCAAGGTATGTTGAATATCCATTGAAATTTCAGGTGATAAAAAGACTTTTGAACCATCAATTGGCGAACGGAAAGTCACACCATCTTCTTTGATTTTACGCATTGCACCCAAGCTGAACACTTGGAAGCCGCCTGAATCGGTGAGAATCGGTTTATTCCATTTCATGAACTCGTGTAAGCCACCATGTTCACGAATCACATCTAAACCTGGACGCAAGTAAAGATGAAAGGTATTGCCTAAAATGATTTGAGCTTTAATGTCCTCAATATCACGTGGCAACATGCCTTTAACTGTACCGTAAGTACCGACAGGCATAAACACAGGTGTTTCAATCACGCCATGTTCAAGCGTTAAACGACCACGACGGGCACGACCCGACTGACCTAATTTTTCAAACTTCATAAAATATCCTGAACAAGAGCAAAGCACTACTTTGCTTGCAGTGCAAGAGCGAAAAAACAGTTCGCCGCTAAAAGTCGACTATTTTCCTAGATTACGCAGATAAACGCCAGTGTTGTCGAGTTTTAACTCGATACTTTCTCGATTAAAGGCAGATGGAATAATAAAGTCTAAATAAACAAAGTCTGTAAGTGATTGGTGTGAATGAGGTATTTAACTGGAGGGATTATATTGTTTTTTTTAATGTGTAACTGGCTTTGATTTCTCAATGCGGGTGAATGTTAAAGAGCGATAAAAAATATTTTTAAATAGAGCGTCTTGCATCTTTCATGGCAAAGAATACAAAACGTCTGAAGATGTTAAAAATTCGGTCGGTAGTCAAAATTTTGAGTGGCTGCTTGGTCTCGAAAGGGACGAACCGCTTTTTTACCAAGGGTCATGGTGTTGACAATGTTATTCGGGAAAATTTGAATGTGGTTGTTAAATAGTTCTACATTACGGTTAAAGATGGTAATGGCTGCACCGACATTTTCATTTTGTTCTTCAATTTCATTCATCATTTTAAGATAAATTTCATTGGCTTTCAGTTCAGGATAATTTTCCACCACCACATTTAAACTATGCATCAGCTCTTTATTTAAGCTTTCAATGCGTTGTAATTGCGAAACATCGGTAGTGTTCACATTCAGATTTAAAATATTTTGACGCAGTTCGGTGACTTTTTCTAAAGTGCCTTTTTCAAAATTTGAATATTGCTCCACCAATGGTTGTAGACCATCTAAAATTTTAATTTTCTGACGTTCATAACTGGCAACATCTGACCAAGCACGAATAGAGGCGTTGTGATGGCGAACAATATTATTTCGAATCATGACACATGCGATAATTGCAGCGATGATTAAGAGTAAAAAAATCAATAACCCCATGGATAAGTCCCCAAATTATGAATGATTTCTATTTTAAAAAATGTGTTAAATCACGCTGTAAGCTTTCTAGATAAGGTAATTTAAAAGTACGTAAGTGTCCACGTAATGCAGAAATATCTTGAATGTTTTTTGCTTGTGTCGAAATTTTAAATAAATTTGCTGGCCCTAAAAAGCATAAAGTATGGCTGCTTGGATGGAACATTAAATCGCCCTGACGCTGGGCAAAAAAGTCTGCCAATCTCAGTACAAATGCAGGTGACAGGAGCTTTGCGGTTTGCATTTCATCGCTACCAAAAATATTTAACTTTTGATTGGTTTGGATGTCGCTGGTATGCCAAGGAAAACGATAAGGATAATCAAAGTCTTTATTTGCCGTGGTGATGGCAAGCCCTTGCGTTTCTACATCAAAAACAAACACGCCCCATAAGTCTTTATGAATTTCTTTGACTTTGACCTCATCACCGTCTTTATCACGGACACGAATTTCATTGACATAGTGATATTGAAAAACCATCACTTGATGTTGTTGACCCTCTTCATTTTCCCAGATGGTGCTGGCATAGTAGGGCAGATCATTGGAAATCGTGCCTTGATTAAACACGGGAAATAGGCGTTTTAAATGCGCAATAAATAAAACAGGTTGTAATGGAACAGAGATATGTTGCGGTTGTTGGTGCAAAGCCAACTGGTATTTTTTATTAATGCTTTGTTGTTCTAAGAATTCGATCACATCATCAATCGGTTGTTTGTCTTCATAACTGATATAGGCCCAAAAAACCATCAGCAGCCCACTGATCAGACCCAGTTGCATCCAAATGTTAGTTGGGGCAATAAAAATCAGCAGTATAAAAAATAAACCTGTCGCTGCTAAAAGTAGTGGCAAGACATTTTCAAACTTAAGCACAATCGGCGCATTCCACGGGTGTAAACCATCTAAAATGTCCTGATGGCTTTGTGCTTTACGTCCAAGATCCTGTAGCCGCGCGATATTTTGAAACACCCGTTCATTTTTTTTACGTCGAATATGAATCGAATGTTGAACGCTATCGAGCGGCATGGGGTTCTTCTTTTATCAGTCAAGGTTAAGCTGTGATTTTATCAACCAGCATGGCATCACCATAACTAAAAAAGCGGTATTTTGCTTCGACAGCATGATGATAGGCATTTAAAATATTATCACGATTCGATAAGGCTGAAACGAGCATTAATAGCGTAGATTCAGGTAGATGGAAGTTGGTGATTAAGCGATCGACCACTTTAAAATCATAACCGGGATAGATGAAAATTTGTGTATCACCCGTCCATGCAGCCAATGTTCCGCCATGCGCTTGCGCTGCACTTTCAACGGCACGTGTTGCTGTTGTTCCAACCGAAATGACTTTATTGCCACGGGCTTTGGTTTGACGAATCAGTTCAACGGTCTGTTCAGGAACATCACACCATTCGCTATGCATAATATGGTTGTGGATGTCTGTGGTGCGTACCGGTAAGAATGTCCCTGCGCCAACATGCAAGCGTCACAAAGGCTTTTTGAATGCCTTTGGCTGCTAATTTTTCCAATAAGTCTTGGTCAAAGTGCAGACTTGCGGTAGGAGCGGCAACGCTTGCCAGTTTAGTCGGGTCATTAAATACCGTTTGATAACGCTCGGTATCAATGGCTTCGGCTTCGCGGTTAAAATACGGTGGAATGGGTAAAGCACCATATTGATCAAGCACATCTAAAATCGGTTGTGAGAACTCGACAATAAATAAGTTTTCATGGCGACCTTGCACTGTGACTTTTATTTCATCATCACCGATAAAAAGTTCAGCACCTGCCTTAGGCGAATTACTGGCTTTAATGTGGCAATGTGCAATAAATTTATCCTGCATCCGTTCCACTAAAACTTCAACAGCACCACCCGTTGCACGTTTTCCTTTTAGCCGTGCTTTCATCACTTTGGTGTCATTTAAAATGAGTAAGTCACCAGCATCGAGTAAATCAAAAATGTCAGTAAAATGGCAGTCGTGATATTGCCCTTGCTGATCTAAATGCAAAAGGCGTGAAGCACTGCGGGTATCTAAAGGGTAGCGAGCAATCAGCTCGTCAGGGAGATCAAAGTTAAAGTCGGAAAGTTGCATTTTCAATGTATAACAATTAAGAAAAACGTCTGCATTATAGTCCTGAAAAGGGTGGACGAGAGAATATCTGATGTTTTTTAAGACAAAGTTTTTGTTTTTGCTGTAAAAATGAGCAATTGATTGAATTAGATAATTGACAATTCTAAGTTTAATAGTAATATAGCGACCACAAGCTCATATGCTTGTAAGCCCCTTTCCCGAGGTGGTGAAATTGGTAGACGCGGTGGATTCAAAATCCACTATCAGAGATGATGTGTCGGTTCGAGTCCGACCCTCGGGACCAGATTCAAGAAAAACCCCAAGCCGGTACGAAAAGCTTGGGGTTTTTTTATTCTTAAAAAATGATTAAATTCTAGCGTTTAAGGTCAAATTAGCGACGATAAAAAATATAATCTGTCGGAAATTGTCACTTTTGGTCTGTTTATGTCTTTTTTCATTGTGTTCTATGTAAAAGTTTGCTAATAGAGTGAATAGGGAATAGTTGTTTTTTAGCTATAGAGGGTAAAAACACATTTACGAGGCAGGGATGAAAATGCAGTTACTTGAAATAGGCTCGGCAACAGAGCAGCTCAGTGCTTGTAAAATATCATTATTGCTTGGTGTTTTTACGTCCAGATAATCGTGTCGAAGGTTTTTTGAAATTTGCCCGTGGCATTTTACAAACAGATTGCGGCATTCTTGGTTTTCATAATGAACCGTACATTTGGTTTGCTTCACCCAAATGGTTTAAAGCATTTCACTCAAAAAAAGAAGCTGATTTAGCTGCATTTTTTGACGGCGATACGATTCTGAGCGCCAAGCATAAAAATTATGCTGCTTTTTCTCAACATGTGCATGAGTTAGGTGTTGAACATAAGCGTATTGTGGCTTTTGATTTAAAAATAAATAAAACAGAGTCGATTGGGCACGTTATTTTATTTGACGAACAGTGTGAAGAATTTAATGAGAAAAATTTAGAACTTGTGCATGAACTTGCCATGAGTCTGATTAAGATTATTGAATTGCATTCAGATTATGCAGAGCTAAAAGAATTATATGAACAACAATGCGCTTTAAATTCGAGTAAAACCAAGTTTTTTCAAATTATTGCGCATGATTTACGTGCACCATTTCATGGCTTAATTGGCTTCTCTGAAGTTTTGGCGCAAGAACGAGCTACGCTTGACGATTCCAACATTCAAAGTATTGCCGATTATTTATTAGATACCTCGCAATCGACCTATAATCTGTTAGAAAGTTTATTAAATTGGGCCATGGCTGAAGGTGGGCGTTTTATTTACCATCCCATCAATTTCAATTTAAAACAATCTTCAAAAATTGTTTTTGATGTCTTGAATACCTTGGCGATTAAGAAAAATATTCAACTGATTGATCAAGTACCCGATGATTTAAAAGTCTATGCTGATATTAATATGGTGACCTCGGTTTTACAAAATCTGGTTTCTAATGCATTGAAATTCACTTATGTTGATGGCACAGGTAAAGTCACCATGTTTGCCGAGAAATCAGAACACAGTGTTGATATTTATATTCAAGATACTGGACTCGGCATGACGCAAAGCCAGATCGATGAATTGTTTCAACCGCGTTTAACGGTCAGTTTTAAGGGGACTGCGGGTGAAAAAGGTATGGGTTTAGGTTTGGTCTTATGTCAACGCTTTGTGGATTTGAACCATGGTGAAATTTCGGTACAGTCAAAAGAAGGCGAGGGAACGACCTTTAAAGTCTCTTTGCCCATCGCGGTGAATACGCATCAAGCTTTATCGTTAGATGGCATTAAACAGGCGATTACTGAATAAAAAACAACAGAAGCTTAAATTTCTTTTCCCCTATCTGTTTTCAGCTGATATAACTAGAAAAAAACAAGGCTGAAGGTTTAGAGATGAATGCGGAACAATTGCAGAAAACATTACGTGCAAGCCAATATGCAGAACTGGTATTGGGAAATCACAGCGTATTTTTAGAACAAGATTATGCAATTGACCAATTTCTAAAACCATTAACGACACAACAAATTCAGCACTTTGTACAAAGCTCTTTAGATCACCTTAGCGATGAAGCGGCATGGATGCGGGCAATTCGTATTCTTCGCGCACGTCTGATGTTTCGCTGGATTTGGCAGGATGCCAATCAACTGACCGATGTGGTGACCTTAACACGGGAGCTGTCAGACTTTGCTGATGCTGCGATATGCGTAGCAAAAGACTTTGCCCGAATTCCGTTGGTGGCTAAGCATGGTGAACCTGTTGGTTATAATGGAAAAGTACAGGATTTAATTGTTGTGGCGATGGGGAAACTTGGCGCACAAGAACTGAATCTTTCCAGTGATATTGATCTTATTTTTGCCTTTGATGAACAGGGTGAAACCAATGGTCGAAAATGCATAGATGTACAGCAATTCTGTATTCTCTGGGGGCAGAAACTGATTTATCTGCTCGATCACATTAGCGCAGATGGTTTTGTCTTTCGTGTCGATATGCGTTTACGTCCGTGGGGCGATGGCTCGGCTTTAGCAATTAGTCATGTCGCTTTAGAAAAATATTTAAGCCAGCATGGACGTGAGTGGGAGCGTTATGCATGGATTAAGGCACGCATTGTTACTGGTGGAAAAGAAGGCAATCAGTTGCTGGATATGACCCGACCTTTCGTCTTTAGAAAGTATGTCGATTACAGCGCTTTTGAAGCCATGCGCGAAATGAAAGCCATGATCGAGCGTGAAGTGCTGCGTCGTAATATTGAAGATGACATCAAGCTTGGTGCAGGTGGGATTCGTGAAGTTGAATTTATTGTGCAGGTTTTTCAGCTGATTTATGGTGGCTCTAAGTTGGAGTTACAAGATCGTCAATGTTTAGTCAGTCTGCATCATTTGGGTGAAGTTGGGCTTTTGGATACGCAAGCGGTGACTGAACTGGAAGATGCTTACCTTTTTCTGCGCCGTGTAGAGCATGCAATTCAAGCATTGAATGATCAACAAACCCAATCCTTACCTACTGAGCCTGAATTGCGTCAACGTATTGTGGATACTTTGGCTTTTAGCGATTGGGAGGCATTCCTTGAAACGCTGAATGCTAAACGAACCAAAGTCATTCATCAGTTTGAACACCTGATTAAAGAAAAAGAACCCGATCCTTTAATTGAAAGTTTTAGCCAGTTGGAAAAACAACTGGAAGCGGTACTGGATGATGGCGCAAAAAATTTGGTGCATGAGTTTTGGTATGGTCATGCCTTAAAAAAACTGCCTGCGAAAGCGGTACAACGCTTAAAAACCTTTTGGCCACATTTGATTGAAGCCATTTTACAGTCGAATAAACCCCAAACTGCACTTTTACGCCTCATGCCTTTGGTTGAGTCGGTGATGCGTCGTACTGTGTATTTGGTGATGCTGATTGAAAGTAAAGGGGCATTGCAACGACTGGTCAAAATGGCGACGGTCAGTCCGTGGATTTGTGAAGAATTGACCCATTATCCTGTGTTGTTGGATGAGTTTTTGTCGATGGATTTTGAGTTGCCAAAACGCAAAGATTTGGAAGACTCATTACGCCAGCAATTACTGCGCATTGAAATTGATCAAGTGGAAGATCAACTCCGTGTGCTGCGACTGTTTAAAAAATCCAATGTCTTGGCTGTCGCAGCCAGTGATGTTTTGGCAGAAAGTCCTTTGATGAAAGTGTCGGATGCTTTAACCGATATTGCTGAAGTTTCAGTCAATGCAACTTTAAATCTGGCCTATCAAATTACCGCAAAAAAACATGGCTATCCTATTGATGTCGATGGTCAGCGTTGTTCAACCGATCATACAGCATTTACGGTCGCTGGTTATGGCAAGCTCGGAGGCATCGAGATGGGGTATGGCTCAGATTTGGATTTGGTGTTTATTCATTATATGGATGAACAGAGCGATACCGATGGTCAGAAAAAAATCAGTGGTTTTGAATTTGCGATACGTGTGGCACAGAAATTTATGTCACTCATGACCACGCAGACTTTGGATGGACGGGTTTATGAAATTGACACTCGTCTACGTCCATCAGGTGAAGCAGGGCTTTTGGTCACCAGTTTAAAAGCCTTTGAACAATATCAATTAAAGAATGCATGGTTATGGGAACATCAGGCTTTGGTTCGCGCACGTTCAATTGCGGGTGAGCAAAGTTTGCGCGATAAATTTGAAGCATTGCGTTGTCGTATTTTGATTCAACCTCGTGATGAAGCGAAAGTTCGTGAAGAAGTACTGAAAATGCGTCAGAAAATGAAAGACCATTTGGGCTCGTCAAAAGAACAGCAAAAAGATGGAATTTTTCATTTAAAACAGGATGCAGGTGGTATCGTTGATATTGAATTTATGGCACAGTATGCGGTACTCGCATGGAGTGGGGCGAATTCTGATCTCGCCCATTATTCCGACAATGTAAGAATCCTTGAGGATGCCGCAAACGCCGGTTGCTTATCCAGTGACGACGCGACAGCATTGATTCAAGCCTATTTAAGTGAACGTGCCGAGAGCCACCGTTTAGCCCTTGCCAATCAATCGATGCAAGTAAATGCTGCGGACTGGTTCGATACCCGAGAGGTGGTTTGCAAGTTATGGCAGAGATTAATTGACCCAACAGCGACCTTCGCTTTGGAACGTGAATAATTGTGTAAAAATTTGGAGTTTGTGTCATGAATTTGGCTGATCGTGATGGTTTTATTTGGCAAGATGGACAGATGGTTGATTGGCGTGAAGCGAAAATTCACGTTTTAACTCATACATTACATTACAGTATGGGTGTTTTTGAAGGTGTCCGTGCCTATGAAACTCCGAATGGAACTGCGATTTTCCGTTTGCAAGATCACACTAAACGTTTGCTGAATTCTGCAAAAATTTATCAAATGAAAGTTCCATATAATCAAGCGACTTTAGAACAAGCTCAGATTGATGTGGTACGTGAAAATAAATTGGCTTCTTGCTATTTGCGTCCAATTATTTTTATTGGTTCTGAAAAACTCGGTATTGCTGCAACAGACAATACCATTCATGCCACTGTTGCTGCATGGAGCTGGGGTGCTTACCTTGGTGATGAAGCAATGGCGAACGGTATTCGTGTTAAAACCTCATCATTTACTCATCACCATCCAAACGTGACCATGTGTAAAGCAAAAGCATCGGGTAACTATACCTTATCTATTCTTGCACATCAGGAAGTAGCACACTCGGGTTACGATGAAGCAATGCTCATGGACCCACAAGGTTATGTATGCCAAGGTTCAGGCGAAAACGTATTCTTAGTGAAAGATGGCGTGCTGCATACACCAGAAATTTCGGGTGGTGCATTAGATGGTATTACCCGTCAAACGATTATCACCATTGCTAAAGACTTGGGTTATGAAGTGATTGAACGTCGTATTACCCGTGATGAGTTCTACATTGGTGATGAAGCATTCTTTACCGGTACTGCTGCGGAAGTTACACCAATTCGTGAATATGATGACCGTGAAATTGGTTGTGGTTCGCGTGGTCCAATTACAGAAAAAATTCAGAAAGCATTCTTTGATGCAGTTCAGGGTAAAGACCCTAAATATGCACACTGGTTAACTTACGTAAAATAAGTTGATCGGTTAAGATAAAAGGCGGAAACGAAAGTTTCGCCTTTTTTATTGCTGTAAAATTAAATTGATTCTACAGGAAGGAGATTATGCATATTGTTTATGTGAGTGATGGTAAGGCAGGGCATCGCTCGCAAGCAATCGGTTTGTATCGGGCAATGCAAAGACAAAATATAGAAGCGGTGACTTTTGAAGAGATTCTCATTGATCAATTGCCCATTTTGAGCTTGTTATTGGCGACATTTAAACAAAGCACGTCGGCTGTTGCTCAGTCACCGGATTATATTTTTGGTGTCGGAAGCCATACTCAGCTACGTGTTTTATTGCTGGGGAAAGTATATCCGCAAGCCAAAACCGTGATTATGATGAAGCCAAATTTTCCATTTACGTGGTTTAATTATGCGATTATTCCTGAGCATGATGGCGTTGAAGCATCTGCTCATGTTATCACCACAAAAGGTGCGCTCAATCCGATTGTGAATGAGCAAAGACATCAGAAAAATAGAATTTTAATTGCATTAGGTGGATCATCGAAACGCCATCAATGGAATGAAGAAAAGGTTTTGGCTTCAATTGATGAAATTGTGAAGAACCATCCTCAAGCCGATATTATTTTGACCACCTCACGGCGTACACCGAAAGAATTCTTAGCTCATTTGAATGAAAAAGCATTTGCATCTCATCTCCACATATTTCCTGTTGAACACACCCCGCAAGGCTGGATTTTTGAAGAAATGCAAAAAGCAGAAGCTGTTTGGGTCACTGAAGACAGTGTTTCAATGATTTTTGAGGCATTAACAGCAGGCTGTAAAGTTGGGGTGATTGAAATTGACCGTGTTAAAGAAGATCGTATTACTTTGTCTATGGATCAAATTATTCAATCTAATTTAGTTTCTAACCAGACATCTATTGAAATGTTAGTTGAACCTCATGCTTTTAAAGAAGCGGAGCGTGTGGCAACATGTCTTTTAGCAAAATAATCAGGTTGTTTTTGTGATTTATATTCTTATTTTTTTATTGGTTTTAGTCATTGCCTTCAGTTATAAATATGCATGGTGGCAGCCAGCATTAGACTGGAAACGACCACGCATACTCATGTATCACATGGTTAGAGCGCATATTGATGGTGCAAAGTTTAATAAATTACGTGTAGAGCCAAAGGAATTTGAAAAGCAGGTTGCATGGATGAAAGCTGAAGGTTTTCATTTTGTGACAATGCAAGAATTGCAAAAAAATTGGGGGAAACACCCTGAAAAAACGGTGGCTATTACTTTTGATGATGGTTATTTGGATAATTTAGAAAATGCCTATCCCATTTTGGAGAAATATCAAGCTAAAGCCACTATTTATGTGGTGGTGGATCGTCATGATCGTGATTGGTCTACCTATAAAAAAGCGCATCACAATAGTGGTGAATTGGCGCGTGAAGCTAAACTGAATGATAAGCAAGTTCAATTTTTAGCAAATAGTAGCTTGGTTGAAATTGGTTCACATACCATGACTCATGCCAATTTAAATAAATTAGATGATGTTGAGTGCTTGGCAGAATTAACTCAATCGAAACAACAATTAGAAAATTTAACGGCTACGTCGGTGACAAGTTTTGCTTATCCATTTGGGATTTATTCACAGCGTGATGTTGCTTTGGTAAAACAAGCTGGCTATAGCAATGCCGTAACCACAGAAGAAGGAATCGATGGTTTGAATCCTGATTTTATGCAGTTACAACGCATTAAAATTAGCGGTAAAGATTCGATGTTTGCTGTTAAATGTAGATTAAAATTGGGAAAAAGAGGTTTTTAGGCTTCCTTTTTATGTACGAATTTTTCGAACATGATTTAGCTTTTCAAAGTACTCGATGAGATGTTGATGATTTTTATCCCATATCTTTACAGGTGAAACTTTGCTTCCAAAATAAATAAGAAAATCAGAAAAACGTTGCTGAGGAGTGTTTTTTATACTTTTCCAATAGGTTGAAAATGCTTTTTTAATAAGAATTTTTTTATTTTCTTGATCAATATTTGGGTAGTTCTGTAAGAAATCATCAATGGTGAAGAACATATCATGGTGCTGTTGCTCGAGATGGCGAGAAAGACGATTTTCGCCTCGCACCCGTGTAGTTTCCTCTTCATCTAAAATTACAAATACACAATGTAAATCAGTGGAAATGATTTTTTGAGAATATTTACCTAGATTTAATGCTAGCGATTCATCTTGAATAAAAATCTTTTCATTACAACCACCGGCTTTTAGAAAAAGTTCCTTACTACACATGACACACATTTGCATAATATTATTTTTTAACATGTAATTCAGAGCATTTGTACTACTTTCCCAAGTAGCAGTGGTATGTTTCTGAATTTCATTCAGATCATGCGTTTTTACTTTTTTACCATAGCATAGGTCAGCAGATTGATTTTTCATCTCTGTCAAAAATAACTGTAAGCGATTGGGTGCTAATACATCATCAGAATCCATAAAGAATAAATAATCACCAGTCGCTGCAAAACCACCTTGATTTAGGCGAACAGCAGGTCCTTTGTTCTCAGTATTTTGAATGACTTTTATTTTAGGATAGGTTTGTACGATGTGCGTTGAATTTTGGTCCCATGATGGATCAGTAGAGTGGTCATCCACCACAATAATTTCATGCACAATATCATCCCAAGGTTGTAAGGATTCGATTGTACGGTTTAATAATAAGCCTTTATTAAAATGAGTGAGAATAATGGAAATCATGTTCAACCTTCCAAATTATGTTGAATAGCTATTATAAGTGCTTCGCTTAGATTTAACTTGGTTAAATCTCTAGTGCTCGGTAGGATAAAAGTATCCTCTAGATTCTGTCGATTCATTAAGCCTTCCTTGAGATACTTTTGATTTAAAGGCTCAAAAACAGAAGTTTTTATATAAACAGATGAGACAAATCGACCCGATTGAATTGCTTCTGCCAGCATAGATGTACTGTCTTCCGTCACAAAAACATAGCTAGATAAGTGGATAAGCTCATGGAATTTTTTCGCGCAAGGATTATTGATCAGGTGTAATTCAAGATTTGGATGATCTTGCAGTGTTTTCCATGTCTGTTCAAGTTCAGGTGTTCTTCTTGAATTGGTAATATATGCAGTAAGATTTTGTTTTTTGCATAGCTGTATGAATTTATCAATCATATTTTCATAGTCAGCTTTTTCAAAAGGGTGTTCGGTGGTCGGTCCACCTAACACCAGTAAGGCTGAGTTTAAGTCTAATACATCATTTTGTAGCTGGCTAAAGATTTTTTTTACAGGTGGAGTCGTTAAGATGACTTGCTGAGTTTTAATGTTTTGCGGTAATGCTGTTATGGTGGTTTGAATTAAAGCATCATTAATTTTTCGGGTATCTCCAGCATAATAAATGGGTAACTTGTATTTACGACTTAAATAAATAGCATAAAGTAAATTAGGCATGCCTGAACAAATAATGAAGTCATAATTTTGTTGAATTGAGGCATTTTTATAAGCTATTTGAGCTAAAATATCGAAAAATGAGGGATACCAAGACAGTTTTTTTAATAGACTAATGCCCCATTTTTTTAAATAAGGTGTTTTAATTTTAGAAATTTGTGTATGAAAACCATCTTCAATTTGATCGCAAATGCCTAAGCTTGGGTTCAAATGACCTGCTCGATCATCATGGATGAGTAAAATCGACAAAAAAGTTTGTCTAGACATAAATATTTTAACGTATAGAAAAGCTTTGTATATGATATAGCAAGCATAAGATAAAATGTTATAATGTCTTTGTAGTAATAATGATGATCACCATGAAAAGTCCTTTGAAAATAGTAAATTGTGTGTTCGGGGATGCTTCTGGTGGACGTTGGCAGGCTATGCTTAATATGAGTGATGCTTTAGAGTCTTGTGGATATGAGGTTTTAATTGTTACTGGGTCAGAGAATAAAAAATTAAAGGCAGGAGATAAACCTGTTGTATTCTTATCAAATTCAGGTTTTTATGATTTTTTTTCTGCTTTTAAAGCGAGTTGTTGGTTAAAGCAGGTTAAACCTGATGTAATTATTGCTCATAGTGGAAGAGCTGTCTGTTTATTTAAAAACGCAATGTTTTTTAATAATCTTAATATACCTGTTATTGCTGTAAACCATAGTCATAATGTGAAAAGAACAATACGAGCAGATGGTTTCATTCATATTACACCTCATGTTGCACAATGTGTTTCTGAAACAGCTAGCAAAAAGAGAATAGACCTTTCAAATAAACCTCAAGCTGTTATTTCAAATCTTGTGCATTTGCCTATAGAGGTTCCTATTTTTAGACCCATGGGAACACCTGTTGTGCTGGGTATGATGACTCGATTGGTTGAGTATAAGGGCACTCATTTATTAATAGATGCTGTTGCTTTATTAAAACGACGGGGTTTTGCCATCAAGTTGCTGATAGCTGGTGACGGTGAGGAAAAAGAAAATTTAATTCAGGAAACACAATTTTTAGGTCTAGAAAATGAGATTCAATTTTTAGGTTGGATTGATCTTGAAGAAAAAAAGAAATTTTATCAATCGATTGATATTGCAGTTGTACCTACAATGAATGATACCCAACCTTTAGCAATTTTAGATGCATTTGCTTGGGGGAGGCCTGTAGTAGCTAGTGATCATATTAGTGTGCAGCAAATGATCAGGCATGAAGAAAATGGTCTTATGGCAAAGTGTGGTGATGTGCATGCTCTTTCGCAACAAATTGAGGATTTAATTACAGATCCGATAAAAGCACTTATTTTTTCAGAAAAAGCTTACCAAGAAGCTGTACAGAATTATCAATTTAGCCAAATTTCAAAACAATTAGATCAATTTTTGAATGGCTTAAGTAAACTATAACTTATTGTATTTTAATTATTGTTGCGCAGCATAAAGCAAGGTTTTTTATATGAAGTATTTAATCACTGGCGGCGCAGGCTTCATTGGTTCTGCGGTTATTCGATATATTATTCAAAATACTCAAAATGAAGTACTGAATATTGATAAATTGACCTATGCAGGTAATTTAGAGTCTTTGGCTGAAATTGAGCAAAGTTCACGCTATTATTTTAATCAAATTGATATTTGTGACGCTGTGGCTTTGGATCGGGCGATAAAAGATTTTCAACCGGATGTTGTGATGCACTTAGCTGCTGAATCCCATGTCGACCGTTCGATTGATGGCCCAGCAGCCTTTATTCAGACCAATATTGTTGGAACTTATACCCTTTTAGAGGCCGTTCGAAAATATTGGTTAGCCTTAGATGCAGATAAACAAAAGGGTTTCCGTTTTCACCATATCTCTACCGATGAAGTTTATGGTGATTTAGAGGGAACCACAGATTTATTTACAGAAAAAACGCCATACGAACCGAGTTCACCTTATTCTGCCAGTAAAGCAAGTTCGGATCATCTGGTTCGGGCATGGCATAGAACTTATGGCTTACCAACGATTGTGACCAATTGTTCAAATAATTATGGGCCATATCATTTTCCAGAAAAACTGATTCCTCTGGTTATTTTGAATGCACTTGAAGGTAAAGCGTTGCCCATTTATGGCAATGGTCAGCAAGTACGTGATTGGTTGTTTGTCGAAGACCATGCCCGTGCCTTATATACGGTAGCGACCCAAGGTCAGGTTGGGGAAACCTATAATATTGGCGGTCATAATGAAAAACAGAATATTGAAGTCGTCAGAACCATTTGCCAACTATTAGATGAACTTCAACCACGAAGTGATCAACAATCTTATGCATCTTTAATTACTTTTGTTCAAGATCGTCCCGGTCATGATCATCGCTATGCGATTGACGCCAGTAAAATAAAAAATGAACTGGGTTGGGTGCCGCAAGAATCTTTTGAAACGGGTATTCGTCAAACTGTAGAATGGTATTTAAGTCATTTAGACTGGTGCCGTAGAGTTCAAGATGGCAGCTATCAACGCGAGAGACTAGGAGTAGATCAATCATGAATACAAAGGGGATTATTCTCGCAGGCGGTTCTGGAACACGCTTGTACCCAATTACCAAAGGCGTATCAAAGCAGTTGTTGCCAATTTATGATAAGCCCATGATTTATTATCCTTTGTCAGTTTTGATGTTGGCGGGTATTCGTGAAGTTCTCATTATTACTACACCCGAAGATGTTGACAGTTTTAAACGCTTATTGGGGGATGGCTCACTGTTTGGTATTGAGCTGACTTATGCGGTACAGCCAAGTCCAGATGGTTTAGCACAGGCATTTATTATTGGTGAAGATTTTATCGGTCAGAGCAATGTTTGTTTAGTGCTGGGCGATAATATTTTTTATGGTCAAGGCTTTACGCCAATGTTGAAACAAGCGATTGCACGTGAAAAAGGTGCAACGGTATTTGGTTATCAAGTCAAAGACCCTGAACGTTTTGGTGTGGTTGAGTTTGATCAAAATAAGTGTGCGATTTCCCTTGAAGAAAAGCCAAAACATCCGAAGTCTAATTTTGCGGTAACGGGTCTTTATTTTTATGACAATGATGTCATTCAAATTGCCAAACAAGTCAAACCTTCTGATCGTGGTGAGTTGGAAATTACCACGGTGAATCAGATGTATCTTGAGCGCGGTGACTTAAATGTAGAATTATTGGGCCGTGGCTTTGCTTGGTTAGATACGGGTACGCATGAAAGTTTACTCGAAGCGGCACAGTTTGTTGAAACCATTGAAAAACGCCAAGGCTATAAAGTGGCATGTTTAGAAGAAATTGCTTTTAACAATGGTTGGTTAACTGCGGAGCAAATTTTAGAAATTGGCCAGAGCATGAGTAAAAATGATTACGGTCAATATTTAATTTCATTGGTAAGTGAATAAAAATGAGTTTAGTCCAATTAATTGATTTACCCGATTTAAGTGACCATCGGGGTGGTTTAATTGCACTGGAATCGAGTCAATCCATTCCATTTGAATTAAAGCGAATTTATTACCTGTTTAAAACTGTCGATAAACAAGCTCGTGGCTTTCATGCACATAAAAATTTAAAGCAGGTTGCTATTTGCCTACATGGGAGCTGTAAGTTTATTTTAGATAATGGTTATCAAAAAGAAGAAGTAGTTCTGTCTTCACCCACAAAAGGCTTGTTAATTGAAAGTTTGATGTGGCGTGAAATGCATGATTTTTCAGAGGATTGTGTACTACTGGTTCTTGCCAGTGAGCACTATGATGAATCGGATTACATTCGCAACTATGATGAATTTTTAAAGGTTGCTAAATATGAAATTTAAAAACTTAACTGCTAATATGATCCATTTTCGATTAGTCGAAGAAGTTGATGCAGAATTTATTTGTAGTTTACGTAACACCCCTGAGTTAAATAAACATATCTCTCAGTCAACAGCACTTGTAGATGAACAAGCAAAGTGGATAAAAAATTATAAAGACAGAGAGATTAGCGGACAAGAATTTTATTTTATTATTGAGCGAAATGATAATAATGAAAAAATTGGTACTATCCGTTTATACGATTTTAAGGAAAACCCAAAATCATTTTGTTGGGGGAGTTGGATATTAAACGCAAAAAAAACGCGTTATGCAGCTATAGAAAGTGCATTGTTAGTCTATAAAATTGCCTTTGAAGAACTTGGGTTTGAACAGTCACATTTTGATGTGAGAAAAGAAAATATAGGCGTACATAATTTTCATATGAGATTGGGGGCGAAATACATTTCTGGCAATAATTTAGATAATTTTTATATTTACCCAGCTTCTAAATATTTTGAAATATTGAATGAATATGAGAAGTTTTTAGGATAAACCGTGGCAAATTTAAATATTACAGATATACAAGTTGGTGATCAGGCTGTAGTGGAAAGATATTTTTCTGCTGAAGATGTCAGTCTCTTTTCGCAATTATCAGGAGATATAAACCCTGTACACTTAGATGAGGTCTATGCAAAGACTACTATGTTTGGTTACCGAATTGTTCATGGTGCATTATTAACTAGTATGTTTTCAACACTTTTTGCTAATACATTGCCTGGAGCTGGCTGTATTTATTTAAAATCGGAAAGTAAATTTCTTAAACCTGTTTATCTAAATGAGCTTGTCAGTTTTAAGGTTGAAGTTATAGATATCATAGTTGAGAAAAAGCGAGTGATTTTTAAAACTGTCGCCACTTCTCAAGATAAGCTATGTATTGTGGGTACAGCTGAACTTTATATTCCAAATGAATGAAGGAAATATGATTAATTTTTTAGATTTAAAAGCATTGAATTCAAAATATAAAACGCAACTCGTTGAAGTGTGTACTCGTGTGATTGATTCTGGTTGGTATATTGGTGGTCAAGAGCTTGAAAAATTTGAACAAAATTTTGCAACTTATTGCGGTACGAAATTTGCAATTGGTGTTGCGAATGGTCTTGATGCACTTATTTTGACACTGCGTGCATGGAAAGAGCTAGGCAAGTTACAAGATGGTGATGAGATCATTGTTCCTGCAAATACCTATATCGCAAGTATTTTAGCAATTACTGCAAATCATTTAAAAGCGGTATTGGTTGAACCTGATGTTAACAGCTTAAATATTTCTGTAGAGGCACTTAAACAAGCCATTACACCGCATACCAAAGCGATACTGGCAGTGCATTTATATGGACAGCTGGCAGATATGCCAAAAATTATGCAGCTCGCTCAACAACACCATTTATTGGTGTTGGAAGATTCAGCACAAGCTCATGGCGCTGAAATGCAGGGTATTCGTGCTGGCCATTGGGGTGATGCTTCAGGTTTTAGTTTCTATCCGGGGAAAAACTTAGGTGCTTTAGGTGATGCTGGAGCTGTAACAACCAATGATGCTGAATTGGCGAGTATGTTGAAAGCCTTGAGAAATTATGGCTCGCATGAAAAATATAAAAATTTAGTGCCAGGTGTAAACAGTCGCTTAGATGAAATACAGGCTGCAATGTTGGATGTGAAACTGAAATATTTGGATCAAGAAACGACTCATCGTCGTCAAATTGCAAATCTATATTTATCTAAAATAAAAAATCCATATATTACATTGCCTTTGAGTCAGATTAATGCGCTTGAATATAAGCAACACGTATGGCATTTATTCGTGCTTCAAACTGAATATCGAGATCAGCTGCAACAATATTTACTGGAAAATGGCGTTCAAACATTAATTCACTATCCAATTCCTCCGCATAAGCAACAGGCTTATAAAGAATGGAATGATTTGAGTTTTCCTGTAACTGAACGTATTCATCAGCAAGTGTTAAGTTTACCGATGGGATCGACTTTGACCTTAGATGAAGCTGAAATAGTTATAAATTTATGTAATGCTTTTATACCTGTAAGGTGTAAATTTACATTAAAATTTATTTTTACAATAGTTAGATAAAATATAAAGGTTAATAGTGTAAACATTATGGGAGGAAAATTAATTAAGATAGTTGAAAATTTTAATTTTAACTTACCAAGCTTATTCTTTGTATTTCTTAAAATAAAAAAAATATATAGGACGCGTATTGTTTGGCTAGATAATGAAAGTAATGAGAACTTACAGAAGTCGATGTCAAACAATAATGGTTTAAGTTGTTCACCTGTAGTAAAGGATTGTGTTAATAAATTATATTTTAACCAAGAAATTGGTATCTATTTATACATTTTCAGAGATGTTGTTTTGAATTCTCATTCTTCAAATTTTTTATTAACTAATGAAAATGTCCTAATTGTTGAGCGCGTAGTCAGTGCTCCTTTGGAATATTCAAATTACTCTACAGGAATAGTTAAACTTCATAATAATAAATGTGCTTTAATTAAGCTTAATAAAAAAATATTTTACATGGATAATATTTTATTTATAGGAGGGAATGGAAGTTTTAATTATTATCATTGGTTAATTGAAATAGCCCCTAAATTTCTTTATTTAAGTAATGAAATACTTTTTAAAAATAAAGTTGATTTTATTGTTTGTGATAGTAAAGTTAAAGAAGTTGCATCTTTTGGTAAAATTCTAAATATTTTATTGAAATTAAAAGGAATTAATATTCCAGTTGTATATGTTAATAATGATAAGAATATTAAAGCAAACACTGTTTTGTATGTTAATAATTTTAATAATATAGTTTTTAATAGTAAAGAAAAGTTGTCTTCAGTTAGATATTCGCATTTTCATGTGGAAGGTTTAAAAAAAATGCGGGAAGTATTTATTAAATTATGTAAGAATAAAGACAAAAAATATAATAAAATTTTCTTGGCAAGAAAAAATGACCAAGTAAGATCCTATAACCAAGAAGAACTTCTAAAATATTTTATCAAACAGGATTTTTTACCGATTTATCTAGAAGATTATACTTTTGAAGAGCAAGTTAATATATTTCATCATGCTGATTTTATTGTAGGACCTAGTGGAGCAGCTTGGTCAAATCTTCTTTTTTGTAAGGAGGGAAGTAGAGCTATTAGTTGGTTGCCTGAGCAATTATCTGAGTTTTCAGTATTTTCATCTTTAGCTCATATATTTAAATGTGATTTAAAGTTTGTCTTGACAAATATGACTTCTGATCGTGAAAAAATACATTCGGATTATATTGTGGATGTCAATGAAGTTGTAAGCTTGTATGAAAATTTTGATTTTTTTTGATTTTTAAATGTATATTTTGAAAATATACATTAATATAGTTAAGCTTAAGATTATTGGTTTGTAATTTTCTATGGATATAAGAAGTCCTTTAGTTTCAGTAATCATTCCTTGTTACAATCATGAAAAATATATTCAAGATAGTATTCAGAGTATAATTGAACAAACCTATTCAAATATTGAATTGATTGTGATTGATGATGGTTCTAAGGATAAATCTGTAGAAAAAATACAGGACATGTTGCCTGCATGTAAACAGCGATTTGAGCATGTTTATTTTACTACAAGACCTAATAAGGGACTATGTGCAACATTGAATGAAGCCTTAATCTATGTAATGGAAAATATGTCAGTATTATTGCCTCAGATGATAATATGTTACCGCATAAAACCCAGTTACAAGTTGAATATTTAGAGAAAAATCCAAATGTTTCAGGTGTATTTTCAGGAGTTGAATTAATAGACTATAATAATCAAATTATCGATAAGCGGGTGTCTGAACATACTGAATATAGTTTTCAAGAGATTATTTCAAACCAACATGATTTGCCTGCTTTAACCCAGATGTATCACTTAAGATATCAATGAAGTGGGAGGTTATGATGAAAGTATAAAAATTGAAGATTGGTTTATATTCTTAAAACTAACCAACCAAAATAAAATTTTAAGGTATATTCCTGAAATATTATGTCAGTATCGTATTCATGAAGAAAACTTTTCTAAAAATAGTATGAATATGATTATTGAAATGAAAAAAGTTGCGAATTGCTTTAAAACTATGCAAATTATTATCAAATTGATTATAAACTTAATAGTCGCTTGGCTAAAGAGTTTTATAGACAAGGTTTGATAAAAAAATCTATATTAACTAGAGTGAAATCTATTTTTCATTTATATATATATAAATTTTTTAATGGGGTTGAAAAGTGAAAACAATATTATTTGTTATTGATAATTTAGGAAAAGGAGGGGCCCAATCAATCACAGTTAGTTTGGCTAATTATTTAGCATCTATGCAAAATATTCATGTAAAACTGGCCATTTTAAACAATAAAAATCAAGAGTGCTTTGTAAATGATTTGGTTCAAGTGGTTGATTTAAAAATAAATGTTATATTTTCTAATGGAAAATTATGGAAGAGTAAAAAACTTTCAATCGATGAAATAGTTCGTGTTAATGATGTTTTAAATTATCAGAGCTATGATTTAATAGTTTTAGGGTTTCATAATGGATATTATCTTTATGATTATCTATGGGAAAAAGATAAGATTTATTTTTGGATGCATGGTGCTGTTTTAGAAAAAAGACCAGCCAATTTTTTTATCAAGAAGATACAGCAAAATTTAAGATTTTTAAAACATAAAAATAAATTTAAAAAAATATTTAACAATAAAAATATCATAGCAGTTAGTTCTGATTTAAAAATGAAATATGAAAGAATATTGCCAACAGCTAATTTTAATATTATTCCAAATGGAATAAATCTTCAGAAATTCTCTACTTCTGATCGGACTGAAGAAAAAAAATGGGATATTTTATTTGTAGGTAGGTTGGTCAAAATTAAGCAAGTAGATCATGCAATTAAAGCTTATGCATTATCTAATCTAACTGGAAAGCTGGGTATATTGGGAGAGGGGCCTGAACAGTCGGCATTAGAAGGTTTGGTAAACAGACTAGGTATTAGGGACAGAGTAGATTTTTTAGGATGGTCTAATCATCCAAATGAAATTATAAAACAAGCTAATGCAGTCTGTTTATGCTCAAGTTCTGAAGGTAGTCCAATTTCATTGTTAGAAGCTTTAGCCAATAATATTCCTATTATTAGTTATGATTCTAGTTCAAGTATTTCTTTGTTATTTGATAATGAAGTGATGCGGTCTTATTTAATACCTAAAAATGATATAAGTGCTTTGGCGGATGGTTTTAATAGAATCATTCACTCCTCTTCTCCCATACCTCTAAAAGTTAAAAAATTGATAGATATCGATACGATGGCAAATTCATTTTTGGATTTAATTAGTTAAAAAACTTAAAAAATTATGCCATTTCCGATCATTTATCTTAATTGAATAAAATAGATGCTATCAGAATCAAAGTATATTCCTTTAAGTAATCTAGGATTTAAACAGAACATCTACTTGCTAAAATTCATTTCTGAAGCTAACGGTATACATTGACATCACCGTAACACTTTACTAAACCGCTTATACCCCCAGATATATTGTTCGGGCGCAAGATTAATCATATTTTCCAAATCTATATTTAGACTATCCACAGAAGTTTGTAAATCTTTCGATAAAATATCATCGGAAAGTCGTGAACAATGAACATTAAAACCAGAAACTTCATCACGAATACAACTAAGTCCAATCACATTACATTGTGTTTTACTGGCTAATTTTGATACCAATGTTGTTGATAGTGTTTTTTGTCCAAAAAAATTGGAATAAATTCCGCCTGATTCTTTAGGCAAATGATCGGGTAATATCACAGTCAAGCCACCTTGTTTTAGGTGTTTGAAAATAGCACGTACACCATTTTCATCGGTTGGAACGAGGGTGGCATTCGTTCGTTGGCGTGCTTCTAACATAAAGCGATCAATGCCTTTGTTTTTATTGGGCTTGTACATAATCATCGGCGAGCTATATGATTAAGCCATGTATTTAAAAGCTCCCAACAGCCAAAATGCGCAATCACCACAATCACACCTTTTTTATTGGCTAAGGCTTCAGTAAAGTACTGTTCACCATAAATATTTTTGAACAAAGCTAGATTATATTCAGGCGGCATACCCCAGCATTTAATCGATTCAACATAAGTCATACATTGGCTTTTTAAGCTATTTTTGATGAATATTTCTTGTTGTTGCGTGCTTAAATCTGGATAGGCCAATTGCAGATTAATACGGGTAATTCGTTTCATGGATGAGTTGTAACTATTGAGTAAAATCGCAATCCAAGAGGCGATTAACTGCAAGAGAGAAAGAGGAAGTAAAGCAATTATTTTGAATAAAAAATACATAACAGCGCAACTTACTTATAGTTTATATCATTATAAAAAGAATAATTCTGGAAAGAGTTTTATCGCATGAATGCGGCTGCGCCATTTCTAAAGCATAGAAAATGAGGTCAAAAGTCTTGAGAACAAAATAAAAAATGAAGTACAACCACTAGGCAATCAGATGAGGTCAACCTAGTGGTGATAGAAAAAAATTATTCAGCTTTGTCGGCATTACCTTTTAAGACCATATAAATCAAACTCACAAAAATGAGTAAGGCACCACCTAAGCTACTGACACAAAAATAAAGAATACGTTGATTGGTATCAATATTAAACAAACCATTGGCTAAAATGTAACGCATAAATAACCACTGAGCGATAGCGAATACCATTAATACAAGTGCACGACGACGGACAGCAGGACGCATAGCCATAAGGTTTAGCTCACACCAAAGGAGAAAATAGGTCGCCATTATGCCATTCTCAAGACCTGATCACAATGCAATAAAAAACCCTGCATGGGCAGGGTCTTTTAGCACTGAATTTAAAGGATTAAGCGTCTGCTTTAACCTCAGCTTTTGGTTTTTCGCGTAGGCGAATGCCTAAGTCACGTAATTGATTCGCTTCAACTGGCGCAGGCGCTTGAGTTAAAGGACATTCCGCAGTCTTGGTTTTCGGGAATGCAATTACTTCACGAATAGAAGAAGCACCTGTCATTAACATCACAAGACGGTCAAGACCGAATGCCAAACCACCGTGTGGAGGCGCACCGTAACGTAATGCATTGAGTAGGAAGCTAAATTTCTCTTCCGCTTCTTCAGCATTAATGCCTAAAGCTTCAAAAATGGCTTGTTGCATTTCTAAAGTATAAATACGCAGTGAACCACCACCAACTTCAGTACCATTCAAGACCATGTCATAAGCAACAGACAACGCAGCACCTGGGTTGCTCTTCACTTCTTCAACGCTTGATTTTGGTAGCGTGAATGGGTGATGTACAGACGTCCATTTACCATCATCTGTTTCTTCAAACATTGGGAAGTCAACAACCCAAAGTGGCGCCCACTCGCAAGTCGCGAGTTTCATGTCATGACCGACTTTGATACGTAATGCACCCATCGCATCATTCACAACTTTGGCTTTGTCTGCACCGAAGAATACGATGTCGCCATTTTCAGCACCAACACGTTTCAACAAATCAAGCACGATTGGCTCGATGAATTTAACGATTGGTGATTGAAGACCTTCGATGCCTTTTTCAAGTTCGTTGACTTTAATATAAGCCAAACCTTTGGCACCGTAGATACCGACGAATTTAGTATATTCATCAATTTGGCTACGTGGTAGTGAACCTGCGCCCGGTACACGAAGTGCAACAATACGACCTTTAGGATCTTTAGCTGGACCTGCGAATACTTTGAACTCAACGTCTTGCATCATGTCTGCAACGTCAACCAATTTCAAAGGAATACGCATATCTGGTTTGTCAGATGCATAATCACGCATTGCATCTGCATAAGTCATACGTTGGAATTTTCCGAAGTCAACATTAAGCAGTTCTTTGAACATCTTAATGGTTAAAACTTCCATCAAATCCATGATGTCATCGTCACTCATGAACGATGTTTCAACGTCGATCTGGGTGAATTCTGGCTGACGATCGGCACGTAAATCTTCGTCACGGAAACATTTCGCAATTTGGTAGTAACGGTCAATACCACCCACCATCAACAATTGTTTAAACAACTGTGGTGATTGTGGAAGGGCATAGAAGCTACCATTCGATACACGACTTGGCACTAAATAGTCACGTGCGCCTTCAGGCGTTGCACGCGTCAAAATTGGGGTTTCAACGTCTAAGAAACCATTTTCTTCGAAATAGTTACGAATAAGGTTGGTCAATTTAGAACGGAAACGTAAACGATCAAGCATTTCAGGACGACGGATGTCCAAGAAACGATATTTCAAACGAATTTCTTCAGAAATATTGGTATTTTCATCATTCAATGGGAATGGCGGTGTTTCAGAAGCAGCAAGAACTTCGATGTCTTTGGCTAAAACTTCGATTTGACCACTCACCATGTTGGCATTTTCTGTGCCTTCATAACGACGACGCACACGACCTGTGATTTTGAGTACGAATTCAGAACGCACTTTGTCAGCAGTTGAGAACGCTTCAGGTGTATCTGGGTCAATCACCACTTGCACAAGACCATCACGGTCACGCATGTCAAGGAAGATAACACCACCGTGGTCACGACGACGATGTACCCAACCGCATAATGTAACGGTTTGGTCAATTTGAGATTCGGTTAAAGTACCGCAGTAATGAGTTCGCATCATAGCGTAAAAAATCCAACTATATGGGTTAAGGCAAGCGTATACGTAAACAGCGTACCGCCTTTGAATGTTGAATTATGCCTCTTTGGGCAGGGTGTCACAAGAAGTAGATCTAAAAACAGCGTCAAATCACTGAAAATTGCTGAATCATTTCACTTTAGTAGCATCAACCCAGTCGATGATCGCGATCAAAAAATAACAACAACAGGCTACCTAAGGTAAATACGGATAGGGCACCTTGGGTAAATTCGTTGATTGATTTACCCACAAAAAAGTACAGATCTGCATGCCAAATTTCTGTGGAAAAATAGCGTGCATAATCCCAAGCAGAAAAACAGCCAACGATGAAAGAAGTCAGTAAGAGTACGGCAGCAAAGCATTTAATCTTTGGACTAATTGGGTGATGTTGCTGATGTTGTCGGTAATATTGCAGGCACATGAAAAGTAAAATGGGTAAAACCACAATCGAGCTGCCAATTTGTAAGATGCGATGTACAGGATATTGATGATTAAACAAGGTCAGGTTTTGACTTAGAAAGTCTTTAAAGGCAAAGGTTCTAAAATCGACATGGGTTAAACCATCCCAAATAATATGCGTTGCTGTGCCGACAAGCACCGCAGCAATGACCCCAATGAAAAATTTAACGGCTGATTTGAAACTCTCAATATGTAATGGGTGTTGAATCCCACTCAAACGGTAAATCACAGGGCGATAGAGCAGATACCAAAGTAGACAAAAAACCAAGCCAATCCATAAGTCGGGATGAATAATTGATGTCCATAAATGGGTGGTATTGGAATTTTCTTGGGTAAATAAGCGGTATAAATCAGGCACCATACAACCAATAGCCAGTGCAGCAACAGGCAGTGCATGACCTGTTAACTTGGAAATAGGCGGTGCGAGTACAGCATGCGATATGGTAAAAGGCATCTAAAAACCTTTAAAATTCAATGATGATTTAATGGTAGAAATACAGTCTAGCCGAAGAAATTGAAAAGAAATGTTTTTTATTGCAAAAACAATGAAATGTTATACTATAACATTATTCAGATTTTGTCGCTTTGAGCCTGCACATGTCCTTTCATAAGAATTTAATTACACTGTCTATCTTTGCCGTCATTACGCCGGTCGTTTTTGCTGATGATCATCTTCAAAATCAACAATTAGAAACCATCCAATTACAAGCACATCCCTTGGTACAATCGGCTGCCGATTTTGCAGTGGCAGATCATGTGGTCGCGCATCAGGCTTTGGCTGAACGTGGAGCAACCATTGGTGATGCACTTGCAGATGAACTGGGCGTGTATTCTAACCAATATGGCTCAGGTTCTAGCCGTCCAGTGATTCGTGGGCAAGATGGGCCGCGTGTCAAAGTCCTACAACATGCCTCGGAAACAGCCGATGTTTCTACACTGTCCCCTGACCATGCGGTGACAGTAGATCCGATTTTAGCCAAGCAAGTGGAAATTATTCGTGGTCCATCGACCTTATTGTATAGCGCAGGCACAGTGGGTGGCTTGGTCAATGTGACGGACAATAAAATTCCCACCCAAATGCCAGAAAAAGGCATCGAGGGGCAGGCGGGGATTCGTTATAACTCAGGCAGTGATGAAAAACTCGCCAGTGCAGGTGCAACCGTGGCTTTAGGCAATCAGGTTGCACTACGGGTAGAAGGTTCGACCCGAGATGCGAACAGTTATATTGCACCGAATTATTTTCATGACCATGATGGCGAATTAGAAAAAGAACGTCGTGTCGGTAATACTTTTGCTCAAAGTGATACGGTGAATGTTGGTTTATCTTGGATTCATGATCGTGGTTTTAGCGGTATTTCATATAGTAACCGTCAAGATCAGTATGGTTTGCCGGGGCATAGTCATGAATATGAAGACTGTGCAGCATCAGGCAATGTGTTAATTGGATTGTGGCAGCAATACAGGGCATACCCATGATGAAGATGAGCATGCTGCTGGGCCTTGGGTTGACCTTAAATCGGAACGCTATGATTTCCGTACTGAATTGAATAACCCATTTGCCGGCTTTGAAAAATTACGTGCCCATGCCAGTTATACCGACTATAAACATGACGAACTGGAAGAAAATACGGTGGCAACCACGCTTTAAAAGTCAGGGCTATGATGCGCGTTTAGAATTGGTACACAATCCTATTGCCAATTGGGAAGGGGTAATTGGGACGCAATATAATCAGCAAAAACTGGATATTACTGGTGAAGAATCTTTATTGAATCCAAGCAAAACACAAAAATGGAGTCTTTTTGCTTTAGAACATAAACAATTTAATGATGTGCATGTTGAATTGGCTGCACGTTTAGATCAGCAAAAAATTGAAATTGATTCCAATCAAAAAGATTTTGATGATTATGGCTTCTCTTATTCAGGTGCTGTGAACTGGCAGTTTGCACCAAGTTATAAATTGTCTTTGGTCGGTTCTCATCAAGAGCGTTTACCTTTGGCGCAAGAACTGTATGCCAATGGCAAGCATTTTGCGACCAATACCTATGAACGTGGCAATGAAAATTTAAGCGCAGAAAAATCCAATAATATCGAGCTTGGTTTGCATTATGAGCAAGATAAGTTGGATTACCATGTGCATGTTTATCACAACTGGTTTGATAATTATATTTATGCCAATACCACAGCATCCTACAAAGATTTTCGTTTGGTTGATTACACCCAAGACAAAGCCAAATTTTATGGTGCAGAAGCGCAAGCCTCTTATGCTTTAAGCGATGTGTATAAACTGAGTGTGTTCGGTGATTATGTCCGTGGCAAAATTGACAGCGACAATGCACCACGTGTTCCCGCTGGTCGGGTTGGAACAAAAGTCGATGCTAGTTTTGATGATCATTGGTCGGGTTTGGCTGAGTATTATCATGTGTTTAATCAGGACAAAATTGCCAGTTATGAACATGAAACCAATGGCTATAATATGGTCAATGTAGGGGTGTCTTATGCAGGGCAATACGCGAAAAACAATGATTATCGCGTGTATTTCAAAGCCAATAACCTGTTAGATGATCAGGTCTATTCACATGCTTCATTCCTGTCGAATATTCCGCAAGTCGGACGTAACTTTACAGTGGGTTTAGAATTTGGTTTCTAAGTAACACTGTTGTTGGATTAAATTTCTCAATCAGGTTTCACAGAAAACCTCTTGAAAAATCAAACCATAAAACCTAGTCTGATGCGATTGGACTAGGTTTTTTGTTATGCAAATTTTTCAACGAATTCATCAAAAATTGAATTGGTCACGCCGTCGTTATGTCAGCGTAATGGTCAGCTTATTGGCTTTGGGTTATCTTTCATCCGCCATTTATCATACCTATAAACCCTTACCAGAGGGCTTGGATTTTACCGGTAAGTTGCGCCATGCCGAAGTGAAGTTTATCGCCGATCAAACCTATATTGATGTGCAGGGCAAACAACAACAAGAGCATTATATTTTTAATCAAATGTTAAAAATGATTGATGATGCGCAAACCACCATTGTGCTGGATATGTTCTTATTTAATAAAGAGGTTGGGGCGTCTGGCATCGTGCACCGTACACTTGCTCAGCAACTCACTGATGCTTTAATTTTAAAACGCCGTGTGCAACCAAATATTGAAATTAAGGTGATTACTGACCCGATTAATTCAGTCTATGGTGGTGTTGCCCCAGAGCATTATCGTCAGTTACGCGCAGCCGGTATTGATGTGATTGAAACGGATTTAACACCGCTACGTGCATCGAATCCACTCTGGTCAGGCATTTGGTATATCTGTTGTCAAGATGCGGGTAATAATCCTGAAAAAGGCTGGTTACCTAATCCATTTGGTCAAGAAAAAATTACCTTACGTAGTTATTTTAACCTGTTTAATTTTAAAGCCAATCATCGTAAAACTTTGGTGGTCGATACGGCTCAGGGTTGGCAAGCTTTAGTGACTTCTGCAAATCCTCACGATGGCAGTTCAAGGCATTCCAACGTGGCATTGCTGGTTTCGGGCAATACTGCAATTGATGTATTAAAGACCGAACAGGCTGTGGGCAGAATGTCAAAAGGTGACATTCCGATGGTGATTATGGGCGAGTTTGAGGGGGCACAGTCTTTGCCTCAAGTTCAGGTGCTGACTGAAAAAGCCATTTATGATGCAACGGTAAAACTGATTGAAACGGCTAAGCCGCAAGAGCAAATTGATTTAGCTATGTTCTACTTATCTGAACGAGATATTGTAAAAGCGCTCATTGCCGCACATCAGCGTGGGGTAAAACTTCGCGTGTTACTTGACCCGAATAAAGATGCCTTTGGTCGTCAAAAAAATGGTATTCCTAATCGCCAAGTGGCATCTGAACTCAATGATGCGGGTGTACCTGTGCGTTGGTGTAAGACACAAGGTGAGCAGTGTCATAGCAAGATGATTGTGAAACACAATGCACAACATGCCGAACTGATTTTAGGTTCAGCAAATTTCACCGCACGGAACATCAAAAATTATAATTTGGAAACCGATTTACGTGTGGTCGGGGCATCACAAGCGCAGGTCTTTATTGATGCTAATCAATATTTTAATACCGCTTGGTCGAACTTAGAAGGTAAAAATATGAGTGTTGATTACAGCACGTATGCGGATGAGTCGAAACTGAAATATGCGATTTACCGCTTGATGGAATGGAGTGGGGTATCGACTTTTTAGGAAATCGTTCCAAATTTTTTTAAATCCCTCCCAACCTCCCTTTGAGAAAGGGAGGAGCTATCTTATTTAAGTCTTAATAAGGACGGATGAAAGTCCCTCTTTTTTAAAGATGAGCTGTATATGGCACAAGAGGGAAATTGAATTTGTTAAAAATAAAAAAGCGCATTAAGCGCTTTTTTTACTCAAAATATTATTGTGGATTGGGTGGAACTAACTTATCCAAATCGGCATCTTTTATTTTATCCAGTTCAGATAAATCAGTTTTAATTTTCCACTGATTTTCATCTTCAACGGGTTGTGGTAAACGTGCTTCTAACCAATCACAGACCACATCGGGTGAAAAGTCAGGATGATTACACTGAATTACCCAAGCCAAAAAGTCTTTTGCTTCACCATTCATGTAGGGCGGTGGTGAAACAGGGAGGAACTGCGTTGGCAGGCGTTCATTCTTTGAAATGTAATTCAGCACATGCCCCAATTCTTGCACGGTTTGCCATGCCAGAGGGTGCTCTACATTAATTTGAAATTTAAACCACCATGCATGTTGACCATCTGAACCATAAGCATCAATCAATGCTTCTTGTATACTCGGCACTTTACAAAAGAATTGATGTAGGCGGTCAAAACTTAAATCAGACACTCTGCTTGATCCAGTAACAAAAAAGAATATCTTAGCATAAACATCAGGCATGCTTAGTTGTATGAACGCATGAAATGATTCAAATATTTGGTTTACAAAACGTTGCATTAGATGGTTTTTTATTCATTTTTTATCCTAAACTAGAGATTAAAATGGGTTGTATCAACAATATTGGGAGTCTCTTATGAAAGTAGCAATTCTTTGTGCTCTGGGTGGCATGGTGCTTCTTGGGGCTTCAGCAATGACTCAAGCGGAAAACCGTTGGTCAAATTATCAAGGTGTCGATACCAGTAAGCATCAACATCGACCGAGTTACCCACAAAACAATTACCCACAAAATAGCTATCCACCAAATGACTATACTTCAAGTCGACCTAATTTTTCCTTGCATCAACCGAATTCCCCACAAAACAACTATCCGTCAAGTAGTCACCCACAACATCGACCTCATTACCCAAGTCGACCAACACCATCTTATCCATCATATCCGCCACATGGTGGCTATCCACCAATCCAAAATGGGGTGAGTATTCAATATCATGCCCCAACGACCATTACGCAGAACTCGCAAAGTTATAGCTGGGTCAATGGTGATCCGAATACGGCACGGATTGAAAGTTCAAGCTCTATTTTAATTACAGATTGGCGTCGTTTAGGTTTACCCGCACCGCCTACAGGAATGTATTGGATTTATGAACATGGTCGCTATGTGTTAGTGCCGAATCGATAAGCTAAAAAAATTGTGTTTAGCCGCTATTTTTGAATAAAAGAACTTCTTGCTCAATCCGCATTTGTACTTGGTTTAAAGCAATACTTTAAACTTTATTCACTCCCCCTTTGGGTAAAAGGGGGAGTGAAAAAGCATGATGTTTTTAAGCCAATTCATCATCTTGCGGACGAGGTGTTTTACCTTCAGGTAGCGGCTTTTCACTGTGTTTGTCACGAATCACAGATGGATAATTCCAAGATGCAAAACGTACAATCCAAATGGAAAAAGCCAAAATCAGAATAGAACCAGTGATAATGATCAGATCCAAATCTGCTTTATGGTCATGTTGAATGTCGGAAATGAGCAGGCGAGTCAGTGCTGTAATTGCAACATAAATCAGGAAGCGTACTGGCATATGGTTGGTTTTAAAATAAATTCCGACCATTGCGCCTAATTCTAAATAGATAAATAACAATAAAATATCATCAATGGTTGCGTATTGTTTGACGGTTAAAATATCAATCACGGTATGTAGTGCAGACCAAGCCACCATACAGCCAATAATAAACAGCGCGACATAGTGAAAGGTTTCAACGGCTAAATTGCCTAATTTATCGAGGAGGGCTTCAATTTTTTCAACTTTGGGATTTCGTTCAGACATTTTTTCCTCCTTATTTTATAAAAACTAAGATTTATTAAATACTATGCAAATTTCATGCACATGAAAGATAAATCAAAAATAAATAAATATTGGACTCTGTTATTGAGGCATAAAAAAACGCCTGACAATGCAGGCGTTTTTTAAAGCTTAGTTCGGAAAATTAAGCCTGAGTGGTAAAGTAGTCTTCGCTAAAGTTCATAATCACTTCTGAACCTGCTTTTACTTTGGTAATACGTAAGTCGATTTCAGGCAAAATACGTTGTGCAAAATAAGCGGCCAAAGCCAATTTATTTTGATAAAACTCGCCATCTTTCGCTTTTGCTGCATTGGCAATTTTTGCGAACATATACGAGAAGCTTAAAAGACCCACTGCATGTAGGTAATCAACAGCCGCAGAGTTCGGGAATTCTATATTTTCACTTGCAGCTTCAATCACATATTGAGTCACTGCTTCAATTTCAGTTGCAGCATCGAGTGTTGCATCTTTAATGAAGTTTAACTCAGCGTCTAAACCGTTGGCAAAGTCACGAATCTCAGAGATATATTCTGCAATGAATAAACCATTGCATTTAATGGTTTTACGACCAATTAAATCTTGCGATTGAACACCATTGGTGCCTTCGTAAATTTGTGCAATACGTAAATCACGTACGCATTGTTCCATACCCCATTCACGGATATAACCATGACCGCCAAACACCATTTGCGAATCAATTACTGCATTAAACGCTGTATCGGTTAAATATGCTTTTGCAATTGGAGTAAGGAGGGCAACACGGTTGTTTGCCGCTTTAATTGCTTCTGGATCGGTTGAGAATTTAGTGATATCCAGTTGCTGACCCACGTAAACTGCAAATGCGCGAGATGCTTCATTATTGGCACGTGCATTGAGCAACATACGACGAACATCACCGTGAACTAAAATGCTGTCCGCAGGTTTGTTTGGCGATTGCACGCCAGATGCGCTACGACCTTGTAAACGGTCAGTCGCGTATTGTGCTGCATTTTGGTAAGCATATTCAGAAGCGCCTAGACCTTGAATACCCATCGATAAACGTTCGTAGTTCATCATCACGAACATCGCCGCTAAGCCTTCGTTTTCTTTGCCCACCAAATAACCTTTAGCAGCATCAAAGTTCATGACACATGTTGCAGAGGCTTTGATGCCCATTTTGTGTTCGATTGAACCCGGGCCTGCCGTATTACGTTCACCGATAGAACCATCTTCATTCACCATGAATTTAGGCACGATGAACAATGAAATACCGCGTGAACCCGCAGGAGCATCAGGAGTTTTCGCCAGAACCAAGTGAATGATGTTTTCAGAAAGGTCGTGGTCACCACCGGTAATAAAGATTTTAGTCCCAGTGATGTTGTATGTACCATCTGCATTCGGTTCAGCTTTGGTTTTGATAATACCCAAGTCTGTCCCTGAATGTGGTTCAGTTAAGCACATGGTGCCTGACCATTCACCTGTATACATTTTAGGTAAATAAGTTTCTTTTTGTTCTTGTGATGCATAGCTGTTTAACGCCATACCCGCACCGACAGAAAGAAGCGGGTAGAGCATGAATGATGGGTTGGTCGCGAATAACATTTCATCAGAAAGCACAGTCAGCATTTTTGGCATTGCCTGACCGCCCCATTCTTCGTCAGCGCCTAAACCAATCCAACCACCTTCAGCATATTGTTTGAAAGCTTCTTTAAAGCCAGCAGGAGTTGTCACATTGCCATTGCTAAATGTTGCGCCTTCTTCATCACCGGTACGGTTGATCGGTAAAGTCACGTTTTGCGCAAATTTAGCCATTTCTTCAAGAATAGCTTCAGCCGTCGCAGCATCGATATGTGCAAGATTTTCATTGGCTTGCCAGAATTGCTCTGCATTGAATACATCATTAAGGATGAATTTCATATCTGCAAGTGGCGCATTGTAGATTGGCATGATTCGGACACCTGTTTTTGTTTAAATTTTGGTATTAGTTGTCTAAGCAATGCCTGTTGAGCATGTTAGATAACCAATGGTTAACATTTATGTGTATTTATAAAGAAAAAGGACTGCCAAAGCTATGACAGTCCTTTTTCTTTTTTGTACTCATGAGTACAGTTTTTTACAATGTCGGATTAGAAAGCGAAATGTTCAGTATCTAAAGACATCAATGGCTCTAAACCACCAGCAATCACGTCAACGTGTGAGCGAACGCGTGGCAGGATTTTCTTGAAGTAGAAACGAGCCGTAGTTACTTTCGCGTTATAGAAGTCAACCTCGGTTGTACCTGCAGCAAGGGTTTCTTGTGCAACAAGTGCCATACGTGCCCATAGGTAAGCAAGGGTTACGTAGCCAGAGAAGTACAGGAAGTCTACCGCAGCAGCACCCACTTCATCAGGGTTTTGCATCGCACGCATACCAATCTGCATGGTTAAATCACCCCACTCTTTATTGAGAGCAACAAGTGGTTCAACAAATTCGCTCATTGCAGCATTGTCTTTGTTTGCTTCAGCAAATTTGTGGATGATCTTAGTGAAGTCTTTCAACATTGCACCTTGAGTACCCAAAACTTTACGACCTAACAAATCAAGTGCTTGAATTTCAGTTGTACCTTCGTACAAGCAAGCAATACGTGTATCACGTACAATTTGTTCCATGCCATGCTCAGAAATAAAGCCATGACCACCGAACACTTGCACACCGTGTTTCGCAGATTCTGAACCAGTTTCAGTTAAGAATGCTTTTGCAATTGGCGTAAGCAATGACAACATGTTGTCAGCAAATTTACGTTCTTCTTCTGTTGCGCCTTGTTCAACTGTATCTGCATATTGAGATAATAGGTAAACCAATGCACGACCGCCTTCAGCAAATGATTTTTGCGTTAAAAGCATATTACGTACAGCAGGGTGAACAATAATCGGATCGGCTTCTTTTTCTGGCGCTTTAACACCTGAAAGTGAACGCATTGCTAAACGATCTTTCGCATATGCAAGTGCACCTTGGAAAGAACCTTCAGATGCTGCAAGACCTTGAACAGCAGTACCAATACGTGCAGTGTTCATGAAGGTGAACATGCAGTTTAGACCACGGTTTTCAGGGCCAATCAAGAAACCTTTTGCGTTATCAAAGTTGATGACACACGTCGAGTTACCATGAATACCCATTTTGTGTTCGATTGAACCACAACGAACAGCATTGCGGTCAGCCATTGAACCGTCAGCATTGACGTTGAATTTAGGTACGATGAATAACGAAATACCTTTAGTGCCTTTAGGTGCACCCGGTAGGCGAGCAAGAACGATATGAATAATGTTCTCAGCCATGTCGTGTTCACCAGCAGAGATAAAAATTTTCTCGCCAGAGATTGCAAAGCTACCGTCTGCATTGGGTTCAGCTTTAGAACGGATAATACCGAGGTCAGAACCTGCATGAGATTCTGTTAAACACATGGTACCCGTCCATTCACCTGTCACAAGTTTAGGTAAATAAAGCGATTTTTGTTCGTCAGAACCATGATGCTCAATGGTACGTACCGCACCATGAGAAAGACCTGGGTACATACCCCAAGACCAGTTCGCAGTACCGACCATTTCAGAAATCGTTGTACCTAATGAACCCGGTAGACCTTGACCGCCATGTTCTTCTGGTACAGAAAGAGATGGGAAGCCAAGTTCGATATATTTTTGATACGCTTCTTTAAAGCCTGTTGGAGTGGTCACAACGCCATCATTCCAAGTACAACCTTCACGGTCGCCGACTTGGTTAAGAGGAGAAAGTTCATTTTCACAGAAGTCAGCAGCAGCTTCTAAATACTGATCAACCAACTCACGGCTTACGGTGTCTTGATACGCTGGAAGTTTTGCATAGTGTTCTTCAGCATTTAATAATTCATGTAAAACGAATTGCATATCACGTAAGGGTGCTTTGTATTGTGGCATATCGGTTTTCCTCAATACTGGTTTAACCAGCTTATAATCCTAATAAACATTGGAACGTGCCTTCTTCAGACACGTATTTCTATGGAGTAATCGTGCAACATCTTCTTGCTTGGTACAAGCTCTTCCATGCTTTTTCTTGGTGACTGTAAAGTCAAAGATTTTTAGTCTGAAATTGCTAAGTATGTTGAGTGTAAATGCTTTTATCCTTTATTCGATGTCATAAATAGTCAAATACGTAAATTTTTATGTCCAATAAAAAAGGCACATCAATGCGCCTTTTTAAATTTGGGGAGATATTTATGTGGCAGATTTCATGGGTGCAGAGGGAGAAGTAACAGGCACTTTCGGTTGAAAACGAATTTCACATTGACCATTGATAGTTTGCGCACCGACTTTAATCTGAATCGTTTTGCCATTTATTTGACCCTGACAGGCTTTTAAAATCGCTTGTTGCTTTTGCTTGGCGTTCAGCTAAGCGTTGATCAAATTGCTGGGTTAATTCAGCACGTCGAGCATCTGTTAAAGGTTCGTCACGCTGCATATGCATAGTATTACCCATTTCACCGCGCATTGGACGATGTTCACCTTTTATGGAATGGTGTTCAGCACGCATTTTTTGACCCGCTTTATGTTCTGGTTTAAATGTCATGCTACACGTACCCTCAAGGGTCTTTTCACCGGCTTGAATTTGTACTGCTGTACCTGCGGTTTTGTCATCACAGGCTTTTTTAATTTGTTCAAATACTTATTTACGTTCACTGCGCGCTTGTTGGAACTGTTCACGTTGCTCAGGCGTCATTGTGCGTTCATGTTTAGAATGATGATCTTTCATCATGTGAGTATGGTCGTGATCTTTCACGCGATTGCTTGATTGGCAGGCGGTTAAAGCCGCTAGACTGAAAAGACTTGTAGCCACTAAAGCCATTTTTATCATGGAACTCATTGTTTTTATCTCCAATGAAAAATAATATAATTTTGATCAGTTAAAGAATAAATAATAATGATGAAGAAACAATGGAGAGTTTTTTAGGGTGGTGTTGGTTACAATAATCAATTGAGAAGAAATTTTGAGATTTTGTATTTGAAAATTCGTCGTATTCCAATTGCGCTACGCCTATTTTTGACCGTATTACTCACGACTTTAGTGATTACGACAGTGAGCCTTGGTGTCTTGCATTGGACGATGCAAAAAAACTTTGCCCGCTATGTGGCAGATGTTGAAATGCAAAAGCTCGACCATGTCATCAGCAATTTGGCAGGGGTTTATACGGTCTATCATGACTGGGGCAATGCCATTCAAGCACAAATTCTGCAAATTGAAGGCAAGGCAGCACCCGATGATTATGATCGTTTATCGCGTTGGTGGTTGCGTCGTCAGTACGATATTGCTTTGCAGCAGCGTTATTTTCAGGACAATTCTTTAATGAATGTCTCGCCTGATTTAGATAAGGCAGGACAACATAAACCGATCTTAGATGAAGCAGAACTCAAGATGATTGAGCTGAATTTGCCTTCGGAATATCAACCTTTTGAAGGGCTTAAATTTCCATTAAGTTCCAATCAAAATAGCTTTCGTCCGAATCAAAAAAATGACGGGACGCAAACAGATTCAACACATAATCAAAGTAAGAAAAAGCAGTTTATTTCAATGCCTGACCGTTTGGGCTTAAGTTCTCGACTTTCATTATATGATGCGAACCGACAGTTTGTGGTCGGTGAACCTTCGGACATTCCCGTGTCTTATCGTCCTATTATGGTCAATAATAAAGTCATTGGTTATTTAGGTTTAAAGCCTGTGCTAGACCAAGATGATGCGTTGAGTATTAATTTCTTTAGTAACCAGAAACGCTATTTATTATTGGTTTATGCTTTAACTATTTTTAGCAGTTTGATCGCGGCTTTATTGTTGGCAACTTATTTTAAAAAGCCGATTCAACGCTTGTTAAATGCGACACGTGAATTGACCAAAGGGCATTATCAGCATCAGGTAAAAATTAATCGAAATGATGAATTGGGTGATTTATCCACTGAAATTAATCAATTGGCGGTCATTTTAGATCAGCATGAACGTTCACGGCGTCAGTGGGTGGCCGATACCTCACACGAATTAAAAACACCATTGGCAGTACTACAAGCTCAAATTGAAGCGATGCAGGATGGTATTCGTAAACCGACACCAGAGCATTTTGAAGCGATGTTACGTCAAGTCACCAGTTTGAAAAAATTGACGCAAGATTTGGCTGACTTAGCCCAAGCCGAAGCGCAACAATTGAAATGTTATATGTCTGAAGTGAATCCATGGAATGCGGTGCTACAGGAAGTTGAAAACTTTAAACCTAAATTTGCCCAAGCCAATGTGTCGATTTCAATACACGGTGAAGGTACGAATTTACAATTAGATATAGATCGTTTTAAACAAATCATGGTCAACTTGCTGGGTAACAGTATTCGTTATACCGAAGCAGGTGGTGAGGTTCGTGTGCATACTGAGCAATCGGCAACGCATTGGAGCGTGATTGTCGATGATAGTCCATTTGGCTTAACCGATGAACAGTTGGCATGTTTAGGCGAACGTTTCTATCGAGTGGATGACTCACGTACCCGTAGTACGGGTGGTACAGGTTTAGGTTTGGCGTTATCTGGTAAAATTGCACAGGCATTGGGTGGAAATTTAAGTTTTGAACATTCTCCATTAGGAGGTTTACGTTGCAAACTGACTTTTCCAAAACAGTTAAACTCATAAGGAATAAGATTCATGAAACATGTCATGCTGGTTGAAGATGAAGTTGAACTTGCACAATTGGTGCGAGATTATTTGGAAGCAGCAGGCTTTGAAGTCAGTATGTTTCATGATGGTCAAGAGGCCTATGACAGCTTTATGCAGCGTAGACCGAGCTTAATGATTTTGGACTTGATGGTGCCACGTATGGATGGTTTAACCATCTGCCGTAAAGTGCGTGAGCAGTCAGATTTACCGATTATTATGGTCACTGCGCGGACTGAAGAAATTGACCGTGTGTTGGGTCTAAACATGGGCGCAGATGATTACCTTTGCAAACCATTTAGCCCGAAAGAGTTGGTGGCTCGTGTACAAGCAGTGTTGCGTCGCTTAGACCGTCAAGCTGAACCTGAGCAAAATAGCTTATTCCGTATGGATAAAGCGCAACAACGTATTTGGTATCAACAAAAAACCTTGAATTTAACCCCGACTGAATTCCGTTTGCTTGAGTTGTTCTTAGAACATGTCGGACAAGTGTATTCACGTGCGCAATTGCTTGATCATATTAACCCTGATAGTTTTGATGTGGCGGATCGGGTGATTGACAGCCATATTAAAAACTTACGCCGTAAAATTTCAGATGCGGCTGAAACAGGCAACCGTCATGAATGGATTCAAGCCGTGTATGGCGTGGGCTATCGTTTTGAATATCCTGAAGATTAATTTGTTTTTCTGATTTAAAAAAGTGGATAAGCAAAAGTTTATCTGCTTTTTTTATGGGCTTATTTTGTGGAGAAAATATCTATTTTTTCAGTACAGTTCAAATATAAACCGCAAGGTTAAATATTCAACCAGTGAAATGAGGCTGAGCAATCGGCGATTTTAAAGCACAAGACTGGTTGATCGCATGCGCAAGGGGTACAATTCATTTTTTTATCAGATGAGCATGTGTTTTGAGCAGCGAGACGCCTAAACTTCAGCGCCGTTTAAAGAACCGCCATATCCAATTGATTGCCATGGGCGGTGCAATTGGCACAGGGCTGTTCTTAGGTTCAGCACATATTATTGAGTCTGCTGGTCCATCTATTATTTTGGGCTATATGATTGGCGGTTTGATTGCATTTTTGATTATGCGTCAGCTCGGTGAAATGATTGTGCATGAGCCAGTGACGGGTTCATTTAGCTACTTTGCCTTTAAATATTGGGGGCGGTTTTCAGGCTTTTTAACGGGCTGGAACTACTGGGTGCTGTATATCTTGGTGGTGATGACTGAGCTGACCGCGATTGGTAAATATGTCAATTACTGGTGGCCACATATTCCTGCTTGGGTCTCTGTATTGGTCTTTTTTGTGGTGATCACACTGGCCAATCTAGCCAATGTCAAACTGTATGCAGAGTCTGAGTTTTGGTTGTCGATGATTAAAGTTGTTGCGATTATTGCGATGATCATCTTCGGGGTTTACCTCTTGCTGACGGCTGATGTAGGTTCAACCGCATCCATCACTAACTTATGGGCACATGGCGGGTTTTTCCCACATGGCTTTGAAGGTCTGTTTTATATGCTGGCCTTTATGATGTTTGCTTTTGGCGGTATTGAGCTGATCAGTATGGCTGCTGCGGAAACCGAAGATCCTGAAAAGAACATTCCGAAAGCGGTCAATCAAACCGTGATTCGGGTTTTCCTGTTCTATATTTGCTCGTTGGCGATACTCTTGTCTTTGGTGCCTTGGAATCAATTAGATTTGGGCGGGCTAGATAAAAGTCCATTCGTGCTTATTTTTAAACAAATGGGCATTGATTGGGCTGCGCATTTACTGAATTTTGTTATTCTGACTGCATCGGTTTCTGTTTGTAATAGTGGGATGTATGCCAATAGCCGCATGCTTTTAGGTTTAGCAGAACAGGGCAATGCACCACAAGTCTTTCAGCAAGTGAACACGCACGGTACGCCGATTGCTGCTGTTTTATTTTCAGCTTTGCTTATTTTTGGCTGCGTATTGTTGAATTACTTCTTGCCTGAAAAAGCACTCAGTTATCTAATTTATATTGTGGTCAGTGCCGCGGTTCTGAATTGGATGATGATCAGTTTGATTCATCTTAAATTTAGACAGAGTATGAAGAAGCAGGGTATTCAAACCAAGTTTCCAGCGTTGTTTGCGCCGTTTAGCAATTATTTTGTTTTAGCCTTTATGTTGATGATTCTTTACATTATGTGGAATCAAGGCTTTATGCTTTCAGTGTTGATGCTGCCTGTGTGGATTGTGCTGTTGTTTGGTGTATTTAAGATGTTACAAGCGAAAAAGACTGAATGATTTGCAGACTATTTAGTTTGAGTTATGAATCTGTGGAACAATGATTAACTTTTTATCGTGGAACATAACGATTCAATAGAAGCTCAATCTGGCATGGTTGGGCTTTTTGTGTATTGAATAAAAAACAGGATTTCGTATAAGTGCATTATGTTGATTTTAGGAAATCTTATAAATGAATAAAAAGAAAAATCTAATCTAATAGGAGTGGTTGGACCCATTGCAAGCTTCCGCTCATAGATATTTCGACACCTAAATTTGTTATATCTAAGTATTCTTTTGGAATATAAGAAAATAATTTATCGTCAATATAAGCAATCCAAAATTCTGGAGGTGGACAATCACACTCATCGAAGAATCCATTGGTTTCTTCATATGCTAAACAGTCATACATAGAGCATGAAATATCAAACTCTAATATTTTTCCAGTGGACTCAAATGAGCGTGGCTGTTCATTAACTTTATATTTAGAGAAAACAAATTGAATTACTTCAGGATAGTTTTTATTAGCAAGATCACTAAAATTTCTATTACACATACTCCAGAGTTTTTCTATTTTTATCGTGGGAGAATTTTTGAAAATATATGCATTTTCATAAAAAAAGATTGAACTTTGGTTTAGAAGAAAACCTATTATTTTCATGAAAATAAATCCTAATGGCTAGTTTAGTATAACTTTTTATTGAGTTGGATAACCTAAAAAAACTGCTATTTAATATAATGGTCGTTATGCGAAATTTTATAAAAGGTTCAACATAATAATGTTTATAGACTCCCTAGCTAATTTTTTTAAAAGAATAAGTTCTGACTCTAAACTTGATGAATGGTACTTATCTAATTTCATTGATGAATCTGTTTGTACGCTATCTCAATTGGATGCATTTGAAATGTCTTCATCCATTGTAGAACTTATTAACAAGGGGGAGTCTAGCTATATGTATGAATTACTAACAATTCTATTAGCACTCCAGCGCCAGTCTGATACAACACAAATACCAATTAATCTAACCAATGACCCAAATTTTTTTAATGAAATTATTAAAAATAACTCTGAAGAATATATTCTGTATTTAGTTAATGAATTAATTCGAAACTATAAAATAAAGATATAAATTCACCTCCTATTTAACATAAGTTTGTACGAAACCCAACATTCTATTTGATTAACCAGATATAGCGTTGTTAAAGATTTTTCAGTAATTCAATTCTTTGCCTTTGTCCCTTATTTAATTTTGATACTACCAGTTCATAAGAATTCAGTACCAAGTCCTGCAACAAAGACTCATCTAAGTCTTCATCTTGAAAGACTGAAATCCAATGTTGCTTATTCATATGCCAGCCTGTACGAATATAGGGATAAATATCTCTGAGCATCGCGCCATTGTCTGGAATGACTTTTAAGTTAACCGCGGCTTTGCCTTCCAAATGAAAACTCAGCATAAAAACTTTATCCATGACTTTATAAACGTCACAGCCTTCTCCAAAAGGCTGACTGCAATTGGTTTCAGGTAAAGCAAGGGCAATTTTGGCTACATATTGATGCAATGTTGTCATAATTATTTTTCGTCTAAAGATGAATATACTAGGACATGTATCCACTATGGATGAATTTCAATCACCGTACCATTGTTCACTAATTGCCAAATTTCATCCATATCAATATTACGTACAGCAATACATCCCCAAGTCCAATCTTTTTGAGGTAAATAACTCATCAAGTTTGGCAATGCTTTTACTTGTTTGGTCGTGGCAGAACCATGAATCATAATGTCTCCACCTGTGGAAACACCAAGCTGTTGCGCATTTTGCTGATCTTTAGCATTTGGGTATGAAACGTGAAGCGATTTATAAAAAGCACTCTTAGGATTTCGCCAATCAATGACATAGCGACCTTCAGGCGTTTTCCCATCACCTTCTTTAATCTTATGGCCAATAGGAGAAAAACCTAAACGGATTGGATAGCGACGAATGATTTTATTCTGATGTTGTAAAACTAGGTATCGCTGACTTTTGTAGACTTGAATAATATCAATCTGAGTATTTTTCCGAATGGTGTGTATTTGTTCTGTCGTAAGCGGTGGAGGAAAAGAGGCTTCACTGGTAGATGTGGGAAGATATTTACCATAGCGATCATAAAGTACATAAGCCGAAAGTAGGCAGATGAAAAAGATTCCGCCTAAAATGAAGAGGTATTTTCTTTTCATTCTAATATTTTGATCCAATCCATTCTGCATTAAACAATTATCTATTGTGGATAATGTTTAAATTATCCACAATTTTACTGCTGAGGTTAGGCTAATTTTACGAAGAACAACTCACCATTACTTCAGGTACATCACTCGGTAGTGGGGCTAAATCTGAAGCTTGTTCTAAGTTTTCTTGTTTTGTGTACGGTGTATTAAATAACTTAAATAAGCGATCGACTTCAGAGAAATCGTTGCGTTCCGCCAGTTCAATGGCTTTTTGTAGCATGTGATTACGTAAAGTGTATTGTGGATTCACTTTAAACATTTCCGCATTAAGTTCGTCGGTTGCTTGGTCTGCTCGAATGCTTTGATATTGGCTCAGAAAAGTATCGAACTGACGGGTATCTAAGCAATCATCACGCAGGGCTGTATAGCTCTTGTTTTGTAGACGAATAAAGCTGTCTGTGTAATCGAGTTGTTCTGCTTGCAGAATGCGAAGAAAAGCCATGCTGCAATCAAAACTGTCTTTATGGACACTTGGTAGTCCCATTTTCTGGCATAGTCCAAGCGTGTAATGTTCTAAAAATGTTGCTTCAAAATGCTCTAAACATTGGGCCAAATCTTCTTTAAATTGTTCTTTATTTTCCGCAGGGGCAAGCGGAATAAGATTATTGAGCCATGTCCATAAATTCCAGTGCCCAATGCTCGGCTGCTGCTGATAGGTATAACGTGCATTGTAGTCTGAATGGTTGTTAATCCAGTTGGGACGGAAGCGTTCCATAAAGCCATAAGGACCGAAGTCGAGTGTGGAACCCGTGATATTGAGATTATCGGTATTCATCACGCCGTGGGCGAAACCGACCAATTGCCATTTTGCAATCATCACTGCTGTACGCTGAATGACTTTGGTGGCAAAGGCTAAAATGGGCTGCTCAGCATCAAGGCATTCAGGATAATGCCATTCAATACATTTCTGCACAAAGTCTGCTAATAGCTCAGGCTGATATTGATTAATCCATTCAAAATGACCCAGACGAATATGGCAGTCTGAAGTACGCAGCATCATTGCGCCAAGTTCTAATTTTTCCCGTTGTACACCTTGCGCCGACGAGGTGAAGCCCACGGCATTACTCGAAGCTACGCCTAAGCTATTCAGTGCATGACCCGCTAAATATTCACGGATGACGGAACGTAAGACTGCACGACCATCGCCCATACGTGAGTAGGGGGTCGAGCCTGCACCCTTTAAATGTAGGTCAATGGTTTGATTGTTTTTATCTAAAATTTGAGCAATCAGTAAGCCGCGTCCATCACCCAATTGTCCTGCCCATTGTCCAAATTGATGTCCTGCATAGACCATCGCAAGTGGTTTAAATTCAGCAAAGGTTTTCTGCCCACTACAGATTTCAACCCAAGACTGTTTGTCTGCATCCGACCATTGCAATTGATCGGCAAGTGCTGCATTAAAATGTCCTGCTTTTGCCCCTTTTAGCGGAACTGGCATTTGCTGATGAAAAAGTTTGGGATTGAGCAAAGGATAGCGGGGATTGAATTGCATAGTGGAAAATACTGAATGGGGTTGGATTCACTATACTTGATATAGATGCACGATTAAAACAGGATTAATCCACAATAAAGAGTTTTGCACCTGTAGCTGTGGAGGAGCGGTGAGCTTCGGCATAATCTGCAACTTGATAACTCATGCCAGAGGTTGATGTTCAGAGATTAACGTAAAGCTACGACCATCTCCCTTATTTATATAATTTTAAATGACTAAGATAAAAGAAAAGCCCCAAGAAGGGGCTTTATCGTAACAGTATCTTATCCAGAAATAGGATTCTTTTTAACACTGCGCATAAGGATTTTTAACGTATTGCGGTGGTGTGCAAGACGCTGTTCAACCAATTGGAAATCCACTTTAAGTTTGTGATCCATTTGCTGAATTTTTTCAGCCACAGAGGCTTTCTTGGCTTGAATTTCTTGTTCTTTCAGCTTTGCCCAGTCATTTAATGTTTGGGTAAATGCTTCATATTCCTGTGCAATACGGAGTTTGGCAGTGGCCATATCTTCATTGACATTGTGCCCATAAACAGCCAAATCTTGTTCAGCATATTTAAAGCGCATTGCCAATTCTGCTTTTTTAATATTAAAGCTTGGAATACGGCGTAAGTTTTTGGCCAAACCCAATTTTGAACACGACCAAATCAGCCATTTCGTTGGATCGTACTGCCACCATTTCACACCATTACGGTAGTCATATTGGAAAATGTGGTGGTAGTTATGATAGCCCTCACCCCAAGTTGCAATAGCTAACCAGAAGTTGTCACGTGCAGTATTTTCGTCAGTATAAGGACGCTTGCCCCACATGTGGCAGAGTGAGTTAATGAAGAAAGTAACGTGATGGCTTAAGATCAGGCGAAGTAAACCACCCAATAATAATACGCCCCACATATCGCCCACTGCCCAACCAACCGTGGTAAGAATTACGGCATGTACAGCAACAACAAGAGGAATGTAATATTTATCTTGGAACATCACCACTTTGTCATTTAACAAATCGGGTGCATTTTTATAATTTGATTCTGCTGCTGGATAGTTACGAAGCATCCATCCAATGTGCGCATACCAAAAGCCATTATTAATTGAATATGGATCTTGTTCGATATCATCAACATGACGGTGATGGGTACGATGACCTGAAGCCCAGAACAAAATACTATTTTGAACGGCAAAAGTACCCATAAGCATTAAAATAATTTTTAATGGTAAGGTCGCTTCATAGGCACGGTGTGCCCATAAACGGTGATAACCCGCAGTAATCCCTAAACTACTTAAACCAAGTAGTACAAATAAGCTGATCCATGCGCCTAAGCTAAAATCATGATGATAAGCATATAAAGGGATAGCGATTGCAGCAACGATTGGTAGAAGTACCAATGCAAACACTGCAATCCAGTTAATTGGGGCTTTGGGTAGGGGAGCATTCATCTCCAACAGCACTCCTAGAACCTTGTAAAGGTAAGGTATAAATGAATTTGTTAATTCAATACAATTTATAGGGATTAAAACTTCGTCATATTAGCATGAGCGAATAAATATGCACTAGCATTATTCTACAGTTGTATTGCACTAAACAGTAACAGAATAATAAGTAGATTTGATTGATTTTATCGAAGATTAAGGTGGCTTATTTAGAGATCGACGATAGGGCTTAAAAAATGAGACTTCAAGCATAGAGTAAGGGCTTGTTCTGTCTAGAATTATCTTATTTACGCTTACTTCTAATTATATCGAGGTAGATTGTTTTGTGAGCATTTATCATCATAAAATAAAGCACGCTTATTGCAAAAAAGTGACATCACTTGATTTGGTCTATGTCATATAGATAAGTGTTCTAGCATCATTTTGGGAAAGTCAGTAATTAAACCATCAATGCCTAAACTTTGAAGATGCTTTGCCCGTTCAATATCATTGACTGTCCACACGCTAATGTTGAGTTGGGCTTTTTGTGTGGCTTGAATGATGTCATCTGTTGCAAGTTGATTCATCCAGCCAATTTGACAGCAGCCAAGCTGTAATGCCTGTTCAATGGCTTGTTCTTTAATGTCTTGTTCAATTAATAAGCCATGTTTAAAGGTCGATTTTTGCTGTTGTAAGGCTTGATGAATTTTGAGGTCAAAACTGGTGATCACCGCAGTGTGTTCAAAACCTTTTAGTTGTTTTTGTAATTCGATAATTAATCTTTCGGCTTGTTGCAATGTTTCAACAGCTTTAACTTCGACTTCAAGGTGTTCAAAGTCTTGCATAATATTTAAGCTTTGAACTAAGGTTGGGGTGATTTGTTTTTCCCAATCCATCCAGATATTGGCTTGATTATAAGTGTTTAAATCTGCCTGAGTACATTCATAAAGATTTTTATCGATACCTGTGGTACGAATAAAATTGTCATCGTGCATGATCACCAGTTCGTCATCTTTAAGTTGGCGAACGTCGAATTCAACGGCTCGAATGCCTAAATCATGAATGTATTGAAAACCACCGAGTGTATTTTCAGGAGCTTCACCACGCGCACCACGATGACCAATGATTTTCATAATAAACTCTAGTGGTATTTTGTGACTATATTAACGCTAAATAACCTGAATGCTGCTTAAGCGAAAAAGTATTTTTTGAAAGAAAAGTTATCCTTTTTTGAAAATCCCGTATCTAGAAGCCCATGATTAGAACGAAAGAAGTTATGTTTTATTTAAAAATAAATCCAAGTAGATAATTTTATTAAAAATGCTTATCCATGATTCGGGTTAAGTAACATTCTCATCACAATTTTTCCTTAAAGTAGACCATTAAGGAGTAGCGATTTTTTCTCCAATAAGTATTTTTTTGAAAAGTCAGTTATTTGTTTATTTACATATAGAATTTGTTCATTATTTATATTAGATAAGCTTAAATTAATATAATTTCCTGAACATGAAACTGTATTGGATTGTTTAAAAATGAATTAAATAGCTGTTTGTTTGATTGTGCATGAGATGAAAGAATATTTAATATAGAAGGCATATAGTATTTTTTATCTCTTCCTATATGTTCGGAACCATCTAGATATGCTTTTGTAGCATAAACTGCACCAATAGATAAAATTCCGATTCCAAACATACCTGAAGATAAGGCTATACAAACTCCACCAACTAACATTGCACAAAATCCAAAAAGCATTTTTTTATTCCGCTTTTCATGTTCTTGTTCGAGTGTCATATCATAGTTAAATACAGTATATTCTTCTTTAAATTCCAAACTATGCGGATTAATTATGAGTAATCCTAAAGTAGAATGAACAACATATATTTTATTATTTTTTATTTTAAAACTTTTTATTAATTTGTAATGTTCAGCTGGGATAACTTTAGAAAGACCATAAAATGTTACGTATTCCTCTATAAATAAGTTATTTTTTTCAAAATAGATAGGATGCTTTGGTTCTTCACTTGGTTGCTGTTTTATTATATCTGCAACTATTTTTATCCCCAAAAGTACGTCACTTAATGCCATAAACTTTTACTTTTATTTTGAATAGAAAAATATAATAACCTGAATCCTACTTAAGCGGAAAAGTATTTTTTAAAGAAAAATTTATCCTTTTTTGGAAAATCTAGTATCGAGAAGCCTGCAATCTAGAATAAAAAAGTTATATTTTATCTAAAAATATAAATTATTGATTTTTATTAAAAAATACTGATTCGTGATTCGTGATTCGTGATTCGTGATTCGTGATTCGTGATTCGTGATTCGTGATTCGTGATTCGTGATTCGTGATTCGTGATTCGTGATTCGTGATTCGTGATTCGTGATTCGTGATTCGGGGATACCTTACTTTTTAGGGATGAGCAGTGTACTGCGCTAAGGTAATATAAATCCTTTATTGGATTGACGGCACGTCCTTGTGCCGCAGTCTAACGGGCAGCATCCATACTGCGATATTGATTTTGTTAGATTGTTTATATTCTGAATTTTAATTTAAAAATTTAAATGGTCTCATTAATATTTTTTTGCCACAGTACTTCACTACCGCCTTCAGCACGTTGCAAAGTGCGTGAAGCAACAAATAACCAATCGGATAAACGATTGAGTAATTGTAATGAAGTGGCTTGAATATTTTGGTCGCGGCTATGTACAGTCATCAGGCTACGTTCTGCACGGCGGCATACTGAACGCGCTTGATGTGCATAGCTACATGCCAAAGTGCCCGCAGGTAAAATGAAATCTTTGAGCATGGGTAAGTCTTCATTCATACGGTCAATTTCATTTTCCAAAAATTCAACTGCAACAGGTAACACCATATTGTAGTTTGGAATGCAGACTTCGCCACCAAGGTCAAATAACCAGTGTTGAATTAAGCTTAAAGATTTGTCCCAAGCGGCTTTATCTTCAATTGAACTGACAGTAATTTGTGAACGTAAAATACCAATGCAAGAGTTGAGTTCATCAACATCGCCTAAAGCAATAATACGCAAATCATCTTTTGCGACACGTGAACCATCGCCAAGTCCTGTTGTGCCTGAATCGCCTGTACGGGTGTAAATTTTACTTAAACGGTGACCCATAGTTTTTTCCTAGAATTTTTGAAGTCATAAAAAAGGATAATGTCGGTCAGAACATTATCCATAAACTGCGCTGTTTTAAATATATTTTTGAGCTTAGCTATTAGTAACGGAATGTCACACCAGCAGAAGCTAGGCGACCGCGTTGCAAGATAGTACGAATTAACTTCGTTATTCCATGCTGCTTTATAAGTTGTACTCCCCGAGGTTATGAATGTTCGAGAAAAGTTTGACATGTGGATTAATTTGCCAATAAGCATTCATATCGATAGTGGTATATCCTGGAATCTCTTGACGATCTTTAGAATGAGCCTTTAGCAACTAAAGATGTTGTTAAACCATAGACTCCATTATCCCAACCAGCAGATAACGTGAAGTTTTGACGTGGACGGTTTGGAGCATCTTCGTCGGTATCATCATTTTTTGGCTGTACATAAGCATATTCTGCATTTGCAAATAAGTTATCTTGTTTCCACTTCAAACCAAGCTCAGATCCAGTGAAAGTCGCTTTCTTCAGATTATAAAACTTAAATCCTGTAGATGAATCAGACACTGATTAGGTTATCAATTTTAGTTTGATAAACAGATCCATAAACTTGAAGACCGTAATCAAAGGAATGATCAAAACCAATTCATAAGAAATACTTTCTTCAGGTTTAAGGTCTGGGTTACCACCCCACCATGCCGGTTCAGAAATAATTTGACCAACAACTGGTGCTCTAAATGCTGTACCTACATTGCTATAAATAGCTTGTCTTGGGTGTGGCAAAGTAGCGAACAGCGACTTGTCCTACAGTATGCGTACCAAACTGTTCATTATCTTCTACACGAATACCAGTTTGAGTTGTAGAACAGGTCATTTTTAAATTGGTGTTGAACATAGTAGCCAATCGTTTCATTGTCTGATTTAAAGTCTTCATCACCTACATAAGCAGAAACTTTTTCTGCTTCAGTTTTATATGTATTCAACACCAAAGAGCACATTTTGGTGTTGGGTAAATTGCCATTTTAAGTATGGAGTTCAGTTTCTTGCTGCTCAGTATTTACAATAGACGGATATGAACCTTTTACCACATCATATTGGTCTTTAAATTGAGAAAGACGTGTATTCCAAGTCAGGCTATCGCTAAAGTTTAAACGACCTTGAACATTGTATAGTCGTTTTAAAAATCTTAGGCTTTTGATTGCACCGTAAGAAAAATAATCACCAGTTCCTTTATTTTCTTTGATTTCAGCAGAAAGGCCATAAGCTTCTTTTTCTACACCAACTTTCGCAGCTATAGCCTTTTTGGTCAGAAGCCTGCTTTACGGTTATCATTGGCAATGATTATGATCACCATCAGTTTCTAAGCGTTGACCACGAATTTGTGCATAAAAACCATTTTCAGCTAACATCGATACCAAGAAGTGATTTATAGGTATTGCGTTCACCAGTTTCACCGGTTATAAATCATTGAATTTTCTGTTGAATTTTTGAAATAAGTTGAATCACCCCACCAATTGCATCAGTACCATATTGAACAGATGCAGGACCTTTTAGAATTTCAATTTGTTTAATATCTGAAAGTATCAATAAAAGGAGTGATGCGTACCAGCTACAGTTGCAATATTTGAACGCATACCATCACGTAGAAACAAGGTGTGTGATTGGAGTTAGTACCGCGTAAATATACTGAAGCCGTTTGTCCATAACCACCGACTTGCTTAATATCATGCCCGCATCTGTTAGTTAATAAAGTTGGTAAGGTCTGCTAATTGGAGATTGTTCAAGGATTTTTGGCATCAATCAATGAAATACGTGCAGGAACATCTTTAATTTTTTCTTCAGAACGAGATGCAGTAACCACCAAAGTTTCTAAAGACGTATTTACAGCAGTTTTAGAAGTTGGTTGTGCAGAAACAGCAGTGGAGAAACCCATCGCAATAGCGATAGCGCCTACAAGCGCAGTAGGTTGAAAAAGAGTAGACATGTTTTTACGCTCCATACATTCACCCCCCGTGAATGATTGAGTTAAAGGAGCAACAAGCAGGTTTCCGGACTTAAACGTAATATCACAAGTTGATATTTGCATATCCACCTTCCCACACCTTCAGTGCAGTGGCGTCAATCTTAAAAAAGATTTCATTGATATGCTTTTCATTTTTACCGTTGCGGGGGCAGTGTCGGATTTTCACCAACTTCCCTAAAGCGAATGCTTAGACTTGTTGCATTTTGCGCGCAGTATAAAGTTTGTATGTGAATTACACAATGTATGTAAATAATATTCGGGATGAACTTTACTCAAGCTTTTAAAATTGCATTACAATGATTCGCCCAAGATTTATATACAGCTTATAAATTGGGTTCAAACAGAGCTAAAACCTAGAGCCAAAACTGTATGCGAACGCGCGCCAAAATTTGCGGAATCACACGAATTCAAGATATTCAATCTGTTGTACAGGCAGGTGCAGATGCCATTGGATTTGTCTTCTATCCACCGAGTCCACGTAATGTCACGCTTGAACAAGCCAAAGTGCTGGTAAAGCATGTGCCTGCTTATGTGCAAACGGTGGGCTTATTTGTCAATGCAACAGGCGATGAAATTGCGCAGGTCTTGCAACAAGTACCATTAGACATAATTCAATTTCATGGTGATGAAACACCTGAACAATGTCAGGCGATTGCGCAGCAAACAGGTCGTCGCTGGTATAAAGCCATTCAGGTTAAACCTGATTTAGATGTTATAGACGTGATAAAAAGCTATCAACACGTCGGTGCGAGCGCAGTATTATTGGATGCTTGGCATCCTGAGCTTAAAGGCGGAACAGGGCACCAATTTGATTGGTCACAGTTCCCGAAACTGGATATTCCTTTAATTTTGGCAGGCGGTTTAAAGCCTGAAAATATTGAAGACGCTATAACGACGACTGGGGCTTACGCAGTCGATGTCAGCGGAGGCGTAGAGTCCGCAAAAGGTATCAAAGACCAACAACTCATTGAACGATTTATGCAAGGAGTCCAACGTGGATCAGCAAAGTGTTAGTCAGAACAGTCAGCTCGTTGACTATACCCAATTCCCCGATGAGCGTGGGCATTTCGGTATTCATGGTGGACGTTTTGTGTCAGAAACGCTGATGGCGGCTTTAGAAGATTTAGAAAAACTCTATTTCCGCATGAAAAATGATGCGCAATTTTTGGCAGAATTCGACCGTGATTTAGCCTACTATGTCGGTCGTCCTAGTCCACTTTATCATGCTGAACGATGGTCAAAAGAGTTAGGTGGTGCACAAATTTACTTAAAACGTGAAGACCTGAATCATACAGGTTCACACAAAATAAATAACACCATTGGTCAGGCGCTTCTTGCCAAACTTTCAGGTAAAAAACGGATTATTGCCGAAACTGGCGCAGGTCAGCATGGTGTAGCAACGGCAACGATTGCCGCACGTTTAGGTCTTGAATGCGTTGTGTTTATGGGTGCAGATGACGTAAAACGTCAAGCCATGAACGTCTATCGTATGCGTTTACTCGGTGCAACCGTTGTTCCTGTAGAAAGCGGTTCAAAAACACTCAAAGATGCCATGAACGAAGCGATGCGTGACTGGGTGACCAATGTTGATTCAACTTACTACGTGATTGGTACAGTTGCAGGGCCACATCCATATCCGCAATTGGTTCGTGATTTCCAATCGATTATTGGTCGTGAAGCACGTAAGCAAATTCAAGAACAAGCAGGTCGTTTGCCTGATGCACTTGTTGCATGTGTAGGTGGTGGTTCAAATGCAATGGGCTTATTTTATCCATTCTTGAATGATCCAGATGTGAAAATGTATGGTGTTGAAGCCGCAGGTTATGGCATTGAAACAGGCAAACATTCTGCACCGTTAAATGCAGGTCACGTGGGTGTATTACATGGTAACCGTACGTATTTAATGTCAGATGAGCAAGGTCAGATCATTGAAACGCATTCGATTTCCGCTGGTCTAGATTATCCGGGTGTGGGTCCTGAACACAGTTTCTTAAAAGACATGCACCGTGTTGAATATGTGCCGATCAATGATCAAGAAGCATTACAAGGCTTCCGTGATTTGACTCAAATTGAAGGGATTATTCCTGCGCTTGAGAGTTCACACGCCATGGCGTATGTAACTAAACTTGCGCCAACCATGTCAAAAGATCAAATTATTATTGCGACGGTTTCAGGTCGTGGTGATAAAGATTTGATGACGGTTGCACGTATTGATGGCGTGGAAATGGTTGAGATGTAATGACTTCTTTGAAGCCTCCCCATTTGGGGAGCTTTGAAGACTAGATTTAAAGAATCGTGTTGGGTGAAAGCTCAGCACGATTTTTTTTATTGAAATATGAAGTTTATCTAAAACACGAATAAGGGTGAGGCGACATGGATGTCGCCGTAAGGCTGAGGTATATACCTTCAGCCTTACAAACGATTTTTGTTACTTTTGATCTTTCAAAAGTAAAGAACCACTTATGAATGAAAAGTGATGTAAAAAGAAAAAATGAGTGCATGTGTGATTTTGATATATAGATAAAGAACTTTAATGATCGACAACTGATAAACACTAAGTTTAGGCTTCAAGATGTGGAACTTATATTTACTTTTGTTTCGGCAAAAGTAACAAAACCATTTTGTTGAGCAGACATTACATCCATGTAATGCTGCTCAACGACGACATCCCTGTCGCCAACGCGTATCATATTGTGACTACAAGTTGTAAGTTATTAAAAATACTTATCATATAGCTATTACTTTTCCTGAGTTCTAAGGAGCTAAACCATGCCCAGCCTATTTATCGTCATGCTCGGTGGCCGTCATGCCCGTGCCAATACAGAAGTTCATGATGTGGTTTTAGCCGTTGGTGATTCGCTTGAAGACGTGTATCCGCAACTTAAAAATGCATGGTTTGGCGAACAAAAAGGCTTACATATCGATGCTTGGGCACAGATTTATGGTGTGGCATTTGAAGGCAACAATTATCAAATTCAATTTACCGATACTGCGCCTAATCAAGCCGACCAAAAACTTTGGTTGATTAACTTAGGCGGCTATGATGCGCGTGAATTTGGTGAATTGCATCGCTATGTTTTGGTGGTTGCACAAAATGCAATGGTAGCGAAACAACGTGGCAAAGCCTCCTTTGCACAACATTGGCAAAAACAACATACAGACCGCGTATTAGATGTAGATGATTGTATTGCGATTGATCAGGTACATGGTCGTTATGTGCAATTAATCGAAGCTGAGTTTTTAGCGAATCAGTGGGAAAATACTTATTTAATGCTCAATGATTAATATACGTATCTTGATGATTAATCAATATTATTTATAAATAAAACAACTTGAAGGAATGAGATGGAGTTTTTGTAAATTTTGGATGAATAACGATTAATGACACTGTTTTCATCTATTTTTATAGGCATAATAAGATTATGGAATTTATGATCTCTTAGCTAGATGGAATTTGATAAATGGATTTGATTCAATCAAATGGACAACCGAATTATGGACGTTTCAGTGCTCTTCCAAAGATTATCGATTTAAATCAATATCAATATAAAACGCCTTATGGGGACGTGCTTACAGGTTGGCGTAAGCGGCTAAAATATAAAAAATTCAAATTTTGTAGTATTCAACATGAACATTACACGATTGGTTTAGCCATTGCTGATATTGCTTGGGCAGGTCATGGTTTTGTGTATATCTATAACCATATGACCGATGAAGTTTTGGAATGGAATGCCATTAACTTTTTATCCCGTCATACCGTTGTTGATGAACAACCACTTTATAATCAAAGTTCTTTTTCTAAGTCGCCTTTTCAAATTGATATTCAGCATGCCAATGGGGTGCGTTATATTCAGGTGACTAAATACGGTGAAATTAAACTGAGTGCGCGAATTTTCTGTGCAGGGACAGATGCACTGAGTATGTGTAGTCCAACAGGTATTAATGGTTGGACTTATACACAAAAGCTGACGACTTTAGCTTGCGAAGGCTTTTTTATGAATAAGCAGGGTGAGGTGATCCAGTTTAATGAAAAAACTTTTGCTTCTTTGGATGACACGTGTGGTTTTCTGCGCCCAGAAACAGCTTGGTTTTGGTTGTCGTGTAATTTTTGGGATTCAAACAATAACCGCATTGGCTTAAATTTAGCTTCTGGGGTGAATGAAAGTTTTGGCAATGAAAACTGTTTGTGGGTGAATGGAGTTTTGTATCCTTTAAGCGATATTTTATTTCAGCATCAAGAAGATGGGCATTGGACAATTCGTTCATTGGATGAAAAATTGAATTTGGATGTGAAGACCGGTTGGCGTCGCTATGAAAATCTGAATTTAAGATTAGTCGGAAGCCAGTTTAGTCAATGGCAAGCTAAAATTAGCGGTACGATTCAGCAAGATGAGCAAGAAATTGTCTTGTTAAATGAATATGGCTTGCTAGAGCAGCATTATGCCAAGTGGTAATCACGCTGTAGCATCAATCATAAGACCAAGTCCAAATGAATGGGGACTTGGTCAATCTGAAAAAATTATTTTTAGTCTTTAGCCGCTTGCCAAAAAGCTTCTCCTGCGGCAATCGGATCACCTGTTTCTTCTAGGGTTTTTACCCAGACATCATATTGGGCAATCACAGGATGTTGGCTAGGATGGAAGTCCTTATTAAACCAATCTCGATATTGCTTGCCCATTCTTATAAAGATGCCATTTTTACCCAAAAACCAAGGCAAGCCTCGAATATTCATTTGTAGACGTTGTAATGGTGTAAATCCATCATATTTTAACATCACATTGGTGCGGTAAAGGGTAAAGCCAAGCATGAGCACAGTCGTCCATGCCAGTGTAAATTTACGTGTGGATTCAGGTACATTTCCGACCTGTTTCATCACATCAAAAGCGACATCACGATGTTCCATTTCCTCAATGGCATGCCAAGCAAAGAGTGCTCGAACATAGGGGTGGGCATTACGTAAGGTGTCTTTTTTATTGTAAAAGGTTTCTGCCATCAGTGCAGTCAAGTGTTCAGCTGCGGCAGTCATGGCAATATTGTATTGCGGTGAGCGGGTTTCTAGTTCGAATTTAAAAATTTTAGTTAAACGTCGAATAAACAGGTCAACAGGCATGCCTTGTTCTTTCATGACCTGATTCATTTGATCATGGGCGATACCATGTTGCGCTTCTTGGCGAATAAAGTCCGCGACGCGTTGCTTTAAATCTGGATCGGTAATTTGATCGCGGAACAGACGAACCGATTGAATAAAATAGCGCTCGCCATCTGGAAAAGTCAGGCTTAAGGCATCAAACATACGGGTAATAAAGGGATCGCCCCCAAACCAAAAACGAGGGATTTCATTGAGTTTGAAATCAAGATGACTACGAACTACGGGAGTTGCTTGATATTGGACAATGGCATTCATTTTGTTTTACTTAAATCGCCTTGAATAATTGCAGTATGTCGGGCTTTTTGAATTTTGTTTTGACAGTAATTGCCATTTTTTATACATTTAACGACAGAATAAAAAGATCATATTTCAACATAATCCTAAAATATCGAGCAAAGCCATGTCAGAAATACAGATACCGAATGGCTATTTTCAACTCTGGCAGATGTATTTGGCAGAGCGCGGTTTAGATGGATTACAACTTGATTTTCTTCAACAGGAGCAAGCACAATTACGTCACGTATTAAGCATGCCTATTGATACACAGTCGTCGTATACGTTTTTTTTGGACGTAATCCAGCGCACGCAGCAGCATCTAGACTGTCCACAACTGATTTTTGAAATGGCACGGTATATACGCCCTGAGCATTTTGGGGTTTTAGGTTATATGGCATCGAGCAGTAATAGCGTAGCAGAGGCTATTCACTATGTGATGCGTTTTAGCCGGTTGGTGATTGATGGTTCTGCGGCAACACGGACACAGTTGTATCAACAAGGCGACGAGATTCATTTGGCATGGTCCAATATTCATGAAAAATACGCCTTGATTCATGAAATGACATTTGCCTGTATTGTGCAATTGGCACGACAAATTTTTGCGTTGAGTTCGCCTATTTTAAGAGCTGTCCATTTTGCCCATGCAGCGCAAATGAGTGTCTATCAGTATCAAAAGTTTTATGGTTGTGAGGTGTTATTTAAACAAGCGGATTATCAACTGGTATTGAATTTAGAAAGTTTAAATTTACAACCGCAACAGTCTGATCCATCGCTGATTCATCTCCTGACCAAGCAAGCCGAAGAGGCAATTGCATCTAAATCCAGTGATGAAACTTTGGATCAGCAGATTCATACACGGGTAGCTGACTATTTGCGTTTGCAAAATAGTGTGCCGAAAATTGAGCAAATTGCCACAGCGTTGTATATCTCTTCACGAACGCTACAACGTCAACTCAATCACAGAAACTTATCTTTTAAGAAAATTGTCGAAATAGAACGAATGAAGCGCTGTGAGCAATTGTTACTGCAAAATTTCAGCTTGACCGAAATTTCAATGCAGTTGGGCTATTCAGATCAGTCTGCTTTGGCGCGTGCTTATAAAGCCTATAGTGGTCAAACGTTATTACAGCGAAAGCAACAGCTAAAAGAATAACGTGCGCCATAAAAAAACGACCTGTTCAGGTCGTTTTTTATCGGGATGATGCTTAAGCCGCTTTGAATCTTGGAAAACGAAATACAATCGCTAAAATTGCAAAAATCGCCAATACCCAACAATAGTAAATATTACCAATGAGTTCTACCGGCGATAGTTTCGCAATAGAACATGCCAGTAGTAATTGAGCACCGTAAGGAATTAAGCCTTGTACAATACAGGAAAATATATCCATTAAGGCCGCAGCACGTTTCGGGTCTACACCGTATTCTTTTGCCACTTCACGCGCCATATCGCCCGATAAAATAATCGCAACGGTATTGTTGGCAACAAAAAGATTGGCGAACATTACAAGGAAGCTGATCCCCAATTCACCTGCACGTTGCCGTCCGACTTTGAGCAAACGGGTCACACTGTAAATACGTTCGATTAACCATTGCAGTCCGCCTTCTTTTTGCATAAGGGCAGATAAACCGCCTAAAAACATAGACAGTAATGCAACTTCAAACATACTCACGAAGCCATCATAGATGGAGGTATTGAGCTGTAATAAATCAAAGTTTGGACGGGCAATAAGACCAATCAACCCTGAAAGCACCACTCCAAGGGTTAAAACGGCAAGGACGTGTAAACGTGAAAATGCTAGAAAAAATACAGCCACATACGGCAGAATCAGCCAAAGGTCATAATCTTTATATTCAATACTTTGTGAATCATGACTGCTAAAGATATAAATTAAAATGGTAATGATGGCTGCAGGGACGGCAATCCATACATTGACTTTGAACTTATCGCGAAGTTGTACTTTTTGACTGCTGGTGGCTGCAATGGTGGTGTCTGAAATCATCGATAAATTATCGCCAAACATTGCCCCACCAACCACGGCACCAATCGCATAAACGGCTTCAATATTAGTTACTTGTGAAAAGCCGAAAGCAATCGGGGCACAAGCTGCAATCGTGCCCATCGACGTGCCCATTGCCGTTGCAATAAATGCTGAAATGACAAACAGCATCGGTAACACAAACGCAGGTGGAATAATCGAGAGTCCGAGTTGAACCGTTGCATCGACACTGCCGATGGCACTGCTGGTACTGGCAAATGCACCTGCCAGCATAAACACCATAAACATTAAAATTAAATTGGGATGACTGGCACCTTTTAAAAACTCATCTATCGCGACATTTACTTTGCCACGGTAAATCAGCACAGTCAGAATAATTGCAGGCAGCACCGCCACAGGTGCTTTAACTTGATAAAAAGCAAACTCCGTACCAATAACGGAATGATAGATACCACTGCCTAAAAAAATGGCTAAAAATACAATAAGAGGTAGCAGTGCCAACGCGCGAGCGTGCACTTTACCTTGGGTATCGGGAGTCATATAAAATAAAAAAAAGGAATTCGTGTGTAGTATAGTGCAGGTTTTGCTATTTCATAAAACATTAAATGTAAAAGCTAACTTAATTATTTTTATCAAGTTTTTACTAATAAAAATAAGTTTATCTTAATGTTGGATATTTTTTTAAATAGCAAAATTAGGCATCTTTGATCATTGAGAAAAAATCGTAAATATCAGTAAATGGTGTTCTCGGATTGTTCTGAAAAAATGAGATTGTCAGTCTAATGTATCGTGAAATTTTCAGACTCTATTCAATGGGTAAAAAATAGCGTTACAATGCGTTGTCTTGTATTTCTACAAAGCCAACTCCTCAGTTTTTAAATAATTCAAGGAAAGCATACCCTTATGTCACGTTTAGCCACTCGTTTTGGACAGCTTAAATCTCAACAGCGTAAGGCGCTAGTTTCTTATGTGATGGCTGGTGACCCTCACCCAGAAGTAACAGTTCCATTGTTACATCAGATGGTTGAGGCAGGTGTAGATGTGATTGAACTTGGTCTTCCATTTTCAGACCCTATGGCAGATGGCCCCGTGATTGCCCTTGCAGCAGAACGTGCATTGGCAGGTGGGACCAATACCTTAGATGCTTTGAATATGGTGAAAGAGTTCCGTCAAAAAGACACAGAAACACCCGTCGTTTTAATGGGTTATTTAAATCCAGTTGAAGTGATTGGTTATGAAAAATTTGTGTCTTATGCCGATGAATGCGGTGTAGATGGTTTACTTCTGGTGGATTTACCACCTGAAGAAGCAAAAGATTTAGATGAAGTGTTGAAAAAATTCAACATGGATCAAATTTTCTTACTTGCGCCAACATCTACCGATGAACGTATTCAATATGTGGCGAATCAAGCCAGTGGCTTTATTTACTATGTGTCCTTGAAAGGGGTAACAGGTGCAGCAACTTTAGATGTCTCTGAAGCTGCGGCTCGTATCCAAAAAATTAAAGCTGTGACTGATCTTCCTGTTGGTGTGGGTTTTGGTATTAGCGATGCTGCCTCTGCGAAAGCGATGGGTGTAGCGGCTGATGCGGTAATTGTTGGTAGTGCTTTTGTCAAACAATTTGCGAACTTAGCGCCAGAACAAGCCGTTTTAGAAACGGTTAATAAAGTCAAGGAGCTTCGAGCTGCGCTCGATGAGTTAGTATGAATCAAGAAGTGAAATCAGGCAAAATTCTGAGCCCAGCGACGCCATGGACGGAACGCCATGTTCCGGGTATTCACATTCCCGATGAGCAAACTGCACTCAAAGCAACATTTACAGAGCCAACCATTGAATGTCCTGAATGTCATGCACTGGTGACACGTACAGCCATGTCATTTAATGCTTATGTTTGTCCACAATGCGACGAACATTTGCGTATGAAAGCGCGCGAGCGTTTGAATTGGTTCTTCGATCAAGTTCAAAATGAATTGGGTCAAGAATTTGTTGCGAAAGATCCATTAAAATTTGTGGACACTAAGCCATATCCAGAACGTATGTCTGAAGCACAAAAGAAAACCGGTGAAACTGAAGCATTAGTGGTCATGCAAGGTTCACTGAAAGGGATTCCTTTAATCGCATGTGCATTTGAATTCGACTTTATGGGCGGTTCAATGGGTACTGTGGTAGGTGACCGTTTTGTGCAAGCGGCTGAACGCGCGCTTAAAGACAAACAACCTTTAATTTGCTTTGCTGCATCGGGTGGTGCGCGTATGCAAGAAGGCATGTTGTCACTGATGCAAATGGCACGGACTTCAGCAGCAATTCAACGTATGAAAGATGCAGGTTTACCGTATTTAGTGGTATTGACGCATCCCGTTTATGGCGGTGTTACGGCTTCACTTGCCATGTTAGGTGATGTTCATATTGCTGAACCTAAAGCCATGATTGGTTTTGCGGGTAAACGTGTCATTGAGCAAACCGTACGTGAAACATTGGAAGAACCGTTCCAACGTGCTGAATATTTGCTTGATCATGGTGTAATCGATCAAATTGTTCATCGTCACGCATTACGTGATACTGTATATCGTATTGTCGCGAAACTGATGAATTTGACTTGAACACAGCACCACTTGCAACAGACTCTTTAACGACATGGCTCAATTATTGGAGCCATGTTCACGTTACGGGCATTGATTTAGGCCTAGAACGCGTCATTCCAGTGGCTGAAAAGCTTGGGGTGACACAACCACAGGCAAAAGTTCTGACCGTAGCAGGAACCAATGGTAAAGGTTCAACCACCACGACTTTAGCTGCCATTTTAAATGCACAAGGCTATCAAGTTGGTTTATATCAATCACCGCATATTTACCGTTTTAATGAACGAGTGAAGTTGTCGGGGATTGAAGTGGATGACCAGACTTTGGTGAATGCGTTTGTACAAGTGGATCAAGCACGTCGCGAGTGTGATTTAAGCTTATCTTTTTTTGAAGCAACCACGCTGGCTGCTTTTGTCATTTTTAAAAATAAACAATGTGATGTTTGGGTTTTAGAAGTTGGTCTTGGCGGTCGCTTAGATGTGGTCAATGTTGTAGACCCAGATGTGGCTGTGATTACCAATATTGGTCTAGATCATACCGATTGGTTAGGCGACACGATTGAGAAAATTGCTTTTGAAAAAGCAGGGATTATTCGTCCGAATATCCCTGTGATTTTTGGTGGTTTACAACCACTGCCACAAGCCATTCAAAATAAAGTCGATGAATGTAATGCCAAGTTATATGTGGCAGAGCGTGATTATTTTTATCAATATAGCGACGATGGTCAAGCTTGGATGTTTGCATCCTCAGGCACGACTTTAAAATTACCAATAGGTTCCTTAGCACTGGAAAACATTTCAACGGCTGTCGCTGCCATTTTGCTTAGTGGTTTAAGCATGACTGAGCTGCAATTCAGCAAGGCATTCAACAGGCAAAACTGCAAGGTCGTTTTGAAATCTGTCAAATTCAAGATAAAACGGTTATTTTTGATGCTGGGCATAATCCCCATGGCGTTAAATTTTTGTTAAAGCAGTTGCGAAAATTCTTAGAATACAATAAACAGTACACAGAAGTGATCAGTGTTTTTTCAATGTTGGCAGATAAAGACATCAATTCCGTCGTAGAGTTGTTGAAAGATACTGTTTTAACATGGAAAATTGCGCCGTTAACCGTTCCACGAGCAGCGGAAATAGCACAGCTTGATGACGCGTTACAGGGTGAAACAGTACAACACTTTGAAAGTGTTCAATTGGCTTTTAAATCAGCGCTGAATGAAACAAAAAATAATCAGCTGATCTTGGTATGTGGTTCATTTCATACCTTAGAAGCGGTATGGGAGTATTTGGAAGAATGTCAATGAATAGCAAACAACGTTGGATGGGTGGCGTTGTTTTATTAGGTGGTGGTGTTTTATTGGCCGCATTGCTTCTGAAGGGTAAGGAAGAAATATATCAAAATGAATTTAAAACCCCAGAGCACAGCTCCCAAGTCGAGCAGCAAAAGCCTGCTACAGGTGGAGAAATGCTGCAACTTCAACCTTTAACAGTTGATGTTGAAACCGAAAAACGTTTACTTGAAGAACAACGTCGGGCACGTGAAAAAGCGGTTGCAGAACAAGAAGTACGTGCAGCAGAATTTTTAGTGATGCAGCAACAAGCAGAAGCAGATGCGGCACGTAAAGCGGCAGAAGAATATGCGGCGTTGAATGCACATCGTACAGGTGCGCAGCAAAGTTCGGACAATATTCCGCCTGAACTGATTGAAGATGAGAAAGTAAAACAAAAGCGTTTGGCTGAAGAGAAGCTGATCGCTGAAAAAAAGTTACAACAGCAGAAGGCTCAGCAACAGCAAACTCAACAACAGCAAACTGATGCTGATAAAAAAATAGCTGAAGATAAACGTAAAGCTGAAGCCGAAAAAAAGTTAGCTGAAAAGAAAGCTGCTGAGAAAAAAGCGGCTGAAGATAAGACGCAACAGCAAGCTGAGGAAAAACGTAAAGTCGCTGAGAAGCAAGAAGCTGCAAGAAAAGAAGCCGAAAAGAAAGAGGCTGAAAAGAAACAAGCACAAACTCAGCATGAAGCAGATTTAAAGAAAAAAGCCGAGGCTGAAAAAGCACGAGATCTATTGGAAAATGGTGATAAACAATGGATGGTGCAAGTGGCATTGGCTGCCAATGCTGCCAATGCTGATGCAGTTGCGTCTAAGTTGCGTGCCAAAGGCTATAAAGTCACCAAAAGCCCAACCTCGAAAGGGATTCGAATTATGGTCGGGCCTTCTAAAAATCGAGATGTTGCCGATTCAGCACGTAAGAAAATTACCAGTGATGCAAGCCTAGGCATGAAATCAGCATGGGTGATTGACTGGGTGCCACTCGAAAAACGCTAAATTCAGCTGAAGTCAAAAAATTAAGATGGATTCGACAGTTGCTGTCGAATCCATTTTATATTTTCAGGGCTAAATATTTTTTCGATATTAATCCAAACAGGATGAAAGCCATAACCACCATATTTCATTTCATTCAGCGCATCTTCAGTTGGCCAATTTTCAAAAATGATGCGATACATGGCAACACTTGCACCCGTGCGGTCAGAGCCATGATAGCAATGAATCAATACTTTTTGATTAAGGGTTTTGGCTTGCTGAATCTGTTGCATCACCCGTAATAAATCGTCACGGTTCATTGCCCACGTATCAATTGGAATATGAATCAATTGAAAATCTGTCGCTGGCAGTACGGCTAGATCCGCATTTCTCGATCTTAAATTAATCACCAGCATCAATATTGTGCGCTTTTAATTGTGGAATCAGTTCAGCATTGGGTTGTTCACTACGAAAGAGCTGCTCACTGATTTGATAAAAATTATCGGGTTGATCAATGACTTTGCCCCAATTGGGCGGACGATGTTCTGCTGAAATGGTGGGTGTGGTGATACATCCAACTAGACTTGAGCTACTGATAAAAATGGCAAGTACGGTTCTTTTAATCATGCTCGATAGCGTTCCAATTCAATTGGATCATGCGCACAAATAATTTCAATATTCTTTTGGCTTTGTGCGAGTTGTTGAATTTTATGTAAGTTATCTAAACGCATCGAATTATTTTCCGCAAAGATGCGTTCCAATTTAGCCAGCGTTCTGAGTTTATTTTGGGGATTGAGTTGCAGATGTGAAAAATAAGCATCGCCACAGAAGAATACCCAGCCATCTTGCTGCTTAATGGCAATGCCACAGTGACCCTTGCTATGACCCAATAATGGAATCATTAAAATTTCATCTTGAAATAAGCGAAAGCCTTGGACTTGGTGCAGGTTAAACCATGCTTCACCTTGCTCTGGTTCGATGAAATTCCAGTAGCGATGTTGTTTAAATTGTTGGGTTTTATAGCGCGCTTTATTTTTGAGTGAGAAAAAACTTTGTGTCGCATTATATTCAGTCGAGAGCACATGCACGGTGGCATGTGGAAAGTCTGAAATACCACCGGCATGATCAAAATCGAGATGCGAAACCAAGATATGTTTGACATCTTGAGGACTAAAGCCTAAGCGTTGAATCTGGGCAATCGCGGTCAGTGCTAAATCATGCTCTATACGTCCGAATCGTGCAGCAAAACTGCCTAAACGGGCTTGAGGATGTAGATGATCTTGGATGCCTAAGCCTGTATCAATCAGTACCAGTCCTTGATCTGTTTCAACAAGCAGACAGTGACAAACCACTTTGGCATGTAAACCTTTTTGCCCAAAAAGTGGTGCACAAACAGGGCACATGGTGCCGCAATGTAAATGATGAATATTATAGATCACAGTCATTATTCTTAAAATTAAGTCAGCGTATTTATAAACGGACTATAAAATAAATACCAACTTGATTTTGTAATTCAACTCCTTAGCCAAATAAAAAGCCTGTCATAAGACAGGCTGTGTAGAGCAATCAGGATTTGGCTCGTCATGTTAATCCTGTATTTCTAGCGAGTGATGCTGGCTTTATTTTCGATACTCCGTATTTCGTTTGCCTTGCGAAAAATTAAAGCAGCATGCTTTTTTTATACTCGAAGCTACAGCTTCTCGTCTTCTTGCGACAAAATAAGACAGTGTTTTAGTTTTTAACTCGAAGCATAGCTTGTTTGTCTTCTTGCGGAATATATTCCTAGGGTGGAGCAGTGCTCCACTTATCCTCACTCAGGTTGTGGGGTTAAACGCAAGTACGGTTTAACCGCTGTATAGCCTTTAGGAAAACGTTGTTTGATTTCATCTTCATCCTTCAGCGAAGGCACAATCACCACATCATCACCGTGTTGCCAATTGGCAGGTGTGGCAACTTTATGCTGATCTGTCAGTTGTAGCGAGTCTACGACACGTAAAATTTCATGGAAATTACGTCCTGTCGATGCCGGATAGGTAATGATTAAACGAACTTTTTTATTCGGATCAATAATCACTAAAGAACGTACGGTAAGCGTTTCACTGGCATTCGGATGAATGAAATCGTATAGGGTTGAAACTTTACGGTCTTTATCGGCAAGAATGGGAAAATTCACCGTGGTATTTTGGGTTTCATTAATGTCGTTAATCCAACCGTGATGCGATTCAACATCATCGACAGACAGGGCAATGGCTTTCACTCCGCGTTTGCTAAATTCATCTTTCAGTTTTGCGGTAAATCCCAGTTCAGTGGTACATACAGGGGTGTAATCAGCGGGATGGGAAAATAAAATCCCCCAACTTTCACCTAAATAATCATAAAAATTAATCAAGCCTTCACTCGAGTCTTGCTCAAAATTCGGTGCAGTATCGCCTAAACGTAATGTCATTTTTATCGCCTCAAATTATTTGTTATGAACTTTGCTGAGATCGAATATGGCGCATTTCTTTTGCCAAGGAAAATAGCATTTTTATATTTCTTTATGCATATATGGAATATAGCAGCCTGATTTGATTTGTAAAAACTGTATAAATGACGAATTCTATGACTATATTGGTAGTTTAAAATTTGTTACATTGATTTCCCTTGGCTGTCACGTGCTAGAACGAGTGCGCAGAATTTTTTTATTGGTTTTGCCTAAAGCCCTTGTACTTCAAATTTCTAGCACCATAATAACGACTGAGAAAAAATTTATCCATTTGACAAGCAAGATTTAGAGAGTCTATTCATGTTGGCAAGTCTGATCGGAGGCATCTTCGGTACCAAAAATGAGCGCGAACTCAAACGCATGCGTAAAATCGTAGATAAGATTAATGCGCTCGAGCCGACGATATCTGCACTAAGCGATGCAGACTTATCTGCTAAAACTGAAGAATTCAAACAACGATATAACAAAGGCGAAAGTCTGGATAAATTATTGCCAGAAGCATTTGCTGTTTGTCGTGAAGCGGCAAAGCGAATCATGGGGATGCGTCACTACGATGTACAGTTGATTGGTGGTATTACGCTGCACGAAGGTAAAGTTGCAGAAATGCGTACCGGTGAGGGTAAAACCCTGATGGGAACTTTGGCCTGTTATCTGAATGCGATTAGCGGTCAAGGTGTACATGTCATCACGGTGAATGATTATTTAGCACAACGTGATGCCGAGTTAAACCGCCCATTATTTGAATTCTTAGGTTTAAGCATTGGTATTATTTACTCGATGCAGAATCCGACCGAAAAAGCCGAAGCTTATCGTGCTGATATTACCTATGGTACTAATAACGAATTCGGTTTTGACTACCTCCGTGACAACATGGTGTTTTCACTGGCTGAGAAAAAACAGCGTGGTCTTAGCTATGCCATTATCGATGAGGTCGATTCGATCTTAATTGATGAAGCGCGTACACCATTGATCATCTCGGGTCAAAGTGATGACTCTTCACAATTGTATGCTGCAATTAATAGTATTCCACCTAAACTTCGTGCACAGAAAGAAGAAAAAGTTGCCGATGGTGGACACTTCTGGATTGATGAAAAGCAACGTTCAGTTGAAATGACTGAAATTGGTTTTGAAACAGTGGAAGATGAACTGATTGGTATGGGCTTGTTGGCGGAAGGAGAAAGCCTCTATTCGGCAGCAAACTTAAATTTGGTTCATCATGTGACTGCTGCGATTCGTGCGCATTATTTGTATCAACGTAATGTTCAATACATCATTAATGATGGCGAAGTAATTATTGTTGATGAGAACACCGGTCGTACCATGCCGGGTCGTCGTTGGTCAGAAGGTTTGCACCAAGCGGTTGAGGCTAAAGAAGGTTTGGAAATTCAACCTGAAAATCAAACGCTTGCAACCACGACATTCCAGAACTATTTCCGTCTTTATAAAAAGCTTTCTGGTATGACCGGTACAGCTGATACTGAAGCTGCGGAAATGAAAGAAATTTATGGTTTGGATGTAGTCCTTATTCCAACGCATCGACCAATGGTTCGTAATGACATGAACGATTTAATTTATTTAAATCGTAATGGTAAATACGATGCCATCATTCAAGAAATTCAAAATATTCATGAAGCGGGCGTTGCGCCAATCTTGATTGGTACAGCAACCATTGAAGCTTCGGAAATTTTGTCTGATAAATTAAAAGAAGCGGGCATTACGCACGAAGTTCTGAACGCAAAACAACATGAGCGTGAAGCGGATATTATTGCGCAAGCAGGTTCGCCAAATGCGGTGACCATTGCAACCAATATGGCGGGTCGTGGTACCGATATTTTGCTCGGCGGTAACTGGAAAGCCAAACTTGCCAAAATTGAAAATTATACGGCTGAAGATGAAGCTCGCTTAAAAGCCGAATGGGAACAACACCATGAGATGGTGTTAAGCTCTGGCGGTTTACATATTATTGGTTCAGAACGTCACGAATCACGTCGTATTGATAACCAGTTGCGTGGTCGTGCGGGTCGTCAAGGTGACCCGGGTGTTTCACGTTTCTACTTGTCATTAGAAGATGACTTGATGCGTATCTTCGCGGGTGATCGTGTTGTCAGCATGATGCGTGCCATGGGCTTGCAAGAAGATGAAGCCATTGAACATAAAATGGTGTCACGTTCAATTGAAAATGCCCAACGTAAAGTAGAAGCACGTAACTTTGACATTCGTAAGAACTTGTTGAAATACGATGATGTCAATAACGAACAGCGTAAAATTATTTATTCGCAACGTGATGATGTTCTCGCTGAAAGTACCTTGCAAGATTACATTGAAGAAATGCATCACGAAGTGATGAAAGGTGTGATTGAAAACTATATTCCACCTGAATCAATTCATGATCAATGGGATATTGCGGGTCTAGAACGTGCCTTGCGTGATGACCTCGGTATTGATTTACCTGTGAATCAATGGTTAGAAGAAGACCGTCGTTTAGATGAAGAAGCTTTGGTTGCACGTATTTCAGATGAAATCGTGACTCGCTATCGTAATCGTCGTGAACAAATGGGTGCTGAATCTGCGGCCATGCTCGAACGTCACTTTATGCTGAGTGCATTGGATCGTCACTGGAAAGAACATTTGGCCGCTATGGATTACTTGCGTCAAGGGATTCATTTGCGTGGTTATGCACAAAAAAATCCTGAACAAGAGTATAAGAAAGAAGCATTTAACTTGTTTGTGAACATGTTGGCTGTGATTAAATCTGATGTGATTACCGATCTTTCACGTGTGCATGTGCCTACAGCTGAAGAACTCGCTGAAATGGAAGCACAGAAACAAGCACAAGCTGAAGCAATGCAATTGAATCTTTCTCATGCAGAAGTGGATGGTTTAACCGGTGACATCACATTGTCAGAAGACAGTCATTTCCAATTCACTCCAGTTGATGAGCAAAACATCATTCCACCTGCAAGTCGTAATGCGGCTTGTCCATGTGGTTCAGGTTTAAAATACAAGCAATGTCACGGTAAAATTTAATTTTACCTCGATTACTCAGCCACTTTAACGATTGCTCTGCTGTATTAAGAGCCAATCTATAAAGTGGCTTTTTTTATTCAATTTGAATATGCAATTTAGTTTTTCAATATGTGAATATGTTTGCAGAGCGCGAAATTAAATGGTATTTAGTTGCATATCTAACTCTGAAAAGCGGAAAGACAATGAAAAAAGTATTACAAACATTGATGATTGCAGCTTTAGCGCTTCCTACTTTAACTTTTGCAAATACGGCTCAAACCACCACCGTCGATAAAGTACAAGCTGCTCGTGGAGCAACAACGGCTCAAGCCGTGGTTAAAGATGACAACATCACAGTGATGAGTCCTCGTACAGGAATTCGTTATACTTTTGCGAATCCGAATCAACGTCCAGTTGTATTGAAGACTACAGCGGTAACGGCTGTTAATTCAGCAAATGTAAATCGTATTGTGGCGTCTAATCCTGCATTATCTACTGCAAGTCAAGAAAAAGCCAAACAAGCATTATTGTCAGAATCTGCACAATTAGCCTCAAACTAAGCGCAGTTTATTTTTTAGACCAGTCTTCGGACTGGTTTTTTTATGCTTTGAAAGCAGCAATTCAATAAAAAATAAATCAAACAAAGTGTTCTGCTCGATTTTTTATTCAATTTCTACTAAGCTGTCATTTTATCACGAACTTATTTGGAAGTTTAAAAATGGCTGTGGGCGACGTAACAATGCCACAAATGCATGTGGTTAAAGGTGTAAAAATTGGTTCAGCTGAAGCTTATGTACGCTATCAGAACCGACGTGACCTTGTCATTTTTGAATTTGCAGAAGGTTCAAATGTTGCGGGTGTATTTACTCAAAATGCATTTTGTGCCGCGCCAGTCCATGTATGTAAAGCACATCTTCAGCTGGGTAATCCACGTTATTTAGTGATTAACACCGGTAATGCCAATGCGGGTACAGGCAAAATTGGCATGGCGAATGCTGAAGCAACCTGTGCGAAATTGGCTGAACTGGCAGGTGTATCTAAAACTGAAATTCTGCCTTTTTCAACCGGTGTGATTGGTGAGCAGCTTCCTTTAGAGCGCTTACTAACAGGTTTACAACCTGCACTCAATACCCTTAAAGATGATGCTTGGTTAGATGCTGCGACTGGCATTATGACCACAGATACTTTGCCTAAAGGTGCATCTGAACAATTTGAGTTGGATGGTATCACTTATACCATGACGGGTATTTCTAAAGGCGCAGGCATGATTCGTCCAAATATGGCGACCATGCTGAGCTATGTTGCGACCGATGCACCAATTAGTCGTGAATTGGTACAACAGCTTTTAACAACCACCGTGAATGTTTCATTTAACCGTATTACGGTCGATGGCGATACCTCAACCAATGACTCATGTATTTTAGTTGCTACAGGTCAAGCTGGTGGCACAGAAATTACATCAGTGGATGATGCACGTTATGCGGTGGTTTTGGATGTTCTCACCCGCGTGATGACACGTCTCGCACAACTCATTATTCGTGATGGTGAAGGGGCAACTAAATTTATTACGATTACCGTTGAAGGCGGCGCAGATACGCAAGAATGTTGTGATATTGCTTATAGTATTGCGCATTCACCTTTAGTGAAAACTGCCATTTTTGCATCCGATCCAAACTGGGGGCGTATCCTTGCTGCGATTGGTTATGCGGGGGTTAAAAATTTAGACGTTGAAAAAATCCAAGTTTGGTTAGATGATGTACAAATCTGTAAAGATGGTGGTGCAGCAGAGGACTATACGGAAGAAGCTGGCGCACGAGTCATGTCTCAAGCCGAAATGACCATTCGTGTCGATTTAGGCCGAGGGCAAGCAAAAGATACGGTCTATACTTGCGATCTTTCTTATGACTATGTCAAGATTAATGCAGATTACCGTTCTTAAGTTTTGTTGAATGAAAGGCCTCCGTTGTGAGGCTTTTTTGTAATAAAAAGTTTTTAATGATTGATTGAAAAAGCATGATGCCATTTTGATCAGTGAATTGAGTGTATTGCTTGTTAGTGGAACAGGCACTAAGGATAGAGAAGACGTTTTTATGAATGATGCGACCAATTTAATTGCCAATGAGGCTAAATCGATTGTGCAGGCGCATTTAGATCGTTTAGGCGAGCCTAAAGATATTCATTTGAGTGATGAGGTCAAACAGGAAAAATTTGCGCAAATTCTTGCAGAACTCAAAAAACGCGATGCTGTTCTTGTCGCACACTACTATTGTGATCCTGAAGTTCAAGAGTTGGCTGAACTCTCTGGTGGTTGTGTTTCTGATTCCTTAGAAATGGCACGTTTTGGTCGTGATCATCAGGCTTCAACCTTGGTTGTGGCTGGTGTGAAATTCATGGGCGAGACCTCGAAAATTCTTTCTCCAGAAAAAACGGTGCTTATGCCAACCTTAGAGGCAACCTGTTCACTTGATTTAGGCTGCCCCGTAGATGAGTTCACCGCATTTTGTGATGCACATCCTGATTACACGGTGGTGGTTTATGCCAATACCTCTGCTGCGGTTAAAGCCCGCGCGGATTGGGTGGTCACATCAAGCTGTGCTGTGGAAATTATTGAACATCTAGATAGCTTGGGTGAAAAAATTATTTGGGCACCCGATCAGCATCTTGGACGTTACATCCAAAAGAAAACGGGTGCAGAGATGTTGCTTTGGGATGGTGCTTGCATTGTGCATGAAGAGTTTCGTGCGCGTGGCATTGCCAATATGAAAGCATTGTATCCAGATGCAGCAGTATTGGTACATCCTGAGTCACCAGAGTCTGTAGTCGATATTGCTGATGCCGTGGGCAGTACCTCTCAACTGATTAAAGCCGCACAGACTTTACCGAATAAGCATTTAATTGTGGCAACGGATCGTGGCATCTTCTATAAAATGCAACAAGCGGTGCCAAATAAGATTTTGATTGAAGCACCAACAGCAGGTGAGGGGGCAACATGTCGCTCTTGCGCACATTGCCCTTGGATGGCAATGAATGAATTGGATGGAATTTTAGCGGTTCTACAAAAGGCTGATCAAGAAATACACGTTGATCCAGCACTTGCGGAGCGGGCTAAATTACCTCTAGATCGTATGTTGAGCTTCAGTGCCAATTTAAAACGCTAATATTTGTATATAAAATGTCTAAGATGCTTGATAAATATACACTTGAAGCGATTTTTTAAGTTTTTTTGAATATAGGTGTTGACGTTGCTAAGCGTCACGCCTAGAATGCACACCGTACCGCATGAAGTGCAGTACAAAGCTAAGATGAATCGGAGCATGGCGCAGCTTGGTAGCGCACCTGGTTTGGGACCAGGGGGTCGTAGGTTCGAATCCTACTGCTCCGACCAATTCTTCAAGGCGAAGGTTTAATGATATTTTGGTATCATAGGTCATGCGCCTGTAGCTCAGTAGGATAGAGCATCCGCCTTCTAAGCGGATGGTCACAGGTTCGAATCCTGTCAGGCGCACCATTTGGTAGCTTGATATTATAGAGTCTGAAAATGTTGTAACGGTGGATGTAGCTCAGTTGGTAGAGCCCCGGATTGTGATTCCGGTTGTCGTGGGTTCGAGCCCCATCATTCACCCCAATTCGGAGCATGGCGCAGCTTGGTAGCGCACCTGGTTTGGGACCAGGGGGTCGTAGGTTCGAATCCTACTGCTCCGACCATCTTTTAAAAGATGACATAAATAATCCGCTTAAATGCGGTTTTTTTATGCCTGAAATTTGTGAAATCTAATTTGAGCAAGTTGAAAGCCTCTCAGAAGGGCTTTGTATATTAAGAATTTATCAAGGAATAATAATTATATTAACAGGGTGGTTAGTTGCTCGATTTTCATTGGAATTATTCTGAGGTAAAAGTTAGCTTAAGTTGCTCCCGAAATTTGAATACTTTGTTGTCTGTAGTTGAATTGAATAAAAATATTAGCCGTATTGTGTTCGTATTTTGAAAGGGTTAGGTTTTAGCTTGTATCTCTAATGATGTTGGCTGGTATGCTTAATGATTTTTAATTTATTTAAATTGTTTGCACTTGTAATGATGGCTAGCGATGTGTTGATTTTAAATTCCAGTGTTATTAAAAAATCTTTTGGTTGGTCGAGTGTCTAACCTGTATTTATGAGAGTTCTGCTTTTTTAACATGTAAATTTATTTTGTAATCGATTCGTCATTTCTTGCTTTGTGGTATTGCTCGTTGAATGATCATAATTGCTCATTATTAAAATATGTTTTTGCTTTGTTTTTTCTTTGTTAGTGGTCTGTGTTGTTTTAATGATGACTTCACGATGTCTTATTGTGGGGTGAATCAAAAAAGAATTATAAGTGTCATAAAGGATTGGGGGTAAGTTGCTTGGTTTTGAGTGACTTGAAATTGAAAAAGTCATTGTGGTGATACTGTTGTTTTACTGAGTTGTTTTAAGTTGTGTAATAAGTGCTAATAAAAACAGGGTAATTTTTGTTTTAGTAAGTGGTGCTTGGGTGAATTTTAAGTGAAATATATAGTGATAATTGGTTTAATTAAAAAAAGAATATAAAAATAAGCATAAAAATGTAGAAAAAGAAGACAAAAAGCCCAATTTTGCTTGATAAACAACCGGTCGTTAAAAATAGTGTAAAAAAGGGGTTGCGTCAGGATTTTTTTCCCCTATAATGCGTATCCATCGGCGGTGATGTTAATTAAAACCTCTGATAAATCAATAAGTTGATTGAGTTGTTAAGATTTCGAATGAAATTTTAGAATAAGATTTAAACTTGGGTTTGTCGGAAAAAAGATTAACAAAACCAGTTGACTTTCTCTGGAA